>CAXXWX010000001.1:0-314796 GCA_963675745.2 Phycisphaerae bacterium
ATTGCAACGACATGATCCAATCGGCCTGGCGCCGGGCGACGTCAATGCAATCGCGCCGGCCCACCCGTTTGCCATAGTCGATCAGCGTCTCGATGATGTAGCCGGTGGTCTCAGGATAGGGCCAATACCACCCGCGCAGCGGGCGAATCCAGCGCGAGTAATAAACCGCCGACCCGCGCCCGCCGCAGGCCCTGATCGATCGCAACAGCCACTCGATGGCGGCCGCGGCGCATTCGCGCGCCCGTCGTTGAAACGCGGTCGGCGCGCCGGCCACGTGTGACGGTGTCGATTCATCACTCACGATATCGGCCCCATGCGACAATGATCGCCCGTCGCACTACAGCGTGAGCCCCAACTTCTCGGCGTACTCCTTGTTAACCCCGACAGTGCGGCCTTCCTGGGCGGCCGTCATCGCGGCGAACGTGGCAAGCGTGATATTGACCAGCTCCTCCAGTGGAATCAGGGGATCGCCGCCCTGGCTGACGCGCTCGATAAAGCGGGCGAACTCGACGGCGTGCCCCTTGTCCTGGCGCGATGTCTTGAAGCTCGAAAAGCCCTTAACGCCAAAACCGCTCGTCTTGCGGAAATTGTCCAGCTTGAACACGCGGCCCTCGCTGAACACTTCGAGCTGTTCCTTCGGATATGACTTGGGCCCGTTGGCGAAGTAGTTGACGGTGCCGATCGAACCATCTTCGAATCCGAGCGAAATCGACATCTTGTCGTCCCGGATCGCCACACCCTCGCCAACACGATGCGCGGCAACCGTGCGAACCTTGCTCCCCGCGAGAAACGCCAACAGGTCAATGAAGTGGCAGGCCTCGCCGATGATACGCCCGCCGCCGCGCACCGGGTCCTGCGCCCAATGATCCGGCGGGATGAATCCGGCATTGACCGTCATGTTCAGCGCCAGGGGTTCGCTGCGTCCGACCAGCAGTTCGGCGAGCTTCTCGGTGTGCGGACTGTAGCGGCGGTTGAAGCCGACCATGACCTGTCGATCCGGGTGGGCCCGGGCGGCTTCCAGCACCTGGCCGACCTCGGCGACATTCATGGCCAGCGGCTTCTCGGTGAATACATGTTTACCCGCCGCCAGCCCCTCGCAGACAAAACGCGCGTGCAGATTGTGACCCACGGCGATAAGGACCGCGTCAATCCGCGAATCCTGCAACATCAGCTTGTAATCGGTGACCGCTTCGGTGACGTTGAACTTGACCGCCGCCTGGCGCGCCAGGGCGGCGTTCAAATCCGCCACGTACTTGACCTGGGCACCGGCCTTGGCCAGTCCCGGCAGCATGGCAGCCTTGGCGAACGCCCCGGCGCCGATCACTCCGACCACCGGCTGGCCGGCGGCGGCGCTGGCGGTCTGCGACACGGTGATCCGAGGGGCGCGGTCAACCTCGCCCGGAAACTCGATCACGACCCCGAGCGCGTTGCCATCATCAGTGATCGTGTTGTAGGCCTCCTGGCCCTGCTCCAGCGGATAGCGGTGGCTGATGAGATCGTTGACCTTGAGGCGTTGCGTGTTGATCAGGCCCAGGATCGCCTCCATATTCCGCTGCTCGGTCCAACGCACATAGCCATATGGATAATCCTGCCCGCCCTGCTCATAGGCTTCATCGTATCGACCCCGGGCCGTATGAGCACGAAACCTGGAACGTAAGCTCCTTGTGATAAAAATCGGCGCGGCGCAGACTCAGGCCGACCACGCCGACCAGCACGAGACGCGCGCGTTTGCGACACATCTCGGCCGCCTGGTGCATGATTTCGTCGGTCTTGGCCGCGGCGGTGATCAGCACGCCGTCCGCGCCGCGACCGTTGGTCCAGGCCTGGGCGGCGGTAATCGGCCCCTGCCCGGCACCACCCGGCGTGACCATCGCCCCCATCTTCTCGGCGAGCTTTAGTCGCTCGCGATTGACATCGACTCCCAGCACTTCACAACCGTTGGCACGCAGCAATTGCACACATACCAGCCCGATCAAGCCCAGGCCGAACACCACATAACGCTCACCCAGCGTCGGTTCCAGCAGGCGCACTCCCTGCAAGCCGATGCTGGACAGCACCGTGAAGGTGGCGTCCTCGTCGCGAACACCATCGGGGATTTTCGCGCAGAGGTGCTTGGGAATGCAGACGATCTCGGCGTGCGAGCCGTTGCTGGCCACGCGGTCACCGGGCGCATACCCACTCACGCCCGCGCCGACTTCCAACACGCGTCCGACGTTGCAGTAACCCAGCGGCATGGGCTCATCCAGCCGCGCGAAGACCGTTTCGAGCGTGGGCATCAGCCCGTCGGTTTTGATCTTGTCGAGTACCTGCTTGACCTTGTCCGGCTGCGAGCGGGCCTTGGCGATCCAATTCGCGCGGCCGAACTGCACCATCGAACGCTCGGTGCCAGAGGAGATCAGCGAGCGCGTGGTTTCGATTAGCAGGTGTCCCGGACGCGCCTGGGGACTGGGAAGATCGGCCAACTCGATTTCGCCACTACGTAGATGCTGTTGAATCAATCTCACCGAAGTGCTCCCATTCGACCCGCGCGCCGAACCTCAGCCAAACCCGCGCAGGCATGCTGCCTAGGCCGGCGGCGCGACGTTCGCATACCGGTCCTTGAAGATGGTCGAGACAATCTGTCGAAACTTGCCGTTGGCGGTGCGCGGAATCTCCTCCACGTACTCGATCTCAATCTCGATCTTGTCACCCAAATAGCTGCGCATGTCGTGCAGCAGCCGCTCCTCATCCGCCGTCGAATAGCTCGGCGTGCGCACCAGCTTCACCGTGACCGACTCGATACGCTCCTGCACCAGTTGCGCCTCTTCGATGTTGGCGCTGTCTTTGAAAAGGAAATCCAGGCGGCCGAGCTGACGACCGTCAGGGGTGAGGATGTACGACTCAATGCGCCCGTCAACCCGGGCCACGGTCGGCGCCGCGCGCCCGCATGCACACGCGCCCGTATCCGGCGAGATTGTGGCCACGTCGCCAATGTTGTAGCGGATCAGCGGCATAATCGGATTGCGGAATCCCGTGCAGATGATCCGCCGCAAATCACTCGGCCCATCATCTAGCGGGAGCAACTCGATCGCCCCGAACTCGGTGTCCACATGATAAACATGGCGCTCGCACTCGCTGATGTTCCCGCAGCCTTCGGAAGCCCCGTACTGGTCGGCCACCTCGGTTTGCAGTGTCTCCTCGATCACGCGGCGCTGATGTGGCAGGAGCGTCTCGGCGCCGGTGGCGGTTATGCGCGGCGGATGCGGCAGGCGCCGGTTGTTTTCGCGCATCCAGACCGCCAGCAGATATAACCCGGACGGATATCCGGCGTAGTACACCACCCGTCGCTTTTCGAGGTAATCCAGCAACTGCGGCAGCGTCCGATCCATCATGTGGTGGATACTGACGTACGTCTGGTGCATGATCCGGTTGCGCCGCCAGATCGGGCCGGAGGTTTGCGCCAGCGGCACCACGGAGCGGCCCGCAATGGCCACGAACTCGTCGTCGAGCTTCAGCCCGAAGCGTTGGCGGTGCCGCCACCAGACGGCCCACTGCCACTGAAGCGAGTCGCGATCAGAGACGAGCTTGAGCGCGGTGCCGGTGGTGCCGCCGGTCTTGTTCGGCAACCACCGTTTGCGCGGCCACGAGTGATCGAGCAGGTCATTGAAGCGCTCGCGCACGGTGCGCTTCTCCAGCACGGGCAGCTTGGGCAGATCGGCCACGCCACGGATGTCGTCGGGCCGCAGACGCCGGGCATCCATGACTTCGCGGTAATACCGGATATTGTCGTAGGCATGCCGGATGATGCGCCGCACCTCTTCATCCTGATAGGCCTGCTGCTCCGCCAGCGACCACCACTGAGACTTTTCGAGTTGGGTCAGCGTTTCGTGAAACACGCGTCCGAAGCGACCCCGGCGCATGCCGAATCCGGCCAGCGTGCAGGCCACGTTCTGCAGCCAGATCGGCATCCGGGCGTAGATTTTGAAAGCGCGTGATTCAGCCATCGGTTGATGACTCCCGGGTGGGCCGGCTGCGCCGTCCGAATATGCTCGTCAGCATCAACCAGCCACCCTGCAAGGATTCCTTTCGAACTCGGTGTAGATTCATCGCGTAATGCAGCACGCGCCCGACGGCGCGGCGACGCACATAACGCTTCCATTCCCGGTCGTAGTCCGCCGCGCCGAGCGGCTTCGTGCGCGCTTCGATCTCGCGACGGCGCCGGTCGGAATCGTCAATCTCGATACGCTCGCCGACGGTTCGCGTGTGTACCACGTCAAACGCGGAAACGCCAGCCCGGTCCAACCGTAGCACCAGCACCATACCGGCCTTGTCCTCCCGCGTGAAACGCGCCGGCGCCCCCCGATCCTGATAAGTCGCAAAGGCGAAATTACCCAGGCTGTATGCGATGAGCCGCCGCTGGCACTGCAATACCGCTTGCACGACGTGACTGTGCGACCCGACAACCGCTGTAGCGCCCGCCGCCAGCAGCCGGTTGGCGTGTGCAGTTTGCTCTGGCGTCGGCAACTTGTATCCGCAGTAACCCCAGTGCGGCAGGACAATGACGGCGTCGACGCGCTCGGCGAGTTCGCGCACCTGCCGCTCGGCCAGTTCAATCTCCCACGGCGCGCATCCGTAGTCGCTCTCAGTCGCGCAGCGCGTCTGCACAAACGCCGATGAATACGCCAGCAGCCCGATACGCAGACCGCCGCGTTCGACCACCAGCGGCCGCGTCGCGACAGTTAGGTTCTCACCGGCGCCCAGATGCTCGATGCCGGCGTCATCGAGCGCCGCGCGTGTGTCGGCGAAGCCATCCCAGCCCTGGTCAAACACGTGGTTATTTGCCAGCGAGACGATATCGACGCCGTTGTCGCGCAAGTGCCCGGCCGCCCGCGGCGCCGCCCGCAGGCAGATTTTGCCGTCAACAGGATTGTGGCGCGCGGTGATTGGACCTTCCTGGTTCGCGATCACCAGGTCGGCGTTATCCAGCAACGCGCGCAGCTCGGGCGAAAGTTCATGCACCACGGGATCGCCGAGGTACACATCGCCGAGCAGCGCGACGGTGGCTTCGCCCCCCGTGCCGCGCTCAGCCGTGTCCACTTGTCGATCGCTCTGCGCCACTCACCCGCCTCCAGCCGTGGCCGCATCTTCCATTGCCTGCTGCATCGCTCGCGCCGAGTCGACCCAGTGGAAACGGCTGATGCGCTCCCGTCCACGTTCGATCAGCATCGCGCGCGCCTCCTGATCGCGCTGGCAGCGCAGGACGCCCTCGGCGAACCCACCCACGTCTCTCGGCGCCACCAGAATGGCCGCGTCGCCGACCACTTCCGGAATCGCCGTACAATCCGTCGCCACCACCGGACAAGACCGGCACATCGCTTCGAGCGGCGGAATGCCAAAGCCCTCCATGACGGAGGGATAAATCAGGCAAACGGCCTCGCGCATGGCATCGTCGAGTTGGCTCTGATTCAGGTAGCCTACGTACTCGACGCGGTCCGCCACCTTCAGCTCCGCGGCGAGCCGCCGCCAGGGCTCAAAGTTGAGCTGGCCGGCGACTTTCAACTGCCAGTCTGTCTCCGGCGCGCGTCGCACCAACTCGGCGAGCGTGCGGATCAGCGTATCGTTGCCCTTATGCGCACCACCGGCCTGAAGGGCGAGCAGCAAGGGTCGTCCGGCCCAGCGCGCGGGCTGTTTGGCCGCGGCGTGAAGCTCGGATGGCAGGCCATTGTAGACCACGCGGTTGCGCGGCGCCGAGGACGGCACGCACTTTTCCGCCTCGCGGCGCATGAACTCCGAGATGAACGTGTTGATACGCGCCCGTTTCAGCGCGCGCCAAGCCGCCAGGTCGCGGGGCAGGTGCCGACGGCCGCGACGCAGGCTCTGCCAAAGCGTCTTGGCCTGAAATCGATCAAGATTCTGATGATGCACCACGGCGGGCACAGTGCAGCGGCCCACCAGCGAATTCGTACAGAAGACCACATCCGCGCCTTGACGATGGATGAGCGGCCCCAGCGCCCATTGCTGCGCAATGAAGTGCCGATACGGCCGGCGGCCAACCGCGAACGGCACGATCCGAATGTCCGGCCGCGCTTCACGAACCGCGTCCATCACCGGGGGCCGCGAAGCGTAGACGGTCAGGTCAAGCGGCGCGCCGAGTTCGCGCCAACCCTCCAGCAGGCCGAGCATGACCGTCAGCCCCCCACCGGGAGACGCCGAAACCGCGTTGTATGCAACGCGAATCATATCCGCTCCTGCGCGGCGGCGACGCGGGCCGCGATCAGCCGCTGCCGATTGCGCCACACGAGCCACGCGGCGCCGTTCGGACCAAACGAGAGCAAGGCTATGTACAGCAGACCGGGTACGAGGATGCCGACAGCCGCGCCGAACAGGTTGCCATACAACCGCAGGAACAGCCATACGGCTGGAACCGTGACGATCGCCCCCAGCGCGCGAACCGCAAACGATGTTGTCATCGCATGGTGCACCTCAAAGAACTGCTGCAACAGGAACCCGCCGTTCTGCACGAAGCGGCCGGCGGCCAGTGCAAAGATCGTTATTGCCGTGAGCTGGTACTCACTGCTGGTCAACAGCGTCATGAGACGCGGACCAAACACGAGGTACACGATCAGCATCAGGCCGCCGAACACGCCGTAGACCAGCAGTCCGCCGAGCAGCACCTTGTCCGCGGACCAGATCTGGGCCGGGTCGTTGATATCGCGCGCGCGCTGATAGGCAATCGGCTTGATGAGACTATCCAGCGTCATCTGGAAAAACATATACGGTACGCCGCAGACTTGGAAGGCGGCGACGTAAAGACCGGCCTCGGCGCGGCCCAGCTCGAATGCGACGAGATAACGGTCCGTGAAACCCTGGATCCACTGTAGCACCAGCAGCGCGGTAAACGGCACGCCGAACGAACGTACCACCGGCCAATAGGTACACGGCGCCGTGTCGGGCAGCGCGCTGTGGCGGCGCAGGAACGGTCCGGTGGCCACCACGACCAGAGCCAGCGTCGCGACGCAATTGCCCCAGAACGCCAGCGCGGCGGTTGGCCGCAGGAAATACACAAATGCGATCATCGCCGCCGCGCTGCTGAGCTGCCAGGCGCTCGCGTTCAGCGCGAAGGAGCGCCGGTCTCGGCGCAGATTGTGAACCTCCAGCGTGAGCTGCCGCCAGCGGTTCAGCACGGTGAACACGCCGGCCGCCATGGCGGTTGTGAGACCGATGCCGCACATCCATGCCAGCGGTACCGTTCCCACAACACACAGCGCGAGCAAGCCGGCCGACGTCAGCCAGTAGATGCGCACCACAATGGCCGTGGTCGCGCGCAGTTCGCCCCGCTCCTCGGCCCGGTGGTAGTGTCGCAGGTAGCTGCGCAGGAAGGACGACCATATCAGAAACGCGACGAGGTTCATGGTCGACAACGCCAGGCCGTACTCGCCATACTCGGCCTTGCCGAGCAGCGTCGTCAACACCTTCAGCGTTACAAACAGGACCACGAAATCAACGGCGCGATTGCCCAGAATCCATCCGAGTTCGCGACGCACGCGCGCATTGTCAGCGAGCTTTAGAACGGCATCCAATCCGCGCTTTAACAATGTGGCGCCTCACGACTTCCAAGCCCTTGCGAAGGGGGCTCCGTGACCATCGCCGGTGGTGCTGTGCCAGCCCCTCGCGCGGCGCTACGCAACGCCAACAACCCTTGGGCGCGCCGCACATGGCGGTCTCTCGAACTGACATTCCCGAGTTGGCGCTCGGTGCCGACGCGGGCGCCGTTGATCGCGCCGATCAGCACGACAAAGAAGAACAACTGGAACGATCCGATCCCGGTCATCCAGCCCTCCACGAGCCCGTTGGCCAGAAAGGTGAGCATAAGGGCTCCCAGAAGAACGGGCGGCGCCTGCGAGAGCTTCATCGTACGGTAGAGGCGGCGCAGCCGCCACGCATCTCCCAGCGTCAGGAGACACACGATCCCGAACAGGACGAGCCCGACTAGCCCCAGGTCAATCCCGAATTTGACGTAGCTGTTGTGGATCGGTAGCCGCTCGGATCCCGGGACAAACGCGTACAAGTCAGCATAGCCCCATCCGTGGCCGATGAGGGGCCGCTGCCACATCACCCGGAGACCGAACATCGTGTGGGACATGCGGTCGGTGATATCCATTCCGCGGGCCGTGGTCAGGCGCTCTTTCGCTTCAAACCCCATGAAGTGATTAACGAGCAACAGCGCGCCGACACCGACCACGCCCCCGATGATCCAGAACCCGATTCTCCGCCGGCCGAGCAGCATGATCGCTCCCAACATCGGGGCCAGGCCGACCATGCCGGCGCGCGATCCGGTCAGTACGATAACCGTCACCCAGAAGCCGATGGCGAATGGACCAACGGCATTCATCCACCGCGGCACTCCCACCGACAACCAAGCCCAGATCGCAGGAGCGAGGCAGATCGTCGCGATGATCACCATCGCGTTGGCGTTCCTGGCGAATCCGCGAAAGCGGCCGCCGGAGAACATGAGCCCGGGCCTGGTCGCCACGACGAGCATGATCAGCGCCGCGGTAAAGAGCATGAACCAGAAGAACATCTTGAAGAAGTGTTGTTGCCGCGCGTACGAATCGTTGAAGTGACAGGCCACGAGCGCGCACGCGACGATCAAAGCAAACGCCCCGGCTCGTTGAAAGGCGACGGCATTGACCGAGAACATGGCGCTAACAATCGCCAGGGCGACCAACAGATAGAGCACGCGCATCGCGCCCCCCGAGCGCACTCGCCCCATCACCAGAAACGTCACGCCGACCATCGCCGTCAAGATCATCACTAGGTAGCGGATCGCCGATGCCACGGAGAGGACCGGCGTGGGTAGCGCCGGAACTTCGCTGAGTGCAGCCCCACCGGCGATGTCGCTCCGTTCGGCCCCCGCGGCCACGGTCGCGACCAACAGATAAACCCACACCAGCAGCGGTGGCCCCGAACGTGAGAGTAACAAGATAATGGAGCCGACGATCACGGCGGTCATGATCATCAGGGCCCCGCCGACGCCCGCCGTGCCGGTCAGCAACAGCCAGTAGTAATCGATTCCCACGGGTGTATCTCGCTCTAACCGCGGTGCCACATGTCAACACGGCTGATCGCCACGCGTCTTGGCGCAGGGCCCGCTCCGTGTTCTGCCGTTGCCTAGCCACCTTCCGATGCTTGCGTGTCGCGCGCTGGGCGCGCGCGCTCTTCCGCTCGCCGTGCGCGCTCGAGCAGTTTCTCGCCCAGTGTGCGAGATGATTCTCGCTCGCTGCGCGCAATGATGTATTCAGCCAATCGTCGCGCGTCGGCCGGGCGGTGGTATTCCGTCCCGACGGCAGTCAGGTAGAGATCTGCGAGCCCCACGTTCAGGAGCAGGTTTTGCGGATCCCGTCTCAGCGCATCGGTTAACGTAACGTACGCCAAGCCGAATGCTCCGGTTCGCCGCTGGCACAGGGCTATCCTATAGATTGCCTGGATTTCCAGACCCAGCGGGCGAAATCGAGCCGCCGCCCGGTAGTGGGCGATGGCCTCCGTGAGTTGGCCCTGCCGTTCGCACGCGGCCCCCCGCCTGGCCTGTTCTGCGGCGTGAACCTGGACGGCGCCCAGCATGATCACCGGCATCAGCGGGATCAGGTTGGCCAGCGCGCGCGCCTGAAACGCCGCACGCCACGGCTTGCGTCCTCGCGCATGACGCATGCGGAGGATACCAATAGCAATCCCCAGACCGGCCAGCGGCAAGAACACCAGACACTCCGCGCGCAGACGCTGCGCCGCGGTGTCACCCGTGATCGGCAGCCACCGCGCGCCGATCAAGCCGCGTCCGAAGGGCCACAGCAAGGGTATGCCGCCGTCGAGCGCATCGAGCAGCGTGTGCGACGCCAGCACCGACACCGCCACAATGAATACGACAAGCCGTTTCTCGCGAAATCCGAAGCGGAGCAGGATCACGACCAAAACGCCGGTCACCAGCAGAGCTGGCACTCCCGCCAGAGCTGAATGCGGTCCAAACCACCCGAGCAATCCGGCAAGCCACTCGGCGACGTCGGGTACGTACGCGAGCAGGACCAGCGCGCCAAACCAGCACGCGTTCAGCGCCGTGGAGCGCGGAACGCCGACCGCGGCAGCCCCGGCCCCCAGACCCACAAGTCCATGCCCGATCTGCGGCATAACGTGCTCACCGCTCCGCCAGCAGTGCCGCGATGCGTTCCGCCGCCTTGCCGTCCCACTTCTCCGGGACCGGCGGATGATCCAGCGGCGTCGCTCGGCAGCGCTCATAGGCCGACACGATCCGGCCGGTGTCGGTGCCAACCAGTGTATTGGTCCCCGCGGTGATCGTGATCGGCCGTTCGGTGTTCTCGCGAATAGTAAGGCAGTACACGCCCAGGATGGTCGCCTCTTCCTGAATGCCGCCCGAATCGGTGAGCACGACGGCGGCGCTGGCCGTCAGCTTGAGAAAGTCCAGGTAGCCCAGAGGTTCGACAATTCGCAAACCCGCCATCTGTGCGAAACGCTCGGCCAGCCCCAGCTTCTTCAGATTCGCGACGGTGCGCGGGTGCATCGGGAAGACGATCGGCAGATCGGCCTGGATCTTCTCGAACGCGTCGGCGATGCGGCCGAACGTCGCGGCGTCATCAACGTTGCTGGGCCGGTGCAAGGTCACGACATTGAAACGCCCCGGTTCGAGTTTGAGGCGCTCCAGCACGGAGGACTTCTCCGCCTTGGCACGGTTGTGCCGCAGCGTGTCGATCATAACGTTGCCAACAAAGTGCATCTTGTCGGCGGCCACGCCTTCGTTCGTCAGGTTCTCCAAGCCGCTGGGCTCGGAAACCAGCAACAGATCCGATATCGCATCGGTAAGCAGACGGTTGACCTCTTCCGGCATGCCGCGGTCGAAACTGCGTAAGCCGGCCTCGACGTGGGCAAGCTTGATGCCGAGTTTCACGGCCACCAGTCCGCACGCGATGGTGCTGTTCACATCCCCGACAACCACAACCCAATCCGGCCGGTGCTCCAGCACGACCGGCTCGAAGCGACGCATGATCTCGGCGGTCTGCACGGCGTGTGACGCCGACCCCACACCGAGATTCAGATCCGGCTCGGGAATATCCAACTGGCGGAAGAACAGGTCCGACATGTTCTGGTCGTAGTGCTGACCGGTGTGGACCAGGATGGGCTCAATGTTGGCATGCGCCTTGTAGGCCCGCATCAGCGGGGCGATCTTCATAAAGTTCGGCCGCGCCCCACAGATGTTGATGATCTTCGGCATTGGATAGACCTGCCCTTTCTTGATTGTGCCACGCGCTGGCCACTCAGGCTGGACCCGAAGTGAGGCGCGCAGATCGCACGCGCGCGGCTTACAATGCGGCCGCACGCGTAACTATTTACCGGACATACACTTAATGACTTTACGGCCACATATGCCCAGGAGCCACCTGACACCAGAATATATCGGCCGTACCATTGGCTCACAATAGGCCTACGCAGGCGGCACGGGAAACCGCTGTGCGCGCTCACGGCCATTGATGCTCCGTGAAGCGCAACATCCGCGCTGGCCCGAATCCCCTGGGTCTTGCGGCAGATACACGGCACACCAGTAATATCACTATGGGGGTAAACCCGGGGGCAACAGACGCCGATATACTCACCAGACCAAGGCGACGCTCTCTGGAGGGGAAGGAAGCGCGTTAGCGCCGCCGAGTGAGATATGAGGCGTCGGAGGCCTTCCGCGGGGCCCACCCACACCCCGCGGCGCCTCAAATCTCCATGGTCATTTCAACCATCCTCGCATATCTTTATGGGCAACGACAGTGCCACAGGTGTGGTGCCGCAGACTCATCGGCGGGCAACATGCTCTCACATCGGGCTATCGAACGACTGATCATCTATCGACGTCTGCTGAGACTGTGGGGCGCCGACGGGCGCGAGCGCATTTACTCGCATGAGCTGGCGAATCTCGCCGGCGCAACGCCGGCCCAGGTACGCCGCGACATCATGGCCGTCGACTACGTGGGCAGTCCGGCCAAAGGCTACAGCGTGGCAGAGCTCGAGCGGACGATTGGCGCGCTCTTTGATGAGCCCAATCGGCAGGTAACCGGCCTCGTCGGCGTTGGACACCTCGGACAGGCATTGTTGACATATTTCAGCCGAGCCGACAGTCCAATCTCGATCACGGCCGCGTTCGACACTGATCCGGACAAGATTGATCGTGTCACTCACGGGTGCCGGTGTTTCTCAATATCGGCGCTCGAACGTGTGATCGCTGATCTGGGGATCAGCGCGGCGATTCTGACGGTCCCGGTCAGCGCCGCTCAGGATATCGCCGTCCGCCTGGCCTGCTCGGGAGTGCGCGGGATTCTGAATTTCACTCCCACGCATCTGCGCGTACCACCCGGCGTACACGTCGAGAATGTGGACATCACGATCCTGCTGGAAAAGGTGACTTTTCTGGCCGGGATCGATCGCGCCACCGACTGATACCAACCGTCGAATCGCTCGCACTCAGACTTGACACAACCGGCTGTTCAGACTGGCGCGGGTTATCCCACGCCGGCGCGCGCTGTTCAGCGCTCGATGCCTTCGTGGTACTCAAAGTGATACACGCCGGCCTCGTCCCGCTCAAGCTGAGCCTGGCCGTCGGCGCTGGTGAGGGCCAGCAGATCCTCCGCGTCGGGGCACACATCCGCCAAACTGGTATCGGGAGAGGATTCGATCAGGCGCGCAATTCCGGCGGCGACCAGCGTGTGGGCTCTGACAACGTGGGGGTCGACCTGCCGCTCGGTCAGGGCCAGCAGATTCAGACGCAGTACATCGACCGGCCCCGCCTGGCCAAGACCCACACGCCCGGGGGCGAACTCCCCGTGAAGGTGGTAGCCGGTCTTGGGTTGTCGCCAGACCAGCCGTTTGATCTGCGTGGCGTGCCATTTGCCGTCCACACGCCGGTCCGCGCCCAGATTCACCACAACCGCGTCGCTGCGCCCCGAGTCCTTGGCCTCGAAGTAGCATAGGCCCAGTTCTGTCTGGCGCGAGAGGCCCCGTGGCAGAACGTTGTCGTAGTCGCGCGGATTCTGGCCAATCTCGATGGCGCGGTAGCTCCAGTCAGCACAGCCGGTGGACGTCGCCACCAGGAACAGGCTGGCTAGAAGGGACGCCGGGCCCCACCCGCGGGTGTGTGCAATTAAACGCAATGGCATCATCGAATATGGTCTCCGATCCACGAGTCAGGTTGCCAGTTGCCGATCGGTCGGCGCCGCCCGGGAGATGGATGCAGTGTTTCCACTGGACCCGCCGACGGCAAGATACCTTATACTCTACGCACCGGAGCGCGGCATCCAGTGGCATGGTGCAACAAACTCCGGATTTAAGGAAACCAATGGACCCGGACAGCATTGCCAGAATCCTCGATCGCGCCAACGACTTGCTCGAAGCCGGTAAGCCTGCCGAGACGTTGCGGTGCCTGGCCCAGATCGAACGCGCTGCTCTTGATGACGACAACCGCATCGAGGCCGGCGTGTTGCGCGCCTGGGCCCTGTCTGAACTCGGTAATCACGATGCCGCCCTCGCCGTACTCGAACCGCTGATGGCTGATATTCCCGACTCAGGGCGGTTACACGCGGCGCGCGGCGTGGTGCTTTCCAACGCCGATGAACTCGACGAAGCCCAGGACGAGCTCGAAGAAGCCTACGAACTGAACGAGAACGACGAGGCGACGCTTGCGAATCTGGCGCTGGTCTACGAGAAGCGTCGCGACTTCGAAAGCGCCAACATGCTCTACGAGCGCGCCCTGACGCTGGGCGCGGACATTGACTGGCTATTGCAGCGCAAGGCCGCCGTGCAGACCGAACTCGGTGAATACGCCGAGGCCAAAGCGACGCTACGCCGTTATCTGTCGCTCGCGCCGGAGGACGGCGCCCAGTGGGTGGCGCTCGGCATTCTGCACAGCGATGATGAGGAATACGACAAGGCCTTTGAGTGCTACGCCGTCGCCGAGAAGACCGACGTCGACTGGGGATGGCTGCACCTGAACTGGGGGGTGACCGCGGTGCGCGCGGGCAAGCTCGATCTGGCCGCGCAGCAGCTCGAGCTGCTCGGAAAGCGTTCGGAGGACGCGGCCCGGCTGCGCTTGCTGGAAGCCTTTGTCTTCGAGGAGCGCGGAGAGGAAGAACAGGCCGCGGCCGCACACCATGCGGCGGTTGATGCTCTCAGTGACAGCGATGACACGAACGATTACGGATATGTCCTGGAGATGAGCATCGAGTTTTTCGCGCGGCGCGGTCGTCGCGACGAGTGTACGGCTCTGCTCCGCCGTGCCTACCTGGCCAACGCCTGTACGGTCGAGCTGTGTGAAGCCTATCGCGAGGCACTGGGGCGTCGCTGCGACGAAGCCAGCTGGTTCGGCATGATCGCCGAGGCCGACTATCGCCCCGGGCTGATCGAGGTTCGCGACAGCCGCTTGGGCAGCGAGGGTGAGCCGACGCGTTTCATTCGGAGCTACCAGGTGGTCGGCCGCGACAGGGATGAAGCCACCGCGCTGCTGCTGGATTTCATGCGGGCCATGGGTGAGGGTGATCCGCGCGTGCGCGAGTTCACAAACGATGAACCCATGGAGGACATTCACACGGGGATTTACGAAGTTGAGCGACGTTGCCTGGTGTTCAACGACGCTGAGTAGACCAAGCGCGGCAGTGCGTCGCACACTTTCCCCGGCAACCAGCGCAGCCGATCAAAGAAAACTCACCAGCAACTGGGCGGCGATCGTCATCGCCACCAGCGCGAGCGGATAAACGGCGGCATACGATAACGCCGGCGTGTCTGTGTCGAATTGGGCGCCCGCCGCACCGAGACCGGGTGTACTGGTCATCGCCCCACATGTCAAACCGAGGGAGCTGGGAAGCGACTGCCGCAGGAACACGTACGAAGAGATGAACCCGACGGCCAGCGCGACCAGTACGCACGCGATCGACAACACCAGCAGAGCGGCACCCTCGGCCTTGATGGTCGCCATCAAATCCGTGCCCGCCGATGCGCCCGCGCTGGCCAGAAACAGAACCAGCCCCAACTCGCGCATCAGGTGTCGCGCGCCGAGCGGCACGTGAACGCGCAGCTTACCGATCCGGCCAAAGTGCCCCAACAACAGCCCGACGAACAGCGGACCACCGGCCAGGCCGAGCTTGATCTCCCCGACACCGGGCACCGGCAGCGGCGTAAAGCCGAGAATCAGTCCCAACGCAAGGCCCACGGCGAAGGCCGGGATTCCCGTTTCGTGAATGCGCGATTCATGCATGCCGGCGGAGGTCTGGAATGCGGCCACGTCCGGTTCGTACCCGACCACGCGCACTTGATCGCCGATCTCGAGCATGAATTCACCGCGCGGCACGAACTCCACTTCCTCCCGGCGAACACGCGTGATTACAACGCCAAACTTGCTGCGTACGTGCAGCTCGCGGAGCGTCTTGCCGGCGAAATGGGCTTCGCTGATGTAAATGTCGCGGGCCACTACGTTGGGCACGTCGCGCATCTCCACCTCGACCGGCACGGGCGGCCCGATGACCAGGGCCAGCCGGTCGAGGTCCGATCCGGCGCCGACCGCCATCACGACGTCGCCGACCTGCAATCGCAGATCAGTCGTCAAGGCCAGCACGTCCGTCCCGCGCAGCACGCGCGAGATGTTGACGGAGGCGATGTCGTGCAACCGCAGCTCGTTCATCCGCTTGCCGACACACGCCGGATTCTGCACCTGGTAGCAGCGCTGAAGCAACGGCGCCGCCGCGGGCAGGTCGGGCTGACGGTCGTTCAGCCGCGCGCGCCCCGCCAACCAGCGTGGCATCAACTGCGCAAACACGACCACACCGACGACGCCGAACGGATACGCCACGCCATACGCCACTGATACCAGCGGGTTGTCAGACACCTCGGTGGCAGCGGCCAGGGCCGGCGTGCTGGTCAATGCCCCGGAAAACGCCCCGACGATCATCGGTGTCGACAACCCCAGCGCGCGCCCCAGCAACACGGCCACCGCCACCCGCTGACAACCGTCACCGCGGCGACAACGAGCGGCGTGGTTCCTTTCTGACGCACAACGCGCACAAAACGCGGGCCCGCTTGCAGGCCGATCGCGTAGACAAACAGCACGACACCGAAATCGCCGAGCACCTTGAGTTCGCCGATCGCCTCTGACGCGATCCATCCGAGCTGCCCAAAGGTCAACGCCGCAAACAACACCGCTGACGACCCAAGCGAGATGCGCGCGATGCGCACCCGGCCGAGCAACGTGCCGGCGACGATGATCAGGAACATGAGCGCGACGGGATTTGCCAGCAGGGTTTTCAGCATGGGCTGGAGCTATGCCTGTAGCGTCCGACCCCGAGTCGGACGTGTTTAATCAGCGTGAATTCTCTCGAGGTTGCGGCCGACTCGGGCGTCGGCAAGGCAAACACGCACGTGTCTGGCAACCTCGCTGCCAACTCAGCTACGGATTCGCCCCTATCTCTCAATCCTGGACCGGTTTGGCGAGACGGATGCCCAACTCGTCCAGTTGCCCCTGGGCAACCGTACCCGGCGCCCGTGTCAGCGGACACACGGCGCGCTGGGTCTTCGGGAAACTGAACGTGTCACGCAGGCTGTCGAGGCCCAGCATCAGCATTACCATTCGATCGAGCCCCAGCGCGATCCCGCCGTGGGGCGGTGGGCCGAATCTGAGCGCTTCGAGCAGGAACCCGAACTTGCCCTTGGCCTCTTCCGCACCGATGTCGAGCAGGCGAAAGACCTTGTCCTGCACGTCGCCGCGGTGGATTCGGATGCTCCCGCCGCCCAATTCAACGCCGTTCAGCACGATGTCGTAGGCCTTCGCGCGGCACCTGGCCGGGTCGCTGTCGAGCAACGCCACGTCTTCATCCCGCGGGGCCGTGAAGGGATGGTGGACGGCGTAATAGCGGCCGTCCTCTTCATGGTACTCAAACATGGGGAAATCAAGCACCCACAGGAAATTCCACATGCCGTCCGGTATCAGCCCGCGCCGCTCGGCCAGGGCCTCGCGCAGCCAGGCGAGATACTTGCACACGTTCGCCTCGGTGTCGGCGGCGAAAAAGAGCATGTCGCCGGGCTCGGCGCCGGTCACCGCCGCCATTTCGGCGGTCGTCTGTTCGTCGAAGAACTTCGCGATGCCGGTCTCGAACGCGAGCTTGTCGCCCGCGCCGGCGACTTTCACATACGGCAGACCACCGGCACCGATCCCCTTCAGATCGTCGACCAGGGCATCGAGCTGGCGCCGGGCATAGTCAGCCCCACCGGGCAAACGCAGCGCCCGCACACAACCGCCGGCATCGAGCGGATCAGAAAACACCTTGAACCCCATCTTCGCCGCCACCGCGCTGACGTCTTTCAGACGCAGATCATAGCGCGTGTCCGGGCGGTCGATGCCATATTCCGTCATGGCCTGCGTGTAGGTCATGCGCGGGAACGGGCGCGGGATGTCAACGCCGTGAGTCTCTTTGAGCACGGCGACCATGGCCCCCTCGATGATGTCAATGATGTTCTCCGGCTGGACAAACGACATTTCCAGGTCGAGCTGTGTGAATTCGGGCTGGCGGTCCGCGCGCAGGTCTTCATCGCGGAAGCAACGCACGATCTGCATGTACCGGTCGAACCCGCTGATCATGAGTAGCTGCTTGAAGAGCTGCGGCGACTGGGGCAGGGCATAAAAGTGGCCCGGCTGCACGCGCGACGGAACCAGGAAGTCACGCGCCCCTTCCGGCGTGCTGCGCGTCAGAAACGGCGTCTCGATCTCGTAAAAGCCGTGCAGGTCGAAGTAGTCGCGCAGCACCTTCGTGATGCGGTGGCGCATGGTCAGCGACTTCTGGAGCTTCGGCCGGCGCAGGTCGAGGAAGCGGTACGCCAGGCGCGTCTCCTCATTCGTCTCGATGCTGTCATCGATCTCGAAGACCGGCGTCGGCGATTCGCTGAGGATCTCGATTTCACGGCCATTCACTTCGATCTGCCCCGTGGCCATCTTGGGGTTGGCCATGTTGGCCGGCCGCTGTGCGACATCGCCGCGAACCGCGATGCAGAACTCGCTGCGAAGCTTGCCGGCGACGCCGTGGGCCTGCGGGTCGGTCTCGGGGTTGAATTTGACCTGCACGATCCCAGCGCGGTCGCGCAGATCGATGAAGACCATGCCGCCGTGATCGCGGCGCGTATTGACCCAGCCGGTCAGTAGCACGGTCTGGCCGGTATGCTTGGCGGTCAGTTCGCCACAATAGCACGTTCGCTCGTGATACGGCAAAGGCACGGCAGCTCTCCTTGCGCTTGCGGATGCCACAAATCGAATCGGCCATGATATCACGCCGGCCATGGAATGCACGCGCGCCGCGCGGAACGCGCGGAAGCGGACAGCGCGGAACGCGGGCAGCGCGGAAGCGGTCCGTCCGGGCCCGCGACACAACCGGCGGATGGTAGCCATGCCGTCCCGCAGGGACGCAGTGAACATAGCCCAGCACGCAGTGCTGGGGCAATTGCAGCCACGCAAGGACTGAGTCCGACCGGGACGGCTGAGCTTTCAGCCGTCCCGTGCGGGACTCGGCGACCAGGCACGCGACGCAAACCCAGCACTGCGTGCTGGGCTATATTCAGATGCCCCTGCGGGGCCCATGACTCGGAAACCACGGACGCGGAATCCCCGCCGCAAGTCACGGACCACGCGGAACGCGAGACGGCCGTTGGCGCGTGGCGCCTCAGCGGGGGCATGTGTCGGGGAGCCGCCGCATTGAGCCTGCCGGTCGGCTTCAGCCGACCAAGCCTTGCCACCAACTTCAGTTGGTGGAGCCCGGTCTCCAGGCCCTCTCCCCGCAGACAGCCGGCGTCGGCCGGGCTTCCCACGGTGGCGCCGACTTATGGCTTGTCTACATGCCATTCGGCTGAAGCCCGGCTTTGCTCGGAAAAGCTGGATGCTGACCACAAACCACCAGTTGAAACTGGTGGCAGTGACCGGTCGGCTGAAGCCGACCAGGAGCGGTTTGACGCACCGCACAGCCTGGGGGCCACCGGCGGCATGCCCAACTGTGCCGTAGTGGTCGCCAACTGCCAACAGCTCCCGACAGCCAGAGTGGCCCTGCGCCAAACCGGCACGCGCTCGGCGCGTGCTTGACCGCCTCCAGGGCGATCGCTATATTGCTTGGCTCGGTGGCCACACCGTACGTTGCCCCTATCGTCTAGTGGCCTAGGATATCAGGTTCTCATCCTGGAGACCGGGGTTCGAATCCCCGTAGGGGCGATCTGAACAAGACCCGCTGACCGCTTCAATCGCAAGCGGTCGCGGGTCTTTTTGTATGGACACCAATCTGTCCGGGCCGGCAGCTACGAACTGGGTGCCATGCCAACGGCCGCTGGCCAGGTGCTGGGTGCCATGCCGACGGCGGTTCGCGTCGGCATGCTCTCCGGTCGCAGCACGTTGCCCGGCCGTTGTTGCTACGGTTACGATCTTACAGGCAATGTCGGCGGAACATGCCGTGGGTGCGGAAACGTGAGGCGAACATGTCGGATACCAGCGAGCCGCGTCCGACTCTCCGTTGGGTCGTGACCTGCCTCGTGCTGGGCGTCTTGCTCACTATTGCTCAGTCGATGGTGGCATTGGGCTGCGCCGTAATCCTCTGCGTGCCCTCAGCGCTAGACGAGACCGACCGGCCGATGCTGACCGACGTTGGACCCGTCATACTGCTCAGTTGTTGCGGTTTCTACGGGGCTCCGCTATTTGGCGCCTTCTGGACGCTCTGCCTGCTATCATTCGCCGGCGAATTCCGTGACACACCTGGGTGTTGTTCGTATTGCGGATGGAAACTGCGTATTGGCACAAACAACCGCTGCCGGATCTGCGGAGCACCAGCGCCGGGGTTTTGTTGCCGCTGCGGCTACGACCTCACAGGCAACGTCAGCGGAACTTGCCCCGAGTGCGGTGCGACGATCAAGGGTGAAGAGGAGTCGGCATGACACGCCGTTCTCGAACACGCCGGGTGCCGGGTGCCATGCCGACGGCTGTTCGCGTCGGCATGCTCTTTAAGCACACGCGCACTGCTAAAGCCACCCGCCTGTCGCTCGACCACGACACGCACCGGGCAGTTCGTGCCAGGCTGCGGTCAAGCTGCCCACTCCAGACGCCGCAGGGATGACTACTGGGAGGAGAGCAATCCAACGAACGCGTCAATGTCGCCGTTGTTGACGAATCCGTCGCCGTTAATGTCGCCGAGCATTATGTCGCAATCCGGATACTCAACGGGGTACTGCTCGGGATAGGACAGCGCGAAGACAAACGCGTCGATATCGCCGTTGTTGACCCAGCCGTCACAGTTAACGTCACCCACCGCGAAGGCGGTCGGGTTGGCGAGATTGAGCGTGCTCGTCGTCTCGACGTATATGTCGTCGAAGTAGATCGGCCCGAAACCGCTGCTGCCGCCGGACGTCTTGATGTAGAAGGTCAGTAGTGCGCTGGCGCTGCCGGTGCGAAACTCAAACGTATCACCCTCGTCGGCGGCGGCCAGCTTGTCTTCCGCGGTCGCGCCCGCGCGCGGCACGTCGCTTAGCCAGATTTCGCAGTAATTGCCGGCGGTGTCCACACGGACCCACACGTTGTACCACGTGTCGGGCGTAAGCTGGAGGAGTGTCTCGTAGTTGTCGCCATCGTCGTCCCAGACGCGCAGGTCGAGGTTCGGCGCGCTGTTGGCCATGCCGATCTCGGGGGCGAAGTCGCTGTACTCGCTGGGGAAGGAAGATGGTGACAGGCCCACCGAGAACGTCTGCTTGTTGGCCACGCGCATGCGGAAGAACAGCATGCGGCTGGTGCTGTCCGGACAATCGAGCCCCTCCGTCGCCAATGCCTTGCGCAACACCGATGATTCGGACGGCACGTACAGGCACTGATTGAGCGCGTCAGCGGGATCCACCACCACGGCGTTGTTGCCCCCACTGGACATCCAATCATCCTGCCCCCCGATTGGACCCAGGATTTCGTCCGAGAGGTCGTCAAACAGCACATATTCCGCGTGCGTCGTTCCAACCAGGGCGACGAGTGCCAATACGAGGGCTGCTGTGCGGCGTAAAGTCACGGCGTGCATCTTCGGTCCTCCATGAAAGCGGCGATCCACTGCTGAGCCCCCGTACATACTCCGGTGTGAAAGCTGCGCTGCAACACTTCCCCGTGTGCGCCGCCCGGCCACGTCGCCGAGCATCCGCACGGCGATAATATCCGATCGCCACTGTCGCATTCAACCAAATTACGCGGCAACCGCGTACGGTGTGGAAAGCGAGCGGCGGGCTATACCCTGCCGGGCGCAACGTCGTTGGCGCATGGCGCGGCAGCACGTCCATTGGTTGACTGGCCACGCACTTGCCGGCGCGCGGGACCGCAACCGTGCCGCGTCGCCGGCTACTGGCTGAGCAACGCGACGAACGCGTCTATGTCGCCGTTGTTGATCGACCCGTCACCGTTCATGTCGGCCAGCTCAATCGCGCAACCGGGGGACGACGCCACGTAAACGGCCGGGTTTGTGAGCGCCATCACGAACGGATCAACATCACCGTTGTTCAGAAAGCCATCACAGTTCAGGTCGCCGCGTTGATAGCTCCGGACGATCAAGTCCGGCGCGGGGTTGTCCAGGCCGGCGCCGGCCACGCTGCCGGCGACCGGCGAATTGAGGCCGAACGCGACAGTCCCCCACAGATCGTTCCAGGGGTCGCCGACGCGCGTGATCAGGTTGTCGCTGATGCCCATGTTGACGGTCGCCGGGCCGGACACTTCGATGTCAATGCGACCGAGGAGATAAGTGCCGCACCAGGTCTGGGCGACATCATCGAGGTACGCGCCGGCCAGCGGATCGCCCCACTCTCCCGGATACTCGACATCGCCCCAGCGCGGCATAAGGCCCAGGTAATTGATCCAGGGTTGGGCGGCCGGATTACTCCCCTCCAGCGTGCCCTCGGCCGACATCGGGATGCGCCAGCATGGCGGCCCGTAGTACTCATTCGGGTCGTAGCCGTCTGACCAGCGATATTTCTGGAAGCAGTCCCACTGACACTTGGCGCAGTCGAGGCCCATGTTCTGGTTGTACAACTCGCCGTCCACAATCGCGGCGTCGCCGGTGATGGCGAAATCGAGCCCCATCCCCTCCCACACCTTTTCGTCATACAAATCGATGTTAGCCCAGATGTACACGCTGAAAACCGCCGGCGCGCCGGCTATGTATGAAATGTCCGGCACGCCGGGGCTGAGTGCCGGAACGGGAACCTGGTTGGAATGTCCGCAGAAATTGGGGTCGGCGTAGACGTCGATTCCGTAATCGTCCAACCCGAAGAAGATATCGATATCACCGACCGTTGAGTCATCGGCAAGCGCAACGGAACAGAGCAGAGTGGTCGCGGCGATAATCGGCAGATGCCTGTACATGGTAACTCCCCGTTGGGTTACGCAGATCACGGCTTGCGGACTTCATCCACAAACCAGCCACGCCCGGCGTGCTCGCTAAACAAACCGCTCCATAAGCCAATTGTGCATCAGGGGGAAGCAATGTCAAGCGTTGTGCCGGTTGAGTCGGGACGAGTGAAGCCGGCAACAGGCTGCGGCGTTGGACCAGCCACCGCAATTGGCCTAGAATGCCGCCTCATGTCGTCAATCTGGCACAGTTCCCGACCTGGACGAAAGAGAACATACATGGCACAAGCCACACGGGGGCTCGCGGTTTTCGCATTATTCGTCGTAGCAGGGCTGCCGTGTGGCTGTGAGCAGCCGGGCGGATTCCCGGCCCAGCCCCCGCCCGAAGTCACCGTCAGTCGTCCCGAAGTGCGGACCGTCACTGAATACGCCGAGTTCACGGGCACCACGGAGGCGGTCGAGTCGGTTGAGGTGCGGGCGCGCGTTGAGGGCTTCCTGGAGTCCGTGCACTTCGAGGCCGGCGCTACGGTGGAAGAGGGGGACTTGCTGTTCGTCATCGACTCCAAGCCATACCAGGCAAAGCTGGATCAGGCGGAGGCCGAGTTGGCGAGCCGGCAGGCGGAGCTGAAGCTGGCTGAACACGATCACAAGCGCGTCGAGCGTCTTTACAATGACGACACCGCCTCGGAATTCGAATGGGTCAAGGCGCGGTCGAGTTGGGAAGCGGCCAAGGCCATGGTTCAGGCAGCCGAGGCAGCCGTCGACGAAGCCCGGTTGAACCTGGGCTACACGCGAATACTCGCGCCGATCAGCGGCCGCATCAGCCGCAAGCTGGTCGACGCCGGGAATCTTGTCGGCGCCGGTGAGTACACACTGTTGACGACCATAGTCAAAGACGATCCGATCTACGCGTATTTCAGCGCCAGTGAACGAACTCTGCTCCAATACCTGGAGAAGCACCCCGAGAAACGCCGGCCCACGGAGCCACAGGAACCCGAGCCGCTCTACCTGGGGCTATCGAATGAAGAGGGCTTTCCGCACGAGGGTTGGATCAATTGGGCGGACAACCGTGTCGATGCCAGTACGGGGACCATTCCAATCCGCGGGGTCTTCCTGAACCCCGATCACGTGCTTTTGCCGGGTCTGTTTGTTCGACTGCGCGCGCCTGTCGACGAACGTGAAGGCGCCTTGTTGATCACGGACCGCGCGGTCGGCGCCGATCAGGGTGGCCAGTACCTGCTGGTGGTCGACGATCAGAACATGGTCGAAAAGCGCCATGTGGAAATCGGCTCGCTGCTGGATGGAATGCGGGTCATCGAGAAGGGGCTCGCTCCCGAAGACTGGGTTGTCACCAAGGGTGTGCAACGCGCCCGCGAGGGCATGAAAGTCAACGCCGCCCGTTCCGAGTCGCCGACATCGGCGGCATCGGCCGAGCCCGGGCCATCCTAGACGCAGCTTCCGCCGTGAGTGAGTCCGCGCATGTTCAGCCGCTTCTTTATTGATCGTCCGGTGTTTGCCTCCGTCGTCGCGATCCTGATCGTGATCGCGGGCGGCGTCGCCGTGTTTACGCTACCGATCACGCAGTACCCCGAGATAGCGCCTCCCACCGTGCAGGTGACGGCCGCCTACCCCGGCGCCAATGCGCTGGTCGTCTCGGAAACGGTCGCCCACCCGATTGAAGAGCAGGTCAACGGCGTCGAGGGCATGTTGTACATGTCAAGCACCTGTTCGAACGACGGCTCCTATGCGCTCACGGTCACGTTTGAGGTCGGCACCGATCTGGACATGGCGTCGGTGCTGGTGCAGAACCGCGTGGCTGTCGCCGAGCCGATGCTTCCCGAGGAGGCAAAGCGGCTGGGCGTCACGACCAAGAAGCAGTCCACCGACATCGTGTTGTTTGCGTGCCTGATTGCACCGGACGGCCGTTACGACGATCTGTACCTGAGCAATTATTCAACACTGCGGATCAGGGACGAGTTGGCCCGGCTCGAAGGCGTTGGCGATGTATTCACCTTTGGCACGGGTGACTACAGCATGCGCATCTGGCTCGATCCGGAGAAGCTCAAATCGCGAAACCTGACCACAAACGATGTGGTCGCCGCGCTGCGGGAGCAAAACGTGCAGGTAGCGGCGGGCCAGATCGGCCAGCCGCCGGCGCCGCCGGGGCAGGACTTCCAATATACGGTCAGCACGCTGGGGCGGCTCGCCGACGTCGCGCAGTTTGAAGACGTCATCATCAAGACCGGCGCGGGCGGACGCCTCACGCGCGTGCGGGACGTGGCCCGCGTCGAGCTGGGCTCGCGAAGCTACGATGTGTCCGGCCAGTTTGACGGCCAACCGAGTGCCGCGCTGGGCATCTTCCAGCTTCCCGGCGCAAACGCGCTGGACGTATCCAACCGGGTGCGCGCCAAGATGGAGGAGTTGAGCGCCGCGTTTCCCGCCGGCATTGAGTATGCCATCCCGTTCGATGCGACGAAGTTCGTCCGGGCATCAATCCACGATGTTGTCGAAACGCTTTTCATCGCGGTGGCGCTCGTGTTCGTTACGCTGTTCGTCTTCCTCCAGGATTGGCGGGCAACACTGATCCCGGCCGTTACCATCCCCGTCTCGCTGATTGGCACGTTTCTCGTCATGGCGGCGCTGGGTTTCTCGATCAACATGCTCACACTCTTCGGGCTGGTGCTGGCGATCGGCATCGTCGTGGACGACGCGATTATCGTCGTCGAAAACGCCGCGCGCCACATCGACGAGTCCGGCTTGAAGCCCAGAGAGTCGGCCATCCTGGCCATGAGCGAGGTCACCGGGCCGATCATAGCCACCACGCTGGTGCTGTTGGCGGTCTTTGTTCCCACCGCCTTCCTGGGCGGCGTCACCGGCCAGCTCTATCGACAGTTCGCCCTCACGATCGCCACGGCCACGGCATTCAGCGCGCTCAATGCGCTGACACTCAGCCCGGCGCTGTGTGCAATCGTGCTGCGTCCGACCCCCACCAGACGCAACTTCTTTTTCCGCGCGTTCAACTGGACCTTCAATAAGAGTTCGCGGCTATATCAAGGCGTCGTCGGCGGGTTGATACGCAGAACGGCGATCATAATGTTCGTCTTCGTGGTCCTGACCGGACTCGCCGGCTGGGGTTACGTGTCGCTACCCACGAGCTTCCTGCCTGATGAAGACCAGGGCTATGCTCTGGTGAGCGCCCAACTGCCTGACGCGGCTTCGAGACAGCGAACACTCGAGGTCGTTGACCAGGTAAACGAAATCATCGCCCAGACGCCCGGCGTGGAGCACTGGGTCTCCGCCCCAGGATTCGCGCTGCTCGACGGGGCCACGTCGTCAAACGCAGCCACGTTCTGGGTCGTCTTCGATCCGTGGGAACAACGCGCCGAACCAAACCTGAGCGCGCAAGCGCTCGTCGCCCGCCTGTGGCAAGAGTTCTACTGCATCCAGGATGCGAACTTATTCGCCTTTGTGCCACCCTCCATCAGAGGCCTGGGCCACGCCGGTGGTTTCCAGATGCAGCTCCAGGATCGCGGCGGCGTGGGCTCGGATGTCCTTCAGCGAATGGCCGGCGAGCTGGCACTGGAGGCCAACGGCCAGCCGATCCTGACAAGAGTGTACTCAACCTTCAGGGCCAATGTGCCGCAGTTGTTCGCGGAGGTCGATCGGATCAAGGCCAAGACGCTCGACATCCCGCTTTCCTCGGTATTCAACACACTCCAGACCTATCTCGGCTCGACCTACGTCAATGACTTCAACAAGTTCGGCCGCACCTACCAGGTCAAGGTTCAGGCCGAGCCCCGCTTCCGTGCCAGACCGGACGACATCAAGCAGCTCGACGTGCGCAACAACCGCGGCGAGATGATCCCACTGGGCACGCTGGTCAGCGTAAAGGAAACGCTGGGGGCACAGTTCATCACGCGGTTCAATGGGTACCCCTCGGCGTCGATCAACGGCGCCGCGGCGCCAGGCCGCAGTTCGGGTGAGGCGCTGAGCACGATGGAGCGGATAGCAGCCGGTAAGCTGCCCGCAACGATGGGCTACGAGTGGACCGGGATGTCCTACCAGGAGAAAGCAACCGGCGGCCAGGCGCCGTTCATATTCGCGCTCGCGGTCGTGTTCGTATACCTTGTGCTGTGCGCCCAGTACGAAAGCTGGATGATCCCGATAGCCGTCATCCTGGCCGTGCCGCTGGCCCTGCTCGGCACAGTCATCGCCGTGGCGCTGCGCGGCATGGACAATAACATCTATACGCAAATCGGTATCGTGTTGCTTGTTGCGCTGGCCAGCAAAAGCGCAATCCTGATCGTCGAGTTCGCCAAGTCGATTCACGAACAGGGCAAGAGCCGCGTCGAGGCCGCGATCGAGGCCGCCCGGCTACGCTTCCGCCCGATCCTGATGACGGCGTTCACGTTCATTCTCGGAGTTTTGCCGCTGGTGATTGCCACCGGCGCCGGCGCTGCCAGTCGCCAGGCGGTCGGCACGGCGGTGTTCGGCGGGATGATCGCCGCCACCGTACTTGCCATCTTGTTCGTGCCCGTGTTCTATGTGGTCGTCCAGTGGCTCCGCGGATCGCGAAGTGGCAGCGATAGGTCCTGAGTCGGCTGGCACCAGCAAACACTATTAGTACCGTATTTCTACCATTGGCCAGAACTCGCGAAGTAGCCGTATTCGTTGACCCACGGCCTCGATTCCGCTATCTTGAATCGTAATTATTGACGTTAGCGCAGTTTGCGTGGCGGGAGGAAGCAGCACCCACGCCAGACTGGTTAGATGCGCGCCGCGCAGCAGCGTACCTCGTCTGAAGGGCGCGCTGCGATCGCGGATGATAGCTACGAAAGCTCGACGGCAGGCGCACGTTCGTGCGAAGTCAGCGGTCGGGTCGGTAGTAGTTCTGGCAAAACGGGTCTTCTCAAAACCTAATACAAAGGAGAGTGCTCATGAGTACACCCACGGGTACATGCGCGTGCGGTTGTAAAGTGGCCATGGCGGCAGCATTGGCGGTGGCCGTGTTAGGCACACTGGCCGCAAGCGCGGCCGACCGAAGTGCCGTGCTCTGCGAGGAGTTCACGCGGACCAACTGTGGTTACTGCCCTTATGCCGCTGTGGCCATCGACTGGCTCACCGACGAGTATCCCGACAGCTTCATCCCCGTTGAATACCACACCGCCTCCTACCTGCCGGAGTATGTGCCGTACTGCACCACGCGGGCGAACTTCTATGGCGTCACCGGCACGCCGACGGCGTGGTTTGACGGCAAGACCGAACTAGTTGGCGCGTACACGGACAACACGCAGCAGTACAACTGGTACAAGGGCGCGTACCTGAGTCGCATGGGCATCCGGACCCCGCTGACAATCGAGCTCACGGTTGTACGCACCAGCGACACCGAGCTCGAGGCCACCGCCGTCGTCACGATGGAACCGGACACCGTCGGCAAATACCTGCGCACACATATCGCGCGCGTGCTCGATTATTGGCCGACGCCCGGCTACAACGAGCGCAACACCTTCCGCGATATGGCCGCGGTCGACGAGTATCCGCTGGATCCCAACGAAACCCGCACCACGATCAGGACATTCGACTACAGCGGCGACGCCGCCAGTGTGGCGAATCCCGACAACATCAAGATCATCGCCTGGGTCCAGAATCTCGGCAATCCGCCATCGGCCGATGTCTATAACGCCGCCCAGGCGGTTGGCCCGTTTGAAGGTGAGACTTGGGATCTGGGCGACATGAACTGCGATGGACTGATCAACAACGGCGACATCGACCCGTTCGTACTCTCCATCACTCAGCCCGGACAATACCCGGTTGACTACCCCGACTGCGACATCATGAACGGCGATATGAACGATGATGGTTTTGTTAACAACGGCGACATCGACCCGTTTGTCACACTGCTCGGGAGCTGATGCGGCGATACGCGGTTGAAGATGATCATTCGATCGGGCGGCGTCTTCGGCGATGGAGGTGCCGCCCGACCGCGTTTTGGCCGACAGGCGCGGCTCAACGTGGAAGCCACGTACGGTCTGAGCCGATTATCCTCATGAAAGCGCCGGCACATGCCCACATCGGCACCGTCGGCGGGCGCTAGCGAGGTGCTTGAGATGAAAGCGGGCCGATCCGGTGATGCACGATCGCGGGCTGCTCGGTTGGTATCGGCGCTCTGCCTGGCATCGTCCGTTTTCCTGGCGGCCGCCCCGGTAAGTGCCGCGGACCGCACGGTGCTGTGCGAGGAGTTCACCGACGTCTGGTGCTATGGCTGCGGCTACGCCGGGCCGGCGCTCAGCCGACTCGTGGACGTGTATCCTGACTCGTTTGCGTTTGTGCAGCTTCACGCCGCTGATGAGTACGCGACGCAGTGGGCAATCGATCGTTGGGCGTTTTACGACGGACACTTCACACCGCTGGCGGTTTTTGACGGGCTGGATGCCGTCGAAGGCGCGGTCTCCAATGTCGACCAGCAGTACACGACTTATCGGGCCAATCACTTCCTGCCCGATCGCGAGATCCCTACGGATGTGACATTGTCGCTCGACGCGGAGGATCTCGGTGGCCAGACATACCGAGTCACGGCTGAGGTCGGCATCGAAGCCGGCGGCACCGGCAAGACCATGACGATTCACGTGGTGCAAGTGCTCGACCACTGGCCGGCCGACAAGGACTACCACCGCAACACGTTCAAGCAGGCCGCGGCAACCCAGGACGTGATCCTCGCGCCGGGACAGACGCAAGTCGTTGATAGCACCTTCACCTTTGACGCCGACAGTTGGGCCGCCCAGGAGGACATCAAGATTGTGGCCTGGGCCCAGGTCCCCGTTGGCGCCGGCGCGCCGCAGGTACATCAAGCCGCCGTTCGGCTGTGGCCGTTGATCTCCTATCCCGGGGACCGTGACGGAGATGGCGAGCTGGACGGAGAGGACAATTGTCCCGACCGATTTAACCCCACGCAGGATGATGCGGACGGCGACAACATCGGGGATGTCTGCGACAACTGCCCGGACACCAGCAACGCCGATCAGCTCGACGCCGACGACGACGGCTATGGCGACGCGTGCGACAACTGTGTAGTGCTCCACCACGTGGACCAGAGCGACACTGATGTTGACAGCGTCGGTGATGTCTGCGACGCGTGCCCCGAGGTAGATTCCCCGGCGGGTGTCAATCAGTTCGGCGAATCGTTGGGCACGATTGATCTGGATTGCGATGTGGACTTCGACGATGTCGGGCTGTTCGCACAGTGTATGGCCGGCCCGCAGACCGCCACCCCACCGCCGGCTTGCGTCGCGGACCATTTCACGCGCTGCGATACCGACGCGGATGTTGATGTCGATCTGGGTGATTACGCGGTTCTGGCGGAAAACTTCACCGGCCCGCTGGTCAGCCCGCCACGATTCGTCGGCGCCGATACGTGCCTGGCTTGCCACGCCGAGAACCACGCGAGTTGGATAACCACGATTCACGCCACGGCTTTCGACACGCTGGTGGCCAGCGGTGACGGCGACAATTACTTGTGCTTCCCCTGCCACTCCGTCGGCTACGCCGAGCCTAGCGGTTTTGTCGACCTGCCGACCACGCCACACCTGGCCAACGTGCAGTGTGAAAACTGTCACGGCCCCGGCAGCAACCACGTCGGCGACCCCAACAACGTCGCACTGGACCTGCGCTACGGCGGTGAAACCTGCGGCGCTTGTCACCAGTCCTGCCACGGCCTGTGCGGCGAAGACCACCACCCGCAGTTCGAGCAGTGGTCGATCTCGCAACACTCAGAGGCGCTGCTGACGATCATGTTCCACCCTGACCTTGAGGATGCCTGCCTCGAGTGCCATTCAACCGACTACCGGCTGGCCCCCGAAGGCAACAAACCCGGCACGGGTGATGTCTCGTACAGCGTCGAGTGTGTGGCCTGCCACGATCCGCACGGCAGCCTCAACGTCGGACAACTGCGCTTGCCGCCGAACCAGCTATGCGCCGACTGTCACACCATGCAGTCGGCTGTGCCCGGCGATGAGCCGCATCAGCCGCAATCCGAGGTCTTGCACAGCACCGGGGGCTACGAGTTGGACGGCACCCCCCTCGCGGGCCCATACACCGAGCACTGGTGGGGCATCCCCGGCGAGTGCGCACAGTGCCATGTCTACATGGAGCCTTATGGCGGCCCCGAGCAACCGGTGAACAGCGGACACACTTTCACGGCGAACATGCGGGCCTGTGAGCCGTGCCACTCCGAAGCTGTGGCGACCACATTAGTGCAAATGGCGTCTGAGGAGATCACGCAGCGACTGGCCGTGGCGGCACCGTACTTCACGCCTGGAGACGCTCTCTACATTGACCCCAACTCGGTGCCTCCCGCGGAAATGCAGCCATATCTGGTGGCGAAGTTCAACTTCGCGCTCGCCGGCGCCGACCGCTCGGCGGGCTCGCACAACGCGCCGTACACGCGGGCACTGTTGGCCGAGACGGAAGAGTACCTGGACTTGCCGCCGTGGGCGGCCCCCCCGCCGCCGTCACCGGGTGGTGGTCTTCCGCCGCTGGCCATGCCGACGCCTGACCAACCCGTGGAGGTGGGCCCATGAGATTTACGCGACGGGATTTATTGAAAGCCGCCGCCGCCGCGGTCGTCGCCGGCAAGCTGGCACCGGCGGTGCTGGCGAAATTGGGAAAAGTTCTGCGGTCGCGCGATCTGCCGCGCGTGATCTGGCTGCAAGGAGCGGGTTGTGATGGCTGCGCGATTTCGTTTCTCAACAGCGTGCATTACGCCACCCCCGACGATCTGTTGCTGAACACGTTGGATGTCAAGTTCCAGAGCAACCTGCAAGCGGCCGCCGGCGATCTGGCCGTTTCCGCGGTTGAGGCGGCCGGCGCGGACCCCGGCTACATCCTGATCATCGAGGGGAGTACGCCAACCGGATCGGCCGGGCGCTATTGCCAACTCTGGCCCGGCATGAACATGGATGTCGCCGTCCCGCAATTCGCCGCCAACGCCGCTTTCATCATCGCGCTGGGAGCTTGCGCAACGTTCGGCGGTGTGGCCTCGGGAAACCCCAACCCGATCGAGGCCAAAGGTGTTCAGGAAATCATCGGCAGCGATCCGCGACTGATTAATCTGCCGGGATGTCCGGCCCATCCGGACTGGTTGGTCGGGACCATCGTGTACCTGCTTACCAACGGACACGTACCCCCACTCGATCAGCATCGCAGACCGCTGGAGTATTTTGGCACACGGATTCACGACAACTGCTTCAAGCGGCGCAAACACTGCGGCGAGCCGATCTTCGCCGAAAAGCTCAGCGATATCGGCTGCATGGAGTTTTTGGGCTGCAAGGGCAAGAAGACCTATTCTGACTGCCCAGTCCGCAAATGGAACAGCAGCGGCCCCGACAAGATGGGCGTGAATTGGTGTATCGGCGCCCACAGCCCGTGTCTGGGATGCGTCGAACCGACGTTCCCCGATGGTATGTCGCCGTTTTACGTTTATTCCCCGACGCCCGACAAAGGCACACAGCCGCCCAAGTAATTCTGTCTGCGCGCTGACTGTTTCACAGGACTCTGACCATGCCGACCACGATCACAATCGACCCGGTAACACGCATCGAGGGTCATCTCGAGCTCGAGGTCACCGTCGATGACGTTGGCGGAGAGCAACAGGTAGTCGACGCCAAGAGCGCCGGCACCATGTTCCGGGGCTTCGAGATCATTCTCGTCGGGCGCGATCCGCGCGACGCAGCCCAATTGACGCAGCGCATTTGCGGCGTTTGTCCGGTCTCGCACGCCATGGCCTCGTCGTTAAACCTCGACAACGCCTTTGGCGTGGCAGTGCCGAACAACGGGCGTATCCTGCGCAACCTGATACTCGGGGCCAACTTCATCCAGTCGCACTTGCTGCACTTCTATCACCTCTCGGCGCTGGACTACATCGACACGACCGGTTTGCTTGACGTTTCGCCGTGGACGCCGCGCTATGTCACGCCCGACATGGCCACGGGTGCGACAGCTCAACTGCTGGTTGACCATTACGTGCAGGCGCTGGCGATGCGGCGCAAGGCGCACCAGATGGGCGCCGTATTTGGCGGCAAGCTGCCCTGCACCGGCTCGTTCGTGGTCGGCGGCTGCACCGAGGTCGCGGATCAGGAGAAGATAGACGACTTTCGCGCCGTGCTGACCGAGGTGCGCGCGTTTATCGACAATGTCTACGTGACCGACGCCGCCCTGCTGGGCACCTTGGTGCCGGACTATTACAGCTTGGGCGGCGGTCCCGGAAACCTGCTGGCGTATGGCGTGTTCGACCTGGACGCCGGCGGAACCAGTAAGCTGTTGCCGGCGGGGCGCTATACCGACGGCGCCCCCGCCGCCATGGACCCCGCGCAGATTACCGAGGACGTTACCTATGGCTGGTTTGCGCAGGCGCCGAAGAAGCACCCCTCGGTGGGAGAGACGGTGCCCGACCGCGACAAGGCCGGCGCCTACTCCTGGTTGAAGGCCCCACGCTACGCCGACAAGCCGCACGAGCTCGGCCCGCTGGCGCGAATGTGGTTGGCCGGCGACTATACAAACGGCATATCGGCGATGGACCGGATCGTGGCCCGCGCGCAGGAAACCAAGAAGATCGCCGACGCGATGGATGGGTGGCTGGACGAACTCGTGCCCGGCGACCCGGTCTACGCCGAGAGCCAGATACCGCAGAGCGCGACGGCTGCGGGCCTTACCGAGGCCCCACGCGGCGCGCTCGGACACTGGATGGACATCACCGACTCGGCGATCAGCCGCTACCAGGTGATCACGCCGACGGCGTGGAACTCGTCGCCGCGCGACGATCTGAATCAACGCGGTCCGATGGAAGAGGCGCTCATCGGCGTGCCCGTCGCGGACACCGCCGCCCCGATCGAAGTTATCCGCGTTGTACACACGTTCGATCCGTGCCTGGCCTGCGGCGTACACATGGTTCGGCCGGGCCAGCGCGGTCCTGGACAGCGCGTGTTGATTCAGCCGAGTGTGGGGTAGGGAGATGAGGCAACCAGGCAACGAGGCAACCAGGCAGCAAGGCAACAAGGCGCTGCGGTATGGAGCGTTGCAGTGAGTCGTAGGATCATAGGACCGTGAACAGAGCTATGCGTTTGAGAGCTCCACATGTTGCCGTGGCACCACCCCGGCCCGCTCCGACTCTGATCCTCGGGTTGGGAAACATACTGCTGCGCGACGAGGGATTGGGCGTGCGCGTGGTTGAGGCCATGGAGAAACTCGACTTACCCGCCGGTGTCGAGCTGTTCGACGGGGCAACGTACGGCATTGACCTGGTGAACGTGCTGGCACAACGAGACCGCGTGATCGTCATCGACGCAATTGACGCTGATTGCGAGCCGGGCACGATGATGCGCCTGACGGCCGACGAGCTGGCGCCCGCGCATGATCGCGGCGTTTCGCTGCACGAGCTGGGCCTGTGTGAGACGCTGACCGTGGCTCAGCGGATGGGCTGTGCTCCGCGCGAAGTCACGATCATCGGCGTGGCCCCCGCCGACCTCCGCCCGGGGCTCGAACTGTCACCCACCATACAGCGGGTCATGCCGCGCATCATTGAAGCGGTGCGGGCCGAACTGGATACGCGGCACGCGCAGGAAGGTGAAGGCCAATCATGAGACTGTACGTCACAATCCCGATTGCCGTGATATGCCTGGCCGGCTCGGCCGTCGCGGCACCACCCTGGGGCAGCAATTGCCTGTCTTGCCACGGCCAGTGGCAGGAGAACGCGATTCAAATCATCAACCCCGACGGCTTTGTCGACCCGGATGAGACTGTTACTGGCGCCCCCGATCGCGGGCCGCTGCCCGTTTTCTCCGCCGAGCGCGGCGTGACGAAATCGCTGCAAGCCGAGGTGTTCGGCCTGGCCAGCGGTGATCGCTACGCGGTGGAGATCACACGCCTGCGCTATGACGGAGTGGAGCTGGGCCGCCATCTCACCTATGTTGGCGACTGCGCGTGGTCGGAGTGGGGAGACGGCGCAAGCACATTCACCGATCCGTTTCTGGGCTATCGCTGGGACGACGGGCCGGTGCTGTTTTCGTTCGACATTGACATCGAGCCCGACGCCGGGATTGACTACTACGACCTAGTCTTCGCGGTAGCCGGCAAATACGCCGATGGCGTCACGCTGTTCTATTACATGGAGCACTTCTACTTGCAGATCGTCGCCACGGTCGGCGATACGAACTGCGACGGTTCCATCAACAACGGCGACATCGACTCATTTGTGCTGGCGATCACGGCCCCTGGTAGTTACGCGGCACAATACCCCGACTGTGACATCACCAGCGCCGACTGTAACCACGATGAGATAATCAACAACGCCGACATCGACGCCTTCATAACTCTGCTGGGCGGCTGATTGCCATGCGTGCGAGGGGCGTTTGGCCGCAGCTAATCTGTGGCACCGGTTTGCATCCGGGGGTAATCTCCCGTTGAGAACCTTGTGTGGCAGTCTGCTCCACCAGACTGATCCGGAGAGGAGGGTGCGTGTGATACGCGCGATCGGACGAGCGGTCATGATGGCGACACTGCTGGCAGGCGCCGGCGGTGCCTACGGCGGGGGCATCATCCTCGACCAGCAACTCGACGCCGACGGCAAGGGCTATACTGTCATTCGCCTGTGGGGTTCACATTACGAGATGGGCCACGCGCACGCCGAGCTGCTCGGTGACGCCATTGTCGATGGTGTGAACGAGACCAAGGCGTTTCTGGGCACTCAGAACTACGACATCGCGCGGGGCATCATGGCCGGCGCAGTCTGGATGCCGCCGGGAGTTGAGGACGAGTTTGACGGTACGGTCGCGGCGCTGGCGGTCTCACACCCCAGCGCGGGGATCGACAAACTGGATCTGAAGGTAGCCAACACGGCTGGCGAGTGGCTCTACGCCTGCCGCAGTCATTCGTGCTGGGGGCGTTATGTCGCCGCACCGATCAAGACACTCTCGACGCGGCGCCTGGACTTCCCAACGCTGTACGAAACGATAAACCACCATGTGATCTGTGCGCGCACCGCCGACGATGGATCGCCGCAATGGGTCAACATCGGCTGGCCGGGGACGATCGCCGTCGCGACCGGGGTCAACGAGTTCGGCACGATCGTGTCGCTGCACGATTACGCCTGCCAGACCGATTTCGCGGCCGGCCGCATGCCGCGCATGATCGCCGCCCGTCACGCGCTCACCTTCACCAACGCCCCCGACGTCTCCACGCACCTGGCTGCCGTTTACGCCGAACTGCGGAACTACCAGATCATGACCGGCAGCTTTGTGAATTACTACGCTCCGGAAGGCCATGGCGGCGTAATGGTCTGCCACCCCAATCAGACGCCGGATTTCTACTTCATGCGCACGCCGCAAGCCGCCTGGCACCACGGCGAAGCGATAATGACGAGCAACGCCTGGACCGACGGCACGACCACGCCGGCGGACGAGGACTTCGGCGCCGACGCGTATTACGACAACGAATCACCCAAGACGCTCGCAAGCCATTGGAACCTGCTCGCCACCGACAGCAACAGCCTGCACCTGCTCAGTGTCGCGTATCGCGGACGGCGGGACATGACCATCTGGGCCGACGGGCGCCTCGAAGACGTCGGACGCACGCCACGAGTTGAGCTGGAGTGGTGGCAGATCACCGGCATCGGCGACGTGAACTGCGACGGCTTCACCAACAACGGCGATATCGACGCGTTTGTCCGCGCGATTACCAACCCGGGGTCATACGCCGCAACCTACCCCAACTGTCTCGCCGCGTTCGCCGACTGCAACCACGACGGCGAGGCAAATAACGGCGACATCGACGCCTTCGTCACTCTGCTCGCCAGGCCGTAGGCAATCTACAACCCATCGACGCCTCCCGCGGAGTCAGGGGCACAAGGCCCCAGCCTCAAGCATCGCGCAACCAGACCGGTCGGGTTGATGGAGATCCGATGGTGCGGTGTGGGAGGCCAAACCAGACACCCTGCTCGCGCGCCCAGGCCCCCCGGACGCGGCGTTACTCGTTTGGATCGCCGAGCAGTTCGAACAGGTCCAGTATGTTCCAGTGGTCGAGAGTCGTGGATCGCGCGATGACTTCGAGGGGGGCCTCAACGACCGGATCGCCGGTCTCGTCGTCCACCACCACCAGCTCGTATTCACCCGGTTCAAGATCGTCGGGCACGGTCACGATGATGTCGCCCGCGTCGTTCACCTCAACGGCGGCGGCCTGTCCACCCACCGTCGCGCGGAGCTGATCACCGGTGTAGCTGCCGGCGGAGCCCGCGTTCACCTTGCGCCCGGGCGCCACCGGGTCGTCGATATCGTTCGGGTCGGGGCTGTCGTCCGGCGTCTGTAGCGGCAGCCCGGACGTCGCGTCAAGTGCGGGGCATCCGCTCACCGTGATGATCAATCCACCCAGCAGGCATACCAGAAACACGCGTCGTAGCGGAGTTAGTTTCACTCGTCACCTCCCGGCCCGGCGTGCCTCAGCCGTTGCTCAAACTCCCCGGCAAACGCCGCCAGAGCGCGATCCGCTTGCGCGTCTTGCTCACTCAGCGCAGCCTGCACGCGTTTCAGCGCTTGTGCGGCCGCCGTAGTCTCACCACGCTCCAGCGCGGCCCAACCGTGTACGATGACACTCCACCAGTCGTTGTCAACCCGGGCCAACGCTTCGGCGGCATGCACATAGGCGTCATTGAACTCCCCGGCGCGCAGTTCGGCCAGCGCCAACGTCCCGAGCACGCTCGAGTCGCCGGGGCGCACCGCGAAAGCACGGCGTGCCAGGTCGAGGGCGCGCCTCCAGTCGCGGATTTCAGTGGTCGAGGTGGTCAGCAATATCCAGGCGCTGTTCGCCAGGGCAACATCGGCGTCTTTGTCGAACTCGAGCACGTCGGCGAAGGCGCCCAGCGCCTCAGTATCGCGCCCAAGCTGCATGTAAGTATTACCGATACCAGTCAGCGCCCGGACCTTGTCCGCCCCCGGAATATCGAGGCAACGCTGATACACCGCCAACGCCTCGTCAAGCCGACCGGTCTTTTCGGCGATGCGTCCGCGCAGATACGCCGCGTCAAAGTGATGTGCGTCCAGCGCAGCCACCCGGTCAAGCGCATCATCCGCCGCCGCATAGTCGGCGACGCGGAATTGTGCGCGCGCCAGATGATACCAGCGCTTGACGTTCTGCGGATCGAGCTGGGCGGCGCGCGTGTATGCCAGAACCGCGTCAGCCCGCTGGTCGAGAAGCTCGTAGGCCAGCGCCAGGTTAAACCAGCACGAAGCCATGTCGGGCCCCAGCTCGACGGCGCGCTGGAGCACGGTGAGTGCATCCGTGTACTGCTTCTGCTTGATCAGCAGCGTGCCCAGGTTGTACCAGGCGAGAGCGTCGTGCGGGCGCAGGGTCCGAGCGCACTCCGCGTCGATCCGCGCCAGATCCGGCCGTCCAAGGCGGTAGCGGCGCAGGGCGCGCTCCACGAGTGCGTCAAAGTACTGCGGATCAGAGGTCAGCGCCGACGTCAGCAAGGACACGGCACGGACATCATCGTCCTGCACCAGTGCGCGCCGGTAATACGCCTCCGCAGCCGTGCCGCCCGCGCGTGGCGGCGTGGCCGAGTCGAGATTCAGTGGCGCCGTCCCCTTGCCGGCGGCGACGTCTTCGGGGTACAGACGTTCCAGCTCGCGCAGCACGCTTTGCGCTTCGCCGGCGCGCCCCAAGTGCTCCAGCGCCCTAACGCGAACCACACCCGCGCCGAATCCGCGCGGACCATCAAGCGCCAGCGTTGAGGCCAGGCGCAGCGCGTCTTCATAGTCACCGTCGTACATGCTCATGCGCGCTTCGAGCACCCGATTCGACAGTGTCGCGGCCCACGCCTGCTGGCGCGCGTCAGCGGCGGCGCGCGCGGCGTTGATCCCATATCCGCCGGCCGCAAGGGCAAACACCAGCAGCGCCGCGAGTGCAATACGCATGCGGTGCCGTGCCATCAGCTTGCGGGATATGTACCAGACACTGGCGCGCCGGGCCTGGATCGGCTCGCCGCGAAGATAACGCTCGATATCGCGCGCCAGTTCGCCTGCGCTCTGATAGCGCCGCTCGCGTTCCTTGGTCAGTGACTTCAGCACGATCGTCTGGATCTCGCCGTCAATCGGGCACGAGCCTTCGCGTGAGTGGCTTCGCGAACGGCGCGTTATGCCGGTACTGCGGCTCCATGTGCGCGCGGGAGGTGCGGGCGCCGTCTCAGATATGTGCCGGATCACATCCGCCATCGGCCCCATGACCGGATACGGATAATCGCCGGTCAGCACCTCGTAGAGGATGACGCCCAGGGAGTAGATATCCGTGCGCGTGTCAATCTCGTCCGGATTGCCGCGCGCCTGCTCGGGCGACATGTAGGGCAATGTCCCGACCACCTGCTGCGTAAGTGAGATCGGCGTGCCCTCGGGCGCCGCAACCTGCTTGGCCAGACCAAAGTCGAGTACGCGCGGCCGGCCATCGCCGTCCACGAGGATATTTGACGGCTTGAGATCACGATGCACGATGCCGCGTTGATGGGCGTATTGCACGGCATCGCAAACGGTCACGAACAGCCGCAAGGTCTCGTCAAGCGAGAGCTGGCGCTGACGCACATACTGCGTGATCGGCTGCCCGCGCACGTAGTCCATGACATAGTACTGGCGGCGATCGGCAGTCTCGCCGGAGTGGAAGATCGCGATGATGTTTGGGTGCTTGAGTTGAGCGACGAGCTCGATTTCGCGCTCGAAACGCCGGCGCGCGGCCGGTGACGCATGGCGGCCTTCGAGAAGCTCCTTGATAGCAACCTTGCGTTTGGTCGAGCGCTGCAGCGCCTGGTACACGACGCCCTGGCCGCCGTGGCTCAGCTCGGCGACAATTTCATATCCGGGAAACTCGTCGACAGGCAATGGCGGGCGCTCGCTGCCTCCCCCCGACGCGCGCGTCTCGTCGTGCCGCGCGATGTCACTGCCCGAACGAGTCATCTGGCGCAGTCGCTCCACCAGCGGGAGCGAGCCGAGCTCTTCGACCAGCTCCGGCAGCAAGTCCGGGTGGCTCGCGATAATCTCCTGATCGGGCAGCACCTCCCCGGTGGCCCGGCGGCGCAGAACGTCATCCAGGACGCCGTGAAGGCGCTCGAGACGACTACCGCCCTCAGCTCCTCCCTGGTTCATAGCTACGTCTCATTGACGGCACAATCTTACTTAATGAACTGATGCCGATGGCCGGCCGCATTCCGCCACAGGGCACATTTCCAATTGGACATTGTCGCGCGAGACTGACATTCTGACACGAAATCGGCGCATTTCTCCGCTTACTCGTCGGGTTGGCCGTCGGAAGTCTGGTTTTCGGCCTCGGCGGCATCCAGCGCGCCCCGCCAATTCGCCTCCTGCTCGGGTTTTCCCCAGGCATCATAAAGGCTGATCAAACCGCGCATCGTGCGCAGCGCACGTTCGGGGTCACACCCGGGGGCTGTGGAAAGCACGTCGTATGCCCGCAGCAGCCGCTTCTCCGACTCCTCGAAGTCGCCAACGCGTGATAGCAGCGCGCCGTAGGCTCCATTGACGATCGCGCGCGTGACGTCATCGTCCGGGAGGTTCTGTTCGCACCAGTTCAGCGACTCTTCGAATAGCGGCCGGGCTTCGTCGTCGCGTTCCAACTCTGCGAGCACGCGCGCGAGGTTATACGTCCAGATCACCGTGCGACGCTCGTCGCTGTCGGGTGAGCGTTTCAGCCGCGCAAGCACGTCGCGGTGCACGGGCTCGGCATCGGCCCAGTGGTCCTGAAGGCGAATGGCTATCGCCAGGTCCATCTTGGCATAGAGAATCGCGTTGTCGTTGACCGCGTCGCCCAGCCGGTCGTAGAGCGCAAGGCGTTCCCGGCTGAGTGCCTCCAACTCGGGCCAATGCTCGAGCTCGCTGAGCAGAATCCCGTACTGACCCGCCGTCTCAAGCGTCTTGGCGTGATCCTCGCCAAGCACCTCGCGCTGATCAGCCAACAACGCGCGGTAGACGGCTTCAGACTCCGCGTACTTCTTCAGGTCCTTGAGCACGCGCGCCAGACAATAGCGCGAAAGCAGCGTGCTGTTGTGCGTGGGGCCCAGTAGATCCGATTCGCCGGCTATCACCTCGCGAAAGAGCGGCTCGGCTTCGGCGGGATTGCCCGCCTCCCAGGTGCGCAGCGCCATCGAGTACAGCGCTCTCAGCGTTGCCGCCGCATCTTCACCAAAACGCTCACGGCAACGCTCGTACACCTGGCGGTGAAGTTCCGCGGCCTCCGCGTTGCGTCCCTGGCCCGCGCGTAGATTCGCAAACAGATCCAGGGCCGTGAGCGTGTCCGGATGGTCTTCGCCCAGCGCGCGCTGACACAACTCGACGCCCTCGACGAACAACGGCTCGGCCTCGTCGAAACGCTCTTGATCCACCAGGTAGTCGGCCAGCCGCACCAGCGCGCGCGCATAATCCGGGTGATCCGGGCCAAGCGTGCGGCGTTGCGCCTCGACGACGCGGCGTTGAAGCGCCTCGGCACGGACGAGATCGCCGCTGTCGGCGACGATGCGGGCAACATTCGACGCCATCAGCAGCGTCATTGCATGTTCATCACCCAGCTTGCCTTTCGAGGCGCGCAGGGCCACTTCAAAGCACTCAGCCGCTTCGGGATATTCACCGTGTTCATAAAGCACGTAGCCCAGGTTGTTAAGCACGCCCAGCGTGGTGGGATGCTCGTCGCCCAGTGTCCGCCGGCACGCATCGAGCACGTCGCGGAGAATTGCGATGGCCTCATCACGGCCGCCTTCCTGATGCAGCGCCATCGCAAGATTCGATCGGGCCAGCAGGTAATGCGGGTGCTCCGGTCCGAGCACGCGCAGCGCCGTATCAGCGATATCACGCAAGGTCTGAGCGCCGTCTTCAAAGTGGCCGCGCTCGACCTGGGTCCAACCGATATTGTTCCGCATGATTATCGTGATGGGGTGATCGTCGCCGAGCGTCCGCCGCAGACCTTCGAGGCCCTCGCGGTAAAGCGCCAGGGCGCCGTCGTAATCGGCCTGCTCGATGAGCAGCATCCCGAGGTTATTGATCACCCGCAGCGTCAACTCGTGATCATCACCCAGCGTTCTCCGGCAGGTCGCCAGCGCTTCGCGGTACAGCGGCTCGGAATCGCCGTACTTGCCTTGGCGCTCGTACAACAACGCCAGGTTGTTCATGGCCTTCGCGGTCAGCTCATCCTCCGCACCGAACTCACGCCGGCAGAGCTCCAGGGCGTGACGGCAGCGCGCCTCGGCGTCGGTGAACTCCCCGGCCTCCATCAATGTGACACCCAGCGCGATGAGCGTTTCCAGAGTGTCGCGGTGCTCCTCGCCGAGCAGTTCCTTGCGAAGTGCATACGCCTTTGTTAGCTGGGAACGCCCTGATGCCAATTCGCCGAGCCCGGTATAGGTTTCGCCAAGCGTCTGGCGCACCGCGGCCTCGACCTCCGGCTGTCCGCGCAGCGAACCCTGGTCAATCTCGCGCGCCGCCTCATCCAGCACGTCGCGAACCGCGACATCCCGGCCGCGCGCCGCGCTCGGATCAACCGAGGCCAGCATGTCCCGCAGGAAGCGGCTCACGGCCGCGGCCTTGGCAGCTTCGAGGCGCGCTTCCTCGGCGCTGGCCTGCGCCGCCCGGCGCTGCGCCGACTCGGCGCTGCGCGCCTCTTCCGCCGCGCGGCGTTGCCGTTGCTCGGCTGATTGCGCGGCATGGGCGGCATCCCGTTGCTCGACGGCCTGACGCCAGAAGGCGAAAGACGTCACGAAGCCGGCGGTGACCACGGCGAGTATCACCAGTGCGGCGATGGCCGCGATGCGATAACGCTGAAGCTGCTTGCGCAACAGGTAGGCCAGCGAATCACGCTTCGCCTCAATCGGCTCACCTGCAAGATAGTGCCGAATATCGCGTCCGAGATCGCCCGCGCTTTGATACCTGCGCTCGCGCTCTTTGGCCAGCGCCTTGGTGATGATCGTCTGTACTTCCGCGTCGATTGGGCAGGTGCCGATGCGAACCTGGCTGCTCGAGCGCTTGGTCACACCCTTATCGACACGCCAGACGCTGGACAGCGGCGAGGGCGGCGATTCGGCTATGTGACGCAATACCTCGGTTACGTTCCCCACAACCGGGTATGGATAGGTGCCCGTCAACAGCTCGTAGAGCGTTACACCCAGTGCATAGATGTCCGTGCGCGTATCGATCTCGTCCGGGTTGCCGCGGGCCTGCTCGGGTGACAGATAGGGCAGCGTGCCGACGACCTGTTGTGACACCGATACCAGCGATTCTGAGGGAGTGGTCGCCTGCCGGGCAAGCCCGAAGTCAAAAATGTGCGGCCGCCCGTCGGCGTCAACCAGAATGTTGCCCGGCTTCAGGTCGCGGTGGATCACGCCGCGCTGATGGGCATACTGAACCGCGTCGCAAACGTCGGCGAAGAGCTTCAGCGTCTCATCCAATGGGAGCTTCAGCTCGCCGACGTGTTCATGCAGCAGTTTCCCGCGCACGTAGTCCATTACGTAATACTGCTGTCCGTCGCGCGTCTGACCGGAGTGGTAAATCGAGATGATGCCGGGGTGCTTGAGTTGTGCGACAAGTTCGATTTCGCGCTCGAACCGCCGGCGCGATGACCGGGTGGCGAAGCGGCCGGCCAGCAAAACCTTGATGGCGACTTTGCGCTTCGTGGAGCGCTGCATGGCCTGATAGACGATGCCCTGCCCGCCGTGGCTCAGCTCCCCGACCAGGTCATACCCCGGGAACTGCTCGCTGAACGACGCGGCGATGTCCGCCTCGTCGCCTGTTTGCGCCGCCGGGGCTGAAGAGCACGTCTGGGGGCTGGCAGCCAGGTTCCGCAGCCGCTCCACCATCGAGAGCGATTGCAGCTCTTCGCCGAGTTCCGGCATCAGGTCCGGATGGGCCGCGATGATCTTTTGATCAGCGAGCGACTCACCGGCGGCGCGCCGACGCAGAGCGTCGTCGAGCACTTCGTGTACGCGATCCAGGCGGCTTTCTTGTGTGTCCTCGCCCGGCGGCATTCCCACAAACCTCCCGTGGCAAGTCTCCGTACGGTCTCGCAGGCGACGATGTGCCGGCCCTGAGCGGCCGCCGGAGTCGGTCCGATAGCTAAGTATACCGCAATACCCCCGCTGGAGGGGAGCGGCCGCGGCTCGCCACAGCAAACCGAGGTCCACATTGCATCGCCACAGGTGACCCGATAGACTCAACTTAGGTTCGTAATGGCCTGATAGCGGCAGGGGCCGACTACTGGCAAGAACGGGTGTCGTGGAAGGCCGAAGAAAACGCGTTGACGGCAAACGCTCCCAGCGAGCGCCGGCCGGTAACACGAATTCACGGCTGACCACGTGGTCCGCGCTGTGTGACCACATCAACACCCTTTTCGCACGCAAACCGTTGATTTGCCGATGACCTCAACAACACGCATTTTTCCTGTTCACCCATGGAGAGTGGAGACGCACATGCATAGGAAGCAGATACACGTGCAACTTATCGGGCTGGCGACGCTGATCGCCTTGCTGCCGGCGACCAGCGCACAAATGCGCGGCGTCAACGATCCCACCGCTGTGATGTGGCGCGGGGGTACCGAGTTATTGCAGGCCCAAACGCCGGCGCAAGCGATCGCCGTAATCGATAACGCGCTCGCCGTCGGTGACGAGCATGTCATCATGCAGTTCTCGCAACCGCTCAGCCGCGCCGAGCGCGAGCAGTTGCAGGCCGCGGGCGTCACCCTGCTCGACTATCTGAGCAACAACGCATTCTTCGCGGCGGTATCGCCGCAACATTATTCCGCCGGCGCCCTGACATCGGTTGGTGCATTGCGTACCGTTCAACCCGTAGACGCTCGCCAGAAACTGCATCCGTCGATCGCCGCCGGTGAGATCGCGCCGTGGTCGGTGATTGACAAGTCAGCGCAGGACGCCAAGACGCCGTTGGAACCCGGTGACAACCCGCTTGTCGCCGCCTATGTGCTATTCCACCGCGACATTGACACGGCCCGCGATGGTGTCGCGCTGGTCCAGATGTATGGCGGTACGGTGCGCTCGGTGCTCAAGAGCGTCAACGGTCTGGTCGCGCATCTGCCATACGACGAGCTGGCCGGATTGGTGGAGGAAGATGCGGTCATGTGGATCGAGCCCCCCCTGCCCAAAATGTCGGGCACGAACGACAGCAACCGGGCGCGGGTCGGCGCCGACGAAGCCCAGACCGCTCCGTACGGGCTGGATGGCTCGGGCATCGTGGTGTTGATCTATGATGGTGGTACCGCTGACGCGAGCCACCCCGATTTCGGCGGACGCGCTTTTGTCCGCGACACATCCGGAACGCACTATCACTCCACACACGTCGCCGGCACGGTCGGCGGTGATGGCACAAGCAGCGGTGGCACCTATCGCGGAATGGCCCCCGGCGTCACGCTCGAATCCTACGGCTTCGAGCAGGAGGGCGGCTTGCAGGAGGGTTTCCTCTACACCGATCCCGGCGACATCGAGGCGGATTACGGCGAGGCCATCAACACCTACGGCGTGGATATCTCCAACAACTCCATCGGCTCCAATACCGCGCCCAACGGCTTCCCTTGCGAGTGGGAAGGTGATTACGGCGTGACCGCGTCCGTCATCGACGGCATCGTGCGCGGCAGCCTCAGCGGCGGCGACCCGTTCCGTATCGTCTGGGCCAACGGGAACGAACGCAGCAGCGGCCGCTGTGGTACGACGTATCTGACCACCGCGCCGCCGGCCTGCGGCAAAAACCACATCACGGTCGGCGCGTTGAATTCCAATGACGACTCGGTCACCGACTTCACCAGTTGGGGCCCCACGGAAGACGGTCGCCTGAAACCCGACATCTCCGCCCCGGGCTGCCAGTCCGACGATGATTTCGGCGTAACCTCGTGCAACTCCGGCGGCGGTTACACCTCGCTGTGCGGAACCTCAATGGCCGCGCCAACAGTCTGTGGGATGGGCGCCCTGATGCTCCAGGATTTCCGTCAGCAGTATCCCGGTGATCCTGACCCGCGCAACTCGACGCTCAAGGCGATTCTCGCACACACCGCGGTCGACATTCACAACACGGGCCCCGACTATCAGAGCGGCTACGGTTCGGTCCGCGTCATCCCGGCCATCGATTTGATGCGCGCCGGCAATTTCATCGAGGCCGAGGTCGATCAAAGTGGCCTCTACTCGGTACTGGTCTATGTCAATCCCGGCGACGATGAGCTGAAGGTCACGCTGGCCTGGGACGATCCGCCGGGCACGCCGAATGTGTATCCCAGCCTGGTCAACGATCTCGAGCTGCGCGTCTTTGATCCTTCCAGCACGCGCTATTATCCGTGGACACTCGATCCGGCCAACCCGAGCGCCCCCGCCGTGCGGACGCAGGATGATCATCTCAACAATCTCGAACAGGTCGTGATCGACAACCCCGCACCGGGCGCCTACCGCGTTGAAATCTATGGCTACAACGTACCTGATGGGCCACAGCCGTTCTCGCTGAGCGCCACGCCGCTGCTGATTAACTGCTCATCGCAGGGCACGATCGCGCTGGATCGCCCGAAGTACGCGTGTGAGGGTTCGGCGCTCGTCCGGGTTATCGACTGCGATCTCAATACGAACGACCTCATTATCGAAACCGTGACCGTCACAGTCGCATCCACGACCGAGCCGGGCGGCGAGACGTTGCTGCTCACTGAAACGTCGGCGGAATCCGCCACCTTTGATGCAACTCTCGTCCTGAGCGAAACCGATGCAGCCGGCGTGTTGCAGATCTCGGACGGCGACACGGTTACGGCAACCTATATCGACGCGGATGACGGCGCAGGCGGCACGAATGTCACCGTCGAAGCAACGAGCGTTGTCGATTGTTCTCCACCTGTCATTTCGAATGTCGTCGTGACGGAGATTAACCCGCGCGACGCCACCATCACCTTTGACACCGACGAGCCGGCAAACTGCACCGTCTTCTACGGTCTCGACTGTGCGGCACTGACGGAGAGCGCCTCCGGGGCGGGCTTCCAAACGGCTCATTCGATCCGGCTTTCCAGTCTCACTGACAACACCACCTACTTCTTCAGCATCGAGGCCGAGGATCAGGCCGCCAATGTGTCCACCGATGACAACGGCGGCGCTTGCTACGCGTTTACCACGCCGGAGATTCCCGACTTCTTTACCGAGTTGTTCAGCAGCGACAATGATCTGGACAACATCAGCCTGCACTTCATCCCGGTCGGCGGATATGAGTTCTACGCCGGCTGTGTGGAGCCGATCACCGTGCTGCCGACCGATCCGGCCACCGGCACGCCGATCTCGTTGAGCGACGATTCCTACGACACGATCACGCTCACCGGCAGCCCGGTCAGCCTGTACGGCACGACTTACAGCACGTTTTACGTGGGCAGCAACGGTTTCATTACCTTCAGCAGCGGCAGCACCAGCACCAGCGAGTCGCTCGAAAATCACTTCAGCCAGCCGCGCATTTCGGGTTTGTACGATGACCTCAACCCGGCGTCCGGCGGCACGGTAAGCTGGGAGGAGTTTGCCGACCGCGTGGTGGTCACCTGGCTTAACGTGCTGGAATACAACACGTCGAACGCCAACACCTTCCAGATCGAGATGTACTTCGACGGGCAGATCACGATCAGCTATCTCGACATAACCATCAGTGACGGTCTGGCGGGCCTCTCGGCCGGCGGTGGCGTGCCGCTGGACTTCTTCGAGTCCGACCTGTCGGGTATGGGCAGTTGTGGCCCGCGTCCGCCGAGCGCGTCGAACGCCGAAGTCAGCACGCCATTCGACACACCGATCTCGATCACGCTGCAAGCCGGCGATGATGGCCTGCCCGATCCGCCGGCGACACTGACCTACGTGGTTACAGCATTGCCGGCCCATGGCACGCTGAGCGAACCGGGTGTTGGCACGATCACGTATGTTCCGTGGACGCTGACCGCTTCAGTGAACGTGGTCGATTACACTCCTGCGCCGGCGTATGGCGGCACGGACAACTTCACGTTCGTCGCCGATGACGGTGGCGTGGCTCCCGACGGCGGCGAGTCAAATACCGCAACCATCTCGATTACCGTCGGCGGCCCGCAGGTTGTCTACGATTTCCCGATGGACAGTGATCCCAACTGGACCGCCGAGGGCGCCTGGGCCTTTGGAACACCCACCGGCGGCGGTTCGCACAACCTCGACCCCACCAGCGGGCATACCGGCGACAACGTCTACGGCTATAACCTGGCCGGCGACTACACCGACGGCATGCCGGTCTATTACCTGACGACCGCCGCGCTGGACTGCACCGATGTGACCGAGACCGAGCTGCGCTTCTGGCGCTGGCTGGGCGTCGAGTCATCGCGCTACGATCAAGCCGACCTGGCCGTCTCCAACGACGGCGCCGCGTGGACCACGTTGTGGCTGCACGACGGCGAGGCCATCAGCGAGTCGGCGTGGTCGGAGTACGTCTATGACATCTCGGCGATCGCGGATGGCCAGGCCACGCTGTTCGTGCGTTGGGGTATCGGCCCGACCGACGGCTCGGTCACCTATCCTGGCTGGAACATCGACGACGTGCAGATTTGGGGCCTGGCCCCGTATGTTCCGCCGACATTGGGTGACGTAAACTGCGACGGCGTCATCAACAACGGCGACATCGACCCATTCGTACTTGCCGTAACCGATCCGGTCGCCTACCAGGCGGCGTATCCGAGCTGTGACATTAATCACGCAGACTGCAATCAGGATGGAGATATCAACAACGGCGACATCGACGCGTTTCTTGATTTGCTCGCCGGCGCGTAGGCGATTCAACGGCAACCAGGTGCGACAAGGCGCATCCCACCCAACAGGCGTGGGGTGCGTCTTGACGCACCGTCGTATTTGGTGTTCGGCGTACTGGTGCCGCAGGTATTGGGATTTCAGCGATAGAATACAAGATGTCAGTGGGGCCCCACCGCTTGCTATGGGGGGCGGATGAGCAAACAGTCTGGAAGACAGCGTTTTCTTGAGTAAGGAGATGGCTCGTGCGAAGGATTCTCACGCTATCAATGACGCTGGCGATGTGCGCGGCTTTCGCCTGTTGCCCGGACGATCGATGTACGTCGATGCGGACTGACGACGCCGGGCCGTCGGCCGACCGTGATGCTACAGGGGCGCCGCAGATTGCCCGGGCAGGGGTTCTTCCAACCGCAACGCGATCCACGCCGCGCGACACCAACAAGCCCAAGTTCGGACCGCCCCCACCCGGGTACATCCGGATCGTTGGTGGTACTGTCCCGAACTGGACGCCGGAGAGCATGCACGAACCGATTCCGCGTAGCGGTGCATGGTACCTGCTCGGCCCGCGGCCCATCACGGATGAGTACTGGAGCGGCAACGACGATGCCAGCGGGCGTGTTGTCGGGATCGCGGCCCACCCGTCCGACGCGGACACGGCGTATATCGCCTCGGCGTCGGGTGGCGTCTGGAAGACCACGGATGGCGGCCTGAACTGGACGCCGATCACCGACGAACTCTCAGTGCTCAACCACGGCGCGATCGCCATCGACCCCTCAGACCCCGAGACGATCTATGTGGGCACCGGCGAGTACACCACCGCGAGCACCGGCGACGGGCTGTTTCGGTCCGTTGATGGCGGAGTCAACTGGGCGCAGATTGCCACGACCGCCCAGGTAGGCAGCACGTGCAGCCGCGTGCTGGTTGACCCCACCAATCCGCTGCGTATTCACGTTACGGGCAACAGCGGATATGTGCGCAGCACCGACGGTGGCGGCACCTGGACCACACAGCTATCCGGCGCGGCCTCCGACGTCGAGCTCAATCCCGGAAATCCCAACGAAGTTTTGGTTGCGCGCCACGGAGACGGCATCTACCGCTCCAACAATGGCGGCAACTCGTTCGTAAAGCTCACCGGAGGATTACCCACCTCTGATGTGAATCGCATATTGATCGCCCCGGCGGCCTCAAACCCTGGGACTTATTACACCGCGATCGTCGATGGCAGTGCCGGGCTGCGCGGTCTGTATCGCACCACCGACTCCGGCAACAACTGGGTCCAAAAGACCAACACCCCCAATTTCCCCTCGCCGCAGGGTTGGTACGACGTGTTCCTCGGCGTCGATCCGACCGCCCACGACACGGTCTATGCCGGCGGCGTCTCGCCGATCTACGCACCGGCGGGTGTGGTAAAGACCGTCAATGGCGGCAACTCGTGGACCGAGATTTCGGCCGGCGCGCTTGGTGGACAGTTGCATCCCGACGAGCACGCCATCGAATTCGGACCCGACGGCACAATCTGGGTCGGCAATGACGGTGGCGTGTGGAAGAGCACCGACGGCGGCCAGAGCTGGATCAACTTGAATCCAACACTCACCGTCACTCAAAACTACCAGATCGCGCTGAGTCCGCACGACGCCGCCCAGCTCATGGGGGGCACACAGGATAACGGCACGGTCGGACGCGACGCTGACGTGCTTGATTGGCCCCAGGTAATGGGTGGCGATGGCGGGTTTGCCGCATATGACGCCGATGATCCCGCACGGTTCTACACGACCTACGTGTACCTCACTATCTATCGGAGAGACTCGTCCGGCTGGTCCGACATCTCAGGACCATGGGGAAGTGATTCCCGCAACTTCATCTCCCCGCTGGTGATGGACCCCGGCGACCCCCACACTTTGCTCGGGGGCACCAATCGCGTCTGGCGCACCACCGATGCGCACGCCAGCGCCAACTGGAACGCTATCAGCACGACTGCCGTTGCCGGCGGCGGGACACTGAACGCGATTGCCGTGGCGGCCACCGACTCGGATGTAATGTACACCGGCAGTTCCACCGGTGACGTCTGGGTGCGCAACACCGGCGGCGCGTGGTCTGACAAGTCCGCCGGGTTGCCCAACGGCGAGATTAGTGACGTGTTGCTCGACCCAGCCGATCCGGCGATTGCATATGTGGGCTTCTATAGCACCTCGGGCCCCCGTGTGCTGCGAACCGATTCTTTCGGCGCCGCATGGGTGGATGTCACCGGCACACTGCCGAGCGGCGTCGCCGCCCGCGCTCTCGAGATCGACTGGCGCTTCGATCCGCCACATATCTACGTCGGCAGCGGTGCCGGCGTGTACGAGTCATCCGATGATGGCGTTACTTGGCAGAAGGACGGCACCGACCTGCCCAACGTCAATATCGGCGACCTGCGCATCGACTTCGGAGCCCTGACCATCACCGCCGGTACGTACGGCCGCGGCGCCTGGCGCAAATCCTTGCCGTCCACCAACCCGCAGTTGGGAGACTTGAACTGCGACGGCCTGGTGAACAACGGCGACATCGACCCGTTCGTCCTCGCGGTCACCCAGCCGGCGCTATACGCAATCAGCTTCCCGGACTGCGATATCGATCTCGCCGACTGCAACGGCGATGGATTTGTGAACAACGGTGACATTGACCCGTTTGTAGCCATCTTATCGGGCAGCTAGCGGAACACCGAGCTTCGCGCGCCATCAGACCACGGAAGATCGTTGGGTTTCTCGCCATGATCGATTAGGCTCGGTTCATGCCGGGGGCTGGGTAATGGGCCCCGGCGCGTGAGTGCGCGCTGCCGGCCGCGGCGAATCTGGGAGAATCTGCGATGTGTGCCAACCTGAAGACGGCGTGGGCGGGCACGCTGGTGTGCCTGATCCTGCTGCAACCGATTGCCGCCGTGGCCGAGGTCACGACATGGCCGTTCGAGCTCTCGACATCGGGCGAGAACGTATACTGGGTTTCACCGACCGCGGTCGACAACACCGCGCCGCGTTATAACCTGGGATACGAGCTCACCTCGATCGTCGTCGTGGTGCGCTACTCGATCATCACCATCCCGGTCGATGTGACCACCATGGTGCCGCCTGAATATCTCACCGGCGAGGTCACCCAGGACGGTCCGCCTCCGATCGTCGTCTTTGACGGCCTGATCGTCTTTCCCGAGCCGCCGGAGCCGGCCGGCGTGAGCGCGGACATATACATCGGGCTCGACGCCGACGGTTACGGTGTGGCGGCGGCGGAGAGCATTGTGCTCGGCGAAATAGAGGTCGAAATACCAGGTCTCGGCCTGCAAACAGTCGAGGTTCTGAGCGTTCAGATTCATGGTACGCTCTCGGCGGAGCCCGTCTGGTACGAACTGGGCGATCTCAACTGTGACGGCTGGGTGAACAACGGCGACATCGACCCCTTCGTGTTCGCGCTCTCATATCCCGACCAGTATCCCGACGTCTACCCGGACTGCGACATCATGAACGGGGACATCACCGGTGACGGCTGGATGAACAACGGCGACATCGACGCGTTTCTGGAGTTGATCGTCCCAACGTAGCTCGGCAGCGTGGGCAGCGCGTCGGCGTATCGTACGGCGGACCATCGTCCGGCGCGCCACTTCGGGCGCCGGGAGCTCGAGTCGCGTCTGGCCGGAACTGACGCGCGCGTGGAAGACCCCCGGTGATCGTGATGATCGCCGGCGAGATCAACGCGGTTCTTGCGCTTCGTGATAAACCGCTCACCCGCCCGACGTGCATGCTCAACGGCATATCGTCACAGTCTGAACCCAACCGGATACGTGGAAGGCCCTATTGCACAGGGCTGGATGCGAGCGATAATAAAAAGTGGGCCGCTCGTGCTGCCCGTGCCGGGGAAGTATTGACGCCACCCCATGTCTATTATAGGATGGTAAACTGCTGACCGATATTACGCTTGTGTTTGCGTCAACGTCGGGCAAGCCGTCCTAGGAGGGCATGGGGGACATGTCTGGGTGTACGCACCCGCGCCACAGGAGCACGATCATGCGCACGGTAAGATTTCCTCGATCAAAGGCAATCGGGCGACGAATGCACTCGCGCCTACCCATCCCAATCATACTGACCGCCTTGCCGCTTCTGCTGTTCACACAAGCGGCAACCGCCGATGGGCCGCCGGCGATGACGTCCCCCAAGGTGGCAATCGCCACTCCGTGGCTACCGGCAGATACGCCGCAGCAAGCCCAACCACCGTCGCCGCGGAAGGGTGCCAGCGTCATGCTCCCCGATTCCGGCGACATCGACCTTGATAATGAGCGGGCCGTCTTCGCACACGTCTTCGGCCACCTGCCATCCAAAGTCGACGTGATCCCGACCGAGAATTACCTCTACTGGCGCTTCCATACGCCGGACAAGTACATCTGGGGCAACCTGCGGCTTGGCCCGCAGGATCGCGATCAGGGCATCGTGCACATTGGCTACTACGAGTTCAAGGAGTCGCTGACCGGCCCCGAGGAAGCGAACGCCCGCTACACGACACTGGGCGCGGCCGACGGCATCTCGGTCTACAAGCAGGACGACTTCAACTACGACGTGGCCTATGGCGGCAAGCGCGTGTCCTTCGCGCTGAACGTTGTGGACCAGTCGCCGCCGAGCGCATTCGTCACACCGGCGGATGAGATCTTCGTCATGCGAACCGAAGACGAGTCGCGCACGCAGTTCCACCTGATGTTCCACACTCAGACCGAGAACTTCCTGTTCGTGGCGAACGAAGACCGCGGGCCGCTGACCGACACCGTGATGGTCAGCGAAGACCTGGCGCTCGATCTGAGCACGGGCTTCGCCTACTACATTGACCGGGCCAACAACGACCGCAAGATTCTGGTCGGCGTGTATCAGCGCAATATTGCCCAGAACAACTACTTCGACGGCCCCGCCGATCAGCTCGCCGACAACTACATCGCGGACGTACCCGAGTATCGCGGATACCTGAACAAGGCGTATCCGTGGACGACGAACGTGATCGATCAGTACGGCTTCTATCTTCACGACTCTGGCAGCCGTGTCGCCGTGGCGCCGTACCACGCCTATACGTCGATCGAAGAACTGCAAGGCATGATCGACACCTGCCAGCAGTTTGACGGTCTGGGCCACATGCTGGCCTGCCTGATTCCCGGCGGCATGACGAAGTCCATCCCCGAGTTCAACACGCAGGGCCTGAAAGGCGCCCAGGGCTTGCCGGGGATCTCCGGCGCGCCGAATCACGAAGCCGTCGAGGTCCGCGATCAGACACAGGCAACCGCGGTCTTCTACGAGGACTTCGAGGGGCCACTGTCGCTGGCCGATCGCGGCTGGCAGGCCGATGGACTGTGGCACATCGTCGCTGAACCGCCGACGAGCTGCCCGCCGGCGCTGAACTACCAGTCACCGACGCAGAGCGCCTACTACGGCATAGATATGCAGTGCAATTACGACGACGGCACCCCGAACTTCGGCTTCCTGTATACGCCGGTTATCACGCTGCCCGCCGACGCGTATCTCTACTACGACTTCCGCCGCCAGACGGAGGGGATGTGCGGCCGTCAGGACATCAGCATCGTGGAGATCTCGGCCAGCGGCGTCGATCCCAACGGCGTCGCTATCACGGTCGGCGACAGTTGGGAACTTTTGCGTGCCGAGTGCGACGACACGAACATGTGGTACGGTTCGGGGCCGATCGATCTGCGCAGGTACGCGGGCGCGGACATCCAGATTCGCTTCCTCTTTGACACCGTCACCGCAACGTCGAACGGCTTCCTCGGCTGGCAGATCGACAATGTCGGCATCTGGACCGGCAACGGCGCCGGCCCGACGCCGCGCTGGCACGTCGTGGGTCAGACCTGGCACCTGGCGGGCGCGACGTTCCCGCCCCTGCACCTGGCCGGCGCGACCTGGGGACACGTCTTTGGTGTGACCTGGGGACACGTTGTGGGCTTCACCTGGGGACACAACGCGGCCATCACCTGGGGCCACATTGCCGGCATCACCTGGTGGCCGGGCGGCGGAGCGCGCCCAGGTCCCGGAGCGGGTGGCGGCGGTGCTGGCGGACCCGGCGGCGGTGCGCCTCCCAGGAAACCACCGCACATGGCCGGCATCACCTGGCACCTCGCGGGCATCACAGCCCCCCCGCCGGGCGGCAAGCACTACAGCGGCTGGACCTGGCACCGTGAAGAGCTGACCTTCATCCCGCCCGGCAGCAAACACTGGAGCGGCTGGACCTGGCACAAGCAACCGTGGACTTTCATCCCGCCGGGCAGCAAACACTGGTCCGGCATCACCTGGCACGATGGCGACATCACGTTTATCCCGCCGGGAACCAAGCACAACTCCGGCTCCACCTGGCACTATGGCGGCGTGACGTTCATCCCGCGCGGCACCAAGCACAACTCCGGTGTGACCTGGCACGTCAGCGGCGCCACCTTCATCCCGCGCGGCAGCCGGCACGAACCGGGCGTCACGTGGCACATCAACGGCGTGACGTTTATTCCGCGCGGCAGTAAGCACGCCGCCGGAACCACCTACCACTTGCCGGGCCTGACGTTCATTCCGCCCGGCAGCAAGCACAACTCCGGCTACACCTGGCACTACACCGGCCAGACCTTCATCCCGCCGGGAACCAAGCACAACTCCGGCGTGACGTGGCACGTCAACGGCGTGTCCTTTATCCCGAAGGACTCCAAGCACGCCGCCGGCATCACCTGGCACCTGACGGCCGTCACGTTCGTGCCCGATACTGCGCGCCACGTAGTCCCGTGGTCGCCGCACTCACCAACGTGGAGCTTCGTCCCGCCGGGCGCCGAGCACAACTCCGGGGTCACCTGGCATTACTCCGGCCAGACTTTCATTCCGGAGGGCACCATACACAACTCCGGCGTCACCTGGCACTACTCCGGCGAGACGTTCATCCCGGCCGGTTCCGAGCACAACTCGGGCACCACGTGGCACTACTCGGGTGAGTCCTTCATCCCGGGCGGCACCACGCACAACTCCGGCATCACCTGGCACTATTCCGGCGAGTCGTTCATCCCCGGTGACGCCAAGCACAACTCCGGCGTCACCTGGCACGTGACCGGCGAATCGTTCGTTCCCGGCGACGCCAAGCACATGTCGGGCACAACGTGGCACGCCACGGACGGATCGTTCATGTACTCGACGGTCATGTATCCCGAGTGTGCCGACGCAACGGAATGCCCGGAGATCGAGGGATTCATCGCCCAGTGCAACCCGGAAGACGGGACCTGCGAGTACCTCCCGGCGGTTGGCCAGTTGTGCGAAGACGGTGATCCGTACACCGTTAACGACACCATCGATGAGTATGGCCACTGCATGGGCGAAAAGATCGCCGGCTCGCCGTGCGACGACTTCAACGATTGCACGGTCAATGATATGTGGGATCCGAACGGCACGTGTGTCGGCACCCCGGCCGCGGCCGGCTCGCCCTGCGATGACGGCAATCCGTGGACCAATTACGACACGTGTGACGGTCTCGGTGGCTGCGAGGGCGTCCCGTTGGTCGGCATGCCGTGCGACGACGGTGACGAGCTGACCGCCAATGACATCGTCGGCACGGACGGTGCCTGCCATGGCGACGTCGTGCTCGAGGTCGATGACGGTGATCTGTGCAACGGCGTCGAAGAGCCCGACGCGCACTACCTCATCGAGCCAGGCGAGCCGCCCAATTGCGACCTGCCGTGCGAAGGCCTGCTCGGTGGCTGCGATCCGGCGTTCGAGTGCTTGGCAGAGGGCGCGCTCGAAGACTTCGACTTGCCGGGTGACTGCCTGATCGGAGATTGCGAAGAGTACCCGACGCAGGAGGATCTGAATTGCGACGATGGCAATCCCTGCACGGCGGACTACTGCGATCCCAACGGCGTGTGCCAGCATGTCGTGGACATGGCCGCCGCCTGTGATGATGGCGACGACTGCACCATCAATGACACCTGCGTCGACGGCATGTGCGTGGGTGAAGCGACGCCGAGCTGTGATTGCAATTTGAACGGGCAAGCCGACTGGATCGATATCGCAGAAGGCGTAAGCTTCGACGATAACGGCAACGGCATTCCCGATGAGTGCGAGGCCTACGAAGTCGGCGACCTGAACTGCGACGGACTCGTCAACAACGGCGACATCGACGCATTCGTGCTCGCGCTAACCGACCCGTTAGCCTACGCGGCCACTTATCCGGACTGCGATCGAAACCTCGCCGACATCAACGGCGACGGGGAAGTGAACAACGGCGACATCGACGGTTTCGTCGCCCTGCTCTCCGGCGGTTGATCGTAGCGGACGCTTAACTCAACCTCTTTGCGGGCCGCGCCCCCGGGCGCGGCCCGTTTCTTGCGCGCACTCACGTCACCCCTCCGCGCGGGGCAATAACTTACTCGAAAGCCGGTTTGCCATTGATTTCGTCAAGTTGGACCGCAAAAATAGGAATAGGACATAACCAACACTCCCCGGAGGAATGGCATGAAGCTCAGAACATGGATGTTGTGCGCCAGTGCGGTGTGCGCGACGACAATGCTGGTGGCCGCGCCGGCCCTGGCAGAGGAAGTTGTCATCAAGAATGACAGTGTGGCGGACTTTGGTCAGGCGGTTATCGTTGGTGATTTCATTGAGGGCGAGCACGCCGGCGTAATGCTCGAATCGCCGTGCAATGGAACGCTGGTCGCCGTCCAGATACTCTGGCTCGAAGGCACGCCGGGCCACGGACAATCGCTGGAGCAGGCCATCCATGTCTATGCGGGCACCGGTTTTCCGGTACCGGGAGCGGAATTGGCCCTGCTTGAAGGTCCGGTAATGACCCCCGGCTACGTCAACGAGTTCCGCTACCTCGACGAGGCGCAGACCATTCCGCTCGCGGTTCCGGTCAGCAAGTTCGAGGACTTCTTTGTCACGCTCGAGTTCTACAACCCGACCGATGTTGGCAACGGCGGCCCGAGCGTTGTCCGTGACACCGATGGGTGCCAGGCCAACTCAAACGTGCTCTACGCCATCCCGGGCGGGTGGTTCAACTTCTGCCTGCTGCTCAGCGGCGATCTGGCGATCCGGGCCGTCATTGAGTGTCCCGGTGAGACCGGCGCCTGCTGCTACGCCGATGGAATCTGTGCCAACGATGTCGAGGAGGCCGATTGTCTGGCCGAGTTTGGCGCTACCTGGCACGCGGGGCTGACCTGCGCCGAAATCACTTGTGAGCCGCGCGGCGCGTGCTGCAAGGACGGTGGCTGCCTGCAATTGGTGGACCCGGCAATCTGCGCGGCGATTGGCGGGGTCTACGCCGGCGATGGCACTGATTGCGCTGACGATGTCTGTGTCGAAGGCGCCTGCTGCAACCCGAACACGGGCGAGTGCACGTTGCAATTCGAGTTCCAGTGCATCGCCGCCGGCGGCAACTTCCTCGGACCAGGCACCGTGTGCGCCCCCACCAACCCATGCCCGCAGCCGACCGGCGCCTGCTGCTTCGGAGAGATCTGCATCGCGGATCAGACCGAGGCCGGCTGCACCGGCTCGAGCGGCGAATGGGCTGGCGCCTGGACCGACTGCAGCGACGGCAACGGAAACACCATTCCGGATGCCTGCGAGGGACCGGCCTACGAGTTGGGCGACCTTAACTGCGACGGCGCAATCAACAACGGCGACATCGACCCATTCGTGCTCGCCGTCACGGACGCACTGGGCTATGAGGCCGCCTATCCCGCTTGCGATCGCGATCTGGCCGACGTCAACCAGGACACTGTGATCAATAACGGCGACATCGACGCATTCGTCGCTCTACTCGCCGGATAGTCGCTTGTCGTAGGAGACTGCGAGCAATCTCGAAAGAGCGCCGGGCCGTCTGGCCCGGCGTTCTTTCGCGCCAAGCGTGCGGCGGCCACCGCGGCGACGAACGTGAGAGTCAGGGCCGCAGCTCGCGCCAGGCTCGACGCATCTGTCTCGCTTTGCTACACTGCGTATTACATGCCAAGCATTGCCTGCGGCTGGAGCGACGCGTGGCCGGCGATGCAAGCGCATGTAGCCGGGGCGGTCACTACATTGAAACGGCGCATCGGTTGCGCGCAGGAAGGAGCCTATGTAATGATGTACACACTGTCGGGAAGAGTATCTGCCACAATCACCCTCACACTGCTCACACTCAGCGCTGCTCAGGTCGCGAGCGCGCAGGCACCGTTGATCATCGACCACGATTGCTGCGATCTCAACCAGGTCCCGGCCTGGGCAATCGAACAGGCCAAGGCCACATACCGCCTCACCTACGGCCACACGTCGCACGGCAGCCAGATCATCAGCGGGATGAACGAGTTCGACGACCCGGCCGGTTCGTTGTACTGGTGGGATCACGACGGCACGCTCGGCGGCTTGTCCCTTTGGGACTACACACCCAGCGGCGACCTGGGCCACAACGGCGACCTTACCTGGTACAACAGTACGCGGACAATGCTCGACAACCCGAGCAACAGCGACCGCAACATGGTCATGTGGTCATGGTGCGGCGGCGTTTCGGACAACACCGAAGCGGGTATAAACACCTATCTCAACGCGATGAATCAACTCGAGATCGACTACGAAGACGTGACTTTCATCTACATGACCGGGCATCTTGACGGCGGCGGTGAAGAGGGCAACCTGCACATCCGCAACAACCAGATCCGCGCCTACTGCATCGCCAACAACAAGGTGCTCTTCGATTTCGCCGACATCGAGAGCTACGACCCCAACGGCAACTACTATGTCGATCTGTATGCCAACGATGAGTGCTACTACTGGATCGATGACACGCGATACAACTGGGCCGAGCAGTGGTGCGCCGCGCATCCGGGCGAATGCTCTTCGTGCTCCTGCGCCCATTCACGCTCGCTCAACTGCGATCGCAAGGGCCGCGCGTTCTGGTGGATGCTGGCCCGCCTGGCCGGCTGGCCCGGCCCGGCCACGGGTGACATGAACTGCGACGGCCTGGTCAACAACGGCGATGTCGACCCCTTTGTTCTGGCCATAACCGATCCCGCCGAATACACCGCGACCTATCCGGCGTGTGATATCACGCACGGCGACTGCAACGGCGACGGCTGGGTAAACAACGGCGATATCGACGGGTTTGTTGAGTTGCTCGCGGGCTAGCGAAGTCCGCACGCGCGCATCGGCCACTTGCGGTCCGATACAGCTCATCAACAACGGTGACATTGCTAGTTTCATAACGCTGATAACAGGCTGATGCGCCGATAATTCCGGCGGCACTCCTGCGCGACCGCCCATGCCTCGGCAACAGGGTCCCAGTGCGCAGGAACTCACGCGGGCCCGTGGGCGAAATGCTGGGACCGGGCTGTCACGAGTGCTATGCTTGGGATATAGCGCGACGTATGCCGCCGCGATCCGATCGCCGATGCGCCTACCCGGATGGCCCGCATCCGGGCGGCGTCGGCCCATTCTGTTTCGTGCCGTGTTCGCAGGGAGAGAGTCCATGTCACGCACAGTGTTGCTCAGCACGCTTGTCGCGCTCATGTTCACAATGCCACTCGCGGCGCAAACCACGCTCTACGTCGATGCCGACGCGAATCAGCCCGCGGACGGTCAGAGCTGGTGCAGTGCATTTTTATCGCTTGACGCCGCCCTGGCCGTCGCCGGGGCGGACACGACGATCCGCGTGGCCAACGGTGTGTACCTCCCCGGCGTGCCGACGGACCCGAATGATCCGCGTACGGCGACGTTTGAACTGCTCAACGGCGTGACGATCGCCGGCGGTTACGCCGGCTGCGGGGCAGACGATCCGAATGCGCGCGATTTCGCGGCATATGAGACCATCCTCAGCGGCGACAGGAACGGCAACGACACTCCCAACGTCTTGGATAGCTACCTGGACAACTGCTACCACGTGGTCACCGCCGACGGCACAGATGCAACCGCCGTCCTGGATGGAATCACAGTGTCCGGCGGATTCGCCAACGGCGACGCCCCGCGCAATCGCGGCGGCGGCCTGCTGAACCTCGCTGCCAGCCCGACACTGGCCAACTGCACGATCCGTGGGAACTTCGCCATCGGACTCGGCATCGGCGATGGCCATGGCGGTGGCATCTACAACCAAAGCGGCAGCCCGACGCTGACCGACTGCACGGTCGGTGAGAACCTGGCGTACAAAGAGGGTGGCGGAATGTGCAACGCGCCGGGGAGCAGCCCGACGTTCATCCACTGCACGTTCAGCGGAAACGGCGGCTTCGAGCGCGGCGGCGGAATGCACAGCACGTCCAGCAACCTGACGTTGGTCGACTGCACCTTCTCCGCCAACCTGGCTGGAGTGCAGAGCGATCCCAACACAGGCGGCGCCGGGATGTACAGCGATCAGTGCGAGGCAACGCTGACCGGCTGCACCTTTAGCGACAACTCGGTCAATACCGCTGTCGGCGGCGCGATGCGCAACGAAGACAGCAGCCCGGTACTGACCGATTGCACCTTCAGCGGAAACTCAGCCAGTGTTGGAGCCGGCATGTACAACGTCGCCGGCAATCCGACGCTGACCAACTGCGCCTTCAACGGAAACTCGGGCGTTTACTTCGGCGGCGGCGTGTACAACAACGCCAGTAGTCCGACGTTGACCGACTGCACCTTTCACGCGAACACAGTGGGCCACGCGCTCGGCGCCAGCGGCGGCGGGATGTACAACATGCAGAGCAACCCGACGCTGACACGCTGCACCTTCTCCGAGAACCTTGTGACTGACGCGGGCTCTTTCGGCTACGGTGGCGGCGGGATGGCCAACATCGAGAGCGACCCGACGCTGACTGACTGCACTTTCACCGGAAACGGCGTGCGCTACGCGACATTCTCGGGCAGCGGCGGCGGCGGGATGGCAAACCGGCAAAGCAACCCGACACTGCAATGCTGCACGTTCATCGAGAACTACGCCATCGGCGGCATTGGCGATGGCGGTGGGATGGTCAACTTTGAAAGCGCCCCGCTGTTGGCAAGCTGCGCCTTCTATCAGAATTCGGTCGACACCAGCGTCGGCTATGGCGGCGGATTGTGCGACATCACCAGCGGCGCGACGCTGACAAACTGCACCTTCGCCGGAAACTCGGCCAGCCAGCAAGGCGGTGGAATGGCCTGTCACAGCGGGACAGGCTCCAGCGCGACGGTGGTCAACTGCACCTTCGTCGGAAACTCGTCCGACTCCGCCGGCAGCGGGATGTGGGCTCAGTACGGTGTGACTGTGGCCAACTGTATCTTCTGGGGCAACCACGACAACTATCAGATTCACGGCGCTGTCAACCTCGATGTGACGCACTGCTGCATCCAGGCCAACCGCTATCCGGGAAACGGCAATATTGACGCAGACCCATTCTTCGTGGACGCCGACGGGTCGGACGACATCCTCGGCACGCCGGACGATGACCTGCGTCTCCTGGGGCTTTTCTCGCCGTGCATCGATGCGGGCGACAACACCGCCGTGCCGGCGGATGCGTTCGACCTTGATGACGACGGTAACACGACCGAGCCGGTCCCGTTTGACTTCGACGGCGATCCGCGTTTCATCGATGAGCCGGAGCGGCCCGATACCGGCGTCGGAACGGCGCCGATCGTCGACATGGGCGCGCACGAGTACATACTCGACTGCAACGCCAACGGGTTGCACGACCCCGTCGAGTGCATTACCGGCGCCAGCTACGACCTGAACGGGAATCTGATCCCCGACGAGTGCGAAGACTGCAACGGCAACGGGCTGCCCGACACGATCGACATCATGTTCGACATCAGCGGCGACTGTAACGGTAACTGGCTGCCCGACGAGTGCGACATCGCCGACGGCACCAGCCCCGATCTCGATGACGACGGCGTCCCCGACGAGTGCGGCGACTGCAACCTGAACGGCGTACCCGACTACGAGGATGTCGCCAGCGGCACCAGCTCCGACTGCAACGGCAACGGCATCCCCGACGAGTGCGACATCGACGCCGAAACCAGCCTCGACTGGGACGGCGACGGTGTGCCCGACGATTGTCAGCCGGACTGCAACAATAACGGCCTGCCGGACGCTTATGACGTGCTCTACGGCCCCAGCACCGACCTCAACAACACGGGCATCCCCGACGAGTGCGAGCCCGGCGACTGCAACTGCGACGGCTGGGTGAACAACGGCGACATCGACGCCTTCGTCATGGCGATCAGCGCCCCGGACGACTACGCCGCGGCGTTCCCCACGTGCAGCATCACCTTCGCCGATTGCAACCACGACGGCTGGGCCAACAACGGCGACATCGACGCGTTTGTAGACCTTCTCACCGACCAATAACTCCGACCGTGCCGATGCCACGCGCGGACGCGGCGTCCAGGAAACAGCGTCGCGGGCCTCTGTCGCCGAATGCACGCTAGAATCAGGCTGCCGCAAATGTTATTCTGGATCGTGGCGCGGCGTACACCAAGCCGAGCCTGCGTTACCAGCTTTCAGCACTTGGGCAGGCATCGCCCCCTGTCAGGGCGGACCGGCGGCTGGACTGTCAATCACTGGGCTCCGCGGCAGGGGCAGAAAGAGGCATCCCGTGAAATACAAACGACTTACGGTCACTTTGCTCCCGGTTCTCGCGCTCGCGCTTCACGTTGGCTGTAGTCAGCGCAACACGACGCCGGACGCGATTGAGCAATCAGACGTCCAGCATCACGAGACACGCGTAAATACGTTCGTTTACAACCGGCAAACCGAACCGACGCTTGATGTCGATGCGGACGGCAACGTCCTGGTCGTCTGGGGCAGCCGCCGACAGGAGCACGGGACCTTCGGCGTCTTTGCCCAGCGCTTCGACCCGCTCGGCCGCCCCCTGGGCAGCGAAATGCACGTCAATCAGACTGTGCGCGGAATGCAGGCCGACCCGGCGGTCGCATGTGAGCCCGACGGCAGCGCGTGGATCGCGTGGCGATCGGATCAGCAGGACGGCCAAGCCGGTAACATCGTGGCGCGGCGGTTCGGCATTGATGCCGACGGCGCGTTTGCACCGCTGACCGACGAAATCCCGGTCAACCAGACCCTCCGCGGCCACCAATCCGCGCCGAGTGTCACGGTGAACAACCGCGGCGACGCGCTCGTCGCCTGGGTTTCGGACCACGAGCAGCGCCCCGTGATAATGGCCCGCCGGCTCGATTCAGACGGCAATCCCGCCGGCGACGAGTTCCGCGTCGGCGAGGCGAGTGTCGGGAACGAATCGTGTGCGGCGGTGGTGGCTCTTGGAAACGGCGATTTTGTCGCGACCTGGGCGCGCACTGACGCCGACAATCGGCCCGCCTCAATCCATGCACGTCGCATCGCGGCCGGTGGCGAAGCGATCGGCCACGAATTCGCCGTCAATGATGGCGACGATGGCAACCATATCGAACCATCGATCGATGCCGCTGACGATGGGAGCTTCGTCGTCGCGTGGATGAGCTGGCAAGGTGAAAACTACGCGGTCAGCTATCGGCGTTTTGACAACAAGGGAAGACCAGCCGGGCCGGCGCGCGTGGCCGCCTGCGGACCGGAGTGGCGCAGTGGGGCCACGGTTGCCGTAGCCGGCGATGGCCGATTTGCGGTTGCTTACAACGTTGAGTCACCAACGACACCCGCCGACGCGACGGCGTTGCAGCGTCCAGCGCATCGCACGACTCCGTCCGAGATCATGGCCAGGCGGTTTGCCGCCGACGGAACGCCGCTCGGCGAGGAATTCCGCGTCAACCGCGTGACCGAAGGCCGGCAGGCCCTGATGATCGCGGCCTCCGGCCGGCAGGCTGTCTGGAGTGATCAGGATCAGCTCGCGGTGGTCTGGGCTGGTGATACCGGCGCGGACGATCATCGGGGCGTGGGACTATCGCTGTTTGCGCCGAGCACGCTTACCGCACCGACACCGGCAATGACGCCGCGCGTGGCGGCGGCACAGGATGTTAGCGTAAGCGACGTATACCCGTTGATTCCACCGGTGTACGACCCTCTGTTCGTGCGTGGTCCCGTTGAACCAAGTCCGCCGTCGCGTGGCCCGGACTTCGGCTTCCTGGGAATAGCGGCCACCGGCTGGAATCCGCCTGATCCGGATCTGGCCGCCGGGCCCGATCACGTAGTGCTGGTCGTCAACGGCGAACTGCACGTCTATACGCACGACGGCACCAGCACATTCAGTCAGGTCATCGCCGGCGCCGGCGGTTTCTGGGGCGCGCAGGGCGCGGGCTCTTTTGTTTTCGATCCAATCGCCGTCTATGACCCGCACGCGCAGCGTTTTATCGTGGCCGCCGGCGAACTCTGGAACGACTATGCCAACAGCGCCATCTGTCTGGCTGTTTCGCAGACCTCCGATCCGGGTGACGGTTGGCACAAGTACCGCTGGGAAGTCACCAGCGAAGGCGGCTTCCTCGACTTTCCAAACCTGGGCGTGGGGCCGGATGCGATTTACGTCGCCAACGACTTCTTCAACACGCCGACGGGGAACTTCATCTGGGTGATTCCCAAGGCCGAGACGCTCGTCGGAGACCCCGTGACACCGACGCCCGTGCGGACTTCAACCGGGGCGCGATCGCTCGGCGCGGTGAAAACCTACGATCCAAACGCGCCGGCGCAGTACTTCCTTACCGCGTACAGCGGCTACAGCAATCGCCTGGCCATGGAGGCCATCACCGATCCGTTGGGCACACCGACGCTGCACAGCTACAGCCTGGTGGTTCCGTCCTTTGCCCAGCCTCCAGACGCGGCCCAGCTCGGCACGTCGAACCTCGCCGACACGATCGACTTCCGCATCAAGAACGGCGTGTACCGCAACGGCTCATTGTGGGCGGTCCATACCATCGGTGAGGATAACACGGCGCGCGTGCGCTGGTATGAGATCGTAATGAACGGCTGGCCGCTGAGTGGGCAGAGTCCGGTGGTCGTGCAGGGCGGCACGCTCGATTACGGCACCGGCGAGCACACCTGGATGCCCGACATTCACGTTGATGATTTCGGCGACGCCCTGATCTGCTTCAGCCGCTCGTCCTCCAGTCAATACATCTCCGTGGAACGTGTCATACGCCTGGCCGGCGATCCGATCAGCACCCTGCGCGATCCCGTGCTGATGCAGGAGAGCACCGCACCGGAGACCGGTGACCGCTGGGGCGACTATTCCGGCGTGGATGAAGATGCCGACGACCCGGGCGTGTTCTGGACGCACAACGAGTATCGCGCGTCGTCCTGGCGAACCTGGGTCGGCCGGGTTGACGTCGGCGTTGATCCCAATGACTGCAACAACAACGGCGTCCCGGACAGCGTGGACATATCCACCGGCACCAGCCAGGACTGCAATGGCAACGGCGTGCCCGATGAGTGCGACCTCGACGACGGCACCAGCGGCGACTGCGACGGGAATGGTGTGCCGGATGAGTGTGACCCGGACTGCAATGCAAACGCCGTCGTTGACGCGTGTGAGATCGCCGCGGCCGGCGGCCTGGCCGGCGCATACTATGACACGATCGATTTTTCCGGGACACCGATCGGCCGCGTTGACGGCACCGTCAATTTCTTCTGGGGAACCAGCGGCCCGATGAGCGGCTTTGACAGCGACACGTTCAGCATTCGCTGGAGCGGTCATGTGTTGACGCCGGCCATCGACGGCACGTATACGTTCTTCACGAACACTGACGACGGGGTCCGCCTGTGGGTTGATGACGTGCTCATCATTGACAAGTGGGTTGATCAGGGATCGACCGAGTGGTCCGGCACGATCGAGCTCACCGGCGACGCCGCGTACGCGATTGTGATGGAATACTACGAGAACGGCGGGGATGCGCGCGCCGAGCTGCGCTGGCAACCGCCCGGTGACGCCAAGGTCATCATCCCCGAGACCAGCCTTGCGCCCGCGTTGGACTGCAACGAGAACAGCATCCCCGACGAGTGCGATATCGCCGGCGGTACCAGCACCGACAATGATGGCAACGGCATACCCGACGAGTGCGAAACGGTCGAATACGCGCTCGGCGATATGAACTGCGACGGCGCCATCAACAACGGTGACATTGACCCATTCGTACTCGCGATCACCCAGCCAGGGCAATACCCGGTCGATTACCCGGATTGCGACATCAACAACGCCGACTGTAACCAGGACAGCTTTGTGAATAACGGCGACATCGACGCATTTCTGGCGCTGCTGACCGGCGGTTGATATGACGCCAACAGCCACCTGAACACCACGCAAGCGCGCCCGGCAAACTGCTCTTTAAGAGAGCTTGCCGGGCGCGCCGGCGTGGGATGACCGCATCCTGTCGGCCGTCCCCCCATCAACCCAGCATGTTCGTGATCTTCGCATGCGCTGATCGCCGGTTAGGCGCCCAACATGCGCTGTATGATCAGGTGTGTTGAATAAGGGAGCAGATGATGACGCTCAGTCGCAAGCTGATCCTGAGGACCGTGGCCCTGGTGCTCGGTTTGGGCCTCCTCGGAACAACATCGCTCTGGGGGTTGCTGGGCTTGCGCGCCAACGTTGACCAGGCGCGCGAGGAGTATCGCGAACTTCGTCTCATCCAGGGGGTGGACCGACGTGCCGCGGCGGCTCGCGGATTGCTCGCCGCTGAAACGCCGCAGCGGCAAGACGTCGTCGCTGAACTTCGGACGGCCCTGCTCCCGCTTGAGGAATTTATGGCGTTCCAGCAGACGCAGGGCGACCGAATCCCGGCACATCAGCTACGCGAGAATGACGCCGCTGACGCGGCCCGCCGACGACTGGTCGACGTACTCGCGGAGATTCAGGCCGAGTCGGTCGGCGAGATGATCGACGCCCAAACCGCCGCACGGGCCGCGCGCGTCCTTGGCGATGTTGCCAATGACCTGGCGGGTCTGGCTGACGCGATGGATTACACAATCGCCGCGGCGCAGCAGGACGCCACGACGAAACTGCGCACAGCCACCATTCTGATGATCTCCGTCACGGCTGGTATCGTGGTGGCGGCGGCGGCCATCGCGTTCGCGCAGTATCGCAGCATCATGCGCCCGCTCCGGACTCTGCGCCACGGCGTGCGGCGGATTGCACGGGGGAGTTTCGACGAACGCCTGGAGGTCTTTGCCGATCTGGAATTCAGGGAGCTGGCCGACGACTTTAACCGGATGGCGGTGCGACTGGACGAGCTTTACCGCGATCTCGATGAGAAGGTCCGCAGCAAGAGCAAGGAGCTGGTGCGCTCCGAGCGTCTGGCGAGCGTCGGCTTCCTCGCCGCGGGCGTGGCACACGAGATAAACAACCCACTGAACATCATCTCCGGCCACGCCGAACTGTCGCTGAAGCACTTGCGGCAGACCGGCACCACCGATGAACAAAGTCGCGACTCGGCCGACAGTCTCGAGGTCATCCGGGAGGAGGCCTTCAGGTGTAAGGAAATAGTCCAGAAGCTGCTGTCGCTGGCACAGGCCGGTCCGGACAGGCGTGAGAGCGTCTCGCTGGCGCGTGTGGTTGACGAAGTAGTCTCAATGGTGCGGGGGCTCAGCCAATACCGCGATCGGCGAGTCCATGTTGATTGGGACAAAACCGCCAATCCGGCCGTTGTGGCCAACGAGGCGGAGTTGAAGCAGGTGCTGCTGAACTTGACGATCAACGCGCTCGAGGCCGTGGAACCCGGACGGGGCGAGATCAACATCCAGGGACGCAACGACGACGGCTGGGTCGCGCTGTCCGTTCGTGACAACGGACGCGGCATGACGCCCGATGTCCTTGAAAACGTATTCGAGCCGTTCTTCACCACACGGCGTGGCGCCGAGCGGCACGGCGTCGGATTGGGGCTATCGATCTCGCATGCGATCATCGAAGCGCATGGCGGACGGATCACGGCAGCGAGCACCGGCCCCGGCGGCGGAAGCGAGTTCACACTGTTCCTTCCAAGCGCCGGTGCCGACCGCGGTCCAAGTGAGCCAGGGAATGCCTAGAGCAAACCGGCACATGCATGTTCTCGTCGTCGAAGATGAACCACGCCTGCGCGATGTTCTCACACGCGCAATACCTGACATGGGCTTCAGTGTGTGTGGCGTGGGGCGTGCCTGCGAAGCGTTGGACACGCTGGACGAACAAAGGGTCGACATTGCGATTCTCGATCTCAATCTTCCTGACATGGACGGCCTGGAGCTCTTCCAGCTTATTCACGAGCGGTGGCCACAGACGCAGGTCGTGATCCTGACCGGCCACGGCAATCTCGACGCCGCCAGAAAAGCGATCAGGTTGGATGTGGTGGACTTCTTGTCCAAGCCGGCGTCGCTCGGCGAGCTTGAAGTTGCTCTCGACCGTGCCCGCCGTCGCAGACCGGACACCGCCCCGCCGGTGCTCGCGGAGGAGGCTCCCGCGGAGCAGCCACCTGCCGCCGCCGCGCGCACCATGCAGGACGTCGAGCGCGAGCATATCCTCGAAGTCCTGGCTCGCAACTCCGGCAACCGGGCCGCCACGGCTGCCGAGCTCGGCATCAGCGTTCGCACGCTGTACTACCGACTGTCCGAGTACCAGAGATCAGGCCACCTGCGCTAGTCGATACTCGCGCGCGGCCGCGGATACGCGTCGCCACCCACCGCCGCGACGCAAGCGCCAGCACCGGCGGAACCACGGGCGAGCCTGCAAATCCTGCACGTTTTGTGAAATCGGCGGGCGCTCTACCTACGATACAGGTGAAATCGGAACACGCACCGCAAGTCAACTGCCGGGCGCGCCGCCAAGCTTGCCCGGGAGGGTCGCGAGGAGAGGCACTCATGAGGCCGATGATACTGCTGGCGTTTGCATCCGTGACCATCTGGACCGCCACCCTGCCGCAGGGCGCATTGTCCGGCTCCGCTCTTGATGACTCGCCGCACCAGTCGGTTGCGCGGCTGCCGTCAGTACGGGCGGCGCTGGCTCACGCGACGATCGACGAATATCTGGGGCCCGAGACATGTGTCGCGTGCCACCAGGCCGAAGCGGAAGATGTCTTCCATTCGGTGCACTACCAGCAGAGCGGCCCGACGCCCAATGTGCCCAACATTGCGGGAACCGCGGGCAAGACCGATCGCGGCTTCAACACGTACTGTGGCACGCCGGTCACCTCCAGCAGAGCGACATGTGCATCATGCCACGTCAGCTATGGCAGATACACGTCAGCGACGCTCTCCCTCGAACAACTCCACAACATCGACTGCCTGATGTGCCATCAGGACGAGTACAAACGCGTGCCGGCCGGCCCATTTGAGACGGTCGCGGTCATCGGAAGCGATGGCCAGCCAAGCACCATTCAGGTGCCGGTCGAGGATGAGACCGGCTTTCAGTACATGCCGGACGAAGCCAACATGAGCATTTCGATCCTGGAGGCGGCGCGAACGGTCCACCCGACCACGCGCGCATCCTGCCTGAGATGCCATGCCGGCGCTTCGGGCAGCGATGGCGGCAAGCGCGGCGATCTCTCATTCGTTACGGTGGCTCCGCCGGTCTCATCGGACATCCACATGAGCCCGCAAGGGGCGGATCTGACCTGCCAGAACTGTCACCAGTTCCAGGAGCATCGCGCGCGCGGGCGCGGACTCGACTTGCGGCCAAACGATCGCGCCGAACGGTTTACGTGCGCGTCTTGTCACACCGATCAGCCGCACGGCGATTACGATCCGCAAGACGGCGCAAGACGCGATACGCACGCGATGCGCGTGGCCTGCCAGTCCTGCCACATTCCCAGCTTCGCGAAGGATGTGAGCACGGAAATGGCCCGCGACTGGACAAGCCCGTTCTATTCACCGGCGGCGTGCAGCGGCCAAGGCGGATGGAAGCCAGAGGAAACGCGCCAAAGCGACGTAACGCCAACCTACCGATGGTTCGACGGGACCAGCGAGGTGTACGTTCTCGGCCAGGTACCCGTGCAGAACGACGCCGGGGAGTATGCCCTGGGCGTGCCGCTCGGCGGTGTGGAAACGGCCGGCGCGAAGCTCTACCCGATGAAGGAGCACCGGTCCGTATCCGCGCGTCTGGTCTCGCTCGCCGCCGACTTCGACAATGACGGAGGCGTCGGTTTTGGCGACTACGCGTCACTGGAGGCGTGCATGACCGGCCCGGATCAATTGCTCACCGGAGGTTGCGAACCGTCGGATCTGGACCTCACCGGCGATGTCGATCTGGCGGACTTTGCCGCGTTTCAACGCTGCTTCGCGGATGGCTGCGGCACGCTGGGCGAGTTGATTCCACATTCCACGTTCGCGTTCTTCACGACCGGGGATTTCAACCACGCCGTCGAGGTGGGCATGCAGAACTCTGGAATGCTCGGACAATGGGAGTTGGTTGACGTACACACCTTCCAGACTGTCAATCACGGCGTCGAGAACGAGGAACAGGCCTTGGATTGCGGCTCATGCCACGCGAGCCTGGGCGGCGGCCCGGTCAGGATGGACCTTCAGGGAGAGCTGGGATACGAGCTGAAGGGCCCGGCTTCTCAAATCTGCTTCCAGTGCCATGGCGCCGAGGAACAGAAACCATTCAAGACCGTGCACGATATCCACGTAAAGGACAAGCGCTACGATTGCTCCTGGTGTCACACGTTCTCGCGACCGGATCGCGGCTTAACGCCTCCGTAGGCACTCGGCGACTGATTCGCCGGCGCGGCGGAACTCGGGCGTGTGAGACCATGGGGTCTCATTGACTGGACGTGCTGTCCGGAACGGAAAGAAGCAGCGCATCCGCCGACCCGCCGCACGTGCCCGGTCTCTGTGGCGACCGACGCCCCGGTCGGACGTGGCCGCCATGATCGGGTCCATGGCGACAACGTCCGACGCGGGAATCGGGCGCCAGTCAAATGCGGGGAATAGGTTAACCGCCGCTCAAGAGAGCCACGAACGGATCGATGTCGGCGTTGTTCACGACGTCATCACCGTTCAGGTCGGCGTTCATTATGTTGCAGTCCGGGAACGCCGCCGCATAGGCGGCCGGGTCGGTCAACGCCTGCACGAACGGGTCGATGTCGGCGTTGTTCACAATTCCATCACAGTTCATATCGCCGGGGCTTTCCGACGAGGTGAGCGCGATTGATGCCGAGCGCATGACCTCCGGCGGGCACTTGCCGTTGTCGTTCCACAGGTCATACATTTCCTGGCCCAGCGTGTTGGTGGTGTTCTCGTCACGCAGAAACTCGATGAACTCCTTGCTGGTGCTCTGGTAATACAGGGTCACATCGGCCGACGTGGCGCCCGCGGGAATGCTGTAGTACGTGTCATCCCAGTATTGCCCGTCCGGATAGCTGTAGCCGACGTGGGAGCCGCCGAAGTTGGCGTAGGCGGCATTCGTAAAGCCGCGCGGCGGAATCCGGTTGTCCTTGAACACAGCGTTATTCAGCGCGAAGTGGAACGACGGCCCCGGCTCAACACCTACCAGCGGCGCGGTGACTTCGTCAAGCCCGGGTTCAATCTCGTAGATCTTGGCTTCGGCATCGTGGCCCAGCTCGCCCGTCTCCAGATCGTAAGCAGCCGACTCGGAGATCAGCGTCATGCCGGCGTCATAGAACTTTACGTTGATCCAGATACGCCGGCCTTCCGGATAGCCGGTGGGCAACTTGTGACCGGTTTCGTTGGTCACGGTGACTTGCAGGTCGTCACCGTCCTGTTCCAGATCCAACTGCGCCGCGTTCTGAAGCATGTACCTGGCGCGCAGAATGCCGGCCTGCAAGGCCGCATCGTTGACTTCTCCTGGATAGAGACCGTTTATCAACCCTGGGTACCAGGTGCTGCCGCCGGTCATGTCGTGAAGCGGCAAGTCGGTGCGCGTGGGCGGCGTGCCGAAATTGCAGCCTTCGCCGGTGACGTCGTGCATGTGGCAATCCTGGCAGGTAGCGACGTAATCCTTGTTACCACCGAACTGCGGGGCATAGACGCCTTCGGGCGAGTTATATTCGCTGTTGAACCACTCGCTATAAGTACGCTCGACCGGAGCGATGGTGTTGGCGGAAAAGTCGGTCGCCGTCGTGTCGAAGGCGTTCGGCACGTAGTGGCCGAGTCCATCCTTCTCGAACGCCGGGTTGCTGACGTCATGACAGGTGCCGCACAAGGCCGCTTCGCGGTGGAATGGAGAGACCAGGATGGGGTGCCCGCTGGTGGCATCGACGAAAGGCCCCCGCCTGGCGCCGGTGGGATCGATCGTGCCCATGCCGGTGCCGAAGGTGCTGGCCGGGAAGCTGAGTGCTGCGAGGATTGCCGCGTCTTCCGGCGGGTTCGCGCCCGGATCGTAAATCGGATCAACGAGGCGATGGCAATAGTCACAGGCCACGCCGCTCTCGTCGGTCACCAGCATCTGGCTGCCATCAGTCGGCACCGAGCGGCCCTGCAACCAGCCGCGCGGCAGGTGGCATCGCAGACAGATATCGCCAGAGTCGGGCGCATCCTGGTTGGCGATGGTCATGTTGGCCATGAAGATCAGGTCACGCGACGCCTGAGACATCATGCTGCCCTGCCAGTTGTAGTAGGGCTCGACGGCTTCATCGTAGCCGCCGTGGCAGGGCGAGCAGGCCTCGGGCGGGTTCAGAATGCCCGCCTCCAGCGGCTGTGTGCCCGGCATGTCGAAGTCTCGCAGCGTGGTGGGGGCGAGTCCGCCGGGGGGTGCCTCGACGTTGAAGGCCGCGTCGCTATCATCCTGACCCTGGTTGAATGCGTTGTCAGTCGCCACCACGCGGAATATCGCCTCGGTGGTGGGCCGGTTGGCCACAAACCAGGTGTAGCTGCCGGTATTGGGCAACCCGAAAGCCAATGCGCGGAAGGTCGCGCCGTTGTCGTCCGACGCATAGAGGTCGATCGCGGCGATGCCGCTGGCGTCGCCGGCGGTCCACTGCACCGTTGTGCCGGCGTTACCCACATACGTCTCGCCGCCGTTCGGGACAATCACCGCGACGGTCGGCGGCGTGGTATCGCTGCCCGTGCTGGGCACGAGGTGGGTCTGAATCTCGGCAATATCGACGTTGGCCGTGCTGCTCACATTGGCCGGCGTCAGACCCGGGAAAGTCGGCGTATTCGCGTACGTGGTGACGTCGGTCGCCTCGATGAGCGTACTGAACCCATCACCATCGGGGTCCTCGTTCTCAATCGACTGAACGGCCTGACGCCGCCCGTTGGGGTTACTGGAGAAATTCGGCAACACCTCCTCCAGGCGTGCCCCGTACGGGTTGCGTGTACCGCCGCCGGTGAAGTCGTAGTGGCAGACGCCGCAGTGGTCCGGTTGGCTTGGTACCGTCCCGATTGTCGTCGTCTCCGCGTCCGGGTAGACGGCAAAGAACGCATCACGAATGTTGCTGCGGGCCTCCGCGCTGGGAATGCCCACGGCGACACAAAGCACAACCGGTACCAGAAGCCAGAGCGTGGTATTCGATACGCGAGTGTGGGTGTGAGTGTACATGCAGTCCGCCTCCAGATGTGTTGCCGCGCCTCCGTGACCAGAATCACTGCGCAAGCGTTCCGTGCCCTGAATCCACGGTCTGCACATAGCTGGCCACGGTCGTGAAGCCCCCGCACCGTGGTAAAGCAGACACCACAATTGACATGGTGTCATGCCTCACGGACAACTGGATATGCCTGTAGGGATATTACCGGGTACCGGCCACGGCGTCAAGCAATTCGGAGTGTCGGGGTCGGATATAGGCCGTACACGCCCATTACTCGCGGCATGCCCTCGGGGATCAGCGCGCCGCCCCGTCCGTACCACGCAGTTTGCGGAGTTGCCGTAGACAATAGCGGCCAAGGCGCTCGCGCTGGCTGCCGTGCGGCATGATCCGAACACGTGTGCGATAAAGCGCTTGAAGCAGGCGCCAGGCGGCGCTGTTGTGAATGCTGGTAAGCTGACGGCGGATATCCGCAAACTCGGCGGACTCCTGGGCCGTGCGGGCGTCGAGCGCCTGGTAGTTCCGCCAGAGCTGGTCGGCCTCGGCGGACTTCGCAGCCAGCCGGGCGTCAAGCTCGTGGTACTGACTGAGCAGATCGCCCGCCTCCGACCATTTCTGATCCAGCACGCCGCTCAGCCGCGTGAACTCGACCGCCTGGTTGGCCGCTTCGTCCAGGTAACGCGGATCAACGCTGTCCAACGGAAGGCGGCGCTGGCCGTCCTTGAGCTGGCGCAAGAGCTCTTCCATTCGAGCGCCCATGTGCTTCAGTTGAAAGTGCTCAACGACACGGCGGCGCGCGTTGGCGCCCATCGCATGACAACGCTCGGGATCGCGCAGCAACGCGCCGAGCTGTTCGCTGTACTGCTGAACCTCCGTGTCGGCATCCGCGCGGGGCAGGAGTATGCCGCAGTCGGGCGTAACCAGCTCGCGCTGGCCGCCAACCACGGCTCCGACAACCGCCACCCCCATCGACATGGCCTCGTAGATCGAGAGCGCGATGCCCTCCCAGCGCGACGGCAGGAAGAAAACATCGCAAGCGTCAAGCAGTCCCTTCATCTGGTCATTGGGCACGTTACCGAGCAGCGTCACGCAGTTTTGCAGTTCGTGTTCAGCCACGTATTGCTTGAGCCAGGGGAAGTCTTCACCGTCGCCGGCGACCAGCGCGCGGAAGCGCACACCGGCTTGGGATAGCTCGTTCATCACGCGCGCGAAGACGCGCGGTTGCTTTTGCTCGCAGATGCGCCCCGCGTAAAGCAGGACCGGCAACATCTCATCGGCGATGCGGTGTTTTCGGCGCTGCGCCGCCCGCAGGGCCGCGTCGGGCTTCCAGAAATCCGTATCAATGTTGATGTGCACCACTTCGATGGCGTCCGGGTCCGCACCGCGCTTGACCATCCACGATTTCAGGTGCTGCGAGGCCACCACGTTCAGATCGAGAATGCTCTGGCACGCGACGGCGAACCGCGGATAGCCGCCGTTCTTCCAGTAGTCCTCCTCCATGTGACAGTAATCGCAGTAGGCCGGCTCGGGACAGTGGCCCCGCAGGTATGGCAGCAACAGGTAGCCGATCTCGCTATTGCTGACCACGACCACATCGGGACGCCGTGAATTGATGAAATAGCGCGCGAACGCGGGGAAGTCGGTGAGGCGCAGGAAGTTGTCGAGGATGAAGATGTCGGGCGTGTGGCTGGCGAACTCCGGGGCCCAGGTGTTATCGCCGGGCTGGGTGGCCAGGATCGACACCTCCCATCCGCGCTGCACGAGCTGTGCGGTGAGATCGAGATTGAACTTGTCGGCCCCCCCCATTGTCATCCATGGCAGGATCATGACGACGCGCGGGCGTGACTTGGTCAGGATGTTGATCGACGGCACGTGGGTGCGGATCGCGTCGTACGGCATGTGCCAGCGCCGTTCGATCTTGGGAAACCCCTTGTCGTACAGCTTCGGGAAGCGCTCGCGCAACTGCTTGGCAAAAGCCGCCTGTCGCGCGCCGCTGTCGAGATTCTCCCAGCGGTCGCCGTGATCCTCGCGACGCCGGTACCAGGCGATGTAGTCGGGAATCGTGCCGCCCCACAGGCCCAGGTTCGCGACACGCAGCCAGAAGTCCCAATCCTCCATGCCGCCGCGGATCGACTCGTCAAAGCCCCCGGCGCGCCGATGGGCATCGCGGCGGATCATGGCCTGTGCGGTGATCCAATTGGCGGTCAGGAACCCATCGGCCTTGTCAAACCCGTGATCCCACAGATATTCCTGCGCGCCGAAACCCACAGTGCGGCCATTCGAGACCGCGTACTCGGGATACGATTCGAGGTGCCAGTAGAGTTTCTCCAGCGTGGTGGGTTCGAGCAAGTCGTCGTCATCGAGCAGAAACGCGCGATCGGTCGTCGCGGCGGCGAAACCGGTGTTGCGCGAGGCGGCCAGCCCTTTGTTCTGCGGGTGGTCGATGACCCGGATGCGAGCGTCACGATCGCGGTATTGATCGAGAATGCGCAGGGCGCCGGCATCGGTCGAGGCGTCGTTGACGATCAGCCACTCCCACTGCTGCAAGCTCTGCCGCAGCACGGATTGCGCGGTTTCGTGAAAGATCTCGCGCGTGTTGTAAAACGGCGTGATGACGCTGACCACGGGTCGCGCTTGCGCGTCGTCCAGGTCGTATTCAAACCTGGGGCGCCGGTTCGAGACGGGCGTATTGCCGTAATCCGGGCGCCGTGGATCAATCATCTTCTGTCATGCCTCCAGCGCGTGGCACACGCCGCGGTGTGCCCGCGTGGTGCGACTGCACTCGGACCGTTGACGCGTCCGCCATTCCGTGCCCATCACGTGCTCAACTCGGTGGCAAATCCTTCAACAGCCGCGTCCGCCGCAGGATACGGAAGAGACGCTGTTGTTTCCAGCGTTGCTGGCTGTCGCGCGCATCGGCCATCGCATCGCGATCACGTTCCAACGCCGCACCCAACTCAGAGATCTGCGACCGTTGCCGCTCTATCACGGCCTGTAACTCATCGACCATACCCGCGAGCTTGCGGCGTTCGGCGTCGTGCCCGGAGTTCGCCTTCTCCAACTCGGCAACCCAGGCGCGCAGCTCCTCGATTGCGTTGCGTTGATCGGCGGCCGCCGAGCGGTGCAGCTTCCACTGCTCCTCAAGCCAGTCCTTGCCCTTGGCCAGATCCTGCGAGTTACGCTGGAGCTCCGCGATAACGTGCTCCTGGTCGGCGACCTTGGACGCAAACCGGCACCGCTGCTCGTCAAGCCAGGACTTGGCCTCCTCGAGGTTCTCCGCCCACCGGCGCAGCTCGGCGATCGTGGCGTCGCGTTCACGAATCTGCCGCAAGTAGTCGCGGCGCTTGTCCTTCAGCCACTCGCGCGAGTCCTCGTGGTCGGCCGACCATTCTTCAGTCGTACCGGCGGCCTCCTCCTGCAATACATCAATCCACCGTCGCAGATCGCGGGAATCACGCTGATAGAGAGTCAGTTCGCGAGAGAGATTCGCGTGCGTGCGCGACCAGGCGTATCCAGGGCGTTCCTTCCAGAGGTCCAGGACGCCCAGGCCATAGGCGCAGCGCGCCGCCAGATCGGCGAGTTGGGCCACTTCGGGCAGACCGAATGTCGCCGGACGCGCGATATCACCCCAGACGTTGGCCCAGTCGCCCTGTAGCACACGCCGGGCCTCGCGCAGGCCGCGCTGCCAGCTCTCGCGTGTGGCATCGAGCTTTCCGTCCAGAAGGTCGAGCATGCCGACGTGGAAACAGGCGTCGATGGTCTTGGTTGCCAGCAATGGGCTGAAGCGCACCGGATTCAGCTCGGCACACGCCGCGAACGCCGCTCTGGAGGCATCTCGGCGTCCGACTTTCAGGAGCAACCGGGCGATGACGTACTGGTTGGAGATCCGCCAACGCCACGCGTGAGCGGTATCGTCGGCCTCGGCGTGGTAGGCTTCGATGCGCTCGGCCAAATGCGCTACTTCATCGTGCGTGGTGGAATCGCTCTCGAGGAGACGATATGCCAGCACGCAGATCGCCGCCCCCGCGTCCGCCGAGCCGGGCCGCGCCGCGTTCAGCACATCTTGAGCAAGATCGTGAAGCAGTCCAGCGCTCGTTGCACGCAGGCCGATGGACACCATACCCCGCACCAGCCAGGGATTGTCGTAGTCCCGGTTGAAAGCGGTGATGTGGCAGTTTTCGATATCGGCATAGTCCGAGCCAGTGGTCTCACGGTAGCCCGCCGCCGCCGTGGCTACCGGGTCCTTCATTCCGACGGCCACCCACCACTCGGCGTCGCGCTCCTGGAGTTCGGCGGGCGGCGCCTCGAACAGCTTGCGCTGGCCGTTGGCAAGCTTGAGCGCGCCGCCGGCAATCTGTCCGTATGCCTTCTCGAGGCGGAAACGCTCGGACAGCTCTTCGCGCAGACGCGGCCAGGTGTAGACGTGCTGGTGATGCGGGTTGGGGTCGCGGCCGGTCTCGTCGGTCCATTCATTGGGGACGCTGACGATGATGCGGCCGGCCGGTCGCAGCACTCGATGAATCTCACGCAGGAAATCGCGCGGCTGGCGCAGGTGCTCGAGCGTCTCCATCACGACGGCCAGGTCGACTGACTGATCGGGCAGAAAAGCCAGTTCCGCCGCATCAGCGCAATGGAATTCGACATCGGAGTAATCCGGTGCGAAGCACGCGTTGGCATATGCAATCGCGGACTCGCTGTTGTCCACGCCGATCACGCGCGCCGCCGCACTGCCGGCTGTCAGGATTGCGGTGCCATAGCCCATGCCACAGGCCAAGTCGAGCACAACATCGCCGGGGCGCACGTAGGGCAGCGCCAATGCATAGCGCGCAATGTGCGCATCCGAGCGGCGCCCGCTCTCACGCAACATATCAGTGTGCAGCGTGCGTTCGCGCTGAAGGGTCTCAAGCGGGAACGCCGCCACCGCGGCGGCCGGCATCTTCTCAAAGATCAGCATGATCTGAGGAGGCTCATACTCGAGCATCTCGTAGTTGATAACGCTTTGCAGACGCGGGTGACGCCGAAACCCGGCTTCAAAGAACCGGCGTTCCCACCAGGCGCGTTCGCGCACCGTCAGGTGCCAGCGCCGATCACGGTCCGGCGCCGTCGCCACCGTGAGGAAAGCGAACCGCCGCGCCACGCGGTGAAGCTCGTGAACGGCTTTGGGGATGTCCTCCTCGGCGAGATGTTCGAGAACATCCGTGCTGACCACTGTCTCGAACGCGCTGTCGTCGAATGGAAGCCGCAAAACGGAGCCCTGGCAAAATCGCCCGGGGGCAAGCGAATTCGTATATTCAACAGCGCGCGCGGAAACGTCTATCCCGGTGGCATCGATGCCAGCGGCGAGAAAAACGCGCACCAGGGCCCCCATGCCACAACCGACATCGAGCAATGAGCCGGTGCCGCAGGTCGAGAGCACACGCTCGGCCAGCGCCTGCGCATCCTGAAACGAGTGCTGACCCCAACGGTCGGCCCTGCCCCAGTAGTCGTCATAAAGCCCGGCGTAGTCAGGCAAGTACGCGGTCCCTCTCTCTTCTCACGCCGCACAACCGGCCGTTGCCTCTACTCGCTCGTATGACAAGGGCGGCATGGTGCGGTTGGCGGGTTGGCGGAACCCCGCGGGCCCCCGCTCCCGGCACGCTTCCAGTGGCCACAACTTAGAGCGCGAGACCACAATCCGCAAGCGGCGCTGATTCGCGTGCCCGGCGCCGATGCGCGTCGATCAGTCGCATGGCAGTTGCACTGGATTCTCCAGCACCGAAACGCGCCCACTGTCCGCGTCAACCTCAACCAGCGCACCAATCGGCAGGGTTGCGTTGTGCCGCGCGTGCCCCACCGGGAAGTTCCTGATTACCGGGACGCCCAGCGGCGCGAAGTAGTCCAGGAGTACCTGATCGAGGCTCAGGCTTTCCTCAGCGTCTTTGGGATCGCAATCGCTGAACTGCCCCAGAATGACCCCGGCGAGGTTGTCCAGCTTGCCCGCCAGCCGTAACTGGCACAAGCAGCGGTCGATCCGGTAAGGGCGTTCGCCGACATCTTCCAGCAGCAGAACCCGGCCGTCGGTGTCGATTTCGTACGGCGTTCCGATCAGGGCGGCGACGAGCGAGAGATTGCCGCCGGTCAGCCGCCCGCGGCCGACGCCGGGGGACATTACCTCGACCGGCGCGACATCGGCCGGGATTTCCAGCACATATCCCACCGGGGGCGCCTCGTCCTCGGGAGGCGCGTATTGCTCTTGAAGCAGCGCACGCCAGAAGTACCGGGCCGAGAACGGGTGCAGGTTGTCAGGGCTGCCCAGGCCCCACATGGGGTTAGGGCTGTGAAAGCTGACCAGGCCGGTCTTCGCCTGGATCGCCAGATGCAACGCGGTGATGTCGCTGAACCCCACCAGGATCTTGGGGTTACGCCGAATCACATCGTAGTCAATCCGGTCAAGGATGCGTGTCGCGCCATAGCCGCCGGTCCCGGGGAAGATGGCGCGCACATCAGGGTCCTCAAACGCGGCCATTAGCTCGCGCACGCGCACATCGTCATCGCCGGCGAGATAGCCGCGTCGGCGGTAGAGGTCATCCGGCACGCTCACCTCAAAACCGCGTTCTTCAAGCCGGCTACGCACCAGTTCCATGCGTGTGCGGTCCAGCGTGCCGGCCGGCGCGACAAACGCGATTTTGTCGCCGGGCTTCAGCGCCGGAGCGAAGATGGGTGATAGCGGGCCTTTTTCCGCGACACATCCAGGCGCGACACCCACCATCAGGATCCACACCAGGCCGGCGACGCATCTTGCAGCCATGCACCCGTCCATCAGCTCATCCTCCTGCCGGTTTGCTTGATGCCGAGGTGAGAATGGTGACACGCCTGCCGGATCCACGCAACGCGCTGACGGCCGTTAGCGTCGTTAGCCCGTGCGGCGTGCATCCGGCGGCTGACAGAGCGAAAAACCTCACCAGCCCTTGCGGACGACCGACGTGTCGCTAGCATGCTCGGCATAGGTGAGGGCCATCCACTCAGCGCTGCCGGCGACTCGAGGCAGGTGCCGTCGCGTTGAGTTTTGTGGAAATTTCCAAGGGCAGGCGTCCGTAAACGCGTGAATAGATGTGAGGAACAGGTGTTCCCACCACAATCTCTGCAAGCTAGGAGTCCATGCCCATGCGAAATGTCCTGTGTTTTCTGACCATCGTGCTGACTTGCACCTTCTTCCTGATGCCGACTACCGGGTGCCCCAATATAACCACACCACCGGTCGACGGCGGTGACGGCGGTGACGGCGGCGACGGCGGTGATGGTGGCGACGGCGGCGACGGCGGCGACGGCGGCACCGCCATGTTCACGATCGTCAAGACCGACATCGCACTGCGCGCGGATGCCGATCTCGAGTGCGGCGACGACCTGATCGCCTTTGGCACCGACACGCTCACCGGCGTGTCCTACATTATCCCCTCACAGGCACCCACCGCCGGCACGCCCGTCGCGGACAGTGCCATGTACAGCAGCAAGGCGTTTGCGGTTGGTGGCGACACGATCTTCCTGGTAGGCGCCAACACCGCGGCACTGGCCTTCCAGGTGAGCGTCTTTGACGTGCCGACCGCCACCATTACGCAGACCTTCCCGGCGACCGAACTCCGGCTCGCGAATGTCCCCGCGGCCGCGGACGACGTCGGGCACATCCAGGCGGACGGCGACTATTGCGTGGTCCGGTGTGATGGTAACGAGGTTACCGACGGCAAGATTCTCAAGGTCATCGACGTCAGCGGCGCGGCACCGGCGCTGATTTCCTTTGACGTGAACCCGGCCTCATCGGGCTTTGCACTCAGCCAGGTCGCTGTTGATGCGGCCACCAAGACGGTTGTCGCGGTCGCCGACGACATGTTCCACATCTACGACATCGATAACCCGACCGCCGCCCCGACACAGATCGCCGCGCCGGACGGCATCGGCGACACGCAGATCCAGATCTCGGGTAACTACATCATCGCCGCGGACGACCAGGGCTATGAACATGCGATCCTGGTCGATATCGCCGGCGGCACGACCATCGCGCTGACCGAGGGATTCGTCAACGCCAGTTCCTCGCTCGGCATCGGCGGCACCACGTTTGCGTTCTTCGCTGACGCGGATGCGGCTGATAAAGGAGAGCGGGCCGCGGTCGGCGCCACGCCCGGCCCCGGCTATACCAAGGCCGCCCTCGATAACCAGATCGACGGCTCGACCAACAACAACGGCCTGGTCGGTTTTGCCAGCGACCTGTGCGTCGTGCCGGATGGCAGCTACATCTTCATGAGCGGCGCGTACCTGCAGTACAGCCCGGGAACGGCATCGTTCACCGTCCCGGCCGATCCGGAAGGAATCGATCCGTACGCGTGTCAGGCCTGGGATATCGATTGCAGCAGCAACACCGTTGGTTTCAAGACCGCTCACAGCTACGCGGGAAGCGCCGAGAGTGTCGGCTACATCATCCTGCCATAGTTGGCATGATGAGTGTGGCGCCACTACCAGGGCGACGCACTGCTGAGGCACAGCGACGCATTACAACCGGGCGAGAGTACGCTAACACGGGTGCTCTCGCCCGCTGTTGTTGGCGTATGCCGCAAGTACCGCCAGCGCGGCCGTCTCTGCCCGATGAAGGGCAATGGGCAAAGGGCTCGGGGTGGCCGGGGATCCTTGTTTGGCTATAATAGGCAAGGATGGACGCACTTATTCAGATCAAGCGGCTAGTGCTGCGCGGGAATGTACGGTTTACCGAAAAAGCCCGCGGCGAAATGGAAGCCGATGATTTGAGCGCTGTCGACGTAATTGAATCGATTGTCAACGCGCAGACCATCATGAAGACACTGCGGTCGCGCAGCGGTGCAAAGCGATATGCCGGCGAGAAACTCTATGTCATCAAAAGTTTCAGCTACGACGGGACGCTCATCTACACGAAAGGCGCAATCGTCAAGCAGGGCAAACGCGAAGTCTTCTACATCTTCGTCTCCGCCAAGATCGCGACGCTCTCCGGCTAAACGCCCTTCGCTCGAAGTATGCGCATCATGCGGATCCAAGCGTGTCCAACGTCGCCGGGTCGTGGTCCGCCTGAAGGATGGTCGCACGGTAACTGGCGTCGAGGCCGATGTTTGCGCCGCCTGCGGCGAGCGCTACTATGACCTCGAAGCAATGCAACGGCTCGAAGTCGAGCACCGTGACCGCGCCTGACCGCCAATGAAGCGGGGCGTCCTTGCCGTCTGAACAGTAGTCGGTGCTATCCGACAGCCCCCGCGACGCTCGTTAATCAACCCGCGTCGCCGCCGGGGGTTTTACGCTCAGTTGGACGAGTTCGGCCTGTGGCGTGCCCGGCAGCGCGTGGCTGGCCGGCGCCCCCTCCGCGCTGCGCATCGGGATGGGACTGGCCGGCACCTTGCTCTTCCGGCGGATGTCGCCGCGCATCAGGCGAATGGCCCAGCCGAATGTGCGCCGGATCGTCTGCACAGTGCCAAGCATGCCAAACAACTGCGTAAGGGCGTCGGCGAGATAGAGCTTGCTCTTGGGGCGCACCAGCGCGTACAAAAAACGCGCCGGGTTATAGAAGTACAGGTACGCCACCATGATGTTTATCTGCTTCTTCCAGGGCTGCTTGTGCTCCGAGGCGACAACGTAATTCGCGTCCATCATGTGCGGCTCCACCGGCCGACCGGCGACGCTCTCATATGCCAGACCCGTCGTAAACGCCTCGGCATACAGCTTGGAACCGGTCGCTGGCGTGATCATCAGGACTTGCAGGCTGATCGCGCCGGCTTTCCGCAACAGACGAGCCTGGTTGAGCAATCCGTAGGGTCTCGGTCCGCGTGACACCAGCGGTTGGGTGTCGTGGTGCATCATCATCGGCATCGGGCAGATGCCATGCCGCCGAAGCAGGCCAAACGCCTCCGTCGTCTTGTCGACGCTCTGCCCTTTCTTGACCAATGTGGCCGTCATGTCCTCCACGCCGATCCAGAGCGCGCGAATGCCCGCGTTCCGCGCAAGCGGCAGGTGCTCTTGCAGCTTCAAGGCGTCGTGGACGGTGACCTCGGTGCCCCAGCGGATTTGCTTGCGGATCGGCGCGCCGTCGATCTCCGTGCGGGCCAGCGTTTCCAGAATGTCCAGCGTGCGCTCTTCGTCGTTAAAGAAATTGTCGTCGGCCCCGAAGAAATAGCGCAGGCCGTACTCGCGTCCGAGCCTGGCCACCTCCGTGGCGATGCGCTGGCCGCTCTTCACGCGGTGTTGCCGCTGGTTGTACGCCGGTATCGGACAATAGGGGCAGGCGAACTTGCACCCGAACGTGAGGACCAGTGAGGAGATCGGGCTGTACCTGCGAACCCGGTTTGCCGGAACAGCCAGCGAGGCCAGGGTCGCCTTTCGGCTCGGGGGCTCCAGCAACTGGTAGCCCAGCACTGGATGCGGTAGCTCGTCGAGGTCGCCAACCAGGCGCTGGATGCCGGTGTCCACCAGCTCTTCCGCCGCGCCGTCGCGATCGGTCCGTGCATAGACCAGACCGGGAATGTCATCGAGCATGCCGCTGTTACGAGCCCGCACGAAGGTTGATCGCAGCGATTCGTCGTTTGCCCGGATCGCGAGCAGAACCTCCAGGAGGCTCAGCAGAACGAACTCTTCGCCGGTCACCGCGACATCCGCCCCCCACGGGTCGAGCGGATTGCCGCTGAAGACATCCCACGGCTCGTATATCGTCTTTGGCCCGCCGGCGATGATCAGCGGGCGGTGGGCCGGATCGATCCGGCAGGCGTCGCGGATCAGGGCCTCGCACTGGGCCGAGTGGATCTGCATACTCGAGACCATGAATATGTCCGGCGTGCGCCCGTCCAGGCGCATCTGCGCGGGGCGGAAGTTCCGGTTCCACTGCTGCAAGACAATGCGGGTCTTGTCAAACCCGCAGTCGAGCATGGCCGATCCTATGGCGCGCACACCGGCCGGCGCCATGCGCGTGTCCGCATAGACAAAGGGCAGCATCCGCGTGCGATGGTCGAACGCGCAGGCGATCACCGTGGTGAGATCATGCCGGCGGGAGATGTTCCGCAGGCGTTGACGCAGGCCCAGCAACTCGCCCGGCCTCAGCAGTTCGTCGCCCCGTGTACGACGAGGAAGTTCCATGGTCCAATCGCTCCAATAGAGACGAGTCACCGGGAAGTCTACCGCAAACCGGTAAACGATGCGTCAGCGCCCGGCCCCGGAATCCGTGGGGCGCCGACGACAGAGGGCCCGCCGGCCCGCGACGGTGCCGCCCCACCTGCAACGATCATAGTCGCGCCCCGAGATTTGGTGACGTTACCGGCGACGATTCCAACAGCGCGCTCCGCAAGTTGTGGCCCACTGTGCCGACCCGGGCGTGAAGGGCGGCAACTGTGCGGATACAATGTTCACTCACCACCGATCGACGCGGACGGGGTTTCGACGTTGCGGGTTCCGCACACCCGTTGCTGCCGCGGGAATACGGTGGCGCCAACACGGGCAATTCCATGATCGACGCAGCGCTTCCAGCCGGCTTGACCAGCCGCCCGGCTACGCTTGACGATGTCGAGCGCGCCGCTGCCCTGGCCAATTACACGGCGCGCGAGTTCACGGGCGCTGACAAGACCACGGCTGAGGATTTGCGCGTCGAATGGACCTCGCCTGCGCTGACGTTGGCCACAGACACTCGGTTGGTGTGCAACAGTTCGGGCGATGCGGTGGCATTCGAGGAGGTCTACTGTCGGCCGCCGTACGTGATGCAACGCGCGTGGGGCGCGGTTCACCCGGAATATCGCGGGCGCGGCATCGGGACGGCCTTGCTGCAATGGGCGGAGCAACGCGCTCGCCAGCATGTCCCCAGTGCCACACCGGGAGCGCGTGTGGTGCTGAATGTCGGCGTTAACGCCGACGATAACCCTGGTCAGGAGCTGCTTGCCGACAATGGTCACACGGTCGCCCGGCACTTTCTGCGAATGACGATCGACCTCGACGCCCCCCCACCGCCGCCACTCTGGCCGCCGGACATTTCCGTGCGCACATTTGTCTTGGGTGTGGACGACCGCGCTGCGCTCAAGTGTACCGATGACGCGTTCCGTGACCACTGGGGCTGGGTCGAGAGCGACTTCGACGAACACTTGCGTGAGTTTCAACACTGGCTCACAACCCGCCCCGATTTTGACGAGTCGCTGTTCTGGCTCGCCGAACACGCGGGCAAGATCGTCGGCGCGTGTTTCGCCTGGCCCACGCATGAAGGCGATTCAGACCTTGCCTACATCGCCGTGCTCTGCGTGCTGCGCTCATACCGGCGGCGCGGAATCGCCCGGGCACTGCTGCTGCACGCTTTCGGCGAGTTCCACCGACGCGGCAAGCCACGCGTCTGCCTCGGCGTCGACGCGGCCAGCCTGACCGGTGCCACAACGCTGTACGAAGCGGTGGGCATGCGGACAACTCGCCGCTTTATGCTCTATGAGAAGGAGCTGCGTCCGGGGACGCGCACCACAACCGACTCGCTGGACGATTGACGCGGCATCGCGGTGGCGGCTGCGAGAACGGAGTCGAACCGCCACGCCCGCGGCCGAGACGCTACTCACTGCATGGAGTACGCTGCGGTACCGGCGTCGCCTCTTCGTAGGCACCCGGCTCCACCGCCGCATGCTCCGGCGAGAGCGGGCGCGGTGTCGGCTTGGACGCATGGACCAGACCGTAGGTCATCATCCCGCCGGACAGATTGTGCGGCGTCAGGCCACGATGCCTCAGTATGCGTGTCGCGTAGTAGGCACGCTGCCCAACGGCGCAGTACACAGCCACCGGTTTGCCAGACGGAATCTCCTCCCAGCGATTGCGCAATTCTCCGAGAGGAATGTTCACTGCGCCGGGAATGTGTCCGGCGGCGAACTCGGTCGGCTCGCGAACATCGATAATCGTCCAGCGCTGCGGCGCGTCCTCGGCAAAGTCTTCCGCGTACGCCAGGCATTCATCCTCACGCAGCACGTTGTTCGCCACGTAACCCGCGATGTTCACGGGGTCTTTCGCCGCCCCATACTGCGGGGCATACGCCAACTCCAACTCCTCGAGATCGGCCACCGTCATGCCGGCCTTCAGCGCGGTGGCCAGGACATCGATGCGTTTGTCCACACCTTCGCCGCCGACAATCTGCCCGCCGAGAATCCGGCCGTTGTCCGGCGCGAAGAGCAGCTTGATCATCATCAACTGTGCGCCCGGGAAATAACCGACGTGCTGGCCGCGATGTACATAGACTTTCGAATAGGGAATCTCGCGGCGGGTCAGCGTCTTTTCCGAGGCACCGGCTGCGGCGCAGGTCAGATCGAACACGCGCAAGACGCTCGTACCAAGCGCGCCGGCATATCGAACATCGCGGCCGAACATATTGTCCGCGGCTATGCGCCCCTGACGGTTGGCGGGGCCGGCCAGCGGGATGTACGCCGGGCCGTCGAGCACCGCATCGCGAATCTGGACAGCATCACCAACGGCGTAGATGTTGGGATCATCAGTGCGCATGCGATCGTCGACAAGCACGGCGCCGCGCTCCGATACGCCCAGGCCCGCGTCACGGGCCAGCGCCGACTCGGGCCGCACGCCGACTGCCAGCACGACAACATCGGCCTCGAGCGTCGCGCCGCTCTGAAGTGTGGCGCGCACGCGATGCTCACAATCCTCGAAGGCCGTCACACCATCTTCGAGATAGAGCTGCACGCCGTGCTTTTCGAGCTCCATGTGCAGGCAGGCGGCGACCTCGGTATCCAGTGGTGGCATGACTTGCGGCAGCAGTTCGACCAGGGCCACGTCTAGGCCACGGCGTCTGAGGTTCTCGGCCATTTCAACGCCGATGAATCCCCCGCCGACAACCACCGCGGTGCGCGCCCCGGCATCAACCGCGCGCTTGACCTTGTCCATATCCTGCATGTTGCGCAGCGTGTAGATCGACGCATGATCAACACCCGGAATGGGCGGGACCAGCGGTGCCGCGCCTGGTGACAGCAACAGCTTGTCATAGCTCTCGGTGTATTCGCGCCCGGACTCCAGATCGCGGGCGTGTACGCATCGGTTGGCGCGGTCAATCCGTGTCACTTCAGTTCGCGTGCGAATGTCCAGCACGAAGCGGCGTTGCAGAGCCTCCTTGGTCTGCACCAGCAGCGCGTGACGCCGCGCAATCTCGCCACCGATGTGATAAGGCAATCCGCAATTCGCGAACGACACATCGTTGCCGCGTTCGAACATGACGATTTCGGCGGTTTCATCCAGCCGGCGCGCGCGCACGGCCGCAGTGGCGCCACCGGCGACGCCACCAACGATTACAAGTTTGCTGCCCATTCGTGTCTCCAGCCGCTGCCTCTCGGGGTAAAGGGTAAGCGTGTCCCCTCGGCCAAGGATGGCCATTGAAGAGATATTAGTCCACATTCCGGCCGCGGGCCAGTAATCTTGCCTATCGAGTGTCCGAAACCCCCGCCGCCTGATGTATGACGTAGATATCGGACGCTGGACTCGCTGGCCCTATAGGTACCGCATATAGCGGACTTGAATTCGCTGTTGATATTATATTTGACATTATTCAGTTGGATATCAACAATATTAACATGACCACTCCACACGGCGATACATTGTGGGTCGAGCTGCTCAGCGACGAGGATTTGGCGTTCGTCAAGCGTTTCGTGCTCGCGTCCGGGTCGCTGAAGAAAATCGCCGGCGAGTACGGCGTCTCCTATCCAACCGTTCGGCTGCGTCTTGATCGACTTATCGCGAAGGTCGAGGTCGCCGACAGCCAATCCACCGCCAGCGCATTCGAACGCGTTCTGCGGATGCAATACGCCGATGGCAAGATTGACATGAATACCCTTCGGACGTTGCTGGAGGCCCACCAGCGCGAATTGGAGAACACCCATGAGAGTCACGTTCGCGATCATTAGCGTGCTGGCAAGCCTCGGCATGTCGGCCCTCGCCGACCAGCAGACCATCGCCGAGCGCGGGTGGGCTGAGCTGGCGTCCGGCGATCAGTCGCTGGGCGGTGAGGTACTGCCACCGAACGCCGGCGCCGAGTTTGAGCACTTGAAAGTCGTCAACTCCGCCCAGGCCGGCCAGAGCATCCACTTGCTGACGATCGATCAGCCCGCAATCACGACCGCGCAGTACGCGATCGTCGGACAGGTGCGTTGCGAAGATGTGGCTGGGAAGGCGTATCTGGAAATGCTCAGCCGTTTCCCGGATGGCGGCGAGTACTTCACGCGCAACATCAGCAGCCGCGGGCTTCAACGCGCTCTCAGCGGCTCATCGGACTGGCGTGAATTCCGCCTGCCCTTCCGATTAGGCCGCCAGACGCAGCCGCCAACGCGTATCACCGTCAATGTGGTGTTTCGCGGCGGTGGTACTGTGTATCTCAGCCCGCTGCGGCTGGTCCAATACGACAACGCCGCCGAAATGCTCGAGCCGACCGGCGCCTGGTGGTCCGAGCGCCGGGCCGGCCTGGTCGGCGGTCTCGCGGGTGCGTTCATGGGACTATGCGGTGCGGTAATCGGGACGCTCGGCGGTATGGGACGCGGTAAGAGCATCGCAGCGGCGCTCTGCGTCCTACTCTTTGTCGTGGGTCTGGCTTCGCTGGTCACCGGCGTTGTGGCCCTGGCGCTCTCACAGCCATATGCGGTCTGGTATCCGCTGCTCTTGATCGGGTCGCTCGGGGCCATCCTGCCGCCGGCAATCTGGCCGGGCATGCGCCGGCGTTATCAACAGGCCGAACTCCGGCGAATGCAGGCGCTGGATGCATAAAGCGCGTTAGACGGACCTGTAGTCAGCAGGTGCGGCAAGCCGCCCTACGCCTACCGGATGAGTCGTTCGCGGCGATAGGCAATGTAACGGCCGGCGCCCCGCCGGCCGGGGGCTATTGGATGTTCGCACCGGGCAATGATGTCGGGCGTGCGGATACGCATGCCTGAATGAGCGGCTCAGCCGGCCTTCGCGGGAGGGGCGTAGCGCGCTGCTTTGGCGCCAACCTCCGCGATGAGCTGGTTAAACGAGTCGGCGAATTTGCTGATGCCCTCGTCCAGCAATTGATCCGTAACCGCCCCCATGTCAATCCCGGCGAATTCGCCCAGTCGGCGCATCGTCTCAAAGGCCTGCGCCGCATCTTGCTCGATCGTCTGGGCGGCGACGCCGTGGTCGCGGATCGCGTCAAGCGTGTTGGGTGGCACGGTGTTGACCGTGTTCACCCCGATAAGCGGATCGACATACATGGTGTCGGGGTAGACCGGGTTTTTGGAGCTCGTGCTGGCCCAGAGCGGGCGTTGCGGACGCGCCCCGTCGGCGCGTAGGCCTATGAACCGATCCCCCTCAAAGATCTCTTTGTACTTCAAATACGCGATCTTGCCGTTGGCGACGGCGGCCATACCCAGCAGTTCCTCCAGGTAGTCCTTGCCCTCCGAGATCTTCTCGCCGAGCAGTTTGTCAACCAACGTGTCAACACGGCTGACAAAGAACGACGCCACCGAGCTAACGGACGCGAGCGGCCGGCCCGTCTCCGCGAATCGGCGCAGACCCTCAATGTACGCGTTGGCGACACGCTCATACATCGCCACCGAGAAAATCAACGTCACGTTAACATTGATGCCTTCACCAATCAGCGTCAGTACGGCCGGCAGACCCGCATCGGTCGCCGGGACTTTGATCATGACGTTGGGCCGGTGCAGCACGTGAAACAGCCGCCGGGCCTCCTCGACGGTTCCGGCGGTATCGTGGGCCAGCTCGGGCCGCACTTCGAGGCTCACGTAGCCGTCGCGTCCGTGAGTTTCGTTATAGACCGGGCGCAACACGTCGGCAGCGTCGGCGATGTCCTGCAAGGCGAGCGCTTCATAGATCTGTCCCGCGCCTTTGCCCACTTTGGCCAATTCGCGAATCTGCGCGTCGTATAATTCGCCTTCCGCAATCGCCTTTTGGAATATCGTGGGATTGGAGGTAACGCCGGCGATGCCCTCTTCGACGAGATCGGCCAATTCTCCGCTTTGCAATAGTTCCCGACTGATGAAGTCCAGCCAGATTGCCTGGCCGAGCGCCCAAATCTGCTCAATACGGTTGGTCATATCGCCATGTATCCCAGCACCGCCGCAGCGGCGTCAGACGGTTCACCCATTGAACATCTCATCGCGACGCCACACCGTTGCGCACGGTCATTGCGCGGCACCGCGATCCCTAGGCCCGCATTGTAGTGACACGCAAACGGTGCGTGCAACCGCGCAGCGGGCGGCCGATCGCTCGTTACACGTGCGGCCGCCGTCGCGTACAATCATGCCTGGAGGCAAACGGCACACAGCCGGCGTACACCGGAACCGCAAGCCGGGCTCCGCGAGGCGCGCTCGTGCGCGCAGGAGCCCTGCGAGAGGCGCTGTGAAGGCACCAGAATCACCCGAAGACGCGCGGAACGGCACGCTCCATGAGCGCCTCGGCGCCCTGCGCCGCACAACACGCGGGCGCGCGGCAAACCAACGCCACACAACCAGCGGCCGCGAGCGTCCACCACTAAAGGACATCATCGGCGGGCGTCCGGCGCGCGGCGCCGCCCGGTGCTGGATTATCGAGACGCCCTTTGAAAGCATCTGCCCCACGCATTCGCTACGCGCCGGCGATTTCGCCGGGCCGCGCATCTATACGCCCCCGCGCGGCGAGCGAATTACCATCGATCTTCCCCACGCGTGCCTGCTGGACATTGAAACCGGCGGGTTGGCCGGTACGCCGGTGTTTTTGATCGGAGCCGTGGCTCTGGATCGTTGGCCACCGGTGACAATGCAATGGCTGGCGCGCGACTATCCCGAGGAACGCGCGATCCTCCAGCGCTTTGCCACATGGGTGCGCCGACGCCATTGCTGGGTGACCTTCAACGGCAAGAGCTTTGACGCACCGTTTTTGCACGATCGCTGCGTGGTCAGTAATGTGCGGCTGCCGGCGGCGCGCGCGCATCTCGACCTCCTGCACGCCGCAAGGCGTCATTGGCGTGAGCGGCTGCCTAATTTCCGCCTGGAAACACTGGAGCAGCAGGTTCTGGATCGGCGGCGGATTGGGGATGTACCGGGGCGTGATGTGCCGGATCTGTTTCACCACTACTGCAAAACCGGCAACGCCGCTCCGCTGCGTCCGGTGCTGGAGCACAACCAGATTGACCTGATTTCGTGCGTGGAGTTGCTCGTACGCATGACGCGGAAGTCCGACAAGGAGACATGATGACGCCGCGCAACATCTTGCGCTTGGCCGGCATCGCATTGTTCGCCGCTGGTTTGTACGCCGGTGAACCTGTTCGGCCAGGCCGTTCGCCCAGCGCCACGCCGGAGTTCTCGCCTGAGCGTTTCATGCAACACGTGAGGTATCTGGCAGACGACGCGCGCGGCGGTCGCGGGACCGGGTCACCGGGCGTGAAAGCCGCCGGCGACTACATTGCCCAGCGCCTGGCGGAATTCGGCTGCGCGCCGGCCGGCGACGATGGCACGTTCTTCCAGGAATTCCAGACCATGCCCGCCAACCGGCTCGACGATGAGGCGGCGTTATTCGAGATTGAGGGGGACGAACGCGCCTGGAAACTGCGCGAAGACTGGGTGCCGATGCCGTTCTCCGCACCCGGTGTCATTCGCGGCCCGGTGGCCTTTGTCGGGTATGGCATTGAGGCGACGAAGTACGGCTACGACGACTATGCCGGATTCTCCGCGGCCGGAAAAGTCCTGTTGATGTTGCGCTACGAGCCGCCCGCGGATGAACCCGGCGCTGAGTTCGGAGGCAAGCGGCGATCAAAGCACGCCAACTTCTCGAGCAAGGTTGGCGCCGCCGAGCGGCACGGCGCAAAGGCACTTCTGATTGTTGACCCACCCACCACGGCACGGGCGGGTGAGGAGCTTTACCCCTTTGCGCTGTTCACCAACACAAGCCCGATGGCCCTTCCGATCCTCCATGTTTCGCGCGAACTCGCCGACACGCTGCTCGCGCGCGCCGGCGAACCCGACATAAGCGAACTCGAGCGCGAGATAAACGCGGACCGGAAGCCGGCCTCGCGGAACCTGCGGGGAGTGCGCGTTGCCATCGACCAGGGCCTCACCCACGGAAAGACCCCGGCGCGCAACGTGCTCGGCTTGCTGGCCGGCGCCGGCGACACCGCCGAGACCATCGTCGTCGGCGCGCACTACGACCATCTCGGCTGGCGCGTCTGCAATCGTCTGGGCGGACAAGCCGTTATCCACAATGGCGCGGATGACAACGCTTCAGGGACGGCGGGCATACTCGAGATCGCGCGCGCCGTCAGCGACGGCCCGCGACCACGGCGGAACACGCTGTTCATCGCTTTCGGCGCCGAGGAAATCGGCCTGCTTGGCAGCCGACACTTCGTCGGCCATCCGACCATCCCGCTCGACGACATTCAAGCCATGATCAACCTCGACATGATCGGGCAGTTGTACGGACGCCGGGTGAAGATCCACATGGAGCCGCGCGGCCGCGTCATGAAGCGGCTGCTACGTGCGGCGTCCACGTCGGCCGGACTGCCGTACAGCCGTCTTTCGGGGATGTGGGGCAGCAGCGACCATGCGCCGTTTCAGAGCGAGGGCATCCCCGTGATATTCGCGTTCTCAGGGCTGCACGCGCAATATCACCAGCCTGAGGACGACTGGGAATTGATAGACCCGCAAGGCGCCACGAAGATCATCACCATGCTGCACGAGGTCACATGGGAGCTTGCGAACCTGGCCGAAGGCCCCCGCCGCGAAACGCCGCTGGGTGAATAAGGCACCTGGCATTTGGGGGAGTGCAGCGGCCAACGCTCCGCCGGGACGTGAATCTGCTCAGTCGGGCTGAGCCGACGACGACTCTGAAGGCACGGCCTGCGCCTCATCTGATGCGGCACCGCCACTGGCGAGCGCCGTACCAACGCGCTCGTGTTCGCGTATCAGCGTGACGGCCGAGGCCGGGTGTTCCGGGTTCTTGGGATTGGGGACCTTCCTGACGCTGACGATGCCCATGCCGTGCAATTCGTCCAGCATCTCGCGGGCTTCTGGTGGTGTCAGGCCGATCTTGGCGAACATTTCCTTGACGATGTACCCGGCCCACATGAATTCGTGCGTCTGCTCCAAGCGGTCGAACTCGCGCACAAACCAGTCGATCTGCTCATCATGGTCGAGCGTCACATCCGCCCTAAAGCCGGTAGGACCGGCACTTGAGGCCTCGGCGTCGTCACGGCGTAACAAGGCATCGCCGGCCGTCGGTCGGTGGTGCTGGGGCTGGAACTCTATGTTCAGTTCGATCTGGAACGGCTTGAGGAGTGCGTCGCGCAGGGGACGGTCCGGGGCCATCGGCCGGTCCTCCGCGTCGAGAAACCGGACCGATTTGGCGTCAAAGACCTCACACAGCAGCCGTTCCACATCAGCGACGTTGTTGTTTCCGTGCGTCCGTGCGAGTCGATAAAGCACGGAGCGCAGGTGCGATTTCCAAGTATGCATTAGCGCCCTCTCTAACCACAGTCTAGCCCGCGCATGTGCGTGTGCAAGCAAAAAACGGCGATTCCCGGGCACGAATGGGCCGCACGGCGTCGCGGCCGGTTCGAGCGCTGGCGCAGCCTGATCGGCGCGGGCCGCGCTTGGTGGTCGCGCGTGACAGGCGCATAAAAAAAGAAAACAGTGGATGAAACCGGGAGACAGATCGCTCTGTCGCACGCCGCCCTTACGGGCGACTGAGAATGTGCTGACTGAATGCCGTCGGCCGGAGCCGTCGGCTTTCCAGGTATCCCCTAGAAAGGAGGTGATCCAGCCGCAGGTTCCCCTACGGCTACCTTGTTACGACTTAGTCCCAGTCACCAGTCTCACCGTCGGCCGCCGCCTCCCTCGCGGGTTAGCTAAGCGGACTTCGGGTGCTACCAGCTTCCATGACTTGACGGGCGGTGTGTACAAGGCTCAGGAACACATTCACCGCGTCATAGCTGATACGCGATTACTAGCGATTCCAACTTCATGGAGTCGAATTACAGACTCCAATCCGAACTGGGGCGAGCTTTTTGCGATTTGCTCCACCTCGCGGTATCGCGTCGCTCTGTACTCGCCATTGTAGCACGTGTGCATCCCCAGGCATAAAGGCCATGATGACTTGACGTCGTCCCCACCTTCCTCCGGCTTAACGCCGGCAGTCTCGCTAGAGTCCCCGACATGACTCGCTGGCAACTAGCGATAGGGGTTTCGCTCGTTAAGGGACTTAACCCGACACTTCACAGCACGAGCTGACGACAGCCATGCAACACCTGTGCAAGTTTCACCCCGAAGGGCAGCCAACTGAGTTATCCCCAGAGGGCATCCAAGCATGTCAAACCTGGGTAAGGTTCTTCGCGTTGCTTCGAATTAAGCCACATGCTCCACCGCTTGTGTGAGCCCCCGTCAATTCCTTTGAGTTTTAGCCTTGCGGCCGTAGTCCCCAGGCGGCACACTTAACGGTTTCCCTTGGACCCGGGCGCCGTCAGAGACTCCCAGATCTAGTGTGCATCGTTTACGGCGTGGACTACCAGGGTATCTAATCCTGTTTGCTCCCCACGCTTTCGCGCCTCAGCGTCAGAATTGGCCCAGTGCCCCGCTTTCGCATCTGGCGTTCCGCTAGATATCTACGCATTTCACCGCTCCACCTAGCGTTCCAGGCACCTCTACCAACCTCAAGCCAAGCAGTTCGCCCTGCAATTCCTCGGTTGAGCCGAGGGCTTTCACAGGACGCTTGCCAAGCCGCCTACGCGCTCTTTAAGCCCAATAATTCCGAACAACGCTTGCCTCCTCTGTCTTACCGCGGCTGCTGGCACAGAGTTAGCCGAGGCTTCCTTTGGGTCTACTCAACGCGGGGTGCTGTTAACACCCGTTGCTTGCTGGACCCTGACAGCAGTTTACACCCCGAAGGGCTTCCTCCTGCACGCGGCATTGCTGGGTCAGGCTTGCGCCCATTGCCCAATATTCGTTACTGCAGCCACCCGTAGGTGTCCGGGCAGTGTCTCAGTCCCGATGAGGCGGGTCACGCTCTCACGCCCGCTACCCGTCGATGCCTTGGTGAGCCGTTACCTCACCAACAAGCTGATAGGACATAGGCTGATCCCAGACCGGCAGGCCCGAAGGTCCCCACCTTTGGTCGCCAGACCATGCGATCCGGCGACTTCATCCGGTATTATCCGCACTTTCGCTAAAGAGCCGAAGCCCGCGGTTATCCCGGTGTCCAGGGTACATTACCTAAGCATTACTCTCCCGTTCGCCACTAACCGTTCAATGCAAGCACTAAACGGTTCGTACGACTTGCATGTCTTAGCCATGCCGCCAGCGTTCGTTCTGAGCCAGGATCAAACTCTTCGATTGAAGAATCTGCGATCTCGACCCGTTTGGGTCGCTATCTATCCTGTAAATCGGAATCGACCAAACGGCCTCGCGCTGTGTGCGAATCCGTCTGGGTGTTCACCGTGCAAACCAGGCGTAACAACGCCCGAATGCGGCGAACATCGGTTGCGTTTCGAGACAGCGCGGCCATCACAGCGGCCGCCGCGCCGCTCGTCACATTCTCACAGTTTCATCCACTGTTCACTTGTCATAGATCTACCGGCCCTGTCAGGACGGTCCCGCATGTTAGCAGCTTCGCGCCCGCCTGCAAGCCCCCGGGCAGCGAAAACAGAGATTTTCCACGAAAAGCCCGAACGCGTGCGGCAAAATGCACCAAAATCAACTCCGCGTGACCCTCGATGGGACACTTGCCGATCGTGTATATTGAATCAAGGAATACCCCAGGGCACCAGCACGGAACGCGCCGGCGGCCGAGACGCATCGTCATGCCGCCTGCCCAGGAGCGACCCAAGACGCACCGAAGACACGCTGGGGGCTTGCCGATCAAGCCACTTACTGCAACGCAGGAGGCATAACATGATCCATCAACGGAGCGTAACCTACATCGCCACATCCCTTGCTATCGCCGTATTTATCGGAACTTTAGGCGGCTGCCCAGGCTTTGTGTTCCCACCGCCGGGCACGCAGGACGACCCCCTAAACGGGTCGCCGGGCACCCCCGCCAAACTCATCGCTTTTGACTCCCCTGAGGCACTGCTTGACTACTTCAAGACCGAGGGTCTGCGCCGAATCGAGCCCGACCCCAACCCGGTCGGGTTTTTCGATCTCTTCGGCATAGCCGCCCCGACCGCGGCCTCTCCCGGCGGGACCTTGGATGACGTGGCCAGTTTCGATCAGGCCGCGCCCGAAGATTCACGAGGCGGTGACGGCGGCGAGAATGCCGACGATTACTCCACGACAAACCTGCAAGTCGCCGGCGTCGACGAAGCCGACATTTTCAAATCCGACGGCACTAACTTCTACTTCGCCAGCGGAAACCTGATCCGCATTCTCCAGGCCACTCCACTGGCGGACATGGCCGAATTGTCCACCATCGAAGTCGGCCACCAGATCAACGAAATGTACTTCTACCAGAACTTCCTGATCGTGATGGCGGTCCGCTACGAGGAGTACCAGGGCGACGGCGTGGCCAGCCCCGGCATGCCTGAGCCCGCCATGGATGTCGGCTACGGCGGCTCCTATTACTACGGCGGCGTGCCGCGATACATCATCGCGCAGATCGACATCAGCGATCCGGCCAACCCAGCGCTTGTTCATGAACTCGAGGTCGACGGCCTGATTCAGAATTCGCGTCTCACCGACGGCCGGCTTGTGGTCATCACGAGCGTTTCGCCGAACATGCCCTACGACGGGCCGGCCATTCAAGCGCTGGAGCTGGATGACCTGATGCCAAACGTGCGCACCGCGGCCGGCGCGGTGCCAATGGTCCACTGGAGTGGCTGGTACCATCCCGCCGAACACGACGGCTATCAAACCACCGCGGTCGTGACCATCGATGCCGGCAATGTCGAATCGATCATCGGAGCACTCGCCATCGTCGCGGACGCCGGCGTGGTCTACATGACGACGGACGCGCTTTACGTAACCGACGATGACTACAGCGATGACTATGGCTACCGGCCGATCACCGCGATTCACAAGATCACATTCGACGAAGCCGGCGTGCCTCAGTATGCCGCAAGCGGCAGCGTGCCGGGCCGCGTGCTGAACCAGTTCTCGCTGGACGAATACGAGGATCATCTGCGCCTGGCGACGCACGTTGAGGACTTCAGCTTCTTCTTCGAACCGTGGTTCCCTGACGTGATACTGTTCTCGGATGTGGCGGTGAGCGTTGGCAACGCTTCTCTGCGTGAGCAGGCCAACGAGCCGTCCGAGCCCTACAACGCGGTTTGGGTGCTGGGCCAGGATGGCGGCGCGCTGGAAATCACCGGCTCCGTCGAGAACATCGCGCCGGGCGAAGATATCTACGCCGCCCGCTTCCTGGGTGATCACGGATTCCTGGTCACGTTTGAGCGGATGGACCCGCTGTTCGTACTGAACCTCACCGATCCGGCCGACCCGCAACTGCTGGGCGAGCTCGAGATCCCCGGGTTCAGTGAATACCTGCACCCCTATGGCGAGAACCACCTCATCGGCGTCGGCAGATCAACCGAGATCTCGGAGTGGGGCGGCACCATCGAGACGGGTGTCCAGCTCTCACTGTTCGATGTGAGCGACTGGGCCAATCCCACCGCCGTACAGCAGATCACCATCGGCGAGCAGGGCTCGTTCAGCGACGTCAGCAACACGCACAAGGCCTTCACATTCCGCGAGGCGGACGGCCTGCTGGCGCTGCCGGCGGTTGTCACGATCCAGCGCGGCATGGAGTGGGGCTATCCGGTGTACGGTTACGAAGAGTCCGTGCTGCTGTTCCAGGTATCGACCGAAACGGGCTTCACGCAGCTCGGCCGGTTGGACGTCGCATATGAAGACGACGCGCCGCAGGATGACTGGTGGTATCAGAACTCCTGGCGCCGGGCCGCGTTCATCGGCGACACGCTGTATGCGGTCGCCCCCAGCGGCGTGCGCGGCGCGCCGCTTGACGACCTGTCAGCGGATTCGTCCGTGGGCTTCCCCCTCGTGACGACCGACTACTACTACGGGTACATGGACACGGTCGACGACGATGTTGACAGAGAAATCGACGAATAGCGGCAACGACAGGAACGACCACAGGTAGGGCATCATCTCCGAAGTGCATTCGGCGCCCGGCCGCACAGCGCTAGTCGGCTGGGACCGGTGATGGCATCGGCTCAGTCTTGGGCCGGCCGGGCGACGGATGCATGGAAAAGACCAGCAGGACACCCACAACGGTCAGGCCCAGTGCCGCCGCCGTCCAGATCGGCGACACAGCGCCATCTTCCGCGCCGATCACACCGGCGTCTGCGAGCGCGGTCTCCAGGGCCGGCACTTCGCTCAGTAGAATCAGCATCGCATTGTGCATCATGTGAGCGATGACCGCCGGCCAGATCGATCCGCCGCGCAACACCAGGAGTCCGAACAGCAGCCCCAGCGCTCCGGTGACGATCAGTCGATATACGCTGTGGTGAAACATGGCGAATGCAAACGCGGTGATAAGCAGTGCCGCCCATTTGCCGAGCGACCCGCGCAGGCCTTGCAGCACATACCCTCTGAAGAACAGCTCTTCCACGAAACCGGGCGTGAACGCCAGCGCGACAAGCACCAGCCAGAGCGGCGCGGCGCTGATCATCTGCTGAATCTGGGCGTGGCCGACTTCGGCCTCGGGCGGTATCGGCATCCAGCCGGCCTGAAACGAGAGCCAGGCGGCCGTCAACAGCCATGTCGAACACCCGAAACACAGCGCGGCCAGCAGCCCCGCGACGCGCGGCTTGTGAAGGGCGAACGCCGTCAGCGGCCGCACACGCGTGTAGACCGCGGCCATGTATGGGAACAGCCCCAGCAACCCTGTCAGCAACAGCACCAGTCCGGAAAGGTACCGCACCGGCTGCGCCAGCAGCTCGACGCCCAGCAGCGTCTGGCTGATGAAGAAGTGCAGCAGATAGGCCACCGCGAGTACAAGGAATGCCATCGCCGCCGTCGGTACCGCGCGGGCCTTGAAGAACCGTCGCACGAACAGGGATTTGATCGACCCGCTGTCAGCGAACAGCACGGCTTCCTGCCCGAAGAGCTTGGCGGCGACCGCCACCGCCGCGCCCGCGTAGATCGACGACGACATCGTCACCCACAAGATGTTCAGCGCGTCGATGCGCCCCATGAACAGATCGCGCGTGAGCAGCACGATGTTCGCCACCGGAATCACCAGCAAGGGGCCTTCGAGCCGTGAGCCGGGCAGGGTCCCCACCACTGCCGGAATCATCGCCGCCACCATCACCGGCATCACGTAGTTCTGGGCTTCCTTAAAGCTGCGGGCAAAGCTGCACACCGCGAGCAGCGCGGCGCTGAACATCACCGCCAGCGGGATGAGCACTATGAGCACCCAGGGCATGGCGGCCAGTGGGAAAACCACTTCGCCGCCTTTGGCCAGAATGTCACCCAACCCGCCCAGGTAAACGGTCCCCGCCACGGAGAGCAGGTTCAGTGTCGCGCTCAGCATCCCGATCAACGTCACCACGATGAACTTGCCCGCGATCAGGTCCACGGTCGGCACCGGGGCGACCATCAGCGTCTCAAGCGTGCCGCGCTCGCGCTCGCCGGCGGTCAGATCGATGGCCGGATAGATCGCTCCCGAGATGGTCATCACGATCAGAATGAACGGCACGATCTGACCCAGGATCGACCCGCCGACGCGTTCGGGCGTCGCCACCAGGTCCACCTTGATATCCAGCGGCGAGAGCACGGACGGGTCGAGCCCGTGCTGCGTCAGACGGACCTCAACCATCTTTGCCTGGAGCCGCGAGAGAATCCCCTGCAAGCCGGGGGCGGCGTAGCGATAGCTGCGGTACTCCGTCTGGTCATAGACGAGCGTCACGTGCGACTGCGGGCCCGAATCAAATGTCGGCAGCGGCCCGTCAACCAGAATGCCGACATGGGCGGCGCCGCTCTTGACTGTCTCACGCACATTCTTGGTGATCAGAATCCGGAAGTCCGGCGGCCGGCTGCGCGCGTCGGCGTCGGCGGCTTCATCATTGCTGGCGATGACGTCGGGTGGCGGGGCCGCCTCGGCGGTCGGGTTCTCGCGCATCTCCTGTCGCAGCTCGGGCAAGTCCTCCGCCGCGACATCCACGCCGGCCGGATGACGCGTCAGGTCCGCGTCGATGCGCGCCCGCAGCCAATGCGCGACCTGCTCATCGGCGACGGCGATGATGTACACCTCTTGCTCCATGCTGGTCGATTGCAGCTCGAACGCCTGGAGCGACCCCAGCATGAGGGCCGGGTAGAGGATGATCGGCACAATCACCATGGCCATCACGGTGCGCCGATCACGCAGCGTGTCGCGCAGCTCTTTGCGCCAGATCGTGTTAATCCGCGAGAATCGAGTCATCCGCTGCCACCAGGCTCAGAAAGACCTCGCTGAGCCGCTGCACGCCGGTCTGTTGGCGCAGGGCCTCCAGATCACTGTCGGCGATGAGTTTACCGTTATGTATCAGCCCGATGCGCCGGCAGAGGGTTTCGATCTCATCCAGCGCGTGCGTTGACAGAACGACCGTTTTGCCCGCCGATGCCTGGCTGTGGATGAATCCCAGGATCAGGCGGTTGCTGAGCACGTCGAGGCCGAGCGTCGGCTCGTCCATGATCAGTACCGGCGGGTCGGCGATCAGCGCGCGGGCGATGCTGGTACGCTGTTTCTGCCCGGTCGACAGCGCTCCGCAGCGCAGACGCATGAAGGGCGGCATATCCAGCCACTCCACGAGCTCCTGGATACGCTTTTGAGCCTGCGCGCGATCCAGCCCGTACAGAGCCGCGAAGTATTCGAGCACCTCCAGCGGTGTCAGCCGCGCGTAGAGCTCGGTGCGGGCCGTGAGGTAGCCGATGCTGCGTTTCACGTCCTCCGGGCGGTCGGTCACGTCAACGTCATTGATGTATACGCGTCCGCTGGTCGGGCGCAGGAGCCCGCCGATCATGCGCAGCGTGGTGGTCTTGCCGGCCCCGTTGGGCCCGAGCAGACCATAGATTTCGCCCGGTGACGCCTCGAACGTGATGTGATCGACAGCGGTTTTCTCGGTCCCGTCCGGATTGGGAAACCGCTTGGTTAGCTGCTCGACACGGATCATAAAGTTCCAATAATCCACGGCATACAGGGGCCGGTGTTCATATCTATCGTCGATCGGCGGCGCATTCCTGACACGATTCGTCAGTTGAATTCGCCGGCGAGGCCAACAGAGTGTATAGCATTTTCGCCTCGGCGTAATGTTCGCTGATTCCCTTTCCGGCGCAGCAACGCCACGCGGACAGCACTGGACACGGCAACCGCCAAGTCGCTACCTTGTGGATACTGGGGGCGGCAATGCTCTACCGGGCCGCCGCCGCCGCGTGCATATCGGTGTCGGAGTGGTGGGAAGCGTATGGTGCGGTAGCAACAAGGGAGGGTCGGCGATGAGAACACTGGCACTGACCGCGGCAATGCTCATCTGCGCCACGGCGGCGCGGGCGGATACGGTTCTGGTGGAACCGGTCGGGCAGATTGGTGGGGTGTGCAATGACGTGGCCGTCGTCGGTGATCTGGCCTACATGGGTATCGGCCCCCGCCTGGTGATTCTGGATGTGTCCGACCGGTCCAATCCGACCTTCCTGGGCCAGTCGGAGGTGCTGCCGGATATTGTCTTCGGCGTAACGGTCTCGGGCGACTATGCTTACGTGGCGGCTTCCTACGCTGGTCTTCAGGTGATCAACATCTCGGATTCCGCCGCCCCGTTTCAGGTAGGGGCGTACGACACGAGCGCGGCTGCCTGCGACGTCGTGGTCGTGGGCGACTACGCCTACGTGGCTGATCACTACCGCGGTCTGAAAGTGATCAACATCTCGAATCCGGCCGCCCCATTTCTGGCCGGCGCTTACGACACGAGCGGGCAGGCCGTCGACGTAGTGGTCTCGGGTAGCCATGCCTACGTGGCTGATTATCACGGCGGTCTTCAGGTGATCAACATCTCAAACCCGACTGCCCCGGTTTTGGAGGGTGCATGGGATGACGCAGACGGATCCGCCTCCGGCGTCGCGGTCGCCGGTGACTACGCCTATGTCGCGTACGGCATTGCCGGTCTTCAGGTGATCAACATCTCAAACCCGGCCACGCCTGTGTGGGTGGGCGCCTGCGATACCAGCGAGTCCGCCAGCGATGTCGCGATCGTGGACAATCACGCATTCGTGGCGAGTAACTACTCTGGTCTTCAGGTTGTGGACATCTCAGATCCGGCCGCCCCCGTCCGGGACGGTGGATGGGACACAAGTGGGCGTTCAGACGCCGTGGTGGTCTTGGGCGACTACGCCTACGTGGCAGACTACATGGCCGGTTTTCAGATCATCAACATCTCGGTCCCAGCTGCCCCCGTACAGGAGGGCGCGTACGGCACGTTCCACGTCGGCGCCGTTGCGGTCCTGGGCACGCACGTGCACGTGGCGGGAGGGTATGTCGGTCTTCAGCTCGTCAACGTCGCGAATCCTGCTGCTCCGTTCGAGGAGGGCAGACTCGACACGAGCGGGAGTGCCTCGGGCCTTGCGGTCTTGGGTGACTACGCCTACGTGGCGGACTGGGAGGGGGGTCTGCAGGTGATCAATACCGCGAACCCGTCCGCTCCGTTTCGTGCGGGCGGATGCAACATGAGCGGGCGTGCCAGGGGCGTTGCGGTCGTGGGCGACTACGCCTACGTGGCGGCCTGGGATGCCGGTCTTCAGGTGATCAACATCTCGAACCCGGTCGCCCCTGTCCCGGAAGGCGCGCACGACACAAGCGGGTTGGCCAACGCGGTGGCGGTCTCGGGCGATTACGCGTACGTAGCGGATCGCGATGGCGGTCTTCAAGTGATCAACATCTCCAATCCTTCCAGCCCCACGCTGGCAGGTGCATGCGCCACAAGCGGGTATGCCTACGACGTGGCAGTCTTGGGTGACTACGCCTACGTAACGTGCGGCAACGCCGGTCTTCAGGTAATCGACATTTCGACCCCCGCCGCTCCGGTCTTGGCCGGCACGTACGAGACGACAGATCCCGCTGCGGGTATTGTCATCTCTGGTGACTGTGCTTACTTGGGAGTCGGCTCCACCGGTCTTCAGGTGATCAACATCTCGAACCCGGCTGCCCCGCTCCTGGCAGGCGGGCACGACACGAGTGTCGGCAGGCGGCGCCGTGCGGCGGTGTTGGGCGACCACGCCTACGTCGGCGATGGGGAGGGTGGCTTGGTCATCCTGCACGTCACACCCGACTGCAACGAGAACGGCGTTTCCGATAGCGACGACATCGCCGGCGGCGCGAGTACCGACCTTAACGCCAACGGCATCCCGGACGAGTGCGAACGGCTGCTCGGCGACATGAACTGTGACGGGTTGGGCCAACAACGGCGACATCGACGCGTTTGTCTTCGCCATGTCGTATCCCGAGCAATATCCCGACGAATACCCGGATTGCGACATCATGAACGGCGACATCAACGGCGACGGGTGGGTCAATAACGGCGATATCGACGCGTTTGTGGAGTTGCTCGTGCAGTGAGCCGGTGAATTGCTCGTGCGAGAATCCTCTCTCGCACGTTCCTTTGCGGGAATCACATCCCGCGGTCATACGATGCGCGAAGCGGCTCTCGCCGGCGTGGGTGCGAGATATGAATCTCGCACCAGCGTGCGATTAGTTGACGGCGTTGGGTGCCATGCCGACGGCTGTTCGCGTCGGCATGCTTTTCCGCCGACGAGGACACCTTTGCCGGTTGAAAACCGGTTCCACAACCACTATGCGACCGCGTCGCGGATACGCTGGCAGGTGGCGAGCACACGCTCAAGATCAGCGAGCGGCCAGACGGTGGCCGCGTCACTGTGTGCGTTCGGCGGGTCGTCGTGTACTTCCATAAACAGCGCGTCGATGCCCGCGGCGACCGCCGCACGGGTGAGCAGCGGCACGAAACGTCGCGCGCCGCCGGTGGTGGAACCCTCGCCGCCGGGGTATTGGACCGAATGGGTGGCGTCGAAGACTACCGGGGCGAACTCGCGCATGGTCTCGAAGCCGGTGAAATCGTTGATCAACCGCTCATACCCGAAGGACGTGCCCCGATCCGTGACCAGAACGTTCTCATTGCCGCTCTCGCGCACCTTCTCAACGGCGAGCCGCATCTTCTCGGGTGAGAGGAACTGCCCCTTCTTGATGTTGACGCAGCGGCCGGTCTTTCGCCGCCGCCACGAGCAGAGTCAGTCTGACGACACAGGAACGCGGGGACTTGTACGCAATCCAGAACTTCGCCGGCGGCCGCGGCCTGCGACGGCTCGTGAATATCGGACAACACCGGCACGCCGACCTGGTCGCGGACGGCGGCCAAAACGCGCAGCCCCTCTTCCAAGCCAGGTCCACGCCGCGAGTGAACGCTCGACCGATTGGCCTTGTCGAAGCTCGCTTTGAAGACAAACGGCAGCCCGACCTTGGCCGCGATGCCGGCGATCTGTTCGGCCAGCCGCAGACTGTGCTCGAGGGTCTCAATCACGCACGGGCCGGCGATCAGAACCAGCGGATTTCCAGCGCCGACTTCGTAGCGTCCGATCTTTCCAGTCTTTTGGGCATTCATAACGGCATCTTATCATCGACCAGCCGCGCTCGACCAGAGACTGGCGAGATGATTGGACACCGGGCCTTATCTTTCACACGGTTGAAGTGTCCCGGGAGCGAACACGAGTGGTCGCAGCAAGGCACAATAACGCAACAGCATTGGCGAGCACAGCCAGCCGGACCCGCCGCGGCCGGGCGCGCCGGTTCACATGGTCGGTTCGGCTGTTGTTGCACGGCGTGCTGGTTGTCGCCGCGGTCTGGGGCGGGCCGTTGGTCCGTCCAATGGCCATCTGCTCGATAGTGATGGCGATTCTGGTTGATTTGGACGGCGTGACGCGTCACCTGTTGCGGACCGCCGGGCTGGCGCTGGCCGTCTGGGTGGCCGCGAGCTTTGGCAGTGCGGCGAATGCGAGCCTGGCGCCGGTATTCGGCACCGGCCGCATACTGGGGATCGGTAACGGCACCATCGCGCTGGGTGTCGGCGTTTTCCTCGCCACCATGCTGGTGTCGGGCATATTCACGTGGGGGCTGCGCCGCAGGCCGTGGCTGAGCGCGTTTAACCACGCCGGTGGCGGCGTACTGGGCGCGGCGGAGGGCGCATTGCTCATCGCGACGTTGTTCTGGGCGATTCAGATATTCTCCGAACCGATCAAGCTGCTGGCTGAGCAGACGCCCAGCAACGCCGCCAGCAGTCTGTCGCCGCTTGTGCAGCTTCGCCAACTGGAAGCGCGCTTTGCGGAAGATCCGGCCGCCGGCTTGTTTGCCAAGCACAATTGTCTGGCCGCGTTGCCGTTCATCCAGAGCGCGCGCAGCGTGGTTGACATCGCGTGCGATCGGTCGGCGATTGCCGCCCTGGCCGACAGCGATGACTTGCGAAGGCTGTTTGAGGAACCGGAGTTTCAGGCGAAGATCAGTGCGTTGCGCGAGCACCCCGATGTGCAGATCGCGCTACAAGAGCGTGATGTTGCCGCGCTGCTGCGATCGCAACCGCTGGCCGACCTGATCAATGATCCACAGCTTCTGACCGCCATGCAGACGCACCTGCCGAATCTGAAGACGGCCTTGGGTGAGACCGAACACGCCAAGCTCACCGAGCTGGCGGCGAATCTCGACGCCGATGAGTTGCGCCGCTTGCAGCGGATGGCTGGTTCGATGCTGGCGCACGTGCGGCTGGGAGAATCAATCGGCCTGGGTCGGGGACCACAAACGGCGTGCGCGGATTAGCGGTGCCTCGGCAGAGCGGCAGGTCTGGCTGCACTCGACCTGCCCTACATGTCTATCCTACACGGTGGGCGCGGCCGAAGGCCCGGTTGCGTCGGCCGGCTTCCAGTCGATCACGCGCAGCTCGACCCGGCGCTGGTTGTTCCACTCGTTGATGATCGGCTCGAAGGCAACGCGCAAGCGCGGGTGTTCGGCGAGCCACTCGACATCCTTGCCTCGGCCAAAGGCGATGGCCTTACGTGTCTCCTGACCTTGCCGCACGCTGAATTGCAGGTGGCTGCCGTTGCGCCCGACGGCGCGCGGCGGCCCGGCCAACTCGACGACGCCGGTGGCCAGGCGCACTCGGTGGTTGCCCGGGCCGAAGGGGGCCAGGCGTTGCAACGCATCCACCACGCCCGAATCGAGCTGCGCGAGCGTGACTTCATCGTCGAGATACAGCTTCGGCCGCAGGTCCTTGCTGGTCAGGCACTGGGCCGCCTCGGCCTGAAACGCCTTGGTGAAATCATCGATCCGCGCTTGCTCGATCTTGACACCCGCGGCCATGGCGTGACCGCCGAAACTTACCAGGTGGGGCGCACAACGACTCAGAGCCTCGTGGAGGGGAAACCCCTTGATGCTGCGACCCGAACCCTGGCCGGCCTCGCCATCGAGGGCGATGAGCACCGTCGGACGGTGAAAGCGATCGACCAGGCGTGAGGCGACAATGCCAACAACGCCGGCATGCCAATCCGCGCTGGCCAACACGATGCCGCGACATGTGTCCCGATCGAAACCCAACTCGGTCACCAGGGCTTCGGCCTGCTTGGTGATGCCGCGTTCGACGCTTTGCCGCTTGCGATTCTGGGCGTCGAGCGTCTCGGCGATCTGCCGCGCCTGCTCGGGGCCGGCCCGCGTGAAGAGCTCCACGGCCAGTCGCGCGTGTCCCATGCGGCCGATCGCGTTAAGTCGCGGGGCGAGCATAAAGCCGACATCGTAATCGTCGTAAGAGCGTTTCTCGGCCAGACCCGACACATCGATCAGCGCGCGCAGGCCGGGATTCTGCGAGTGTTTGAGCTGACGCAGGCCGAACGTCGCGATGATGCGGTTCTCGCCGATGAGGGGGACGATGTCGGCAATCAACCCGAGGGCGGCGAATGCGGTCGCATCGAGCAGGAACTCACGCCACTCGGAGCCGACCTGCCGCGCGCCGCCGAGCTCGCGCGCCAGAGCCCAGACCACCTTGAGGGCCACGGCGGCGCCGCACAGATCGGGATTGCGCGACACGCCGCACGCCGTGGGATGCACGATGACATCGGCCGGCGGCAACTCCGAGCGCGGTTCGTGATGGTCGGTGACGACTACGGTCAGACCGAGAGCATTGGCGTGCGCAACCTCCTCGAGCGCGGTGATGCCGCAGTCCACGCTGATCAGCACATCGGCACCGTCGCCCTTGATCTGATCGATGGCTTCGCGGTTCAGTCCATAGCCTTCATCAAGGCGGCTGGGAATGTAGAAGCTGACGTCACCGCCCGCGAGCTTGAGCGCGTGCCACAGGATGGCCGTGCCGGTCACGCCGTCGACATCATAATCGCCATAGATCGTAACCTTGCTCCCGGCACGGATCGCCTGGGCCAGACACGCCCCGGCCTCGACGGCCCCGGGCAACTCCTCGGGTGGGCACAGCTCCTTGAAGTCGGGATTCAGAAAACGGTGAATGTCGCCCGCCGACTCGGCACCACGGTTGAGCAGCACCTGGGCGAGCAGCGGTGCGACGCGCGCGGCGGCGGCCAGCTCGTCGCGTCGCGGATGCGCCACCGCGATGATCCAGTCACGCTCTGGATGGCTCTGGGTGGTAGGGATTGCTGCGGTCCTCCGGGTTATGCGTTCTGGTGCATAGCGTAGAGCATTCTGGGCTTTCGCACGACGGCCCGTCCGCGGCCCGGCTGGAGAAATCTCCGCCAGCAGCGTCTTCGGCCGCCAAAGACGGGCGCCGCGCCGGCTTTGGATCGGGTCTAGCCGACGTATTTTGACAGGAGCACGCCGTAACGCCGCGCGGTCTCAGGCGTAATTCGCTTTCGATCTGTCCACAGCGCCAAATCGAGGGCATCGTGCGCCGGGCTGGGCGGCAGCGGTTTGTCCGCCAGCGCCGCGATCGCCGCGCGCATCAGCGTGATCGCGTTGCCCGTCGCGGCGCGCAGATGGCCGATGATCTCTTCAAGCAGCTTCTGTTTCGGCAGGGCCGCGTCGTGCGGTTTCCAGCAATCGTAGTCGGTCACCAGCGCAATGAGCGCATACGCAATTTCCGCCTCACGAGCCAGCTTGGCCTCGGGCATGCTGGTCATGCCGATTACGTCCCCCCCCCACTGCTGGTGCATCTTCGCCTCGGCGATCGTGCTGAAGGCGGGCCCTTCCATGCAGACATATGTTCCGGCGGCGTGCACGGTGGTGTCCACCGCGCCGGTGCTTGCCAGCAGATGCTCGCGGAGTACGTCGCAATACGGCCGGGAGTACTCCACGTGGGCCACCACGCCTTCGTCAAAGAACGTGGGTGTGCGGCGGAAAGTCTTGTCGATCACCTGGTCAACGATCACGAGGTCGCGCGGGCGGAATTCCTCGCGCAACGAGCCGACGGCGCCGCTCGCGATGATGTGTGTCACGCCGAGCGACTTCAGCGCGTAGATGTTTGCGCGGTATGGCACCGTTGAGGGGTTGTAAACGTGCCCGTCGCCGTGTCGGGCTAGGATCGCGAGATCGAGTCCGTGCCACCGGGCGCGGTGAATCGGGCCGCTGGGTTGGCCGAAGGGGGTCTCGATGAGGCGTTGCTCACCGGCTTGCTCCTGCCCGAGCAGTGCGTCACCCAATCCGGTTCCGCCGATCAATCCAATCATGCTGCTGCTCCTGTGTGGCCGGCCCGCCGGCGTATGCTCACGGTCCCGGATTCGCTCGTAGCGGCCGGATAACGATCAGTCCCCCACCTCAAGAGGTGGGGCACCCGATTGTGGCGGCCGCTACACCTTTTTCAGTGAAGCGTGCTCCAGTATCAGATCCTTCGTGCCGGCGCCGGCGAACACGATCGAGGCCGAGGTCAACCCTCCAACCGAGCTGATCCGGCGCACGCACCCGATGCCGTATTCCTCGTGCTCGACAAATGTACCGGGCCGCCAGTCGGCGTAAGGGGTAGACGGTTCGTGGTCGCCGCGATCGGCGGAGACATCAATCATGCGATCCGCCGGGTCGCCTGGCGCTTCCGTGAAGGAGCGCCGGCGGATACGTCCGGGTTCACCGATTTCCTCCGGCGCAAGCTGGTCGTCGAGGCGTACGAAGCCGTCGCGCTGATTCGCCCCCCGCCCCCAACGCGGCCTGGCGAACGACTCGGTGAGTATCGCGTCGTCCGGCAATTCGCGTATGAACTGGGACGTGGCGCGCGGCACCAGGCTGCCCCTGATGAAGCGCTGCCGAGCGTGACTCAGGTACAGTCTCTGCCGGGCCCGCGTGATACCTACGAAACACAGTCGGCGCTCCTCCTCCACATCACCATCATCCCGCATTAGAGCTTGATCATGTGGCAGCAGGCCTTGCTCCAGGCCGACGATGAACACGACTGGAAACTCGAGCCCCTTGGCCGCGTGCAGCGTCAGCAGCAGCACTGCATCCACTTTCTCATCCACGCTGTCCTGGTCGCTGGTCAGGCTGACGCGTTGGAGAAAATCCTCCAGGCTGCCGTCGTCGAAGTCGTCATCGTATTGCGTCGCAGCGCTCACCAACTCGCGCACGTTGGCCAGCCGGTCTTCGCCCTGCTCTTCCGACTCTTTCTCCAGGGCGACTTCGAGCCCGGACCGTCGCAGCACCTCGCCGACGGCCTGTGCCACGCGTCCCTCGCAACACGCGCTGATCTCATTGAGCAGCGCGGCGAACCTGCTCACCTTCTTCGCCGCGGCCGACTTGATCGTCGGCACCTGATCGACCTTTGTTACTGTCTGCAGCAAGGTCTGACCTTCCCGCTCGGCATGGTCGATCAGGCGCTGCACAGTCGTCGCGCCGATGCCGCGGGCCGGCGTGTTGATGATCCGCAACAGCGCTACCTGGTCGGCGGGATTCACGATCACCCGCAGGTATGCCAGCGTGTCCTTGATTTCTTTGCGGTTGTAGAACTCGACGCCGCGCGCTATGCGATACGGAATCCCCTCGGCGCGCAGGGCTTCCTCCAGACCGCGCGTGATGGCGTTTATGCGGTACGCAATGGCGAAGCTGTTGTACGAGCCGCCGCCGACGTGGAGCTGCGCGATGGTCTCGGCGATGCGGCGGGCTTCGTCCCGGCCTTCGGCGAATTCCCAGACCGTGACCGGCTCGCCCTCCTCGTTGTTGGTCCAGACGTCTTTGGCCTTGCGGCGCGTATTGCAGGCAATCAGCTTGGAGGCGGCGCGGCAGATGTGCTTGGTTGAGCGGTAGTTTTCTTCGAGCCGCACGATTCGCGCGTCGGGGAAATCATGTTCGAATTCGAGGATGTTGCGTATGTTCGCGCCGCGCCAGCCATAGATGCTCTGATCCGGGTCACCAGTCGCACAGATATTGCCGTGGTGCCGCGAGAGCGACCTGGCGATGAGATACTGAGCGTGGTTCGTATCCTGGTACTCGTCGATCAGCACGTACTGAAAACGTATGTTGAGCCGCTCGGCGATGTCGGGATGGTCACGCAGCACCTGAGCCACACGCATCAGCAGGTCATCGAAATCCACGGCGTTGCGCTGCCTTAGGAGCTGGTCATAGGCATCGTAAACACGCGCGAGCATGCGCTGATCGTGGAAGCTCGCGCGCTCGGCGAATTCCGCCGGCGTTTGCAGCCGGTTCTTGGCGTGGCTGATCTTGGCCAGGGCCCGCTCGGGGCGCAGCAGTTGCTCGGGGATGTCGCAGAGCGCGAGGGCGTCTTTGATGACGCGCTTCTGGTCGGTCTGATCGTAGATCGAAAATCCGGGCTGCACGCCGCCGAGAGTGCCGAACTCGCGGAGCAGCCGCACGCACAACGCGTGAAAAGTGTAGACCCACATGCCGCGCGCCACGCCGAGCGCTTCGATGCGTTGTTTCATCTCGCCGGCGGCCTTGTTGGTGAACGTGATCGCGAGAATGTTGTGCGGCGCCACGCCGGTGTGCACGAGGTATGCCGTCCGCCGCGTGATTACGCGCGTTTTACCGCTGCCGGGCCCGGCCAGCACCAGCAACGGGCCGTCGCGGTGCATCACGGCTTGCCGCTGCGGCTCGTTGAGGTTCTGCAGGATCATCGTCGCAGCGCCGCCGGCCATACCACCCTCACTCCCCTAATCCCTCACTCCCTCAATCCCTCATTCCCTTAGTCCCTCTCTTCCAACCCCGGCAGCAACTCCGGCTGATAGTTGTTGTAGTGCTTCCAGCTCTCGATCTGCTCCGCCGTCGGCGCACTGCTCGTGTACGCCGCCCAAACGAGCGCGTTCAGCATGTCGGTGGCGTCCGCCAGGCGGCTTTCAATGAACTTCTTGCCGGCGGGGCCGTTTAACTCTCCATCGCGCTCCAGGCGATAAAGTGGCTCGACTTGCGCCAGGCCGCGGCGAATATGCTCGGCGATATCCTGCCAGGGATCCTCGGCATTCACCTTGCGCGCGAACGTCACGCGCGGCTTCAGCGTTTGGTACGTGATCGCATGGTGCGCGATAACGCCGCCGTCGATGTACTTATGGAAAGTCCGCTCGGTGGTGTATCCGTGTGGGTTGTCGCCCGCCCAGCCGTTGTAGTGCTTGGTTGTGTGCAGGGGCTGCGCCGCGTCGGCAACGAAGTGGGCCAGGTTACCGAGGTGGTCGATGGCAATGCTGCGGGCCTGGAGCAGTTGATGACGCCGCGCCGGTTCGTCGATCGCCTCGAGGATGCGCACTTGCTGAAAGGCGGCCTGAAGGTAAGCGTACTCCTCGGAGATTGCGTAGGGCAAAAAGCCCGGCCATTCGTGTATCCGCGCCGCGTCGCCGTCGGCATCGTAGGCATCGATGCGGTCCGGCTTCGTGTGCTTGGCCAGCACCAGCGCGCGAACGTACTCACGCCGCAACCTGGGTAGCGATTCGAGAGTCAGGCCGAACTGATCGAGCAGTTCGACGTCCATAAAATGATCGGGATAGGTGACATGCTGAAGGGGCAGCGCCGGCCAGCCGCGCCACCGATCGACCTGGTTGGATTGAAAGGCAATCCGGTGACGGACCGATGGGGCGCGCAGCCATGCCGGGGCTTCGGCGGGCAGACCGTCGAGCGCAATGTAAGTAACTGTACGGTGGGTGTGGGCGTCCCAGGCGTCCGCCCGTTCCGCTGGCATGGCCACGGCCGCAACCAGCATCAGGATCGCAAGGTGGCAAGGGTGTCGCATCACGGCAAATCTCCCATAACATCAGCCCTGTCAAGTGGTTACAGCCACCGAGGGCCATTGCGCCAAGCGTCGCCCCCAGGTATGTGCGTAATAATACCGATGGAAACGTCTTCGCGACAGGCGCATTGTGTTAGTAGACGTCCGCATTGCTTTCCGACGGCATTTGAATAAACTCCAATATTGCGGCCGAGGTGTTGCTCCCACATGTATGCAATGCCCAAGTGAAGACAATTAAAGCCGTTGCGGACCTATGAGGTTTGGCGGCGTGTGGTTTCGGACGAGCCGCCCTGCCGGCTCAAAACGGGTATGTTCACCAGAAACAAAGGAACGATGAGATGCGATTTACGATAACTGCTGCCGTATTGTTGGTCGGGTTGTACGGGATTACGCCGGCGTTGGCGGACAATTGTGACAAAGACGCGGCCAAGGCCATGAAGTGCGGCACGAAGTCCGACAAGTGTGATGCCAAGAAGTGCTGCACGACGTCTGACAAGGGTGATGCCAAGAAGTGCTGCGCGGCGTCCGAAAAGGGCCAGACGACCAAGGTCGTGGCCTATGAGGACAAGGAAGGGCACGACATCCCCAAGGACCAGTGCGCTTCACAGTGTGCGAATAAGGTCGCCAAGGGCACGCCGCTGATGTGCTTTGTCGTGGGCGACAAGCAGACCAACTGCCCGGGCGAGGCCGAGGAACTGGCAGGTGGCGACGCCAGCAAGATCAAGTACGCCGTCGGCGAGAAGAAGTACGACAACGAGGCTGATGCCAAGAAGGCATATGGCGAGGCGCTTGACGGCTATCTGAAGGAGATCACGCAGGTTCAGTATGTGATCGGCAAGGATGTCACCTGCTGCGCCGTGACAGCGGGCTCAATGGCCAAGAAGCAGAATGCGCCGATTCGTTATCGCGTGGCGATGGTCGACTTCGAGGACAAGAGCGAGGCCGAGAAAGCCGCCAAGCTTGCGACCGAGGCTTCGGAAAAGGTGCATATGACCTGCCTGGTTGATGGCAAGAAATACCAGTGTGACAAGCAGGCCGAAGCCGCCTGCAAGGCAAGCGGCAAGAAGGCCAAGTTTGTGATCGGCGACGTAACGACCGACTGCGATGTGACGGCGAAGATCCTCGTGCTCCGGTCGAAGATCGACGCAGCCGCTGAGGCCGTCGCCAAGATCCACGGCTAGGCCGATTCGAACGTAGCCGTACAGGTGACACTCTCAAGTCCGTAGTGGCCGACGCGGTCGGCTGCTACGGATTTGTGTTTTCAGGCTTGTCGGGGGGACCAAGGCTGACCAGCGTGTCGCCGGGTTTCGGTGTCTGGTCGGTCTGCGCCGTGAGTGGCTTAGCGCTGCCGCCGCGGATGACGACCAGCGGCAGTACATCAGCGCCATAGCGCTCCCGGAAGGCATCGAAGTTGAAACTCTCGGTCAGCGGTGTCGCGCGGATCACCGCGCCGGCGGCCACACGCTGATTCAGCACGCCGAAGGTCTGCTCCGAGCCAAACAGGATCCGCCCGTGCAACTCGTGTGCAAGCATCGGCTTTCCACCGCGCCCCTTAGCCGGCGCGACCTGATAGACTTCCTTTCGACCAAAGGTGCGTTCGAAGCGACGCACCGCCAGCGCGTTGACTTCATCATTGGGGGTCACGGCGAGCGCGCGTCCCAGGCCCTGAAAGTCGAGTTGCTGCTCGAGGAAGTCCACTAGCACGTTGCCCTCGAACGCCGGCAGGCCGGCCATGCGCGCCGCGCTTGTGTGCGCGCGGTTGGTGTCGATCAACAGCACGCGCAGCCCTTCGCGCTGCAAGACCTCGGCGAGCGAACGTGCCCAGCGGTGCGCGCCGACGATCAGGAATCCTTGCGGATTCGGATCAGCCACGCCCAGCCGTCGTGCCAGCAATGGTGCGGTCAGCCCGTAGACCGCCACGGTCGCCACAATCACGAGGAATGCGAGCGGTCCCAGCAGCGCGGCCCGTGGATCATGTTCTTCGAGGCGCAACGCGAACACCGAGGCGATTGCGGCCGCCACGATTCCGCGCGGCGCAAGCCAGGAGAGTAATACACGCTCGCGCCAGGCCAGGCCCGTGCCGATGGTCGAGCTGAGCACCGCCAGCGGGCGGATGATCACAATCAACACCGCGACGAACAGCAGGCTGCCCCAGCCGAGCTGCGCCAGATCATCGATGGTCAAGCGCGCGCTGAGCAGGATGAACAGCGTCGATATGAGCATCACACGCAGGTGCTCTTTGAATTCAATGATATGGCTGACGTTTGCCAGACGCTGGTTCGCCAGCACGACACCCATCACCGTGACCGCAAACAGACCGGACTCCTCCTGCACCAGATCGGCCGCCGTATAGGCCACTGTAACGAACATGAGCGAGATGGCATTGTGGAGAAAATCGGGAATCCAATGGCGGCGAATGAGCAGCGCCAGGGCGAGAGCCCCCACGAAACCAAGCGCGCCGCCGAGGACGACCGTCTTCAGCATCCCGACGATCGCGATCGAAGTGACTTCCTGATAGCCGCCGGCCAGCAGCGATTCAAAAACCAGGACGGCCAGCAGCGCGCCTATTGGATCATTGACGATACCTTCCCACTTGATGATCGAGCCAAGCTGGGCGGTTGGGCGCAGGAATCGCAACATGGGCATGATCACGGTGGGTCCGCTGACCACCAGCACCGCCCCGATGAGCAACGCCGCGCTCCACTGAAGCCCGATCAGATAGTGGGCGGCGACGGCTGCCAAGGCCCAGGTTACCAGGATGCCAACCGTGACCAGGCGCAGCACGACGCTGCGCACGTCTTTGATTTCGCGCAAGTCCAGGCTCAGGCCGCCTTCGTACAGGATCAGCCCGACCGAGAGCGAGACAATCGGCAGCAGGAGGTGGCCGAAGAGAGAATCAGGAGCCAGTTCTCGCGCGTACGTGTTGGCGGCCAGACCGGCACCGAATCCGAATAGCAGCAGCAACAGGATCGACGGCAGACCGAAACGCCATGCGATCCACTGGGCGCTGACACCCAGCGCGATGACGGCGGTCAGGGCTAGCAGCATGTGCTCGGACAAACACGGCTCCTTCGGCGATTGGCCCCCATATTCTGGTCAACGGTGGTGCATGCCGCAACGGGGCCGGGTGAAGTGGCGCGGTGCTATTCGGTCCCCAGCGCCTCCGCCAGCCGTGCGCTTATGTCCGGTTGATCGGATGCAACCGCGAGCGAGCGCCGCCAGGCGCTGATCGCCGCTTGTTGCAGATCATCACGCGCCGGATCGCGCTGATACAGGGACCAAGACAACGCCGCGAGCAGGTTCAGCGCCGGCGTGTGCCTGGGCCGCGCTTTGACGACACTGGCCGCCAGCTCGCGCGCCTCTACCAGCCGGCCCAGGTGCCGTAGCGCCAGGGCCTGATTGAGGACCAGGTCCAGGTCGTCTGGCGCAAGCGCGGCGGCCGCGGCGAAGTCGGTCGCGGCCGCCTCCCAGTCGCCCAGATCGGCGCTGACTTCGGCGCGATGGGCATGTGCGTCGATGTCCGTGGGCCGGAGTGCGATCACCTGATCCCAGGCATTGCGCGCCGCCGCCAGACGCCCAAGAACCTGCCGGCAGACGGCGAGATTGTGCCAGGCATCGACACGCTGCGGGTCCAGCTTGACGACCGTATCAAGCGCGTCGGCCGCGCTGCCCCAGCGCTGTGAACGCATCAACGCACCGGCGAGGCGAAAACGCGCGGCCACACTCTCGGGCTCAAGCGCGCACAGCCGTTCCAGCAGGTCGGCGGCTTCCGACCAGCGCTTGAGCCCATCAAGCGCCTCGACGGCATCACGCAGCGCCGCGGAGTTGTAAGGCTCCGTGGCGAGCGTCCGTTTGGCGATGTCGAGTTGCCGCTCCAGCCGTAGTTGGTTTGCATCACTCGTCCAGTGAACCGGCGTAGGGTCTGGCTCGGAGGGCGGCTCGCGGGAAACTTCCACGTCTTGAGACGGCGTCGTAGCAGGACTCGACGGATTCCCCGCCGGGTGCCCCGCGGCTTGCCGTGGGGGACGGGCTTGGGACACTTGTTGCTCTTGAGAGTCGTGAGAGTCAGTCCCCCACCCCAAGGAGTGGGGCACCCGCCGAGGGTCCGTTTGCGGGGCTTGAGTCGCCACAGGGGCTCGACCAACAGCAACGTCAGCCGCTGCGGTGTCGGGCGCAGGTGCCGATGTGGGCGCCGCCGGTGCTTGCGGCCGCGTGCGCAAGGCTGTCCATACCTGCCAGCCGGCCAATACGGCCATCAGCACGCATGCCCCGACGACGGCTGCTATCAGCCTCATACTCGGTCCATCCACATACCTGCCAAAGCACGCCCCGGTTCCGCGTGGGCACTCACGTTACGTGCAGTGCCTCAACCACATTCGTACGCGCCGCGCGCCGGGCGGGAAGCATGCCGGCGAGCACACATAGTCCCACGGTCAACACGACCGACCACGCCAGGAATCCCCACGGCAAGTGCAGCGCGATCGAGAATCCCCACATGCGTTCGGTCAGGAGTGTGGTATTCGCCGCCAGGTGCAAGCCCAGCCCGATGCCCAACGCGCTGCCGATCAGTCCCAGCACGAGTGCTTCGCCGATTACCAGCCGCAGAATCTGTCCGCGCGTGGCACCGATCGCCCGCAACATGGCGAGCTGTTTGGCCCGACTGGTAACGTTGGCGGTCATCAGATTCGCCACACCCAACGCCGCAACTATCAAGGCCATGGACGGCACCATCGTGAGTAGACGCGTCACGTTGGTGAGTTGGCTGTCGATTTCATCCTTCAGTTCGGCGACGGTGCCGTAGTTGGCATACGGCGAGCCGAGCGCGACGGCAATCTCGTGCAGCTTGTCGCGCTCGCGGAAGCGCATCCAGCGGCGTTCAATGGGGATGTTGCGATCGTAATAGGCCTCGTCGTAGCGAACGCTGAGGTACTCCCAATTCTCCTGCGCGGGCGGCCACCCATCCGGCACGGGTTCCGGCGGCAGGTCGAAGTTCGCCAGCAGGATACGCCGACCTGTCAGGTTGAACAGCGCCTCCATGTCCGCGTTGGTCCCGATGACCGACCCGGACGCGACGACCTGCATCTGCGAATTCAACTCGAAGTAGTTGGCCGCGATGTCGAGGGCCGGCGATGTCACCACCGCGGCGATTTTGAACTTAAACGGCCGATTGGCGAAATACACAGTGATCTCGTCGCCCAGATGCTTGTCGCGCGAACGGGCAAAATCATCGGCCACCAGTACGTGGCGGCCGCGCTCCAGCAAGGTTTCGGCGGCGGAGCGCTCGCCCTCCACAAAGGTGGCCTGGACGAGATCGAGAAACTGGTGCGGCTCGATTCCAAGAAACCACGTGAGGCCGATCTGATACTTCTGGAGCATGGGGGGACGTTCGATCACGCTCACATTGACCGCGTTACAAGTCGTGAACGATTCGATCCCGGAGATGCCCGCTATTACTTCGTCGCAATCATCCGGGCCCGGGCGCATCTGGTCGATACTCCAGATGAATGCCGCCGGGAACTTCTTCGGAAACTGCCATCCCCCCTTGAAGCTCTCGCTGAACACCATCAGGCCGACGATCAACGACAGGCCGACCATGAGTCCGCAGGCGATTCCGGTCGAGCGCCAGACGGCGTGTCCTACCTGGTCCTGCAGCAGCCGCGTACGCACCACCAGCACACGTGCGGCCAGCACAACGGCCAACGAACCGATGATCCAAACCACCAGCGGTGCCGCGCACGCGTATGCCAGGTAGAGCAGCACGATCGCCAGCGACGCGCTGTGCACGAAGTTCGGCGAGCGCATGACCCAGAACTCCAGCACGTGTCCCTGGGCGAGGATCAGTGCGAGGGCCAGGGCAAACGCCGCCCACAACCAGACGGTTCGCGGTTTGCGGGCGCGCGGGTGCGCGGCCTCGAGTGGCGAAACGGTCAGGGCGGCAAACATCGGCAGCACGGCGGCCACGAGTGTGGTCGCCAGCCCGCCGATCACCGCCAGTAGAATCCCCGCGCTGCTGACTGTGAATCCACCCACGTACTGCGGCGCAAGCCAGACGCTGATCAGGGCCATGCCGAGGCCGATCGGCACGCCGGCGATCACGCCGATGGCGCCGAGCGGTGCGACTTCGAGCCCCACCAGGATAGCAAGCTGCCGGCCGGTTACGCCAACGCAACGCATCAGGCCCAGTTGCGAGATGCGCTCAATCATCCCCATGCTCAGCGTGCTGAGAATGATGAACAGGGCCGTCAACATCGCGACCGAGCTGAGCAGCGCGAGGACGAGCTCCTGCTGGCTCTGAGCGGCCTTGATCTGTTGCATGCGCCCCGCCGTGCTGCGCACAGTGGCGGTCTTGCCGGAAAGGCGTTGGCGAATTGTTGCGATAACGTTGCGTTGCGTCTGCCGGATGCCCTCCACGCTGTCGTCCGCCGAAACAACGTCGATTGATGAGATCAGGTATGGTTCATCGGTGATGGCCTGAAGCGTGCGCAACGGGAGCAGCGCGAGCCCTTTCTGGAATCGGGCGATACGCCGGCGCTCCACCAGGCCGACAATGCGCAGCGCGCGCGGGTCTCGGCCACCGTGACGCCAGACGAGTAACACATCGCCGACGCCCACACCGTGCTCGTCGGCCAGGTCATGCTCCAGCACGCAAGCGTCCTCATCATCGCCGGCGAGCATCTGGCCGGCGGTGATGGGCCAGTCACGCACGTACGGCTCACGTGCTGGGTCTATTCCATAGAAGTCGACTTTGGGTGTCCACTCGTTCAGGCGCGGGGGATGGGCGGCGTCCGCGGCTTTGATCGGCAGTCCGGGCAAACGCCGGCTCATCAGCGGTGCGGCGTGGCGCACACCGTCGGTCTTTTCGATGTCGCGGACCAGCAGGTGTGAGAGCTTGCCCGCGCTGCCGAGGGTTGACTCGACACTGATGTGGCTCTTGCCGATGTACTGATTGGCCCAGTCGAGCACGGTCGTGCGGACGGATTCGAACGAGCAGGTGACCCAGACCACGGCACCGGTGCCGAGCGCGATGGCCAGTATGGCCCCGCACGTGCGCACCGGGCGCGCTTTCCAGTTCTTGGTGGCCAGTTGCGACCAGTGCTGCATCCGGCCCTCCAGGCTAGCCTGCCAGATCCTGATAGCGCGCGGTAACCGTGGCCACGTCGTCCGGACCGGTCGGCTCGACGCCGCCCACTACGCGGCCGTCCTTGAGAATCACAACGGCACCGGCGTAGGCGGCGCCATTTGCCTCGTGAGTGACCATCAGGATTGTCTTGCGTTGCTCGTTGGCAACACGCCGCAAGAGGTCCCAGATCTGCGCCGACTGCTTCGAGTCGAGATTGCCGGTCGGTTCGTCGGCCAGAATGATGGCGGGGTCGTTCAGCAGTGCCCGTGCAATCGCCACGCGCTGTTGCTCACCGCCGGAGAGCGCGTCGGGGCGATGCTCGGCGCGCGTTTCCAGGTGTACGAGCGCCAGCAGTTCATCAACACGAGATGAGATTCTTCGCAACGGCGTGCCGTCCACGAGCATGGGCAGTGCCACATTCTCGCGCGCCGTCAACGTCGGCAGCAGGTTGTAATCCTGAAAGATGATGCCCATGCGGCGACGGCGAAAGATCGTGCGCGTGCGGTCCGACATGCGCGCGAGGTTTCGGCCTTCGACGACGACCTCGCCGGCGGTCGGCGGTGTCAGCCCGCCGACCAGGTGCAACAGGGTGCTCTTGCCCGAACCGCTGGCCCCCATTATCGCGGTGAACGAGCCCGCGGCCACGCGTAGATCCAAACCGTCGAGGGCCACGACGCGCAGACCTGAGGTGTCGTAGACCTTCTGGACGCCGTTGACCTCGAGGACCACATCGGTCGGCGGCTGACTGTCGGTGGCTGCATTCGCGGCATTCGGTTCAAGCATTGGGGCAGTGTATGCCTGGACGGCGCCCGGCTCAACGCGCCGCCGTGACCTAGAGAGAGTGCATGCTGGCTAAACACGTCCGACTCTGGGGGGGCGGACGCTACGGGAGAGCATACCACCCTAGCGACCAGTGTTTACGCAAAGCGGGACGAGGGGCGTTGGGGTGCCGCGCTTGGCGTTCATCAGGTCCATGAAGCGGCTCGTGGCGCTGCGGCGACCCTCCTCCATCGACACAAGCTGAAGCGCGATGGGTTTATCGGAAAGCACGGCAACCTCGGCCCCGGCGCGCAGCGTGGTCGGCGACGCCGCCAGCGACGGGAGATCAACGCCACGTTGCAGCGCGGCGCGGTACCACGTGCGCAAGGATTCATCGAGCGTCCAGGCCGACGTCGTCAGAACCGTGGCGGAAGGCATGTATATGACCCAGCTCGGCGGCGTGGTGCTGCGCCATTCGGTGCCGGCCAGCAACGTGCCTTGCTCAAAACCAAACCAGGTACCGGTCAGCGGCGCGTCAGAGGCGATGATGATGCGCGGATCCTTGAGCCCCGCGGGCGGACCGGGAGCCGCCAGGGCCACGCGCAACACCTGCTCGGGACTGGTCTGCGGCGGGATGATCTTCTGCAAATACTGATCGGTGTATTCAACCGTGGCCATGCGGGCGGCGTACTGCTCGCGATACACGGCCACGCCGCAATACCGCGGCGCGCTGCCGGGCGTGCTGCCGCGCAGCTCAAACATCTCGACAAAGAGATAAATGAGCTGGCTTTCGCCTAGCTCGCTCTTCAACTGGGCGATGCTCAGCGGCGCGATGTTCACGCCGAGCTCGGCGGCCTTGGCTCGCTGGATGCTGGCAAACAGCGCATCGGCGGCGCGCAGGTCGGTCACGTTACCTGCGCTGGAAAGCTGCTGCTCGACGGTTGCCTGGGCGGCAGCCCGCTCCTGCCGGGAGCGACCGCGAAAGGTCGAGGTGAGCGGCAAGCGTGCGGGTTCGACGTAGCGCCCCGCGGCGGCGCGCGCCGCCCAGCCGTTCTGCGGGTCAGCGACCGCATCCCAGCCGCGGCCGTCCACAGCACGCACCGCCTGGACCAGCGGCGTCACTTGTGCGGCCAATTGCTGACGCGCGGTCGAATCCGCCTCGTCACCGGCCGAAAGCAACCGCGCCAAAGCGGACCAGATGCGCAGATTGTCTTGTTCGAGACGATCGGCCATCTGCGACCACGCCTGCGGCGTGTCGGTGTAAGGTATCGGGCTGGCGGTTGCGGCGCGATCGGTGGCATCAACACCGATGGCACGGTCCAGCAGAGCCGCGGCGATCTGGAATGACCAGTCCACCGCCTGGCGCTGCTCGGGCAGACTGATCGGCCCGGCCGGGTTTGATGTCCAGGTTGCGTGCTCGGCGATCAGGTCATTTCGCAGTGCCAGCAGGCGGGGGAAAGCGGCCAGATCGGGAGAACTTGTCAAGCTCGCCAGGGTTGTCCGCGGTGCATCCCACACCTGCGGATCACGTCGGGGGATCAGCTTCGCGGTTGGCACGCCGCGCGAAAGCAGCGTGAACTTGACGTACGCTTCGAGATCATAGTAGTTGGCCTGCGCGTCCATCCATTGGCGCAGGGCATCTGGATCGGTGATGTCGTCGGTCGCCTGAAGTTGCGCGATGAGCTCGTCGAGCAGAGCCAGCTCGTCACCGCACGCGCTCAACAGCCCCGTCCAGCGCTCTGACGCGGCCTCGGCCAACTGCTGGGCGGCCGCGCGGCCGTTAGGTTGCTGCCGCGTGTAGCGCACCTGCTCGACCAGCCAACGGGCCTGGTCACACGGTGTCGACAGCAGCCGGCTAAGTTCGATTAAATCAGCGGGTGGCAGGAATTCGTCGCCCGCGGCACCGCGCAGCGTCTGCACGATTGCGTTGAGCGCCTCGCGCTCGGCGGGTTCCTGATACGCGGGTTGATTCGCCTGGGCCACGGCGGGGCCGGCAAATGCGGTCAGCAGCGCCAGGCACACAAGCAGTTGAGCCGATCGCCGAAGACAGGTTGTACCGGTCGTTAACACGCTAAGCCGCTCGCGGACAACACACACGCAGAACCTCGCGGCGGCACCGCACCACCGCCTCCCGCTTCGCATCCCGGGAACGCCGTCCAGGTCTCACCGACCGGCGGAGCCGATCGGTGAAACGTGGACAGCTATTGATCAGCGACGACGACGCTCGCTCTGCCGCAGCAGGTGCAGCCCGACGAGGCAGGCGACGATCACCGGCATCATTGCGAATCCGCAGAACGGAACCGCCGGCGCCGGCTGCGCCTCGGTCGGGCTCTGTGCGAGCGGATCGAGCTCGTTGGGCACGCCGTCATTGTCGAGGTCGGCATCACAAGCGTCACCAAGTCCATCGCCGTCATAGTCAAGCTGGTTGGCGTTGCTGGCGGTCGGGCAGTTGTCAGTCGGAATGAGCTGCTCGGTGGGATCATCGAGCAAATCTAGCCAACCGTTGCCCACGATGGCCCCGTTGGTGTCGCGGATCAGGCGATAGGTCCCAAACAGCGCCGCGCCCTGATTGGCGCTGCCGGCGCGGGGGTCAAACGGTCCGGCGGTGCCCTGACCGAGGCCGCCGACGTCGTAGCCGTCACTTAGCGTGCCATCGTTGCTGAAGTCGATGCCGAAGGCTTGCTCCAGGGTGGCCTCGTTGTAGCGTGTGAAGTCCGGGAACCCGTCGCCGTTGGCATCCGGCGCCTCGAGGACGCCGTCGCCATCCTGGTCGAAGTCCAGCAGCAATCGCTGGAACTCGGCTATGGTGGCGGGGAAGTCGTCGACATTCTCGCCGGCCGCCTGGAAGTCGGCGCGGAACTGAGTCAGGTCGGCGTCATCAAACACACCGTCGCCGTTGGCATCAAACCCCCAGCGGGCGGGGTTGATCTGCGGCGCGGGATCAGTCGCGTCCGGCAGGCCGTCCTCATCAGTATCGGCCAGCGTCGGGTCGGTGCGGATACCCGGAATCGGCTTGCTGACCGCCCGGCCGCGCCGGGCGATGAGATCGCTCAAGCCGATGCTCTCGGTAACGAGGCTGGCAAAGTCCAGATCGCCGTTGGCATTCAGATCTTCGCCGTCGTTCAGCGCTCCGTCGCCGTTGGCATCCTCGGCGAGAATAGCCCAGCGCGCCCAGGTGTTGACCTCATCCCAGTCACTGATGCCATCGCCATCCGTATCGGCGACGCGTGGGTTGGTCATCACGCGAGTGACATACTGGCTCTGGAAGCGGCCGGAAATGGAATCAGCCGGGAAGCGCGTCAGCGTGAAGCCGTCGCCTTCCTCCTTGTCACTGAGTCCGTCGCCATCGGTGTCCCACATGCGCGGGTCGGTTTCGTTGGCATCGACAACGCCATCCCGGTTGACGTCTTCCTCGCCATCGGTCAGACCATCATTGTCGGTATCCGAATCAGCGGGATTGGTGTTGATCTGCCGTTCGAGCGAATCACTGAGACCGTCGTCATCCGTGTCGATCTCGGTATCGAACGTGCGCGTGTTCTCCGCCGGAATCTCGGGTGAGCCGGCGTTGTCGGCCGGGAAGACCACACCGGCCGGGATCAGGAAGCCTTCTTCCTCGTCACGCCGGATCAACCCGTCGCCGTCGATATCGGCGTTCGGGTCGGCGGTGGAGTTCGGCGTGGCCGCGATGTTGTTGGTCTCATCCTGCTCGGTCACGGCGGCGCCATCATCGATCTGGGCCTTGAGGAAGAAGTTGACATCCGCAAACGCCGTCGACGGGATGTTCAGCGTGACCGTGCGTGAGTGAGCACCGACGGTCTTGTCGGCGGCGTCGGTAATGGTGACCGTCGCAAACTGGACATCACCGGCGAGCGAGTCGATGTCCGAATCCGCCGACACGTAGAAAGCGATGGTGAAGTCCTCGCTGACCTGGTTCTCGTTGACGCTGTAGTTGATTGTCGCGCTGAAGTCCTCATCAAGCGCCGTGCCGGGGAACGCCAGACGCGTGAGCACCAGATCGACCGTGAAGGCCTCGGCCGTGCTGGCGACGTTGTTGGTGACCTCTTCCGACTCGGTCACGAGCCCGACCGGGTCAAGCTCGGCGACAACAACCACATTGCTGGCGGTGGTGATGCCGCGGGACAGGAATTCGGTTGGCAGGTCGATGGTCATGGTGTGCGCGCTGGGCGTCACCTGATCGGCGGCGGTCACCGTATCGCGGAGCACATCATCGATCGCGCCGTCGCCGGTCGTATCCAAGCCGAGCCGCACGGTGAAGCTGGGCACGTCAGCGGGACTGTTGACGACGTAGGTGACCCGGGCGCTCGATGAAGCGCCGCGGATACTCGCAATCACGAGCTCGACGGCCAGATCAACGTTGAGCGTCCTCGTCGCGAAGTTGTCGGTTTCGATCGTCTCGAGAATCGCGTTGGCGCTGTCGAGCTGCACGACAAGCTGGTCGCCGTTGCGGACGATGCCGTTCAGATCCGGCCGTATATCGCCGAGCGAAACCGTATGCACACCAGGCGCCCGCGAACTGGCGTCGTTGACGTCCACGAATCCAAACTCGGTATCGATCGGCGTGGCATTGTTCGGGTCGCGCTCCAGACCGAACGTGATGCGGAATGGATCGACGGTGGTCGAACCGGTGACGGTGTATGTGATCGACAAATCCGTGGTTGTGCTGGTCTGTGCCAGCGTGATCGTGGGACCTGAGAGGTCGGTACCCGCGGTGATGCTGAACAAATTCGAATTTACGGTGAGCGCTGCGGAGGTGGCGGTCAGCCGATAGCCGCTGCACACCGTATCAACCGTCAGGTTTTCGGTGGCGGTCCACTCCGCCAAGCCGGCGACGGCATTGATGGTGGCCGTACCGCCAAGCGTGCCGCCACAGCCCGCCGGGTTCACCAGCGTCAGCGCGATGGGGTCGTTGTTACCAACCACGCGGTTGTTGGAGGCGTCGATGACCTCCACGGAGACCACGAGCGGCGTGCTGATGTCAGAGTTAGAGGGCTGGACAACATAGCGCAGGCCGGTGGCCGCGCCCGGATCGAAGACGATCGTCGCCTGCTGGGTAATGGTCACGCTATCGGTAGCATCGATCGCGCGGAGGGTAACCGTCTTGGCTTCGGTGGCGGTCACGTCGAAGGTGACGACCCCGGTGGCGTCTGACTGTCCGGAGGGCGCGCTAATCGTGACGTTGGTCGCACCGCCGGTCGCCACTTCAAGCGTGACATCATGGTTGGGGATGGGGTTGTTGGTGACGTCGCGCAGCGTGATCGTGACGGTCTCGACATCGACGCCGTTGGCCACCGCCGATCCGTCGGTGGCAGTCACCGTGGAATTGGCGGCGCTGGCGGAACTGGCGGTGAAGGCAACGGCGGCCGTCTGAGCGATGGTGACTGTGTCGGTCGCGTCCGTGGCCTCAAACGTGACGTTCTTGGCCTGAGTTGAACTGACGGCGAAGGTTACCGCGCCGGCTGCGTCTGTCGTGGTTCCGCCCGGCGCACTGATCGTCACGTTCGCCGCCCCGCCGGCCGAAACTGCCAGCGAGACGGTGTTGCCGGCCACGGGATTGTTGTTTGCGTCGAATAGTGTGACGGTGATGGTGTCGGTGTCGACGCCATCCGAAAGCGCTGTGCCGGCGGTGGCGACGACCGTGGAGTTGGCCGCATTTGTTGTAGCCGCTGAGAAAGTCACATCGGCCGTGTCAGTAACGGGGACGGCTTCGGTCGTATCAGTTGCGGCCAGCGTGACCGTCTTGGCCTCGGTCGAGCTGACGGTGAATACGGCCTGGCCAGCACCGTCGGTAACGACCGGCGCGCTGATGGTGACATTAGCGGCGCCGCCGGCGGAGACCGCCAGCGCGACCGTGTTGCCCGCGACGGGGTTGTTGTTCGCATCCAACAGCGTAACGGTGATCGCTTCAGCGTCGATCCCATCCGCAATCCCGGTACCATCCGCCGCAACGACGGTGGACGTGCCGGCACTCGTCGGGCCGACGGTGAACGTCACGTTCGCCGTCTGCGTGACAATCACCGAGCTCGTGGTGTCGTTGGCCTGGAACGTGACGGTCTTGGCGACGGTCGACGTTACGGTGAATGCGGCCTGTCCAGCAATGTCCGTCACGACTGGGTTGGGAGTCATGACGACGCCGGTCGCATCGCCAACCACCTGCAACTGAACCGAGTGTCCAGAGACGGGGACAAACGCCACGTCAGCCAGCGTCACGGTGATGATGTCGTTGTCGACGCCATCGGCGACCGCCGTGCCGGTCGCGGCCACGACTGTCGAATTGCCGGCGTCGGTGGAACCGGACACGAAGTTGATAGTCGCCGAGTCTTCGAGTGTGACATTGTCGTTCGTGTCGGTCGCGATGATCTGTACAAGCTTGGCAACCGTCGAGGTGACGTTGAGCGTGACCTGACCAGCGCCGTCCGTCGCGGCCGGGGCGTCAACCGTCACCCCTGTGGCGTCACCGGCCACTGAGAGTTGCACAGTGTGGCCAGAGACCGGGTTGTCGTTGGCGTCATGGAGCGTGACCGTTACGGCCTTGAATGCCGCCCCGTCGGCCTGGACATCGCCGGCCGGGGCCGTCACCGTCGAGCGGGTGGTACGGGAATCGGTACGACCAACGACAAAGTTGACGATCGCGGTATTCGTGATCGTGATGTTCGCGCCGGTCGTGTCGGTGGCCTGGAACGTGACGGACTGCACGGAACTGGACTCGACCTGGAAATGTGCGACGCCGGCGCTGTTGGTCACTCCGGCACCGGAGCCCAGGTTCAACGGCGTGATCGTCACATCTCCGGCGTTGCCGACGGTGACCGCTAGCGAGACGGTGCGGCCGATGGCCGGGTTGCCAAGAGCGTTGAGGCACGTGACGACCACGACGTCGCTGTCAACACCGTCGGTCTGAGCCGTCCCGTCGACCGGATCGGCGTAGGACAATCCGGCATTGCTGATGTTCTCGGTGAAGGTGATCGTCTCGGTGGCGGTAACCGTTACGCCGTCAGTGGTATCAACCGCCTCGAACTCGGTGCCGCCCGGGTCGTGCTCCGTGTCCGAGCGCACCAGAAAAGTCGCGACGCCGGCGGAATTCGTCGTCACGGGGGAGGTGACAACCGTCACGCCGCCACCATTGTTGATCGCGGTCAGGGTTACGGTGTGGCCGGTCACGATTGGGTTGCCGGCGGCGTTGCGTAATGTGACGGTGATCTGCTCAGTGTCCACATCGTCCGCGATCGCGGTGCCGTCAACCGAGGCTATGGTCGAGTTGCCGGCGTCGCTTTGAGTCGCGGTGAAAGTCACCGTATCTGTGGCCGTGATCGTCACGTCAGGAGCGGGCGTGGTATCAACAGCCTCGAACACCGTGGCGCCGGGATCATGCACAGTGATGGACGACACGACGAAGGTGACGACGCCCGATGCATCGGTGGTACCGGTGGCCGGGTCGATCGTCACGCCGCCGCCATTGCTGGAGGCGGTCAGGTCAACACTGTGACCGGCGATGGGGTTACCGGCGGCATTCAGCAGCGTCACGGTGATGACGTCGGTATCCACGCCATCGGCCACGGCGGTGCCGCTGGTAGCCACTACGGTTGATGTCCCGGCATCGACCTCGTTGGCAACGAACAAAACCGTCGCCGTCGCGGTGATCGCCAGATCAGGGTTGGCGGTGATATCGCGCGCCTCAAACTCGGTGCCGGCGGGATCATGTTCGGCGGTTGATGAAACGCGGAACACCACCTGCCCGGCACCATCGGAAACATCGGATTCGGTAGCGATCGACACGCCGGTGCCATTTGCGATCGCGGTCAGACTCACGCGGTGCCCGACGACCGGCGCAGCCACGCCGTCCAGCAGCGTTACGGTGATCAGCTCGGTGTCGGCACCGTCGACAATCGCGCTGCCATCGGCGGCAGTGACGGTCGAGTTCGCCGCGTCGGTCTCGTTTTCGTGGAACTGAATCTCCACGCGCGTCGTGATTGTCTCGTCCGGGTTCTCGGTCGTGTCCTCGAACTCGAACTCCGTGGCGCTGGGGTCTTCGTGCGCGGTGTTGGATACCACCTCGAAGATCACATACCCGTTGGCGTCCGATGTCAGGTCGTTTGCAACCGACGAGACACCGCCACCGTTGGCCGTCGCCGTCAGGTGCACGACGTGTCCCGCGACCGGCAGCCCGCCGGCATCGAGCAGGCGCACGACGATGACGCCGCGGTCCGTGCCGTCGGCCAGCACGCTGTCATCGGCGGCGAAGACCTGTGACACGCTCCCGTCGGTTTGCGCAAAGGCACCGACCGGCAGTGCGGCCATCAGCAGCACGATTGCCAGCAGCTTTCCCGTGCCGACCCCACGCGCTGTCAGAAACGCCCGAAGATTCTGGTTTGGGAGAACGCTCTTCCCGCTCTGCATGACGAAACCTCCGAGTTGGAGCGTGATTTGTAAGCGACTCATGTCGTTCATACTCCGCACTGGCTGGAAAACCAGCGCGATGAACTACGCGGATACGAAACCACATCACCCGCCGCAATCCATTCACGGGCGCTACTGCCAGACGTCAGTCATCCATGCGACGCCTTATCTGATTGTCCAGTCGCCTTGTGCGGTCAGCGGCCAGCGGTGCCGCATGATCGCCAAGTGCCCGGCCCGTCACATTCTAGGCGCGCCACGGCGCCCGTTCGAGTCGTCTTTGCGTGCCGCGCTGATTACGGTGTCGCACCAAGGCCCGCGGGCCCGACGGTGCGCCGCCCACCCGCTCCGGTTCCCGGGATGGCGAGCTGCTGCAATCCACGAAAGCCCAGACCGCGGCTGCCGGTCTGCTCCAGTACCGCGGCGGCGGCGTTATTCAACTGGATCGCAGTGACACCCTCGCCGACGTTGCGAAGATTCTGCACGCTGAGCGAGGCCGGCGAGAGCAGCGGCACCTGGTTAGCGGCGTCAAACGGCTGGGTTTCCGCCGAGCCACCACGCGTGCTCGACCGCGATGACCGGGAAATCTGCTGCACAGTCTGGCGGATTTCCGGATTGAAGCGGTACTCACGCAAGCGCGCGACGACGTACTTCGCCCCGGCATACTGGTCCCAGGCGATGATCTTGCGGAACAACTTGGCTTCTATGTCACTGCGCGCGGCCTGAGCCGAGGCTACGCCGAGCACGCGTCCGGGCGACTGGTCAAAGCCGGTGTCAGCCGACCACTGGTCGAGTGAACCAAGCGTCTGCTCACCGTCGCGCGAGATGGCCAGCAACTTGCCGGATTCGAGTTCGACCGAATCGTCGCCGACCAGGATTTCCGTCGCGGTGCCATCGCTGGTTATGAATCCCAGATCGAGCGTATCCGGACCGCGCCGCACAAACGTCCGCCCGGGCGGCGCCGCGACTTCCACGATGTTCTCGGTGTCAGGCAAGTCGTCCATGGGGATCAGCAATGTGGTCCCTATTTCAAACTCGTCGACGCCGGCGGCCTCCAGCATCAGGCTGCCATCACGCAGCTCAATGGCCACGCCACCCGTCAGATCATCGAGCGTTACGGCCAGCTCGGCCGGCCCGACCAGCACGGCGACCACCCCGGTATCGGCGAACATCATCACACGCTGGCCGGCGCTGACGCGCAGCACACCCGGGAAGACGGTGCTGCCCAGCGAAAGAAACTGAGCCTCCGCCTCGTCGATCTCCAGCGTGACGGCTTCGCGGTCGGTGGTTGACGTCACGACGAAGAGCTCTTGCGCAAACGCCGGAGCCCCGGCAACCGCACATAGCACGACCAACACCAGCGGCCATCGCCCCACCCGAACGCCGCCGACCGCACCTGATTTGCTCTCAGTATTCATCAGAAGGCCACCTCAAGTCGCACGCCGTAGATCGCACGGTCGTACTCGTAAATATCTTCGCCCAGGCGGTTCCAGATGTTCGAGTCTTCGAGAATAACCTCGACTCCGGCGCGGAGCTTCATGGCGAGCGTGCGCCAATCTTCGCGCTCGCCGGCGTCGATAATCGTGTAGGTCAGGCCAAAGTCGTAGCGCTGCCCGAAATTGGAGCGCTCCTTGCGCTCGTAGTCGAAGATGCTGGCGCTGCTGTGGTCCTCCCAACTGAATTCGCCGTCAACTTCGAAGGCAAGCCGGTAGGGCAACGGAACCTCGACACCCCACAGAATCGAGTGGCCGCGCAGGTCGAACTCCGTGCCGCGCGTGCGTTCGTCACGGTAGGCATACCCGATATAGACATTGAGCCACTCGTCGCCGAAGAGCTCACGTTCTTTTTCGTGCGTGTCGAAGTACGGTTGCATGTAGGGAAGATTCTGGGCCTGCACGATGAAGAACGTGTGCTGAGCACCGACCGCCTGGTACGTGCCGTCACGCTCCAGCCGAAAATCACTGATGGGCTCGAGGTAGTTGCGGTCGTCAAAGGTGTAGTAAAAGTCGGTGCGCCCCCGGTCGATCGCGACGCGGCTCTCATCCTCCATCCGCCAACTCCAGGAGATCACCGGCGTCAGTCGGTGGCTGGAGATGAACGGGTCGTGGCCGAGCATGGTGTAGGAATACTCGTACTGCAAGCCAACGTACAAGTCGCGCATCGGCTGCCAATTGGCATACGCGCGACCGGAATACCGGTTCACGTCGAACTCGGTGATGTTGGGCTGCCATACGTATGAAGCGCTGCCGCCAAACCCCAGGGTGAGGCTTTCGCCGGGGATCGGCATTTCATCGCCCGTGAGGTAGCGGCTGATGTTGAAATCGGCCAGCGTATCGAAGCGGTAGTCTTCGGACTGCTTGATGCCGAGCGGCAACGCCGTGTCGTGGCCGAGCAGGATCACATTGGTGTCAAAGGCGTTGCCGATTTGCAGACGGCCTTCGAGTTCCCAGGGGCCGAGCGGCGCGGGCACTGGCAGCGTCATGCGGTCCTGCCCGCCTCGCTGCACTTCATCAAGCTTGTTCACGACGGCTTCGGCATTGCGCGCCAGCAGTGTCCCTTCAGCGCGCTCGATCACTTCGAGGAACAATTGACGTGCCAACTGATTGTCGCGCTGCAAAATGCTCAACAGCGCGTTGTAGTAGGTAATGACGGTCTTGAAGTCCTCGAGCTCACCCGGCGTGATGCGGTTGGCCATGCTGTCCTGTTGGGCGAGTTCAGCAGCGCGCTCCAGATCCTGCACGGCCTGTTCAACGGCGCGGGCCGCTTCGGTGCGCATCCTCAGGCGACCGTATTCGTCGGCCAGGCGATAGTGGGCAACGCCGAGATAGAAGTAGCCGAAGCGATCTTGAGCACCGTCTTCGGTCTCGCTCACGTAGCGGGTGAGAGTCTCTTCAGCCCGTTGGGCAAGCTGGAAGGGCTCATCGTCCAGCGAGGCCGGCTGGTCCTTGGCGAGTTGAGCGATGCCGAGCAAAAGCGCGGCGCGCACCATCTCGGCGGTCGGGTCCACCTGCCCAACTACGTTTTCGAAGTGCTGCTGTGCGATCTCGAATTGTGCGCGCGCGGCGGCGGCCTCATCGAGCTGAGTCGCCAGGGCGGCGGCCTCCGCCGGTTCATCACCGGCGGCTTGCGCGCTTTGGGCCTCGCCGCCGGCGGCCTGGGCCGCGGTGGCATGATCAAGACCGCGATCAAGCGCGATCAGGCCCAGGTAGTAAGCGCATGCGACGGCCCGGGGGCCCTGCGGGTCGGACGCGAGCAGGCGGTCGAAGATCTCGGCGGCACTCTCGCGGTCTTCCGCCAGATAGGCGCGGATGGCACGGTTTAGATCGATGAGTTCAGTGCTGGGGGCCGCCGCGGGCTCCTCTTGTGCGGCCGCCGGCACCGCGACGTACGCCAGGCCCAGAAGCGACCACGCCGCTGCCATGGTGAATAGCGCTTTCATATGCAACACCCCACGGGGTTGGCATAGGGCGGCACGTCCACCGACGCGCCAGCCCCCTTCCGACTCGCTTGACCCAGACCGCGCCCCACACACCTGACGGCGACCGGTCTACTAAGTCGTCGCCTGCGTCACAAGTGAGATGGTTTGACCGAGCATGTCGGCGGTTACGCGCGCAAACTCGGTGCGCAGGAAATCAAACAACTGCTGCTGCGAGGCGCACCCCCCCAACGCCAAGCACACACCGCCGGGCACAAACCATCTGCTCATTTTCATGACAATGCGCATATTGAGCTCCATCTCCCGCGTCAGGTCGTCATCCGGACCAGCGCGTTGTCCAGCAAAAAGAAGATCGTGTCCGAGATTACCGCGCCAATCTGCGGCAACAGCACCTGCTGCGCGATCACATTGTTCTGGTCGTTGAGCGCACAGGAGCCAGCCTGCAACAGCGCAGCTCCCCCACACACGCTCACGAGCCACTGCGCAAAACGCATCTTAGCGGTAGTCATGAGAAATCACTCCTCGGGCTCACCGTTCAGCAGTCCTCGTGTTATACGACAACAACGACGATTTGACTTCGGCACGTAATATCGCGTAACGCTATTCGAGCGCCTCGGGTAAGTCAAGTCCGAGACGCGGGTTAGTTGTCGGCGCGGCGCGCGCGCCGACCCGGCAAGGGGACACACTGTAACGCCGTCACTTCGGCGCCATTTTCCGCGCTACCATTGTCGTGAGACACGGAAGCGTATAAGAAGCGCATCTGTCCTGCTTGTGAGTGCAGGCGGATATCCCCTCACGGTGCCGGGGCTGGCTGGCGCCCGCGAACACCCAGGCGACTTTGGTCATGGCCGCCACGTTTCGACGTCTTTTTCTCAAACCACCGTCCGCGACCCCGGAGCAGCTCGGTGAGCTGCGCGACGGGCTGCAAGCCGCGGCGCATGCGCAGAATCGCCTGGCGGCCAAGTCACTGCACATCCTGCAATTCCAGGGAGCACTCCAGGAGGACGAGCACCACTTCTTCATCGAGCACGAGCCGGCTGAGCCACTCGTCCTGGGCGATATATTCGACCCGAAGGGCATGCGCATGGCCGGCGGGCAACTCGTGCAGATCCTGGCGGCCCTGGCCGACGCGTTGTCCGCGGCCCACTCCGCCGGCAGCGCTCGTTCGACCGTACACGGCGGGCTGGCCCCCGGCGTGCTCGTGGCCGGCGAAGACGGAGTGGTCAAGGTCACGGACTTTGGGTTCGCCGTGGAAGCCTGCCGCGCGCTGGGTGTTGAAAGCTACCTCAACCTCGCGGTCAGCCCCTGCGAGACCTCGACCGGCGAATGGGATGTTGCCGACCCCGGCGCAACGCATCGCGACGACCGCATATGCGCGTTCATCGACCCTGACAAGCACGGGCAGGGCACGCTGAGCACATTTGAAGCCGGTTCGGACATAATCGCCGCCGGCATGCTGCTGTACGTTCTCGCCGAACATGTTCACCCCTACCTGCACTCCATACCCGGGGCCCAGCGCATCGTGGACATCTCGCGGATGTCGGCGTATGGGGTCCCACGCCCCGTGCAGCGGGAGGATCTGTGCTCGACGAAGAAGCCGGCGCTGCGCGCGTGGGTCTCGCTCGTCGAGGGCATGATCACGCGCGAGCCGGCCAAGCGTCCCTCGGCCCGGCAGGTTGCCGAAGAGATAGAGAAGCACGCCAAGGGTGTCGACAGCGAGAGCATCCAGGTTCAGCGCTGGCTCGCCCAGGTGGAGGCCATGTTCGGCGCGCGCCAGTGGGATGAGCTCGAGGCGCTGCTGCGAGATCGGCCGGCCCTGGACGACCAACCCGTAGAGGTACATGACCGGCTGACCACAATTGAGGATCAGTCCAAGCGTGAGCGGGCGGCTGATGAGCGCCGCGCGGCGGTCGAACGCGACCATCGCATGGCCAACTGGTGGTTCAAGAGCCTGGAGGAAGCCGTCAACTCGGATGAGTGGCACACGGCCTACCGACTGCTGGACGAACGCCCGCCCTTGACGCACTGGCCGGAGAGGATCGAGCAGCAAGTCGCGCCGCTGGCCAAGCGGATCAGACAGGTGCGTGCCGAGCATGAGCTGCACACCTGGCATGAATCCCTCCAGAACGCGCACGATGCGGAAGACTGGAAGACAGTGGCCACCCTGATCGGTAAGCGCCCGGCGCTGGAGCACTGGCCGCAGGACATTGCGGAGAACACCGCGCGCATCGAGGAGGCCTTCGAGGCACACCAGGCGGCCATGCGCGCCGAGCGCGAGCGCATTGCGGCCGACCACAAAGTGGCCCAGGAATGGCTTGGCCAAGCTCAGGCCCTGGCCGCCAAGGAAGAGTGGGTAAGTGCGATTGACAGTCTGGCCGAGCTGCCGCAGATCAAGCACTGGCCGGACGGCCTGCGCGAGCAGGTCGATGAGCTCGAGGATGAGTACCGCTCGCAGCTTGGCGAATCCGTCGTCGCCAATCTCGACGCCTTTACGGATAGTGTCGCGCGCCAGGCCGGTGAGATGGCGCGCGAACTCGTGCCGGATAGTTGTGGCGGCCTGCTCGCGCCTGACCGCGTGGAAACCAAGGTCGACTTCGTGATGTGGGCGCCACCCGACACCGACGCACACGGGCGCGCGCGGGTGGTCGTGCGACTGACTCCGGAAACAGCCGGCGACAAGGCCGAACCGCTTCAGGGCCAACTTGATTTTCGCCTGAAGGCTGTCGAGGTGCTGATCACAGGAGGCGAGGCCGAATTCCGCGCGCAGATCAGCCAGGGGCTGCCCGATCTGTTGTTTAAACGCCAGCAGGCGGAGGTGGCGGCCCTGCAGGAGCGCCTGCGCGACAGCGTGTTTCCCAATCTCAGCGTCAGTGCTCAGCTCGACACGCCCGAGGAACAGCTCCGCGCGAAGATCGGCCTGCTGGGCAGCGACGCATCCACCGGCCAACTCGAGGTTGCCCTGCGCTGGGAGGCGGACAGCCTGACCTGGGTACCGGTCGACGCGGCGGGTCTCGTGAGTCATGCGCTGGAAATCGCGCAGACAATCACCACGGCCGCGGTGCGCGAACGGCTCGTCACGAGTTGCGAGCCACTCGGGCCCTATCGCGACGCGCTGTTGCCGATTCTGGGTGCGGGCGCAGCCGAGAGCGGCGACAAGCTTCCCAAGACGCTGAAGTACACAGCCGAGGTCGTGATCCAGTCAGGGCCGCGCCGTCTGGCCTTGCCTTTAGCCGTCCTTGCTGTGGAGTGCACGGAGGTGGGTCGGGCGGATGTCAGCATCAACGCCGAGGAGATTTGTCGGCGGTTGGATGAGCTGCTGCTGGCGGCGCAGGAGAGCTATCGCGCCGGGTTGTTTGAACAGTCGCGGCAGTGGGGACACACCAGTACGGCCCGCGCGCGAGTTGCGGTCCAGCCCAAACGCATCACGGTCCCAACCGACGAGATCCGCTTTGATTTGCGCCCGCAGGGCGCCGACCCCGCCACAGTCACCGGGAAGTGGGACACTGGGCGCTTCGCCTACGTTTTCTCGAACGAGGCCCAGCAGATCCTCACGAAGCTGCTGGGCGAAACGCCGGAGAACTTCGGGGATGTGCCGGTCTCACTCGAGGCCGCCCAGAAGCGCGGCAAGAGCCGCGGCGGCTTGTTCGTTGGCGGAGCGGTCCTGGTGTTGGTGGCAGTGAGCGTGGTGGCGTACCTCGGCGTGTTCCGAACGCCAGCGCCGCCGCCGGCGCCGCCACCAGCACCAGTGGCGCCGCCGGACCCGATGAACTCGACCGTCACCACCGCGGACGGCATGGCGGTGGCCAACGGCGTTGATACGGAGAGGGTCACGGTCACGCTGATCGACGCGGATAACAACCCGGTGCCGAATCACAGCGTTTCGCTCGAGGTCATCGCCGGTGGCGCTGACAACGTTGACATCAGCGCCGCCTCCCGGCGGTCCGACCCCGAGACAGGCGTCGTAACGTTCGACGTCACGTCAACCGAACCCAAGTCTATCACGGTCCGGGCCGTCACCACGACCGACAGCCTGACCCTCACCCCCGATGTCAACATTGTCTTCGAGCCCGGTGCCCCCGCCGGGCTCAGATACGTCATACAGCCGGTGGACTCCGACATCGGCACACCGCTGGTCGTCGCCATCGAGGTTCTCGACAACGCTGATGCTGACGCCCCCGCCGCGAACCGCGTGGTTGATTTCAACGGCGCCGTGACCTTGCAACTCCTGAACCCGGAGGGCTGCGCCGGCACGCTTGCCGCAACCACGACGGTCAATGCGGTGAACGGCCTCGCCGAGTGGACCGACGCCGAAGACCTGACCATCGATACGGTGTGCAGCGGCTATCGGCTGCGCGCCGCGGCGCTGACCTTCACGCGCGATTCGCAGCCGTTCAGCATCACCGCCACCACGACCGACCCGGGAGCGCCGCGCGCGGCGGCCGATCTGGTTCGAGAGCTCCGAGAGCACATGGAGGCGCAGTTTGACCTGACTGGCGTCCCGAGCGCTCAGTTGGCCGACCTGCTCCGGGTGTTCATCCCCGAAGATGCGCGGGCCACGGGCGAGAAGCTGATCGCCACGCTGGTGCCGCTGGCCCAGGACGGCACGACATTCGCCGACTACCGGGCGGCCAGCGATGGCGTGGTCGAGGTGGACATCCGCGTGCCGCTCATCGCCGGCGCGGTAGCCGAGCAACGTGGCTTCGTCATGAAACTAGAGGACGACTCGTGGCAGCCCGTGTACGGCAACGTCGATCTCGTGGGCAAGCTGACCAACAGCGCCAAACGGGCGCTGCTCGACCGCGTCGCCGAGGCGCGCGAAGAAATCGAGACACACCGCGCAAACGGTGAGCTGGCAGCGGCTTACGCTCGCTTTGCCGCGAGCGCTGCGGAGCGCGCGGCACTGCCGGACGAGGAATCCGTCCAGGCGCTGGAGTCCCTGATGGAAGCGCTTCCGCCACGCTGGGAGGTGCTTGAAGGGCAACTGGCGGACTATCAGGCTGCGGGGGCGACTGACCCTGACACCGGATATCCGACCCAGCTTCAGAAGACGGGCGAAGATGTTCCGATGTTGCTCGTGTCGGTCCCGCCGGCCGCTCCGGTTTGGGACGAGTTGGCCCAACTTAGTGTGCCGATAGTGTCCGACCAGCCGCTTGGCACGTATGTGAATTCCACCGCCGGTGAGCGTGAATGGCTGATCTACTACATCGACGCGCGTGAGTTGGGCGCGCTGGAGAGCTTTGGCGAGGCCCAGACGCGGGCCGCGGCGCTGGGGCGCGTGCTGCCCACGCGCAGCGAGTGGCTGCTTGCCGCACTGGTCACACGTGGTCGCCCTGAAATGGCCGAGATCGCCGGCGGACTGTACGAGTGGTGCGCCGATGACCCCGTGGCCGGCGAGCGCTGGGTGTGTGGCGGCGCCACGCTCAGTATCCAGGGTGAACAGCGTATCTATCCGCAGGCGCCCGCGGCGGCGGCCGACACGGAAACCTGGTGGACCTGGCTGACGAACCCGCTCGTCATGCAGACGCGCGCACAGGGTGACGGCCTGACCACTGCGCGTACTGCTCTGCGCCTGTATCCGCCGTCGACACCGTGACGCCTCGCACCGCGCGGCAGAGTCTGCTTGTCGCGGTGCCGCCCGGACCGACTGACCGGTTCTCGTCGAGTGGTTGCCGACCTTGCGCAGCGCGCCTAGCATATCATGTGCTCGCGGAAACACTTGCCGGGTTCGGGTCGGCGGTATATTGTGCGTGGCATGGCCGTGTGGCGCTGCGCAGTGCGGGCAGTGCCTGTTAACCTGTCTTGCGGGGCAATGCCCCGCAGTGCGGCATCGACTGCTGTTCGGGCGTCGATGTCGGTCGGTCCGATCTAGGCCCCGGTGAGTGCAGGGCGTCGGCGATGGCTAATAGCGAATCAGAAAACGCGCTGCGGGACGCCGCGGGCAATGCCTTCGAGTCGTTTCGCGTTGCGTTGGCCAAGGCTCCCGAGCCGGATCGCTATCGTCTGCTGGCGACATTCTTCGAGGACCTGGCAAACCACCAGCAGTCGCAAAGCGGCGTTTCAAACGCCGCCGAACGGGAACACGTTGAACTGCTGGGCAAGAAACTGCAACGCATTAATGAAGAGCGCGCGCAGCTTGCGGATGACCTGGCGGCCAGCCGTGCTGATGTGGAACATCGCCGCAAACAGCTCGAAGCGGAACTGGAACGCAGCAGCGAGCTGGAGCGAATCAGCAACGAGCAGCGGGAGCGACTTAAATCGACGCAGCAGCAATTCGCCGAGCTCGAAGAGCAGGTTATTGCCAAGAATGCGGCGTTGCACGAGGCCGAAAACCAGGTTGAAACGCTCACGCTGCGGCTTCAGCGGGCTGATCTGGCAGCCGGCGACACATCGCGTGTGGATGCCATTGAGGACGACCGGCGGGAGCTGCGCCGTCAGTTAGAGGAGCTTAGCAACGCGCGGGAGCAACTGCGTATGGACAAAGACGCCGAGATCGAACGACTCAAGACCGAATTGGCGGAAGTGCGTGCGGCCGCCGCGCGCAGCGGTGACGAGACGCTGGCGGCATTGTGGGAACGTCTGGCCCATGCCAAGCCCCACCTGGCCCCGGGCGGGGTCCAGCCCACACCGCAGGCCGCCGAGCGGCTATTCGACGCATTCATCGAGTTGGCGCTGTTCACGCATGACTTCGATCAGAGCATGCGGCCGTTTCTGGGCAGCCTGGCGCGCTACAGCGGCTCGCTGGGGCGCCCGTGGGATGCGTATGCGAAGTCACCGGGAATCGACGACCTGGTCCGCGACATTATTGACGTGCAGGCCGGCAAGCCGGCGGCGGTGCTGAAAGCCCGCCTGGTGGCGCTGAAGCGTTGGGTGATCGCGACAATCATGGGCAGTGATACCGCCGTCGAATCGATCGCGCACGAGCTTGAAGAGCAGTTGCGCGGCGACGTCGGGATGGGAAACGATCCGAATCGCAAGGTAAAGGACTACGTTCGCGACGACGGACACCAGTTGTTCCTGGAGCATATTCGCGAGCTGCGGAGTCAGAAATTGGCCGACATCTACGCACACGGGGTATGAAAACCATGGCGAATACCGCACCACGACCGAATTCTGTGATCGGCGCCATTCGGCGCTACGGGCTGCTTGGGGGCTGTCTGCTGGTCATGGCCATGCAGGCCGGCTGCGCGGCCCGGACCATCTCTATTTACCAGGATCCGTATATCAACACCGCGGCCCAGGCCAATCGCGCGCCGGCGGACCGCACCGGCGAACCGCTCGAGCTCGCCATCGTCTGCGTCTATCCGGACGATCTCAAGAATCCGCAGAACGAGCTGCTGCGGCCGACGTCGTCGATCACCTCCCGCGACTGGTTCGAACGCCGACCGCAACTCGGTATGGAGAACCAGTCGGCATTCGATCTGCCCAAGGATCGCGTATACGTGATGACGATCGCCGACGACGTCTATGGACGCAAAATCGGCAGCGCGCTGCGCGGCGCCAAGCTCGACGGCGAGGCCCCCATCCAGAAAAAGGCGATCGAGTTCGATTCCTTCAAACTGCGCGACAGCGATTCGGTGATCTACGTGTTTGGCAAGTTCCTGGATTCGGCGGGCAACTACTTACCGGTGCCACCGGCCAAGTACAACCCGCCGGGCGCGTACATCCACAAGCTGAGTGTGAAAATCGGTGTCGACGCGGATCGTCCGCTGGAAGAAGCTCAGTACATCCGCGTGCTGAACGATCGCTAGCCAAGCGGCGCGGACGCGCAGGCGCCCGCGGGCCGCGGGGAGTCACCTATCGGGGCGTCAGTCGCGGGCGCCGGCCGGAGAACAGGGCGAATGACGTTTTGGACGGAGATACACTGGTACGAGGGCGTCTTCCTGCGGCCCCACCACTTGCAGGCCGCCCAGCGCCGCTCAGAGACGCTGGTACGCTCATCATTGGATGCAACGCGGTCATTCGCGTGGGGCGCGGTGGAACTGGAGATCGCCCCCGAGCCGATGGAGAACTTCACGCTGCGCGTTGACCGCTGCGAGTTGCGTCTCAAGGACGGCACCTGGGTGCGCATCCCGGACAACACCGAGGTCCCCCCGCTTAGCTTTGAGGATGCGCTCGAAGCCGGCGGCGGCAAGGTGGATATCTACTTCGGCGTGCCGCAGATGCAGGAGGTGCGGGCCAACGCGGTCTCGCTGGAAGCGCCGGAGAAAGTCAGCGGAATCCCACGCTTTGAGCCACACCCGATCACACGCCGTGATGAAAACACGGGCGAGAATCCGCAGACGCTCTACGTACGCCGCATGCGCGGCAAGCTCTTCGTGGCCGGCGACGACATGACCGGCTATGAGGTGGTGCGCCTTTGCCGGGTGAAGCGCACCGACCGCCCCGGCGCCGTGCCCGAGTTGGATGAGAAGGGCGCGGGGCCGTTGTTGGCGATCCAGGCCGACGCCGGTCTCAGCTCGATGATCTCGTCGCTCGCGGACCAGGTGGAAGCCAAGGACGAGGTGCTGTCACGCGAGGCCCATGAACACCGCATGATGTTCACGGACGGCGTTCCGGCCAACGTGGAGCATCTGCTCCGGTTGAACGCACTGAACGGCGCGCGCACGCAGCTTCGCGCGCTGCTGCAAAGCGCGCTGCTGCATCCCTACGACATGTTTGTGGCATTATCGCGGCTGATCGGCGAGATCTCCGTCTTCCATGAAGACCTGGTGGCCCAGCCGATTCCCGCCTACGATCACGACAACCCCGGCGAGACCTTTGATCAGCTGTACCGGCGCTTGCTGGTGCTGCTGGATGCGCTGCGGCCGATGGCGTACGTCGAGCGTCCGTTCGCGCGCAAGAAGGATGAGCGCGGGCGCGACGGACTCGAGGTGGAGCTCGACCGCAGTTGGATCGACGACAACCTGGATATGTATGTGGGCCTGCATTCAGATGAGCACGATGTCAACGAGCTCCAGCAGCACATCTACGGCACACTGGATATGAAGCTGGCCTCGCCACGCCGCTCACCGCGGATTCACAACATCGCGGTGCGCGGCTTGCGTCTACAGATCAAGGCGGTGCCGGCGGGCACCCTCCCCCGGCGTGCCGCGCTGCACTACTACCGCGTGGACAAGACAATCGGTCCGGACCGGACCGACTATTGGCGCGAATGCGAGCAGGAGCGGGGTATCCGCATGAGCATTCGCGAGGGTCAAATGGCGGCGATGGAGAAGTTCAAGCCGGCCCTGTACGTTTGCCTGAAGGCGCCAGCGCGATGAGCGATTATCACGACAACGTCCCGACTGTCAGACTGACGGAAGTCTGCTGGCCGGTTTTCGATTTCCTCATCAACTTTGCGCGGCAGATCAAATACAACGCCGCCCCCCCACCGGACCAGGTGCGCTTCGAAGCCCTCTCGGCCGTGCGCGACGCCGAAGATCTGGCGCGACGTGATCCGATCTCCGAGCGTCTGTGGGAAGACCGCGTCAAGGCGATGATGGTCTACCTGATAGACTACAAGATGCTCAATTGCGAGTGGGAAGGCCGCGACTTCTGGTTTGACGGGCGCTTCGAAACCGACCCCGATGTGCTCAACAACATCGAGGCGCTGGGCGGCGAGAAGTTCTTTGAGGACTGCGACGAGATTCAACGCGAGTACGAACTGGCCGAACGCCGGGACCGGCGGGACAAGCACGAGCTGGCCGAGCAACTCGCGCTGTATTTCATCTGCCTGCGGCTGGGCTTCAAGGGACAATTCCATGATCGTCCCCAGGAGTTGGCGGACTACACGCGCCGGTTGTTCACGCGCTTGCCGGCGTATTCGTCGACGCGCGGTAAGGAAATGTTCCCTGAAACCTACCGGCACAACCAGGAACTCAGGGTGGATTACAAGCTGGGTCGCAGCTTGACGGTCGTGCTGATCGGCCTGCTGGCGGTCATCGCGATATCTCTGGTGACATTCCGTATTGCCTGGAGCCGGGCGGTAAGAGACATCCACACGGTGGCCACGGAATGGGTGTCGAGTGACAGCCAACCGGCCACGACCGGCGATGATGCGGCCGAAGATGGTGAGCAATCATAGATTTCATAACCCGCCGCCCGACGGCGTGAGCGACTCACGAGGTTTGCGATGAAAAAGCTCATGGGAATGTTCAAGGGCATGCCGCCCGAGTTGCGGATGTTCGTGGCCATGGCGGGCCTCGGCACACCGCTGGGCGCCATATACCTGCTCCAGCGCTTTGTATTCAAAGGCGTGCCGCTGTTCTTCATCATCATCGGCGTGGCGGTCGTCGTGGGCGCCCTGCTGCTGGTCGGCTTCCTGGTTAACAGGCTGTGGGGCCGCTCAGCCCGCAAACGCCAGAAGAAAATGGAAGGCGAACTGGCCAGCGGAGCCGAGGCGGGTCCGGTCTCGATGGATCTGCGCGCCGCGGTCAAATCCAACAACGAGAAGTTCTTTGGCGCCATCAAGGACATGCGCAAGCTGGGGATCAGCGTCTACGACCTGCCCTGGTACATAGTCATCGGCGACTCGGGCTGCGGAAAGACGAAGCTCGTCAATGAGGGCGGATTGACTTTCTCGACCGGCAAGCCGGAGGGTTACCAGCTCGGCACGTTGAACTACAACTGGTGGTTCACCGAAGATGCCATTTTCGTTGATATGGCCGGCCGGCTCTGCAACCCGCAGGATGACGCCGACCATCGTGAATGGCAGTCTTTCCTGAAGACGGTCGGCGCCGGCCGCAAGGGTTACCCCATCAACGGCGCCATCTGCTGCGTATCCGCCGAACACCTGCTCCAGGATTCGCCCGAGAACCTGGAGCAAGACGCCAATACGATGCTCGAACGCTTGCGCGACCTGCAAAGCAAGCTGGGCGTCACCTTCGCGACTTATCTGGTCATCACCAAGTGCGACAAAATCGTGGGGTTCATGCAGTTCTTCGACCGGGCCGAGCGCGACATCACCATCAAAAACCAGATGTTCGGCTGGTCCAAGCCAACCGGTTTTGACGAACTCTACGATCCGGAGCGCTTCAGCGAGGATTTCGACGGCGTATATGCGCGGTTAAACGAGTTGCGCCTCAGGCGCCTCAACGATGACGTGGACGAGCTCGAACTGGGAATGGCGTATGGTTTTCCCGAGGAGTTCGCGCAGCTTCGCGAACCGTTGCAGATTTACGTCCGCGCTCTGTTCCCCATGATCAAGAACCCGCGCGCCGTCAAGAACCTGATATTCCGCGGTTTGTACTTCACGAGTGCCACGCAGCAGGGTTCGCTGATCCTGCGGCACCTGACCGACCGCCTCGGCACCGACGCCGCGGGCCAGTTTCCGCCGCTGGAGAGCCTCTATCCCCGACCGCGGCCGCACTTTGTCAAGGACATGCTGATTCGCAAGGTCTTTCCGGAACACGGCCTGGTGTTCCGCAACGAACAGGAAGTGGTGCGGAATCGCAAGCTGTCCCGGCTGTTGACGATCGCGTCGGCCGCTGTGAGTGTGGTGCTCATATTGTTGCTGGTCATCAGCGCGGTCAAGTTCGGCAGCCTGATCAGCGAGCCAAGTGTGCGCGCCAATCAATCGCCGCAACTGGCTGCGAAGCCGGTCGAAGCGCTTGAACATGTCGGCAAGCTCGCCGCCGACGTGGACACGCTGAAAGGCAGCATGTGGCCGACAATCCTCTCGCTGGGCATCGGTGCCAGCCAGCCGGTCAAGGACCTCACCAAGATTCAGTTGCTGCTGTTCGAAGAGAGTGGTCTGCGCAGCCGCCTCGAGGGCGTCGATGACGGATTGCGGACCGCTGAAATAGTGTCCGACGAGCAGCCGGGCCAGGGCGGCGTGCCGCTCACGGCCTATCTCGAATCGTTGAACGAGTACATCGCCTGGTACGGCTGCGCCGACGGCGAATCACTGCCCGAGCATCTGGATCATGCCAGCTTTGAGCGCCTGGGCGCCATCACCAGGGCCGCCGGCCTGCCCGATGCCCAGGGCAAGCGCGCGGAGATGATCAGCGAGCAGGCCCCCAGGTATTTCACCGAGATTCACACGCGCGACTGGCACAACCCGGCGCGCATACTGACCGAACCCGGCCTTGACGGTCGCACGCTTGACCCGCCTGGAACGATCCAGGCCGCGATCTTCCGGCTGCACGACTACATGCGTCGCTATGCGGTGCTGAACGAAACTCACCCCAACGATGTTGTGCGCGAATGGGCGCGAATCCGCGATGCCTGCGCGCGCATCGAGGAGTCTTACGCACAGATGCTCGGCGCCGTGTCGGGTCAACTGACCACGCGCCAGCAGCTTGAGGATCTCGCCACGACGTTCAGCGAGAATTTCAAGATCTTCAACGACTCGGTCGCCGAGCTCGAATGGCGCCTCAAGCCTGCCAGCGGCTTTTTGCGAATCGCCATGATACGCGACGCGCTGCTGGTCGAGCGTGAGCGCTGGCTTGCGCAACAGAGCGCAATGCGGGAGGCGTATGCGACGTGCAACGAGGCCGCCGGCGACAATCCGAACGACCCGGTGCTCGTCGCGATTGATGCTCTGTCAACCGGCATGGACACGCAGCTCCGCGGACTCGACCGCATGCTCGCCGACAGCATCCAGGCCGCCGGTCTGGCCGATCGCGGATACTTCGAGGGCTATTTTGACGATGCGTTTCACCAGCTCGTCAAAGAGGTGGATGCCGCCTACGGGCACATCTTCACGATCGTTCGCGCCGGGGATGCTCCGGACGACGACGCGCTGGAGCTGACCGTTCAGTTGACCGGCACGGTACACCCCACGCTGAAGCAGGTCGCCGCCCGGCTGGGCAAGCTCGGCGCGGGCAGCCTGGGAGCCGATACACCCGCCGATTGGATCGCCGAGATAAAGGATCTGCTCTACGGCGAAGAGGATGAGGGCCCGACAACCATCGATGCGAGTCGCTTCGGCGAGTTGCACGCCCGCTGGCGCCCGCAGCAGCTTGCGAATCTGAGCACCGCCTACGAGGAGTTACTGCTGAAGGGTCGCGGCACACTGTTGCTGCGCTCGATCGAGAGCAGTCTGGCAGATGTCGGCCCGTGGGGCATTGGTGAGTTGCAGCCCGAGTGGCGCGACATGCGGCGTTCGGCATACTACATCGCCCCGCCCGTGACGGCGCGGCCGCAGCCTGAACCGGTCCGGCCACCCGACGAGGACGGCGAGCCCGAGGAATCCACGTCGTCGCGCCGGCCGGGTGGACCGCCACCCTTGACCGGTCGCACCAGGCCGCCTGATCCGACGGCGGTCAAGCCGCCACCGGAAGAGGAAACAGCCGAGCCTGCGCCGGAAGTCGCGGTGTCGGGCGCGATCCAGATTCCGCAGTGTGCCTCGCCCGAGTTTCTGAATGCCCGCGCGGGAGAGTGCGTGCAGTTGATGCGTTTCCTGGCCGATTTCGGCAGCGAGTTCTATCTCGCCGAGGCCAGCGATACCACGCCGTTCAATGACCGCTGCGCCCGGATGATCGAGCAGGCGTGGCAGGACTACACGCAGGCCTATGTGCGGGCGTGGAGCGATGCCTACGGCGCGAAGAGGCTGGAGGAGCTGGACAAGGTCGGCTTGTGGAACGGCGGCTGGGAGTCATTTGCGGCACAATTCCACGTGGCCGCCGGCGCGCGCTCCAGCGCCCGCAACTCGGTTCGCGACGAGATCGAGCCGGCGTTGTCCGAGATTCTGCACAGCCTGCGCTGGGCTACTTACATGCCCGACAGCGGCTGGTGGCTCGAAGAACCCGACGACTTCTATGGCCGACAGAAGCGCATCGTGGCCGAAGCCTATTCAGCGGCGCTGCAAAGCAACTGGTCGCACGGCGATTTCGCCCGCCAGGCCAACGCGGGCCGCGGCCTCGCCCAGAACGTGATGCCCTGGGACGCGCTCGCGGCGCAAGTCGCCACGCGCTGGGAAAACTGGGCCAACGCCATCGGGCGCGCGGCGGTGCTGCCGCGCGAGTTTGATCGCGACGCCGGTGCCGGCGGCGCACTGAAGATTCCCTGGGGTGAGATGGCGGCCTTGCGCGATGAAGCCGGGCTGCGTGACGAGGCGCTTTCCCAGCAGTTCGTCGAGTTCGAGCGGCAGGCTCAGAACCTGCTGGATCGAGAGTTGACCAACATCTACCACGGCATCCAGGGGCGGTTTCTGGCCAACGAGAATCCGTACGACGGCTGGCCGTATGTGAATGCCAGTGGCGTCGGACTCACGGCGTTGGAGACGGTTAACTTCGACCAATTTGTGAGCTTCCTCGCCGCGGTCCAACGCGCCGACGCGGCACTCGGTCAGCTTGATAACGGGCTGCCGGATACACCGACGCGCCAGCGACGGCGGGCGTTCGTCAGCGCCTGTGCGGATTGGCAGAAGTTCATCGGCAACCCGACGCCGCTGGATGTGGAAGTGTGGAATGACGACCCGCTGGTTGAACCCAAGGGCCAGAAACGCGTCGATGACCGCGCGCAGTTCTACTACCAGAAGGTGCGTCTGTCGCTGGGGCTGCGGCTGCAACAGGCCGGCGCCACGGCGCTGGAGTTCCGTACGATGGAGCGCGGCGCGGCGCGGGCGGTACAGACCGTTTGGGAATGGCGACGACCGCAGCTCCAGGAGCTTACGTTCGAGGCGGTCGATGGGATCCAGCCGGAGGGACGTGATTTCCGCTATCCGCGCGTAAGCCCTGACACGCTCGGCGCGCCGTCGCCACTGGCGCTGTGTGCCTACCTGCACCGATACGGCCATTATGCCGACGGCAACTGGGTCGTGTCGCACGGCATCAACCTGACCGAGAAATTCAGGGAAGCCGGTCAGGAGCGGCTGTTGACAAACGTACCGACCGACAAGCGCGTGGTTGGCGAGAAGTTCATCTTTCGATTGCCGCCTGGTCGCGGGCTGCCGGCGCCGATTCAGCGCCTGAGCCCTGCCGGCGGTTGAGGACTCCAGCGGAACGGTAAGCGCCGCCCACCACGGGCCGCGCACCCTTTTGGCGTGGGTCATATGAGCTGGAAAGACCTATTCAGATCGAAGGCGGCAAAAGCCCGGCGTCAGGCTGATTCGCGCGTGCGCTGGTTCGGCAAGCTGCCGACGTACGCCGACTACTACAGCTCCCCCACCGATGAAGATTGGGCGGTCGAGTTCAATGACTGGATTCTGACGGGCTACGAGCTGTATCACGCACGCCAGCGGGATGCCAACGGCACCGTACACGTTTCGCCCGGCACCTGCATTCTACGCCTGCCCAAGTCGCAGATGACAGTGTTCGCCTCAATCCAGGACTTCGGCGGGGACATGCGCGGCCGGCCTTTCCCATTGTGCTTCTACGTCGGGATCCCCAGCGAATTCTGCCCGGGGCCGACGTGCGACGACGCACCGGCCCTGCTCAAGCCGCTGGAACGCCTGACGGAGTTTCGCGAGCGGGTGGTGCGTTTCATCAATTCGCCGGGGCGTTTTGAGCAGGTTTTCGGCGATCTGGAGCTGGAACCGGCCACGACGGACACGACGTCGGGCGAAGCTGCCTGGAGGCAGGGGGCGCGCAAGCTCACGATGGCACAGTGGATCGAAGCCAGCCGGCCCTGCCTGAAAGCCGATGATGCCGAGGTCTGGCTTGCCCGGGTGGCTGCGTGGGGCGTGAATATCAGTGCGCTGGACTCCGCGGATTTTGAGCCGACGTTTCGGTTTCCGCTGGCGCTTTCGCTGCCGCTCGATGTTCAGGTTGCGGGCTGGTTGAACTGGCTTGGACAGAGGATGGATTTAACGCGACATCTCTTGTCGCTTGTGCTGTCCAGTGACGCGGACGGCGCAACCGGGTGGCTCAGTGTCGTGGCGCGCGAACCGATTCGTGAAGATTTTCTGTTGTGGACCCCGCTGGGCGGAGCGTTGTCGTATGTCGACGACTTGTGCGCCGCCGCCAGCGATGGGAAGCAGCAGGCGCCGACGGAATCACCGTCGACCGGCATGCCCGAGCAGTGGGCTGACTTCATTGAATCGGCGCCGGCGACTTGACTAATGGATGGCGCAGAGCAACACTCTGTGTCGATTCGATGACAACCGTCTAAGGTAGTTCACGCGTGAAATTCGACCCGGACGGGGTAAACCCTTGTCTCTGTTCAAATTGCCGTGCTATAATGCGGCATCGGGCTGAACCTCACGCAACCACGAATCGTCGTTCGTCGGGCCGGCGACGAGTGCTGAATGGAATCAGACGCTACGGGCCAGGGTCTGGCGCGTAGTGCTTCGACATCGCGGATTGCCGCGGGGCATTAGCCATGGCTGGCTTCGATGAAGCTCCAATTCTAGAGCTCGGGACAAACCCGATCTCACCAGACGCGCCGGGTGGCGAGGACGTTGCCGACGACGAGGAGTATCTGCTCGTCGACGCGGAGACCGCCAAACTTGACCGCATCGATCTGGGAGACCCGGATTGGTTTGCGATTGAGCAGGCCAGCCAGAACATCCTGCGTTCAAAGTCCAAAGACCTCGAAATGGCCATCGCGCTGGGTATGGCCCTGTTCAAGAAACAGACCTATGCGGGCCTGGCCGCCACTCTGGGCCTGTTCCGCGACCTCACCAAAAACTTCTGGGACAACATGTTTCCCGTGCGGCCGCGACGCCGTAAGAACGGCATCGAAGGCTACACGGAGAAGCTGGTCGATGGTGGTTGGCTGCGTGACGCCCCGCCGAAACCCGACGATTTCGACGCCATCGATCTCTGTCTCGAACGCACCAAGGAGCTCGAGGAAGCCCTCACCGAGAAGATGCCGGACGACGCGCCGTCGTTCGGCAAGTTCCTGCGCAAGGTCAAAGAGCTCGCCTCGCAACGGCCGAAGGAAGCCGCGCCGGCACCCGCGGCGCCGGCCGATGGTGCCGGGGCAGCCGCGGCGCCCGCGGGCGGAGGGGCCACTTTTGCCGCCGGGGATGTCCAGGATGTTTCGGGCGCGGTCAACGCGATTCTCGGCGCTGCCACGTTTATCCGCAAAGCGGACGCAACCGATCCACTGCCCTACGCGGTCGTGCGCCTGATCAAGTGGGCCAAGGTCGAGCTGCCCACATCGGATGCGGCGGCGACCCAGATCGAGCCACCCGAAAAGACCGTGATCGAGGCGCTGGAGCACCAGTTCAACAACGGCGTGTGGGAGCACTTGCTCAAGAACGCGGAGTCGGCGTTTCGCTCATGCGATCCGCTGTGGCTGGATTTGCAGCGCTACACGTGTGCCGCGTTGCAGGGCTTGGGGGCACCGTACGAAAAGGCGCGCAACGCGGTGATCGCCGTGACCGGTGGTCTCGTGCGCCGTCTCGGCAGTGGCCTCTACGACCTGACGTTTCGTGGTGGCACGCCCCTGTGTGGCGGTGAGACAAAGATGTGGCTCGAATCGGAGGTGATCACGGGCGATGGTGGCGGCGGCGGCGGCGGCTCGGCGGGCAACGGCAAACTGGCCGAGGCCTCGGATGAAGCCCGCAAGCTGGCCGGCACCGGCAAGCTCAAGGAGGCCGTCCAGACATTGCAGGCGGGCCTGTCGACGTGCAATCAGCGACGCGACCGGTTTCTCTGGCGCGCCCAGATTGCCAAGCTGTGTTTTGACGCCAAGAAGCTCAAGCTCGCCGCCCCGCTGTTGGAAGAATGCTACCAGGAGATACAGCGCTACCACATCGAAGACTGGGAGCCAACGTTGGCCGTCGAGGTAGCGCAGACGTTATATCGGTGCCGCAAGGCCCTCACCGCGGTGGACAAGAACCCCCCGCCCGAGGCGCTGGCGGGCGTGCGCGAGTCATTCGCGTGGTTGTGTCAATTGGACCCCCTGGCGGCCCTGGCGGCCGACCCGGCGGGCAAGTAACACGTGATGATGCCAGCAGAAAGGGAAGCACAATATGGCTAAGGGACCGTCAAAAGCTCGGGAATCACGGGTAAACATCGTCATTTCGGACGCGCTGCGCGGCGGGGCCGAACCGGAGTTGCCCTTCCGCATGCTGGTGATGGGCGATTTCTCGACAACCGATGACAAACGCCCAATGGAGGACCGGCAACCGATCGACGTAAACAAGTCCAATTTCGACTCGGTCATGCAGAGCTACAACCTGTCGATGGACACGTCGGTTAATGACCGCCTCACCGGCACGGGCGAGATGCCGATCTCGCTCAAATTCGGCACACTGAAGGACTTCCGTCCGGAGTCTATCGCGCGGCAGGTGCCCCAGCTCAAGAGTCTGCTGGAGTTCCGCGACGCGCTCAAGGCGCTGCGGCCGAAGATGGGCGACAAAGCCGCCCAGAAGAAGCTGCTCGACGCCATCAAGGACCCCGAGACGCGCGAAAAGATCCTCGCCATGATCACTACCGCCGAAGGTGGCGGCGAAGGCGGTGGCGAGGAGTCAGGCGATTCAGGTGAGTCGAGTGACGCGTAGGTGAGACCAGGTCAACGTTTGGTACCCGCAGCGCGACTGCACTGCGGCACATGAATGGAGATAGAAAAAGATGGCAGAACAACCGGAAGCCGCTTCCGCCGCCGGAGCCCAGGAAACCGAGGCTGTCGATGCCCTGATCGATTCGCTCGACCTGGATCACGAGTACATGGACCTGTACCGCAAGGGAATTGCGGGACTGGTTCAAAAAGCCGCCGGCCTGGATCTGAACAAGGTCGTGATCGACAAACAGGTCGTCGACGACTTCATCAGCGAGATTGACCAGCAGCTCAGCGCGCAGGTCAACGAAATCCTGCACAACGAACAATTCCAGAAGCTCGAATCGGCCTGGCGCGGCCTGTGGTACTTGATCGACAACACCGAATTCCGCCAGAACATCCGCATCGAGGTGCTGAACACCTCCAAGGAGGACCTGCTCGAGGACTTCCAGGACTGCAAGGACTGGCAGAAATCGGGATTGTTCAAGACCGTTTACCGCGACCAGTACAACACGTTCGGCGGCAATCCGTACGGGATGATGGTCGCCAACTTCGCGCTCGACTATCGCAATCCCGATGTCGAGCTGATGAGCGAGATCGCGCGAGTTTCCGCGGTGGCCAAGTGCCCGCTGATCGCCGGCGCCAGCCCCAAGATGTTCGACAAGAACATGGACTCGTTCGAGCACCTGCCGAAGCTCGCCGAGATGTACGAGATCTTCGAGCAGCCCATGTACACCAAGTGGAACTCGTTCCGCGAGTCGGACGACTCACGATATGTCGCGCTGGCCATGCCGCGCTTCCTGTTGCGCAGCCCCTACACGGTCGCGAACCAGGACGTCAAGGACTTCGTGTTCGAAGAGGACGTCCGCACCGAGAACCACGATCGCTACCTGTGGGGCAATGCCGCATTTGCCATGGCCGGCCGCATGACCGAGAGCTTTGCGAAGTACGGCTGGTACAACGCAATCGTCGGGCCGACAAGTGGCGGCACGGTGCCGGATCTCCCGCTGCACCAGTACGAGGCCACCGGTCAGTACCACACGAAGATCCCCACCGAGACGCTGATCTCCGAGGACATGGACGTCGACCTGTGCAACTTCGGCTTTGTGCCGCTCGTGATGCGCAAGGGCAGCGACAACGCGGCGTTCTTTGACGCTCCCTCGTGCAAGAAGGTCGGCAAGTTCCCCGACACCGCCGAGGGCAAGGAAGACGAGACGCGCGCCCGTTTGGGCATGTCGTTGCCATACCTGATGATCCAGTGCCGCCTGGCGCACTATCTGAAGGTCATCTGGCGTGAGAACATGGGCCGCGTGATGGACGCCGAGAAGATGGTCGGCGAAATCAACAAGTGGCTGAAGCAGTATTGCCGCCAGGGCACTCTCGATGACGTGTTGGCCGCGAAGTACCCGCTGAAGGAAGTCCAGGTCACCGCGACACCGGTGCCGGGCAAGCCGGGCATGTTCAAGTCCGAGATCCAGATGATTCCGCACTTCCGACTGAAAGGCGTGGAAGTGCAGCTTTCGATGGTGGGTCAATTCGACCCGCCGCCGCAGTAAACCGGCCCTTGGGCCGAATGGGAGCATTTGCGGAGTTCTGTTTCGCCGGGCACAGCTTGTTTTTGGGAACTGTGTGTTCGCGTAGGAACGAAGGGCATTCAAACAAGGAGATGTTGTCATGCCTACCCCCTGTAATCTGAAGATCGCCGAGTACCCGGGTTCGTCTGAGAAGGAAGCTCGGGAAGATACTTCCGATGTCTTCGAGATTGAGCATCACATTCACCAGCCGGTTGATATGACGACCGGCGAGGCGACCGGCGTGCGCGTGCACAGCCCGATGCGCATCGTGAAGGTCCTCGACAAGGCCAGCCCGGGCCTGCAGAAGGCACTGTGCACCGGCCAGAACCTGAAGGAAGTCATCCTGGACTTCTATCGCATCGATCCGGCCACGCGCTCGGAGTCGAAGTACTACACGATCACGTTGCGCAACGCCCGCGTGGTTGACGCGCGTCCGTACATGCCGATGAGCTTCGTGCCGGCCAACGAGTCGTATCGGCACATGGAGCAGGTCAGCTTCGTGTACGAGGAGATCGAGTGGAACTGGCTGCCGGACAGCGTCGTTGAAATGGACAAGTGGCGTTCGCCGGGCGGCTAAGCGTCAATCTCGCGACGTATTGGGGCGGGTGTGCGTCCGACAGGTATGACCGGTTGGACACCTGCCCCATTGTCGGGTTCCCAGTGCAGGCACGGCCGGGAGCGTCAAACACTCCCGCTCGCGCCTGTGGTGTATCGTTGCCCGTGGCTGCGTGTCACGCGCTCGGTGACACATGGGGGCCGGCGCCTGTCGATCAGTGGCCTGCTCTCCGACCTGGGCCGGATCAACACAATGGTTCGGACGCCCCATTGGAGCGCATTGTCCGGTCACGATGGGCGCGAGGCGGCGTCGCTGACAGGTGCAGACGGCTGATTCCAGCTTCGTAGAGGGTCGATTGTGGGCCGCGAGAAGATGTTGCTGGACCGCATCGCCAGCCTCCAGGACGACGGCGATCGCGGCCGATACGACGCGACCGTCACCGAAGACCTGGAGTCGCTGATGGAATCGGTGCGGCGGAACCTGACGCGTCTGTTGAACGCGCGCCAGGGCATGGCCGAGGGGCTGTCTGACTACGGCCTGCCGGCGATGTCAGACGTTCTCTCGGGCAGCGACAAGTATATCCGTCGGGTGCAGGACGCGGTCCGTACGACGATCGAGCGGTATGAGCCACGGTTGCGAAACGTGCGCGTGACGCACCAAACCGCCGAGGGCACGTTGCAGACGCTCGTGTTCCGCGTGGACGCCGTGATCGTATCAGAGAGCGGCCAGCACCGCGTCTGGTACGAGACTTCGTTCGCCCCGAATGGCCGCTTTGATGTAGTAGGCTAGCCGTCCGCGGTGAGGATCGTCGCGGTTCGGATCCAATAATGGTCGAGCCTCCGGCATCTGGGAATGCCTGGCAACGCCGGTTCCCCGGGCCAGACGAGCCCGACGTCTTCAGGCCGCACCAGCGGTCGAGTCAGCGAGTTGCGCTGTGGATAACACGTATTACCAGGACGAGTTGCGATACTTGCGCGAGGTGGGGCCGGAGTTCGCGCGTTCGAATCCGGAGATGGCGCGCTACCTGGCTGACGCCGGCTCAGACCCAGATGTCGAACGTCTCCTGGAGGGTGTTGCGTTTCTCTGCGGTCGCATCCGCCAGAAGCTTGATGATGAGCTTCCCGAGTTCACCGCGAGTCTCATGTCGCTGCTGTGGCCGCACTATCTGCGTCCCATTCCGTCGATGACGATTCTTGAATTGCTGCCTGAAGTTGAAGGCATGCAGGCGCCGATGGCCGTCAACGCCGGCGCCGAATTCGCCAGCCGGCCAATCGACGGAACGCGCTGTCGCTATCGTTCAACCTGGCCGGTGACACTGCGCCCCTGGGTACTGGGTAACGCGGAACTGGAGACGCTTCCGGCCGAACCCGCCCGCCTGAAACTGACCTTCCGGGCCGCCGCGAAATCGAAGCTCGAAGATCTCGAGCTCGGCTCCGTACGGCTGCACCTGGCGGGTGATCCACCAACGGCGTTCGCGCTGTACCTGCTGCTTGCCGCGCACGTGGCATCGGTAACCATCAGCGACGGATCAAGCCGTGCCAAGCGACCCGAAGTACATTTGCCCGCGACGGCGGTAAAGGCCGCGGGGCTCGACCGCGAGGCCCCCCTGCTGCCATATCCGCCCTACGTGTTTCCCGGCTACTACCTGATCCAGGAATACTTCACGCTGAACGAGCGTTTTCTGTTCATCGACGTCGATGGGCTGGACCGCGCTGTCGATCAATTGGAGTTGAGCGACACGGTCGAGGTGACCTTCACGTTCAATCGCCGGCTCGAGTCGTATCCGCTCGTGTCACCCGAGAACATTCGGCTGCACTGCGTACCGGTCATCAATCTCTTCCCGCACAACGCGGAGCCGATTCGGCTGGACCATGAGCGCGTGCGGTATATGGTCCAGCCCGCGCGGGCTGGCATCGCCGACCGGCGACACGCGGAGGTCTATTCGGTTGATCGGGTGCTGGGCCTGGTGCGCTCTCAAGGTCTGGAATCGCACGAATTCCAGCCGTTTTATTCGTTCTCGCACGTCGGCTCGGCTGATCCGCGCGACGCCACGTACTATCAGTGCCACATCACGCCGAGCGTGATCGGCAAGGACGCGCGCTGGGGCACCGACACGTTTCTCTCGTTTGTGGTGGGAGATGAGCCGGGGGCGCTGCCCGCGGAAGAGACGATCTCGGTCGAGCTCACGTGTACGAATCGTGACCTACCGCGTGAGTTGCGCGCCGGCGACATTTGCGAGCCGACCGACCGCTCGCCGGCCGGCGCCCGCTTTCGCAACCTGCTCAAGCCCACCCCGACGGTCAGCCCGCCGCTGGGACAGGGGCTGCACTGGCGACTGATTTCACACATGTCGCTCAACTATGTATCACTGAGCAACATCAAACACTTCAAGGAACTGCTGCGCGTTTACGATTTTGAAGCGGCACTTGATGCCCAACGCGCCGTGGCCCACCAACGCAGGCTCGATGGGATCCGCGCGTTGGACGCGGTCTATCGCGAGCGCATGGTGCGCGGCGCGCCGGTGCGCGGGCTGCTGGTCAACCTGGAATTGGACGAGGACCACTACGCCGGCGAAGGCGACGCTTTTCTGTTCGCGGCGATTCTGGATCGTTTCATCGCGGCTTACGTAACGATCAATGCGTTTACGCAATTGGAGGTGCGTTTCACCCAGACCGGACAGATACACACGTTTCCGCCTCGCTGGGGCGAGCAATTCACGCCGATGGATGAGCGCCCATGACCGCCGCCGACACAGCCCCTACGCATCAAACCGCCGAGCACGCGCGCCGGCCGGATTTGCTTGAGCGGCTGCTAAGCACGGCGTACCGGTTCGATTTCTTCCAGGCCGTCTGGCTGCTGGAACGCTATCGTCCGGGCAGCGTGCCTGTCGGTCGCCGCGGGCCGGTCGCCGCGGAACGGCTGCGCTTCCGCCCGGGGCTGTCGATGGGTTTCCCGCCGACCGATGTCGGCAGCCTGACGGAGTTCCAGGATCCTTCGCGCCGCGATCCAAACTACCTCATCGAAGTGCTCTTCATGGGCCTGTACGGGGTTTCCACGCCGCTGCCGCTGCACTACGCCACCGACTTTCTGCGGTCCGTCGAACGCGGCGTGCCTTCGGCGGCGGATACCGCGGACGAAGGTGGGCCGGCGCAGCGTCACGAGCGGCCGCCAAACGGCAGCCCGACGCGCGACTTCGTCGACGTCTTTCATCATCGCGTTGTCTCACTCTTCTACCGGAGTTGGCTGAAGTATCGCTATGAGCGGATGTTCGGCCAGCCGGACCGCGATGTGATTACCAGCTACCTGTTGAGCCTGATTGGCTGCCCGGCGGCATATGACGCGCCGACCCTGGGAGTTAATCCGATCTACCTGCTGCGCTACGCAGGCGTGTTGACGCAAAAACCCCGCTCGGCGATCACACTCCAGGGCGTGTTGCACGACTATCTCGACCTCACGCCGGTCAAGGTCCGGCAATTCGTCGGCCAATGGGTCACGCTGTCGGAGTCGGATCTCAACCGCATTGGAGAGGCCAACTGTGTGCTCGGCGGCAACTTGACCGTCGGCGAACAGGTTTACGATCTCGGCGGCGCGTTCTGTATCACGATTGGTCCGGTCAATTGGCAGACCTACGTGGGATTCGTGCCCGGCGGCCGGCTGTTTTCGCAAATCCGGGCGCTTACCAAGCTCTACTGCTGTGATCCACTCACATTCAATATTGAGGTACGTTTGCTACCGAACGAGGTGCCGGAAACGCAGCTCACCTCGGACGCCACGTCCGGGCGCCTGGGCCTGACGAGTTGGGTGCGGACCGGACCTATGGGTGAGACGGCTGAGACATTCGACGCACGCGCGGACGCATCAGCGGCACCAGGGGTGTTTGTCGCCCCACCCGCAACCGCCAAGGCCGTCGCATAAAGTAATGGTCGTTGAGCAATCACAGAGGGCCGCCACCGGCGGCGAAACCAAAGCGAGCGAGTGAAAGACATGAACGACAGCACGACCGGCTCCACCAGCGAGAGTTTGCGCGAGTTGCTGAGGCGCTGCGACAACGCCTGCATCCAGGCGTTTCAGGGCGCCGCCAGCGTCTGCCAGACGCGCGCTCACTACGAGGTAACCCCCGACCATCTCATGCTGCGCCTGTTGGACGAGACGGTCGGCGATGTCACCGCGATCTTCAACACATTCAAGGTGGACCGCACAAGGTTGCGCCGCGCCGTGCAGCGGGCACTGGAAGTGCTGCCGACCGGCCATCGCGGGAGACCCGCGCTTTCGCCCAAACTCGTCGAGCTTTTCCAGTCGGCGGGCGTTATGTCGGACGAGTTCGGCTTTGACCAGATCCGCAGCGGGGCTCTCATACTCGCGTTTGCCCTCAATCCTGAGCATCTGGCGGCTGCGGAGCACACGCCCGAGCTCGAGCGCATTGACGTCGATCAGTTGCGCGATCACTTTCACGAGATTCTGACGGGAGCGCCGGCCGAGGCGCCCGGCCCCGAAGGCCGTCCGCGCGGCGCCGGAATGGGTGCCGGCGACGGCGCGCTCGCCCAGTTCACGGTCGATCTGACGGCCCGCGCCGCCGCCGGTGAGATCGACCCGGTGTTCGGCCGTGACCAGGAAATCCGCCAGATGATCGACATTCTCGGGCGCCGGCGGAAGAACAACCCGATTATCGTCGGCGAGCCCGGCACCGGAAAGACCGCGATCGTCGAGGGGCTGGCCCTGCGCATGCACCAGGGCGACGTGCCCCCCTTCCTGAAGGGCGTGCGGCTGATCTGCCTCGACCTCGGACTGCTGCAAGCCGGGGCCGGCGTCAAGGGCGAGTTTGAAAACCGCCTGAAGAACGTCATCCGCGAAATCAAAGAGAGCGAGCAGCCCATCGTCACGTTCATCGATGAAGCCCACATGATGATCGGCGCCGGCGGGGGCGGCGGCGGTGACGCGTCAAACCTGCTCAAGCCGGCGCTGGCACGCGGCGAGCTGCGCACCATCGCGGCCACAACGTGGGCCGAGTACAAGAAATACTTCGAGAAGGATGCCGCCCTCGAACGCCGTTTCCAACTCGTACGCTGCAACGAGCCGACGATCGAAAACTCCATCGTCATGCTCCGCGGGCTGAAAGACAAGTACGAGAAACACCACAAGACCATCCTGCTGGACGAGGCGGTCACCGCGGCCGTTGCGCTTGCCAAACGCTACATCAGCGGGCGGTTCCTGCCGGATAAGGCGGTTGACCTGCTGGACACGGCGGCGGCCCGCGTCTCGGTGGGCCTGAGCACGACGCCGGCAGCGCTCGAGGACGTCGGGCGCCGGCTTCACAGCCTGGCCACCGCCATCGCCGCGCTCAATCGCGACGAGGCGGCCGGCGTCGAGATCGACAAGGACACACTCCAGGAGATGGAGACCGAGCGCACCAATCTCCTCGCCGAAAGCGAGCGGCTCGACGCCCAGTGGAGAGCCGAGCTGGAGCTGGTCAACGAAATCCGCGATCTGCGCAACAAGCTCATGGCAAAGACCGGCGTAGGAATCGCCGGGGACGAAGAGGCCAAGGCTGAAGAGCCGGCCGAGAAACCCGCGGAAGCCGGCGAGACCGAAGCCGCCGAGGCCCCCGCACCAGCGGAGGCCGAGGCCGAGGCCGAGCCCGAAGATGCGCTCGACGAGGGCGAGTTGCGCCGCAAGATCGACGAGGGTATGGCCAAGCTCCAGGAGTTGCAGGGCGAAGATCCACTCCTGTACGCCCAGGTCGACGAGGGGGCGGTTGCGGCCGTGCTCGCCGATTGGACCGGCGTACCGGTGGGCAAGCTGGTTCGCGATGAGATTGCCGCCACGCTCGAAATGGAGGAACGTCTGCGCAGCAGAGTCGTCGGACAGGATCACGCGTTGAAGGTCGTGGCCGAAAAGCTGCGGGCCGCCAAGGCCAGCATCGGCAACCCCGAGCAACCCATGGGCGTATTCCTGCTGGTCGGGCCCAGCGGTACCGGCAAGACCGAATTGGCCCTGGCCGTGGCCGATCTGCTGTTCGGCGGCGAGCGTTTTCTCACCAGCATCAACATGTCGGAGTTCATGGAGAAACACACCGTATCGCAACTGAAGGGCTCACCGCCGGGCTATGTCGGCTATGGCGAGGGTGGCGTGCTGACCGAAGCGGTACGTCAGAGCCCCTACTCGGTCGTGCTGCTCGACGAGGTCGAGAAAGCCCACCCCGATGTCATGAACCTTTTCTACCAGGTCTTCGACAAGGGACAGCTCGCCGACGGCGAGGGCCGTGTGATCGACTTCAAGAACACCGTCATCTTCCTGACGAGCAATCTCGGCACCGATGTCATCCAGCAGATGTGTGAGTCCGGCGAAGACATCGATATTGCCGAGCTGAAGGAATCGGTTTACCCCCACCTGCGCGAGCACTTCAAACCCGCGCTGGTGGCGCGCATGACGGTCATTCCGTATTTGACGCTGCCGGCCGAGATCCTCGAGATGATCGCCAAGATCAAGCTGCGCAAGGTCGGCAAACGCCTGGCCGAGGCGCACGGGATAAGTTTCAACGTGGATGACGCGGTCTATACAACCATGGCCGGTCGCTGTGGTCAGGTTGATCTCGGTGCGCGGCAGATCGACCACCAGATTGACGGCGCCGTGCTGCCGGTGTTGTCACGCCGGCTGCTGGAGCAGATGGCGACCGAAGAAATGCCCACAAAGCTGACGATGGGTGTGGGTGAGGACGGCGAGTACGTGTACACGTTCGCGCAGGCGTAGGAAAAGGGTGTTAATCAGTTGGCCGGGCGCGTTGCGAGAAGGTTTTCGAAAGGAGTCACGACATGAATTCGATCGTCGAAGAAGAACTGCGGATGTACCTGGTGAATCGCCTGCACTACGACCCCTATCAGTGCGGGACGATCCTCGAGGTTATGCGCGCGCTGGCGCGGATGGCTGGTCATGATTTTGACCACCGCTTTCGGCACGCCGGACTCGGCGCCGGCCCGGAGGCGCGCGTCGCCGCCGGACTGGTTGACTTGGCTATGGGCGGCGGTGGCTGCGAGACGTCGCCGTACACGATTCGCAAGCACATTGACGACTGGCTGCTCAAGAACCCGGCCAAGGGCCGCTAGGGCGGTTTTCGGCGCGTGCAGCCCATCGCGGTTTGCGCCTCTCTCTGGTTCGTTCGTGCTTTCGAACGAACCATGCGGCGTGGGCGTGCCCGCGTGTAGCTTGGCCGGTATCGCGAACCGCACCGCAAGCAGGCTCTGCCTGGCTGCGGTGCAAGAATGGAGAACAGCATGACTGATCAACCGAATCCGCCGGATCTGGAAGTCAACCTGCCATCGCCGGACAGTCTGAAGGTGACAACTGAGCGTCCGTACCGCATCCTGCTGGTGAGCAATCTGGCGGGTTCGGAGAGCGGCGCGTTGACCGGACCGCTGAACGAGGCGGTTGTCGAGGTCAACGCCGAGAACTTCGACGAAGTGCTATCCGCGGCCAGCCCGACCGTAAACTTCAAGACGACCGACCCGCTGGCCAGCGGCAACGTGATGGTCGAGGTTGAGCTCAATTTCACGTCGTTGAAGGACTTCAATCCCGAACCGCTGGTGCAACAGATACCGCCGGCCAAGACGCTGATGGGAATCCGCGACCTGGTCGTGCAGCGCATGCGCGGCAAGCAATCCGCCGAGCAGTTGGACAGCGCGGTCAAGCAGGCGGTGGCGGCCGACAGCAACCTCGCCTGGTTGCCGGAGACGCTGAAATGGGCGCCGACGGCCGAACCGGTATCAGAAGGCGCGGTGGATGACCTCCTGGGTCAGCTCGACCTGGGTGATGGCGCCGGCGACGAATCGCCGCCGCCCAAAACCCCCATTGGCAAGATGGTCGCAGCCGCGGCGGGTGGCGGCTCGGCGATTCCGGCTGGCGAGGGTTCGTCGCTGCGCCGCACGCTGGCCGAGATTGATCGGCGTATCAGTACGTGGCTTACGACGGTGCTGCACGCCGCGCCTGTGCGGCAGCTTGAAGCCGCCTGGCGCAGTCTGGCACATATGGTCTCGCGTTTCGAGTTTCGCAAGGGCGTCAGACTCGCCGTGCTCCACTCGTCGCGTGAGCAGTTGACCGAGCGGTTCTCGTCGCTGGTGATCGACCCCGTGTTTGATGAAGGCGCCGAGGCACCCGGCACCATCCTGGTTGACGATCTGTTCACCAACGCCGCCCCCGACGTGGAAATCCTCGACGAACTCGCGCAACACGCCGCCAGTCTGCCGGCTGTCGTGCTGTCGGGCGTCTCACACGAGTTCTTCGGCGTGAAGCACGCATGGCAGGTTCCGACGCTGCCCGCATTCGTCAACATGTTTGACCAGTGGCAGTTCGCCAAATGGAAGACGCTGCGCCAACAGCCCTACTCGCGGGCCCTCGGCGTGATCTTCGGACGCGGCCTGCTGCGGGCGCCCCACGGCGGCGAGAAAAAGCAGGACACCGATTTCGTCTACCGCGAGGAATGCGTCGGGGAGAAGGACTTCTTGTGGGCCGGCGGTGTAATCGCCGCCGGATGCACGATTGCGCGCAGCTTCGCCACGATTGGCTGGCCGACCGAAATGGTGGGCCGGCTGGAGGGCTTCGCGATCGGACAGGGTGGCAAGAAGGGTGACAAGCAGTTTGGCCCCGCTGACACCACGCTCTCGATGGACAAGGCCCAGGAGATGGCCATCGCCGGGTTAAATGCCGTCATCACCGAAAAGGGCCACGACAGCGTCATTGTCTGCAACGGCTTCAGCACAGCCGCCCCGACGCGTGCCGAGGGCTTTGGCCTGCTGGAGGTGAGCCTGCCGTATCAGCTCTTCGCCGCCCGGCTTTCGTACCTGCTATTCGAGCTCAAGCCGCACCTGGCCGGCATGGGCCCCGACAAGCTGGTGCCGTTCGTGCTCGGGCATGTACGCTCGTGGCTGACCATCGATGAGATGCCGCCCGACGAGCAGCAGGTTTCAGTTCAGGCCAGGCCGGTCGAGGACGCCCCCGGCGTGCTCCAGCTTGCGGTAACGGTAACCGCCCCGCAGCGCATCCTGCCCGGCGGCATCCCGATCGTGCTGGGCTACCGCCTGACGTAGCGCCGAGCCGACGAAATAGAAAACCGACACTCAATCCGAAGCACGCGCGCTCAACAAGTCCGCGTGCTTCGGCTTTTTGTAGTGTAGTGGGCTTTCAAACGACGGCCGCCCACAGCGGCGTGGCCTGAGGGCTTCAGGTTTCCTCGACGATGATGATGTTGTCGGGCAGGAATTCGAGGGCGGGCTTGAGTTCGTCCCAGGTCAGCCCGTCGGGTGAGCAGCCCGGGCGCGGCAGGAGGGTCTGCGCGTCGCCGACGAGCTCGAGCAACTCGCGGGCGCTGCGTTCGATGATCTGCACGGTGGGTTTTGACCACTGGAATTGCTTGACCGGAAAGGCGAGCAGGTCCGGACGTACCTGGTGAACGTGCGTGCCGCGTGCGGTTAGCATGCGTCCGAGGTCGGCAGCCAGACCGGCGAAGCGTTTAGCCGCCTCCGTCGCCGAGCGCGTTTCCAGAATCGCCTCTCCGTCACCCGATACGGCACCGCTGGTTATGATGCAGCGTTGCGCCGCGCGCTCGAGCCACAGGTTGCACTTCTTTTCGACCATGGTCATGCCTGCACCTAAAGAGCGCCGCCACCAGACCGCCAGGGGCGCCGCACTTTATCAGACGAATCTTACGGAAAGACCGCCGGAACTTAAAGACCTCACGGAGCAAAACTTGCGCGGTTCGACGCCGCGCACGACAGTCCCGCAAGACTGCCCTGCTATCACTTGAATCGGCAGGCGAGGGTGACGGGCTTGAGCCCCGCCGCCGCCGTTCGGCGTGAGCAGCGCGCCTTCCGCCGCAGTACCATCGGGCCCATGAGACGGGCGGCGGGTCTTGACATGGGCTCGTGGCCGGGTTCAATCACATCGCAAAGCCAGCGGACCGCGCGTCGGTCAGGCGGCAGGTGGCCCCGCACCGCCGCGCTGTGCCCGCCACGCTTTGCGGGAAGGCAACTCGTCATGCCGGCAAAGTCATTGACCGTGACCAGAATGTCAGAGCATCTGCTGTCTGACGATCGGCGCGTGATCACACGGCTGTTTGTCCCGGGGGGCGGTGAGCGAATTCGGGCGGTTGTCGAGCGCGTCGGCGGCCTGAGCGACAAAGACGTGGATGCGCTGCTGGCCCGCGTGATGCGGGATTTTGCGGGGCGTCACCGGGACATCAAATCCAGTTTCGACGAGAACTTCGCCGAGGCCGCCCCGCACCTGGAGATGCCCAATCGGCTGTCCCAGGCGCGCCGACAGCTCATCGGCGCATACTTCACCATGGAATACGCGATCGAGGCCGCCGCGTTATTCAATCCGTCGATCGTCGTGCATCCCGACCAAAGCGACCTGCCGGCCGGCGCGCTACGCTTCATCATGAGCCTGCGCGCCACCGGCGAGGGGCATGTTTCGTCAATCGTGTTCCGAACGGGCGTCATCACGGCCGAGAACAAGGTCCGGCTCCATCGCGTAAACCGATTCGTTCATGCGGCGCGCAAGGTGAAGGACCGCACCTATGACAAGCACACCTTCTTCCTGAAACTCATCGAGATGGGCGCGTATAACGATGTGACCGAGGCCGTTCTCGATCAACTCGGCGACAGCTTCGTATTCGATGAGCTCACCACGGCGCTCGAAAACATACAGCAGTCGGCCTTCGACGCCGACACCCTGCGCCAGACCTGCGAGCGAATCCGCTGGCTGGCCCGCTCCAACTATCATCTGACCTTCCCCGAAGACTGCGACGTCAGCGAGGTCGTCATCTTCCCGGTCAGTGAGAACGAAAGCCGGGGCATCGAGGATGCGCGTTTCGTGCGTTTCATTGATGATGACGGAACGGCGATTTATTACGCCACCTATACGGCGTATAACGGGTACGACATCCTGCCGCAGTTGATCGCCACGAAAAACTTCTACCACTTCCGGATCACCACGCTCAACGGGCGTTTCGCGCAGAACAAAGGCGCGGCGTTGTTTCCGCGTCGCGTGAACGGCTGGTATGTCATGCTGTCGCGCGTGGATGGTGAGAATCTGTACATCATGCGCTCCGACAACATCCGGTTCTGGAACGAGGCCGAACAGCTCCAGACGCCGCGGTATCCGTGGGAGTTCGTGCAGATTGGCAATTGCGGTTCGCCACTGGAAACCTCGGCGGGCTGGCTGCTGCTGACACACGGGGTCGGCCCGATGCGGCAGTATTGCATCGGCGCGAGCCTGCTCGACCTCGACGATCCGCGGAAGGTGATCGCCCAGACGCGTGAGCCGCTATTGGTACCCAACGAGACCGAGCGCGAAGGTTATGTGCCGAACGTCGTGTACACGTGCGGCGCGCTGATCCACAACGACGTGCTGTTTATTCCGTACGCCATGTCGGACTCGGCAACATCGATCGCGTCGGTCCCATTACCCGACTTGCTCGAGCACATGGTCGGCCGGAAGAAGAAGACGACGCGTGCCCCGCGCAAGCGAAAACAGCCGAAGAAATAAGGGGCTGAGAGCGCGGCGCCGGCGATGGGCCGCGCGTGATCTCCGGCAAGCCTCACACACTTGGTAGCTAGCATGCGATCAGCGCACGTTGATGTCACCGTTGATTTGGACCGGGTACGGCTCGCCGCGGAACAGATCCGCGCGGCCACCGGCGTCAGCTTGATCGCCGTAGTCAAAGCTGATGCATACGGGCTGGGCGCGGCGCGTGTCGCTGACGCGCTGGCCGGCGTGGCCGACGAGTTCGCGTATTTCTCACTCGACGAGGCGCGCCAGGTCGGGCGCGCTGGTATCGTGCTGGGCCCGCCCGATGGACAGCCGGGCGACTACCGCGAACTCCACTTGCGACCAGCCGTCGGCAGCCTGGACGAGGCGCGACGGCTATCCACCACACGACCGTTGCTCAACGTGGACAGTGGAATGCAGCGCTTCGGCTGCCGCGCGGACGAGGTTAACCGCGTACTGGCGCACCAGAGCTTCGACGAGGCGTTTACCCACGCCGAGACGCAGGGCGCGGTGGCAGTGCTCGTTGATCTGTGCCGTGGGCGCGTGGGCCGGCTGCACGCGGCGAACACCGCCCTGCTCAACTGCCCCAGTGCGGTACTCGATGCGGTGCGTCCGGGAGTCGGGCTGTATACCGGGGCCGTGCGGGTCAGCGCGCGGCTCAAGGCTGTCCACGAGTCGTCCGGCAAGATCGGCTACACGGGCTTTCAGGCTCCCCGCGTGGGCATAATCCTGGCCGGCTACAGCAACCGCCTGCGACCGGCACCCATTCTGATCAACGGGCGGCGTCAGCGCGTGCTCGAGGTCGGCATGAATACGTCGTTTGTCAGCGTTGCCGATGATGACCGCGTGGGTGACGAGGTTGTGCTGTTGGGCGATGGCCTGACCGAAAACGACCTGGGCAAGCAGTTGGGCGTTAGGCCACATGAAATACTGTGTACGTACACCTCACTGGGACCCCGGCGTTACCTTCCGTCTGATGCCGCATCGTAGGCGGGCTCAACAACGGATTCCGCCCTGCTAACACCGCCCCTTTGTCAACCTGGCTGGGCTCGTGTCTTGTATTACGACTCGGCACGGCGCGTAACGGCCGGCGCCTCGCCGGCCGCCGGACATTAGAGACACAGTTTCACATCGACGGCCTACGAGGCACAGGCCGTTACAACGCTGTCTGCGCGAAGCGGCGGGACTGAGAGCGTCTTCAATGCCCTGCGGGCTTCGTTTCTCAAGACAACTACCGACAAGCCACGACAACAGGCGACATGCGCACCTTGGGCAAAAGGGTATCCTGCACGGTGAATCAGTGGCCGACACTACCCACAACGCAATCGATTATGGATTTCAACGGCCCTTCTAATCGCCAGCGGGCCGCTAAACGCTTACAACGAGGGTGTTTTGACCCTCAAGATAAGGAGCGAACCCCATGAACATGCATCGAGATTCTGTGACCCGCGGTGTGATTGCCGCCCTGCTGTGCGCGGGCCTCGTCACCGTCGCACACGCAGAACCACCAGAGTTCACGCTGGCGAATGCCGTACCGAACGATGTGTTCCTGCTCGTCAACGCGCGCCACAATCCTGAGCGCGAGTTCCTCGACACCTATTGGAAAGATGTGCTCGACACCGCGATGGAAAGCGGCGTCTGCGATGATCTATGGGCGCTGCTGGGCACGTTGCTGGAAGAGGGGCAGATGGAGGAAGTGACGCGCCTCCGCCAGCGCGCCACCGAGCTAATGGAGAATCTGGACTGCACCGCCCTGGTCTCCAATGAGATGGCGTTCGCGGAACGGCTAAACCCGCCCATAACGCAGGGGGAGAAGATCGTATTCGTGGGCCCGCCGGATATGGTCTGGCTTCTCCGCGGGGCCCCTGGGAGCGCGGAAAAGAACTACGAAGCCTTGCGGGCGATGTTGGAAGCTCTGGTTGAGGAAATCAACCACTTTGCCGGCAACGAGGGACAGGGGCTCATGGTGGAGCAGCGTGAGCAAGGCGGCACGAAGCTGGCTCGGGTCAACCTGCTGGCCATGGTGACGCCGGTGCCGACGCTTTCAATTGCGGTAGCCCAGCATGAGGACGTGGTCTTCATGACGCTTGGCGACCAGATGCTCGAGGACGTCATCGGCTTGCTGAATGGCGACGGGGCCAAACCGGCGCTGGCCGCCGAAAAGCGCTTCAAGGCCGCGTTTGCCGACCTGCCCCCGGCCGAAGACAGCCGCGTCTTCTTCGATTTGCCGGCGATGATGAAGCCGATTCACAAACTCATCGACATAGCGCTAGCGAAGGTCGATGCGCCAGCCGGTGAGCATGCCGCTCCGGTTTTGCCCGACGGAGCCCGCTCGCTGGTCATCAAGGCCGCCGAGGCCTACGAGCGCGAAGACTTCGCGCAGGCTCTGGAATTGACCAAGCAGGCTCACGAGAAGGCCCCGCACAACCCGTTGGTGCTCTATAACCTGGCATGCTTCAGCGCTCTGACTGATCAGCCACAGGAAGCCGTGACGTACCTCGAGCAGGCGGTGGAAGCCGGCTTCGATGAGCCCGACAAGATCGTCAGCGACAGTGACCTCGACAGCCTGCGTGAGAATCCGCGTTACGCGGCGGCGTTGGCGGTGGCAAAGGAGAAGGCGGCTGTGGCCGGCGGCTCTGATCAGGCCAAGTGGGCGCTGGCGGTAAAGCGCATCGCCGAGCGGCTGATGGACACGATTGGCGTGCTGGATTACACCGCGGCCGTCGAGTTTACCGACGGTTACGACGTGCGCATGGAGTCGGTCGCGGTACTGAAGGACGGCGCGCGGGAGCAGCCGATCTACGCCGTTTTCGGCAGCCGCAAGCCGCTGGAGAATTTCGACAAGTACCTGCCCAAGGAGACCGTGTCGTTCTCGGTATCGGGCGGGTTCGACCTCGGCCAGCTCTACAAGTTCATCGAAGACTCGATCCGCACCACCGGGCCCATCGGTGAGCAGATGCTGCACGAGTGGGCGATGTTCCAGGAAAATGTCGACTTCAGTGTCGAAGAGGACGTGCTCGCCTGGTTCGATGGCGACAGCGTATCGGTCACGTTGGAGGGTGACCTCGGGTCGGTGAGTCTGATCAAGGTCACCGACGAGGCCATTGCCCGTGAGAAGATTGACGCCGCCGTCAAATGGGCATCGAACATGATGACGGAGGTCGGTGCCGCCAACCCCATGCTGATGATGATGGCGTTTCAGACTTCGCCGACGGCGGATGAGCGCCTGGCCGGATTCCAGAATCTGCACCTGACCATGCTGCCGCAGCCGATGGTGTTCGGCGTCGCGGATGGCTATTTGATCTTCGGCTCGTCAGCCGAAGGCGTGGCGCTGTGCCTGGAGACGGCGAAGGGGAACCACCCCGGGATCCGTGAAAACGCGCGCGTGATGCAGGAGGCGCTCGTCCCGCCCGGACCGTTCGTGGCGGTCAGCCTGACCGATCAGCGCCGCATGGGCCAGCAGCTCGCCGAGGGCATCGGCATGGTATCGATGGGCGCCGGCATGCTGGCGGCGTTCATTCCCGAACCCGAGGTGCGCCCGGTGATCATGAAACTCGCCGGCATTCTGTCGAAGCTGACTCCGGCCGCCAAGAAGATCGACTTCTACAAGTCGACCGCGGCGTATACGACGTTTGACGGTGACACGTGGCACACACACAGTGTCACGCACTACGTGTCGCCGGACGAGAGGACCGTAAGCGCCCTACGGCCCTGATAGTAGCCCAGGTCTCCGCGCCGAACGTCGCGACATGCGTACACGTGTTGCCGATGCGCGGCGGACGGCGCGGAGATCGTTGCTGGGCCCGGCAGATTGTGCGGCCCCCAGGGCGCACTCGTCACAAGAGGTCCAGCGCATCCACATCCACGGTGACCCGGCGCACCTTCGGGCGCAACAGTGACGCTGCGGCCGCCTCGCGCAACAGACGCTGGATGCTGCCATCGCGCGGGCCGCGCACAATCACCTGATAGCGCCGCATATCACGCAGACGCGGGATTGTGCATGACTCAGCATCATCGACGCGGATCTGCGGGTGCACGCGTTCGGCCAGACTGCGCAGATCGAGCGCAAGTCTATCCGCCGCGCTTCGTGCGGCCGCCGGACGCGGGTCAAGCAGCACAACCCGGACCAGGCGGGCGTACGGCGGATAGTACAGCGACTCGCGGTCACGCAATTCCGCCTCAGCGAAGGCCGCGTAGTTCATGCGTAAGGCCTCGTGGATCGCCGGCGCATCACTGCTGCCGCACTGAACCAGCGCCAGTGAATCGCCGGTCTTCCGCCCGGCGCGGCCGACGACCTGCATCAACAGTTGAAAAACCCGCTCACCCGCGCGAAAATCCGGCAGCCACAGGGCCGCATCGGCGTCGATCACACCCACCAGCCCGACCGCGGGAAAGTCCAGCCCCTTCGCAACCATTTGCGTGCCGACCAGCAGATCAACCTCGCGGGCCTCAAATCGTGCCAGCGCGGAAGCGTAGTCGTCGCGGTGCTTCATGGTGTCGCTGTCAAGACGCTGAATCCGAGCGCCGGGCAACAGGTGCGACAGGGCCTCCTCCAACTGCTGAATCGCCGTCCCCGTCGGCGCCATGCGCCCGTGGCAACTACTGTCCGGACAATTGCGCGGCGGATCGGCACGGTAGCCGCAGTGGTGGCACTGCACCCGTGAGTCGCGCGACCCCGTGTCCGTCCGTGGCTGATGAAGAACCAGGCGCGCATCGCAACGTGGGCAGCGCAAGATCAGCCCGCAACGCTCACAGCGCAAGAACAGCGCATAGCCACGACGATTGTGCAGCAGAATCGCCTGTTGTCCACCGGCCAACGTCGCGCGCAGCTCGTGGGCCAGCTCGTCCGAGATCAACGGCGACGTGGGCTCGGTGCGCACCAGTCGCGTGCGCGGCAGCCGCGCCCCGGGAACGCGCTCCGCCAGATGCACAAGGTGGTAGTGAGGCATATGGTGGGCGTTGTACCAGGTCTCCAGCGCAGGGGTGGCAGTCCCCAACACGACCGGCACGACTTCAAACTGCGCGCGTTTGATCGCCACGTCACGCGCGTGGAAGAACGGCGCGGCGAGGTTCTTCAGACTGGTTTCCTGTTCTTCATCGATGACGATCAACCCCAGCTTCCGGCACGGGGCGAAAACCGCCGTGCGTGTGCCGATTACGACATCTACCCGCCCGGCGGCGATCGCCCGCAACGTGTCGGCGCGCCGGCGATCGGTCAATTGGCTGTGCAGCACGGCCACGCGGTCGAACCTGCGCGCCAACCGTTCCACAACCTGCGTGGCCAGCGCTATCTCCGGCACGATCAGGATCGCCTGCCGGCCGGCGGCGACAACATCGCGGATCGCCCGTACATATACTTCGGTTTTTCCACTACCGGGCACGCCGAAGACCAGGTGCACGCCAAACGCCCCCCGCGGCAGAGCGGCTTTGAGAATCGCGTCGAGAGCCCCCTGCTGCCCGGCCGTCAGGTGCAAGTCGTCTTCATCGGCGTGTTCGGCGGCCCCGCGCCCGCACACGCCGTCGAGCCGCAGCTCGGGCACCAGCGGCTCGTGGCGCGTAACCAGCTCCACAATCCCGGCGTCGCAAAGCGCCTTCAAAACGCCCGAGCCGACACCGGCGGCGGCAAGCAGCTCAGAGCGCGGAACAAGCGCATCCTCGGGCGCGTCGCGCAATGCGTCGCATAGCGCTTGTCGCTTTGGCGTGAGATCGTCAGGCACCGGGCCGGCGAGTCGCGCGTAGACGACGCGCCGCAGCCGTGGTTTCCGCGTCGCGGATGGGAACATCGCGTTGAGCGCCAGTCCGGGCGGGCACGCGTAATACTCGCTGATCCACAACCCGAGTTCGACAAGACGCTCGTCCAGCAATGGCTGTCCCGGCACAACCTCGCTGATCGGGCGGCGTGTGTGATTCCATTCGCGCTCGGCTACTCGAACACAGATTCCGTCCACCAGGCGCTCGGAACGCCCATAAGGCACGCGCACACTGACGCCCGCGCCAACCTGGTCGCGCAGGTTGTCGGGAATCGAATAGGTGTATAGCCGGCTCGTGCGCAGTGCGATTGCGACATCGGCGACGATGTGGGTGCCGGGCGTGCCCTCGCGAGGGATGAGCCAGAGCTGTCCGCGCGGCTGCGCGGTCTCCGCCCCGGCGGGCCTGTCAGCCTCGTCGTCAGGATGAGGTGTCGCCACGTCGCGCCCTACCATCAAGCTGCGGTTGGTCTACCCTGAACCTATACAAAACCCGCGCGGTTTTCCGGCTGTTGACGCCGGCGGGCCACTGACAATTCTGGCGCGTGTGAGCGTTCTTGTCACCCGCCCCGCTAGAAGCTGGGATAGATTATCGGCCTCACGCCGGCACGCGGAACCTGGAAAGATTGCGGGTCCAGCAAACGAGCATTGGCGTCGATATTCACCGGTGGAGCACGGGTTCGGAGACCGACAGGGAGAAGCAAACGACAATGGACGAAATCGATAGCGGCATGCCTGGAAGCTGTACCCTACACAGTCACATCATCGTTGCCGAAGACGACCAGGCGACACTGAAGCTGTTCGTGCGACAACTCAAGGAGGCGGGCTATGAAGTTACGCCGTGTATAAACGGCCGCGAGGCGTTGGAGGCTATTCAGGAGCGTGGTAAAGGGATCATCATCGCCGACTGGGGCATGCCCGAAATGGGCGGGCTCGAGCTGTGCCAGGCGGTGCGGGAACTCCAGTCATTCCGCGCCATTCAGAGCGTACACATCATTCTCGTAACCGCCAGCGCCGACAAAGACCGGCTGGTGCAGGGACTCGAAGCGGGGGCCGACGACTATCTCACCAAGCCCTATCACGCGCAAGAGCTATTGGCGCGCTTGCACGCCGCCGAGCGCACGCTACGCCTGCTGGACGAGTTGTTCCAGCAGCGGATGGAAGTACAGAAGGCCAATGCGACGCTCCAGGTGTTCAACGACAAACTCGAGAAACTGGCCAGCACCGACATGCTCACGGGGCTGCACAACCGCCGCGTACTGTTCGAGCGGTTCGGTGAGCTCTGGGCAATGTCGGAACGCACCGACGCCGATCTCGCGTTCATCATGCTCGATATCGACCACTTCAAAAGCGTGAACGACACCTACGGCCACCACGTGGGAGACCTGGTGCTTACCGAGGTGTCGCGGCGTATGCGCGGCGCGCTGCGGCCGTACGACGTCTGCGCGCGTTTCGGCGGTGAAGAATTCGCGGTGGTTTGTCCCAACTCCGATAGCGCGGCCACGACGCAAATCGCCGAGCGCATCCGTCAGGCCGTCGCAGCCAAGCCGGTCAAGGCTGAAGACCAGGTTATCCCGGTCACGGTAAGCGTCGGAGCCGCCACGCGGCGTGAGGATCATGCGAGCGTGGACGTGCTGATCGGCGAGGCCGACGAGATGCTGTACCGCGCCAAAGAGAACGGTCGCAATCAGGTGTGGTACTACGACGCCGCAGGCCAGCCGACGCCCTACCCGCAGGCCGTGACCGCTACGTAGCCGCGGCACGCATCAGTTCAGCCGGCGAATCAACCCCGGAGCGGTCCGCACAACGCGGAGCGCTCCGCTGTTTAGTGTGCTCGCTATCGCGGGACTGGAGCTGGGCGAGCCGTGCCGCCTGGGGCAGTCACGACCGTCACTGCGCGATCCGCCCGGTCGTCCGGCGGGTATTCGCGGGGCGGGATGGCGATTATCATGCCGTCTCGATCAGGTACTGACGTATCCCCACGGCCGCCCGCGCTTGGCGTGGGCGCAGGAGCACTCCGATGGTAAATATCGCCGCCACCCCACCGCTCACGACCGCCGACCTGAAGCCAGCGCACCTGGCCCGTCTGCGCGATCATTTTCTGAGCAATCCCGCGTACCGTCTGGCCCAGAACGCCGTCACGCAGGTGAGTGTCGATGATGTGGCCCTCAATCGTGAGGTGATCACCAGCGTTGACCACACGTTCTCGCACAAGCTGGACGATTGGGAGGTCACCAATCAGAAAAAGTCCGGGCGCTGCTGGATGTTCGCCGGCCTGAACCTCTTGCGCGTCGGCATGATGAAACAGATGAACCTCAAGGAGTTCGAACTCAGCCAGAATTACCCGCTGTTCTGGGACAAGCTCGAACGCGCCAACTACTTCCTCGAGGCGATCATCGAAACGTCCGGCGACCCCATCGATGATCGCACGGTCGCCTGGCTGCTCGATCACCCGCTCGATGACGGCGGCCAGTGGAACATGTTCGTCAACATCGTTCGCAAGTACGGCGTCGTGCCCAAGGCTTTCATGCCCGAAAGCGAAAGCTCGTCGGATACCAACAAGATGAATGCGCGGCTGCTGACCAAGCTGCGCGAGGGCGCCCGGCAGTTGCGTGATCAGCGCGCAGGCGGTGCGCCGCGCGAGGTGCTGCGGTCGACCAAGCACGACATTCTGATGGTCGTGCATCGGATCCTCTGCATTCATCTCGGCACTCCCCCGGAGCGTTTTGACTGGCAGTGGAACGACAAGGACAAGAAGTTTCACCGCGACGGCGATATCACGCCGCGCGAGTTTGCCGAGAAGTACATCGACATCCCGCTCGATGAATATGTGTGCCTGGTGAATGACCCGCGCGAAACGAGCCCGATGGGACGCACTTTTACGGTCAAGCATCTCGGCAACGTGGTCGGCGGCGAGATTGTCACCTACCTGAACGTCGGGATTGACCTGATGAAGACGATTGCGGCACAGGCGATTGCGGGCGGCGAGCCGGTCTGGTTCGGCTGTGATGTTGTGCCGCAGATGCGCCGTGATCTGGGATTGTGGGACGCGGCGCTGTACGACTATGGCCGCGTCTACGACACTGAATTCAAGCTCGACAAGGTCGGCCGCCTGCTTTACCACGAAACGTACATGACACACGCCATGTTGTTCACGGGTGTTGACCAGGTGGACGCCAGGCCCAGACGTTGGCGCGTTGAGAATAGCTGGGGTGATGAGAACAGCGGCAAGAAGGGCTTCTACTTGATGCAGGATTCGTGGTTCAACGAGTATATGTTCGAAATCGCCGCTCGCAGAAGCGCGCTGTCGGATGAGCTGCAGGCGGCCCTCAAGGAACCTCCAATCGTGCTGCCACCCTGGGACCCGATGGGCGCCCTGGCGCGATAAACGCGCCCGGCACGCCTGGCGGAACCGCGCCGACTCCAGTGGGCGGCACGTCTCGCGCAGCGCAACCTAACCTACGGCGTTGACTGCGTGGCGCGACTGCCAAGTAACGGCCTGCGCCCCGCAGGCCGCCGGCGCGAAACGTGTGGCTTTGCGCGCGGCCGATTTTACACTTCGGACAAGTGAATGCTGCCGGCCGGGTCATCACCGTACGCTACACGGAGGCGTGAGGGATCGTCGCCCAGGCCGTTGTAGGTGATCACGGGCGTATCGCCGCGGTAATCACCGCTGTACAGGCCGCAGAGGATTTCCGTGTCCGGCCCCGGGCGGTTCAGCGTAACGCCGGCGGCAATCAGGTATATGGTCGGGCTGTGAGTCCGATGGCGGTGGATGTCGAGCTCGACGCGCCTGACTTGAAGCCGTGCGTGGACGACGGCCACCAGCAGGCTGCGAAATCGCCGATCAACACTGCTCTCGTCATGAAGCTGCGCGAGCCGGTCCACGCCACCCGAGTTGAACGCCTCGCGCAAGTCGTCCAGGAACGGTCGCTGCGTCTTGCCGGCCAGCAGCGCGTGCAGCGCGCCACAAGCCGCCGACTCGCAATCATACCGCTCCATGCCGCCGAAGGTCTGCGACTCGCGCGCTCCGACGGCGGCAACGTGTGCGTTTACTTTGATCATCAGCACCTTGAACGCCGACGACGATTCGGGCGTGGCGTAATGATGTTCGGCGACCGGAATGGCCCCCCACTCATAGCGCCCGCCCAGGTTGGACAGGCGGAACGGCGCCGGCTTGCCCAGCTTCAGCTCGGGCAGCAGTTTGTGGACGAACATGCGCTGGAAGGAGTCGACGCACTCCCACTCTGATTCGTCCGCGCAGGTGACGTGCATGGCGCCGACCGCCGCCGGTCCGAGCCCGCGCACATAATGGCAAAGCCCCCGGTTGACCTCGTCAAGCCCGTGCTCCACTCCGATCATGCTGACAAGCTGTTCGTGTTCCATCATGTACCGTCCATAGTCGATCCAGGATTGGCCGCGGTTCGCGTATATCCGATCGCCACCGCCACGGTCAAGGCGCCCGGACGCCGAGATAATGCGGGGATGGGGCGGTGCCGAGATTCGCTCCTCTGGCACGCGCCTCTGGTTGCCGTTAGGATTAGCGCTTGCCCCGAGGTTGACGGTCGGGCCGGTGCAGTGCGTCGGTCGGACAACGGGTCAGGACGGGAACGTAGCAGCCCACCCGGCTCGATCCACGTGCTCCGTCAACCCGGCCTGATCCTCGGGGTTTTTTGTGAGTATCGAGGGTTTGGGGTTCAGGGTTTGGCATTGTGCTCACCCGCCCCCCTAAACCCTAGACCCTAAACCCTGACAACCTCCATGGCCTACACAGTTCTTGCCCGCAAATATCGCAGCCGGACGTTTGACGAGGTCGTCGGCCAGGAGCCGATCGCCACGACGTTGGTCAATGCCATCAAGGCCGGCCGCGTTCATCACGGCTACCTGTTTACCGGCACGCGCGGCGTGGGCAAGACCAGCATGGCGCGAATCCTCGCCAAGGCGCTGAACTGTCTCAAGACCAAGCAACCGACCGTCAAGCCGTGTTTGAAGTGCGACGCCTGTACCAAGATCGCCGAGGGCGAAGATATCGACGTGGTCGAAATCGACGCGGCGAGCAACACCGGCGTCGACAACATCCGCGAGCTACGTGGTAACACCGCTTATCGCCCGGCGCGATCGCGATTCAAGATCTACATTATCGATGAGGTACACATGCTCTCGATCGGGGCCTTCAACGCCCTGCTGAAGACCCTTGAGGAGCCACCCGACCATGTGAAGTTCATCCTCGCGACGACCGAGACACAGAAAGTGCCGCCCACGGTCCAGAGCAGGTGCCAGCGTTTCAACTTCCGCAACATAGGACCGGACGCCATCGCCCAGCGCCTCACCGAGATCGCCAAGGACGAAGGCGCGACCGCTGAGACGGCCGTGGTGCAGCGCGTTGCTCGGCTGGCAAACGGCTCGATGCGCGATGCGCTGAGCATCCTCGATCAACTGCTGTCGGTTTCGCCAAAGAAGCTCACGGCGGACGTGCTCGACGAAATACTCCCGCCCGCGCTCGATGAACAGGTTTTCAAGCTCATGCGCCACGCGGCGGACGGTGAAATTGCGCAGGTGTTGGCTGTCACCGATGAGATCCTTGGCCAGGGCCGCGGTCCTGAGCTACTGTGCGCCGATACCATCGAGGCGATGCGAAGTCTGATGCTGCTGAGGGCCTGTGGACCGGACGCGCCGATGGTGGACGTTCCCGCCGCGGAGCGTGAGGCATATGTCAAGCTCAGCGGCGAATTTGAGCTTTCGCAGTACGTTCAGATGATCGCGATGTTCGAGGAACTGCGCCGCGGTGTGCGCTTCAGCGCGGCGGGCCGCGCGCTGCTGGATGCGGCGATGGTGCGATTGGCGCACACCAAGCGCTGGACCCCAATCGAGACCCTGCTGGACCAGCTCGGCGACGACAACGCCGGTGGCGTTCAAAAAAAAAAGCGCGCGCCCACGGTAGCCCCCTCGCCGGCGCCCGCTGACCAGCGCCCCGACGCTCCTCCGGTCCAACACGATCAATCGCCGCCACATGTTGACAGTGCCTCGCGGCAGCAGGCCTCCAGTGGCGTAACGGCGGTCTCACAGGCCCCCGCCGCCTCCGTGACCATGTCACAGGAAGACCAGCAGCGCATCCGGCAGGATCCGCTGGTGCAACAGGTACTTACGATGTTCGATGGTATGATCGTCAATGCGGGTTGGCGGTCTCAAGGGGCCGTTCAAGACGATGTGGAGTGACGTATGTTCGGCAATATGGCACAACTGATGCAACTGCTCAGAGAAGCACCGCGGATCAAGCAGCATGTGAGCGAGATCCAGCAGCGCCTCGCCGAAGCACGCTATACCGGCGAAGCCGGCGGCGGCCAGGTTCGCATTGTGGTGGACGGCAAGGGCGAGCCGCAGGAAATCACGCTGGAGCCGGAGCTGATCAAGAGTGGTGATGCCGAACTGATCGAGGAACTCGTGCTCGCCGCCATCCGCGACAGCATGCAGCAGACCCGAGACGCCGCCCAGCGCGAAATGCAGAGTCTGACCGGCGGGGTTGATTTGGGACCGCTCATGAACATGTTCGGCGGGTCGCAACCGTGAACGAAAGGCCCCTGACCGGCCCGCTGCAACGTCTGATCGAGGAGCTCACCAGGCTCCCCGGAATCGGGGCGCGCTCGGCCGAGCGAATCGCGTTCCACATCCTGAAGGCGGATCGCGACGAGGCCATGGCACTGGCTCGCGCTATCGCGGACACAAAGGAGAAAATCCGGCCGTGCCGAGAGTGCTTCAATCTGGCGGATGCTGAACTCTGCCACATCTGTCAGGACCATCGGCGTGACGCCGGCCAGGTGGTCGTCGTCGAACAACCCAAGGATCTGCTGGCCCTGGAGGCCACCGGGCTGATCCGCGGGCGATATCACGTGCTGATGGGGCACATCGCACCGCTGGAGGGTATCGAGCCGGCCCATCTGACAATTGATGCGCTGGTGAAACGGGTCAAGGATGGCGGCGTAAAGGAAGTGATCCTGGCGACCAACCCGACGCTCGAGGGTGACGCGACCGCCCTGCACATCATCAGCCTGCTCGCCGATCTCGACGTGCGCGTCACGCGCCTGGCCCGCGGGATCGCACCAGGGGCGCAGCTCGAATACGCGAACCGCGCCATGCTGGAAGAGGCCTTCCGCGGCCGGCAAGACGCCGGGCAATAGCGCCGTCGCGGCGAGCCCCCATACACATACGACTCGTGCGACAGCGACCGCGGCTGTGTGCTCGCGCGGCACATACTGCCAACACGATGTTGCGGCGCAGCCGCAACGAGAAACTGTCAACTGCCAACATCCGCGAACACAACAAACCAAGCGATTGCCTGGTCCACTGCTGCGAATCCGCCGCGCACTCGTAGCCGCACTTTGAGCAGAGTTGACATTCTTGTCGCTGCCAGCGACGGTCGCACCAGCGACGGTCCCGCGGGGGTAGGTGCGAGATGGGAATCTCGCACCAGCGATCTCATCTGGCGCCAGCGACAGCAATCGCGCACGAGCCGTGAACGTCCGCCTCGGGAAAGTGAACGCTACGGGCCAAACAGACCCGGCTCGAGCGGCGGAAGCGCGATGCGCTCCAGTCGCGGGTAGGCGTCTAATAGTGATTCCGGCACCGAGACCTTGCCTTCCTCGAGAATCGACTTGATCTCAAGGCCATTCACCACCGCCTGGCCGCGATAGTGGTTATTCGTAAATACGTACACGTCGTCCGCGGCGGTGGCCATATCACGAATTCGATCAATCCACGCGCGGATTTCGTCGTCGGCGTACAGGTAGTTGTAACGCTCGTAAGCCGGCACATTGTCCGCAAACCAGTTCTGCGCGTTGCGGCCGTGCAGACGCGTGTACGCCGTTGCGCCAAACACGTGCGAAGTCGGCTCGACGCAGTCGCGCAAACGCGGCTGGTCGATGTTGCAGTACGCCCCCACTTCGCGCAGCACGCTCAAAGCCTGCGGCGCGGCCCACGAGGCGTGGCGAACCTCGACCACGCGATCGTATTCCGCAAACTGGTCGCGCAGGCGCTTGAGCCAATCCACGGCCGCCGCGTCAAACCGAAACGACCAGGGGAATTGCATGAGCAGCGGCCCCAGCACACCCCGCTCGCGCAACGGCGAGAGCGCATCCTTGAACGCGCGCGCGTCGGCGGCCGCTGGAAACTCGTGTCGTTGGTGCGTAAAGCTCTGGGTCAGTTTGATGGCGAAGCGGAACCGGTCGGGCACCAGCGCCGGCCACGCCGACGTCATTTTCTGCGTGGGAATCCGATAGAAGCTCGTGTTCACCTCGACCGCGTTAAACAGCCGACCGATGGCTGCCAGCGGCTTGAACCCGCGCCCGCGATGCTTCGGATACACCACGCCGTTCCAGTCGTCGTAGCTCCACCCGGAGGGGCCGATCCAGAGATTATGTTGCGGCGCGGCAGCCATACTTACGTGGTAGCGAGTTCGGGCGGAGCTGGCAAGCTTTACGTGCGCGCCGGGCCCGCTAGGAAGCCGTACCCGACCAGGAGCGATGTGCCGGTGAATGCACCCACGCCGATGTTCCATGAGCTCCAGGCTTGGGATACGATCTTGCCGCAATAGCGTTTGGCGGTTTGAGACCGACGCCGGTGGCGATTGAACCAGGAGTCTGCCACGTTTTCCCGTTATGTGATGGATGCTCGGGGGCGCCGGGTCGCCATCCTGGACCCGGTTAGCCTGCACCTGTGGCGGCCGGTGACGGCGCGGCTGATGAACCGGCCAGATGTGATCGCCGCGGCGCCGTTAAAGGCGATCGCGGTCGAGCTCGACCCCACCTGGGCAAAACGCGGCTACCTGGTCCTGCTCGTGTACGTCGTGGGCCTGCTGTTGTGCTTTGGCGGCAGCCTCCACTACCGGGCATACATCAGCGTCAATCCAACCTGGGATATCGTGGGAGTGATGTTCTGGGTGGTGCAGTTCGCCGCGTTGTTCGGGGCCTTCGCCGCTTCATGGTGGATTGGCGCGCGCGTGCGTCGGCCGCGCATATGCGCGGTGATGCTCAAGCATGGTCGATGCCCGCATTGCGGGTACGACCTGCACGGCTCGGTCGCCGACCCGGCGGACTCGGCGACGGTGTGCCCGGAGTGCGGGTGCGCGTGGATCGTCGCAGACGCGCATACGCCATAGATTCGGGGCGTAGCTTGAATTCCGGCAATGTGACGCCAAAACGCAGGGTCTGAAACACGGCTCTGCGGAGTCAACGTCGACCTTTATGTGGGTATGCTCGCCTGATACAATGGTAAAATGCGTGTTGCTTTCGAATTCAGATTGGCCAGACTGCCCCAATTGCGGCGAGCCTGCGGCGCGTTCACACTCGTTGAGCTGCTGGTCGTGGTTGCGATCATCGGACTTTTGGTCAGCATCCTGTTGCCGGCGCTGTCCTCAGCGCGCCAGCAGGGCAAGTCGATCAAGTGCCTGGCCAACCTGCGCACCTTAGGCCAGGGGATGGCCATCTATCTCAACGACAACAACGACGTGCTCGTCCCCGGACGCCTGCCCAAGGTGGACGATTGCAACACGTACGCCGACATCTTCGGCAGCATCAAGTATCGCCCCACCTTTCTGGCGATGATGGCGCCGGCGGTTGGCCTGCCGCCGTTCGACGACCCCCAGGCCTGCAAGACCGATGTTGACCGTTACGGCGAGGATGGTGATCGCCAGGACTACGCCTACGATTCGTACGTGTGTCCAAGCGTGTCAGACTGGCGCGACGAGCGCAACGGCTCATACGGCTACAACTACCAGTTCCTCGGCAACTCGCGCCTCTCTGACAAGGGCGACCAACGATCATACAAGAACTGGCCGGTCTCGATCACCAGGGTGCGCTCCGCGGGCCGCACCGTCATGATCGGCGACTGCATGGGAACCGCCGCTTCATGGCAGCCCAGCGAACGCCAGGGTTACGTCAACAATTCGCGCGACGCCGAACGATTCGGCAACGAGGGGTTTAATCTCGACCCCCCGCTGGTTGATCCGGTCAACGGCGAGATGGCCAACTTCGACAAGTCGCCCCAGTCGCGCACGGCCGTGGATCCGCGACACCGGCAAAAGGGCAACGTTGTGTGGCTGGACGGCCACGGCAGCAGCATTGGACTCGAGGAACTCGGGTACGAAGTGCTGGACAACGGCGTGATCGGCTTCGACGGCGATAACAGCCTGTGGAGCACCAACGGACGCGACGAGGCCTGGACGCCGGAGTATCGGCCGTAGGCTATAGCGCAGACCGGTCGTCACTCACTGGTGCCCAACCGCCAGCGGGCCAGGTGGTACTCGTACATTGGGTCCAGCCTGAATGGATACGGCTCCAGTGCCAGATTCGTGTCGGCGCACTTGCGAAACCATGCTTCGGCCTCTTCAGCGCGCCGGGCAAGCCGGCAAGCCTCGCCAGCGTAGTAGTAGGCCTCGCACCGACGTTCCAGATTCGGCGGGTCCACCGCTTCGGCGGCGCTCACCAGCGCCTGGGGTTCGATTTTGCCCGTCAGGCAATCGAAGATCTGCCTCAACCAGTCATCAGTGTCGCCCGCCGCGCACACCGCCGCCTGAAGCGCCCACGCCTCGGCACGGGTCTGTGCGGCGGCTCCGTCGCGATTGGCCACCTCCAGCAGACGAGCCTGGTCGTGCAGCACAAGGAACAGGCGAACGTCGCTGAAGGCGGCGTGGCCGAGCAGGCGACGAACTTCCCGATAGTCATCAGCCGCCTCGTCCAGCCTGCCGGTGAGCCAGTAGGCCAGGGCTCGCTTGTGACGCTCCCAGATGCCTTGGCGGCCCGTCAGATCGACGGCCGTCGAGTAATCTGCCAGCGCCCTTGGATAGTCGCCCATGCAGATGTGCGCCGTGCCGCGATTGCGGTAGATTGAGACCGCGTCGCCGGACATAGCCAGGGCCTCGGTATAGCTGTCCACGGCGTCCGCCCAGTGACTCTGCCGCATGCGGGCGCCGCCCTCGAAAAACAGCCACCCCGCGCGCGACGCGCGGTCAATGGCCATGAGCTTGCGCGCTGCGGTGCAGGCCTCCTCGTAGTCGCCCAACAGCAGCGCCAGTTGCGCGCGGCGCACCCAGAACAGCACGCGGGACGGCTCGCGCGTAATGGCCTGTCTCACACAATCCGCCGCCCGAAGCGGATCGAAGGTGGCAAAAGACCGGAGGTACCACGCTTCCGCCGTGTCCGGCGCTTCCGCGCGCGCCCGCGCCGTGAGCACGTCCGCCTCGTCGTGCTCCCCGATCAGGTTGTGCATCTCGCCGAGCAGAGCCCGCTGCGCCCACGCTCTCTGGTCGTTGGCGAGGTCACTCTCCAGGTCATCCATGGCCGCCAACATCATGTCCCGCCGGTTTAGATCCTGTCCCATCCGAAAGTGGACCTGCGCGTACAGCAGGTGCGCCTCCGTTAGGTCGGGGTACTGCGCCAGGGCGACCTCCACAAGCCTCAGGGCCTCCTCCAGAAGGCCCTCTTCCATCTTGTGCTGGCCCCCTGCAACGTCACGGCGGGCAGCGGCCAGACCCTGAGCGTGTTGGCGCTGGAGCGCGCGGTCACGCCACCAGGTTCCGCACCACAAACCACACAGGCCCAGCGCCACGGCCAGCGCGGCGACGGATATCCGCGCGCGCTGCCTGAACAGCTTGCGGCGCAGGACATAGAGGCTGCTGGCCGGGCGCGCGATGATCGGTTCATTGGCCAAGTAGCGCTCGATGTCGGCGCCGAGCTCCTCGATCGATGCGTACCGCCGCCGCTTCTCCTTCTCAAGCGCTTTGAGAACAATGGTCTGTAGCTCGCGGTCTACCCGGTGCGACAGCGACGCCGGCGGCTCGGGCTGTTGCTCGCGGATACGTTGGATGGTGTCGCTTGGGCTGCGGGCGGCATCGGTGGGCAGCCTGCCGGTAAGCGCCTCATAGAGCATCACGCCGACGGCATACACATCGGTTTGAGCGTCGATCTCGGATGAGTTGCCATCCGTCTGTTCGGGAGCTAGATAGCGCAGGGTTCCGACGACCTGTCCAGGCATCGACACGGACAGGCTCGGCTGGGAATTCGCGCCATCCGGGACCATCGCTTTCGATAACCCAAAGTCAAGGACGTGCGGTTTCGCTTCGGTATCAACCAGCACGTTCGCTGGCTTGAGATCGCGGTGGATTACACCGTGTTCATGGGCATGGGCGACCGCCCGGCAAATGTCGGCAAAAACACGTAGCAACGCGGGCACGTCCACACGCTTGCTACGCACCCACTCGTCCAGGCGCACCGCCTCCACGTGGTCCATAGCGTAATAGGGCTGCCCGGTGGCGGTGAGACCACTCTCGAGCACTCTCACAATGCCGGGGTGTCGAAACCGAGCGGTCAGCTCCACTTCGCGCTGAAAACGCTGCCGGGCCGACCGCGAGGCAAACGCGCCCGCGAGCATGACTTTCAGCGCTACCACGCGCTTTGTCGACAACTGAAGCGCCCGGTAGACGACGCCCATGCCGCCGCGACCGATTTCATCCGTGATCTCAAAACCGGGGATCGCATCCCGTGGCGTGGAGAGCCCACCGGCGCCGCTCAGCGCCCGCGCCTCGCACTGCGCCGCCCTGATCAGGTCGAGCTCATGGTCAACCTGAGTGCCATCTTCCGCAGGAGAGTTCACCCACTATCCCCTGACCATAGTCCGGCGTGGCGATCGGACTATCTGCCTGCGCTCAAATAACCGGACGCGCTGCCCAGCATCACACCCAGGCGCCGGTGGGCGCGTGCCCGCATCATATAGACCGCGCCGGTGCTGCGCTTCAAGGCGGCGGCTATCTCGTCAATCGGCCGACCTTCCAAATCGTACATGCGCACCGTCAGGCCGTAATCCTCGGGAAGTTGTTCAATTGCCCGCGCCAGCGCGGCACGGGCCTCCGCCCGAGCGGCGTGACGGCTGGGTGTGCTCTGCGTGGCCGCCAGCAACTCGTAGAGCGCCATCATGGAATCATGGTGATCGCTGGATTCCACTCGACAGTGCCCCTTGCCCCGTTTGTGAGCATCGAGCATTTTCAGGGCATCGGCGAGATTGCACTTTGCAAGCGACGTGAGCCACGCGGGGAACGACCCGCCGCTGTCAGGCTTGAATCGATGCAGGTCAAGAAACGCGTCGATATACGTCTGCTGCATCACGTCATCAGCGGTGAGCATGGACCGCCAGCGCTTCGGGATATTCCGCGCCACAACCCGACGCACGGCCGGACCGTGCTGGCTCAACAACGCGGTCAGGGCGTGCTCGTCGCCACGGTTGGCCTGTTCCAGCAGGTTGGCGTCCGAACTTCCCACTAGCGCTCCCCAAACAGCGCAAGCCCTCGCCGCCGGCCCTCGCGCGCCGGCTGAGCAGTGCGAGCGATACCACAAACCGCGGCATCCTCTACCGATCCTGGACCTTGCGCGCCAATCGCGGCCTTCGGCCAGGTCGGCAGCTTAGTCGATTCTAACGACCTGTCCCCAACTGCCGCAACAACGTCCTCGCGGCGTCGGAGGCCGCTGTTGCGCATAGGCGTGCAGAAAAACAGGAAATTGGGCGTGAGGTTGGCCGCTGTTTGTCGGTACCTATCTAGCGAGGTCGATCGCGCGGACTGGCTGGGCAGGCCCGGGGCGCCAGTCCGGCGTCGACCGACGAGTGCCGCCACCGCAGGCATCGCCACCGTCGCGCGGTCCGGGGCGCGATGCTGGCGCGTGGCAGCAGTTGGATCAATCCGCCATTTCCCGCTTTGGTCGCGTATTCTCCCACATCGAAACGCCGCAGATTCGTCTTGGACGCGTGGTGCATACGGGTGGGTCGCATGCGTAACATATTCTGCTGAAACCACTTAAGCAGCGTGCGCCTCATGCACGCCGTGACCTTGCGTCTGGCACACATCTTGCTTTACAGTTATCTTTCGAGGTTTGGCGCGAGGCAGCTTGCTCACTCTGCGAGATGGTTCTGTTGTGAAACTGCTGGAGCGATTCTGGTTCGGCTGTGGTCACTGCACGGGCGAAGAATCTTGCCCGTTGTTGCAGGACGCGGCCAAGACGTATGAGATGCACCGCTGGTTTCGCGGGCCGACGCTCGTCGGGGTTGCGCTTGTGATTTTCATCGTGCCGCTGGCGAGTGCGATTGGCGGTGCGTTTCTGGCAGAGCGACTCTGGGCGGACGGCACGCCGGAGGCAACGCAACGATGGCAGATTATCGGGCTTTTTGCCGGCCTGATCGTCGGTGTCGCGCTCGCCAAGCTGCTGGTCCACCTGTCGCGCATTTCACGCCATGTGTGCAACGATGGAGGTATTGAATGATCGCTGCACTGAGGGAACGTCTCAGCGGCCTGAAGGGATTCTCACGCGGCATTCACCCTCCGCACCGCAAGCGTACCGAATCCAACCCGATCGAGATCTTCATCCCCAAGCAGAATGTGCTGCTGCCGCTGGTACAGCACATCGGGGCGGCCTGCGAGCCAAGCGTCAAGCCGAAGACGGCGGTGAAGCTGGGCGACAAGATTGCGGACGCCACCGCCTTCGTAACCGCCCCTATTCACGCGTCGATCAACGGGCAAGTGGTCATGTCGTCGATCACGCCCATCCCCGGCGGGCGGCGCGTGCCGGCGATACCGATCAAGCCCGACGCGGAAGGCGGCGTGCTGCCCGAGAATTTCAAGGACGACTTTCTGAGTCGCAATTGGGATGACGTCGAGCCGACCAGCTTTGATCCGGCGCAGATTTGCGACGCGATCCGCGAGGGTGGAATCGTCGGGCTCGGCGGTGCCACCTTCCCCACACACATAAAGCTGCGTCGCAACAAAGAGCGCCCGATCGACACACTGATCCTCAATGGCTGTGAGTGTGAACCATACCTCACCGCCGACCACCGCATGATGGTCGAGTGCCCCGAGGCGATCGTGGTGGGTATGCAGATCGCGGCACACGCGGCAGGCGTCAGCCGTTGCATCATAGCCATTGAAGCCAACAAGCCCGATGCCGTTGAAGAGATGCGCAAGGCCGCACGGGGGCGACCCAACATCGAGATCGCGGTCTGTGCGACCAAGTACCCGATGGGTGGCGAACGCCAGCTTATCGCGGCGGTTACGGGGCGCGAGGTGCCCAGCGCCCCCAAGGGCCTGCCGCTGGACGTCGGCTGCGTCGTGGTAAATGTCGCCACCGCACACAGCATCGCCCGGGCCGTGGCCCGGAATCAGCCGCTGACACATCGGGTCATCACGATCACCGGCCACGGCGTTGAGAAACCGGGCAATTACCTGGCGCCAATCGGGACCATGCTCAGCGAGTTGATCGAGGGCGCCGCCGGTGGAGTACGGCCCACAGCCCTGAAAGTGCTCGCCGGCGGACCGATGATGGCCCCCACGCTGCCGCACCTGGAAATGCCGGTCGTCAAAGGGCACCGGCGGCCTGACTGTGATGACCGAGGAAGAGACCGCTCACTGGCAAGAAACGCCCTGCATCCGCTGCGGTCGCTGTATCGACAACTGCCCGCTCTTCCTCTCGCCGACCAAAATCGCCCACGCGGTCAAGCATCGCGATTACGAGTATGCCGGCACGTTCGACATGATGGCGTGCATCGAGTGTGGGTGTTGTTCGTTCGTCTGTCCGGCGAAGATTCCCTTGACGCAGTACATCCGCGCCGGCAAGGGACAAATGCGTGTCATCGCCGCCCAGCAAAAGGCCAAAGAGGCCGAGCAAGCCAAAGCCAAGGAAGCAGAGCAGACGTGCGCGGCGAAAGAGGGATCAGAACCCGGGGCGTAAGCGCCGGGCCGCGGCTTTCACCGGTTGAAAACCGGTGCCACAGTGAAACCGGTGCCACAGTGAAACCGGTGCCACAGAGAGACCGGTGCCACAGATAGACCGGTGCCATCGCAGTCTGGAACAGCCTGTAGTCAGGAGCCCGCGACACGATGAGTGACGCAGTCAACCCTCCCGCCAAGAAGTCGCTGCCGGTGAAGGCGGCCGATGCGCCGGCGTTTCTGGTGAGTTCATCGCCACACCTGGCGGCCGGCGCCACCACTCGGCAGATTATGTTCGAGGTTGTGGCCGCCATGGCGCCGCTATTCGTGGTTGCGGTCATCATGTTTCGCCAGTACGCCTTTTTCATCACGATTCCGTGTGTGCTCGGCTGCCTGGCCGCCGAGGCATTCGCCAATCGGCTGCGCGGACGCAGCATGTCCTCACTGGCGGACGGCTCGGCGATTGTCACCGGCATGATTCTGGCATTCTCACTTCCGCCGGCGTTGAATCCGTACATGGCGTTTATCGGGTGGGGTCGTCGCCATTCTGCTGGCCAAGGCCGTCTTTGGCGGGCTTGGTCAGAACCTGTTCAATCCGGCGATGGTCGGACGCGCGTTTCTGATGATCTGTTTTCCGGCGGCGATGGGCATGTGGACCGTACCGACAACGCTGGACCGTGTCGGTGATCCCGACGTTGACGGCGTCACCATGGCCACACCGCTGGGCGTGGCCACGGAAATCACCCAGGCCGACAAGGCCATGTCCACCACCAAGAGCCAGATCGACGCCGCTGAGACGCCCGAATCACGCGCCCGAGCGGAGTCAACGTACGGCGAGGCACTGGGAACTCATGCGGCCGCCATGCGGCGCATTCCCGCATATCGCGACCTGTTCGTTGGCAATGTTGCCGGCTCGCTGGGCGAAACGAGTGTGCTCGCGGCCCTGGTTGGCGGGCTCTGGCTGTTAGTGCGTCGGATTGCGGACTGGCGTCAGCCGTTTGCGCTGCTCCTGACGGTTGCGATCGTCGCGACACTCGCGCACTGGATCGCGCCGAGCCGCTTCCAGGACCCGCTATTCCATCTGACGAGCGGGGCCATGATCTTCGGCGCGTTTTTCATCGCGACTGACTATGTCGGCGCGCCGGTGAATCCGACCGGACGGCTGATTTTCGGCGCGGGCGTCGGCTTGCTGGTGATGATTATCCGCCTGTTCGGGGCATACCCCGAGGGCATGATGTTTGCCGTGCTGATCATGAACGCGTTGACGCCGGTCATCGAGCGGATGACGACGCCGACGCCATTCGGCGGCCACGTGGCCGATGCGTGATGTGTCATAGGGCGCATCAGTCCCCCACCCCAAGGGATGGGGCACCCATGCCCCCGCGCGTGGCACACTGTCGAACGCAGCACACAATCTGAAACGGTGATGATGTGAGCAAGTTCATCGAGGAATCGTGGCTGGTGATAACGCTGGGCGTCGTGTTTGCGTGCCTGCTGGCGGCAACGCAGACGTCGCTACGCCCCATCATCGACGCCAACAAGGTCAAGGCGCTCAATGCGGCCATCGCCGAAGTCGTGCCCGATGTCGAGCACAGCGAAGCCCTCGAGATCGACGACAACGCGGTGTTCAAATGCACCGACGCCGACGGCACACTTGTCGGCTGGGCCATTCAGGCGAGCGGCGGCGGTTTCATCGACAAGATCACGCTGGTCGTCGGCCTGAATGCCGCGGCCGATACGATCGTCGGCATCAAGGTCATTGAGCACCTGGAGACTCCGGGGCTGGGCAACAAGATCGAGGCGGGCCACCCGTTCCCCGCGCAGTTCGCCGGCAAGTCGGCCACCGCGGAGTTGCGCGTTGAGAAACGGCCGCCCCAGGCCCCCACCGAGATCCAGGCGATTACCGGGGCGACGTGGTCGAGCCGCTACACGACGGACATCGTCAACACCGTAATCACGCGCATCAGGCCCAAACTCGATGAGTATCGCTGACACCCGCAACTCCGAATCCTCGCTCACGTGAGAGCTGACTGATGGCAAAGCAAGACGAATCAAACCTCCAGGTATTCAAGGCCGGCATTCTGGACAACAACCCGGTGCTCGTGCAACTCCTGGGCATGTGTCCGACGCTGGCGGTCACGAACTCGTTGGAGAACGCGCTGGTGATGGGCGCCGCGGCGACGTTTGTGGTCGTCATGTCCAACCTGATCACCAGCCTCCTGCGAAACCTGATCAAGCCGCACGTCCGCATCCTGATCTTCACGCTCACGATTGCGACATTCGTGACCATCGCCGATCTGTTCCTAAAGGCGTACATGTACGACGTCAGCCAGAAACTCGGCGCGTTTATCCCGCTGATTATCGTGAACTGCATGATTATCTGCCGGGCCGAGGTCGTGGCGATCAAGAGCGGCGTGGCCAAGTCGCTGGCCGACGCGTTCGGCATCGGGATCGGGTTTACGTTTGCGTTGGCGATACTGGGCGTTGTGCGCGAGCTGCTCGGCTCCGGCACGGTGCTCAAAATGCAGATCATGCCCCAGGCGTTCATCGACGGGCACACCTGGGTGCTGATGATCCTGCCGCCGGGCGCTTTTCTGACGCTGGGAGTGGTGGTGGGCGTGGTCAACCAGATACGGTCGGGCAGCAAGGGAGGCGCGTGATGGAACTGGGCACGCTGATCGGCATATTCCTGTCGGTTGTTTTGGTCAACAACCTGGTGCTCTCAGGCTTTCTGGGCATCTGTCCCTTCCTGGGTGTGTCGCGCAAGATCGATATGGCCTTCGGGATGGGCTGCGCCGTCACCTTCGTGATAACCATGTCGGGCATCGTAACCTGGTGCATCATGCACCTGCTTTTCCACACGATCGGCGCCCGGGTGTTCAATGACGCGTTGGCCCTGAACTTCCTGCAATACGTCGCGTTCATCATGGTCATCGCGAGCATGGTGCAGCTTGTCGAGATGTACCTCAAGAAGTTCTTTCCGCCGCTTTACACGGCCCTCGGCGTATTCCTGCCGCTGATCACGACCAACTGCGCGATCCTGGGCGCGTGCCTCTATATCTACATGAAGCCCGAGACCCAGAGCCTGCTGAACGCAACGGTGTATGCCTTTGGCGGCGGGCTGGGCTTCACGATGGCGATCACGATCATGGCGGGCATTCGCGAACACATCCGTTTCAGCGATGTGCCCAAGGCTTTCCAGGGCGCCGGCGTCACCCTGCTGGTGGCGGGTATTCTGGCACTGGCGTTTACAGGCTTCACCGGGATTGGGAAATGAGGCGGCTATCAGCGATCAGCGGTCAGCCACAACAACGAACCGACCGCAGACCGATGCCTCTGTTTCTGTAGCTGACCGCTGACCGCTGAACGCTGAACGCTGAACGCTCCATCAAGCGACGGAGAATCACCAATGCAGTTCATCCTCGCAATTGCCGAGACACAACCGGCCGCCGGCGGGAGCGGAGTCATCACCGCCCTGCTGGTGGCGGCGATTGTGCTCTTTGCTCTCACGTTGATCTTCGCCACGCTGCTCGGCGTCGCAAAGGAAAAGCTGCGTGTCGATGAGGATCCGCGCATCGAGCAGGTAAACGAGGCGCTGCCCGCGGCCAACTGCGGCGGCTGCGGCTTTGCCGGCTGTGCCGATTTCGCCAAGGCCGTCGTTGAAGAGCGGGCTCCGTGCGACGGTTGTCCGGTCGGCGGCGCTGATGTCGCCGCCGCCGTCGCGGCCATCCTCGGTATCGAAGTCGTCAAGACCTATCCATACCGCCCCGTTATACACTGTGGCGCCAAACGCGAAGACAAGCTCGGCCGAGTCACCTACGAGGGTGTCCAGTCATGCCTCGAAGCTCACACCGTCGGCACCACGCAAGCCTGCACTTACGGCTGCCTGGGCTTTGGAGAGTGCGCCGCGGCGTGTAACTTTGACGCGCTGCACATGGTCGACGACAAACCGGTCATCGACTATGAGAAGTGCACCGGCTGCGGGGCGTGCGTGACGGCCTGCCCGCGCAATATCATCGAGCAGATCCCGTTCAAGCAGGAGCAGATGCTGGTCATCGCCTGCTCGAACAAGGAGCCCATCAAGGCCGTCAAGCAGGTCTGCACCGTCGGATGTCTCGGCTGCAAACTCTGTCAGCGGATGTACTCCGACATCTTCGAGGTCAAAGACAACCAGGCGTTCATCAATTACGTTAATTACACCGGTACCGAAGATCTCAGCGACGTGATCAAGAAGTGTCCGGCGGATGCGATGGTCTACCTGGGCAAGCCCAAACCACACTACGCCGCACAATTGGCCGCGGGCACCGGCGATGACTCGGCACATGAAGACGTTGTCAAGGCACGCGGTGAGGCGGCCAAGGTTGCCGAACTCGACGACGCTGGCAAGAAAAAGGCCTTCGGTGACGACGAACCCCCGCGCGAGCCAATCCAGTAAGCCGGCATAACCACCCCCGGAGCAGCCGCCCCCCGTGGCGGCCGTTGTATTCGAACGATCACGGCCTTTGGCCGCGGCGTTCGATGGTCAGCCGCTCAAAACACTCCAGACCATGCGCGCCACAACCACGTACGCATTCCCCCACGACTCGGCGCGGAAGAACTGTACCGGGCTGCCGGGATCGCCGACGAATGGCCGCAGCACCCACCCCATCTGAATACCGACAAACGCATAAATCAGCAGCCACGTGCGGAACATCAGCCGGTGACGCGGATTGCGCGCGATCAGCGGCGTGTAGTAGCCTCGCAAGACGTACTGCGCCGCCAGGCTCGCGATGAGAAACATCAGCGCATTGAAGAGCACCGCCACCTGGTACCCGGCAAACGAGACATACCAGAACGCCGTGTACGGCGCGAGCGAGACGAGAATAACCGTGAGGGCCGCCTGCGCCGCCAGCAGAGCGCGAAGCACGGCGGCAAAATCGGCGCGCAGCCCGAAGAGCGTGTTGAGCACAAAAAAGCTCGGCAGACTGAGCGCAAACGTCGCGATCAGCAGCAGCGGCACCTTGGTGGCTGAGTAAAACACCTGCGCCAGGCGCTCGCCGGCCACTCCGCCAAACGACCCCATCACGCCGCCGTATATCATCCCGGCGGTGACGGTGCAGGCCAGCAGGAGGCCGAGTGTGCGCTGCACCGGCTGGTGCTCTGGTGTCGCGCGGCCGCGGAGGATTGCGTCAGCTTGGCTGATCCAGGCAGTCATATCGTGGCTATGTGAACAGCGATCTGATGGTGCCGATCAGTGCTTCGAAGAAACTGGAGCAGCGCGGCCGGAACCACTGGAACTCCAGCGCCGGGTGGCCGATGAAGGGACGCAGTATCCACGACATCTGCGCGCCGACCAGTGCGAATATCACGAGCCAGCAGCGAAACACGGATTTCACATGCCGGCCGAGCACGTGTCCCTCAATCTGGTCGAGCGCGCCCAGGGGCGCTGGCGGTGCCTCGGACTCGCGGTCAGCGTTTGGCTGGTCGGGCGCGGTCTCGCCCGGAACCGGCGGGGTCGCGGACCGTGGCGCGTCCGGCGTGGCGGGAGGCTCCTGGCCGATGGTCAGCCGGTGCAGCGTTTGCAGCAAAAAAGCCAGACCCAGCGTACCCGCGACGGCAAACAGCACCACATTCAGCAGCACCATGAACGCGTAGTTTTCGGTGCTCAGCGAGAAGAACGCGGTGATCGGACCAAATGAACCCAGCACGGCCATGGTCACTGTCAACCCCGCGATCAGCAACCTGAATACCGCGGCGATTGAAAGGCGCGATCCAACCAGCGCGTTGAACACATACAGCGACGGAAAAGTGACGATGAGCGTCAGGAAAAACAATGCCGGCACCTTCAGTGTGGTGGCCAGCAGTTGCCGGTACTCGGGAACCTCGCGGTTGATCAGCGCAAACCACCCCATGAAAAACCCGTAGACCAACCCCAGTATGATCGTGACTACAATCACGCCGAACGTCGGGATACGGATGGTACCGTCGCGCAGATCGGCAACACGCGTCGCCTCTCCGCGCAGGATGCGGTCCACAGCTTGCAGCCATTTCCACATGTGAGCACCCTCGCGTGATTTGCAAAGTGCGGCGGCGACTGACGCGACCGATGGAAGCTCGACCGCGCCGGCGTTTCAGAAAGGTCTCTGGTGCCGAAGGCTCATTGTATGTACGGCTGGTTTCGCGTCCAGTTCAACCGGCGTTCCGGTATTTGACTCTCAATTCGGGCGCATCACGCGTCGTTCTGCAAACGCCGGAGCCGGTATCGCCGGATCGCTTCCAGCAGGCCGAGCGTGGCAGCGCCGCCGATGCTGTCCGCACACCAATCGCCCAGTTCGGCTCCGCGGCGCATGAGCGGCTGTGTCACCTCGTCAAAGGCCGCATACGCCAGCACAACCACCAGCGCCTTCCAGACGAACCAAGGGCCGAGGGTTCCGTAGCACGATTTCATGAAACGCCAGAGGAGCAGCGCCAACAGCCCAAACGCCACCATGTGAACCACTTTGTCGCTGCCGCGCGGTCCAGCCAGATTCAAGCCGGGGAAGTGTGTCACGCAGAACAGGAAAATCCAGTAGGCTGGGAAGATGCGTCGCCAGAAGTGGTCCGCCGGCGACACTGGCAAACGCGCGTCGTCCGCGCTCATGACAGCGCTGCCTCCGAGGCGTCCGCGGCGGCGATGTCGCCAGGCTGGGGAGGGACATCCAGCTCTGCGGCCGGCGCGCGCTGATCACAGGGCGCGGGTGGTGGCAGCTCACCCACGTCCTCACTTGCAAGTGTTGCGGCGTGGACAATGGGCGCAGATGACATCGACGTCAATTCGGCCGCCAGTGATTCGTAATCAGCGGCCCCGTGGCTGCCCGGGGCATAATCGAAGATTGTCTTCCCAAAGCTCGGGCACTCGGCGAGCTTGATGTTGCGGCGAATCCGCGTGTCAAACACCTGCGCGCCGTGCCAGGCATCACCGGGCGACGCCCTCTCGACAAAGTTGCGCACGTCGCCCACGACTTCCTGGGCCAGCCGCGTGCCGCTTTCAAACATGCTGAACAAAATGCCGGAGATGCGCAGATCGGGGTTGATTTCATCGCGCACCAACGTGACCGTTTCGAGCAGCTTGCCCAGCCCCTGGAGCGCCAGAAAGTGCGGCTGAAGCGGGATCAAGACTTCGTGTACGGCCGCCAGAGCGTTGACCGCCAGCAACCCCAGAGACGGCGCGCAATCCACGAGACAGTAATCTACGTCTTCGAGCAAGGGCCGCAGAGCACCGGCAAGAATCGTATGGCGATCGGGTTGCTCGGCCATCTCGATTTCGGCGGCGACCAGATCTACATGTGACGGGAGAACCAGCAGATTCTTGTCGAGCCGGCGCACAGCTTCGAGGACCGAGCGACGCCCGCAGAGCACATCATAAATGCTGGGCTCTTGGCCATTGAGCTCAATGCCGAGGTGCATGCTTGCATGGGCCTGTGGATCGCAGTCGACCAGCAGGACGCGCCGGCCGCCACGCGCGATCGCGGCGGCGACATTCACCGCCGTCGTGGTTTTGCCCACACCACCCTTCTGATTGACCACCGCGATTGACCGCATGCAACCAGTATAAGAACGAACGCCGGGAAGACAAAGGTGATGCGCGCGCGGAATGTGCCGGGAGCGACGGTTGGCAAGACGCTGGCCGCCACGCTGTGGGGAGTCTGAGATCATCCTGAGTAGGCGTGGCAGGCCGCGCGCTACCAGTCTTTCTCGACCGGGCGGCTCTGTGCCTCGCGCAGCGCCTGGAGAATCTCGCGTGCCTTAAGCTGCTCGCGACGTTCGCGGGCGTTATCGCGAATGCGTTGTAGCAAGGCCTCGGCTTGCTGGCGCGTCAGGGGCATGGCCTTTGCCGGCCGCTGTTCGTGCTCGCCATCCGATTCAGACTCACCCTCGCGCGGTTCACCCTCATTCGCCTGTGGCTGGTTTTCTTCAACGTTCTGATCGCCGGATTGCTGCTCATCCTGAGGCTTGTCCTGGCCATCTTCGCCCGGCTGCTGCTGCTCATCCTGTTGGTCGGAGTTCTGCTGCTCGCCCTGGTCGCCGGCTTGCTCCTGATTATTCTGCCCATCTTGCTGTTGCTGCTGCTGGCCATCTTGCGGCTGGGTCGAGGGTTGCGTCGATGGTTGTGTCGACGGCTGGGATTGCGGCTGCTGGCCCTCGGGAGGCTCCAGTTGCTTGCGCAGTTTGCAGGCCAGTTCGAGATTGGCGCGCGCATCATCACATTGCGGGTCAAGCCGCAGGGCGTCGCGATATTGGGCGATGGCGCGTTCGAGCGATGCGCCGGCCCGCTCGGCCACCTGTTGAAGCTGCGCTGGATCCTGTTGACCCTCCGCTGAAGACAAGGTCGCGAGCGTTTCCGCGTAGTTCACATTGCCGAGGTTGTAACGCATGCGCGCCTCAAACGCCGCGTCGCGCAGCGTGGCCGCCCGCACCCACAGGCCGCGCGCGTCGTCGTACTGCCCGAGCTCGAAATGCGCCGCCGCCCGATTCTGCAGGAGTTCGGGGAGGATCGACTCGTCGGCGTCCTCGTCAACCTGCGAATACAGCTCCAATGCATCGGCGTAACGCCCGGCCTGGAATTGCCCATTGCCGGCCTGGATGAGCTCGCGGGACGTGGCCGCAGTGCCGGTAGCCGCGGCCAGCGCGCAGAGGACGATCGGGAGCACTGCCATCCGGAGATAATCTCTGGAAGCCATCGCGCTCATGCCGCCTCCTGTGCCTGCCAGCGCTGCGCGGCTCTGGCAAACCGCGGGCCGCCGCCCACCAGCGAATCGAGCAGCAACAGCGCAAAGGCCGCCACGGCAAAGGGATGATACCGCGACGGCTTGGGAATCAGCTCGCGCTGCTCCTCTTCATGATATTCGATCGCCGACACGACGCGGTGGAAGATGCCACCCAAATCGAAGTTCTGCGTGCCGACCGGGACAAACACATTCAGGTCGGACACGCGCGCGATCTCGCGCAGTTGGCCGAAGTTCGCACGGGTCCAGACCGTATGGCCATCGTGTTCGACATACTCGGTGCCGCGCTCGGTCTGGATCGGGATGCGCGCCCCTTCCCGCTCGTCCCCCAGGGCCAGCGCCACGATCGGGATGCCATGGTCCTCCCACAGACCACGCGCCGCCTCGACCGGGTAGCTGTCCTGGTCCTCGCCATCGGTGATCAGCACGACCACCTTATATGTGTCGAGCGGGGAGTTGAACGCGTCGGCGGCCATGCGAATCGCGTCGCCGATGAGCGTACCGCCGCGCGGGCTGCTCTCGGTAGTAACATCCTCGAGCGCTAGCCGGAAGAATCCGTAATCACTGGTGAGCGGACACTTGAGTCGAGGCACGCCGGCAAACGTGATCAGGCCGACGCGATCGCCGCCCAGCGCCGGCAGCAGATCCTCGCGGATGGCGATCTTGGCGCGTTCCAGTCGGCTGGGCGCGATGTCGCGCGCCAGCATTGAGCGCGACACGTCAAGCACGACCAGCACGTCGACATTGCGCCGAATAACCTTGCGCTCCGTCTCGCCCCAGCGCGGCCCGATCAGTGCGCCAACCAGAGCCACCAGGCAGGCGACCACCAGCACCAGTCGCAATAGGGGCCGGAGCCAGCCAACACGCGGGGCGAGCACGGCCAGCAACGGCGCATCGGCAAAGGCGCGCATCGCCCGACGTCGTTGCCAGTTGCCGTATACGCCGATCACGGCCACGCCCAGCGCGACCCACAGCAGGTGCAGCCATTGCAGATTGTCAAACGTCATTCGCGTCACGGGATTTTCCTCAGGCGAGTGGACGCGAGCAGTGTTTGCAGGCCCAGACACACGAACGCGGTGAGCAGCCACGGCTGTGCACGTTCGTCCCGCATTACAAAGCGTTTCTCCTCTGTGCGCGTGCGTTCCAGCTTGTCGATCTCGGTGTAAATGTCTTCCAAGGCGGCGGGCGTCCTGGCGCGGAAATGCCGGCCACCGGTGATTTCGGCGATGTGGCGCAACGGCCGATCGTCAACCGGTGCGCGCCCGAACCCGAAACGCGCGCCGGTACCGGCTACGATCGTATAGACCTTGATGCCAAACGTCGCCGCCAGATCACCGGCCTGCTCCGGTGGAATCTCGCTGGCGTTGTCCTCGCCGTCGGTCAGCAGAATGATCACGCGGCTGGTGATGGTGAGCTGTTCGCCGGAGCCGGTCGTACGCTTGAGTTCTTTGAGCCGGGCGGCGGCCAGCGCCAGCGCGTCGCCGATCGCGGTACGATTCTCTTCGCGGATGCGCACCGCCTCGGTTTCCTCGAGGATCTCGAGCAGCGTGTCGTGGTCAAGCGTCAAGGGGCAGACGCTATCGGGATATAGTGCGAACTTGATCATGCCGATCAGGTCGTTCGGGCGGCCGGGCAAATCCTGGCCATCACCCGCCACGAAACGCCGAAAGACGTCCTTGACGACATCGAGGCGAGACTGCGGCGCTTGGCCCACTTCGGTCATGTCCGGATCGAGCATGCTGCTGGACGTATCGAGCACCATTTGAATGGCGATGCCCTCGGCGAAGATCTGTTTTGAAACGTCGGCCTTCTGAGGGCGGGCCACCGCAATGATCAGGGCAACCAGTGCCGCGGAGCGCAACGTGGGGAGAACCCAGCGCAAGCGTGCGGCGCCGCCGGCGGCCCGGATCGTGGCCAAGCCGGAGAACCGAATCACCGGGCGCCGAGCCCGTCGTGACCAGTGCCACCACAGCAGCGGCAGCACCAGCAACAGAAAAAACGCCTGTGGATATGCAAAAACTATCACGCCGCCCGCCCTCCCGCCGACGGCTTTGATGCCTCTGAGCCAATGCCGGCGCGTGTCGTGGATCTGACGAACGTGCGGGCAACATCGAGGGCCTCACCGGCCGCGTCGGCGTCCGGCTCAAACGCCGCGTATTTCACAACATCACAGCTCTGCATGAACACGCGGAGTTGGTCAACGTCTATGGCCGGCCAGCGATACGCCTCACGGGCGATTCTCGTCAGGAACTCGTCGGTCGTCATCTCGGGGGCGGCGACATGAATCTGCTTCTCGATATAACGCCGCAGAATCTCGCTCAGGCCGTAGTAGTGCTCGCGGATACGCCCCGCGCGCGCCAGATCCTGCGCGGCCAGGGCCGACAGCGCACGCAGCGCCCAGACATCCGCGGGCAATGGCGGCTTGGGGCGCGTCATGCGCCGGTGGATCAGCCAGATGGCGGCGATCGCCAGCGCCAGCGCCAGTACAGCCGCGGCCCACACAATCGGCCATAACCACGGATTGACCGGTTTGGGTGGGAGCAACGTGCCTGTGATTGGGCGCGGCTGCTCGATGCTGTCATGCTCGGTCAACGCGGTGCCCACGTTTATTGTCAGAGTGCTCGACGCAAGCTCATGATCGAAGTGGGCCGATTCGTTTGGGTCCGCCGGCCGCGAGGCATACTTCATAACCAGCGGCGGGATTTCAAACGCGCCCGACAACCACGGTGTAACTTCGAACACACTGCGCCAGTTGAGACCCGCGCCCGCGCCTGGACGCGGCCCGGACGCATCCACGAGCGTTACATCGGCGTCCTTCAGCTCGTCGAGATCGGGAAACTCCACCAGGTGATCTTCAGGCGTCTCGGCACGAAGCTCAACGGTCAGCGGCTGACCATACGCGGGTGCCTTCGGCGATACTACTACCGTAAAGCTGATCGGCCCGCGCTCGGCGGTGGTGCTGGCCACCGGGGGTACCTCGGGTTTGCTGCCACAACCCGCCGCCACCAACGCCAGCACGCACACCGGCAAGCATGCCACGCGCCGCTGCCGCGCGGCGGATTCGACGCCGCACGCACTCATCGCCGTGCCCCCCGCAAGTGGAAGAACTTCCGCAGGGGCTCGACGAATGACTCGCCGGTCCGCACCTGGATCGCGTCGATGCGGTGCTTGCGGAGCATGCTCAAAAGCTCCTGCCGGCGTTGATCGGCAATCTGTGCGAAACGCCGGCGGAATGCGCGCGAACTTGCATCCACGACCCGCTGGTCGCCGGTCTCCGGGTCATACAGCTCGAGCAGCCGCATCGGTGGCAGGTGGGCCTCACGGCGATCGCTCACAATCACCGGAATCAGGTCGTGCCGGTGGCGGATGACCCGCAAGGCGCCGGTGAAATCGGGGGCCTGAAAATCGCTGATCAGGAAGACGACGGCGCGACGATGCAGGACACGGTTAAGCTGCTCCAGCGGTACGCCAACGTTGGTGCCGCGGCCCTCTGGCTGGTGGTAAAGCAGTTCGCGCACGACGCGCAGCACGTGACGCAGCCCTTTGCGCGCCGGGATGAAGCGCTCGACGCGATCCGTGAACAGTATCATCCCCACTTTGTCGTTGTTCTGATTGGCGGAGAAAGCCAGTGTGGCGCCGAGCTCGGCAACCAGTTCGGACTTGAGCTGTTCGTGTGTACCGAATGCCTGCGAACGACTCACGTCGACCAGCAACATGATCGTCAGCTCGCGCTCTTCACGGAAACTCTTGACGAATGGCCGTCCCGCGCGGGCCGTGACGTTCCAGTCGAGCAGCCGGACGTCGTCGCCGGGCTGATACTCGCGCACCTCGTCAAACTCGATCCCGCGCCCCTTGAACGCGGAGTGATACTGCCCCGCGAACATGTCATTGACCAGCGCGGACGTTTCGATCTGGATACGGCGGACTTTCTTGAGAATCTCTGCGGGGATCATCTTTCCAACCGGCGTCGAGTCTGTCTTGCCGCGCTCACGATTACTACGCCAATTTTATTGACAGCGTCGCAAATTGCGAGCGTTCGGCGCACACGAGATGGTCGGCGGGTGCTTGCCAGCATGCCCCGGGCGTCAATCCACAGTTAGACGCGGATGTCACTCGATCGGATGGACCGGTGACTTCGGCCGCGGACCGCCCGCGGACAGGCAGTCCCGCCTCCGCGGACCTAACAGGCCCGCGAATACCACGCTGGTGAATCGGGTAGGTGCCGCGAGCCGGGTTCGGCGGGAGCAACTGGTGAACCAGTCATCCCCGCCGAACCTGGCCCCCAGGCACGAAATGCGGCATAGTGTGCCCGGCGACCGATAGAGAGACGGCGTCGGACGTGGTGCCAATCCCCCTGTACGCCGCTACGGAAGCGTGTACATGCTGCCGCGGCCGCCCTTGATCTTCTGCCGCTTGATCTTTTTCTCCTTGCACAGGACGGTCAGGGTGTTGTACGCATCGCCAGGCCGGCCGGCGGCCTTCCACGCCTTGCTGATCTGTGCACCGGTCGCCCCCTTGGCCCCCGCTTTTTTGATGGTGGTGGCAATCAGCTCGGAGGCGGTCATGTTGAACTTACGGCGTTTGCCTCTCTTTTTGACGGCCGTAAACGCGACCTTCTTGGCGGCGGCGCCGCGACCGGTCTTCTTTGTGCTCGGCGTGATCCCAAGGGCGCGAAACGTCCCATCAATTGCGGCAACGGCATCGACGTAGCTCTGTCGCTCGGCCTGTAGCCGGGCCACTGTGGTCTGGAGATCGTCGATTAGTTTCTTTGACATCCGGTGAGTCCTCCAACACTTTGATATCCGACCCCCGATCGGGTTGGGAGTATACGCGTTGACTGCGTGGCTGTCACGTCGCGCTCACCGTCAAATAGTCGCCGAATTACAATTCCGGAGTTCACAGTCCAATCTTCAGATTCCAGATCCTGACGGCCATAGAGTCTGACCTGCCTCTATTTTCCCTGACATCATATACCGGCTGCTACCAGAGTGGTGTGTGTGGTCTTGCGTGTCGGACGCGACACATGCTCGCACAATCACGATGACTCGGAGGTCGAACGCCACCAGCATACATGATTCGATTTGGTAGTAATGCCGGTGTTCCTTGTGGGAGGCAGCGTGGTCCACACGAGGGGCTGTGGCTGCGCCGATCCTGGCCGGGAGCATTGCGCAAAGTCGGCGGGCCGCCGCGGGAGGTGTCGGCGGCCCGCCAGGGGTGATTCGCTGATGGATAGTCAACTATCCGCCGATGATAGCGACGAACGCGTCAATATCTCCATTGTTGACCAGCCCGTCACCGTTGCAGTCGGCGAGCATGATATCGCATGACGGGAAATTCGACGCATACAGGACCGGGTCGGTAACGGCGAGCACGAATGGATCAATGTCGCCATTGTTGACCAGACCGTCGCAATTCAGATCGCCGTCCTGGTATCCACCACAGGCTACCGGCCAGGCACCGATCAGGTCGCAGTTCGCATTGGGCGGCGAGAACGGTGCGCAGGGAGAGCTGGCATCCAGCGTGAAGTCATTCGCGCCGGCGTTGCAGAACAGCGGGTCAAGCGAGATGTTGTTGGGGTCACTGTCCTGGCCGAACAGGCAGTTGACCCAGTCTCCGCCGACGTTACCCCACATGTCAGAGCAGGTGGCGATGGCGAACGATGGGTCATTCGGCTCACACGCGACGGCTTCGCCCGCGACACTGGACGCGATGATCGTGTTCGTGATCTCGGCGGAGGAGCCCCAGAAGACGTAGATGCCGCCACCGCCGTAGTTCGGATTGGGGTCGGGGGCGGAGTTGGCGTGGAAGGTGCAGTTATCGACCTGCACAGAGGTGCCGTTTCCGAGGCAGAGACCGCCGCCGCCGGCGGTGTTCGTGAGGTTGTCGTAGAACGTGCACTTCTCAATAGTGCCGCCGGGCAGGCCGTAGACGGAGAGTCCGCCGCCACCAACGTTAGCTGTGTTCCCGCCATAGACGCACTCGGAGATGATCGGAACATCGGGGGAAGCCATGGAGGTCATGCCACCGCCGTGACCGCCGGTGGTCTGATTCCCAGTGAAGGTGGAGCGTCGCAGCTCGACCCAGTTAAACGTCGCCAGGCCGCCACCATCATCGCCCGCGATGTTGTCCTCGAAGAGGCAGTCGTGCACGACGGCCCAAGTGTAGTGGTCCAGCAGCAGCCCGCCGCCAAAGCTCGGCGCGGTGGTGTTCGAGCGGAACTCACAATCGGTGATCTTCGGTGAGGCACCGTTGCGCAGCACGGCCATGCCGCCACCGGCGTAAGCGGTGTTATCTTCCAGAATACACTGGTCAATCGTGGGGGACGACGCATTTTTGATCACGATGCCGCCGCCCTCGTAGTTGTTGGGATCACTGACCATGTATCCGTTGATGATCTTAACAGCGCGAAGGACGGAGTTGGGATCTTCATCGGACTGGAAGATAAACCCGCGGTGTTCGTTGGCGGCGCCGGCGGCGCAGTCGATGATGCAGGCTTCGGCGTCGCCGCTCTGCGACTCGACGGTGATCTTCTTGCCGCCAAAGTCGACATCAATGTTGCCGGCACCGGTGAACGTTGCATCACAGAGCTGGATGATGTCGCCGTCGTACGCGGCGTCAATCGCGGCCTGGATGGTGGTGAAATCAGCCGGCCCGGTGGGGCAGACCGTGTACGTCTTCGGCACGCCGCAGTTGACGGGCCAGGCACCGATCAGGTCGCAGTTTGAATTGGGCGTTGCGAACGCCGCACAGGGCGAGTTGGTGTTGAGCGTGAAGTCCTTGCCGGCGGCGTAGCAGAACATCGGGTCGAGCGAGATGTTGTTGGGGTCGGCATCCTGGCCAAACAGGCAATCGACCCAGTCACCGCCGGCGTTGTTATAGATGTCGCAGCACGTGGCGGTCGCGGTGGCATCGTTCGGCTCACACGCGACGGCCTCACCGGCAACACTGGACGCGATGATCGTGTTCGTGATCTCGAGGGATGAGGTCCAGAAGACGTAGATACCTCCGCCAACGGACGGGTCGTTCGGGTCATACGGGTAAGCGGCGTTGGCGTGGAACGTGCAGTTGTCGACCTCGACACTGGTGTTGTTTCCGAGGCTGAGTCCGCCGCCAGGGCCGGAGTTCACCACGTTGTCGTAGAAGGTGCACTCATCTATCACGCCGCCGGACAGGCCGTAGACGGAAAGGCCGCCGCCACCAACGTTGGCGGTGTTTCCGCCATAGATGCACTCGGAGATGATCGGGACGTCGGGCGAAGCCATGGAAGTCATGCCGCCGCCGTGACCGTTGGTGGTCTGATTCCCGGTGAAAGTGCAGCGTTGCAGGTCGACCCAGTTGAAGGTTGCCAGACCGCCGCCGTCGTCGCCGGCAACGTTGTCCTCGAAGAGGCAGTCATACACGACGGCCCAGGTGCTGTGGTCAAGCAACAGCCCACCGCCAAAGCTTGGCTCGGTGGTGTTCGAGCGGAACTCACAATCGGTGATCTTCGGTGAGGCACCGTTGCGCAGCACCGCCATGCCGCCACCCGCGTAAGCGGTATTATCCTCCAGAATGCACTGGTCGATCGTGGGGGACGACGCGTTCCTGATCACAATGCCGCCACCATCGGCGTCGTTGGGCTCGCCGGTCATGTATCCGTTGATGATCTTGACCGCGCGGAGCACTGAATTGGGGTCTTCGTCGGAGTGGAAGACGAACCCGCGGTGGCGGTTGGCCGCGCTGGCGGCACAGTCGATCACACAGGCCTCGGCGTTGCCACTCTGCGACTCGACGGTGATCTTCTTGCCGCCGAAGTCGACATCGACGTTGCCGGCACCGGTGAAAGTCGCGTCACAAAGCTGGATGGTGTCACCGTCGGCGGCTGCATTGATTGCCGCCTGAATGGTGGTGTAGTCCGCCGTCCCGGTGGGACAGACCGTGTACGTCATGGCGCCCGAGCAACCGACGCCATAACAGCCCACCTGCCCGCAGGGCAGCGCCAGCGGAGCGCACGGCGAGTTGGCGTGGACGGTGAAGTCATTTGTGCCGGCACCGCAGAAGATTGGGTCGGCCTGCATGTTGTTGCGCAGGGCGAGCTGCCCGGACAGGCCGCTGACCCAGTCGCCACCCGAGTTGGAGTAGACATCGGTGCATGTCGCCGTGACCGAACCGCCGCTGTTCACCCAGGCGGCTTCGCCACCACCGATGCCAAAGGCGATGATGGTGTTGTTAACCGCGGCGCTGGCGTTGTCCCACATGTCGAAGCCGCTGCCCAGGGGCGAGTCGTTCCCGTAGAAGGTGCAGTAGTCGACATCGATGCTGGTGGTATAGCCCCAGGCGTACACGGCACCGCCGTGCAGGCCACTGACGTTCCCGTAAAGCAGACAGCTCGCGAGCGTCACGTCCGAGAAGTTCGCGATCAAAGCTCCGCCCGAGTTCCGGCCGTCGTTGTCGGCGAAGGTACACTCTTCGATCCAGACGATCGAGCTTTCGGCGTAGAGACCGCCGCCGCCACCACCGCCGACGCCGCCGGTGACCAGGTTGTCTGAGAACACGCACTCAAAGAAGAACGGATCGGACTCGAGGCTGTAGACACCGCCACCGAAGGCGTTGTTCAGTCCACCGTTGGCGGTGTTGTTGGAGATCGTTGTCTGCTGGACGTAGGGGGAGGAGTCTTCGATGATGTACATCCCACCCCCGTTTTGCGACGTGTTGCCGTCGATGACACACCCGGTGATCGTCGGCGAGCCGGAAGCTGGATAGGTGATCGGTGGAAACCCCGTCTTACCGCAGACGATGCCGTGACCGGCGGCCGTGATCGTGACATACTCGAGCTTGGAGTTGCGGCCCTCATCGTTGACGAACAGGACTCCCCCGCCCGCTGCCGAGGGGCCCTGAATGGTACAGCTCGCCGGATCACCGCTTTGAGATCGGATGGTGATCTCCTTGCCGTTGTAGCTGAACCCACAGTTGTCGGTGCCACTGAAGGTGCCGTCGGTCAGCTCGATAATGTCGGTGTTGCTGGCGGCGTTGATCGCGGCCTGGATGGTCGGGTAATCGCCGGTTCCGTCAGGTTTGACCACATATGTTGTGCCAAACACCGGTGATGCCAGCCCCCCCACCACCAGCAGCACGGTGATGCACGCTAACGAGTTTTTCAATTTCGCGGTTGACATGGCTTAGCCTCCCGTGCACCTGATCCGCCACAGTGGTGAGGCCCGGTGCGGCTGCAATACCAAATTGACGTTCGCGGGGCATCGTCTGTCCATTGCCAGCCCAACAAGGGTGACTGCGATGCCTGTCAATATGGGGAACGTAAGGCGCAGCGCGCGACGACGCGAAAAACCAGCTTTCCTGCCGGAATGCTCAGGGGGCCGGCTGCGTGGCGGGTGGTCTGGCCAGCGACTCCAGGCGCCAGAGGGCCAGTTCATACTCGTTCATGGGCAGCAGGACGAAATTGTTCGTGTCGAGTTGCACATCGGTGGCTACGCAACGCTCGAACCAGTGCCGGGCGCGTGCGACATCGCCGCGCAGCAGACACACCTCGCCCGCGTAGTAACACCCCTCGCACAGCCTGGCCGGGTCATTATCGGCCGCTGCCACCAGCGCCTCGGGAGACAGATCGCCCTGCAAACAGGCGAAGATGCTCTCCAGCCAGACGTCGCCCGCGGCATCGTGGGCCTGGGCCAGCAAGCTCTCGGCTTCTGCGCGCTGCCCTAGCTCAAACAGTATGAGCGCCAGCCGCGCGTCCGCGTAGTGCGGCTGCCCATGCACGGCGCGGACTCCGCGATAGTCGTTGGCCGCCTCGGCAAGCCGACCGGTGATCCATAGCGATGTGGCGCGCTGATAGCGAAACCAGATTGGCGCGGTCCCCGGACGGCGCTGGGCATCGCCCAGCAAACGGTCGTAGTCAGCGATGGCGTCTTCGTGGCGGTTCAATCGGCGATAGGCGACGGCGCGAGAACCATAGGCCAGCGCCGGTACGGCGGCATGTTCGATGAACTCGGTGAACACGTCGACCGCCTTCTCAAACTCGCCGCGACGCACGAGGATCTCGCCGTGCAGAATCTGCCAGGAGACGGTATCAGGCCTTAGTTTTGCGAGATGCTGGACGGCATCGACCGCGCTATCGAGATCCCCTGAGTTGATGCCGAGATACGTCAGACGCGACCAGGCCAGCATGTGTGTGGGATCGCGCTCCACCACCCGCCGGGCGTGGGCTTCGGCCTGTGCGGGGTCGAAGGCCAGCAGCGAGCGCAGGTAACTTGCGTCGATGGTGTCGGGCATGATTGCCAGCGCCGTGGCCGACAGCTCCTCGGCCAAGCGGTGCTCACCCGTCTTGCGATACATCTCGGCCAGGACCAGCCGGGTGGCCCAGTAGCCGGGTTGGGTTGGCTGCAGGCGCTCCAGATCCAGGATGGTTTGCTCGGCCTGGCGCGTCTGAACACGGGCCCGCGCCAAAGCGATCTGCGGATCGATCAGGTTGGGATATTGCGCTTTTAGCGCCAACGCGAGGCCCACCGCCGCCTTGGCGTCGCCGCCCTCGAGCACCTGCACCGCCCGCAGAGACTGTAGCCGCGCATATGCGATATCCCGCGCCTCGGCCGCGGCGCTCCGCGTGCGCTGCCACCACGCGCCGGTGAGGATCACCACGAGCACGATGGCCACGATCCCGGATGTGACGGCGATGCGGGCGCGATGCTTGAGCAGTTTCTTGCGCATGTAATAGAAGCTGCTCGGACGCCGGGCCAGAATCGGCTCTCCGCTCAAGTACCTGCGCAGCTCGGCCGCCAATTCGGCCGCCGACGCGTAACGCGCGGTTTTGTCCTTGGCGAGGGCCTTCAAGACGATGATCTCCAGCTCGCCGTCGACTTGTGAGGTGAGCTTGGTCGGCAGCGGCGGCGCGGACTCGATAATCCGCTGGATGACTTCGGACGGCCGCCCCCGGGGTTCGATCGGGAGCTGGTGCGTCAGCGCCTCGAACAGCATCACGCCCAGCGCATACACATCCGTGCGCGCATCGACTTCGGCGGGCGCCCCGGCCGCCTGCTCCGGCGACAGGTAGGCCAGCGTGCCCATGATCTGTCCGGGACTCGACAGGGAGGCGTAGGACGTCGGGGCGCTGTCCGTCTGGTCGACCGCCTTGGCGAGACCAAAATCGAGCACGTGAGGGGCATCGTCCTGGTCGATCAGCACGTTGGCGGGCTTCAGATCGCGGTGGATGATCCCGTGCTCGTGCGCGGCCTGCACGCCGTCACAGATCCGGGCGAAGAGTCGTACGATGTCCGGAAGTCCGAGATCCTGGGCCAGGTAACGATCCAGACGCTGGCCATCGACGTAATCCATCGCGAAATAGGGCTGTCCCGAAACCACACCGCTCTCGAGGATTCGAACAACGCCCGAGTGATCGAGGCGCGCGGCAAGCTGCACCTCGCGCTCGAATCGGCGGCGCGCGGCCGGCGAGGCGAATGGACCGGCCAGCATGACCTTGATCGCGACCGTGCGCCGCGTGGCGATCTGCAAGGCCTTGTACACAACCCCCATGCCGCCCCGGCCGATCTCCCGCAGCAGTTCGTAACCCTCAATAGCCGGCAGGTCGGCATCCGCCGTCGCCGCCTTCGAGGCACCCACGTCGGATGCCAAAGGGCGAATGGTGTCCAGCAGCGATAGACCTTCGAGATACGGCAGCAGTTCATCAGCCAGATCAGGGTACTCGTCCGCAAAGCGGGCCGGCGTGAGCACCTCGCCGGATTGCTGGCGATCGAAGTACTCGTTAATCAGCGCGGCGATGCGCTCGTCCGGTTCCGGATGTTCACCCCGCTGTTCGGAATCCATGTCATCGCCTCTGGCGATATGTTGGCACTTGACGTTCAACTCTCATCGGCGAAAACAACTCAGGACGTGCGAACACCCACGTAGTGGACTGAGGATCGCAGGTGCCCGGCACACGTGCCACGCGGGTGAATCGAACGGCCACTAAGCGCATAATAATTCAATTGCACAGAATCTCACAGCATATCCCACTCGGGCAGTCGGTTATCATGCGCATTGGTGAGACTCGACGGCAATACAATGGTCGATCATCGTCAAACAGAAGCCTGGGTAATCGCGGCGGCGCAGGGTGATGGCCTGGCACTGCGCAAACTGCTCGCGGCTTATCACCCTTTGCTGCGCGCACGCGTAGCGACGCGCATGGACCGCGGCTTACGCGCTCGCGTCGAGCCCGAGGATATCCTGCAACAGGTGTATCTGGATGTCTTTCGCCGAATCGGTCATTTTGAGCAGCGCGGCCCGGACGCGTTTGTGAACTGGGTGCTGACGATCGCCGATAACAAGCTGGTTGACCTGCGCCGGGCGTTGCACGCGCAGATGCGGGACGTCGATCGAGAAATGCCGCCCGGTGGGGCCGGCGGCGCCGAGTCGTGTTGGAACCTGCTCGACCAGCTCTACACCGATTCGCAGACGCCGAGCCGGGTCGTGCGCAAAGACGAGGCCGTCGGGGCGCTGCTGGCGTGTCTGTCCGAGCTGTCGGAATCACATCGCCAGGTATTGCGGCTGCGTTTCCTCGAGGGACGCCCCGTCAGCGATATCGCCAAAGTGCTGGGGAAATCACCCGGCGCCGTGGTGGCCCTCTCCAAACGCGCCCTCGAGGCACTGCGAGCGGCAATGGACCATCTGGGCGATTTTACCCGTGGACCATAGCGTTGGATCTTCTCACATCGGGCATCCATCGGAAGGTAACCAAGATGCAACAGTACAAGGTCGACTTCGACTCACTACCGTGGGACATCCCGATCAGTGGCGTGCGCTGCAAGGCCGTGCGCTCGGATGGCAGGCAACTGCGCCTGGTTGAATACACGCCCGAGATGGCACCGCACTGGTGTGAGAAGGGACACATCGGCTGCATCCTGGACGGGCGCTTCGAGATCCAATTCACTGACGAGACAATCATCTTCAATGCCGGCGACGGTGTGTTCATACCATCCGGAGCGCAACACAAGCACATGGCGCGAGCGCTGTCGGATACGGTCCGCGCCGTGTTCGTGGAAGACTGATCGCCCCGAGCGCACATAAGCCGACACCCGCCACAACATTCGACAGCACACCCTACCAATTCACAGCGCAACGCAGACGTGCGGCGTGTACGCTGCATGTACGGCCCTATCTCGGCGGGAGTGTGTGCGCGGGAGGGAATCCGACGGTCCAATGCGGGCGGCGCCGGGCGATAGCTCGCCGGCTCGCGACATGGAGCAACAATAGTGAGACGTCATCGCTTCGCAATCGTGATGATGATATCCATGACATTGCTTGGCTTGGAGATCATCTGGACGCGTATCTTCTCCGCCGAGTTCTTCTACACGTACGCGTTTCTCGTGCTCTCTCTGGCAGTCATGGGCTTGGGGCTGGGCGCGCTGGCGCTGCGCCTGTGGCCGGCGTTGCGGCGCAGATGGTGCCTGGGGCTCGTGCTGCTATTGACCGCGTGCATGTCGATGCTGGGGCCGCCGTTGGTATTTCAACTGGGCCTGAAGTTCTCGGAATTGTGCGATAGCTGGGCGATGATCGGCAAGCTAGTGGCGGCCATTGCGCTACTCAGCTCGACGTACTTCCTGGGCGGTATCGCCCTGGGTTCCCTTTTCAGACGTAACCACCGGGACATGCCTCGTCTGTACATGGCCGACCTCGTGGGCGCGGGCGTGGGAGTGGTCGGCGCCATTGTGCTGATGAACAGCATCGGCACGCCGGCCGCCACATTTGTGATGACTATACCGATTCTGGCCGCCGCCATATTGGCAATACGCGGCGCCGCGCGTCTGCTTCCGGTGCTGCTGCTTGTTGCGCCGTTTGTGATGATGAGCCGCGCGGAGGGCCTGCTCGAGATGGAGCGTGAGGAGCGCGCCCCGGTGGTCTACAAGCATTGGGATGCCACAGCCAAGATCAAGCTCTTTGACTATGGCCCACGGGCCCGCGGCATTAACATCGATAACGCCGCCAACACCCCGGTCTTTGCGTTTGACGGCAACTGGGACAGGCCGGAAGAGGATCGCTTCCAGTTTGGCATCGACGTTTCCAACTTGATTGCGCGTTTCGACGACTGCACGTTTCTCTCGCTGGGTGCTGGCGGCGGCGGTGACGTGTTGCAGGCGCTGCAAGCCGGCGCAGCGGAGATTCACGCCGTCGAGGTCATCCCCCATATCAACGAGATGATGTTGACCGGTGAGCTGGCTGATTTTTCCGGGCACATTTATGACGACGCCCGCGTACGCGCCGTGACCGAAGATGCCCGCGCCTACGTTCGCCGACACCGTGGCGAATTCGATGTGATTTACTCGCTCAGCTCCAATTCCTGGGCGGCGCTGGCGTCCGGTTCCTTCGCGCTGGCGGAGAATTACCTGTTCACGACCGAGGCCTTCCAGGATTACTGGAACGCGTTGTCCGAAAACGGGTTCATGATGATGGAGCACCAGTTCTACATGCCACGCCTCGTCAGTGCCCTGATCGACGCGCTGGAGGCGTCGGGTGTCCCGCAACCACGCAGCCATTTCGCGATCTACAACCTGCCGAGCATGCGCCGCAAGATGCTGCTGCTGTCCAGGCAACCGCTCACCGCGGACATCATTAACAACGCCTTCGGCGAACTCACGCCGGAGATCCACGAACACATCCACCTCTTGTATCCCACGTCCGGGCCGGAGGATGACAATCTGGTCGGCCGGATCGTCGAGCATGGTTGGCGCGAGGCGGCGGGCACAGCGCCGGTCAACATATCACCGACGACGGATGATCGACCGTTCGTCGGTCAGATGGGCCTTTGGCGTAATTTCAAATGGGAGAAGCCGCCGAAGAGCCTGGGACTGGGCGTGTTCGGTTACCCGCTGTCGCAGGTGATCGTGGTTGTGATCCTGTTGGTCGTCGTGGTTCTGGTGCTCCCGCTGAACCTGCTGCCCTACCTGGCAAAAGGAGCCCGCCTGGGAGTCGCGCCGTGGCTGTATTTCTTCACGATCGGAGCGGCGTTCATGGCGGTCGAGGTCGTGCTGATCCAGAAATACACGCTTTTTGTCGGACCGTCGGTCTATAGCGTCGCCGCCATCCTGCTGTCAGTGCTGATCGCATCCGGCATCGGCAGTCGTTTCTCGCGGCGTGTGCCGGCGAACGTCGTATTCAGCGGCATAGTTGTGTGGTTGCTGCTCGAGGCGTTTGCACTCGCCTACATAACCGACGCGCTGGCGGCCCTGCCCCTGGGACCACGCATCGCAATCTCGGTGGTGCTCGTGCTACCCCTCGGCTTCTTCATGGGCATGCCGTTTCCGAAGGGCGCGCTGCGCGTCGGCCCGCTGATCGACTGGGGGTTTGCGGTGAATGGAGCCGCATCGGTGCTGGGCGGGACGGCGGTCGTTCTGGTCTCAATGTCGCTCGGTTTCCGCGTAGCCCTGCTCATGGCGGCCGGCTTGTACGCGCTGGCGTACGTCCTGTTCGCGCGAGACGCCGGGTGGAACGGGCGCCATGGCCGGGGCATTTCACGGGCCGGGGCTGGCCCGGAAACCGCCCCGACGGAGCCAGCGACGCAATCCTCAATCTAGACCCAGCCGCAAGCCAGTCCGGCAATTGCGGTCGGTGGGTGATTTCACTTGATTCCGTTGCGGGACTGTGTCATTGTACAATGAACCGTTTCGGACAGCGTGTTTCGTGCGGCTCCAACGATTGCGGCACGACGCGAATAGCCATCGATGCGCGCGCCGAGCACCGAAACACCGGCCCGAACCAGCCGATAGACAGGCACGGCATACTTGCCTGGGAGAGAGAAAGTCATGAGGGTCCACGCACAATCGATCCTGATTCTAATAGCCCTTGGTGCCGTGCTCGCCAGCGCTGACTCCTGGCAGATGCAGCATCGCGACAGGGAGCGGACAGGCCGCAGCGACTTCGTCGTGCCCGCCTCGCGCATGAACGACACGTTCTTCGACGTCATACGCTGGCAAAAACGCACGCCGAACTCCCCCAACGAGGGGAATCTCGGCGCCAGCAGCATGGTGTTCTTTGACGGCGTCGGTCCGGGCGGGGCCAACCTCGTGGTGTGCGGCTATCACTGGCCAAAAGGCGTGCAAGGCATGGACCGCCACACAGGCGCGTACTTCTGGTCGGGCAATCCGGCCGGCGGCGAGTCGATCGGCGAGTTCACACCCGCTTTCGCCAATTACGGCACGGTCGTTTACGTCTGCAATGACGCGACCGGCAGCCCCGGCCACCCCACGATGGCGTTTCTGGCCAACAGCGGGCCGGATAGCTTCTGGCACAACGGCGATAACCCCAATCCGAATGAACTAAGCAACGGATCGCCCGTCATCGCTCCCGACGGCCGTATCTTCCGCTTCGCCTGGAACGATCGTCCCTACGCCGCGATGGACTTCGGCACGACCATCACGCATTCCTGGGCCGCTCAGAGCGGCGGTGGCGTCTGCTTCAATTCGCCCGCTTTGTACCGCTACACGTCCGGCGACCTGCGCGTCATCACGAGCGGTCGCTGGGGGCTGATCCAGTCGTTTCTGGCGGACGACCCAAACGGCACCCTGGCGTGGTCCGTGGCGACAAGCCGGGCCACCGATGCTTGTCCGACGGTCGACCCCGACAATGGCAACGTGTACGTGGCGGCGAGCAATGGCAGTGTGTGGATCATCGGCGTTGACCGCGACGGCAACCCGCTCTGGGACGCCGTCAACGCCTACAAGCTCGTGTACGAGTGGATTAATGGCGTCAACAACACGCAGTCGGTCGGAGGGGCCGGCTGCCTCAGCCACGACGGCGCGACCTACTACTTCCAGTCGCACAACGCCGAGGGAGAGGGCCGCCTGTGGGCCATCAACACGGCCGATGGGACGGTCAAGTGGAGCTACGAGACCGGCGCGACCGGGACCGGCGATGGCTGGCGTGCGGCGCCGATTGTCACGCCCAACGGCGTAATTATCGTCGGGAACAACGACGGCGGAGCATACTACGCGCTCAGTGACGACGTCACCGCCGCCACGTTGCTCGACACGCTGGTGATTGAGCCCAATACCTCGGGCATCGCGAACGCGGTCGCCACGCCGACGCTATCCGCCGACGGGATGCTCTACATCCCTGCCCGGCTGACCTGGATGGCGGGCAATGGCGACGGCGAGATTCCCACTTTCAATACGCAGAACCTCTTCAACGCCTTTGATATCAACGACGGCGCGGTGATGGACCTTCCACCACCACCCGGGCAGTTGGCCAAGGCCCTCAACAACGCCGTCGATGTTTCCTGGCGCCCGATCAGCGACCCGACAGGCGTGTTCGACCACTACGCCGTCTATCGCGAGCTCGCCGACTTCGGCAGCGTCAGCGGCCTCACGCCGATCGACACCGTCCCGGATGTGGCGACCGACCACTACCGTGACGAGACGGCGGTCAACGGGACCACGTACCATTACGCCGTGACGGCCGTATCGACGGGAGGCGGCGAAACAACGGTCATCAACGCGCTGGCGCCGCGAACGCCGTACGATGAGGACGACCTGCAAATCATCAGCATGTCGCGTCTGCCGCGTTTTCCGCGCTATCTGCCGATTTACAACGTGGCCGCGATGACCGAGCCCTCTGGTTTCGGGCCATATATCACGAGTGCGGCCGTGAGCCTTGACGGTGGACAGGACGAGTTCACGCAGCGCTGGCCGGAGCTCAACGACCCCGTCACCTATGTCGCCACCGTGCGCAACGCCGGCACGAACCCCTACAACGGCACGCTGGGCGGCACTTGGGAGCTGGACGGCGGCGTGATTGCCACGCCGTCACAGGTCGTCGCACTCGAGCCCGGCGACACGGTGACCTTCGAGATCGCGGTGAACTGGGACGACCTGCTGCACGATATCACATTCACACTCGACGTCAGCGACGATCATCCCGAAAACGACACACGCTACATCGGCACGAAGTCGGTGCCGTTCCTTACGTACGTGGATGCGAGCTATATCGAGGATTTCCGCGAGATCAGTACGCCGGAACAACCGCTCTCGCAGACCGACGACATGCTCGACTGGCTCTGGCGTCACGCCGATCGCATGAACGAGATGTTCGACGAAGCCGGCAGCCTGAAGCGCGTGCATTACGACGTTCTGGCGGTGACGCGCGATGGCGACGCCGACCCCAGCATCGACCGCACGCCGTTCGCGATCTTCCCGTTCCGGTATTACTACGAGCACCCCTACTGGGACCCGCGCTATCCGGGTTATTACGCCGACGATGACATTGACTATGGCCTGTGCCACGAGATGTCGCACCAACTCGGGCTGATCGACCTGTATCGCCTCGACGTGCATGGCCAGAACAACTACGTCTCGGGTCTGACGCGCTGGGCCACCGATGGGCTCATGCGGGTCGTCTCGCATTACTACTCCGAGAACAGCGCCCACGCGATGGACCACTGGCTGCACAAGGCGCACGGCTATTACGGGCAGTATCTGTACTACCTGCCCGAGACCGTTCAGCTTCGCATCGTCGGCAACGCCGGCCAGCCGATCGACGGCGCGTCGATCAAGGTCTACCAGAAATGCGAGCGCCCCGGCCTGGGTGAGGTCATCACCACGCAGATCAAGGCCCAGGGCGTCACCGATGAAAACGGGCTGTGGACCATTCCGAATGTTCCGCTCGACCCAGACTTCGCGCCGCAGACCTACGCCGGCGACCTGTTGCGCGATAACCCGTTCGGCTATATCGCCGTCACCGGCACAAACGGCATTCTGCACTTCGAGATCGAGTACGACGGCGATATCACGTATGAGTGGCTCGAAATCACGGACGTGAACAACGCCTATTGGAACGGCCAGACCACGCTCGCCATCTTCGAGCGGCAGATTCCCGTCGACTACGAGCCGGTCGTCGGCGATCTGAATTGCGACGGCGCGGTCAACAACGGCGATATCGACCCGTTCGTGCTGGCAATCACCGACCCGGCACAGTATCAGGCCGATTGGCCCAACTGCGATATCATGCTCGCCGATATCAACGGCGACGGCTTCGCCAACAACGGCGATATCGACGCTTTTGTGGCGCTGTTATCCGGCTGATGATCGTCGGCTGAACTTGAGCCGACCGTGTCGCCCCCGGCGCGTGCTCGCGTCACGCGAGTGCCCCGGGAACGACACGGTCGGCATATACGGTGGGACGGCCCGTTCACCCCTACCACGTCTGGCCGTACAGATCACCTTGCTCGGCGCCGGCCTGCATGAGTTGCAGCAATTCGTTCGCGAAATCAAGCTCGGCGTTCAGGGCCTCGTCCGCCAACGCCTCCGCCGTGTTGTCAAAGCGGGCGATGGCGTCTTCAAGTGTTGCGATCGCCGCTTCGGCATCAGTGCCGTACTGGTCAGCGGCGTCGGCCATCGCGGTCGTGAGCAGCGCGAGTGCGATCGTCTTGCGCACGCTCGCCTGCTGATACCACTCACCGTTGGCGTCCAGCTCTTCACCGGCATAGGCGACATCAATCGTCTCGGCGATCGGATCTCCGGCGGGAGTTTCGTAGCTCAGCTCGGCCGTGACCGCCATGCCGTCGAAACCGGCCCCGGCGCTGGGCACGAGCTGCATGAGCAGGGCGCCCTTGTTTTTGCTGAGGAACACGGTGGCAACGTCGAGGCCTGGAGCTTCGCCCGACTCGGCCGCCGGGAAGCCGTAGGCTTCACCGACCTCAAAGCCGGCGCTGGTCGTGAGTCGCACGTTGAGATCGTGCGCGATCGGGCTGACCAGCCAGGGCCAGTTGTCTTCCATCAGCGTGGTGACATCCTCGTAATCAAACAAGCTGAAGGCGTTACCGCCGCGCAGGTGGGCCATCGCGTTGAGCAGTTCCTGCCCGAGACCCACGCCGAAGGCCATGATGGTCATACCGATGTTCTCGTCGGCGCCGGCGGCGACCATTTGCTCGAATTCGCTGGGGGCGGTGCTGCCGACGTTGGGCTGCACGTCGGTAAAGAGCATGACGCGCGTCTCGGTGGTGTCGCCGGGCGCGGCGTTGGCTAGCTCATAGGCGCGCTGGACGCCGGCTTCGAGGTAGGTCGAGCCACCCTCGCCGAGGCCGTCGATGGCGCTGGTGATCAGCGCATCGCTGTCGCCCGGCGTGAGCTCCAGCGCCGTGGCAACTTCAGAGCCGAAGGTGACGATGGCAATGCGATCGTCGGGGCCGAGTTCGCCGGCGATGGCGCGCAACAGAGCCCGTGCCACCGTGCCGGGCGTGGGATACTCGGAGTCCTCGCTGCCATAGGGCCAACCCATCGAGCCTGAAACATCGACGCACGCGATGAGTGTCAGGCTGGGTCGGACGAACGTCTCCGGGTCGATGGTCGAGGACAGACCTAGCTGGAACCAGCCGGACGGATCGCCGGCGGCGTCGGGGACGATACCCAGCGCGCCGCGCACGCAAAGCTCGCGCTCGCAGGCGTCGCCGGTGAGGCCCAGGTCGTGCTCGGAGAACATGCCCTCGACGACAAACGCCTCGGCGGGCGGCACGCGGGCGTTATCGACGAGCTCGCGCGCCAGCCCCATGTCCTGGACGCCGCCCTGGGTAGCGCCGAATTCGCCGTCAAACGCGCCCGTGGGCCCGGCGTTGGCAAAGCCGCCACCACCGGGTGCCGCAGCGTCGAAGCCGGCTGGGCCACCGACATTACTCAGTGTACCGACAGCCGGCAGACAGCCGATGATGGCCATTGTCAATGGGAGGATCGCAATTACGCAGCAGAACTTGAAAGGCCTGTGACGTCGAAGCATGGTGGACCCCTTGTTGAAAAGTTGGTGGAGTTCAGTGTTCAGAGGTTAGAGGTTAGAGGTTAGAGGTTAGAGTTCAGTAACAGCAACAACAGCGATCAGCTTTCGGCTTGAGCCCCAGGTGACGGTGGCCCGTTTCTGTTTCCGTTGCTGAAACCTGACCTCTGACCTCTACCCTCTGACCTCTGAACTCTGACCTCTGAACTCTGACCTCTGAACTCTGAAAACCCATCCCGCTCACGCGGCACATCGCCAAATGCTCACACCCATGGCAGTCTAGGACGCGCCCAGGTGCGATTCAACGCAAAACGTGTAAGAAAGTTCTCCGGCGCGCGAACTAATAAGTGGAGGGGTTCGCGCCGGTCGCCAGCGTCGCGCTGCGATAGACGATGATCGCGCCGTCTTCGTATTCGATGGGCTCAACATGCGCCGCGCGGAAACCGCGCATTGCATCGACAACCATCGGCCAAGCTCGGCGCGGCGAAACCAGGTGATCATCGCGCCGCCGGCTAAGCAGAAACCGGTGCGGCGAGCCGCACGCTACGCCGCGGCTTCTTTCGCCATGCGCTCGGCCTTTTCGGCGGCCTGCTCGATCGGGCCGACGTACATGAAGGCCGGTTCGGGCAGGTGGTCCCATTTGCCGTCGCAGAGTTCCTGGAAGCTGCGCAGCGTGTCTTCCTTCTTCGTGTAGTTGCCGGGAATGCCGATGAACTGCTCGGCGACGAAGAAAGGCTGCGAGAGGAAGCGCTCGATCTTGCGGGCGCGCGTGACGATCAGCTTGTCCTCTTCGCTGAGCTCGTCCACGCCGAGGATCGCGATGATGTCCTGAAGGCTCTTGTAACGCTGCAAGGTTTCCTGGACCCGGCGGGCGATGGCGTAGTGTTCATCGCCGACCACGCCGGGATCGAGGATGCGGCTTGACGATGTGAGCGGGTCGATCGCCGGGTAGATGCCCTTTTCGGAGATTGCGCGTTCGAGCACGATGAACGCGTCGAGGTGGGTGAATGTCGTCGCGGGAGCAGGGTCGGTCAGGTCGTCGGCGGGCACGTAGACGGCCTGCACCGAGGTTACCGCGCCTTTCTTAGTCGAGGTGATGCGCTCCTGGAGTTCGCCCATCTCGGTGCCGAGCGTGGGTTGATAGCCGACGGCTGACGGCATGCGGCCGAGCAGCGCGGAGACTTCTGAACCGGCCTGTGAGAAACGGAAGATGTTGTCGATGAACAGCAGCGTGTCGGCGCCTGTCTGATCGCGGAAATACTCGGCCATGGTCAACGCTGAGAGCGCGGCGCGCAGGCGCGCGCCCGGGGGCTCGTTCATCTGGCCGAAGACCATGGCGGTCTGGTCGATGACGGACTTGCCGGTGTCGCCGATCTTGGCTTCCTGCATTTCAAGCCAGAGGTCGTTGCCCTCGCGGGTGCGCTCGCCGACGCCGGCGAACACTGAGAACCCGCCGTGCTGCGTGGCTATGCGTGCGATGAGTTCCTGGATGACCACGGTCTTGCCCAGGCCGGCGCCGCCGAACAAGCCGATCTTTCCGCCACGAACAAACGGCACCAGCAGATCGATGACCTTGATGCCGGTCTCAAACTGCTCGGTCTTGGGCGTGAGATCCTGAAACTCGGGGGGCTCTACGTGGATCGGGCGACGGTCGGCGGCTTCGACGGGGCCGCGACCGTCGATAGGTTCGCCGAGCAGGTTAAACACGCGGCCGAGGGTGGCTTCGCCGACGGGGACCGTGATCGGCTCGCCGGTATCGACTACGGGCGCGCCGCGAACCAGGCCGTCGGTGCTGCCCAGGGCGACGGCGCGGACCTGACCGCCGCCGAGATGCTGTGCGACCTCGCACCAGAGCGTGTGCTCTTCTTCCTTGCCGCTGAGCGTGGTCCTGATCTGGACTTTCAGGGCGTTATAGATCTTCGGCAACTGGCCGGGTTCGAACTCGACATCGAGCGTGGAACCGATGATCTGGGTGACTTTGCCGGTGTTGGTGGCGGAGTCGGTGTTGGGCATTGAATACGTCTCCGTGCTACGGCGCGTTGCTGAATGCAGAATGAGGAATGCAGAATGCGGAAGTTCGCTAGTCTGCGTGCTCCTCGTTTCGCCGGGCGTTTCTGGTAATTGCCGTCAGTATGCTGATCAGCTCATTCGCCTCTTGTACGACCTGGGCCAGGCGCTGCGCATCCACGAGCTTTGTGCTTCCCAGTAGTCTCAGCCAATAGTGCGCCTCGCGTGCCTCGGCACGGGCGATGTTGATTTTCCTGATAAACTCGCGGTGCGAATGTGCCGCCTCGGCCTCCTCGACGTTCGCGCCGACGCTGGTGCCGGCTCGGGTAAGCTGGCGCGCAACCACATAACCCGCGGTCGTGCGCGGTACAGCATTGACCACCGCAACCACACGCGTAGCGAACGCAAAGGTCCGCTCGCGAATATCACGCTGGCCACGATCGCCGGTTTCTGCATTCATAGTTCTGCATTCTGCATTACGATGCGATCGCTTCCGCTCCGCCCACGATGTCCAGCAGATCCATGGTGATCTGTGTTTGCCGCGCGCGGTTATAGCGCTGCGACAGGTATTTGATCATATCCCGCGCGGAATCGGTCGCCGACTTCATCGCGACCATGCGCGCAACCTGCTCGCTGACGATCGAATCGTTGAAATACTGGTACAGCCGAACCTTCACCGTCTCCGGGATCAGACGCGCCAGCAATTCGGCCGGCGGCGGCGAGAACTCGAAATCAGCGGACGCGGTCCGCGACCCTTCTTCCGCCTCGCTCGTGGCCGGCGGCTCGATCGGCAACAGCCGCACAATCTCGGGTCGCTGCACACTCGTCGAGCAATAACGCGTGTAGGCAACGTCCACGCGCGCGATCGCACCGCGGGCATAGAGCTCCATAAACCGATCGGCCATCTCCGCCACGCGCGCGTAAGCAATGCGGTCCTCAACATCAGTGACCTTGCGCGCCACGTCGATCCTGAGAAATCTGAAGTAGTTGATGCCCTTCTTGCCAACCAGCTCCAATTCCGGCGCGAGACCTTCATCCACCGATGCCTGGCGATGCTCGAGCGCCCGGCGCAGGACGGCGGCATTGTACGCCCCGCACAACCCACGGTTCGACGTGATCACCAGCAGGACGCTGCTGTCAACGCCCTCATTCGGCTTGAGCAAGGCGTGCTCGACGGTGCCGGCCTGCGAGAGAGTCTGCACCATCTCGCCGATCGCCTGCGTATAAGGTTGGCCGGCCGTCGCGCGGCGCAGGCACTTCTGGTAACGCGCCGTCGCGATGAGCTGCATCGTCTGCGTGATCTTCTTGATGTTGGTGACCGCCTTGCGGCGTTTGACGATCGCGCGGGCCTTAGCCATATCAAGCCTTCAAGGCTGGAAGCTCTAACCAGTCCACCGTGGCCTGGTTGTCACAGCACTGATCCCTCGTGGCACCGGTTTTCAACCGGTGACGGTCTTCAACCGGTGAACTCCACAGGTAACAAACCTGAGTCACACTTCGATTCCGGCCGAGGGTCACGCTAGGCCACAGCCCTCGGATACGCAGATTCCCGGCCCTCCCTACTCCGCCGGGCTCTCTTCCCGAAATCGCTTCTTGAAATTCGCGACGACCTCTTTCAGCTTGGCGTCGATCTCGTCGGTCATCTTCTTTTCAGTCGCCAGTTGTTCGCGCACTTCCGGGAACTCATCGCGGTAGTGCTTCAATAGACCCTCTTCAAACTCCGACACCCGGCTGAGCTTTATGTCGTCAAGGAAACCGCGGGCGCCGGCATGAATCGACAGAATCTGATCGATGATGTCCATGGGCTGATACTGCGGCTGCTTGAGCAACTCGACCATGCGGCGACCGCGGTCGAGCGATTTCTGCGTAGCGGCGTCCAACTCCGTACCAAGCTGGGCAAACGCCTCCAGCTCGCGATACGCCGCCAGGTCCAGGCGCAGCGACCCGGCGATCTTCTTCATCGCCGGTAGCTGGGCGTTGCCGCCAACGCGACTGACCGAGATGCCGACGTTGATGGCGGGGCGCACGCCGGCGAAGAACAGATCCGGCTCCAGGTAAATCTGCCCGTCGGTAATCGAAATCACGTTGGTGGGGATATACGCGGAGACCTCACCTTCGAGAGTTTCGATGACCGGTAAGGCCGTCAGACTCCCGCCCGAAGTCGGGTCGATGCGAATCTCGTGCGCGTCCTTGTCGGCCATGGCCGCGTGGTCTTGCTCGCAACGCTCTATGTCCTGATTGCCGACATAAACCGTGCCGTTGACGCCTTCGGCCGTGTCCGGCGGCGCGTCTTTCTTTACGATGACCCGGCGTTCGGCGAGTTTGCAGGAGCGCTCAAGCAGGCGGCTGTGCAGGTAAAACACGTCGCCGGGATAGGCCTCGCGGCCCGGAGGTCGCCGCAGGAGCAGGGACAACTGGCGATACGCGGCCGCTTGTTTCGAGAGATCGTCATAAACGCAGCAGGTGTGCCCGCCCCTCTCGTACATGAAATACTCAGCCATCGCGCAGCCGGCGTACGGGGCGATGTACTGGAGCGGCGCCGAGTCGGCCGCCGATGCCGAAACCACAATCGTGTAGTCCATGGCGTCATGCTTGCGCAGCGTCTCGACCATGGCCGCAACGGTCGATTCCTTTTGGCCGATCGCCACGTATACGCAGATCACGTCGCTGCCACGCTGGTTGATGATGGTGTCGATGGCGACGGCGGTCTTGCCGGTCTTGCGGTCACCGATGATCAACTCACGCTGCCCACGACCGATCGGGATCATGCTGTCGATGGCCTTGATACCGGTCTGAAGCGGCTGATTAACCGGCTGGCGTCCGGCAATGCCGGGCGCGTAGCTCTCAAGCGGACGGCGGTGCGGAGACTGGATCGGCCCCTTACCATCCATCGGACGTCCGAGCGGATCGACCACGCGCCCGATCAGGGCGTCACCGACGGGCACACTGAGCAGCCGCCCCGTGGTCCGGACCTCGTCGCCCTCCTTGATGTCGAGATAGTCGCCGAGCACGACCGCGCCGACCGAGTTTTCCTCCAGGTTGAACACCAGACCGACCGCACCGCTGCTGAATTCGAGCATCTCGCCGGCCATCGCGCGGGCCAGGCCGTAGATCCGAGCGACGCCGTCGCCGACCTCGAGCACTTTGCCGACCTCGGAGACGTCCAGCGTGGTTTTGTACTGGGCGATCTCTTCCTTGATGATGCTGGCGATCTCGTCTGCCTGAATTCTCATTGTTTCCTCACGCGCGGCGTTAGTCGCGAACACCGACCTCAAGTCCGCGATCACCCCGATCAGACAATTGCAGTTTCATGTCGTGGAGCTGGCGCCGTAGAGAATTGTCGTAACGCCAGTCACCGATTTGCAGGATCAGCCCGCCCAGCAGCTCCGACTCGACCACAAAATCCATCAGCGGTTTCTTGCCGGATTTCTCGGCGGCAAGCTGCGTCACCGCGGCGCGCTGCGCGTCGGTAAGCGCCACGGCGCTGGTGGCCCTGGCCTCGATCTGGCCGGCGGCCTCTTCGAGCGCCAACACGTAGCTGCGCAAGAGCGCACGCAACAAGCCGCCGCGCCGGTGCCTGACCATCGCGAGCAGCGTGTTGAGCACCATGTCGCTGAGCTGGTTGCGGAAGATTCTCTCGAGCGAGGCGATCTGCTGATCGACGTCGAGCGCGACCGTCGCGAGAAACTCGGCGAATTCGGGATCAACCTCGGCCAGCCTGACCAGCTCCTCGAGTTCGGCGCGCACGTCCTCGACCCGGCTGGCTTCCCAGGCGAGCTCAAAGAGCGCCTCGGCGTATACGCCGGCGACGGCCATGCGTTCGTCGATCGTTGCGGCCATAACTCCTAACTCAACTCATCGTGGCGCTGGCGCCCTGCCATACGCCACTCAATTAAAACGCGCTTCGTCCGAAGCGCGCATGCGCTCCAGTGATTCACGCACCAGATCCGCGTGATCCGCCGGCGACAGCTCTTTGCTGATCACGCTGCCGGCAACTCTGACCGCCACATCCGTGGTCATGTCATACAGCTTCTTGACCGCATCATCAGTGGCTATTTGAATCTCGCGCCTGGCTCGGTCGATCATCTGGTCGGCTTCCTGCTTGGCCTGTGCGTGGATCCGCTCACGCACCGCTTCGGCGTCGCGCTTGCCTTCCTCGACCAGCTCGGTCGCATCTTCACGCGCGCGGTCGATCTGCTCCTGGTACCTGGCCAGCAACTCGTCGGCCGCCTCGCGCTCGCGCTTGGCCTCAACCAGCGCGTTGTGGATCATGTCCTCACGCTGCTGGAGGACGTTAAGCACGGCCGGCCATGCGAACTTGCCCAGGAAGAAAACCACCAGGCCGAAGATGATGAGCGTGATCAGCGAATTGCCGATGTCGCTGCTGAGGAAGACGTCGGGATCCTCGCCGTGCGCCTGTCCTTCGGCGGCCACGACCGGCACGGCAAGTATCATGAGCGCGATGGCTGCACACTCGATACCGGACACGAAATTGAAGCGCTTTGACACGGACCTGCTCCGCACAATCGGCGGCGCCGCGGCAGCAACTCGGAGCTTGCGCGGCCCGCTCGTCTGCGTTCTCAGATTGCCAACAAGCACACCACCACGGCGAACAGCGTCGCACCTTCAATCATCGCCGCCGTGATCAACATCGCCGTGTTAATCGAGCCGGCGACCTCCGGTTGGCGCGCCATCGACTCGACAGCCGCGCCACCGATGCGGCCGATGCCGGCGGCACCACCCATGATGACCAGACCGGCACCGATACCGGCACCCACGCCACCAAACACCTTCTCGGGCACCACGCTGGCACTGGCGGTTTCACCGTGCATCTCTTCTTCGTTTGGTTGAGCCAGGGCGGCGTCGGCGCCCATGATGCCGAAGCCAAACAGTATCAGCGTCAAACCCACAATTGCTCGTGTTTTCTTCATTGCAATGCGCCTTTCGTTTTGCCGCGTCATCCGGTGAGGTCGGAGACATTCTTGTCGAATCTCGCCATCGCCTCTCAGCCTTGCGACCCGTTACCCCACTTACCGGGCATGGCGTTCGAACGCAGTTGTCAATACATCATTCGTGGCACCTGGAGGGTGGCACCGGTTCTCTGTGGCACCGGTTTTCTGTGGCACAGGTTTTCAACCGGTGAGACCACTGGTTGGAAACCAGTGCCACAGCTATGGGATAGCCTCTAGTGTGCCGCATGTGCCGCTTCCTCCTCGTCATCGTGGTCATGGTGAATGCTCACGGCCATGCCGATGAACATGGCCGTCAGGAACGTGAAGATGAACGCCTGGAGGAAGGCGACGAATAGCTCAAGGAAGTTGATTGCGACACTACCCAGGATCACCGGAATCGAGATCAGCAACCCCCCACTGGTGCCCAGCGCGATCGTCGACATACTGACGAAACCCAGCAGGACGGCCAGCAAAATGTGTCCGGCGATCATGTTGGCAAATAGGCGCATGGCGAGCGCGAACGTCTTGGCCGCCAGGCCGACCACTTCGAGGATCGCGATAAACCACGCCAGATACCACGGGCCGATGAAGAAGTGCTTCACGTAATTCAGCCCGTGCAGGCGCAGCCCGTTATAGACGATCATGAACAGCGTGCACAGCGCCAGCATGGCTGTCACGCAGATGTTGCCGGTTGATGTTCCGCCAATCGCGTGGCCGGGGATGAACGGCTTCGTCCAATCCGCCAGCGGCAGCATCCCCAGCAGATTGCACGTCAGCACGAAGAAAAACGCCGACCAGATGTACGGGACGAACATATCCGTGTACTTGCCGAGGGCCGGCTCGGCGACATACTTCCGCAGCCCCTCGCAGAGACCCTCGATCGCGTTGCCAAAGCCGCGCGGCACGAGACGCCCGATGTCATCGGTTCCGCGGCGCATCCGCACCGCCATCGGGATCAGCCAGATCAACAGCAGCATCGCGATGATCTGCATGAGAATATGATTGCTGAACAGCGTGAAGCTCTGGAATGGCCACGGCCCCCCCATGGGGACATCGATGATGCGATGCTGGACAACGTGATTGAGCGGGTTGTCGCTGGCCAACAGCAAGTCCATTCTCAGGCTTCCCTCTCGAGCCGCTTGTAGAGCCAGGCCACCGCGCTGGTGTCAACGCCGAGCAACATAACGTACGAAATCGCTACCCAAATCAACAGCGGCTTGACCGCGATTTGGCCGCTGAGAGCGACCGCCGCCGTTAATAGGATAGTAGCGACCATCCGAATGGTCATCCCAAATAACAGCGCATTATGCCGCACGCGCGGCGGCTTGGGCAGTGAGGCCATGACGGGTATCAGGCCGACCAGCGTGGCAACGGCCCCGATCAGCAGGCCCACCAGCATCGCCCAGATGGCCGCCCGGCCGCCGACATTGATTGTCGGAAAATAGCCGACGGCACCCACCACGGCGACAGTCAACGCCGTGAGCAGCGCCAGGCCCGCATACGCTCGCATGGGGCTGATCTCACGCATGGTCGTCACTGTCGCTATCACGCCTGGCTGCGTCATCCTTGCTCGGCGGCGTCGTGAGCTTACTAAGCTGGATCGCTTGCCGGATGAAGTTGTAGAAACCGCCAATAACGCCAAGCACCGCACCGGTGAGCAGTCCGCGCGGTTCCGTACCATAGTGATAATCGACCCAATAGCCCACAAGAGTGAAGCCGATGACCGCGCCGCCCAGCTCAAGCCCCATCCCGGCGAACCGCAGCGACGGGGACGCTCGCCCCGGGCGTGCTCGATTCTCGCCACGCTTGGGCGCTGTCACACCACCGCCTCCGCACATTCGTCCCGGGCAGGGGCGCGAACTGTATAAGCGCGCGTGGGAATCGTCAAGCGCTGGCGACCGGACTGCCCGCCGCTTGAAAGCGCGCCCGCTGGCCTGCGCGATTGGGTTCGGATACAGTTGGCTCCCTGAAATGTGTCTACTCGCGAAAAGGGGCCAAAAGCAATGGCAGAAACACGTATCGAACGCGACTCGATGGGGGAAATGGAGGTTCCCGCGGGAGCCTTTTATGGTGCCTCGACGCAGCGCGCCGTGCTCAATTTTCCGGTGAGCGGATATCGCTTCGGGCGCCCGTTCATCAGGGCCATGGGGCTGATCAAATACGCCGCCGCGATGGCCAATGAGAAGCTCGGCAAGCTCGACGGCAAGCTGTCTAAGCTGATCAAACAGGCGGCTCGTGAGGTGGCCGACGGACTGCACGACGAACATTTCGTCGTGGACATCTTTCAGACCGGCTCGGGCACCAGCACCAACATGAACGCCAACGAGGTCATCGCCAACCGCGCAATAGAAATCGCCGGCGGCAAGATCGGCTCAAAGGACCCAGTGCATCCCAATGATCACGTCAACATGGGACAATCCTCCAACGACGTGATCCCGACGGCCATGCACGTGGCGGCCGTGACGGCGCTGCACAAGGACCTCATGCCGGCCCTGCACCGTCTGCGCAACGCGCTGTCGGCGAAGGCCAAGGCCTGGGACGACATCGTCAAGATCGGCCGAACCCACCTCCAGGACGCCACCCCGATACGCCTCGGGCAGGAATTCAGCGGCTATGCCAGCCAGATCGCCCACGCCGACCGGCGGATCATGAGCAAGGTGATCGCGCTGCGCGAGCTGCCCATCGGCGGCACCGCGGTCGGCACCGGCATCAACACGCACCCGCAGTTCGCCAAGCTGGTCTGCGAGGTTCTGAATCACGAAACGGGCGAGGAGTTCCACGAGGCGCCCAATCACTTTGAGGCCCAGGCCGCCAAGGACAGCTTCGTCGGTACCAGTGCGGTGCTGCGGACAGTGGCGCTGAGCCTGACCAAGATCGCCAACGACATCCGCCTGCTCGGCAGCGGACCGCGTTGCGGCATCGGCGAGCTGCTGTTGCCGGCGACGCAGCCGGGCAGCTCGATCATGCCGGGCAAGGTCAACCCGGTGATGTGCGAAGCCGTGCTCCAGGTGTGTGCCCAGGTGATGGGCAACGACCAGACGGCGGCCTTTGCGGGGGCGATGCTGGGCACGTTTGACCTGCACGTCGGCATGCCGGTGATGACGCACGCGGTCCTGGAATCGATTCGGCTGATGACGAACGTGAGTGATGTGTTCGTCGAGAAGTGCATCGACGGCCTGGAGCCGAATACGGAGCGCTGCGCGGCGTTGATCGAAGGCTCGCTGGCGATGTGTACCAGCCTGGCTCCGCACATTGGTTACGATGCCGCCGCCGCGATCGCCAAGGAAGCCTTCAAGAGCGGAAAGACGGTGCGCGAGGTCGCGCTTGAGCAGAAGGTGCTCGACGCGGCGAAGCTCAACGAGGTGCTGGACCCGCGCTCGATGACCGAGCCCAGCGCGTAGCGCCGGGTCTCTGTGCCCGACGACGGTGCAGTCCAGCCAACTGCGGGGCGCTCAGTCCCCCACCCCGCGCTGCGCGACGGGATGTGGCACCCGGCCGACGGTGTGCGGTGTGCCACGGCTCTGTGAGCCGTGCTTGGTTAACGGGCGTTCGACACACGGCTTACAAAGCCGTGGCAAGCTGCTGCTGGTGGGTGCCCCGCGGCTTGCCGTGGGGCACGGACACGATTGTGCCGCATCCACTGGAGGAACCACGATGGCTGACGACACCGAACCCACACTCCCGCCTGACCTGGGTGGGCCGGTCACAACGCATTACGCCTCCGCACTAGACACCCCCGTACGCACCGGCATGGCGACAACCTCGCTGGTGCTTGGCATTCTCGCGCTGATCCCAGGGGCGTGCCTACCAATCGCCGGCCAATTGCTCGGCCTGATCGCGATCATCCTGGGCATCATCGCCTTGACCAGAAGTTCGGCCGAACCGCTGCTTTACGGCGGCAGAGGCAAGGCCATCGGCGGTATCTGCACCGGCGGCGCGTCGCTCGTGATCGTTGTGCCGGTGCTGCTGATGATCTCGATTCTGTTGCCATCCCTGGCGCGCGCGCGGGAATTGGCCAAGCGGGCCGTGTGCCGGGCGAACCTGCGCGGCATCGGCCAGGCGTGTCTTGTGTACGCAGCAGATGACGCCAGAGATTCCTTTCCACTGAACCTTCAGATGCTCATCACCGATGGATCCGTAGGCCCGGAGGTGCTTACGTCACCGTTGGATCCAAACGCACGGGCGGTGAGCTACTCCTATGTGACCGGGCTGACTGAAGACGATCAGGATGACTGGATCGTGGCTTTTGCCAATCCGGCCTATTCCAACGGCGAAGGCGCCAGCATGCTCTTTCTGGACGGCCACGTCGAATTCGTCAAAGAGCCGAATTTCACCGGCTTTCTGGACGCATTCAAGAAGGAATACGAAGCCGCGCGCGGTGAGCCGCCGGTGATATTACCGCCGCAGTGACGGCAGGCGACGCAGGCCACCGGGTGCCCCACGGCTTGCCGTGGGGGACGGACGGGCGGCAGCAGTTGATTACGCAAACTGGGAGAGTCAGTGCCGCAGCCCATGGGCTGGGGCACCCGCACATCGTGTGGGTGTGCCACGGCTCTGTGAGCCGTGGGCCGCGTGTGGACAGCACGGCGCGCAGAGCCGTGGCATGCGTTGGGGGGTGATTGCGGGACAGTTGGGATCATGCACAATGGACGAGGCCGGCGGCCAGGGGGTCGCGGTCCATCTCTTGTTGGAGCGAGCCATGTCTGACACACCGCGCCCAGCGCATACCGCCGACACCAAACTGGCGGCCGCCGCCCTGGTTCTTGGTTTGCTCGCATTCGTGCGGGCTATCTTCCCACTACCGGCCGAAGCATTACTTGGTATGGCGGCGATTCTGCTGGGCGTGCTGAGCTTATTGCGCGCGACGAACCGATCGCCGATGCACGCCGCCAAGCCGCTCGCGGTGATCGCAATCTGCGCCGGTGTCGTCGCCCTCGTATTGGTGCCGCTCGGGCAGGCGATGGGCCCACGTGGCGGCGCGGGGACGATCGATCACCGGGCCATCCGACAGGCCGTTTTTGACGGCCTCGATGAGTATCGCGCACAGAGCGAACAATCACCCGAGATGGCCAAGGCACGCGAGCAAGCCGCACGCGTGCGCTGTGCGGCCAATCTGCGCTCCATCGGTCAGGCGCTGATGATTTACTCCAATGAATTCATGGAGGAAGTGCCCGCGCAGCTCACCATGCTGGACACCGAACTCGGCTACCTGCGCCCCGCCCAGTTGCGCTCGCCGTTGAACGAGAAACAGGACCGCGCGTGCGACTATTTCTTCGTGCAGGAAAGCCGACGGCGGAACCGCAACAAGAATTGGCTGATGGCCTGGGGTGATCCGGCGTACACCGACGGCGCCGGCGCCAGCGTGCTATACACCGACGGCCACACCGAGTTTCTCGAACAGCCCAAGTTCGACGAGGTGATGGAGCGCTTCCTGCGCGAGTTCCAAGAGAAGAACAAACGCGAGCCCAAGATCATCAAACCGCAGTGATTGCGTGAGAAAAAGGGACTAAGGGACTAAGGGACTAAGGGTTGGCAATCGAGTGCGAGCCTCAATCCCATAGTCCCTCATTCCCGTAGTCCCTTTGTTCCCTGTTCCCCGTTCCCCGTTCCCTGTTCCCCGCCTTTACGTTCCTTCGCCCGAACTCGCCAGATATATCTTCTGCACGCTGGTGAGCTTGTCGATGGCCACGTTCATCGACTGGAGTTTGAGCTTGGCGACCTGGTCTTCGATCTTGCTCGGCACGTCATGCACACATATATCGAACTTGCGGCCGCGCTTCGCCGCCCATTCGGCGCATAAGGCCTGGGTCGCGAAGCTCATGTCCATCACGCTGGCCGGATGGCCCGTAGCCGCGCTGAGATTTACCAGGCGGCCCTCGGCAAGCAGGAAAATGCTCTTCTTGCCGGTGATGACATACTCGTCGACGTTGGTGCGCACGCCCTTGATGACCTTCTTGGACATCTTGCTTCAGCGCCGGGATATCTATCTCGACGTCGAAGTGCCCGCTGTTGCAGACCATGGCGCCGTTGGGCATCTTGCGGAAGTGCTCGCCCCGCAACACGTGCTTGTTGCCGGTGACGGTGATAAACAGCTCGCCGAACGTGGCGGCTTCGCTCATCGGACGGACGTCGAATCCGTCCATGACGGCTTCGAGGGCCTTCAGCGGATCGATTTCGGTGACGGTGACCAGTGCGCCGGCCCCGCGTGCCCGCATGGCCACGCCGCGCCCGCACCAGCCATAACCGACGACGACGGTTTTCTTGCCGGCCAGCAGCGTATCAGTCGCGCGGACGACACCGTCAAGCGTGCTCTGGCCCGTACCGTAGCGATTGTCGAAGAGGTGCTTGGTGGTGGCATCGTTGACGGCGATGACGGGGAAGGCGAGGTCGCCGTCCTTTTCCATCGCGCGCAGTCGGATCACGCCGGTGGTGGTTTCTTCCATGCTGGCGACGATGGTCTTCGCCTGCGCGGCGCGCTTGGTATGCAGCAGGTTCACCAGGTCAGCGCCGTCGTCCATCGTAATCTGCGGCTTGGTGTCCAGCACGGAGTTGAGGTGGTCGTAAAAGACCTTCACATTTTCGCCGCGCCGGGCGTAGACGGAAATTCCGAAGTCCTTGACCAGGCTGGCGGCGGTGGGATCCTGGGTGCTGAGCGGGTTTGAAGCGCAGAGGGCGACCTCGGCTCCGCCTTCCTTGAGTGTCCGCATCAGATTGGCGGTCTCGCTGGTGACGTGCATGCAGCAGCCGGTGCGCACGCCTTTCAGCGGTTTCTGCTTCCTGAAGCGCTCGCGAATCAGCGCCAGTACGGGCATGTCACGATCGGCCCAGAGGATTTTCTTCTTGCCTTCCGGCGCCAGCCGGAGATCAGTTACGTCGCAGCGCGCTTTTGCCATTGCTCTCACACTCCCTTCTGAGCAGTGAGCGTTTATTGTCGGTGTGGCCGGCCGGCGGTCGGCCGGACAGCGCGGTCGCATGACCGCACAAGTACGAATCGTGGAAATTAACCGGGATTGGTGACGCCGACAACCACCCGAGAAGTGGAAGCTACCTTCGGCGGTCGTCAGCGTACGGGCATATCGGGTTGCGAACAGAGCTCGGCTATCGTCGTCAGGAGTTGGCGGCGATCGATCGGCTTGCTGACGTGTTCATCACAACCGGCCTCGAGGCACTTCTCTCGGTCGCTGGACATTGCATGCGCTGTCAGCGCGATGATCGGGCAGTTGAAGCCGCGCTGGCGCAGCTCGCCGGCCGCCTCGTAGCCGTCCATGACGGGCATCTGCATGTCCAGCAGAATGATGTCGAATGGGCGTGCGTCGTTGCCTTGTGTTGCGGCCATTGCCATGTCGATGGCTTCGCGACCGTTTTCCGCAACTGACACCTCCGCCCCCGCGCGGCGCAGCAGCAGCGTGATCAGTCGCTGATTGTCGGGTCCGTCCTCGGCCAGCAATATCCGGCAATCGAGCGACGGCATGTCCGCTGTCGGCCGCTCCGTACGCATTGCGACGCAACCGCCAGATCCGCGCCGCCCTCAGCGATCTTCACGTTCCGCAACGAGCCGATCGCAACCGTGATCCGGAAGGTACTACCCACACCCACCCGGCTCTCGACCTGGACGTCGCCCCCCATTGACCGCGCCAGCCGGCGGCTGATGGTGAGACCTAGTCCCGTGCCCCCATACTTCCTCGTCGTCGACACATCCGTCTGCGTAAAGGGCTCAAACAGATCGGCAAGCGCGCTCGCGGGCATCCCGATCCCCGTGTCGCTCACGTCGAACCGCAGCATCGCTTTGTCCGGCGATTCCTCGACCAGGCCCACAGTAACGCACACGCTACCTGAGGTTGTGAACTTGACGGCGTTGCCAATGACGTTGACCAGAATCTGCCGCAGGCGTGTCGGATCGGTCTGGATGACCTCGGGAACCGGACCGGCGCAATTGATCGTGAAGCTCAGCCCCTTGGCTTTGGCACGGCTGCGCATGAGCGAATCAACTTCGGCCAGCAACTGCGCCAGCGGATAGGACGTGTGCTCGATCTGAAGCCGTCCAGCCTCGATCTTGGACAAATCGAGAATGTCATTGATGAGGTGCAGCAGGTGTGTTCCGTTGCGACGGATCGTATCAACCGCCTCAAGCGCTTCCTCCGACACACTCGCCCCGCGCAGTTGCTCATCCAACTCGTCGGCGAAGCCCAGGATCCCCGTCATGGGCGTGCGAATCTCATGGCTCATGTTTGCCAGAAAAGCGCTCTTGAGACGATTGGCCTCTTCGGCGGCGTCCAGAGCCTCTGTAAGCTGGTAATTGGCAGCCGCCAGACGCTTTTGTTGCGCCCCCAGTTCCCGCGCCTGAACGTTGAGTTCAGTGTTCTGCCGTTCGAGCAACGCCGCCTGCTGGCGCAACTGGTCCTCGGCCTGCGCCCGGCGCCGAATCTCCTCCTTTGATTCTCTCCAGCGTCGCAGCGAAAAAACGATGAGCGACAGCGCCACAACCACGCTCGCGCTCAGGAACTCGTCCAGTTCCCAGTCCTCGTGCGCGCGGGAGAACTGTACGAAACGCTCGAAGACTTCATGCCGCCTCGACAGGAATATGGCACACGCCGAAACCGCCGCCAGAACCAGCATATCCCTAACAACGGGCGGCAAGCGGAGAAGTCGCGTGACGGCCCCGGTCTGTGTAGCCTGGTGGCGTTCGTCTGTGGTCACGGCGTACCGACCCAACTCCCCCGCCACGATACAGCGCTTTGGCTGTTATCGACGCAGAACGTGACGGGGCTTGAGCGGCGTCAACCGAATGGGCCATAGCGAGCCGGCCGACGGCACTGATAATATGGTCCGGTAATCCGGCGGATGTGTGGGTCGCTTCGCCGGCAACACAATCGCAACAAAAGCCAAGCCCCGCATGCGAGCACGCGCGGCGTGACGCCGCACATTCGCAATCACGGGGCTCGGAAACCCACGTCCGTACGTGGGACAGCTACGTTTCAATCAGTCGCCTAATCGGCGAGCCTCTTGGGCGCCCGCAGCATGAGGCCGATCACCGCGGCGACCAGGCAGGAGACGCCGGCGATGATGAACGGCGTTTGCCACGCGTTGGCCGATACCGAGGCCAGGAAATCCTGTGCGGACGCATCATCGGCGAGCTTGGTAGCCGCGGCCTTCGCGGCATCCTTGAAATACCCGGCCACGTATGGCCCGGCAATACCGGCAATGCCGTACGCCAGGAACACGAACGGGTAATTCGTGCCCACGCGCTTGTTGCCGAAGAAGTCGGCCGTCGCCGCGGGGAACAGGGCGAAGTTGCCACCGAAGTTGAAGCCGATGATACAGGCCCACACGATCAGGCCGAGAGGTGTTCTTCCAACATAGAAGAAGCTCAGCATGATGATGCCCTGAATCAGGCACATCAGGAAGAGGGCGGTCTTACGCCCGATCTTGTCCGACACGGTCCCCCAGACGATGCGCCCGAGTCCGTTCAGAATGGCGTACCACGCCATGGCGGTTCCGGCTATCGCGCCGGCCCACTTGGTGAATTCGGCGGCGATGTCGACGCCTTCACTCTCGAACGTCAATCCGCGCTCGGCCAGCGACGCCGTCACGTCCTTGAGCGCCGCGGCACCCTGGTGCACCAGCAGGCTGTCAACGCCGAACAAGCGGATGCAGTAGATGACCATTAGCCCGGCGAGTGCCGAACCGGTGAACATGAGCAGCAGGCCCCAGTACTGGGGGATTGCAACCATCTGGCCGACCGTGAGGTCGACGCCGCCGCTTGAGGTGGCTGCGGCGCTGCCCGCCGTGGGCGGGTTCCAACCGGCGGGCTTCCAGCCGGCGGGCGGATTCACCATGACGGCACTGCCGATCAGGACCATGACGAGAAAGACGGCGCCATAGATGACGAACACGCTCTGCACGCCCGGCAACCCGAACAACTCCGTTGTGTTGAGCAATCCGCCAAACCAGCTACCAGCCAGTTTGACCCAGATCGTAGCGCCGAAGCCGAATCCGGCCACCGCCAACCCGGTGATCATCCCCTTCTTGTCGGGGAACCACTTAACGCAGACGGCGATGGGGACGACGTAGGCCAGGCCGATACCGGCACCGCCGATCAGGCCAATGCAGACAAACTGCTGCATGAAGGCGGAACCGATGAATCCACCCAGGATGTAGCCGACGCCAAGGACGATCCCACCGACAACAGCAACGATCCGGGGTCCGGATTTGGCCTGCCAGCGTCCGGCGAAGAGCATGACGAATGCAAAGGATGCCAGGCCGGCCGAGAAGATGGCCGCGGTCTGCTTGTTTGAGAACGCATAGTCGCCGCCGGCAAGCTCGAGTTTCTTTGTGAACACGCTCCAGGCGTAAATCGCGCCGAGGGCGAGCTGAATCAAGATCGCCCCCACTACCACCAGCCAGCGGTTCATCACTGGCTGCCCGTGCCCGTCAGCGCTGTTTCCCTCTGTCATATTCTCTTCTCCTCTTGTGAGAACGCGACCATGGCGCGGCGACGAATGTGCTTGCCGCTGGTGTGAGAACCGCTGGTGCCGTTAACCGCTGGTGCTGGTGCAAACCACTGGTGCGAGAATCCTTTCTCGCACCCATACCCGGGGAATCACTTCCCACGGCCATAGGTGCGAGATAGGAAACTCGCACCAGCACCGGCCGGCACTCGCACCAGCAACACTGCTCGACAGCAGTGGCACACCGGCCGGGATATTCTCCGCCCTTAGGAGGGCTTGTTCTCAATCAGATTCGCAACCACCGACGGATCGGCCAGCGTCGACACATCGCCGACCTTGTCCGGCTCACCTTCGGCGATCTTGCGCAGAATCCGACGCATGATCTTGCCCGAGCGCGTCTTGGGCAGTCCCGGGGCCCAGTGGATCATGTCCGGCGCGGCGATCGGGCCAATCTCGTTGCGGACATGTTTGACGAGTTCCTTACGCAGCGCGTCGGTGTACTCCTCGCCGGCCTTCAGCGTCACGTAGGCATAGATGCCCTGGCCCTTGATCTCGTGCGGATAGCCAACCACCGCGGCCTCGGCAACCTTGGGATGTGATACCAGGGCGCTTTCGACCTCGGCGGTCCCCATGCGGTGTCCCGAGACGTTGATGACGTCGTCGACGCGGCCGGTGATCCAGTAATACCCGTCTTCGTCGCGCTTGCAGCCGTCGCCGGTGAAATACAGGCTCTTGTAAGCGGAGAAGTAGGTCTCTTTGAAGCGCTCGTGCGCGCCGTAGACGGTGCGCATGATTCCGGGCCAGGGCTCCTCGATGCACAGCACGCCCGAGCCGGGGCCGTCAATGCGCTCACCTTCGGCGGTGAGCAGCACGGGCTTGACGCCGAAGAACGGCAATGTGGCCGAGCCGGGCTTGGTGGGCGTGGCTCCGGGTAGCGGCGTAATGAGGATGCCGCCGGTTTCGGTCTGCCACCAGGTATCGACGATCGGGCAGCGCTCGCGGCCGACGTTCCGGTGATACCACATCCAAGCCTCGGGGTTGATCGGCTCGCCGACCGTTCCGAGCACCTTGAGGCTCGAGAGGTCGCGGGCCAGCGGGAACTTCTCGCCCTCGCGCATCAGGGCGCGAATCGCGGTTGGGGCGGTATAAAACTGGTTGACCTTGAACTTGTCGACGACGTCCCAGAAGCGGCCGGCGTCGGGATAGGTCGGCACGCCCTCGAACATCATTGAGGTGGCCCCCACCGCCAACGGTCCATAGACGATGTACGAGTGTCCTGTGACCCAACCGATATCCGCCGTACACCACCAGATATCGCCATCGTGATAGTCGAAGATGTTCTTGAACGTGACCGCCGTGTAGACCATGTAGCCGCCGGTGGTGTGCAGCACGCCCTTGGGCTTGCCGGTCGAGCCGGAGGTATAGAGAATAAACAGCGGGTCTTCGGAATCGACCCACTCACACGGGCAGTCGGCGCTTTGCTCAGCGAGCAGGCTCTCAAACCACAGGTCGCGCCCGGCCTTCATCGGCACCTCGTGCCCGGTGCGCTTCACGACGATGACCTTCTCGATGCTGGGACATTCGGCAACGGCCTTGTCGCCCTTGGTCTTCATCGGAATGTCGTTCTTGGCCCCGCGCAGCGCGGTGTCCTGCGTCACGAGGATCTTGCACTCCGAATCCTGGATGCGGTCGCGTAGCGAGTCTTCAGAGAAGGCGCCAAAGACAACCGAGTGAATCGCGCCGATGCGGGCGCAGGCCAGCATGGCGATGGGCAACTGCGGGATCATCTGCATGTAGAGGCAGACGCGATCGCCCTTCTTCACGCCGAGCGACTTGAGCCCATTGGCGAACTTGCAGACCTGCTCGTGAAGTTCGCGGTAGGTGAGCTTGGCGTCTTCACCCGGCGTATTACCCTCCCACAGAATCGCGGTCTGATCGCCGCGCTTATCGAGGTGCCGGTCGAGGCAGTTATAACTGATGTTGGTCTTGGCACCGAGGAAGTACTTGATGGAGATCGTGTCCTTGAAGTCGTACTCGCGGACCTTGGTCCACTTCTCCTTCCAATAAAACCCGTTGGCGATTTCGCCCCAGAAGCCCTCGGGATCCTCGACAGACTTCTGGTACATCGCCTTGTACTCATCCAAAGACTTGACATGGGCCTTGGCAGAGAACTCGGCCGTGGGTTTAAAAACTTCCGACATCACGATCTCCTGTAAAGCTGATTACGCGACCTGCAATCATCCGTTCCCGTTTGAGCACAGCCCTCAGCCGTGTTACGGTCGTCACACTAGAATGTCACCCGCGCGCGAAAGCCCAGTACGACTGCATCCTTGTTGGACCGCAGTCCGCCGGGATCACGAATGTACTGGATATCCGGGGAAAAGGTCAGCCACGGCGTGAGCTGGAAGCTGTAGTACAGCTCGTAACCGGTCTCGCCGTAGAAATCACTGTTTACCTCGCGTTTGTATTCGTGCGAGGCCAGCGCCTGGTACATGCCGAAGCCGGCGCGATCCTTGTCGCGCTCTGGAATCGGCCCCAGATACTCAACGCCGGTCGACCAGAAGTGGCCGATGCGGTTGACGTTGCCGCGGCGGAAGCCATAGCGGCAGAACCAACCCAGGCCCTGGTCATCCTCCGGGCTTTCGCGAAAGAGCTTCTGGTCGAAACTCAGATAGAACCCGTAGTCGCCACGCTCATAATCCGGCTCGGCGCGGCCGCCGAGTTGACTACCGAATATCTCCTTGCGCCGCGGGTCGTATATCAGGCCGAAGCGGTAGTTGCCGGCCAGATCGCCGTTGGGCCCCGGAATCTTCGGGCGCAGCTCGGTGTGGAGATAGCCGAAGTACGTCGCCTCATCATGGAAGGCCGTATCGAGCCCGGTGCGGAAGATACGGGCGTCGCCGTCGGACGCGCCGATGGCAAACCCGAGCCACTCGGTCGGATCCCAGAACAGCACCGCCCCCAACCCGATGGTGAGCGGCACGATGGCGTTGTCGTTGTCCAGGTACGTGTTAAAGAACTGCTTGTCCTCGGAGTTGGCGTAGGCGTTACGGTCAAACGCCATCTGCTGGTCGAGATAGCCGACTCGCAGCTTCAATTTGTCCTTGATCAGCGTCTGCTGGTATTGCAGCACGTCGATGTAGATCACCTTGTCGCCGTCCGCGTCATCGAAGGGGTCGGCCAAGGCACCCACTTTGGGGTTGATGTTGCGGCTGAAGTGCCCCTTGGGCCAGACGAACAGCTCGCCGCCGGGAATCAGCCCCATCTTCTCGAAGTCCAGGAACAGGTGCAGATCCAGCGTTGCACTGTTGCGTTGGGCATTGTTGAGATCCTGGCCACCCTGGAGCAGAATCCCGTAGAAGTGGTTGTAATAAAGATTGATCTTCACGCCCACGTCTTCCAGTTCGGGGCGTACGCCGCCCCAATCACCGGTCAATCGCGGCGTGGTGAGAATATTGTACGGCTCGCGCGCCGGCGGCGGCGGAGGCGGTGGTTCGGCGTCGGTTGATTCCGCGTCGGCGGGCAGCGCTGCGTCGGCCGGCACCGCCTCATCGTTCGTCGCCGAAGGCTCGTCGGCAACAAGTCCCATCGGCGCTGCCGCCAGCAGAGCCAGCAGCGCGACGACAGCCATCCATTGTGGCAGATACCCTCCAGGGGTGTGGCGGGTTCCGCGGTTGTTCCCAGCAATGCACCAATCACAACGGACGTTTCGCCGCAACATCAGTGCTCCTCTCGCAAAAGCTCAAGCCTGGGGAGCCGATCTCCCTGGCCAAACTCGATCCACTCGCCCCCGGAAAAGGGGTTCCGATGCACTCCGTGATGGTCTGAGGACGGCTTCCTGGCGACGGCCCCGTAGTCTGGTCGCAACAGACGACGGCCTCACCGTGAGCCATCCCGAGCGGCACTGCTGACGTCACGATTCACCCGTCCGGCACGTGGTTGGCCGCCGAGATTGCAAGTGTGCCGCGCGTTGGCCGAACGACCATATTGGGCGACCGTGTCTGCAGGTGATGCTGAACTCTGGCACTAAGGGCCGGCTTTCCGGCTTACCGCTCAGACCAAGTGTCTCAACCCCCGGACGCCTGTAGGACGCACCGTTGCGGCCGGTGCCACCGTGTCGCGGTGGCCGCGGTACCGCGCGTCAAGACGCGCGATACTCTCCCCGAAATCAGCGAATTACGCAAGGGGGGAAATTGGTTTGGGCCCGGAGCGGATGATCCGGCCTGATGGCCACCTTAGCCCAGTCCGAGATGATCCGCTGCCGCCACCCGGCAAAACCGCGGCCTTTCGGAGATTCTGGCGCGACGTTTCGCATCCGCATGCGAGAACATCCCGGTCCCCCCCCACGCCGGCGCCGCCCCGGCGAAAATGGACGAGTATTTCGCGACCACCTTTTGAGTTGGGCAATCGACACGCTAGCATGTTGGCTTCGGCCCGCGGCTGGGCCGTGGCTGGGAACACTTGGTCGGCACTGGGGCACCGGCGCCTGCCTGACTCGATGAGCGATGAGGCTCGCGGATGATCACGATTGACGGGCTGGATGTGCAGCCGATCATCGGACTCGAGATCCACGTCCACCTGGCGACGCGCTCGAAGATGTTCTGCTCGTGCCCGATCGGCTACGGCGATCAGCCCAATTCACACACCTGCCCGGTCTGCCTGGGCCTGCCGGGCGCTCTGCCGGTTATCAATCGCCAGGCGGTCGAACACTCCGTCCGCACGGCGCTGGCCCTCAACTGCAAGATCGCCGGCTTCACCAAGTGGGACCGCAAGAGCTATTACTACCCGGATCTGCCCAAGAACTACCAGATCTCGCAGTACGACCTGCCGCTGTCCAGCGAGGGGTTTCTCGAGTTCCCGTTCGCCGACGGCATTTCAAAAGTGCGGATCATCCGCGCGCACCTGGAGGAGGACGCCGGCAAGAACGTCCACGATTTCCCCGGCATGAGCGGCGTCGACTTGAACCGCGCCGGCACGCCTTTGCTGGAAATCGTCACCGAGCCCGATCTGCGCAGCGCCGACGAGGCCCGCGAATTCGCCGTCCAGCTTCAGAGGTTGGTCAACTACCTGGGTGTCAGCGAAGCCAACATGCAGAAAGGGCAGATGCGGTTCGAGCCGAATATCAACGTCAAGATCGTCAAAGCCGGTCGCGAGTACGTCACACCGATCGTCGAAGTGAAGAACCTCAACTCGTTTCGTTCGCTGCATGGGGCGATCCTTTATGAGATTCCGCGCCAGGTCGAGCAGTGGCTGTCCGACGGTGTGACCGCGGCGGCGGGCAACAAATCCAATCGGGGATGGGATGACGTCCGAGAGATCACGGTGCCGCAACGCGAGAAAGAGGAAGCCGATGATTACCGCTACTTCCCCGATCCCGACCTGGTGCCGATGACTTTCGCAGCCGAGTGGGTGAACGAGATTCGCGAGCACATGCCCGAGCTGCCGATCACTCGGACGGAGCGTTTCCTCAGCGAATACAAGGTGTCGGCGAAAGACGCGCCAGCGCTGGTTGACGACCGGGCGACGGCCGATCTGCTCGACCACGCGGCCGACGCCGGTGCCGACAAGTCGACGCTGGCGAAGCACTTCCTCAGCTTCTGGGCGAAACACGCCAACGAGCGTGACACGACAATCGCACGATTGGGTGTTCCAGCAGAGCGCCTGGCGGAGTTGGCCAACCTGGTGAAAGACGGCCGGATCAACGCCACCGCCGCCGCCCAGCTTTCCGCGGCCATGCTCGACAGCCCGGCGGCACCGGCGGCGCTCGCCGAGCAGCTTGGCCTGATCCAGAGCCACGACAGCGGTCAGATCGCCGCCTGGGTGGACGAGACGCTGGCGGCCAACGAAAAGGCGGTTCGCGATGCGCTGGAGAACCCCAAGAAGATGAAGGCCGCACGCGGCTTTCTCACCGGCCAGGTTATGAAACTCTCCGGCGGCCAGGCGGATCCCAAGCTCGTCGGGCAATTGTTGGAGCAGAAGCTGAGGGCCGCGCCATAGCGACGGCGATGTCCGCGTGCCGCGTTCGGGCGGTCGGACGGCGTCGAACGGCAAGCGTGACCGGTCAACGGGGCGGCGAATCAGGGGGTATTGCCCGGTCCCGCCAGCCCCAGCGGATCGTAACCGACGATCGTGAACGGGGACGTGCGCCAGACGCCTGCGTCCGCGTCGTAATACGGCTCTGTGATCGCGTCCTTTATCGCAGTCTCATCGACGTGCGCTGGATCGTATGTGACCTTCAAGTCCGCCGCTGCCGGCCCGGGCCAGGCCTCGATCTTCAGATAACCCGGCAGTCCGAGTTCATCGTCGCGTTCCAGGAAGTACACCAGCAGCGTCGCCCTTCCGCGACAGGTCAGCTCGCGGACCTCCAGGTTCAGCGTGGCAGTCCGTGCCGGCGACTGCCCGCGCGTATTCACAAAAGACGGCAGCGGGAACGCATAGCTAGCGGCAACCGCGGCGCCAACGCAACCCAGCATGATGGCGATCAAGCCCCACTGCGGCCATCTGCCACCGACGGCCCTTGGGGGCCCCCAGTGAATAGCGCTGCCCGCCGAAGTCGGACATGTATCCACACAATTCAGACACGACAGGCAACGCGCCGCCGTCACCTGGGACACTTTGTCCACCGGAATATCCATCGGACACACCGCGGCGCACTCGCCGCAATTGACGCACGCGTCGTCGTGCCGATGGATGCGCGCAAGCCCTACGCGCGAGAACGGGTTCAATACCGCCGCCAGCGGGCAAAACCAGCGGCAGAATGGCAGCATCAGAAGCAGAGAAGCGACCAGGATGCCACCGGCAATCACGTATGCCCACAGCGTAATGTCCTCGCCGTGTCGGCTGATCAGGGCATAGCACGGATCGTATCCGCGGAAGTGCAGCTCGGCGGCGCGCCACGTCACAACCAGAATGATCGCCAACACCGCGTACTTCATCAGGGCCAGCGCGCGGTCGACTGCGTAGGGTACACGGGGTGCCGGAACGCCGATCCGACCGGCGACCGCGCGCAACCACTCGGACACGGTGCCGATCGGGCACAAATAGCCGCAGAACACCCGGCGCAACAGCAGCGTCATGACCAGCACGGCGGCGAGGATGTAGAAGTTCGATACGCCCAGCGAGCAGAGCATGTTGCCCTCGCTCGCATACGTGTACAACGCTTCAACGCCGCCGAGGGGACACCAGCGTTCGGCGTTGCCCCTGACCACAAAGACGCCCACCAGCGTCATCAGCAGAAAGGCAAACTGGACGATTCGTCGCCTGGTCTTCATTGAGGGTGCGCCCATGTGCGGTGGCAAGTGCCGCACGCCGATCGGCGAAGCACCAAGGATGTAGATCGAGACGCTGGGGCGCGCGCCGCCAGCCCATCAACCAATCGGCCGCATGCCGACGCGCTGTCTGGTGCGGATGCCCACCATGGTCCGGCGAGCACTCTAGGGCTTTTCGGCACAACCGTCTTTCTTGTCGTCCTTGCTCCCGGCGCTCGCGCACTTGGTGCGACTCGGGCACTTTCCGCAGGCGCTGCCGCTGCTACAGCTCGATTCCTTCACCTCTGACTCGGTCTTCAGCGCGGTGGCGAACGCTTCGCCGCCCGCCAACGTCGCGAAATCGGGGCACTCGCGCGCAGCGGCCTTGACAGCGTCCAGACGGCTCGGCGTCGTCGCCTTAAAGCAGTGTGCCAGCGAACCCGTGGCCCCCTTCTTGTCGCCGATCAGCGCCCGCAGCCGGGCCACGTCGAACGCCAGTGTGACCGATGAATCCTCGGTCAGCTTGATCTCCTCACTCAGCGCCCGGGCCTTGTCGAGCTCTGCTTCACGCGCCAGCGCAATGCCAAGCAGGGCCTTGGTTTCAGGAGTCACCTGCGCATCGTCCATGCCGCTGAGCAGTTCGGCGGCCTCCTCATTCATCTTCAGCACGAGTTGTGACCGCGCCAGCAGAGCCGCCGACTCAGCGTTATTCAGGCGTTTGTGGATCTTGCGGCCGAGGTCGAGGGCCTCGGTGTGAATGTCGTTGTCTTCATAATACGTGTGCAACGCCAGCGCCATTTGGCTCCACTGCTCCTGGCCGGCGGTTTCATCGAGACGCTTGCGTATCGCAATGACGCGGCGCACCAGCCCGGCCTGCTGGCGATACTCCTCGTTATCCGGGGCCAGCCGGGCCGCTTCGGTAAACGCCTGCAAAGTCCCGTCAAAGTCGCCCTGTTGAAGGAGAACACGCCCCCGGGCGAATATCGCTTCGTGATCGGCGTCAGCCGGATCGGCCCCCTGAGCCGACGTAACCGCGGCACATCCAACAACGAAACATACAAACAGAACGCGAGCACTCATCAGCGGTTCTCCTGAGAAAGCCACCCCCTATTCTCCATTATGCCCTTATACCAAAGCGCCCGACGCGGGGGCAACCCCCATCCACCGTCCGACCCGCCGCACCCCTGTTGATGTCTGCAGATTGATGTCTACAAAGCCCCCCGCTGGGGATCAGCAACCCGTTCGTGACCCGTGGCGGCAACCGGCACGGCCGGACGATCATCGCAGATCGAACCGGCCGAGCGCGTTTCACCTGGCTTGTCCACCAGCCCGTTGCAGCGCCGGGAGGTGGTGGTTCAGCGAGACGTACCGCAGCCGCTCAAAAACAGCCTTGATATCCTCGTGCTCCGCCGCGCCGATAGATTGCTCGTACAGCCGCCCGTTGTCGATCTCAAGCCGTACCGCCTGCTGCATGGCCACCTGCCACGTGTCCGGCACGGTGCTTGGCGCAACTTCATCACGCGCCGGCGGGACCACACCGTAACGTTCAAACAACCCAAGCAGTGCGCTGGCGTGCCGCCGTTCGGCCTCGCGAATGTTCGCCAGCTTGCGCGAGTGGCCAAACCTATCGAGGAGCGCTGTGTAGAAGTCATCCGCGGCGTACTCGTCGAGCAACGCCGCGCGCAGGGCGTCCAGCTCCGGCTGACTCAACGGGCCGCCAACAGTGTCTTGACGCGCGAGCGGAGCAGCAGCCGCGGCGCTACCGCATGGGTTGAGACAGCGAGTACCGCAGCCCGTGCGTTGCGCGACGCCTTGGCCGCGGAGAGATTGCCCCCTTAACAGCCGGCTGCCGCGCCACGGGCGCGCCGATCCACCGGAACTGCGCAAGCCGGCCCGCCGCCCCACCCACTGACTACTTTCAATAGACGCGTCATCGCCTGATTGATTTGTTGGCGGCGCTTGCGGGATGCGCATCATGACGCAGCGCTGCTTGGATCGGCCGTGATTGTGCGGACCCTGCGCCCAGGCAGCGGCGGCACCTGCGACCAACGCAATCGCTACGGCTGCGGATACTCTCACGGATGCTCCTTTTCGTCATCTGATCCGGGATGGGATGTTGGGGTCGTGCCCGGCGGCTCATGGCCGGCCGGTGGTGGGCTTCCACGGCCCCCCCGCCACCTGCGTCCGTGTCCCTGGCCGGCGCCGTGGCCACCCCCATCGCCGCCACCATGGCCGGCTTCGTTGGCACCACGCGCCTCGCCCTGGCTGTGTCCGTGTCCGTGGCGCCAACGCCATCCGCCAGACTCCCGGATGCCCTTGGCACACGTTTGAAACAGTTTCGATCGCTGCGCATCCGTAAGATGGGGACGCAGCGCGAGCAGGTGCGCGGCCACACGCCGTTCGAGCTGATCGTGAACCGTGATCACGGTCTCGACCTGACGCAGCAGGGCTTCATCCGTCGTGTCCGCGTCCTCAAACATGGTCGCCAGCGCCTCTCTTTCGGACGCCAGCTCGGCTTCCATCCGGGCGCTTTCTTCGGCAAATGCCGGATCGACACTGGCGACGCGTTCGAGCTGCTCAGGCATCAGCCGCAGCCACCCTCCCAGAACCTCGGCCGGCTTGGCGGGCCTGGCCGGCGCGGCTGGTCTGGCCGGCTCCGCTTGCCAGGCATAGGTCGCAATGAAGCTGCCAAACATGCAGATACCGAACACGGCGATGATGATTCCGTTCAGCCTGGGTCTCATCACGCACCTCCCTGCTCGGGTGCTTCGTCCACCAGGTCGAAAACCGTGGTGGCGAGGCCCGTTGCCGAAGGAGACTCGATAACGTGGAACAACAGCGCCTCAAGCGCCTCCTGCTCGCTGACCGTGACAGCGCCGGCCGGTGGTGTCGCCGTGTCACGGGGCACCGCTCTGCCAGCCAGGTGGCCCAAGCCGAGACCCACGAGGACCACGGCGGCGACTCGGCCAACACTCAAAGCGGTGCTGCGGAGCGGGTGGGAGATAATCGGCAGCCGCTCGTCAAGCCGCCGATCGACGGCCGGCCAGAGGTCGCTGTCGCCGGTCACCTGCCATTGCCCGAGAATATCGCGAACCGCCCGCTGCTTCGCGAATGCCGCACGGCACTCGGCGCATGACTCGAGGTGCGCCTCGATGTTCGCTCGCTGGACATCGGAAAGCGCACCGGTGGACAGCTTGATCAGATTTGTCTCGCTCACATGTTCCATTGCCCGGCCTCATTGTTTAAACGTATCTGCCCGTATGAATCCGGCGGCAGGTTCCTCGGATTTCTCGAAATTCCGTCGACATCGTCAGTCGTCCTTCAGGTCGGCGAGCAGTTCGCGCAACCTGGCGTAGGCCCTCACAAGACAGGATTCGACGGCCCCGGTGCTCCAGCCGGTGGCCGCGGCGATCTCCTTGTGCCCCATGTCCTGAAATCGGTGCATAATCAGCGTCAGTCTTTGCCGGTCGGGCAAACTGGCGACGGCCCGACGGATCATCTCCTGTCGTTCACGAAGCTGCGCGGGCTCGGATGCATCGATGGCGCTGGTGCCTGGCGGCGACGAATCCAGGCCGCCAGGTTCGCGTCGAGCCCGCCGTCGATGGTCCCAGCACAGGTTGGCGACAATCCGATAAAACCACGTTGTGAACTGCGCCGTCGGGCGATAGGTGGCTGCCCGCTCGAACACGCGCACAAACGCGTCCTGGCACACGTCCTCGGCAACCTCACGCCGACCCAGAAAACGCAGCGCCAGGCCGAGCGCCTTCTCCTGGTGGCGGCGCACAAGCACGGCCAGTGCCTCACGCTGTCGACATGCGACAAGCTCCATGAGCGCGTGGTCGTCGAGACTGTCGTATGACGGCGAGTCGCCGGGAAGTGTTGGCACGGGGCGCAAACATCCTCTCGAAGATTCTGGCAATTGACCGCAGGAATGCCCGCGGGTGTTCGTTGCAACGAGTGGCGGTGGCGATTGTCCAGCGCCTCGCGGATCACTGCAACCAATCGGTCAATGGCGTTGGGCCGGTGACGTCCGTTAATGACTATGGCAACGCCAATGGAATAGGAGTGCCAGGTATGAAACGTGCTTTGATTGTGCTGTGCCCGCTGGCTCTGTTGGTGGGTGCGATCGGGTGTGACGACGCGACGCTGGCGGGGCTGCCCGGTGACGTGCAAGCGCTGGTTTCCAGCGTGAGCGGCTTCAAGACCGACCTCACCGCGCTGGCCTCAGACCTCGGCCCTGATGCCCAGTCCTGCCCTCAGGTATTGAACGGCGGTGACCAGGTCCAGAATCAGATTCAGAATCGGCACGATTACGGCGGCGACAACGGCGCCGGCCCTGGCGGCACCGGTAGCGGCACCGGTGGCGGTGCTAACGGCCAGGGTGACCAACTTCGCCTGCGCGATGGAAGCTGCAACGACGACGGCGAAGGCTAACCAACCCTATATCACCATATCACCTATCACCGGAGAGAAGCGGGCAACGTGGTGCGCTGCGTCCAGTTATGGGCCAGGCGCGCCCGTCCCGCGCGCCGAGGTGGCAGCCCTCAGCCACATCAGCCACTGCGTGGCGGGTACGACGTCGACATCGATGTCTTCACGTTCAGGAAATGGCCAACCGGGTCTTGCAGTGGCATCGGATGGGGCAGCGCAAACAACTCACCATAGCGAAAGCCGCAGCGGCCGCCTTCGGCACCATCAATCGAGCGGATGCGGTGCAGAATTTTCTCCAACCGCTCCTCGTCAAACTGCGACTTGTACGCCGCAATCGCCGCCGCTTTCTGCTCAAACGTGTCGCTGGTATCGACCACGAAAGTCGCGTGCCAGTGGCCCTGCTCGGCCGCGAGCGCCACGGGGCGGTACCAGAGCCAGTCGATACGGTGTGGTGGCGTGTCGTCAAAACGCTCATCCCACTTCGTCAATTGCGAATAAAAACGCGCAGCCTCAACGATTAGCTGGCCTTGATAGTGGTCGGGGGACGCGCCCGGCGTGCGGCCGGCCATTGAGACCACGATTTTCGGGCGGAAACGCCTGAAGACGGTCGCGACGGCATAACGCGACTCAGGCGAGTCCATCAGCTCACGGTTCGTCAGGGGCAGGATCTCCACATGTTGCACACCGAGAATCTCCGCCGCCCGGTGCAGCTCCTCGGCGCGCACCTCGGCTGAACCGCGCGGAGTCGGCTCACCATTGGTCAAGTGTACAATCCCCACGCGATGGCCATCACGGGTCAGTCGCGCTATCGTGCCGCCGCAGGTAATCTCGATGTCGTCGGGATGCGGCATGGCGAAGATGATGTCGAGCTGCTGGGCCACTATCGTAACCTCCCGCGCTGCTTCCGCTTGCTGAGTGTCCCCGCAACGATGTTATCGACTTGGCGCGCAGGGGCAACACGGACCTTCCAGCAGGGATGGCCGGCGGCCGATGGGGCAGACCGAGCACAGACAGTGCAGAACGACCGACCGGAGGTCGGTCCCACAGGTAGTTCCACGCAGTCTCTTCCGCGGCCTGCTCAGCCGCCCAGCAGTTGCACGAACGGGTCGATGTCGGCGTTGTTGACGCTTTCGTCACCATTGCAGTCCGCGGCCATGATGTTGCAGTCGGGATAGCTGGTGCCATACGTGCCCGGCTGAGTGATGGCGAGCACGAACGCGTCGATATCGGCGTTGTTGATGAAACCGTCGCAATTGCAATCGCCGGTGAGCGTCTCTTCGCACTCATCGGGAATGCCGTTGTCGTTGAAATCGGTCGAGTTGGCCGGCATCAACTGAAGCGACAGCGTCGTGCCTACCGGTGATCCACCAACCACGGCGCCGCCGACATTGTATGACCACAGCACGGCCGAGCTGCCATCCTCCTGATATCCGACTGTCGCGGAGTAGCCGTCATCGTAGAGCGCGTTGTCAAAATCAGTGTCCAGGTAGAGGAACTGGGCATAGACGTTGGCGGTCGGTGTTTCGAAGATTTGAACCTGGAAGGTCACTTCGTCACCATCGAGAACCGTGTCTCCCAGATGGTGCGGGCGGTCTTTCCACTCAATGATGAAAGCCCGTTGCGGCGGATCTCCGACGACGTCCCAGTAGACGTTGCCGGTATCGGCGTCGAGGTCGTCCCAATACGGCAACAAGGCCTGCGCCCCGCCGAACGCCAGCCCGCTGGGCAACGGGAAATTGTAGTTGTTGAGATTCAGCGTGCCGCCAAACCCAATCCCGCCGTTGTTGTGTACCTGCGCTGAACTGCTCGCAAACACGTTGTTCGTGAAGGGCATGCTGACGCTAGCGCCACTGTCGTCACCGAGGCTGAGCGGCGTGCCGCTGGCGGAGATTTCAACCCAGCCGAGCACCGGGGCGACGGCGTCCAGTAGCTCCGGCGGGCGCAAGGCGATGTCGCACTCGTCCGGGATGCCGTTCGTGTTGCAGTCCTGGCTGAAGCCGCCACTGATGTCGTCGGCGTCGGGCAGGCTGTTGCCATTGCAGTCCGTCAATGGGTCGCAAACGTCTCCGATGCCGTCATCATCGCCGTCTTCCTGGTCGGGGTTGTAGTCGAGGATGCAGTTATCCGCGCCGTCGAGGATCGTATCGTCGTCGGAGTCGTCATCTAGCGGATCACTGTTGTACGTGTTGACTTCGTCGCCGTCGGTAAGGCCGTCGTCATCCGAGTCTTCGTCGAGCGGCTTGGTGCCGTGCTGCTGCTCCTCGAGATTGGTCAGGCCGTCGGGTTCCTCATCGACGTCGCCGTCGTGGCCGAGGTCGCCGAACCAGGTCGTTTCCCAATCGTCGTCCAACCCGTCGGCATCAGTATCACCCTCGATCGGCCCCGGCAGAGCCATGGTGTAGTACGCGTCGGTTGTATTTCCCATCCAGTACTCGAGATTGAATTCGGAAACCTCGATGAAGCGGTACCAGATAGTGCCGTAATGCTCGACGCGAACGATCAGCACGCCGTTGGCTTGTCCATAGGTGTGAACGATGTCTCCGCCGGGGTTGAAGGGGTTGCGACCGAAATCAACGTAGCCGTTGGCGTCGGCCGTGTAATAGGCATCGACGGTGTTGTCGAAGAGCTTGCCGTACCAGCCGGACGCGGGCTCGGCGCGATAGACGCGGACGTCGGCGCCGGTGCGCGGCCTGCCAAACGCATCCTCGAAACGATAGTGGTTGTTGTCCGGCAGATCCTGAAGATACACGCCGATGTTGGCCGGCGCATTCTGGTTGCCGCCGTAGTTTGTTCCGCCATATCCGCAACAGGCACGGTCGTAGGCGATCAACTGGAGCGCGCCGGCTTCGTACGGTGACCAGACGTATCCCCACGGTCCGCTCATCACGCCGCCGCTGCTGTTGTAGCGCAGCACCTCGTCGAACGCGATGTATGGCATGTAGGCGCTGCCGCCGACGTAGGTAGCACCTTCCCAGATCTGGACCGAATCAAAGCCGCCGTGATCGGCCGTGTTGTGTACGTCAAAGCCGTACGAGTCGATCAGGTAACGCGCGTGCCCCAACTCGTGCAGCAGCGACTTCTCGAAGTAGAAGGGGTTGTCATCGCTTACGTTGCTGACGTCGGCGTAGAAAGTGCTCGGCGGGAGCAGGTCGGTGTTGAACCCCCACATCAGGTCCACTTCCTTGTTGTAGCGATCCGGGTTGTTGCTCGGATAGCCGCCGGCCAGCGGCAACGCGTCATCGGGGACCACGACAATCTGGTCGATGCGCACGCGCGTGCCAACACCGCCCGGCGTAACATCCCAGACGGCATCCTCGTACATGTCGTTCTGGCGGCTCATGTGGCGTTGAATCCAGTCTTCCCAGGAGTTCGAGCCGACGCCGAGACGCCACTGGTTCTCGTGGAAGTACCGCCACACCGATTCCTCGACCCAGAATCCGGCCAGGATCGCGTCGGTATAGTCCACGATCGAGTTGTTGCTCTCGCTCAATTCCGGAATCGCGTTTGCGGGATCGACAATGAACTCGACCGTGTGCGGGCCGGCCTGCCAGATCCAGTCCAGCGTGACGATCCTGAGCCCCGTCGGCGGATCGTTCGGATCGTAAGGGTCAAAGTCATAGTCGAATGGCGGGGTAAGCGGCTCAAAGTTGGTGATCGTGCCGGTATCGGCGACGGCACCGTCGATCACCCAGGCGTAGGCGACGCTCGGCAGCGCGCCGGCGCCGGACTCGTCCCAGAGACGCACGTGCCCGTGGAATGTGACCAGGTTGCCGGTCTGTGGCATGTTGGGCACATCGTCGTAGTCGTAACGCGGCGTTCGCTCGATGAGCGTGACATTCAAATCGGTGTTGGGCCCGGCATACGCCGGCAGAGCGACAAACGTCACGGCAACGACGGCGCAACACGTGTGAAACGCGATCCTGATACGGTTCATTGCAATACCCTCGCAATCCCATCCGCTGGATTCCATTGATCCAGTATAGCCAACCCCGGTCCCCAGCGGGCGCAACCAACCAGGAATTCTTGCATGTCGGCACCGCCGAGCGCCCCCGCGCCTGACGATCGCCCGAGCCCACGTCGCCAACCCGCACCGGAGAATCGGCACCTCCTGCCGGCCCGCAGGTTGGTAGGGCGCTTTGATGCACCGATTCCATCCGCAGAGCACGAATGGTGCGGCGAGCCACACTACACCTGCACCCGCCTCGAATCCACCGTTTACGCCACGCACCCGGGTTCCACCTCCTCCCTCTCGAGGGAATCTCTTGTGTCATGCGGCGTCGGGCGCGATAATTAGATACCTGAAGGATCTACCTGATCTGGACGCGGCACTTCTGAAGGAGGGACACACATGCTTCCACGACACATCACCGTTGCCTTAACGCTGGTTCTAATCGTCGGTAGCCAGGCACAGGCCCAGGATCGTTATCCGCGGCGATGCGACCTGAACTGCGATGGTCTGCTCAACAACGGCGACATCGATGCATTCGCGCTGGCCATCACGTACCCGGGGCAGTACCTGTATGACTACCCCGACTGCGACATTAGCTTGGCCGACACAAACTGCGATGGCGCGGTCAACAACGGTGACATCGACGGCTTTGTGGCGGGACTGGGCGGCGGAAGCATTCCGGCGTGTCCAGGGGACATGGTGCTCGTCCCCGCCGGCGAGTTCGAGATGGGCGACAGCTTCGGCGAGGGATACTCCTATGAACTCCCCGTCCACGACGTGTATCTCGACGCGTACTACATCGACACGTACGAGGTCACGAACGAGCAATACGCCGACGCGCTCAACTGGGCCTGGGACCAGGGTGGGCTGATTCATGTCAGCGGCGGCGTGGTGCTCAAGTACGGCGGCACAACCTATGGTTATTGTGATACCACGACCAGCTCGTCACACAGCCGCATCGAGTGGGACGGCGACATCTTCACGGTCACCCCAGGCAAGGAAGACCACCCGATGGCCAACGTAAGTTGGTACGGCGCGGTGGCCTTCAGCAACTGGCGCAGTGGCATGGAAGGGCGCACGGCGTGTTACGATCTGGCGACGTGGACGTGCAACTTCGACGCCGACGGCTACCGGTTGCCGACGGAGGCCGAGTGGGAGAAGGCAGCCGGCTGGGATCCGGTCCTGGAGCGGCATTTCCGCTTCGGCGAGCACACCGACGGCTGCGGATATAATTGCCTGGACGGCCATCGGGCCAACTACTGGGAGAGCGGACATCCGTACGAGAACGGTGCTTACCCGTGGACGACGCCGGTAGGCTACTACGACGGCCGCAACCATGGTGGGTACCAGACCGAGGATGCGCAGAGCTACTATGGCTGCCGCGACATGAGCGGTAACGTATGGGAGTGGTGCCACGACTGGTACGACTCAGGGTACTACAGCTCCAGCCCGTACCATAACCCGACGGGGCCCGCCTCGGGAACATACCGTGTTTTGCGCGGCGGCAGCTGGAACAGCAATCCGAGCCCCTGCCGCGCGGCGTATCGCGGCAGGGTCGACCCACACCCCCGCCTCAACAACTACGGGTTTCGTTGCGTGCCGGGGACTCAGTAACTGCTTGTGGCTTTACTGCTTTCTTTTTTCAATCTAGCGCGGCCCGAGGCCCGAAGGGCCGCGCAGCGCGCGAGAATGGCCAACGACGAGTTGCTGGTTATCGAGCGGACGTATCAACTGCTGAAGTGGTTTCTGGAAAGACTGGGTTTGTCACAGCATCGCGGGGTCAAGTCTGCTGGCCATCTCCGCCCCGGAGGGGCAGCGGTCAGTAGCCGGGGGCGCCAGCCCCCGGTTAGCGCACCAACACGATCGAGCCCCGGCGGGGCGCCGGTTGTGGGCGCCATAAGGCGGTTACCGTCGCCCCGCCGGGGCTCGATCACACATCGGCACACTGGCCGGGGGCTGCGCCCCCGGCTACTAACCAGCGCCCCTACCGGGGCTCATCCGTCTGGTGGCCTCGAATGGCGCTCGCTCCAACGCCAATGCACGCAGATTGGTAGGCGTACGTCTTGACGCACCGATTTCATCCATTGAGCGCGAATGGTGCGGCGAGCCACACCCTGCACGTACCGAACTTCGCCTCGTCTGCCCGGCGCCAGGCCCTGCTCGTGGACGGCTCCGCGGCGCCCCGCCCTTGACATGCACGCCTGTCGCCGTAACTCTACGAATCTGCGCTGCCCCTGGGAATGCGGCAGGCATACGTCGGCATATTGAGGCTTGGCTAATGGGGTATGCGTACACACCCGGCTTGTCGGTCGCGGAAAACACTATTATCCGCAAGGTGCGAAGGCTGCCGCTCAAGGGACAGGTGCTGGTTAAGGTCGGTGATGAGGTTAACGCCGAGGACGTCGTCGCCCAAACCGAGCTGCCCGGCGAGGTTCGGCCGATAAACGTGGTCGGCAAGCTCGGCTGCGCGCCCGAGGAGTTGGTTGAGATCGTCCTCAAGAAGGAAGGCGACTCGGTAGCCGAAAACGAGGCGTTCGTCCGCACCAAGGGCTTTTTCGGGCTGTTCAGGAGCGAGGTGCGCTCGCCAATTGCCGGCAAGATCGAATCCATCTCGCACGTCACCGGCCAGGTGATCATCCGCGGCGCGCCGATCCTGCTCCAGAAGACGGCGTATGCGCGCGGCAAGGTGGTCGAGACGCACGAGGCCGAATCCGCCACGGTCGAGGTCAGCGGGACGTTCATCCAGGGAATCTTCGGCATCGGTGGCGAGACCTGGGGCGAAGTGGTTATGGCGGTCGATTCACCGGACGACGTGCTCGATGCCAAGCACATCACCGACGCCCATGCCGGCAAGATCATCGTGGGCGGCTGCCTGGTGACCGCATCGGCCGTCAAGCAGGCAATCAAGGTCGGGGTCAGCGGGATAGTGTGTGGCGGCCTGAATGACGCCGATTTGCGCGATTTTCTCGGATACGAGCTGGGAGTGGCGATCACTGGTGAGGAGAAGCTCGGCGTCACCGTCATGATTACGGAGGGCTTCGGCAAGATCGGGATGGCCAGGGCTACTTTTGATCTGCTCAAGAAGCGCGCCGGGCTGCTGGCCAGCATCAACGGCGCCACGCAGATTCGCGCCGGCGTGATTCGCCCCGAGCTGATCATCCCGCTCGATGAGAAAGCGGAAGTGACCGGCGCGGAAGATGATGAGATGGGCAGCGTGCTTCAGGTCGGCACGCCGCTGCGCGCCATCCGTGACCCGTTCTTCGGGCGCATCGGCAAGTGCGTGGCCCTGCCGGTCGAGTTGGAGCGGCTTTCGAGCGAAACCAAGGTGCGCGTGCTCGAAGTTGAGTTTGACGACGGCCAGCGGGCAACCATACCGCGTGCCAACGTGGAGTTGATCAAGAACTAGCCGCGGTCGCCGGCCTGGAAGCCGGCGCGGCGCCGATAACAGGGATGAACGCGATGCCAAGGCTCATGAAGTATCGCAAAATGTTGTATCAACTCAGCACCGGCGGAGTCTGCTTCGGCATGCTCGGCGCGTGGGAGTTGGTCGATTTTGGGTCCGTGTTTACACAGGTCATCGTCTCGCTGATCAGCCTTCTAATCAGCGCCTTCTTTGGGCAGTCGCTGGCGGACTTGTTCTACCAGCAGGCACTCGCTGGTTGAGAAAGCTCTTGCGGCTTCATGATCGCCCCGGTTGGGCGCGGCGCACACGGCGCCCGGTCGGCACGGCGCGGACCATGCAGATTTAATCCTGGCGATCGCCCACAACCGCGGTGCACGCCACGCAAACGGAGATTTTCCAAATGGAGCAACCCGGACTGTCCGAGGCCCTGCACGATCCGGAGCTGATGGACGCGGCCGATGAAAAGGCCCAGAAGCTGCTCGACGAGCTCAAGAAAGAAGCCAAGGTTGAAATCAAGGACATCGGCACGCTGCGCAAGGAGCTGCGCGTCACTGTGCCGGAAAAGGTGATTGCCGACCACGTTGACCACAACTACGAGGAATTGAGGCACGATGCCATGGTGCCCGGTTTCCGCAAGGGACATGCCCCGCGCCGGTTGATCGAGAAACGCTTCGGCTCGGACGTGCGCAGCTCGCTGAAGACGGCCATCGTCGGGCAATCCTACTTCGCCGCCCTGGAAAACAACGAGCTCGAGGTGCTCGGCGACCCGCTGTTCTCCATTCAGACCGACGATGAGGTCAAGCTGATGGAGATCGGCGAGGCGCTCCAGCACTTTGAGCTGCCCGAGTCGGGTGATTTCACCTACACGTGTGAGATTGAGATCAAGCCGACATTCGAGCTGCCGGAACTCAAGGGCATCAAGATCAAGACCCCTGTGGTGGAGATCACCGATGCCCAGATTGACGAGCAGCTCGAACGGCAACGCAAGCTGCGCGGCCGCCTTGAACCAGTGAGCGAACCCGCGCAGGCGGATGACGTGCTGGTCGCCGACATCGCCCTGACCGTCGCGGGCGAACAGGTCAAGAGCGAGGAAAACACCCAGGTAGCCGTGCGGGCGACGCGTCTTGATTCAGTTCCGCTCGAGAAGCTCGGTGAAGAGCTGGCCGGCGTGGAGATCGGACAGTCGCGGACCGTGGATTGCACGCTTCCCGACGACTATGAACGGGCCGATCTGCGCGGCAAGGCCGGTCAATTCAAGTTCACCGTACATGAAATCAAACGCCTGCGTCCGGCCGAGGTCCAGCAGATCGTGGAGCAGTTCGGCTGCGATTCGGAGGCGCAACTGCGCGGCTTTATTCGCGACGATCTCGAAGCGGAGAAGGAAGAGACCCTCCAACGCGAGAAACGCACGCAGGTTTACGACTATCTCCTCGACAAGTGCAAGCTGGAGCTGCCAGAGAAGCTCTCGGCTCGGCAGACCGATCGGGCCGTCGTGCGTCGCGTGCTCGAGCTGCGCCAGGCCGGCATCCCCGAGAGCGACATCGAGGCGCACATCGACGAACTGCGCACCTCCGCCCGCGAGCAAGTGGCGCGCGATTTGCGGCTCAGCTTCATTCTCGAAAAGGTCGCCGAGCAGCTCGGCGTGGACGTGACCGACGAAGAGGTCAATACGGATATCGCGCAGATGGCGCGGCGATACAACCGCCGGTTTGACCGCATCCGTGATGATCTGCAGAAGGCGGGCATGCTGAGTCAGCTCGCCGAGCAGATCCGCCAGAACAAGTGCGTGGCGCAGTTGCTGGAGGACGCTGACATCACCGGCGAAGAGGCGGATAAGTAAGACGCCCTCGATGGCCGATATTGTTGAGCGTACAGACAGCCATCAGCCCGGCGGAAAAGGCGGGGCCACCCGCCGGTACCGGTTGCGGCGGCCGTGTGCAAAATCGCAAGCAAGGAGAACCGATGCCGATGTGGCCTGACTACGAGCGTCCGCGAGCCCAGAGCGGAGGCCCTCAGCAGTGGCGACAGATGGGCCTCAACGAGATGCTCCTGGACAACAGGATCATCTTCCTCGACATGCCGCTCGATCCACGCATTACGATCAACGGCAACACGGTTTGCTCGCACATCATCAAGAGCATGCTCTATCTGCAATCCGTCAAACGCGACGCCGACATCCATCTGTACATCAATTGTCCCGGCGGCGACATCGACGACACGCTGGCAATCTTTGACACGATGCAGTTCCTGAAATGCGACGTGGCCACCTACTGCGTCGGAGCCGCCAGCAGCGGGGCCGCCGTGATTCTCGCGGCCGGCACGAAGGGCAAGCGTTTCGCACTGCCGCACGCCAACGTCATGATCCATCAGCCCTGGGGCATGCTCGGCGGCCAGGCGTCGGATATGCGCATCCAGGCCCAGGAGATTCTCAAGGTCAAGGAAACTCTGATCGGGATCCTCTCAGACGCCACCGGCAAGCCGCGCGAGCAGATCGAGCGCGACACCGAACGCGACCGCTACATGGGCGCCGCGGAGGCCAAGGAGTACGGGTTGATCGACGAGGTTCTGGCAGAACCGCAGGCCGCTAACAAGCAGAAATAACGAGGACGCGTCTATGTCATCGTCGCACTTGGTTCCCATCGTCATCGAGCATGAAGGCCGCGCCGAACGCTCTTACGATATCTACTCGCGGCTCTTGAAAGACCGCATCGTCTTTCTCGGCGACGAGATCGATCATGTCCTGGCCAATGTCGTGGTGGCGCAGTTGCTCTTCCTGGCCAACGACGACCGCAAGGCCGACATTCACATGTACATCAACTCCCCCGGCGGATCGGTGTACAGCGGCATGGCGATCTACGACACCATGCAATATGTGCCGTGCAATGTGGCGACATATGTCATCGGGGCCGCCGCCAGCATGGCCGCGGTGCTGGCGACCGCCGGCACTGAGGGCAAGCGCTACATACTGCCGCACGGACGGTTCATGATTCACCAGCCCCTGTCGGGCGCGCGGGGACCGGCGACTGACCTCAAAATCGAGCTCGATGAGGTCATGCGCACGCAGAAGCAGCTCTACGGCGTGCTTGCCAAGCACAGCGGCAAGTCGCCTGAGCAGATCGAGCAGGATTGCGATCGCAACAACTGGATGGATGCGGAGAGCAGCATCGCGTACGGGTTGTGTGACCGCGTGCTCGAGGCACTCCCGGAGCCCGGTCCGCGCAAGGTCAGCCCTCAGGATGGGTAGGGATTGAATGAGGTAGTGGGGCGCGCCCGTGCCTGCCGGATACATCGGGATTCGCGCGGGCAGGAATACCGGTCAGCGCTATGTCTTGGCGATCAACTGCGCATCTACGCCGACTTGTGCCACTCGCCGTATTTGCATACTGCGCACTGGGCGGGAGCGCTTGCGTGGATACGGAGAAGCTGGAACTCCGCCGCGAGGTCGGTTCGCTCAAGCACACAGTCGCCGCCAAAGACCGCCAGCTTGTCGCGCAACAGGTCACGATTGACGGGCTGAATGAGCAGCTCAAGACTGTGCGCGCCATAGAGCCGCAAGACCTCGATTTCATCTTTCATCCCGTAAAGATCGAGATCGACTCGCTATCCGGCGGAGCCGACTATGACGGCGAGCCCGGTGACGACGGCGTGACCGTGTATCTCCGGCCGGTAGACCGGGACGGTGACTTTCTGAAAGCCGCCGGTGACATTCGTATCGAGCTGTTTGATCTTTCCGCCGCGCCCGAGCAGGCTCTGATCGGCCGCTGGGATTTTGACGCCGCCCAGGTCAACAAGCTGTGGTATGGCGATGTGTGGACCTACCACTACACGATCAAGTGCCCCTGGCCCGGTGATCCACCGGCCGGGCGCGAGATCACGATTCGAGCACGATTCACCGACTATCTGACACAGAGCGTAATGGCCGCGCAGGCCACCTGTGAGATCGAGCCCAGACCCTGACGGCGGCTTCCCGCGCGCAAAGAAGGGGGAAAAACGGCCCGTTGGGGCTGCACAATTGACGTCATATCCGACGCGAGCCGATATCTGTGTTGAGGGATCTTGCGGCGTGTTCGCGCCCTGTGACGCGCAAGATCTGCCTGAGTGCCGGACATTGTTGGCAATCGAGGCTGGAACGATGCTATACCATGAACGCGAGTTGCGGCAGCGGCTGCTGTTTGCCAGAGTGGCCTGCCTGTCACTAGGGGTGGCGCTGGTCCTGTGGGGCGTCGCACCGGCCCTGATCGACCGAGCCGTAACCGGGGAACCCGCGGGCCTCAGGGTCTTGGCCATCGGAGGCACTTCCATCCTGTTGGGTGCGGTCTGCGTCATGCTCTTCGTGCTCATGCGCAGCGGCGGATGCTGGCCGATGCGCGTTGCGTTCGGCCTTTCGTTGAGCCTGGTCACGATCGCGCTCGGGGGTTGGGTGCTCGCCGGCGGGCACTCGGTGTCGCTGTTCCTCCTTGTGCTGGCCGGCAGCACGACCGTTGCAACCTGGCTATCGCTGTCTTACCGCGGCGCCACGGCGCGCGCACTCGGCGAGGCGCAGCCCCCCCGCCAGTGAGGCCAACGGCCAGGAGCTCATGCCGCGCTGGCTACGCCGTGAACGGCCGACTGAGTGAGCCGTAACTGCCGGCGTGAGTCACCAGGCGCCGAATCCAAACCAGATATCCTGACAGAACGCGCAGCAGCGCTGCCCCCCTGCCACGGCGATCATGTCCGCCGACGGCGCTGTCACCCGCTCGCCCAGCCGGTAATATACACGGCGTGAACGGTGAGTCGTCAGAGAACGGAACCCATGACGCGCGCCGGCATCTGCCGTCGGTGGATCAGCTAATCAAGCAGCCGGTGGTCGCCGAGCTGCTGGATGACTTTCCGCGCGACGAGGTGCTGCGGGCGGTTCGTTACGTGCTCGAAGCCCGGCGCGCGAGCATCTGTGCCGGCACGACCGGCGACATCCGCGTTCACGACCTGGCGCTCGGCATTCGCGAAACGCTTTACCAACGCGCCCGTCCGAGCTTGCGGCGGGTCATAAACGCCACCGGCATCGTCTTACACACGGGCCTGGGTCGAGCGCCGCTGTCCGAGGAGGCCATCGAGGCCATCGCGGATGTCGCTTCCGGTTATTGCAACCTGGAGTTGGATCTAGAGAGCGGTCGGCGCGGCCAGCGACAGGACCACTTGCGCGAGTTGTTGTGCGAATTGACCGGCGCCGAAGATGCCGCCGTGGTCAACAACAACGCCGCCGCCACCTACCTCGTGCTTAGCACGCTTTCAGCCGGTGCCGAAACCATCGTATCGCGTGGCCAACTGGTGGAGATTGGCGGCTCATATCGCATGCCTGACATCATGGCGGCCGCCGGGTGCCATACGGTCGAGGTCGGCACGACCAACCGCACACACTTGCGCGACTACGAACAGGCCATCACTGAGCATACGCGCGTGCTTTTGCGCGTGAATACCAGCAACTATCGCATCCAGGGTTTCGTGGCGAGCCCAAGGCTCGGCGAACTCGTCACGCTGGCACGGCGTTATGAATCGCTGGGAATCACGGTGGTTGATGATCTTGGCAGCGGGTTGATTGACACGTGTTTCGCCACGATGCATCAGTCGCCCGAGAGTGCCGCCGCCGAGGTACCTGCGATTGGCGGGTGGGACGAGCCGACCGTGCGCGAGAGCCTGGCGGCGGGTGCCGACCTGACACTCTTCAGCGGCGATAAGCTTCTCGGCGGGCCACAAGCGGGCGTCATCGTCGGCAAGGCGGCGCTGATCAGCCGGCTGCACGCCAACCCGCTGATGCGCACGTTTCGCCCGGGTAAGCTCACGTTGGCCGGGCTGGAGGCCACGTTGCGGCTCTACCGTGACCCGGCAACGGTTGTCCGGCGACTCCCGCACTTGCGCATGCTGACGGCGCCGGCTCATCAACTCCGCGCCCGGGCTGAGCGTCTGGCTGATGAGATCGGGTCGGCAACCGAGATGGACGCAAGCGCGGAGTCCGGCGATTCATACGCCGGCGGCGGCACATTACCGGTGTGGCCGTTTCCCACGTGGGTCGTGCGCGTGCCGTGTGCGGCGAGTCAGTGCCAGGCGATCGCCGGCGCGTTGCGCCGCCGCGAACTGCCGGTCATCTGTCGCGTCAGCGCTGACGCGCTGATCTTCGATTGCCGGACATTGACAGATGACGATGCGCGCCAGATACCGGCAGCGCTGCGTGAGTGCGCCCGCGACCTCGACGAATAAAACGCGACCACAAGCAGTCACGTGCAACACGGTTTGCCACCCGATGAATTCCGGCGGATCTCGACGCAAGATGTAACGGCCGGTGCCTCTCGACCCGAAACGTAACGGCCGGCGCCTCGCCGGCCGCCGAGCGTTGGTAACGCTACGCCATACCAACGGCCTGCGAGGCGCAGGCCGCTACAGCGCTGGGGCCGTTGCAGCGCTGGGGCCGCCACGGCGCTGCGTGCGCAAAGTGGCCGCTCCATGTCACGCGCTAAGCATCGTCCGGAGGTAACTGTGAATCGTCCGGCTCGATCACCACCTCCCCCTTTTTGCGACGGCGCTTCTTCGCAGTCGGGTCTGCGGAGCGCGGCGGCCGGCGCCCTTCCTGAACCTCCGCCTCAAAGGTGGCCTTGCGTCGCAGGATGTGGTGATAGTGCTGGCCGAAACGATGGGCTTCGTCGCGGATTTGCTGCAAGAGCCGCAGGGCCTCGTTGTTGCGCTGCAATCGGAGCGGCTCGGCCCGGGCCTGCACGTACACCAGCTCCTCGCGTTTGGCCAGCGACACGACCATCGGCGGCTTTACCGCCGCGCCGACCTCACACTCAATCGCCCGGTGAAGATGCTCAAAGGCGCCAAGCGCGGCGTGGAGCTGCCCGAGACCACCATCAATCAGGACCACTTCAGGGAAAAGCTCCTGCTGGTTGGCGGCGTGCTTGTAACGCCGCGCGATCACCTCGCGGATCATGGCGTAATCGTCAACGCCCGCCACTGTCTTGATCTTGTAACGGCGATAGCCATTCTTGAAGGGTTTGCCGTCGATGAAACACACCAGCGAACCGACAGAGGCCTGGCCGTGAAGCGTGGCAATGTCGATCCCCTCGATGATCCGCGGCGGCCCATCCAGTCCCAGCAGCTTGCGCAACTTGTCGAGCCCGGCCGACGGGTCGATGAAGAAGACCTCGGGTTGCACGTCAGACTGTGCGTCGCCACTCAGCGACAGCCCTTCGATCGCCTTGACGCGATCGCGCAGGTTGCCGGCGTCTTCGTAACGTTGCTCAGCGGCAGCTTTCTGCATCTCCTTACGCATATCGCGAAGGATGTGGCTGCGCTTGGAGCGCAACAGCCTGATCAACCGTTTGATATCGGCGGCGTAATCCGACTTGCTTATGCGATCCGCACATGGGGCGGTGCAACGTTTGATCGCGTGCAAGAGGCACGGCCTGAAGAACCGCCGCTTGTCGTCGGTCGCGCTGATCTCGATTTCGCAGGTTCGGTAGCGGAGTATTCTCTGAAGCACATTGACGGCTTCGCGCGCGGCCAGAGCGCTGACGAACGGGCCGAAGACTTTGGCCCCCTTCGTGCGCGGACTCCGCGTGACATACACGCCCGGGAAATCGTCACCGGTCGTAATCTGGATGTATGGAAAAGACTTGTCATCCCGAAGACGCTCGTTGTAGGCCGGCTGGATGTCCTTGATCAGGCGGTTCTCTGTCAGCAGCGCGTCGACCTCGCTGTCGCAGTCGAGGAAGTCGATGTCCTCGACGAGGCTGATCATGTGGGCGATCTCCGGACCGCGGGTGTGGAAGAGATCGGCCGCATCCTGAAAGTAGCTGGCCACGCGCGCGCGCAGATCGCGCCCCTTGCCGACATAGAGCACGGTCGCGTGCGCGTCTCGCATCAGATAGACGCCCGGCGTTTTGGGGAAGCTCGCGATCTTCTCGCGGAGACGTTGAATGCGGGGGTCGAGCTTATGACTCATCGGACGGGATTATAACGCCACCCCGACGGCAACGCGGCTCGCCAGCGGCATCGGGAGCGGTTTAACCCGGACTGAGGACCCCCAAAACGCTGTTTTCAGACCGTAAACGCCGTTTCTTCGCTTGCATTGTACCCGCCGCGCGAGTAGAAGGGACGCGGCACTCCGGCTGGCGCGGTGTGTGACGGTATGGGCCGGAGCACCGGCTTTCTAAATCGGCCAACGTAGTGACTCGCCCGCCGAACGAGGAATCGGCGTCGGGCCACATGGAGATGATCGTGGAAGAATACGAGAAGCTCAAACAGCTCGTCGAGGAAATCGCTGACGACATCTATAAGGCGGTGGGCGGCAACAAAGCCGCCGGCACGCGCGTCCGCAAGGCCATGCAGGACATCAAGAGCGCGGCCCAGGAGGTGCGCAAGAAAGTGCTCAGCCTCCGCGACGACGGGGCATCCACCTAGGCCCGCGCGTCGCTACCTCGGCCTCGGCGTTTATCCGGCCAAAATCCTGGAGCAGGCATGCCCCCACCGGTCATTCTAGATCCGGCGACGCTTGATCTTGCGCACGTGGTAGCGGATCGCGACGCCATCGCGCAGTTAAACCCGCATCGATACGAGTTTCAGTTGCTCGACGCTGTGGTGCTCTGCGACCTCGAGCGGTTGTTGTTCGCCGGCTATTACGATATCAAGCCGGATGCATGGTGGGCGCGCGGGCACATACCCGGCCGCCCCCTGTTCCCCGGTGTGCTGATGATCGAGGCCGCCGCGCAGCTTTCCAGCTATGTTTATGCGAAGGCGATCCGGTCCAGCAGTTTCCTGGGCTTTGCGAGCGTCGACGGTGTGAAATTCCGCGGGACGGTTGAGCCGCCGTCGCGCTTTGTGATCACCGGGCGCGGCAAGGACTGCCGCCGTCGGCGGATTGTCACCGAGATCCAGGGCTTCGTGGCCGAGACGATGGTGTTCGAAGCGGTCATTACCGGGATGTCGGTCTGAGCGGCGGTTATCAGCGGGCAGCTTTTAGCGATCAGCGATCAGCGGTCAGCTTTCAGCTTACAACTGGCAACTGGTGGCCGTGGCGCGAGCGTGCTGGGAGGGACTTCGGGGAGCTCGCGAGATTCGTGCGGATTGCAACCGGATCGGCGAGCGGCCCTGAAAGCGCATGGCTGACCGCTGAAAGCTGAACGCTGACCGCTGGAAGCTGACCGCTGAAAGCTGACCATGAGCGACGCGCCGCTGCTCACGCAATTCTGTCTCGACGCCCTCCCGAATCTGCACGAGTGGTCCGGCCGGCCGACTACTGAGGCTTTGTCGGCGCTGCCGGGTTCGCCGGCAGTGTATTTGCTGCTGGATGCCGGAGGGCGCGTCGTGCAGTTGGCCACGACCCAGCACCTGCGACGGATCACGACCTCACGACTGACCGACGCCGACCGGGAAAAACGCGGTCGCGAAGATCTGGCCGCCGTCGCCAGGAGCGTCCGCTGGCGCGTGGTAAGCTCATCATTCGACGCCCGTTGGTGGTACTACCGGCTGGCGCGCGAGATGTTCCCGCGCACCTACCGTGACCTGATCTCATTCGGGCCGGGTTGGTTCCTGCGCGCTGACTGGCAGGCACCGGCGCCGGAGATCAGCGTTAGCGAGCGCGCCTGGCAAGCGAGCGGCGAGTTTGTCGGCCCCTGGCCGGCGCGGAAACACGCCCACGAGGCGCTGGAGGGACTATGGGACCTGTTCGACCTGTGCCGTCATCCCGAGCAGGTTCGCCGGGCGCCCGACGGGCAACGTTGCGCATATGCGGAGATGGGGCGCTGTGATGCGCCATGCGATGGCAGCGTGTCACTGGACGCTTATGCGGAGCGCAAGCGTGCCGCCTGGCGCTTCGCCAGTGGCGGCGTGAGCGAGTGGATCACCAAGGCCGAGCTGCGCATGAAAGAGCATGCGGCCAACCTGGAATTCGAACAAGCCGGATTGCTCAAGGGCCAGCTCGAGTTTGCGCGGAAATGGCGTGACAGATGGCTACAACGCGTCGGATTGATCGAACAGTTCAACCGATTGCTCGTCGTGCCGGTAACGCGGCGCAAAGCCTGGAAGCTCTACCTGTTCGCGCGCGGCGAGTTGATCGACGGACCACTAGTGCCAGATCGCAAGCTTGTGTCGCATGCCACGAACTGGCTTCGCTGCCTGCTGACCACGCAACCAGCGACACCCGAGGACCGAAATACCGGCAAGCACGCGCGCCCCGGCGACGCAGTCGCGCGTATGGAGCAGACCTGGCTCGTAACGCACCTGTTGAACAACCGCGAGGCACAAACCGCGATGGTGATCCCCCTACCGACGCTGACCGTACCGCCACATCTGGGAGATTCGCTGGAGGAGGCCCTGGCGCAACGCCGAGCCCGTCCGCCCGAGAGCGCACACGAGGCCACAACCTGACAGCATCGCGCGATGCGCCCAACCTGCTTACGGTTCGTCCGTCTTCTGCGCGACCAGGTCCAACGGCCAGGGCAGATTCGCCGCCAGCTTGACGCGCATCTGCAACAAGGCCGTCTCCAATTGAGGATCCTGGTCGGCAACCTTCACCGGATCGGACTCGAGCAGCTTGATTTCCTGCGGCGTCAGCAGTTGATCATCGTCATCGTCGGCCGAGTCATCGGTCAACGCATCGAGCGCATCATTGGTGGATTCCGGGCTGCTCTCCGACGAATCGTCGGCGCCATTCGCCTTGATGATGTAGGCGGCGTTCTCGCGGTCGATTACCTTCCCATACTCCTTGGGGCTCAGGTCGATTGGCCAGTCGGGTTCGATGCCCCACTTGTCGGATTCAGGGAGCTTGTGCGGCGAACGGCCGTCGGGCAGGTAATAGAGGGCGGTCGTCAGCTTGAGCCGCGCCTGGGTGCGTGGTCCCAACGGCATCACGCGCTGCACGCTGCCCTTGCCGAACGATCGCTCTCCGAGCACCAGGGCCCGGCGGTGATCCTGCAAGGCGCCCGCGAGAATCTCAGAAGCACTGGCGCTGGCCTGGTTGATCAAGACAATCAGCGGCAGGTCGGCAAATGGCGCGCGCCCGCCGGTCTCATAGCGTTCGCGGCGTTCACTGATCCCACTGGTCGAAACGACCTCGGCACCTTTCTCAACAAACAGGCTGACAATATCGATGGCAACGTCGAGCAGGCCGCCCGGGTTGCCGCGCAGATCGAGAATCAGGCCGCGCATGCCCTGGTCGCGCGCCTGTTCGAGGGCCCGCCGCAACTCGCGGGCAGATTCCCCCTGGAATCCAGTCAGACGCACGTAGGCGATGCCCGCATCCTTGTCGAGGATGTAATTCCACTCCTCGCCGCGTCCGTCGTCGAGTCGATCGATGCCGCGAATGGTCTTCAGCACGATATCACGGCGTTTGAGCGGGTAGTCGATGGTCTCGCCGGGACTGGGGCGGAACATGGTGAGGGTGACCTCGGTGCCGGCCTTGCCCATGATGTTGCGAACGGCATCCTCGGTCGTCCAGCCCTTGGTGGATTTGTGATCGACCTCGATGATCAGATCGCCGGCTTGAATCCCCGCCTCGATCGCCGGCGAATCCTCGAGTGGTGTGATGACCTTCAAGCGTTTGGTGTATTCGTCGATTCCGAGCTGGATACCAACGCCCGAGTATCCTCCCATCATCATCTTGTCGAACTCGGTGGCGTCGACCGGCCAGACTATCGACGTGAAATCATCGAGCTTGGCCAGCGCTCCTTCGAGAAACTCGGCGATAAGCAACCCTTCCGGCAGTTCGACCGATTTCTCGCTAGCGAACGCCACTTCCTTGTAGAGCTTGAGGAAATCCTTGTACCCGAACTGCTGCGCCTGATCGAGCTTGTCGCGCAGCTCTTCGAGCCGCGCGCGGAAGAACTCACGGTTGGCCGGATTGGCCACCCCGTGCAGATAGTCGTAGAGCGTGGAAGTCTCACAGACGATTTCGAGATTGTCGAGCGCCCCGTCGGCGGCACGCTTGAAATCGGGCTTCTCGTAATAAAACTTGTCGATGGTGTTGGCGGCGTCGCGCAGCAGCCGGTGTTCGACACCGCGCATGCGCCGGTGAAACTCCTCCTCGTCCTCGTACAGCACCTCAATGCGCGCATGTCGCGCGGCATTCTCGCCGAGCTTTTCGAGTTCCTCGTCATCAGGGCGTACGCGCGCGGCGAGCGTGTAGTACGCCGTGGCCTTGGACCACTTCTGATTCGACGCCAGCTCGGCGGCTCTTTCAAGCGCGCGATCCACGATGGCGTTGGCCCAATCGGCGTGCTCCAGCGTGTCTTCCTCGGGCGCATACGCGGTGGCGCGCGCCGTGAAAGTCAGCGCCAGGTAGACGTCGTTATTGGCGTGCGCTTTCTTGGCCTGCTCAACGTTCCACGCGAAAGTCTGCTGCTTTACGTCTGCGCGCGCCGAGGAGACGCCGGAGAACTCGTCCAGCCAACTCTGGAGTTGTTTGGCCTTGGGGTCGGAGCCACGCTCAATTAATGCGGAAACCGAAGCCCGCCCGCTGTCATAATCGCCGCGCAAGATGGCGGCATATGCGGACTCAAGCTCATCAGCGCTGCTGGCCACGGGGAGGGCCACCAGCGTTAAGATTATACATAACAAGTATTTATGGCTCTGTCGCATCAGCACACACCCCTTCAGTGGCGGCTAACGGCGGACGCGGGCGCACCCACGGCGCGATCCCGCTCCTATGGACATATTCATTATACGACCGAGCGATGCAAGCGGTAGCGGCCGCTACCACCAGACGACACAATTGGACAACTGGCCGGCAGCGCCAATTTGGCCGCGACGCACGTGGCTACCCGCGCCTCCTGTAGCGACCTGCGCCTCCTGTAGCGACCTGCGCGCCTCCTGTAGCGACCTGCGCCTCGCAGGTCGTCTTTGCGCGGGGGTGTTCCAGCGTATCCGGCGGCCGGCGAGGCGCCGCCGCCTCCACCCGGCAACATCTCGTAATACATTGCCTTCCGCCGGCGCCGACCATGGCGGATCGTAGCGTTTCAGGCGATGGGCCAGTTGATCAACGCCCAACTGGCTTCCGTGCTCTTGAATCTCGGTACCCGGTTGCCTTCCACGCCGGCCGTGAAATTCGGCCATCATGATTGTCATGCCGAGATTGCCGAACGCTTGTCGAAGACGACCGCCCGCCAGACTGTGCTGGGCGTCACCCGTCGATCGACCAACCGGCCCGCTTTTGCGCCAGACCGGGTATGCACTGGTGTCGGCCGCGCGGGATTCGTACGCCAATTGCGAATTGGTCGAAGCCGGCGTCGTCAAGCTGACGCGCGGTGCCCCACTGGCCGCGCGGCTGATCGAGCTCGAGGACGAGCTAACGTCACTGGTCGAGCTTCACCGAGTTGTACTCCCGAGTCTGCTGGCGTGCGAAGAGCTATACGCGCACTATCGCCACCCGCGGACTGCGTAATACTCATGGCCCATGCCCGTGGCGTGGTGACGCGCGGTTGGCGCTCGCGGCGCGGCGCGGTCTGAGGATCGCCGCCGCAATACTCATGGCCCATGCCCGTGGCATTGGCGCTCGCGGCGCGGCGCGGTCTGAGGATCGCCGCCGTTCCCGCCACGCAGGCGAAAAAGCTGCTGACCGGCAGCGGCCACGCCACCAAGGCACAGATGCAGCGCGCCGTGCAGACAACGTTGCGGCTGCCCGTCGCACCGGAACCGCATGACGTGGCGGACGCGATTGCGATCGCTTTGTGCGGCGTGCAGATTGACGCGGCGTCGAATATCGCCCAGTCATGCGAGACCAGCCCATGATCTGTCAACTGACCGGCCGCTTGCTGCGCGTGACCGACAGCGCCGCCATCTTGCAGGCCGGCGCGCTGGCGTACGAGGTGCTCGTGCCGGCCGCGACGATTGCCGATTTGCAGCGGCTCGACGGCAACGAGATAACGTTGTTCACGGTGCACTACCTCGACGGTAGCCTGGCGACCGGAAACCTCGTGCCGCGCCTGGTCGGCTTTCTCACCGAGCCCGAGCGCGAGTTTTTTCACTTGCTCAACAAGGTCAAGGGCATCAGCACGCGCAAGGCACTGCGCGCCATGAGCATATCCTGTCACCAGTTCGCGATTGCGATCGAGCAGGGAGATGTGCGCCTATTGACCAGCCTGCCGGAAATCGGCAAGCGAACCGCCGCCCAGATCGTGACCGAGCTGCGCGGCCAGATGCAGCAGTACGTCCTGCCCAGCGCCCGACCGCTGCCGGAGTCGGAGCTGACCGATGCGCAACTCGTGGCGGTGGATGTGCTTGTGCAATGGGGAGATCGACGAGCGGACGCACAGCGCTGGGTCGCCGACGCCGTACAGACCGATCCCGCTCTGACCGAGCCGGAAGACATCATCAGGGCGGCGTACAAGGCAAAGGCCAGGAGTTAGGGCGCAGGCCACGAGGCCACAAGGCCACGAGGAAAAAACGGCTCTTGCGGCCGCGCGCTTTGTTTCTGTATTCTGTTTTTGCTTCTTGCCTGGTTGCCTTGTGGCTGCCTTGTTGCCTTGTGGCCTCGTGGCCTCGTGGCCTCGTGCCCTTGTGGCCTCCTGGAGTAATCGTGACCATTGAACGTGTCTTCAGCCGACCGACGCCCGATGAAGAGCGGTTTCTCACGTCACTGCGGCCGCAACGGCTCGGCGAGTGCATTGGCCAGGAGGTCGTGCGCGAACAGCTCAGCATCGCGCTGGACGCCGCGCGACAGCGGGGTGAGCCGCTCGACCACGTACTGCTGGATGGGCCGCCCGGGCTGGGCAAGACCACGCTGGCACACGTGATCGCCAATGAGATGGGGGCACGCATCCACATCACCAGCGGCCCGGCCATTATGCGCCAGGGCGATCTGATGATGCTCCTGACACAGCTCGAAACCGGCGATGTGCTGTTCATCGATGAGGTACACCGGCTCAACAAGGCCATCGAGGAGTTTCTCTACCCGGCCCTCGAAGACTTCCGCGTCGACTACACCACCGAGAGCGGCATCGGCGGGCGAACGGTCAACTTCAACCTGAAGCAGTTCACGCTGGTCGGAGCCACGACGCGCGCCGGCATGTTGTCCGGCGCCTTGCGCAGCCGCATCGGACTGCCCTTTCACCTGCAATATTACAACGCCGACGAACTTACGCAGATTGTCACACGCAGCGCAGGGCTGCTGGAAGTTCCCGCCCAGGATGACGCGCTGCGGCGCCTGGCATCGCGCTCGCGCGGCACGCCTCGCATCGTTAACCGCTTGCTGCGACGGGTGCGCGACTACGCCGAGGTGCGCGGCGACGGAAATCTGCTGCCTGACATCGTCGATGCGGCGCTTCAGATCCTGCAAATCGACGAGTTGGGACTCGATGAGCTCGATCGGCAGTATCTGGAGACGTTGATCAGGCATTACGACGGCGGCCCGGCGGGCATCGAGGCCATCGCCGCCAGCATGGGCCACGAGCGCGACACGCTGGAAGACGTCGTCGAGCCATACCTGCTCCAGATCGGGTTTGTCGTGCGCACGCCGCGCGGCCGTGTCGTGCGCCCGGCCGCATTCGAGCATCTAGGCCTGACACCGCCCGCGCGCGGTGACAGTCAACAGCCCGGCCTGTTCGACTGACCTTCGCGCGGTCGGACGTTCTTGCGGGGCGGCTCTCGGCGGTGCGTCCGACTCGGGGTCGGACGCTACGGTAGGCGCGTTTATTCCAGCCACGACTGCTTTCTGTGTATTCCGGTCAAATGCGCCAGCGCGCGCGTCAGGCGCGCTTCCCTTTCATTGTGGAGGATGAGCCCGTTGGTCTGGCACGGAGGTGCATCATGGCACGCTGGCTTGGTCCGATGTTTCTGCTCGTCATACCGGTCACCATCGCGCTTGAACAGGCGGCGCTTTTGCTCATCATGGAAGGGGTGACCTGGGGGGCGGCCTATTACAACGCGGCCCTCGTCTTTCTTGTCACAACGCCGATGCTGACGCTGCTGGGTGGCACGATCGTGGCCTGGTCCACGGTTGTGCCGTTGACCGGGCGCGTGATCACCGCCGCGGTGTTCTGGGCCGCCGCGCTGCTCGGCGCGACGAGTGTGGCGGTCGCGTGTGGAGCGCTGGGCGCGAGCAGAGTGCCGAGTCCCACGGCGCTCGCGCTGCCGATCGGGATCAACCTGATCGGCGGGCTGATCGCCGTCGTCGCGGTCAATCAGGCGGTGTTGCGGGCGCGCGCGGTCGCGACGCGGTCACGGCGTGTGCCCTGTCCTGGATGCGGCTACGACATGCGCGGGCAGAAAGAGTGTCGTTGCCCGGAGTGTGGCAGGCAGTTTTCCCTCTCCGAACTGCTGGTCATTCCGGGCGTTGAAGTGGACGTGCGCGGTCTGGCATGACGCGCGATTTTTGTCGGCCGCCCGGGGGCACGGCAGCGATCGGGCCGTGCTCACGCGGCGGCTTCCGAAAACCGGTTTTCAACCGGTGAGAACGCGTGACAACCACCGGCTACAAGCCGGTGCCACAGTCATGCGTGAGGCCCTATACTCATAACACGTGGTCATGGTTACGGGGCGTACGGGCGCCGCGCGCAATGAGATCACGCGTCACAGACCGCCGGGAGAGGATATTGAGCCCTGAGCAAGCGATGGTGAAGGAGTTTCATGAGAAGTACGAGGCGCCGGTCGGGCGGCGCCCCGAGCAAATCGGCATCAAAGACCGCATGCGCCGCGCCCGGCTGATCTTCAGCGAAGCCGCCGAGTTCATCGACGCCGCGGATCAGGATGATTTTGTCGAAATGGTTGACGCGCTGGCCGATCTGCTGGTGGTTGTTTACGGGGCGGCGGTCGAAATGGGTGTCGATCTCGAGCCGGTTTTCGCCGAGGTACAGCGCTCGAACATGTCGAAGGACGGCGGGAAGGACGCCGGCGGGAAAATTCTCAAGGGGCCGGGTTTCTCGCCACCCGATATCACGGGCCAACTGATCCGCCAGGGCTGGACGCCTCCGGCCGCGTCAACATAGGCGCGGCGCATGACGGCGCTTATGGAACTGGTCAGTCAACGGCCGACAGGGGCGTCGGCCGCTATGGATTGGTGGGCGTCGGCGGCCGTCTGCGTGGTGGGACCGGCCTCGGGACGAGCGTCCGTGGTCTGTGTGCGTGTTACTCGATCTTGGCCAGCGCCGGCGTGAGGGCCTCGATCGCAGCGGTGGTGTCCTCTTCGCTGGCGAAGCGCAGGTAGATCACCGCACCGCCGCGCGCCGCCGCCGCGGACAGACCGGTGATGTTGATCCCCTCACTTGCGAGCGTGCCGGCCACACCCGCCGCCAGGCCCGGTCGATCGGGGCCAACCAGGCGCAGCGTGTACATCGTATCGGCCCGGTGCAGTCCGACATCGTTGGCGGCCTGCTCCTGTTCGGGCGTGGTGAGCGGCGCCACATACACGACCCCACGGCCGGGCTGCTCGCGCGTCGGGCGCGTGATGACAAATTCGAGATCCGCCCCCGCCGTCATCATGATATGGGCCAGCTTGGATGACAACGCCCCGGGGCGATCCTCCAATTCACCAGCCCAAACGTCCACCTTGGAGATCTCGAACAGCATGATAGTGCCTCCGCGAGGATCCTGACTGCCACGTGTATGGTCCGCGGTCGGCCCCCCTCTCGTCAAGCCGACGGCGGCGGGAACGCAATTCGCAGGCAGAGATTCCACAAATCACGGATGGCACGGCGTGCGGGTTGTTCGTTTGCGCGCGTGACCAACCGTGCCGCCTTAGCGGTGTCCAAATACCATCGATTCGGTGAAATACGTGGACACCGGGGCGCAATCGGTGGAAAATCCGCCTGGACTTGCGCACGAGTGCCGCATGGCGGCATCATCGTCGGCGCTAATCGATGCACGGCAAGCTCGCTCACGGCTGAGTTCAATGCACACGCCCGGCAACCAGATTTCGGCCACACCCGCCAGGCGACGCCGCATCCGCCTGATCAATCCCAATTCGCCGCTTTCCAACATCACGATGCCGCGGGTCATTCAGAAGATGACGTTTTCGCGCAAGGCGCTGTTCGCGCCGACTGGGTTGATGATCTGTGCCGCGGTTATGCCGGATAGCTGGGACGTGGAGGTGGTGGATGAGTGCGCGCGCGAACACACGCACGAGCCGACCGCGGATGTTGATGTGGTCGGCATCAGCGCGATGACCACGCAGGCGCCGCGCGCCTATGCGCTGGCGGACGCATACCGCGCCGCCGGCGTCACGGTCGTCCTGGGAGGAATCCACCCCAGCGCATTGCCCGACGACGCCCTGGCCCACTGTGATGCGGTGTGCAAAGGCGACGCCGAGTCCACCCTGCCGCACCTGATTGCCGACTGGGAAGCCGCCGCCGCGCGCGGCGCCGACCCACGTACGGGGCTGAAGCGCATCTACGACTGGGCTGAGTATCCCAGTGCGCCGATCGCCACGCCGCGCAAGGACGTGATCCGCGCGGCGGATTACCTGGTTGCCAACCCGATTCAGACGACGCGCGGGTGTCCGCACTACTGCAACTTCTGCACAACGCCGGCCGTCTTCGGACGCAAGTTCCGCCAGCGCGAGATCGGCGCGATCGTCGAGGAAATTCGCGAGGCACAGGAGCGTCACCGGGCCTGGTGCTACATCTTTGCCGATGACAACTTCGGTGGTAACCAGAAGTGGGCCCTGGAGCTGTGCGAGCAGTTGCGGCCGCTGAACATCTCGTGGGCCAGCCAGTGTGACATCCTGATCGCGCGCAACGACCGCTTGCTGACGGCGATGCGCGCCAGCGGGTGCCAGGGCTTGATACTCGGGCTGGAAAGCGCGCGTCAGGGGACGCTTGATGAGGCCGGCAAGCGGTTTGTCAAGTCAGTGAACTACGAGACGAACATCCGCAAAATCCAGGCGGCGGGGATCAGCCTGTGGGGTTCGTTTATATTCGGGTTTGACACCGATGGATGGCGCGACTGCATGAGGGCGTGTCGGTTCGCGCAGCGCATGCACCTGTCGATGAGCTGCTACCCCGTGCTCACGCCCTATCCGGGCACCGAGTTCTTTGAGCAATACCAGCGTCAGGGGCGCATCCGCACGTATGACTGGCAGAAGTACAACGGCGCATCGGTGGTCTTCGAACCCAAGCGCATGACCGCCAAGCAACTGCGCCACGCCCAGATGGCCGCCTTCGCCGAATTCTTCACACCACGTTCAGCGCTGGGGCGCATGGGGATCTATCCATTCAAGGGGCGTGCGTGGGTAGCCAACCTGGCGATCTGGAAGGGGATTCGCTACTACTACGCGAAGAGCGGGCGCCGGATTCCACGATTCCACGATTTTCTCGATGCCGACGCGCGCGCGTGGAACTACGAAAACGAACCGTGGGCGCGCGCGCGGGAAGAGTGCCGCGCGCCGGGCGCTGCGCAAGAACCGGCGGTGTCGCTGGATGCCGCGACGTTGATGGCCGGCGCCGTCAGTCAATGCGATCCATTCCACCAGGCGGCGGCGCGACTGACCCACCCGAAGACACGTCACAAATGAATTTGTTTTATGCTTGCATCCCGGCATTGCGCTTACAGAATTTAACTGGTGGCACAACGCAACGTAAATTGCGGCACTCGATACCCGCCGTTTTTGAGTGAATTTTCTTCACAGGCCCCGCCGGGAGGTAAGCAGATGCATTCAACCATGAGTTGTCGTTCAGTCACGCGCGTCGCGATGATTGTTTTGCTGGGTTTGCTGGTGTCAGGTGGATGCGCAACGCTGCCACCGCGGGCCGACATCCCGCTCGGCACATGGGAAGGCGAGGGGATTTTCGTATTCAAGGGGTGGGACAAGGGCGCGGAAGAGTACGACGCGGAGGAGATGCCATCCACGCAGAACACCTATCCGACAACGCTCACCATCGAGCAAACGACTTATGAGGATGAGCCGGTCACCAAGGTGGAGATCGTTTCGCTGCGCGGCCCGATGCACGGCGAAGATGACGGCGACCGCACGCACATAATCCTGTACCTGAAGCTGGTTGACCGTATTTCCAACGACATCTCGTTCTGGAAGGCGGTCGATATGCTCATCAGCTTCAGCGAAGACGACAAGCCGGAGCACGGCGAAGCGTCTGACGTTCCGATCAACGCCACGTGCATGCGCTACGCGGACGGCATTGCCTTCCAGATTCGCTACACCGACGGCTTCACCGACAATCTGCGTTTCCAGGGCCGTCACGTGCGAAAGCTGGGCATCTACCACCCGGAGAGCGACGATGAAAGCCAGGGACTGATCCACTGGGCCGAGGTTCTCGAACGCCGGTAGATCGACGATCCCTGCGCACCGCCTGCTTTCCATTCCATTCCCCTGCCCGTACCGAGTGCCCGCATGACAGGCACTCGGCACGGGATGGGGCACACCCTTCCAAAGTTCACCCGGCTTTAGAATTGCCAAGTTCGCCGCCTGCGGTTACCAATCGAACGTGAAATGCCGTGGCTCGCCGAAGCGGGAATCCTGTCTCGGCCCGCGTGCCCGCGTCGAGTGGGGAATCTCGGCACAGCGCGGCGGTGTAAGAGACGGATTCGCGGCGCGGTGCTGGACCAAAGTCGCCGCGCGGACCGGCGGGACACGGCCGGATCGGGTGTTCGCGCCGCGGGGGCGCAAACTGGTAACCTGCGCCTCGCGCCCGCAGAACGTGGCACACAAGGAGTCCGTCGATGATTGCCCACACAGTCGTCTCGCGAACCACGGCCGCTGTCCTCTCACTGGCGCTGATCGTCGGCGCGAGCGCCGAACAACGCTTCGCCGATCTGGTCGGCGACGTCAAGGTCGGGGATGTCACCCAGACCGATCCACTCCAGGTACCTTTCATCACCTGGGGCGGTGATATGGCGACGTTTTTCGCCAACGGCGGGTTGGAGACCAAGCCCGGGACCGTCTTCCAGAAACAAGGGCTCAATCTCAAGCTCGTACCGGGCGACGATTTCGCGCAGCAGGTCCGCGACTATGTCTCCGGCAAGAGCCCCTTCCTGCGCGGCACCTTCCGCATGATCGGCATGGCGTCGGAAGTCATCGCCCAGGATGCGCGCACCAAGGGCGTTGTGATCATGCAGTTGACCTGGTCGGCCGGCGATCACATGGTGGTCCGACAACACATCAAGAGCGTCACCGACCTCAAGGGCAAGAAGATCGTCCTTCAGCAAGGCGGCCCACACGTCGGCCTGCTGGACGACATTCTGAAGACCGGCCAGCTCTCGTGGGATGATGTCAACATCATCTGGGCCGACGACCTGACAGGCACGCCTAAGAGCCCGGCCGAGATGTTCCGCAAGGACAAGTCGATCGACGGCTGCCTGGTCATCACGCCCGACATGATCGGGCTGAGCGGCGGGCTGCAAAACACGGGCAGCGGCGCCGAGGGAACCGTCTCGGGCGCGCGTGTGCTTGTATCGACCGCCGAGCTGTCCCGCTCGGTCGCCGACGTGTACGTATGTCGCAAAGACTTCTACGACGCTAACAAGGAACTGGTCACAAAGTTCGTCGCCGGCTACCTCAAGGCCTGCGAAGAGGTCATCGAGCTTCGGAAAGCCTACGAGTCCAAGGGCTCAAAGGAATACATGGCCCTGCTCCAGATGACGCAGGATATTTACGGCAAGGACGTCATCCCCACGCTTGAGGAGGATGCCCACGGCTTGATCGTCGACTGCACGTTTGTCGGCTATCCCGGAAACGTCGCCTTCTTTGAGGACCAGAGTAACCTCAACGGCTTTGAGCCGTTTCAGAAGAGCGCGCTCGACCTGGCGACTTCGCGCGGCTATGCCAAGGTCCGCGCGGCGCTGTTCCCGTCGGGGCTGGACTACAAGTCACCGCTGTTCACTAACTACCTGGCGGTCACCGACGTTCAGCGCGGGCAGCGCTTCAAATCCGATGAGGTGCTTGGCGAAATCGAGTCGCTCAGTGCCGGCGACGAGCTCGATGAGCGCACCATCGTCGCCTTCACCATCAACTTCCGCCCTAATCAGACCGAATTCAGCACCGAGCAATACGGCGTGGAGTTTCAGCGCGTGATCGAGATGGCCAGCAAATACGGCAATGCCGTCATCGCCATCCGCGGCCACTCAGACCCGACCAAAACACTTCAGCACCTTGTCAAAGCCGGCATGCACAAGGGGATTCTGAAACGCACCGGCAGCGCCGGGAACTACAAGTACGCGCTGAACGGCAAGCCGCTGGATATCAGCCAGACCAAAGTGCTAACGCAACTGATCGAGCAGGGTGAGTTTGACGGCGCCGGCGATTTCAACCCGCGGGCGACCATGCAGTCGGCGCTCAATCTCTCGCGGCGGCGCGCCGAAGCCGTGCGCGACTCGATCATCGAATACGGCAAGGGCAAGGGCGTGTTCGTCGACGCCAGCCAGATCCAGCCGGTGGGCGTCGGCATTCGCGAGCCGTTCCTGGCGCGGCCGACGAACATGGAAGAGGCCATGCAGAATATGCGGGTCGAGTTCCGACTGATTCGCGTGACCGCCGAAGCGTCGGGCGCGTCGGATTTCGATTTCTAGCGCGCGTTCAACGAACCGGATGCGTCAGACCGCGCGAGCCTGGCGCATGACCGACCGAAGGTCGGTCCCAAAACTGTAGCGGCCGGTGCCTCGCCGGCCGTTGGTCACCAACGGCGCCGCTCCGCGCGAGCAGCCTGCGAGATGCAGGCCGCACATGACTGGAGGTTTCCGATGCCTAGAGCTCTCTGTTGCCTGGTCGTGGCCATCGGTGTTGCGGGTATGGCCCCGGCCGGCGACCCAATCTATACAGACAACGTCGTGATTGTTCTCGATGGTTCCGGATCGATGAAGGAACAAATGCCCGGTACGCGCGAGAGCAAGATGGCAGCCGCGAAACAGGCACTGCACGAAGTGCTGGCCACGCTGCCTGAAACGACCCACGTCGGCGTGCTGGCCTTCAGCAGCCATGCCCGCCAACCATGGCTCTACGACCTGGGCTCGCAGGATGCGGTCCGGCTGAGAGACGCGATCGACGGCCTGCGCCCCGATGGCAAGACGCCGCTCGGGCGTTTCCTGAAACTGGGCGCCGATCGATTGCTCGAGCAGCGCCGGAAACAGTTCGGCTACGGCAGCTATCGCCTGCTGGTGGTTACCGACGGCGAGGCCAGCGACGCGAAACTTGTCGAGCGTTACACACCCAGCGTCATCGCCCGCGGCATCACGCTGGATGTGATTGGTGTGGACATGGCCTCGCGGCACACGTTGGCAACCAAGGCGCACTCATACCGTACCGCCGACGACGCCGATTCGCTGCGTCAGGCGATTGCCGAAGTCTTCGCCGAGGTATCCACAACCGACTCAGATGACGCCACGGGTGATGACGCGTTCGCGGTCATCGCCGGCTTGCCGCCCGAGATTGCAACGGCGGCCGTTCAGGCTCTGGCCATATCTGGTAATGAGCCGATCGGCGAGGCTGACAGCGCCGCCCCGCAGCGCAGCAGCGCCCCCGCTCAGCCCCGCGCGTCATCACCACAGCCGCAGGCCCCCTCCAAGAGCATCTTCATGCGCACGTGCTGTTCGGGCGTGTTCATGCTTGCGATTCTGGTGATCGTTGCTGTCGTCCTGCTCCGAAAGGCCAAGGGATGAGCGCTGGTCGAGCAAAGGGCATCCTGATCGCCGTTGTCGCCTGGGTGGTGATCATCGCCATTCTGGCGATCGCGTATCGCTTTATCTTCCGGCCGGCCCGCGAGGCGAAGCTCACCGACGAGACCGGTTCCGCCAGTCGTTATGAACACGAGCTGGTCGTCGCGGCCGACTCGTTTTCGGGATACGCGCTGCTGCGCTGCCCCGAGTTGGCCGGCGATCTGGCCGGCGGCGGCATCAAGCTTGTTATTGACGATGACGGGGCCGATTATGGCGCCCGCATTGAGGCCCTGCGCGACGGCGACGTGCAGTTGGCCGCGTTCACGGTGGATTCCTTCATTTCAGCGGGCGCTGCCATCGGAGATTTCCCGGCGACGATCGTCATGATCCTCGACGAATCCAAGGGGGCCGATGCGATTGTGACGTATGACAGCGGGGTGGCACAGGTGCACGACCTCGACCACCCCGATGCGCGTTTTGTGCTCACGCCCGGATCACCGAGCGAGTTTCTGGCCCGCGTGACGATCGCCGATTTCGGCCTCCAGGACCTGTCAAACGACTGGATTGTCGCGGCCGACGGCGCCGCGGACGTATTTGCCCGTTTTTGTGAGGCCGACAAGAACCAGCGCCGTGCATACGTCTTGTGGGAGCCGTTCGTGCTTCAAGCGCTGGAGAAGCCCGGCGCGCGCGTCTTGCTCGACAGCTCGAATCTCAAGGGGTATGTCTTTGACGTGCTGGTGGCCGAGCGCGACTTCCTCCATAACCACGAGGATCTGGTCAGGACATTCGTCGAGGCGTATCTGCGCGCCGGTTACGCGCATCGTGGCGACGAGCGCATGACCGACCTGGTGGTTGCCGATGCCAAGCTGACCGGCAGCCCGCGTCTCAAAACGCAGCAGGCACGCAAACTCGTCGACGGCATCCAGTGGAAGAACACGCTCGAGAACTATGCGCACTTCGGCTTGCTGCCCGATGACGACCAGCAGGGGCTGGCGCACATAGAGGATGTGATCAGCAATATCAGCAAGGTGCTGGTGCAGACCGGTGCCCTGGGCGCCGACCCAATCAACGCGCGGGCCAGCACGTTGTTCTTTGATCGTATTCTTCGCGACTTGCAGGCCGCCGACTTTCATCCGGGCAAGCGGCTCGGTGTGATGAGCGGCGTCGGTCCCGGGACGAGCGACCTGGACGCGGTTCGCGGCGATGTCGAGTTGCCGGCGCTGACAGACGAACAGTGGGAGCGGCTGATGCCGGTGGGTGAGCTGCGCACCAGGCCGATCAGCTTCGCCCGCGGAACCGCGCGCATCAACATACAGAGCCAGCGTGAACTGGCCGACCTGGCGCAACGGCTCAAAGCCTGGCCGCAGTACTACCTGACCGTGATCGGCCAGGCGCGGGCCGGCGACAACCCCGAGGCCGATCGCCGACTGGCTGAGCAGCGCGCCGAGGCGGTGGTCGCGTTTCTGGGTGAGGCCGGCCTGGACAATAATCGCATGCGGCGAAAAGCGACGACGCTGACGGGTCGCGGCGGCGCGGCCCAGTCGGTATCCTTCGTGGTCGGCCAACCGCCGTACTAGGATCACGAAGGTATCGTCGCGCTGCGCGGATATGTTGGACAAAGGCAAGCTTCGCAACCGGGTGCTGCTCAATCTGCTGACGAGCCCACTGACGCTCGTCCCCTTTGTGCTGGGCACGACGATGCTCGCCGGCGCATTGGCGTTCAGCAACAAACTCGGTGCGCTGGCGTTTGCGGGGCTGGCCTGTGTGCTGGGCGCCGTTGGCACGTATGTAACGCGTGTGCTGCTGGGGACCGAGGCGCAGACCGCCAAGGTAATCGAGCAGATGCAGCGTGAAGCTCAGGTCGCCCGTGAAAGGCGGCTTGATAAGCTGGATAAACGGCTGGTGCGGGATCGCGACGCACGCACGCAGGCGGCCCTGCGCGACTTGCGTGCTTTTGAACAGGCGTTCAGGGCGCGCCAAACGTGGGCGCGGAAGCTGAACGCGACCTCGGCCTTCGACATCGTCTCCAGCGTGCAGGATCTGTTTGACGGATGCGTACAGGCCCTGGAGACGTCGCTCGAGTTGTACGAGACGGCCCGCAAGCTGCGAACCGACGAGGCCCGCCAGCCGATTCTGGAAAGGCGCGAGGAGATTATCCAGGACGTGCAGAGCAGTATCGAACAGCTCAGCCGTATCATGGTCGGAATCCAGAGTCTCGGCACGGAGACCGCCACCGACAGCGATCTGGCCCGCATTCGATCGGAGCTGGACCAGAACCTCACGGTGGCCAGACGTGTCGAGGAGAAAATGCGTTCGTGGCAGGAACACTCGTTCGAGATGGAGTGAGCGCAGAACCCTGAGCGCAGACAAGCGGGTCCGTGATCGATACCCGGCAGACGCAACCACAGGAGATTCGGATATGTTCGGCGCGATTTGGCGATACTTCAGAGCAATCGGCTATTACCTGACCGGTCGTGTTGACGCGGCACGCAAGGTGCTGGACACAAACCCGCACGTCGTGCGGGCCACGTTCGACCAGGTGGTCCGTGACAAACGGGGTCGTGTAAACCAGTACAAGGAAGCCGTGGCCACACTCATCGCTCAAAAGGAGAAGAAGGTCAACCAGGTCGAGCGCCTCACCGAGGAAGTCGAGAAGCTCGAACGGCTCAAGACCGGTGCCCTGGCGAAAGCCAAGCAGCGCGTGGCCCAGCTTCAAGCCGCCGGCAAGGCCATGGCGGAGATCCAGCAGGACGGCGAATACCTCAAGTGCCAGGGGGCGTTCAGGGACTTCACCTCAACTCTCGCCGAGAAGCTGGACCGCATCAGCACGCTCGAGGAGGAGATTCAAGCCGGCGACGTGCGCGTAAACGAGCACAAGGTCCAGCTCCAGAGTCTGCTGCGCGAGATTGAGAAGATCAAGGAGGAAGCCGCCGACACCGTCGCCGACATGATCACCGCCAAGGAGGAGAGGGAGGTAGCCGACATGCTCACCGGCCTGTCGGCTGATCGCAGTTCGGCCGAGCTGGCCCGCATGCGCGATCTGCGACAGCAGGTTAAGGCCGAGGCACAAGTATCCAAGGAATTGGCCGGCACGGAAACCCAGGCCCAGGAGGCGGAGTTTCTGGAATATGCGCGCACCGACGCCGCGCAGGACGAGTTCGCCGCCCTGGTCGGTCTGGCCGAAGAGAAAGACACGGCGCCACCGACAACCGAGGCGCCCGAGAAAGACAAGCTGCCGGAGTAGACGACCACCCGCGGCGCGCACTGCGCTGATTAACGAAGGGAGACAACCATGAAGACCACAACCCGAGCATTGCTGATCATTGCGGTCCTGACGCTGACAACAACCGCGCTCGCCGGCCCGCCAAGTTTCTCGCTTGCCTGGAGTGAGTACCCGTCCTGGAGCGCGTTCGGCGTGGCCCACGAATTCAAGCTGATCAACGGCAAGGAGGGCGAGTTCGGACCGCTCGAAAGAAAGTGGAACGTGGACATCGTGCTGAAGCAGGCTGACTACGAGCCGTGCCTGGTCATGTATGGCGCGCAGCAGTGTGACGCGGTCTGCATCACCAACATGGACGTGCTCAACCCGAGCCTGTCCGTGCCATCGGTGGCGATTCTGCCCACATCCACCAGTTTCGGCGCCGACGCCTGCATCGTCACGTCCGACATTACCGAAGTGAAACAGCTCAAGGGCAAGAAGGTCCACGGGCTGGCTCAAACCGTCTCCGAATATTGCTTCGTACGCGGGTTGCAGCAACTTGGCGAAAATCCCGACGAATACGAGTTTGTCAACATGGACCCCGGCGCCGCCGCCGTCGCGATGCAACAGAAACAGGACGGCTTTGAGGCGATCGTGGTGTGGAACCCGTTCGTGCTGGAGACGCTTAGCCGGCGCAAAGACACGCGGGTGCTCTTTGACTCGACGAAGATCCCCGGCGAGATCGTCGACATGGTCGTCATCTCCCAGGCGGCGCTCGACAAGCCCGGCGGCGAGGCGTTTGCCTGTGCCGTCATCGACACTTTCTACGAGCTCAACAAGCTGCTGGAGCGGCCGGACACGCGCGATGAAGCCCTGGTCGCGCTGGGCGAGAAATTCTCGAATCTCGACCTTCAGGCCATGCGCACCGTCGTCAAGCAGACCCGGTTTTATGACAAGCCGAAGAAGGCGGTCACGCTCTTCGAGTCGGACGAGTTCAAGAAGGTGATGGGCATTGTCGTCAAGTTCTGCAAGGACAAGGAGATTGTCCCGAAGGAGCCCAAGGTCGACTTCGGCAAAAAGAAAGACACCAAGGTCAACCTTCGTTTCGACCCCGAATACATCAATCAGGTGGTCAAAAAGAACAAGGGCGGCTAGCAGGGATTCAATGACCCAGTGCTGTCCGGCGTGTGCCACGGCTCTGTGAGCCGTGCTTTTCTCACGGCGGCACAGCACGGCTCACAGAGCCGTGGCACGACAGCGACGAGGCCGATTGCAGGCGACTGCCCACTGACAGGAAACTGAATGATCCGAAAACCCATCGGACTTCGCTGGTACTTGACGCTGGGCATCCTGTCGATTGTGGTGCTGCTGGTGGGTTACAGCGCGCTGGCCTCTGCCCAGAAACGCAAGAACCCGGACGACACGACGGTCCCGTCCTGGACTCAACTCAAGGAAGGCGTCGTTAAGTCTATCGAACCCCACAAGCGCACCGGTGAGCGCTGGCTCGTCGTCGATACAAAGGCCACCGGCGTGCGCCTGCTGGTCGGTATGCTCTTCGGTGTCGGCGGCGCGGTCCTGCTCGGCGTGCTCATGGGCTGCTTCCCTCTGGTCGAGGCAATTATCTCCCCGCCCCTGACCATCTTCGCCAAGATCCCCGGCACCGCCGCCATGGCCGTGTTCTTCGTACTTGTCGGCACCGGTTTCCAGATGTACGTGGCGATGATCGCGTTCGGCGTGCTACCGAGCCTGGCGTTGACCGTCCATCTCGCCGTGCGCGACGTGCCCGCCGAGTTGCTTAACAAGTCCTATACGCTGGGCGCGTCGCACGCCGAAGTCGTCTGGAACATCATCTTCCGCCACATTCTGCCCAAGCTCATCGACGCCGTGCGCCTTCAGATCGGGCCGGCGATGGTCTTCCTGATCGCGGCCGAGATGCTTGTCGGCGACGAGGGGTTCGGCTATCGCATCCGGCTTCAGCAGAAGAAGCTGGACATGAGCACGATATTCTTCTACCTGGCGGTGCTGGCCGCCTTCGGGTTCGTGATTGATCACCTGCTGCGCAAGATCCAGCGTTGGCTGTGCCCCTGGCACAGACCCGTGAAACTGTGACGCGAAATATGTCTGAGATCATCCTGCACTGCAACAACGTGCATCACTGGTTCGGCGCGAACAAGGTTCTCTTTGACGTGGAACTCAAAGTGGGCCGCGGGAACGTGGTCGCCGTCGTCGGGCCGAGCGGCTGCGGGAAGTCGACGCTGCTGCGCGCGATCGTGGGCACGCACCCGCCGCGCCGCGGCCGCGTCTTGATGACCGGCGAGGGTGGGCAAAGTTACGAAGTCCGCCGTCCCGGCCGCGATCGGGGGATTGTCTATCAGCGTTACTCGCTCTTCCCGTTCCTGACCGCCCGCCAGAACGTGGCCGTTGGGCTGATGCTCGACCAGACGACGATTCTCGGCCGCCTGCTCACGGCCTATCCGGTCAGCGCGCTGCGCCGCCGGCATCTTGATGAGGCCGCCGAGCTCCTCGAAAAGGTTGGTCTCGGCCGGGCGATGAAGCTCTACCCGCATGAGATGTCAGGCGGCATGCAGCAGCGTGTCGCCGTGGCGCAAGCCCTGATCATGAAGCCGCGCATTCTGTTGCTCGACGAGCCTTTCGGCGCGCTCGACGAGGCCATGCGCGAGGAGCTACAGCGTATGTTGCTGCGCCTGCACGCGGAGAACGTGGCCGCCGAGAAAGCTGGCGAACCCGCGCCGTACACGGTACTGATCGTCACACACGAATTGAACGAGGCCCTGTTCGTCGGTGATCGCGTGATCGGGCTTTCGCAGTACTGGAACTGGCGTGAGAAGAACCACACGACCTGCCCCGGCGCGACGATCATCTATGACCGCCCGGCCCCGATCTTTGACCCCGACAGTCCGCGTGACTTCGAGCAACTGGTCGAGCAGCGTGAGGAAATCCGCCAGGCGGTCTTTAACCCGGACTATCTCCAGGAACGTGAGGAGTTTCAGCGCTACTGGAGCAGTCAACGCCCGGCGGCTCCACCGAGCAGCTGAGCCGATCCGTCCATCAGTGCAGGCCGCGGGACAACGTCCACTACCGACGAGCGCGCGTACAAACGGCGAGGCCACCCGATCGGGCAGCCTCGCCGCTCTTGTTGTCAACTGGATGAAGCGACGCCTTATCGACGGCGAATCAATGCCACGATTCCGAGGCCGAGCAGCATGAGCGTGCCTGGCTCCGGGACAACCTGGAGGTTGTCGTAGATGATGTACTGCGACCCGGCCGGGGCGGCGAGTGAACTAAACAGGTCCGCATAGCCCAAGCTGATCTGGCCGTCCAGAACTTCCGAAACGTCCTGGATGATCGGCGTCATGCCGGTGGCGCCATCGAGCGAGTACGTGATCGTACCACCCACGCCGCCAACAAAGTCGATCCGCAGCGTCGTCCAGGCGTTACCCGGCGAGCCGGCCCACGTATACGGCGGGCTCGGGAACAGGTTTTGATACGTGTCGCCCGTCGCATTCGTCGTGTTCGTACTGTTCAGGTAGCTCGCGTCGCCGGATGGAACCGAAGTGACGCTCGGCTTGAAATGTCGATAGTCGGACGCCGAGCCGCCCTCGCCGGTCATCGACATGAAGTGACCGGTGCCTGAAATCGGCGTAAAGATCGAGTTGGCCGTGACGCCGTCGCCGGCCACGCCCACGTGCATGAACTCGGTTGTGCCACTAGTGGCGTAGACGCCCATATACACGTCGACGATCAGCGAGTACGCATCCAGACCGACAATCGGCGTGTTGTGAAACGCGGTTAGCGTGTTCGCGACGCCGAGCGTGTCATTGGCGGTCATGCGCAGGCCGCCGACGTCGCCGGCGGTCGAATTCGGGGCCAACGGAATGCCGGCGGCGATGTAGTCGAAAGCGAACGCGGCGGATGAATCGGGTCCACCAATCTCGACAAGCGTGTAGTTCGCCGAGCTGTCGACTTCAAAGTCGTCCGCGATGAGTTGTGCACCGGCAACTGAAGTTATCGCCAGCACACAGGCCAATACAAGCAGGTTCTTCATGACGATATGCTCCTTTTCTGCGCCTCCTGAGTCGCTTCCGATTCCGGACTGCACGTTGCTCAGCAAAGACGTGACCGCATTGACGGTGGCGTGCCGCCCCGCGCGGACACTGAGCCGCGAATCCTAACTACTCTACTTTAGCCCCCGGGCCATCCGGGAGCAAGCCAGAAAACATCGAGAACCGGCGTCGAATCACGCCAGATAACACGCCCGACATTCCTGCAACGCCCAGCGCCAAAATGGGGCCGATAATCAAACGCGTATCAGGCGCCGCCACGGCGCGGCGGCGTCGCGGAAACGACGGCCGCGAGGCTATACTGGCTGGCGTGACGAGCGAAGCCAGGAGAGCACATGCATCCACGAGTCGAACGCTTTCCCAAACCAGATCCGGACCATGGCAGGTTCCTTACAGTCCTCCGCCGTGACCGTCCTGACCGCGTGCCCGTAGTCGAACTTGCGCTACACGCAGACGTGACCGCCGCACTCCTGGATGACCCGCCGCGAGCAACGAGCGATGCGCGCGCGGACTCAAGTCACCGGGTCGAGCAGTGCGTGCGCCTGCACCATCGGCTTGGCTACGACGTCGTCAAAGTCTCTGCAACGATCCCCTTTAACATAGGTCGGCTTGTCGGCACCGACCCATCGGCGCTCAGCAGCAGCCGGCGCGAGTGGGCCGATCCGCACAGCGGCCCGATTCAAAGCCGCGAAGACCTCGAACGCTTTCAGTGGCCCAAACCCAGCGATATCGACTTCGGCCCGCTGGATGCGGCCACCGACTCCCTGCCGGACGGAATGGCGCTGCTGGGATTCTCGGGCGGCGTCTTGGAATTCGCCATGGACCTGCTGGGCATGCAGAATTTCATGCTGGCCACGCGCCGCGATCCCGAACTGGTTGCCGCCGTCATCGAACGCGTCGGTCAGACGATTTACGGCGTCTTCGAAGCGTATTGCCAGATCGACTCGATTTGCGCGCTCTGGCTCGGCGACGATTTGGGGCACAAACACGGCCCGCTTGTCTCACCAAAGCTGGTGACTGAGCAACTTGTGCCCTGGTACAAACGCTTTGCCGATCTCGCCCACCGGCATGGACGCCCGTTCATTCTGCACAGTTGCGGCGACACGTCACTGGTGATCGAGTCGATCATTGACGCGGGGATCGACGCCAAGCACAGCTTCGAAGACGGCATCACGCCGGTGGAGCAGTTTGCCGACAAGTGGGGCGACAAGGTTGCGGTGCTGGGCGGCGTTGACGTACATATCCTGGCGGCTGGCGACGAAGATGCGATCCGCACGCGTACACGCGAGATCCTCGAAAAGCTGGCGCCGCGCGGCGGCTACGCGGCGGGCTCGGGCAACAGCATCCCCAACTATGTCGCCCCCGAGCACTATCTCGCAATGCTGGAGACCGTTGCCGAGTTCAATGGGTTGAGGTGAAACCACCAATGTAGGGCTTGCCGCACCGCATGGTCGACCAACGTGCGGCGAGCCGCACCCTACCTGGCCAACTGGTGCGGCGAGCCGCACTCTACTCTTCTGTGTTCATCAGCATCTGGCCAACGGTGTGCCACACGTGCCGGCGGAACTCGGTGACCTTGCCTTTGTCATCCGGATGCACGCGATTGGTCAGCGCGATGATGTAAACACCCTGCTCGGGATAGATACGGATTGCCGTGCCGGTGTATCCGGTGTGACCGTAGGCAAAGAGCGCATCGACGCCGGTATCGCCCGCATCGGGCGGGTAGAGATCCCATAGCAGGCCGCGGCGGTCGGGTTGGCCGGCTTTGTTCTTTGCGCCGGGGTTCTGAACGCGGGTCATGTCGCGGATGGTCTCGGGCGTTAGAACGCGTGCGCCGTCCAGTTCGCCGCCGTTCAGCATCATCTGGGCGAAGCGGCTCAGATCGGCAGCGCTGCCGAACAGACCGGCATTGCCCGACACGCCGGCTTGCATCGCGGCGAGCGGATCATGTACGTCGCCAGTGAGAAAACCGTCAGCGGCGCGGGCGCGAGCGGCGCGCGTTGTGGGGACGATGGGCTTCTGTTGCGACTGCGCGTCGTCGATGCTCGGGTTGAAGCCGGTATCCAGCATCTTCAGCGGACCATAGATATTCTGTGACGCAAACTTGTCGAGCGGCTGGCCGGAAACCGCTTCGACGATCTCGGCGCCGAGGATGGCGTTGAGGCAGCTATACACCATGACTTCGCCGGGCTTGTGTGCCAGGTCGAGGTTGCGAATGTAAGCGCGTGTTTCGGACGGGCAGGGGAAACCGGCCTTGTCTTTGATGACCTTCTGTTGTCGGGCGCCCACGTATGGCGGCAGGCCCGACATGTGCGTCATCAGGTGGCGGATGGTTACATCCTTCTTATCACCAGCGCCAAACTCCGGCAGGTACTTGCCGACCGGGTCATCCAGGCCCAATTCGCCGCGCTGTGCGAGGATCATCAGGCTGGTTCCCGTCGCAATCGGTTTGGTCATCGAGGCCAGGTCGAAAATTGCGGCGGCGCGCATCGGCCGCGGCCGCGGCTGGCTGCGGAGAAAGCCGTAAGCCCGCTCCAATGTCTCGTAGCCCGTAGCGGTCTTGCGGCCGACCGCGATCACCGCCCCGGGGATGCCGCCTTCCTTCAACCAGTCAGGGACGGCGGCGTGTAGCGCTTCCTCCAGCGCCGCGAACCCGCCATCCAGCGGCGTGGTGCGCAGTTGGAGACTCCAGCGCCACTCATCAAAATACAGGTTGTGCCCGTCGATCTCGATCTCGCCGCGCTGAAAGTCGTTGGGCTCACTGCGGAAACTGGTCTTGGGCGGGTGCAGCTCGCGGGCATAATCGACGTTGACGATCATGCGGTATGGGTCCATGTGGCCGCAGAAGAACTCGCGCACGCGCGGATCGGCGTGCTCCTGCAAGCCATTCGACGCGTCAGCGGGTAACCAGCCCCACGGCTCGACGTAGAACTCCGACCAATCGTGCATGTTCCAGTCATTCGGCTTCGTTTGCCAGCCCGACTGCCAGCGTGCCGGGATACCGGCCGCGCGGCAGAGCGTGATGAAAACCATGCTCTGCACGCCGCAATCGCCGCGCCGCGCCGAAAGCCCCTTGCCGGACAGGCTCGGGATGGTGCTGTATTCCATTTCAGCACACCATGGGATGTTGCGCGACACCCAGCGGAAGATACGCCGGGCGCGTTCGAGCGGGTTCGGTTCGTCGCCAACGATCTTCGCCGCCAATGCCCGCACGCCGGGCGCGAAGGCGATGTGTGGCAGGCGCTCGGCGGTGTACTCGCGGTAGAGCGGACTCTCCTTGTCGTAAGGCGCGACATCCGCGGCACTGAGCTTCGGACAGTAGGCGAACGTCACGAATTCGAACTCGGCTGCGAATACGGGCGCGACGGTCGGATCGTCGATGACCATCTCGAAGTAGACGGTGCGCTGGGCCTGGTCGCCGGGCGCGACAACGCCGCCGGCGGGCTCGGTTTTGATCAGGCGCACATCGCGCTGCTGCCGATACTCCTGCGGAAACGGCAGCCAGCAGCGCACTTTCGCCCCGGCGCGCAACCGCGGGTTGTTCTCCTTGACGCGCAGCTCGTAGCGGATGTGGTGCTTGACGGGGTAGACCATCGGCGAGTCGGATTCATCCGCCAGCCTGACCAGCCGCGCGACATGCGCCGGCACGTCGAAGTCGTCGCCCGCCGGCCGGGGCTGAAAGACTCGGCGTGATTTGGCCTCCTGCGAGAAACGCAGCAGTGTGCCGGCCGCCCGATTGAAGTAGCGCACCTCGCCATCAATGACCCGGTGCTGCAAATCACCGGACTCGGTCCAGCGCTGCACGTCTTCGGCGGTTGCATCGGGAATGTCCGCGCGCAGCTTGGCGAGCAACCGCTCCGCGGTTAGCGCGTAGTCCAGGCGCACACGACGGGCAATTTCCAGCGCAACGGCCGGTCCATCCACAATCGGGGCGGCGGGATCGGCGATGCGTTCGCGCAGTAGATTCTCAGCTTCGGTGAAGCGACCTGTGTCCATCGCCCGTTGCGCCTCGGCTATCACGTCAGCATCATCCCCGCTCGCACACGCCGCCGCTGCCAGCAGCGTCGCCGCTACGATAATACGAATCACGCTGTGAGGCATAACCCGGAACCTCCTGCCACCGGTTGCGCTGTTGGGCGGCTACTCCGAAAACACATTTCGATCCGGCAACGAAACCATGCCGCAGTGTTTGGCGACAACCGGACCGGTCAGCTTACCGTCGATCTTCTCGACGTTGATTGTCGCGCTGGTGGTGGCCTCGATCTTGCCGACGTCCGTTTTGAAGCGGCCGACGAACATCGATCCGCTGCTGGCCCAGAGGCAATAATCGTAATCGCCACGCAACTCGATGTCATTGCATGTGAACGTGCTGGCCTTTTGCAGCGCGATGGCCATCCCGTTGTCACTCTCGATAATCACACGTGCGCCTTCACCGAGGATGTGACCGTCGTGCTCGAGGCCGATCGGCGTGTTGCGCTTCTGCCTGGCGTTGAGCACCACCTCGGTATTGTGCAGGTCGATGCGCCCGCCGTTGTTGATCGCGAGGTTGTTGCTCTGTTGGCTCCAACTGGTTATCCGGGCCGACTCGCAGCCCAGGCGGATGCAGCCGTAATAGCTCGATGACAAGCTGCCGTTGCCGATATCGAGTGATGCGTTTTCGCGCTCCGCGAACCGCACCAGGCCGTGGTCGGTGGCAATAATGCCGCAAAACGTTTCTTCATCGGCAGCGCCGTGCAGGTGTTCGTTTAGCCGGATCGCGCCGCGCAGCGCCACCTGGCCACCGCGATGCGCATATATCCCCGCATCGCTGATGCTGCGCATGCGGAATGTAACGTCCTTGAGCGTGATATAACCCGGACCGGCGACCATCACGCCGCGCCGCTGACGCTTGGTGAAAGTGCCGATCTGGACGTTCTCAAGCCGCCACTCTCCCTCGCGCACGTCCACCATCGCGCGGCCGCCTTCCCATGCAAAGACGGGGATGTTCCCTTCCTCATCCCGCCGGCCGATGAGCGAGACGGTGACACCCGGGCGCATGCGGCACATCAGCTCCAGGACGCTCTCGGACATGTCGTGACCGCCGGTCGATTCGTATTGCCCGCCCATCACGTCAATCGTCACCGAGCTTGCCAGCGGCTCGCGCAGCAGCCGCAGGGCCGCCGATATCGTCTTAAGCGGCCGGTCTTCGGTCCCGGGGTTGCGGTCGTTGCCGCGCGCCACATCGACAACGAGGTGCTCAGGGGTTCTGGTTCGCGTGCGCTCGCGTCCCTGCCCGAGGGCCACGCCGCAGATCAGCTCAGAACCCATGATCAACGACAGCACGATGGAGACCGCCGGCGGCAGGTCAAATGCACGATTCCGCATGATGCTGCTCCCAATACTTGACGGCGGTGGCCGCGCCGCCTGGATCGAACGCGCCTCGCCTCCAGCACGCCGGTCTGGTACGCTGACGGCACCTGGCCAGACCTGACAAGCATAAGTGCGGCTCCACAATACGTCGAGGAAACGACCCATGAAGCTGATTCGAACACGCCTTGTCCCCGCCTGTGCAACTGCCGCCTTCGTAGCGTTGGCCGCCCTGCCGGCACTCGCCCAGCGCACACCCTCCAGACCGCCGCGCGTGCAGCTTGGCGTTGACCAGTTGATCAAGCAGGACTTCAAGCCGCTACGCGGCAAACGCGTCGGCCTGATCACCAACCCCACGGGCATTACCGGCGACCTGCGCTCAACCATCGACGTGCTGCACAAAGCCAAGGATGTCGATCTGGTCGCCCTGTTCGGACCCGAGCACGGCGTGCGCGGCGAACAGTACGCCGGTGACCAGATCGAGGACGCGCGCGACGCGATTACCGGTCTGCCGATCTGCTCGCTGTACGGAAAGCAGCGGAAGCCGTCGCCGGAGATTCTCGAAGATATCGATGTGCTGGTGTTCGACATCCAGGACATCGGCTCGCGCTCGTATACGTACATCAGCACGATGACCGTGGCCATGGAGGCCGCTGCGGAGAACGATGTCAGCTTTGTCGTGCTCGATCGGCCCAATCCTATCACCGGACAAAAGCTGGAAGGTCGGCCGCTCGATCTATCCCACCGCTCGTTCGTCGGATACCTGCCGGTCCCCTATTTACACGGCATGACCGTCGGCGAACTGGCGCTCATGATCAACGGCGAGGGCTGGCTCGCCGGCGGCATCAAATGTGACTTACAGGTGATCAAGATGCGCGGCTGGCGGCGGGACATGTGGTATGACCAGACCGGCCTGTGCTGGATTCCCACGTCGCCGCACGTGCCCCGCGCGGATACGGCGTTGTTCTACGCGGCCACCGGCATCATGGGCGAGCTCCAGGTCATCAGCGAGGGTGTCGGCTATACGCTGCCCTTCGAACTGGCCGGCCTGCCCGATGTGAATCCGCAGGCGCTGGCCGACGAGCTTAATCAGCGCAAGCTGCCCGGTGTGTTCTTCCGCCCGACCTACTTCAAGCCCTACTACACGCGCTATGCAAAGCAGACCTGCGGCGGTGTGCAGCTTGTCTTCACCGATCGCGATGAGGTGGAGCTGACGACGATCCAGTTTCACATCATGGACGTTATCCGGCGGCTGCACCCGGACATCAGCTTGTTCGGAAGCAAACGCGACGCGATGTTCGACAAGGTCTGCGGGACCGACCAGATCCGCCGTATGTTCGAGATGGACCGCCCGATTGACGACATCATCAGCACGTGGCGCGAGGGCGTGGACGAGTTTCGTGAAAAGCGGGAACCATATCTTCTGTACGACTAGCGTCGGCCGCGCTGGAAATGTGTCGTATTGCGCGCCACGGTTCGCCACAGCATGTAACGGCCGGCGCCTCGCCGGCCGTCTGATGTCGGAGACACCGTCTCACAGCGACGGCCTGCGAGGCGCAGGCAGCTACAGTGCCGTACGCACGACATGGCCGCGTAACGGCCGGCGCCTCGCCGGCCGCCGGACATCGGAGTCGGATGTTTTCCCGCCGCCGAACCGCCTGTCAGCGAAGGAGGATCATCAGAATGCGAGCCCCTCGGAGCCTCAAAAGGTTGGCGCTGGTTCTTCTGGTTGTGCTTGTGGCGCGGCAAAACACGACCGCCCGCGCGGCCGAACTTCCCGGTGTTCGCATCCTGGCCACGGGTGGCACTATCGCCGCCGCCCAGGACGCGGACAAGGACACCACATACCAGGCCGGGCAGCTCTCCGTTGATGTGCTGATCGATGCGGTCCCGCAAGTTCGTACGCTGGCCGATGTCGCCGGCGAACAGGTCTGCAATATTGGCAGCCAGGACATAACCGACGCGATCTGGCTCAAGCTCGCGCGGCGCATTAACGAACTCGCCCAGGACGATGACGTCGCCGGCATCGTCATCACACACGGCACCGATACGATCGAGGAGACGGCTTACTTCCTGCACCTGACCGCCAAAACAGACAAGCCGATCGTCTTGACCGGCGCCATGCGCTCGCCGACCGACTTGAGTGCCGACGGCCCGCGGAACCTCTTTAATGCCGTGGCCGTCGCGGCCGATCCCAAAGCGAAATCGCGCGACGTGCTGGTCGTGTTCAACGACGAGATCCACGGCGCGCGCGACGTGACCAAGCTGCACACGACCTCGATCGCGGCGTTTGCCTCACCGAACAGCGGCCCGCTGGGGCACATTCGCGACGGCGGGTGTAAGTTTGCCGAGCGGCCGATGCGCGAGCACACGACTCGGGCTCCATTCGATCTGACGGATCACGAGAAGCTGCCCGCCGTGTCGATTATCTACGCCCACGCGAACATGCAGCGCACGCTGATTGACGCGGCGTGTGAGGCCGGCGCAAAGGGCCTGGTGATTGCCGGCGTCGGCAACGGGAACATGAGCGCGGCGGCGCTGGCGGCGCTGGATGACGCAGTCGGCCGAAACATCGCGGTGGTGCGCAGCACGCGCGTGCCCGCCGGTCCGATCGTGCGCAACCTCGAAATCGACGACGACCAGCGCGGCTTCATCACCGCCGGCACGCTAAACCCGCAGAAAGCGCGCGTATTGCTGATGCTCGCGCTGACGAGCACGACGGATGCGGGCGAGATTCAGAAGATGTTCGAGAAGTACTGACGGCGAGGTGCCCGACTGGCGGAATATCTTGGATACTAACGGCTGGCGGAATCTCTTGACCACGGACGGCGGGCTGAGTCTCTTAGCTACCAACGGCGGGCGGAGTTTCCTAGCTACCAACAGACAGACGGTTGCAAGCGGTAAACACGGGTAGATGCCGCGCCACGCCGTGAGCACCATCTCGGTCGGCTTCAGCCGACCAGCTTTTGCCACCAACTTCAGTTGGTGGAGGTCATTGATGCTGCGGCTCCGGCCATTTAGCCGGCTTCAGCCGGGCTTCCCGGACTCCTCTGTACAGTCATCGCAGGTCTCAAGGCGGCCGAAAACACGGTTCGAGGCGTGGTGTTCTCGTTGGCCGCGAACATAGTCCACGATCCACGAGAGATTCCTGGCGCCAAAGGTCACGGCGCCATAGCCGCGTTGCCACTCGAGGGCCTTGTGTCCCAGCCGCTTGTTCACCTCGCGCGCCGAGGCGCCTTTGATCTCCTGCACGAGTTCGCTGATTGCCAGGAAGGGTTCGAACTGCACCGCAAGATGAACATGATCATCTGTGCCGCCCTGCGCGATGAGCCGGATACCCTTCATCGCCGCGGCTTTCGTCCGTATAGACGAATGTGTGAACTCCTCGACGTTGCCTTGCAGCAGGCGACAGTCGGCCTTCGTGTGCCAATTCAGATGCACATATAACTCGTGATAGACATGACTGCTCATCGGCCCACCCTACCCCATGATCGGAAGCCCGGCTGAAGCCCGGCTGAAGTCTGTTCGGACAGGGAGAGATTAAGGGAAGGCCTTCGCGTTTTCCACCAGATGAATCTGGTGGCAAGAGCCGGTCGGCTGAAGCCGACCAGAGGGATTGCAAGAGGACCCAGGCCAATTCAAGCCTATCGGGCCAACTCAAGCCGATCATGCGGCGATCGGCCTTGATACGCCATCTGGCAGGAACGGCCCAACCCCAGCGGCCGGCCGAAGCCGGCCCAATCGAAGCCTGCGCTCATGATCGTCATCCGCGGCCCGCATTCGTGTCATCGCCCCATGTGCGTGTGAGCAGTCGACGCCGATGTGCGCAACTGGGTTGCGCTATCGGTCGGTCTCGGTGCCGTCGGCCCAAACGCGTCTGAGCAGTCGACGCCAATGCGCGCAGCCAGGTTGCGCTGTCGGTCGGTCTCGGTGCGGTCGGCCCAGACGCATGCGAGCAGTCGACGCCGATGCGCGCGGTCGGGCTGCGCTGTCGGTCGGTCTCGGTGCCGTCGGCCCAAACGCATGCGAGCAGTCGACGCCGATGCGCGCGGTCGGGCTGCGCTGTGGGTCGGTCGCGGTGCCGTCGGCCAGCCTGCGCGCTCTCGGTCGGCTTCAGCCGACCAGCTTTTGCCACCAACTTCAGTTGGTGGATCCCCTCCGCCGCACTTCTATCATGTAGCCGGCTTCAGCCGGGCTTCTCCTGAGCCCGCTCGCGGCTTGCGTCGGCGATCAGGATGCTCAGGTCGCGGAAGGTCTTGAGATCGCCGAGCGTGACGCGTTTCGGGGGAATGTACCAGCCAACCAGAACCCTTATCGCCAGGAGTGAACACGCCACGATCATGACAAGCGCCAAGACTCTCAGCGGTACGTCGTACCCCATGCACATGGCTGCTAACGTAACGAGCAAGAGCGGCGACGTGCCAAACGCTAACAGCCTGACTCTGTCATACCCGGGTCTTTCCGCCCTGAGCAGCGGCAGGCATCCTGGCGCCAGCTTGACCAACTCGAACGCAAGGCGTACGCCGTCACTGCGGAGGTATGGATCGAGCGCGGCAGATGGCGTGACTCCCGCTCGATCGACGCCCAAACGCGCGAGGGTCCACCGGATTGTGAAGAAGGCCCCCGCCGCCCAACACTTGCGGCCGAGGACGTTAACAGGCTCAACGACCGGCCGTTGAGCCTCGACAGCGATCAATTCAGACAGATCCCGCAGGGTGTGTGCGCGCCCGGACTCCAATACAGCATCCAGCTTCTCTTGTGTGATGGTCGTCCCGAGAACCTCATTGATGCACTGCGCCGCATCTGTCCAGCCTTCCATATCAAGTGCACGTCGCCAGTCGGTGATCGGCGTGTCGTGTGACAGATCGATGTCGATAGCGCCCGCGCATACGAACGCACAAGCCTGCCGCCGGCATTCGCGCAGCGCTGCCAGCACCTCGTCGGGCGTCATGCGCTCAAGTCGCTGCTCGGGGTCCTCTCCAAACATGCCCATTGCCGTCTCCCGCTTGATCAGCCCGGGCAATCGCTCAACGATACGACGAGAAACACGCGTTTTCGTCGGGCACGGCGGCCCGACGTTGCAGTTGGTCCGGGCCCGGGGCTATAGGCGCTTCGGACCGGCCTTGACTACCGCCGGGTCGCAGCCTTCGGTGAAGAGCTTGAAGTTCTCCATGTAACGGGCGACCAGGGCGTCGTAGGTCTTCCAGTACTCGTCCTTGTTGCCCCAGGCGTTGGCCGGCTCCAGCACGTCTTCCGGCACATCGGGACAGCTCGTCGGTACGTCAAAGCCGAAGAGCCTGTCCTGGCGATACTCGACCTTATCGAGCTTGCCGTCCAGGGCGGCGTTGAGCAGGTTGCGCGTGTGGCGGATGCTGATGCGCTTGCCGACGCCGAAGCGCCCGCCGACCCAACCTGTGTTGACCAACCAGCAGGTGCTGTTGTGCTTGGCCATCTTGTCGGCCAGCAGCTTGGCGTAGAAGAACGGGTGGTGCACCATGAAGGGCGCGCCGAAGCACGCGCTGAACGTGATCTGCGGCTCGATCCCGAGGCCGATCTCGGTGCCGGCGATCTTGGCGGTATAACCGCTGATGAAGTGATACATGGCCTGGTTGCTGTCGAGCCGGGCGATCGGCGGCAAAACGCCGGAGGCATCGCAGGTCAGGAAGATGACGTTCTTGGGATGTGAATTGACGTATCCCTCTTCGACGACGTTGGGGATCATGCTGAGCGGGTAGCTGGCCCGCGTGTTTTCGGTAAACGCGTCATCGTCGAGATCGATGTGCCGCGAGGTGCGGTCCCACACGACGTTTTCGAGGATCGTGCCGAAGCTGTGCGTGGTCTCGTAAATCTGCGGCTCGTGCTCGGCGGAGAGGCGGATGACCTTGGCATAGCAACCGCCCTCGAAGTTGAAGACGCCCTCGTCGCTCCAGCCGTGCTCATCGTCGCCGATCAGCCGCCGTCGTGGATCAGCGGACAGCGTGGTTTTGCCGGTACCGGACAGGCCGAAGAAGAGGGCCACATCATCGCCGGCGCCGACATTGGCGGAACAGTGCATGGCCATGACGCCCTTCAGCGGCAACAGGAAGTTCATGACCGTGAAGACGCTCTTCTTGATCTCGCCGCCGTAGCTGCTGTTGGCGATGATGCCCATTCGTTCGGCGAAGTTGAGCATGATGGCGGTATCGGTGCGCGTGCCGTCGATGCGCGGATCGACCTTGAACGACGGTGCCGCGATGATGGTGAACTCGGGCACGTGCGTGCGCAGCGTTTCCGGATCTGAGGTTGTCAGGAGCATGTTGCGCGCGAAATGGCTGTGCCAGGCCTTCTCGGCGATGACGCGGATGGGCATGCGGTATTCCGGCGCCGCGCCGACAAAACAATCCTGCACGAAGAGTTCTTCGCCCTGGAAGAAAGCCTGCAAGCGCGTCAGGACGCTGTTGAAGCCGCCGACGCTGGCCGGACGGTTGTACTCCCCCCACCAGACTTTGTCCTCGGTGGAATGTTCGCGCACGACGTACTTGTCCGCCGCCGCCCGCGCGCTCCATTTGCCGGTGTTGACGACAAACGGCCCGCCGCGCACGAGATTGCCCTCGTTGCGGAAGATGGCCTCTTCGACCAGGGCCTCGGTCGGCAGGTTCCAGAACACGCGGTCGAGATGCGTCAGGCCGTGATTCTTGAGCTTGTAATCGCCGGCCAGGCCCTTGGCTTGCTTCGTGGCGGGGGTGTCGAATTCGAGGTATTTCATGTTGCTGCTCCAGAGCCGTCAGCTATCAGTTTTCAGCTATCAGCAATCGGCCGTCGGCGGGCGGGAGCTGATGGCTCATCGCTGACGGCTGAAAGCTCGTTTAACTCCAATCGCGCACCAGCTTGCGGTCGCCGATGTAGAGCTCGTTGGGGGCGTTCGGGTCGAGTGCCCACTTCATCCGTTCGATGCCCTCCGTGATGTCCTTCACACCGCCGCAGAAACTGATCCGCAGGTGGCCATCGAGGCCGAACTCGATGCCCGGCACGGTGACAACCTGGACCTTGTCGAGCAGGAAGTATGCCAGTTTGGTTGAGTCCTTGTCATAGGCGCTGAAATCGGCGAAGCAGTAAAACGTGCCGTCGGGTTTGGTGACCTTGACGCCGTCAAATGCTCGCAGCCGAGCGATGAGGATGTTGCGGTTGTTCTCGAGCGTGGTCCGCAGATTCTCGACGCTTGACTGCACGCCGTTGAGGGCCCCCACCGCCGCGTGCTGCAGCAGCGCCGACGGCCCCGAAGTCTGGTGCCCCTGGATGTTGGTCATGACCTCGGTGAGTTTCTTGTTGGCAACCGACCAGCCGATGCGGAAGCCGGTCATGGCGTACTGTTTTGAAACGCCGTTGATGATGATCAGCTTCGAGTTCTCGCTCTTGTCCTTGGCGTACTCATAGGGATTGATCGGCTTGCGGCCGTCGAACACCAGGCGGTGGTAAATATCGTCCATGATCAGATACAGGTCGCGCTTCTCGCAGAATTGAATGATGTCGGCGATGAACTCCTCGGAGTACATCACGCCCGACGGGTTGTTGGGGCTGTTGATGATCACGCACTTGGTATACGACCCGACGCACTGCTCGATGTCCTGAATCCGCGGATGGAACGTGCCATCTTCAGCCTTGACCGGCACGGGCACAGCGCCGCACAGTCGCACCATCTCCGGGTAGCTCACCCAGTACGGCACGGGGAAAATGCACTCTTCCTGGGGGTTCAGCACGGCCTGCAGCGCGACCATGATGGCCTGCTTCGCGCCGCCCGAGGCCATCACGTGCTCCGGCGCCACCTTGCGGTGATAGAACTCATCCGTGTAGCGAATGATGGCTTGCTTCAACGCGGGCATGCCGTCCGCCGGCGTATAGCGGATCTCACCGGAGTTCAGCAGAGCCGACGCGGCGATCAGTGCGTCAATGGGCGATTTGCTCTTTGGCTCCCCGCCACCCAGGTGGATAACCGGATCGCCTTTGGCGCGGAGAATAGCGGCGGTTTCGTTCAGTTTGAGCGTTGCTGAGGGGCTGATTGATCGGGCAATCTGACTATAGCTCATGGTGCTTCCTCGTTTGACAGCCGGCGGCAGACGCGGCCGGCCAGCCACGGATTACCGATCGCCACAAGCTATGCCCGCCGGCGCGGGGCGTCAACTCCGCCGGGCGACCATCCACGGATTCGGATTTCGGGAGCGTCTGGTGTTCCCTGGTCCGGCTGGAGACGGACGCTTTCGGCCCTGCGCAGGCGGGTGCATGCCAGCGTCCGGTCGCTCAGAACCAGGACCTGCCAACCAGTGGGCGAACGCGTTTCAGCGGCTCAATTCCAGGGCGCAAAACGCTCAATTCGACCCTGGGTCGGCTGTTCCCGGGACGACGCGGGTGACGATAGGATACGTAGCGGATTCAGACCGATGATCGATGTGCAAGCCCATCTCGGAACGATCGACGGCAGCGAGCGCCGGCTCGATGCGCTCAGGAGCTATGCCGACAGCGGCCAGGCCGAGATGATCCTGGTCTCGCACAGCGATCACACGCCCGAGGGTGGTGAGCTCGACGAAACTGAAGCCAACCTGGCCTGCCTGAAGGCCTGTCGTGACAATGACCGGCTGCGACCACTATACTGGGTCCGGCCCGGGCTGGTCGACAGCAACCCGCAAGTGTTTGCCGGTGCCCTGAGCAGCGAGCCGTTTGTCGGCGCGGTATTCAGCCCCGCGGAGCACGGCTACGCGCTGGATGACTCGGCCAGACTCGCCCCCTACCTTGGCGTGCTGGACCAGCTCAAGCGCCCGGCCCTGGTGCGCATCGGACGCGAGACCAGCGTCGGTGGGCGCCAGTTGCTCACGTTCGCCCAGAAGTGGCCCGGCGTGCCGATCATCCTCTGTGGTGGCCTGGCCAACATCCGCCAGCATGACCTGCACGACACGGCGACGAACGCCGCCCGACGTAACGATGCTGACATCTACCTGACAACATCGAATGTCAGCGCCGCCGACGTCGCCGCCGCCGTGGCCGGTTCCGGCCATGAGCGGCTGATCTTCGGCTCGGACGCCTGCTGCCGTGGGGCGGAACACGCTGAGTTCGTCGCGGCCCAACTCAAGACACTCCAGGAGCGCCTGGCCACCACGGCGTTCCAACAGATCACACAGGACACCGCCCACCGCATCTTCGCCGCCGACGGCGACTAGAGCAATTTCAGTAATGACGCGGTGGCTTACACTGTCGGGGTGGGTCGGGCGTCTCGCCCGACTTCGACGAAAGCAGTACATAGGCGGGCGGGACGCCCGCCCCACCCGCGTATGGGCAACGGACTGTTGTTGAAACCGCGCTGACGCCGCCTCCAGGCCAACTGCTTCGCGCGTATGGCACTGTAGCGGCCTGCGCCTCGCAGGCCGTCGATGTGAAACGGCGTTTCTGAGACGAAGTGACCAGCGAGGCGCCTGCCGCCGCCGGGCCGACGCAGCAAGTGCTTTGTCCGTACAACAGCCACACGCGCCCCGCGACTCTGCATCGCCGCACGTGAGAGGCGTTGTCTGACTCTACGCGTGCTTGACGTGCGTGTGATCCGCGATTTCGGAGTTGGTGGTGCAGAGATCGCCGACTCCGAGAGCGTGGACGTCGCTGTTGCCGGTGAGTCTTGCGAAACTCGCCAGTTCGTCGTTGCAGACTTTCAGGTAGTTGGCAAGTCGCCGGGCGGATTCGTCTATGTTCAGCCGGGCGCGCAGCGCGGGGTCTTGAGTGGCCACACCAACCGGGCACTTGCCCGTGTGACACACGCGATACTGCTGGCAGCCGCACGCTATCATCGCCGCCGTCCCGATGGCAACGGCATCCGCGCCAAGTGCCAGAGCCTTGGCGAAGTCGGATGACACGCGCAGCCCGCCGGTGATGACCAGTGTCACGTCGCCGGCGCCGCGCGCATCGAGATGCGCCCGGGCGCGATGCAGCGCGAAGATGGTGGGCACGGATGTCGCGGCCTTGATGAACTTCGGCGCGGCTCCCGTCGCGCCCGGACGACCATCAATCGTGATGAAGTCCGGCTGGGCGTGTAGAGCCACGTCAAGATCGGCCTCGATGTCGCCGGCGGCCAGTTTCACGCCGATGGGCTTTCCGCCGGATTTGTCACGGAGCCAATCGACCTTTCGCTTCAGATCATCCTTGCCGCGAATGTCGTCGAAGCGCGCCGGGCTCGTAATGCTCTGACCGGCGGGGAAGCCGCGAACACGCGCTATCTCGTCGGTCACCTTCTCTGCGGGCAAGTGTCCTCCCATGCCCGGCTTGGCGGATTGGCCGATCTTGATCTCGATGGCGTCGACGGCCTTGAGGTTTTCGTCGGTGATGCTGTAGCGATTGGGGACGTATTCGAAAACGTACTTGTGTGCGCTGGCGAGCGATTCGGGCAGGATGCCGCCCTCGCCGGAGCACATGGCCGTGCCGCAGGCGGCGCTGCCCTTGGCCAACGCGAGCTTGGCTTCCTTCGACAACGCGCCAAACGACATGTGCGTGACGTAAAGCGGCATGTCGATGATCAGCGGGTGGTCGGCCCGTGGCCCGATGATCGTCTGCGTGCTGACCGGTTCATCCGCATTCAGGGGAAGGCGGGCGAGTTGCGCGCCTTTGATGAGAATGTCGTCCCAGGAAACCGACGCGAGCGGCGTCCGCATGGCGTCAGTGATGGACTCACCAGTGCTCGCCATCCGATGGATGTCGTGCATGTGGCTTTCGCGCTCATCCACAGGTCGCGCCCACGCGGCAAGATAGTCATCCATGGTCGCCGCGCCGGCTTCCGGCTCGGCCCCATCGCCCGAAACCGCCTGCTCCACCGGGCTGAACTCGGACTTGGGCGCGTCACAGATCGGGCAAGCCCAATCGTCCGGCAAATCCTCCCAGGCTACACCGTCTTTGGTTTCGTCGTAGACATAGCCGCAAACGGCACATTCCCAGACTCGCGGTGGCTCATCAGCCATCGATACACCTCCCTGCCGGCTGTCGGGCAGCGGGTCGGTTGTCGGCCGACCCGCAACCCCCGCGTGGATAAACCGATCTATGCCCGGGCGAACTTCTCCCCTTTGGCTCCGCAGATCGGGCAAGCGTCCGGCGCGTTGCCGAACTCGATGTGCCCGCAAATCGGGCAGAGGTAGATGTCACCCACGTCCAGATCCTTGCCCTGTTTGACCGACTCGAGCGCCTGCGCATACAGCCCCGCGTGTATAGCCTCGGCCTTGGCCGCGAGATTGAACATACGCTTGGCCTTGTGCCCCTCGCTCTCGGCCTGCTCGAGCATCGGTGGGTACATCTCGGTGTACTCGTAGGTCTCGCCGTCGACGGCGGCCTGAAGGTTCTCGGCCGTTGTTCCGATGCCGTCCATCGCCTTGAAGTGCCCCATAGCGTGGATCGTCTCCGCTTCGGCGGCTGTCCGAAACAGCTTGGCGACGTTTGCAAACCCGTCTTTCTCCGCCTGCTGGGCAAACGCGAGGTACTTCCGATTCGCCTGGCTCTCGCCGGCGAATGCTTCCTTGAGATTGTCCTGAGTGGTAGCCATGAGGCACTTCTCCATGTCGTCAGTTTGTGATCATTCCGGTAACGCGCGCCATGCGCGGCGTCGGTCACGCCCCCTTGAGCTTCTCAGCCTCTTCGTCAACCTCTTCCGCCCCTTCCGCATAAAACTTCTCCTCGTCGGGGGCCAGCGTGTGCAACAGGCGCAGAAACTCACCGGCGTGTACGCGCTCCTCGTCGGCAATGTCCCGCAGAACTTCAATCGCCAGCGGGTGGTCCGTGGACTCGGCGAGCTGCATGTAGAGCTGTATCGCCTCGTATTCCGCGGCAATCATGAAACGGATCGCCCGAATCAACTCTGTCTTGCTGAGCTTCCGGTCCTGCGCGAGTCCTGAGAAGGGTGAGCAAAACTCCGGCATATCAACTTCTCCTTGTGAAACCAGGGTGCCGGCGGCCGGGATCACCAACTGGCGATCCGGGCCCGCGCGGCCCCGCAGCGCGGCGGTCGGAGCCGGCGTGGGCGGACTCCGACCGTCGCGCCGTAACGTGTTGACACCGCGCTCACATCGGCGCGGGGCTGCACAGCAGCTACAGGCAGCGCAAGAACGCTACCAGGTCCGCCTTCTCGTCCGCGCTCAGTTTGGTCTGGAGTATCAGGTCATGATATTCGACCGTGTCTTCCAGAGTGAGCAGACGGCGGTCATGCAGATACGGCGGTGAATCCTTGATTCCGCGCAGCGGGAAGGTCTTGATCGGGCCGTCCGACGCCGCCATTCGCCCATTGACCATCTGCGGTTTGTAGAAGCGTTCAGCGCGCAGATTGTGCATCAGGTTGTCGGTGTAGTACGGAGCCGGATGACACTCGGCGCAACGTCCTTTGTCGAAGAAGACGACCTGGCCGCGCAACTCGGCCTCGGTGGCCTTGGCGGGGTCGAGCTTGCCGAACACATCCAGCTTCGGCGCGGGCGGGAAGTCGAGCAATGCCTGAAACTCCGCCATGAAGTGGACCTGGCTGCCGCGTTCCAGGACGTTCAGGCCCTTCTTGGTGCCAATGACCGGGTCGCCATCGAAATAGGCGGCGCGCTGCTCGAACTCGGTGAAATCTTCAATGGACTTCAACGCGCGCTGAGAACCGAACAGCCGCTGAATGTTCACACCGCGCAGCGACGGCGTGTCCAGGCCGTGGCGGAATTCCTGCGGCCGAATGTCACCCACCAGGTGGGTCGCGGAGTTCGTGTGGCCGTTCACATGGCAATCGAAGCAGGTCACGCCGCGATGTGGGCGCGCCGCGCGCCTGTCTTCGGTCGCGTTGAATTGCTGTTGCGGGAACGGCGTTACCAGCAGACGCAAGCCCTCAATCTGCTTGGGGTTGAGCACGCCGTTGAACAGCCTGTAGAAGTTGTCGATGGTGACGACATTGCCCTGCGACACGTCGCCGAGATCGGGCCGCGTGGTCAGGTAGATTGGCGGCGGATACTCGGGCAGGAAGTGCTGCGGCAGGTCATAATCAAGATCGAAACGCGTCAGGTCAATGTCGGTCTGTCGTTTGATCTCATCGATATGGTGCTGCGGAAAAACCATGCCACCTTCCGCGTGGTTCGGGTGCGGCAGTGGCAGGAATCCCTTGGGCCACAACCCCTGTTCCTTGATCTGTTCCGGCGTCATTTCGCCGAGCTTCTGCCAGGTCATACCGGCAGGCAGCTTGACCCTTATGCCTTCCTGAATCGCCTTGCCACCCGACATGGTGACACCCTTGGCCGGGCGATCGCTCATGTCGTAACGCTCTTCCAGAAGAGCCATCTGCCGTTTCATGATGGCCGGTTTGGCCGCTGACATACGCGCCTTCACGTCGTCAAAACTCTCGGTCAGCGCTACCGGCGCGTAGCTTGTCGGTTGCTTATCCTGAGCGAAAACCAGTCCCGCCAGGATGGTCCCAAAGACGACGGCGGCGATCACGGGCCGGCGTCGTCGCGTGGTGAACTGCTGGATGAGGTGCATTATCGTTTCCTCCGTCCGGGTTTCACTGGTGACTCGTTGGTGGCGATGCGGGTTCTCGATTGGCTCGCCGTGGTGGCTCAGGTGCCGTCTGCGGATTCCTCCTTTCCGCGGCAGTCCGCGCATATCCCGTGGAAGTGAATCGAGAAGTCCCGTATCTGAAAGGAGTGCGCCTGAGCATCCGGAAGTTTGACGGTTGCTTCCAGGTGCTCGTCGGCGAGGTCAATGAGCTTCTCGCAACGCAGGCACACGAGGTGGTGATGGCGACTCGTCATGGGATCGAAGCGGGTTGCGGCGCCCGGCGAACACGCCTTGGATACCACACCGATTTCCACCAGCGTATCCAGCGTACGGTAGACGGTCGTCCGCGAAATCCCGGGGATGTTCCCTTTCACCACTTCATAGACCTCATCGGCCGTCGGATGATCCGCACGATCGACGATAGCCTCAAACACAAAGCGCCGTTGCACCGTCACGGCCAGGCCGCGATCGCGGCACAGCTGCTCGAACTGCCTTATTCGCTCGCTCTTATCGGCGGTAGCCACAGGGCACTCCTGGTTGGTAATATGTATCATTTCGCATGTGTTGTCAAGTAGCTCCCGCGGCTGCTCGCGAATTTCCCGTAATTCAAACCCGGAAAACACGTATCGGCAACCGGAAAGTGCGTACTTCGATCCGTCGAATCGCCGTCGGCCAGCCTCCCGCGCGGACATCCACGGCGTTGGCGCACCAGGATCTCGAAAGTCGTTACGATTTCCAGTAGACAGTTCCGGCAAATACGCGTCCAGGTAGGCAGCAGGACCGCATGACGGGAGGTTGCGATGCTGGACGCGCTTGTGTTGAGACATGTGACCACGCGGCGACGAGGATCGATGAGCGGGCGTGAAGCCGACTGCCAGACGGATGATGATGCTCGCGCGGTGCGCGCGGTACTGGACGGCGATCTGCACACATTTCGCGCGTTGTACGATCGCTACTTCCGCCTGATCCACGCCGTCTGCTGTGACTTCACTCATGACCGCGATCTGGCCCAGGACCTGGTTCACGATGTCTTCCTGAAGTCGTATCAGCGCCTGCGACAACTGCGCCAGCCGGAGCGTTTTGGCGCCTGGCTGCTGACAATCGCCCGGAGTGTGTGCCGCGATTGGCGGCGACAACGTGCCCGCAGCGTCGATGCCGAGGTCGGGCTCGATCCGCGCGTTAGTGTTGCGCGGGAGACGGCGCCGGACGAGCGACTGGGCGCGCTGCAACGCGCGTTGTCCGAGCTGCCGGAGCGGGAACGTCTGGCGATACACCTCGCGTATCTGGAGCAGCAGCCGGCCGAGCTTGCCCGGCGACTGCTGGGCCTGTCACGATCCGGTTACTACCGCGTGCTCGATCGGGCGCGCACCAGGCTGGAGCGGATGCTGTCTGATGAAGAGGAGGTGACCCGATGAATCCGAAGCTCCATGACGACCTCCAACGGCTGCATGCTGAAGACGAGACGCGGCAGCGCGAAGGCCGGCGGCGTTTGATGGCGGCGATCGCCGATCAGCCGCCCCACCCGGCGCATGTGGGATTCGCCACGCGTCACGCGACCCGGCGTCTGGGCGGCCTCGCCGCCGCCGCCGCGATTCTCTTCATGATCTACGTCACGCTGTTTTCGAACGGCACGCAGCAAACCGCCTGGGCCGCGGTGCTTGATCAGCTCAACCGCATCGAATCACTGGCCTGGCGGCAGAAGTCGATCGTGTCGGCGGATGGTTACGCCGATGACGCCGGGGCGGACGGGTCGTGGGATCGCGGATACCTCAAGGCGCCCCACCTTCTCCGCCTCGAGCAAGGGATCGCTTCAACATCCCAACCCGCCGGCGACGCGCGCCTGCCGATCGATGTTCGGATCTGGCGCACCGAGCCGGGCCGGGAAGTTCACATTGACTTGTGTCCGCGCGAGAAACGCGCCGTCCGGCGGATCATCAGCACAAACCGTGAACCGAGCCGGCTGCGGAATGTGCCGGGCGAAGTCTGGGAGAAGCTCCAGAAACTGCGCGAGCAAGACGTACGCGCCCTGGAAAACCGGCTGATCGATGGCGTGCAAACGCTCGGCTTTGAAGCGCCGCTGGCCGACTTTGAGCCAAACGCTCCCGACCTGGGCGGCACGATTCGAGTCTGGGTCCATGAGCAAACTGCGGTTCCGGTGCGAATCGAACTGCGTTGTCCAATCGGGGATGACTACTCCACCACGTTCCTGACCGCCATTGAGTGGAATGTCGATTTGCCGGACAAGCTGTTCGAAGTCCCCGACGACAGCGACTGGACAGTGGAGGAGCACGATATCCACGACAAGGTCTTTGCGGCCCCGGGCGCACAATTAAGACCCGGCGTGACACTCGAAGTCACGACAGCCGGCGGAGATATCATCCTCTCGCGACAACACGTGGCGCGCGTCACCGCGAGCCGGACTGAACGAAGCGGCACAGAGCAGACTTCGCTCTTTGTCGACCTGACACCGGAAGGAAAGCGGCGCCTCGCCGAATATACGGCCGCCCACATCGGGGAAACCGTGACGATCACACTCAACGGACAAGTGATTGGCCGGCCACAAATCCGCGCACCGCTGAGCGGAGGTTTCCAGATCGATATCCCGAGCGACGGACCGGCGGTGGAAGAGCTGATCGAGCCCACGGTGGCCCCAGACGCCGACGGGGATTAGTGGGTATACGCGTCGCCCAACGGCGTAAGCGGTGGCGTGCCGTAGCGGCTGGCTGCGCTTCGACGAGTGAGGCACGCGGGACGGTTGCGTCCCCATCACCCGACTACTGCGCGGCCCGTATGTACTCCTCGTATTCGCGCTCAAATGTCGCTTTGTGCTCGGCCTCTTCACGCGCCAGCCCGCGCAACACCTCCTTGCAGGCGGCGTCGGCGGTGGTCTCGGCCAGGCTGCTGTACAAGTCGTAGGCCTCTTGCTCTGCCTTGATCGCAATCACCAGGGCTTCAGCGTGGTCAATTTCGCCCGCCGGATCAAGCGGCTTGTCGCGCAGGCGATCCACGAGTCCCTGGTTGACGATTTCCGTCTCTGACAACAGCCCGCGCTCACCCGCCTTGATACTCAGGAGCCTGGCCTTGTGCTGATCCTCCTCCCGGGCGATGTCGAGGAATAGCTGCCGCGCGTCATCCCGGTGAGCGGCGCCGGCCAGTTTGCGGTAGAACGCGGCCGCGTGCTCCTCATTGATGACGGCAAAATCGAGGATCTTTTCCACCCAGTTAACTGGCATAGTCGCCTCCCGGCACCCGCGGCATGTCGCCCGGCGACCTTTTCCGGCGACCTCAACGGGCTTCCAAACGCCGATCCTACGCCTCACCCACCACCATGTGCAAGCGGCGGTTGCCCGGCAATGGCATATCGGCCCGGGGCGTGCCAGGCCATTACCGGGCGTTTTTCGTCACCAGTAATCCACGACACTGTTCAGACTGCCTTCAAACCCGGCGCGCAAATCTGGTACAGTGTGTGAAGCTGGCACAAACGGGACTCACTGTGAAGGAAGCAACAATGCCCCATACAGCCTGTACGCGTTCGTTCGCTGTCGCGGTCTTCGCCCTGCTGTTGGCCGCCTCGCCGGCCCTGCACGGCAACACCGTCGACGTCAGCCCCTACCCGATCACCGGCGGCCAGCCCGTCACGATTCAATACGACCCGGCCGGACGCGTTTTGGAGAGCGCGGGCCAGGTCTACATGCACTACGGCTTCAACGAGTGGAGCCCGGTGATCAGCCCGGACCCGGCCATGAGTTGGAACGCCGCCGAAGGAGTCTGGCAGGCCACGGTCGATGTACCGTTGAGCGCATACCAGTTAGACGTCGTGTTCAATGATGGCGACAACTGGGACAACAACGATGGTGCCGACTGGCACCTGATTGTGATCGGCGGCCAGCAGTGGGTCGTTGACGGACAACTCGATGACGACGCCACCCTGATCGCCCAGAACAACGGGAATGAGCTCTACGCCGGCGTGCGCGGCACGGTGCTGTATGTCGCAGCGCCCGGCGCCAGCGGCGGCAACGACCACTTCATTTTCCTGGCGGGTTCGCCCGGCGGCATGGTGTCGGCACCATGGGGAAAGGACGGCACCGTGGCCGGCTGGTCAGCGTACATCGGCAACGAGGTCGACAACGGCTGGGCCGGCTGGTTTGACGACAGCGGCGGCATGGAGGTCGCCACCGGGAGCTGGCTGGAAGCGACGATCGACCTGGACGCCGAGTTCGGCGCGGTGCCCGAGGAGATCTACCTCGCCTTCGCGCCTTACCCGACCAGCGAGGACACCTCGCTGCAATATCACTTGCAGGTGCCCGCCTCGGTCAACAATAACGGCAACGTCGATGCCGCCGAGTATGCGCTCGTTGATATCGGCGCGATTCTGGTCGGCTGCTCACCGGCGGATCTTGACGAAGATTGCGACGTCGATGCCGGCGATCTTCTCGCCTTCGCCGGCTGCATGCTCGGCCCGGACCTGCCGTCGTGCGACGACGCCGACTTTGAATCAGACAACGACGTCGACATGCCCGACTTCGCCATCTTCCAGATAGCCATGGGAGGTGGCAGCCTTCCGGGCGCCGTTATCGCCGAGGATCTCGGTGTTGATGTCACGCGATATTACCCCGATGGTGTCGTCCTGGCCGAGCTGCCGCCGTCCATGTCCATGGACATCGAACCCGTCGTGCTCGGCCCGGCACCCGAGCCATGGACGGTCCAACCCTACTTCTTCGAATCCGGCAGTCGTCACGGCGTCCTTATTCCAGTTGACGACGGAACCGATCTCTACGGCACCGGCGAAGTCTGCGGCTCGCTGCTGCGTAACGGCCACACGACCGAAGCGTGGAATACGGATGCATATGGCTACGGCCCGGGAAACCCCAGCCTGTATCAATCGCACCCCTGGGTGCTGGCGGTTCGACCTGACGGTACGGCCTTCGGCGTTCTGGCCGACACGACCTATCGCTGCCGCATGGACCTGACGCTGGACATCATCTTCGCCGCCGAGGGCCCGGAGTATCCGATATACGTATTCGACGGCGATACGCCGCAAGAAGTCCTCATCCGCCTGGCGGACTTCATCGGCAGAATGGAATTGCCGCCGCGCTGGGCCCTGGGTTACCAGCAAAGCCGCCACTCATACGCCCCCGAGAGCACGGCCCGCTATATTGCCAACCAGTTTCGCACGCGCGACATTCCCTGCGACGTGATCTGGCTCGACATTAACTACATGGACGGTTATCGCATCTTCACGTTTGATCCGTCCGGCTTTCCCAACCCGCTGTCGTTCAACGACGACCTGCACGCGCTGGGCTATCGCACCGTCTGGATGATCGACCCCGGTGTAAAGGTGGAATCGGGGTATTTCGTCGATGACCAGGGTTCGGCTGGCGATCACTGGATCTACGACGCCGGCGGGAGCTGGTACACCGGCGAGGTCTGGCCCGGCCAGTGTCACTTCCCCGACTACACGCGCCCCGAAACGCGCGCCTGGTGGGCCGGTCTATACACCAACTACATGGCCCAGGGTGTCGACGGCGTGTGGAACGACATGAACGAGCCGGGCATCTTTGACGGACCCGGCCACTCCATGCCCGTGGATTGCCAGCACCGCGGCGGCGGTGGGTTGCCCGCCGGGCCGCACGCGCAGTATCACAACGTTTACGGTCGGCTGATGGCCGAGGCATCGCGCGACGGCATCCTGACCGCCAACCCCGACAAGCGCCCGTTTGTCCTCTCCCGGGCCAATTTCATCGGCGGACATCGCTACGCGGCGATGTGGACCGGCGATAATGTCGCAAACTGGAGCCATCTCTACTATTCAACGCCAATGACGCTCAACATGGGCCTCTCCGGCCAGCCCTTCGCCGGCCCCGATCTGGGCGGCTACGCGGATGATGGCTCGTCGGACTTGTACGCGCGCTGGATGGGCGTCGGCGTGTTCATGCCGTTCTGCCGGGCCCACGCAGACGACCAAGGCATCGACAAGGAACCGTGGTCGTTCGGCTCCACAGTGGAAGACATTTGCAGGACCGCGATCGAACGCCGCTATCGGCTAATGCCGTATCTGTACACGGTGTTCCAGGAATCGTCGGCGACCGGGCTGCCGGTCGTGCGGCCGGTGTTCTTCGCCGATCCGTCTGATGTCAGTCTGCGCGACGAAGACATCGCGTTCATGCTCGGTGCTGACGTGCTGGTGGTGCCGAACGTCTCGGAGAATCCCGGTTCGGCGCCGACGCCGGCGCTGCCTGCGGGCACGTGGCGGACAATCTCGCTGGTTGGCGAAAACAGCGCGGCGGAAGTGAACCAGCCGGACGTGCGCGTCCGCGACGGCGCGATCGTGCCGCTCGGCCCGGTGATGGAATACACCGACGAAGCCCCGCTTGACCCGCTGACGCTCGTCGTCTCGCTCGATCAAACCGGCCTGGCCGCAGGCTGGCTCTACGAAGACGACGGCGACGGCTTCGACTACCTCTACGGCGACTACCGCCTGGCCCGCTACACCGCCACGCAGGTCAGCAACACCGTCATCATCGAAGTCGCCGAAATAGAAGGCCAAATGCCGACGCCAACCCGTACGGTAAACATAGAAGTAATCACCGACACCGGCACATTCACCGCCAGCGGCCCCGACGCCGACACCGGCGTGATTGCGGTAGTTACGCTGCCGTAGTGCACCGCGCAGGAAAGTAACGTCCGATGCCCCAATCGGACTCGCCCGGCGGTAGAGTATCCGCTTTGACCGCAACCGCGGCGCTGGTAAGGTAGCGGCCGCCGTTAGAGGGCGATTCACCCAGCCAATGCACCGTGTGAGACTTCGTGGACCCGATCGGGGAGGTTGTCAGTGAAGGAATCTGTCAGGCTGGCCGCAGGCATCGGAATGGGGCTGGTGATTTACTTTGTGGGGCTGTATGTGGTGCCGGGCTTCGGGCCGCTGCGGGCTCTCACGAGCAAGACGATCATCTCCAGCGGCGAGATCACGCAGGCGGTTTATCTTGTTGTCTCCATGACCCTCATGCTGATCCTCACGCGCGGCCGCCTTGGCAGGTACGGCTTTCGATGGCCGGCGCTGAAGCCGACCCTGTTGGCCATCCTCACGGCGGCCGTGCTGCAGGTGCTGCTGTTGGTTGTCATGATGGTCTCGGTGAGCATGTTCGGTCCGCCGATGATGACCGGTCGGCTGGTCGGGCAAATGGGCACATCCGTTCCGCGGACCATCCTCGCAGTCTGGCTGATCGCGAGCACCTGCGAGGAGCTGTTCTACCGCGGTCTGCTTTACGGTTTCATGGAGCCGCTGAAGTCGCGCGGCGTCAGCGTCGGCGGGCTGTATATCAGTCTGCCGGTGGCAGTTTGCGCACTCATGTTCGGACTGGGACATCTGTGCGTGATGTCATTCATGCCGGGAGTCGTGGTGGCCAATATTGTTCTGGCCACAACCGTGTGTGGATTCGTCGCCGGGTACATCCGCGAACGCACGGGGAGCATTCTCCCGGCGATCCTCGTACACATGACGTTTAACGCCGTGGGCAGCTCAATCCCGTGGTTGATGAGGGGATGAGGGCGAACGTTAGGCGAACGATGCACGGAGCGAGTGAGCAGATCCACCCCAACGCTCCCGTCGAACACGCCGTGTGCGAACGCCCAGCAATTCACGCGTCTGACTTGGCGATCTGCGCAACTGATTGCCTGATCAGCTCGCGCAGCGTTGGCAGGTCGATGTCCGCCAGGGTCTTGACATAAAGGCACGACTTGCCGGTCTTGTGCTTGCCGAGTTTCTTCAAGAGCGGTGCCGAGCCCGCCACTGCGCACATGAGATAAATCGACAGGTTCTGCTTGCGCGGCGAAAAGCCGGTCAAAAACCAGTCTCCCTCGCGCCCGCTGGCGTATTTGTAGTGGTAGCTGCCGAAGCCGACGATGCTGGGGCCCCACATCATCGGCTTTGCGCCGGTGATGTCCTTCATCATCTTTACCAGCGTCCGGCAGTCCGCCTGGCGTTTAGCGTCGAGGGCGCCAATAAACTCACTGACGCTCTCCCGCGTTTGCTTCGTCTTCAATTCGGCCATCGAATTAACGCCTCCGTCGCGCGATTATCTCTAAATGGGAGCACTCTCGGCAGCGGTCGAGTGTGCCACTGCTCTCGAGCAGTGCGCTTGCAACATGGTCTTCGCTACTCACAAAGCCGTGGTACACCTCTCTTGATCAGTCGGTCTATGACCACAGCCAGGCAAATGTTCCGGCGGTGACCAGACCGTATACGACGCCGTCGAAGATGAACTTGAGCGTCGTGCTCCAGGGAACGCCCTTCCAGATCGAGTTGGGGATTGCACTCGAAGCATAGGCCAAAACGGCGACGGTGCCGGTGATGCGGAACACGTGCAGGTACGCCGCTTCGGGGCTCAGCGCGAGGGCGGCGATGTAGCCCGTGAAAACGCTGATCAGAAGCGAGTACGCGAACCACTGCGCGAGACTTTTACCCATCGTCCATGGACCGCTGGGCAGCACCGTCAGAAAGCCCACCGGGCCTTGCACGAACCTCTCATTCATCTCCGGCGAGCCCATGTCCTTCATGCAGTCGGCAAACGGAAACATGTATTCGCCGCGTTGTACACCTTGTGAGCGCATTTCGGCCAGCACTTTTTCCTCACCGGGCAGTTTGGCGAAGTCACCCCGGTGAATGGGCACAAACATGTGCAGCACAGCGCTGACCAGAAAGACCAACACCGCCGACAGCAGGATCGGAAGCCACAAATCAACCAGGAATTCCATTAAACACCTCCTACGCCGTTGTCTGCCACCAGAGCAGATCACGTTTGCCGGTAGCGTCCGACCCCCGAGTCGGACGTTTTTGCGAGCCTGCGCTCTCTCCGGGCCACGGCCGACTCGGGGATCGGCCGCTACGCTCCAAGGTAAGGTGTTCCAGGCGCCTAGTACTACTCGGTGTCGCGCCTTTCCCGACCTCAGGTGCTCCAATGTCGCATCGACCGCGCTCAGCGGGAACAGCTCACAATGCAGCGCGGTTGCGTGTCGCGCGCAAAAGTCCAGCATTCGGGCGCTCGTCGCGGGGCTGCCCCACGGCGAACCGGAGATCTGCTGCTGTCCGCCAGTCAACGGGAACACCACCGCTTGGACCGGCTCCATATTCGGCTCGTAGATTGTATGCGCGCGAATTACGGAAGTGCGCCGGCTTCGCTGATGACTCGACCGGGCCCTACTTCTTCGGCCAATCACGGGCGACCTGCTCCGCACGCCGCAGGGCTCGCAGCAGGTTGCCGCCCAGGATCTTCTGGATGTTGGCTTCGGAGTAGCCGCGGTTCAGCAGCTCCTGCGTGATGTATGGATAGCCGGAAACATCCTCGAGTTGTGCCGGCATTACGCGGGCGCCTTCGTAGTCGGCGCCGAGACCGACATGATCGATCCCCGCGACGCGCACTATGTGGTCGATATGGTCAACCAGCGTGTGAACCGTACCGGGAGGAATGGGGTGTTCTTTCCGCCACTGATCCCATGCCACCTTGAAGTCCTCAGCTTTGGGATACTTCCGATGGATGGCACGCTCCTCCTCGAAGTAATTAGCCATCACGTGGGCGCCGTGCGGATGAATGTAGCCGGAAAAGAACACGACCATCACCACGCCGTCGTTGCGCGCGATGGCGCGGAGAACGTCATCCGGCACGTTACGCGCGTGCGGCGCAACGCCATAGGCGCCGGAGTGTGACGCGATCACGGGGGCCTTGCTGACGCGCAGGGCATCGCGCATAGTCGCGGGTGATACGTGGGCCAGGTCTACGAGTATCCCGAGGCGGTTCATTTCCACCACAACCTTCTCGCCAAACTTCGACAGCCCGCCGCTGCGCGGCTCATCGGTGGCCGAGTCGGCCCAGTCGATGGTGACCGAATGCGTCAAACCTAGGTAGCGCGCGCCGAGCTCATGAAACCGCGCCAGGGGTTCGAGTGAGTTCTCGATCATGTGCCCGCCCTCGACGCCGATGAGGGCGGCGATCTTGCCTTCCTTGCGGATGCGGACCACATCGTCGGCGGACCGGGCCAGCTCGAAAGTGTCTGAGTAGCGCCGCACCATCTGGTGAATCAGCTCAAACTGCTCGAGAGCCTCCTGAAACGCCGTGCCTTCCTTGGCCGTCTCCGTCGGCACGAACACGACCCAGAATTGCGCGCCGACGCCGCCTTTCTTAAGTCGCGGAATATCAGTCTGCAACTCCGGGTGCGGCTGCGCGATATCCAGCTTGTCGAAGGATGAATCCGCCAATTGGCGAATCTGCCAGGGCAGGTCATTGTGACCGTCGATGACGATGGCGGCGCGGTGGATTGCGCCAGCCCTCTTCCGTCATGACGATTGGCGGGCGCGGCGCCGGACCGCGGACTGATTTCGCGGCATCATCGTCCGGTTGGGCCAATACAGCGGACACCGCGCACAGGCTGATCAGCGTTGGCACGAATACGCACTTCAACGGGCTTTTGAGCCGGCACATTTGCGTCTCCAGTGCGAAAACACTCAAGGCAGCAGGATCGCGCCGCTCGCGCGACACGGCGGTGTTCAGTATAGCCACTAGACGAGGTCATCCGCTTCCGGCGCGATCGGTTTTCGCGCGGCGGCGGGCGCATCTGTGGGAGCCGCGCGTTGTTCGGGATATACTCGTCACGGTACGTGGCCCTTTCGAGCTCAAGCGAGGCCCCCGATGAAAACACGCAGCATTCGTCGAGTACACCTACATCCCTATTCCGCCCCACTGACGCAGCCTTTCCGCATTGCGATCGGCGAGTTGCGTGAGGCGCAGGGCGTTTTTGTCCGCCTGGAGACTGACGACGGTCTCGAAGGCCTGGGCGAAGCCGCCCCCCTGCCGGCAATCAATGACGAGACGCAGGGAACCTGCCTGGCCATCGGCAAGGAGCTCGGGAGAGTCCTGGTTGGCCGGGACCCGGTGTCGGTTGCAACGCGCGTGGCTGAGCTCGATGCCGCCATCCCACACAATCCCTGCATCAAGGCCGCCTTTGACATGGCCCTGTGGGATCTGCTGGGCAAGATCACCCAGCTCCCGGTTTACCGGTTGCTCGGCGGCGACTCCCGCGAAATAGAGACGGACGAGACCGTCAGCATCGCCCCGCTGGAGCAGATGCGGGAAGCGGCAGAGAGCGTGAGCCGGCGCGGCTACCGCGCGATCAAGCTCAAGGTCGGTGCGGCGTCGCTGGAAGACGACGTCGCGAAGGTCTCGGCAATCCGCGCAGCGGTCGGCGATGGCGTTCGCTTGCGCATTGACGCCAATCAGGCCTGGGATGTGCCGACCGCGATTGCGGCGCTGCGCGTGCTGGCCGAGTTCGGCGTTGAGTTTTGTCGAACAGCCCGTCCACCGGACAATCTCGAAGCGCTGCGCGCGGTTCGCCGCGCGTCGCCAATCCCCATCATGGCTGACGAGGCCGTCTTCAGCGCGCGCGATGCGCTGCGCGTGATTCACCAGGACGCCGCCGATTTCATCAACATAAAACTGATGAAGTGCGGCGGCATCACGGAGGCCGTGCGAATCGGCCATCTGGCCCGATCGGCGGGGATGCGTTGCATGGTTGGCTGCATGATCGAATCGCGCGTTGCGATCTCCGCCGGCGTACACTTTGCCGCCGCCGACCCAACCGTCGCATTCACCGACCTCGACGGGCACCAGTTCTTCCAGAATGACCCCACGACGGGCGGTTTCCAGCAGCAGGATTGGAGGATCACGCTGACCGACGAACCCGGGCTAGGCATCGACCTGCGGCCCGATTTCGCCAAGACACTCGAACGGGTATCGATCGATTGACGCGCCTACGGTTCTGCTGCTGACCGAGTACGGCGGGTGCCCCACCCCTTGGGGTGGGGGACGGACCGGCTGGACATCGAAGGGCGACCGATCATTCCCCCACGGCAAGCCGTGGGGCACCCGCAAGCCGTGGGGCACCCGTACCGCCGGCGCCACACCACTAAAGCTCCCTCAACATGTGATGTCTTCGGGTTCGAGTATGTACAGCTCGCGGTGCACGAACGGTGTCGGATGGAAGCCCTGGCTCTTGTAGAACCCAACGGCTGACTCGGACGGACGTCGCGGATACGTACATGCGACGCGCCCCCTGTGCCTTTGCCAACCGGATTGCCTCATCAACCAACGCCGTCGCGATCCCCCGCCGGCGGTGACCACGGCTCATCCACAAGGCGGCCAATTGCGCGACATCGCCCGCCAGCTCGTACCGCACGGCGGCAAACCCGATCAACCGGTCGCCATCGAAAGCGCCGAGCGCCGCTCCCCCGGTCTCCAGGGCCTGCCTGGCACCCTTGGCGCGCCTGCGCCAACCTTCCGGGTCAATGCGCGGACGTTCCCACCGTTCGGCGGTTGCCGTAAGGCGACCGTCAATCCACTGGTAGACCACGTTCCCGCTCTCGGACAGATCAATCTCGCCGACGCGCTCGATCTCGTCGGCGGCCAAAATCCGCATGGTCCATTCGGGTTGCGGCGGCATGAGCGCATTCCCTGTATTCGTACTGACTTGCCCGCGTCTGGGTATTTTCCAGTTGTCCGCGCTGCGGGCGCGCCTATGCTCACTGTTGTATACACCTGACCGGTTCGGGCCGAGTCAGCGCTTTGTCATGATGACACTGTACGCAACGCGCCAGGAGGCCGAACATGCGCGCAACGACCATCGCCCTATTGGCTCTCTTCGCCCTCTGTACAACATCTGTTTTCGCCGTCAACCCGTCTGTCAACGAGCGAGGCGCACTTGTCCGCGTGGTCACGCAATGGAACGCGGGTTGCGACGGCAGCAAGCGCACCAGTTGGGACAACATGGTGCGGGCCTGGTACAACGATATCAAAGACACGCGTTCCACTCCCTGGGGCACGGTTCAAACGCCTGGTGGGGCGACGGGTTTTACCAGAACGGCTCGATCGTCGACTCTCAATTCACCGACCCCAGCATCGTGACCTGGGGCCGCGACTATCAGGCCGACCATGTCGGCGAGCCCGATGTGGCGATGATCGCGCTGCACGGCGGGAATGCCAGCGACGCCAGCCGGTGGATCGGCCTGGTGCGGGTCAACGAAGCCGGCTCGGGAAATTGCTGGCCTTCCAGGGCCACATGGAGTTCGGCGACGACGATCTCGAGTTTCTCCACCTCTCATCGTGCTTCAGCATGGACGAGGGCGACTGGTACCCGGACTGGGCCTCAACATTCAAGGGACTGCACCAGGTAAACGGGTTCGCCGGCATTATGTGGATCAGCACCGCCT
>CAXXWX010000002.1:0-119373 GCA_963675745.2 Phycisphaerae bacterium
CGCCGCTCACCGGTAACCACCAGGTCGGTGCCCTGCAAGTCCTTGTCGTTCAGCAGATCGCGGATCTTCTCGACCGCGTGCAACAGCTCGATCATGCGCGCCCAGTGATACGCCAGCGACAGCCCGTTGGGCTTGTTGTCGGTGACGGCCATGAACTCCTTGCGCCCCGCCTCGGCTTCGGGCGTATCGATGAAATCGCAGGCGTTGACGCGCGCCAGCGGGCCCACGCGATACCAGCCGTTCTCGGGGCCGAGTTTCTTCAGGAAGGGGAACTTCATGTACGACCACGGACGCACCTCCTCACGCACGTGCTGGAGGTAGTCCTGGTAATCGACCTGGTCGATGATCTTGCAGCCGTCGGCGTCGACAACGCGCAGGTTGCCGTGGTACAGGTCCATGGCGCCGTCATCACGAATCAGGCACATGTGGTTTGACGGAAAGGCAGCGAAGTCCATCGCCAAGTTGAGGTGCTCGACGGTGTAGTCCTTGGCGATCTTGAGCGCCGCGCGCGCCCACTCGATCATCTGGTCAAGGTCCTTCAACAGCGCGTCACGCTCGGCGATTGACAGGTTCTTGTTCACGCCGCCCGGGATGGCCCCGGTGCCGTGGATTTTCTTGCCGGCGGTGGCCTTGATGATCTCCTGCCCATACTTGCGCATCATCACGCCTTGCACCGCCAGGTCAGGGTGCTTTTCGATCACGCCGACGACGTTGCGGACCGCCACGTCGGCATCAAAGCCGAACAGCAGGTCTGGCGAGCAGAGATGGAAAAAGTGCAGCGCGTGCGATTGCAACGTCTGCCCGTAGTGCATCAGGCGGCGCACCTTCTCAGCCGTCGGCGTGAGCTTCTCGCCGCCGACAATACGGTCCATGGCCTTGGCGGCCGCCAGGTGATGGCTCACCGGACAGATTCCGCACAGGCGCTGGACCAGCACGGGCACTTCCCAGAAGGGACGGCCCTGGATGAACCGCTCAAACCCGCGAAACTCGACGATGTGCAGACGCGCCTGGCGCACCTGGTTCTTCTCGTCCAGCAGCACGGTGACTTTGCCGTGCCCTTCGACGCGGGTGACCGGCTCAATGACGACTCGTTTGAGTCCGTTCGTAGCTGTAACCACTATCTATATCCTCCAGTCCGATCAGTCGTACTTGATGAGCTGGTACGGAAGCTCGATGGGTTTGTCCGTCAGCAGCGCCACGAGCGTCTCCCAGATGGCATCCGCCGGCGGCGGGCATCCGGGAAGGTGATAGTCAATCTTCACCACCTCATGGCACGGGTAGACCTGTTTCAGCAGCAGCGGCAGCTCCGCATCATTGGGAATCTCCCGCGCCGGGTTGTACACGCTCGGCCCGTTGAGGTAGGCCTCGTCGTAGCACTCCTGAAGCGGGATGTTGTTGCGCATCGCGGGAATCCCGCCCATCGTGGCGCAGTCACCGAGTGAAATCAGAACGTCGCAGTTCCTGCGAAAGTCCCGCAGCACCTCCACGTTCTCCTCGTTACAGCAGCCGCCTTCGACCAGTCCGACCGCGCAGCGCTCGCTGAACTTCTTGATGTCGGTTACCGGAGACTTGTGGAAGTCTATCAGCTCGACCAGTTTCAGAATCCGCTCGTCGATATCGAGGATCGCCATGTGGCAACCGAAGCAGCCGGCAAGCGACGTCGTTGCTACCTTGGGTTTGGCCATACTATCTCACTCCCTTCTGCTATTTCGCCGCCGGGGCTTCGATGTCCGAACCAATCGGCTTCTCGTCGTACAGACGCTGTCCGATTGGGACGGCGTATCCGGTGCGTTTCTTCAGCAGCGCCCCGACCGGGCAGGCCTCGACCGCCTGGTCGGCTACATTGATATTCGTGTCCGCCAGCTTGGCGTCAGAATTGACGGCGATCCGCTTTTCCGGGCCGCGCCCGACAAACTGGAAGACGTTCTTGCCGTCGACATCGCGCGAAGTGCGGATGCAGCGCGCGCACAGGATACAACGGTTGCGGTCGATCAGAATGTCCGGGTGCGAAGCATCAACCTCGCGCTTCGGATACATGTAGGGATACTTCGGCGCGGTTATGCCAAAGCGGTAGGCCAGCGCCTGAAGCTCGCAGTTGCCGCTCTTCTCGCAATACATGCAGTAGTGATTGCCCTCGACGAAGAGCATCTCGATCAGGTTGCGGCGCAGATTCGTCAGGCGCTCGGTGTTGTTTTCCACGATCATCCCGGGGCCGATCGGCTGCGTACACGCCGTCTGCGGTCGGCCGTTGACCATCACCATGCACACCCGGCAACTGCCGAACGGTGAGAGCCCCTTGTAGGCGCACAAACGCGGGATATAAACCCCGGCGTCATCGGCGGCTTCCATGATCGTCTGCCCGGGCCGGCCAGAGATTTCGACGCCGTCGATGGTGAATGTAATCGTATCGCTCATATCACATCCCTTCCGTATCAGTGGGCATGAATCGACTTGCGGCCCGTAATCTCTTCAGCGTCCGCCACCGCCGCGCCCAGGTCGAACGACGGCTGGAGCCCCTCGTCATCATCCTTGACCAGCGCGTTGTACACGAGGCGGAAGCTCTTCAGCGTCGTCAGAATCGGGTTCGGCGACGTCTGCCCCAGCCCGCACCGGCTCATTGTCTTCACGGTTTCCGCAAGCTCCTGCAGATAGTCCAGATCCGACGGGACTCCACGCCCCTCGAGGATTCGCACCAGGCGCTCCTTCAACAGCACATTACCGACACGACACGGGGTGCAATAGCCGCAGCTCTCCTCGATGAAGAACTCCATGAAGTGCTTGACGATGTCGAGGATGTTGCGCTGGGGGCCGAAGACCATGAACGCCCCGCCCGTGGCAAGGTCGTCGAAGCAGATCTTGCGTTCAAAGCCATCCGGGGCAACCATCGTGCCGCTGGCCCCGCCGACCTGCACCGCGATCGCATCCTCGCCGCCGGCGAGCTTCAATACTTCACGAACCGTGACGCCAAACGGGAGCTCGTATACGCCGGGCCGCCGGCAATCACCAGAGACGCTCAGCAGCTTGGTGCCCGTGCTGCCTTGCGAACCGAACTCGCAAAACGCGGCCGGTCCGTTTTCCAGGATCTTGGTCACCGCGCACAACGTCTCAACGTTGTTGACCACTGTCGGACAACCCAGATAGCCCTTCTGCGCCGGGAACGGCGGGCGGTTCTTCGGATCGCCGCGCAAACCCTCGCACGAGCTGATCAGCGCGGTCTCCTCGCCGCAGACATATGCTCCGGCCCCCATCTGAATGCGAATGTCGAAATCAAAACCCTCTTTGCCGCACACTGATTTTCCGAGCAGCCCCGCCTCGCGACGTTGCTGGATAATGTGCTCGAGGTAAACGCGCAGGTATGCATACTCGGCGCGCAGGTAGACGATGCCCGTGTCCGCGCCGATCGCATAACCAGCGATCGTCATGCCGGCCAGAACTCGGTCGGGGCGTTCCGTCAGAATCACGCGATCCTTGAACGTCCCGGGCTCGCCTTCGTCCGCGTTGCAGAGCACGTAGCGCTGGCGACCTTCAGCCGCGCGACAGAACTCCCACTTCATACCGGTTGGGAACCCTGCCCCGCCACGGCCGCGCAGCCGCGCTGCCTTCACCGCGCGGATGACCTCCTTCGGGCTCATGCCCACGGCCTTGCCGATCGCGGCGCCGGGGTTGATCGGGCTGAAGATCAACGGCACCTCGGTGCGCAGGTTGTTGCGCACCATCGAATTGACCAGGTCGTGAGCGTTGTTGCCGTCGCCGAATTCGGTGACCAGCTTGTACGGGTCGCCGTGCTCGCGGAGCTGGGCCACAATATCCCTGGCACGGTCGCTGGACAGCCGCGTGACCGGCACGTCGTTGACCAGCGCCGCCGGCGCCTGGTCGCACAGCCCGATGCAGGGCGCCTCTTCCAGCGTGATCTTGCCGTCCTCGGTGGTTTGCCCCACCTTGATGCCCAGCTCATCCTCGAACACTCTGCGAATTCGGGCGGCGCCGTGCATGCGATCGATTATGTCGTTGCACAAGCGAATCACGACGTGGCCCTTCTTACGATCCGAGAGGTAGGAGTAGAAAGAGACCACGCTTTCCACCTCCACTCGGTGCGTGTTGACGGTCCGCGCGATCAGCGACATTGCGTCGCCGCTCACGCAGCCGAATTCGCCTTGCACCGCGCGGACGATATCCATCATCCGCGCGCGGTCGTTGTTAAACGCCGCGCAAATCGCTTTGACCGATCTTTCCAGACTCTTGCTCATCAGCGTCCTCGCTCAATCTGTGAGCCCAATTACGCCCCCGACTTACGCCGACACCGGCTCGCCAATGTGTCGGAGTGTCGCTCCCTGTCTGGCAGTCGCACGGGCGCCCTGCGTCCCGTGCCGAACTGCCCCGCGTCTGTGCGTCACGCCTCTGTGCGCGCCGCGCGCTGCTCGCGCAACCAGGCGAGCCAGCTATCCATACCCTGCCCCGTTCGAGCCGCGAGCTCGATCAGCGGGGCCCGTGTGTTGATGCGCGACAGGTCGTCACGCACTTGATCAATCGCAAAGTCGAGCACGCCGCTCAGATCCATCTTGGTGAGCAGGATGGCGTCGGCGCGTTGAAAAAGTGTCGGGTACTTGGCGACCTTGTCGTCACCCTCGGGGACGCTCAGCAACACAACCCGCAGGTGCTCGCCGAGGTCAAAGGCCGCCGGACAGACCATGTTGCCGACGTTCTCAATAAACAGATAGCCCACGCCCTCCAGGTCGAGCGTGCCCAACCCCTCCGCCACCTGGGCGGCGTCGAGGTGGCAGCCGCGCCCGGTGTTTATCTGCGTGATCGATGCCGCCAGGTCACTGAGCCGCTCGGCGTCGCGCGACGTCTGCAAGTCCCCCACCAGCACCGCGGCCCGGCACTCGCCGGCCAGCGCCGCCAGCGTCTTCTCCAGCAGCGTTGTCTTGCCGCTGCCGGGCGCGCTCATCAGGTTGAGCGTCAGCAAACCGGCGGCCGTCATGCGCTGGCGGTTCTCGCGCGCCAGTGCGTCATTGACCTTGAGCACGCTTTCAACGACGTTCACTTTCTTCATGTCGCATCCGCGCTTTCCGCGAGCTCCAATACAACCGATCTCAGAATAATCTCGTTGCCGTCGATGATGCGCACATCGGCCTGCCCACATTCGGGGCAGGCGAAGCTGTAATCCACATCCGGCTCGAACCGCCGACCGCAACGCCGGCACTCCGCCAGCGCCGGCACCTCAACCATCTTCAACTCGGCGCCGGCGGCGATACTCTCCGTTCGCACGGCTTCCCAGGACATCGCCAGCGCCTCGGGCACGACCATTTGCATCCGCCCGATTGCCAGCTCAACCTCTGCCACGCGTTCAGCACCTTGCTCGCCCGCGTGCGCGAGCACCTGCTCGAGGACGTTTACTGCGATCGACATCTCGTGCACAGCGCTGAAACTCCACGTTCTCTTTGCTGCGCGCCGTCGCGGACCCGCCGCGGGCGCGCTCATCGCGACCTCAACATATCCGCGGCAGATCCTCGCCATACGGACGCTGCACCACGCGCCGGCCGCCCACTGACGTCAACAGCTCAACCATCGGTGTCTCGGCCGAGCGCAACCGGCCGATCACCGCCGCGTGCCGCCCAAGCGGGTGCGCCCGGCAGGCTTTCAGCACGCGCTCGGCGTCCTCCCGCGGCACCACGGCAACACATTTGCCCTCGTTGGCAACCGTTAACGGATCCAATCCGAGCAGTTCGGCCGCATGCCGCGCCATCGGCGTGAGCGGTACGGCGTCTTCCTCGATCTCTACGGCCAGACCCGTGCTCTCCACGATGTCAGCCAGCACGCCGGCCAGACCACCACGCGTTGGGTCACGCAGAAACCGCAGGTCGGCCCCGGTCGCAAACATGCAGCCGATCAAATCACCCAATGGTGCCGCGTCGCTCCGCAGGTCGGTCTCGAACGCCAACCCCTCGCGCGCCGACATCACGGCCAGGCCATGCTCCGCGATCCCGCCGTTGATAATGATCACGTCGCCGGGGCAAACGCGGCCCACGTCGACTCGTGCATCATCGCGCATCTCGCCGACGCCGGCGGTCGTGATTGTCAGGCCGTCCACGCCGCGGCGCTCGATGACCTTGGTGTCTCCCGTGCCGATCACCACACCCGCCTCGCGCGCGGTAGCGGCAATCGAGTCGATAATTCGGCCAAGCGTCGCCAACGGCAACCCTTCCTCTATCACCAGTGCCAGGCTCAGCACTTTCGGCGTCGCACCGGCCACTGCCAGATCATTCACCGTTCCACATACGGCCAGACGCCCGATATCGCCGCCCGGAAACTCCAGCGGCTGTACGACGAACGCATCGGTGGTCATGCAAACGGCGCCGCTCATCGGCGATATAACCGCCGAGTCAGACAGCGGATTGAGCAACGGGTTGCCGAGCTTGGGCACGATGTGCTCTGCCAGCAGGCGCCGCATCAGCTCCCCCCCACCGCCATGCGCCAGCACAATTCGCTCGTCGGCCGCGGTCATCAGTTGCGTGCCCCCGCTTCCGCGTATCGGCCGGGCCGGCCATATTTGTGCCAGGCGGCGCAGGTACCCTCACTGCTCACCATGCACGGGCCGATGGGCCGCGTCGGCGAACACGTCGTTCCAAACAGCGAACACGCCACCGGATCCACCTTCCCTTGAATGACCTCGCCGCAAAGGCACCCCGGCGGCTCGTGGTCAGCGCCATACGTCACACCGAGCGCGTGCCGCGCATCAAAACGTCGATACTCCTCGCGCAATTCCAGGCCGCTGCGCGGTATCGTGCCCATGGCGCGCCAGACGGCATCTTGCACCGCGAATACGCGATCAATGCAGGCCCGCCCGGCCGAGTTGCCGTCGTGGTTCACCGCGACGCCGTATACGTTCTCGACCGACGCATTACCCGCAACGGCCTGCTCAACCAAGCGCAGAATCCCTGTCAGCATTTGCGCCGGCTCGAATCCGACCACAACGCACGGCTTGTGAAACTGAGTGGCGATCGGCTGATAGGCGTCGGAGCCGATGACAACGCTCACATGCCCCGGACACATGAATCCGTCAATCGGAACGTCGCCGGCGGCCAGCAACGCAGTCATCGCGGGAATCACGAGCTTATGCGCTGACAGGATGGTGAAATTCGTGAGCTGCGCTGCCTCAGCTTCCAGCACCGCCGCCGCAGTCGCGGGCGCGGTCGTCTCAAACCCGACCGCGAGGAAGACAACCTGCTCGCTCGGGTGACGCGTGGCATACTGCACGGAGTCGCGCGCCGAGTAAACCACGCGTACGCGCGCCCCTCGGCCGCGGCACGCTTCGAGGCTGTCCAGCCGACCGGGCACGCGTACCATGTCGCCATAGGTACAGATGGTCAATTCAGGGCGCGCGGTTAGCTCGCAGGCGGCGTCGATATACGCGCTGGAAGTGACACAGACCGGACACCCGGGCCCGCTGATCAGCCGAACGCGCTCGGGCAGCATCGACTTGATGCCGCTGCGGAACAAGGCGACGGTGTGCGTGCCGCAGACCTCCATGATCCGGATGGGGTCGCAGTTGCGCAGCAGGCGGCCGATTCGTCCGATAATGTCTTGTGCATCCACGTGTGCCACAAATCTGCCGTGTACCGTTGCCTAGGCGTCGTCCCCGTTGTCCTGCCCGGGGACTTCATCCACGAGCTCCGCTTCCTTCAGGTACTTCCACGTCTCAAGCGCCTCCGCCTCATCCAGCACCGATAGCGCATAGCCGGCATGCACCAGCAGCCAATCACCAACGGCTGCCTCGGGTGTAAATGCGAGGCCTATCTCCAACCGGCTGCCCTGAAAATCCACTGTGCCGACACGCCCGGTTGGCGTCCCATCCGGACCGCCGGCGATCTCAATCAGCTTTCCGGGAACCGCAAGGCACATCCGCTGACTCCGGCATCATGAGGGCAACACACGCTTGACACAATATAGCGATGTGAAATCATTCACAGCGCTTCGCGCTTCATGTTGCAAGTGGCGTTCCGCCGAGGGTCGGCATTGCCCGCCCTTCCCGTCGCACACTCGCCCTAAATACGCTTTTCTCAAGAGGATAACCGAACTTGCGCGCGGGTGTTAACCCGCAAGGCTGCGGATAATTACACACGACTTGCCCCAGCGCGCCAGATTGCTTGAATACCAATACGCACGATTAATATATTAATCATTGGCGGCCTGCAATGGGATTGCTCATCGCGGGCTGGGGATACAAAAAAAGAACCCGCCACACGACGGGTTCTTGAGGAGGAGGAGGAGGAGAGAAATCAACTATTTATAGGCACGCCGTTTTCAGCAAGTCCAGAGCGACGTGGCTATATTTCAATATCGGGGAGAATCGCCGCCATAATCACTAACACCCACCCAGTTTCACCTATTTCTTCGCGGCACTTCCGACGCGGTGTAGCAACGGCGGCAATCAAAACGGCCGTGAGCCGTTAGGCCTGACGAACAGCGCAGCTCCGCCGACGCGCTGCGTCCGGCCGACCGCAAGGTATACTGCCTGCGAATACATGCCGCGACGCCTCGTATGCGGTTCGTGTTCCTCAGGCCAGAGCCAAAGGTATAGCAGCCTGCGGCCCGGCGCGACACCATAAAGGAGAATGGACATGCGATTCACACGATGGATAACGTTGGGTCTGGTCTGCGCTCTGCTGCCGGCCCTGGGACAGGCGCAACCGGGAGAAGGTCAGCCGCGCGGCCCGCGGGATGGCCGGAGAGCTGATGGCGAGCGACCCGCTCTGTCCCGCCTGGTTCCCCAGTTGGCCGAGGAATTGCAGCTCACCGACGATCAGCGCGAGCAAGTGGAGAAGCTGGTCAAGGAGCACGCCGCCAAGCGACGCGCCGATAACCCGCACCGTGGCGAGACACGTGAACTGCTCGAAGCGCTGCGCGCCGCACAGGATGCCGGCGACGAAGACAAGGTCGCCGAGATCCGCCAGCAATTGCGCGAGCAGCGTCGTGGCGCCGGCCAACCGATGGCGGCGTTCTTCGACGATCTCGAGGAAATCCTGACCGATGAGCAGAAAGCGAAACTCCCCGATATTCGCGAGCGCCTGATGCGTGGACGCGGCGACGAGCCGCGCGGCATTTCGCCGGAGTGGCTGCTGAATGAGTTGCCGCAACAGCTCGAACTCACCGATGAGCAGCAGGCACAGTTTGACCAGCTCGCCGCCGAAATGAAGACACGTGCAGAAGAGAACCGCGCGCGTAACGCGGATATGCGCACGTTGATGAGTGAGCTGCGTACGGCCCGTCGTGATGGCGATGACGCGCGTGTGCAGGAACTCGAAGAACAGCTTCGCGAAAACCGCCCTCACCGTGGCGACCTGGCGCGCGAGTTCCTTGACGAGCTCGAGGGAATTCTGACGGCGGAACAAAAAGACAAGCTGGCCGAGGCGCTGGCCGAACAGCGTGGCGGCCGGCCAACGAGGGGGGATCCGCGCGCTATCTTTGCGGCGGCGCGCGAACTCGATCTCTCGGCCGAGCAACGTGAGCAACTCAAGCAAATCGCCGAGGAATCAAGATTGGAGGGGCGTGAGCTTCCGCGCGGTGATCGGGCGGCGATGGCTAAATTTGCCGACTCGGTCCGCGAGCGGGTCAAGTCCGTGTTGAGCGACGAACAAAACGCGCAGATTGACGACTTGCTCAAGAAGCAGCAACGGCGTCCGCGCGGCGAACCGGGACGTGAGGGTCGACGGCCGCAACCCCGCGGTGCAGGTGACCGCCCGTAATACCCGCTCACGGTAGTATGCGCGGCCTGTGTGCCACGTGATTAGGGACCGGTTTCCGGCCTGTCTATCCGACCCGCCGGAGGCCGGTCCCTCATTTCGGCACCAAAATCAGCCGGTCAGCCGAAGATAATCTTCATCAGATCCTGGAAGGTCACCAGCACAAAGACGATCAGGAGCAGACTCAGGCCCACCAGTGTGCTGATCATCTGGGTCTTCAGACTAAGCGGCTTGCCCTTGATCTTCTCGATGATGAGGAAGACCATCACCCCCCCATCCACCACCGGCAAAGGCAGGAAATTCAGTACGGCAAGGTTGAGCGACAGTAATGCCAGGAAGAACAGCAGCTCGGCGAAACCGCGTTTCGCGTGGCTGATCGCGATATCGAAAATCCCGATCGGACCGCTGACGGCATCGACAGAAACCTTGGCCCGCAGTAACTGCTTGATTGTGCGATAGACCATCAGTACCTGGTAATATGTCAGCTTTACTCCCATCCAGGTGGCGCGCAGCGGATTGCCATGCGCGTTTATCCGCTCCATCAGCCGCTCGTTGGCCTGATCGAACATGTCGAAGCGAAACATCATCCGCATCTGCCACGGATCGGTGTTGTCTTCGCGCACGACGAACGGCTCCGAGCGGAACTGTTGTCCTGGTTCGTTGTAGCGCGTGTACGTCAACACGATGGTCTCGCCCACGAGCTCTTCGAGCCGCCGCTTCAGCTTGAACGGCAGGAGCGGCCGAGCCCGGGTGGATTCGGCGCGCGCCGGCGTGTTGTCGGCGTCGGCCTCTTCGCCGTCGGGTGTGAGAATCTCTATCGACCAGACCAGGGCGTCATCCGGCAGCTTGGCCTCGTTTACCACACTGCTCGGGATGGACATCTGACCGGTGCCTTCGCGCCCGCCGGCACGATAGCACACCTCGACTCGCTCTCCGGCCAGAGACCTGAGAACCTTGACGACGTCATACCAGTCCCGCACCGGCCGGCCCGCAATACTGATCAGCTCCGCCCCGCGCGGCAGGTGCAGTTCCGCCGCCGGCGTGTCGCGCATGGTGTCGGCGACAACCGCCTGCCGCCCGTCACAGCGAAAACCCAGCCCCACTTGCGGGCGTGAGCTGCGGAACATCCGAAACTTGCTGCGCGGCGTAACGCACAGCTTGGCCGGCTCGTCGACACCCAGCCGGTCCACGAGCGCGCACACTTCGTGCCCATCATTGGCGGTAATGCTACTGATGATCTCGCTATACAGCGGGTTAGTGACGGTACCCCATTCCGTGATCACATCACCGACCTGGAAACCGGCCTTTTTGGCCGGATAGCGCGACCCCACCACGGAGATCTGCTGACGCGGCTGAAACCCGAGGATGTGCGTATAGTCGTAGTAGTTGGTCGGCGTCGCCTTGGACTCGTCCGCGACCGCAATCGCCAGTGCGGGGCGATGATAGCAGGTGACCGTTTTTGTCGGGCTATCGCGCTTCTCCGGATCCTCCGGGCGCTCCACTGTAAGTTCCAGAATATCGCCATTGCTTTCACGAAACAGACGCTGGATATCCGTGTGGCGCGCCACCGGTTGGCCGGAGACTTGCGTGATGATGTCACCGGCTTTCAACGTCTCGCGGCCGGCCAGCGGCAACGCGTCGACGAGGACCTTGGTCGTCACCGCCGACATCAGCCCCGCGCTGCGCATGCCCGTCTCGGCATCGACCTGGGTGTGTACGATGATGTCATCCGCCAGCGGCTCGCCGTTGCGTTCAACCTTGAGCCGCAGGTCGTCATAGAGAATCTCGGCCTGCTCGACGTCGAGGTAGGAATCCACGCGTCGCCCGTTGATTGCGGTGACGCGGTCGCCTGCTTGCAGGCCCGCGGCTTCGGCGGAACTCATCGGCACGACTTGGCCTATTATTGGCGCGGGCATTTCCAGCCCGATCAAAAACACCCACATGAACAGGAAGGCGGCGAACAACAGGTTGAAAATCACACCCGCCGAGACGATTACCATGCGGTGGCTGACGGGCCGGTTGGTGAAGGCGCGCGGATCATCGGTCATGGTGACCGCGCCGGTCTGCTCGTCGATGAGAATATCGTCCTGGCCGAGCATCTTGACGTAGCCGCCCAACGGCAGGGCGCGAAAGCAATAATCGGTTTCGCTCCAGCCGCGCTCCTGCATCTCCTCAGCACTGAAGTTCGCGCCGGCCCCCCAGGTGAAACCCTCACCCGCCCGGTAGCCGAACAGGCGCGGGCCAAACCCGATCGAGAACCGATCAACGCGCACGCCGCACCACTTCGCGAACAGGAAGTGTCCCAGCTCGTGTACGAAGATGATGATCGAAAACCCGATCAACACTTGCAGAAAGGCGATGATGTTGGCCTGCCAGACCTGCAAGTCGATGGCGGCCAGTAGCGCGCCGCCCGGTTGCCCTAGACCTTCAAGCATTCAGTTACCTCTCGGCGAGCCCAGGCGTCACACTCCAGTAGCTGCGTGATGTCGGGCCGCGCGATGCAATCGTGGCGTTTCATAACCTCGGCGGTTACGGCGGTGATGTCGACGAAGCGTAACTCCCCGTCACGAAAACGCTGCACGGCGGCCTCGTTCGCCGCATTCAGCACGGCACCGCAGCTACCTCCCATTCTCGCCGCGGTCATGCCCAGCTCGAGCGCGGGAAAGCGCTGCGAATCCGACGGCTCAAAGTGCAGGCTAACCGCCTCGCGCCACCCCAGCGGCGGGGCAATCCCCGAGGCCCGGGCGGGGTACGTAATAGCATATTGTATGGGCGTGCGCATGTCAGGTGTGCCCAGTTGCGCGATCACGGCCCCATCCACGTATTCGACCATCGAGTGCACAATCGACTCGGGGTGGATCAACACCTTGATTCGATCGGGGTCAATGTTGAAGAGATAGTGTGCCTCGATGATCTCCAGGGCCTTGTTCATCATGGTGGCGCTGTCGATCGTGATTTTTGGCCCCATCGACCACGTCGGGTGGTTGAGCGCGTCATCCAGCGTGGCGTTCTCGATCTGCGCGCGGGTCCAGGTGCGAAACGGGCCGCCGGACGCCGTCAGGTAGATGCAGCGCACCTCCTCGTGCTGGCCGCTGTGCAACGCCTGGAAGATGGCGGAGTGTTCGCTGTCGACCGGAATCAACGTGCTGCCGGTCTTCTCGGCCAGCGGCATGATGATCGCGCCGGCGACAACCAGCGATTCCTTGTTCGCCAGGCCGACATCCAGACCACGTTCGACGGCGGCCAGCGTCGCCGGCAGGCCCGCGGCGCCCACGATCGCCGCGAGCACATAGTCGGCGTCCGTCTCCCGGACCAGTTCCACCAGACCAGGGGCGCCAGTGTGGACTCTCGTGTTGGGCGTGCAGGATTGGCGCAGCGCGTCCGCGTGTCGCTCGTCGGCGATCGCAACGGACCGTACATCGAAGCGCCGGGCCTGCTCGGACAGCAACTGCCAATTGTGCTTGGCGGCCAGGCCGACAACGCGCACGTCGTCCGGCAGGGATGCCACCACATCAAGCGCAGACTGTCCAATCGACCCGGTGGAACCCAGGACAATAATACGTCGCATGACCCGGCACTATAAGCCTCATCGCGCGGTGTGTACATGACCGCGGCGGCGCTTCATCCGACACACGCACTGGCCGGCGCGATATCCCGCCCAGCGTCGCGGTTTTCGCATTTACGGCCAATCCCGCCGCGGTGCCCCCCACACTTCACGGGGCTGCATCACTGAAGCGGTCACGCGTCGCCGATCTGCTGACGATACCAGTTCACCGTTGCCGGAATGCCCTGATCGTAGGTGACTGTCGGCTGCCAGCCGAGGATCTTGCGTGCTTTTTCGGCCGAGAAGAAGGAACGCCGGCCCATCAGCCAGACCGCGTAGCGCGTGATGAAGGGCGGTTTCTTCCAGCCGAACAAATGCCCCAGAATCTCGAGCAGGTGGCCTACGCGATACGCCACCGCATAGGGAACTCTGCGCGTCACGCGCGGCGCGCCAATCGCCTCGGCCATGCGGTCAAAGAACTCCTGCTGGGTTATGTTCCCGTCGTTGCTGCAATTGAAAACCTCTCCCGCGGCCTCGGGCAGGCCGGCAGCCTTGATCGCGGCTTCCGCCACGTTGCCGGCGTAGACTAGATTCAGGCGATTGTCACCTTTGCCGAGAATCTTGGCCCGGCCGGTCTTGATCATGCGATACAGGCGCGCGATCGACGCGCGATCGCGCGGACCGTAGATCCACGCCGGCCGAATCACGGTAACCGTGATCTTGCCCTCGGCGTGGTAGCGTTTGACCATCTCCTCGACAATGTGCTTGGAGCGGCTGTAATAGGCCCACTTGTACAAGCCAAAGGCGGTGGGCGAGGTCTCATCCAGCGTGATCGGTTCGGTGTAATAGCCGAAGACGCTGATGGAGCTGATGTGCAGGAAGCGTTTGACGCCGGCGGCCACGGCGGCGTCGAGCATGTTGCGCGTGCCATCAATTGTGTAGCGCTGGAACTCCTCCCATGGCCCCCAATCGCCGACCTTCGCGGCTGAGTGGTAGACGGTGTGCACACCGTCGCACGCGCGCGACAGCGCGTCCTGATCGGTAAGCTCACCTTCAGCGAACTCGACGTTCTGTGACTGGAGCCAGTTACGGTCGCTCGAAGGGCGCACGAGCGCGCGCACGGGCTCCCCGGCCGCCCGCAGTTTCTCGACTATGTGACTGCCAAGCAGCCCGGTTGCACCAGTAATCAGGTTCATGCAAGGCCCGCCAACTTTATGGTCTGTCCAAAAACGCCTTGGCCCGGTCGTCAACCTCGCCGCACCGACGCCCAGATAGTCCAGTGTCTGCCGGGGCGCTCCTGCAAATCTGGGGATGCACTAATCGGGCGCGCGTGGCCATGCGCAGGGCCAGTTCTGATGACTCGACTGCCCTGGCGTGCAATACCGTCGCCACGCTCATTGCACGCCATCCCGATAACTGGAGTAAAGCGTGGAGGGGGCAGCCTTCCAAGGCGGCGTATGCTAGCCGGTCGATTATCCGCTCGCAAGGGAGCATCATGCCGTGGCAACGGTCGCGAGTGTGGTAGATCCTGGACACGCGGCACGTGTCGATCTGATGCGGGCGTTTGACAGCCCGGCGGCGGTTCGCTAGGCTGAAGGGTCTTACTCGGCGCGCGTCGGCAGGGCCGTCGCGCCGGCCGTGTACTGGTACCGTAATCGCGAATTTGGTGAGACATGCACTACCCGCATCGCATCAGCAAGATCAAACGCAAACGCACGTGCGGCTTCCGCGCCCGGATGCGCACGCACTCGGGGCGCAAGCTGATCAACCGCAAGCGCCGCCTGGGTCGTCGCGTAAGCGTCGCCTAGCCGCGCCGTTTGGCGACCAGGCGCGTCGGTACTATTCGGCGCGCCGGCGCAACACCCCACCCTGGCGACGCGAGGTCTTCGGCGCAGCAGCTCAGCGTCCCGAGGCCGCCCGCGACGCACGTCCCAGCCATGAGCAGCCAGCAATCAGAATCGCTCCGGTAATCAGTCGCTGCGGAACGCCGCCCATCGTCGCAATTGCGTCCCATAACATCTGTTTTAAAACCTGTCGTCGGCAGTTTTGTCGCGGATTGTAGGGCTGGTAGCCGTCAACCGCCAAGCGCTGCTAACATCGAGGTTGGCCGGGCAGTTGTGGGGCAAACAGTACTCATGCTCGACATATCGTTGCCCCTCGTATGCTTGAGGGCGGAATGAAGCACCACTCGCCGTTTAGGCCGACCCGTATCCGGCAGGCGCACTGCGCGCGTCCGGATGGACCATTCATCCGATCTTGTTCATGGTGGCCCCATCAGAGGGCCCGCGGCCGGATGCTCGGTCGCCAAACCCCGTGCGGAGGTTTCACGCAATGATCAGTTCGAGACATGCGAAGTCACGGCAACGTCGCGCCGGGGCGATTATGGCGGCCTGCGTTCTGCTTGTCGCGTTACCCCTGGCGGGTGCGGAGACGATACCGTTTCGGGCCGGCGCGGTTGAGCTGAACACGGGCGGCATGGCTCAGCCGGTCGGCGAGACGCTGCGCGAGCTGGCCGCCAGCGCTAGTGTCCAGCGGGTGGTGATCCAGTTCGATGCTGCGTTGGGAAACGCGCAGCGCGAGCAACTGGCCCAGGCCGGCGTGACGCTATTGGCGCCGCTCGGCGGCCACGCGTATTTTGCCACCGTAGACGGTCACGCGCTGAACGCACCCGCCGTTGAACGCCTCACGCCCAACGCCGCGGCGCAGCTCATCCAACCCGAATGGAAACTGCACGCAACTTTGGCCGCCGGCAGCGTTCCCGCGCACGCCGTTCTGGACGACAGTGTTCCGGAGAACCCGCTCGTGGCGGCGTACGTGATGTTCCATCGCGATGTTGACGTGGAACTCGCCGGCGTCGACGCGGTGGCGGCACAGGGCGCGATCATCCGTGATCTGGTCACCGCGAACAACAGCCTTGTGGTCGAGGCGCCGCTCGATCGTCTGGTGGACATCGCGGATGACGATCGTGTGCAGTGGGTCGAACCAGCCCTGCCGCGCTTCAGCACACTGAATGCCGAGAACCGCGTGATCACGCAGGCGAATACGGCACAGGCCGCCCCCTACAACCTCGACGGCACCGGCGTTGACGTTCTGGTCTATGACGGCGGCACGGCCCGCGCGACGCACGTCGATTTTGGTGGCCGACTCACCACTCACGACGGTTCCACCTTGAGCGATCACTCGACCCATGTGGCCGGCACAATCGGCGGCGACGGCACCGCCAGCGGCGGCACCGAACGCGGCATGGCCCCGAACGTCACGATGGTCTCTTACGGATTCGAGTACGACGGTAGCGGCATTTTTCTGTACAGCAACCCCGGCGATATTCAGGCGGATTACACCCAGGCCATCGACGTTTACGGCGCCGACATCGCCAACAACTCGATCGGCACGAATACGGAGACCAACGGCTTTGCCTGCTCGATTCAAGGCGACTACGGCACGACTTCCAATCTGATTGACTCGATCGTGCGCGGCAGCCTGGGCGAGCCGTTTCGTGTCATCTGGGCCGCCGGCAACGAGCGTCAGGGCAGTCGCTGCGATGTCGAGGGTTATGGTGACTACTACAGCACCGCCCCGCCGGGCGGCGCGAAGAACCACATCGCGGTCGGCGCGCTCAACGCCGATACCGACGGCATGACGAGCTTCTCGAGTTGGGGGCCGACGGATGATGGCCGCCTGAAGCCGGACATCAGTGCCCCGGGCTGCGAAGCCGGCGGCGACGGCGGTGTGTACTCGACCTCTTCGGCCAGCGACACAGCCTATACCACCAAGTGCGGCACATCGATGGCGTCGCCAACCGTTTGCGGCCTGGCGGCCCTGATGCTCCAGGACTTCCGCGTCCAGTTCGCGGGTGATCCCGATCCGCGAAACTCGACACTCAAGGTACTGCTGGCCCACAACGCCGTCGATCGCGGCAACGTCGGCCCGGACTATCAATACGGCTACGGCTCGGTGCGTGTCGTTGACACGATCGATCACATGCGCACCGGCAACTTCCTGGAAGACGAAGTTGAACAGGGCGTGGTCGCCGCGTTTGACGTGGTGGTCAATCCCGGCGACCCCGAGTTCAAAGTGACGCTTGCCTGGGACGACTTCCCCGGCACGCCGAACGTCAACCCCGCGCTGGTCAACGATCTCGACCTGCGCGTCTACGATCCAAACAGCAACCAGCACTTCCCCTGGACGCTGAATCCGACGAGCCCGTCATCGGCGGCGGTGCAGACTCAGGCCAACCATGTTGACAACATCGAGCAGGTCTACGCGAGCAGCCCGATGTCGGGAACCTGGCGCGTCGAAGTGGTCGGATTCGATGTACCCGAGGGCCCGCAGGTGTTCTCCCTGTGTGCGTCGGGCATGATCATCTTCCCGCCCAACGTCAGCGTCGGCCTGCCGGACGGCACACCCGCCGTGCTCGAACCGGGTGTTGCGGAGACCGTCACGGTGCGCGTGAAAGCGGTCAATGACACGGTTGTCGCCAGCAGCGAAACGCTGCACGTGCGCTATGACGGCGGCACGTGGCTGACTATGCCGCTGGTCTCGATCGGTGGCGAGTACTACGAGGCCACGCTTCCGCCGGCCGCCTGCACGGCGACGCCCGAGTTCTACTTCACCGCGGAAGGTGCGACGTCGGGTCTGGCGTCGAACCCGCCGACGGCCCCCGCCGATGTCTTCACCGCCATCGTTGGCACGACGAGCATCGTGTGGGAAGACGATTTCGAGACTGACAAGGGCTGGTCGGTCACCAACGACCCGAACCTGACCGACGGCCCGTGGGACCGTGGTGTGCCCGTGGGCGGCGGCGATCGTGGCGATCCGGCCACTGACTGGGACGGGTCGGGACAATGTTTCCTGACCGACAACGTCGATGACAACTCCGACGTGGACGGCGGCCGCACGTGGCTGATCTCGCCGATAATAGACCTGTCAGGCGGCAACGCCGACGTCGAGTTCGCCATCTGGTACTCGAACAATTATGGCGACGATCCGCATAACGATCTGTTCCACGTGTATGTCTCGAACACGGCCGGCTTGAACTGGTCGAACTTCCTCACGCTCGGTCCGCAAAGCCCGTCGCGCTGGGATGTGTTCAGCTATGATGTCGCATCGCTGATCACGCCGAATGCCAACATGCGTTTCCGTTTCGAGGCGTCTGATCTGAACTCCGGGTCGGTGGTTGAAGCCGGCGTGGATGCGTTCAAGATATCGCGGTTCGATTGCACGGCCGCGATCGAGGACTGCAACGCCAACGGCATCGCCGACAGCGACGATATTGCCAGCGGCCGATCGGCGGATGACAACACCAACAACGTGCCGGATGAGTGCGAAGACGACTGCGCCGGCTTCACCGTGGGTGACACCAACTGCGACGGGCTCGTCAACAACGGCGACATCGATGCGTTCGTGCTGGCGGTTACCGACCCGAGCGGATACGACGCCGCCTTCCCGGCGTGCAGCGCGCCGTGTACGGCGGACATCAACGATGACGGTTTCGTGAACAACGCCGACATCGACGGTTTCGTCGCCCTGCTCGGGGCAAAGTAGCGGCAGAAAATCCCAATCGGCCTCGACGCGCAGCAGCCGCCGTAGCGGCCTGCGCCTCGCAGGCCGTCGCAGTCGAGTTTGCATCGGCCACGCGAAAGAACTCGTCGTAGCGCGTGGCGACGGCTGGCGATCGGGCACGTGCGTGGCGGTTCGGTCCTACACTGCTCAAGAGCAGTGGCACCCGGGGCAAAGTGGCGGCCGACGCGGAAGCTGTGGCACAGGTTTGTAACCTGTGGCAACCACCGGTTGAAAACCAATGGTGTCCGGGAGTTTGCCGGACATCGGGTAATACCTAACATTGTCCGTACTTGCGCCCGGGGCGCGTTTCTGCTCTACTGTGGCGCATGGCCCACAAGGACACGCAACGCGAACGGACGGTGACGCCGATTCCTCGGCGGCCCGACCAGCTTGACGGTCGGCGGCTCTTCCGCCAGATCGACGAGCACCTGCGCCATCTCCACAGCTTGCCGGCCCACGGCAACCGCACCTTCTTCTACGACCAACTCGTGGTCGCCCACCTGCTGGCCTTCTTCAACCCCGTGCTGCACAGCCTCCGCCGTATCGAAGACGCCTTCGACCTGCCCAGCGTGCGACGCCTCTTCGGTATCCACGCCGCCGCCAAAAGCACCGTCGCCGACGCCCAACGCCTCTTCGATCCGCAACGGTTGCAGCCGATTTTCGAGGACCTCAAGCACCGCGCCAACATCCAGCCGCACGACGCCCGCCTCGACCAACTCACCCGGGAACTGATCGCCGTCGACGGCACGTTCTTCAACGTCGCCAGCCGCATCCCCTGGGCCCTCTACAACCGCAAGTCCGCCGGCGACGCGCCCAAGAAGACCGGCCGCCGCGGAAAGACCACCCGCGGCAACGTGCGCGCCCACGTGCATTTCGACATCCTGCGCGGCGTGCCGGAGCACTTCACGCTCACCGGCGGAACGGCTTCGGAAGGCGGGCAACTGCAAACCAGTCTGCGGCCCGAACACTGTTACGTGCTCGACCGCGGCTTTCAGTCTTACCACCTGCTGGGCGACATCATTCAGGCCGACAGCGATTTCGTGGTGCGGCTGCGGAAGAGCGCCCGCTGCGAAGTGCTTGAGCCGCGCGGGCTGACCGCCGCCGACCTGGCCGCCGGCGTGCAGAGCGACACGCTGGTGCGAGTCGGCTGGCGGACCGAGCGCACGGCGGAGTTGCCGCCCTTGCGGCGGGTGGCGGTGAGTGTGGCCGACAAGGACGAACCGCTGGTGCTGTTGACCAGTTGCGTAGACCTGCCGGCGGAGCTGATCGCGTTGATCTACAAGCATCGCTGGCAGGTTGAGCTGTTTTCCGCTGGTTGAAGTGCATGGCGCACCTGGAGCACTTTTATTCCGAGTCGCCGCAGGGCATGACGCTGCAGCTTTACGTGACGCTGATCGCGACGTTGCTGATCGCGCTGGAGACCGGGGCGCGTCCCGAGCGTGTATGACTTTTCGTTGATGAGCATGGTGATGAACGGCATGGCCCCGCTGGAAGAGGCCCTGGCCGTGGCGGCCAAACGCCGCACCGAGCGCGAGCGTGCCGCCCGGCGGCGACGTGAAAAGGCGGCGCAAAAAAGCAGCGACTAGGCCCCCGCGCCGGTCCGCGCTCCGGACCAGCGCGGCCCGGAGTATGCGCCCCAGGCGCTCGCCGCGGCGCTACGCCACGTCGTCGCCCCTTCCATGTTCGCGTCAATCTCACCACAATGCACTCAATCTACGCGCCCAGAAAGCAGGTCCCGGACACCATTGGTTAAAAACCGGTGCCACAGGGAACCGGTGCCACAAGGAACTGGTCTGCACTATCCCGCGCCGTCCTCAATGCCGAAACTCAACAGCGAGCGCTGATCCACCGGCTCGGCGCAAACATATCCCACAACGTCCGTGTGGCGCCGGCAGTACTGCTCGATCTCATCCGCCGCCATCACCATGAATGCGGTCGAGAGGGCGTCGGCCAGTGCCGCGGTTGGGGCGAGCGCCCAGGCACCGCGCCAACGCCCGGCGGCGGTGCCGCTGCGCGGGTCGAGGATGTGGGCGCCGTGCAGCGCGACGCCGGACCCGCTGAACGCGCGGTCGCGCAACACGAGCTTTCGCAGCACGGTGGTCTGGTCCAACGGACTGCGGATCGCCACCGACCAGCCCGCTTGTCCGCGCGGCGCACCGAGCGCATACACCGTGCTCTGGCCGGCCGTGCGCGAGCATGGCGTCGATGCCCCATTCACGGGCCATCTCGATTACGCGGTCAACCGCGTAGCCCTTGCCGATGCCACCCAAATCGACCGCCGCGCCGGCCACAAGCTTGCAGGCGGTTCGCGTGGCGCGGTCAATCGCCAGCGGCGCTCGGCCCTGCCCGGTGCCCAGCGTAACGTCGAATGCGCCGTGTGTGTCGTCAAAAACCCGAGCTGCCAGTTCGAGACACTCGAGCGCCTCGATGCCGATCGGCAGCTTTGCCCCCACGCCGGCGGCATTGATCCGCGCCACATCGCTGCCGGGTATGAACCGGCTGAGCTCGTTCTCCAGCCGATCGACCTCGTCGAACAGGTCGCGCGCCAGGTGCTCCGCGGTGGCCGCGGTCTGCCCCACCACGATCAGGCCCCACTCGCAGGCCATCGCGTCGTGTGCAAAGCGCATCAGCGGGCCGCCGGACACATCCGGAGTATCCAACGGCGCGTGTTCGTCGCCGACATTCACTGGCGCTGTCCCTCGCGCTCGACAAACCGGTCCCAGGTGGCTTGATCAACGTAGACGGCCAGCCGCTCCCCCGGCCGCAGTGCGTATGACTGGCCGAAGACATAGCGCTCGGCCAGGCGTCGCTCGAGCTCCTCGCGCACGCCATCATCCGCGACTATCACCGGAGCGTCGAGCATTTCAGGGACCCGCTCCCAATAGCCCACACGACCGAGACGCCGCAAATACCACGGCAGCGGCCAGGGGTTTTCCGAGATGACCTGAACCAGCATGTCACCGTTATCTGGATGCGCGGCCGCCAGGCGCTCTACCCACTCGCCGAGCAGCACGGCGCTGCGCAGCGGATGTGAGTAGACGTACGGATTACGCGTGTCAGTGGCGAAGCGCGTATTCGCCTGCCACGCCTGCCAACCAAGATGCCCGACCGCGACGACCAACACGCCGATGGCGAGCAGCCGCGGCACCGGTCGCCTCAGCACCTCCCAGACCCATGCCGCCCCCACACCCGCCAACAGGATCATCCCGTGCAGGAACCCCAACATGCTCCACGGCGTCTTATAGGGAATCAGCGTGTAAGCCAGCGTCAGCAGCACCGTGTAGATGACCAGGAAACGCACGAGCCCGCCACAACCACCTGCGTTGTGATCATCGGCCACCGCATCCCCTGTAACGGCCGGCGCCCCACCCGCCGCGGGACCCGTCGCACGACCTGACACGTCCCCTACCGCCGACGCACCTGTAACGGCCGGCGCCCCGCCGGCCGTCGATCGCCGAGACGGCGGCGCTCCCCGCCAACCGCGTGCCACGCCGACCACCACCCCGATTGCCGCCAGCAGCAGGATGACCCCCTCACTCCACCACGGGCCGGGCGCATCGTGAAACAACACCAACCGCCGCAAATAGAAGTTCCACGGGTGAACATGCGTGTCCGCGCCGCCGGCACGGCTGAAGTATGTCAGATAGGTGCGCACCGAGTCGAACGGTCCCGACAGGTTTGTGAAAAACCCGGACATCAGCGTCACGGACACGGCGACAGCCACCGCGAGCGCGCCGGCCAGTACCACCGGTTGGAAACCGGTGCCACATACTTCATCCCGCCGCGTGCCACACACTTTGTCCAGCCGTGTGCCACGGCTCTGTGAGCCGTGTTTTTCGTCCGCTGCGCCAGCACGGCTCACAGAGCCGTGGCACACCGTGGCGACAGCGAGCGCCGCGGCGAGCGCGCCATAGGCGATGATGCACGTTTCCTTGGTTGCGTGCATCAGCCCGAGGGCGGCCCCGGCCGCCAGGGCCCAGCCGGCGCGTCTTGAGCGCACATAACGCCAGCCGAAGGCAATCGCCGCGAACGTGAAAAAGACCAGCAGCGTTTCCTGGATGTAGTATCGGCTGTAAAACACCATCGCCGGCGAGACGGCGGTGAGCACCGCCGTGCAGATGACGGCGGTCCGCCCCAACCCGTCAACAACCAGCAATAGCAGCAGGATCAGCCCGACGCCGAAGAGTACCGGAACCAGGCGAAACGTAGCCTCGCCGGTCTCGGAGAAATCGCCTACGCCGCTAAGCCAGGCTATCGGCAGCGCGCAATAGTAAAGCGTCGGCCCATGGAATTCGTGTGGGTCGTAGGTGTAGGTGCCGGTTTCCCAGAGGATCTGGAACTTCGCCGCGTGTACGGCCTCGTCGCCGTGCATCGGGCGCTCGCCAAGCCCGACGAGCCGCGACGCCAATGCGAGCAGCGCCACCAGACAGACCAGTGCGACGAATGTTCGCGAACGGGTCATTTCACCGGCAGGCCGAAGACCTCCACCTCGGTGTAGTGGTTCATGTCGTCATCGATGTTGCCCTGGCTGTAGAGCCGCACGTAGCGCGCCACCACGCCTTTGGTGTCGAGCAGCTTGCCCTCAAACGTGTCCCAGTATTCCTTGCTCTCACCGATGCCGAGGCCGGCCGAGTTATCGTGGTCGTTGCTGTAGAGTGTGCGGACGTTCTCGATGAAGTCTTCGTCATCGGCCACCTGGACGACCACGTCGTGATAGACGCGCGCGTTCATGTGGTAGTGCCAGATCAGCAGCGCGTGGATGGCGTACTTGCCGCCCAGGTCGATCTGCACCCATTGCACGCCCGGGCCCAGTTCGACGTACGCGCCGGCGTTGGCTTCGGCGTCGCCGTCAGTGACCAGCTTCAGCTCGCCGATGATCGGCTCACTGTCGCTGCTGGTCACGGGGCGGCCCTTGGAGATGTTCCTCACACCCTTGGGCACGATCAGTGGCGGGCGCGGCCCCTTGCGCGGCTTTTCGAGGCGCGTGCCGGCCGGAACGTGTTTGGGCGTGCCCTTGAACGCCGGCTTGGGCAGCTTGATCTCGAGCGGGACGCCTTTTTTCTCGTCGGCAGCCTTTTTCTCCGCCGCCGCTTTCTGTTTGGCTTCCTGCTTGGCCGCCACCGGCGGCTTGTTCGGCTTGGCATCGTCATCGGCCAGCGTCAACTGAGCGGCCACAAACGCCACCACGCAGGCGGCCAATATCAATCCCCCACTCTTCGTCTTACATGGAAACATCTGTGATCTTCCTTCGATTGAGCCTGGCCCGCCACGATACAAGCGTGTGCGCGGCCATGATTGCCACCAGGACCAAACCGCTGTAGCGATGTACGAGCAGAAGTGTGGACTGCCCTTGATATCCCACCAGCGGCAACATCGCAATCAGCATGGTACCCCCTGACACGATTCCTGCCGCCAGCATTGTCCAAAACAGGACCTTTTGCGCCGCTATGTAGCCCGATGGCTCCCCACGCCGGCAGCGTGCGGCCCAGGCCACCGCCGCGACGGCCAAACCCACGAGGAATAGCGGGGCGAAACCCATGTGTACTATCAGCAGTGATCCGCCGACGTGCCCGTAGCCCAGAAACCCGAGCAGACCGGTGGCCGCCAGCAACAATGCCCCCAGAGTAACAACAATGTGCACCAGCGTCTCGAATTTCGTCAGAGCGGGAGATACCGGCGGCGCGGGGCCGGGCTCGACAACCGGCATCACCGCTGTGTGAAAACCGGTGATCAGAATGCCGGCGACGACAAGCAGGCATATCCAACCAAAACACTTGAACGCCGGCCGCAACGGAAACACCAGCGCGAGAACCTTAAATTCGCCAAATTCCTCGCTGTCGCCGCGCAGGACAAACGTTGCCGCATCAAATCCGTCGAGTGGCACCGTTGCGGTGTGCAACGGCGTCTCCGTGTGGCAATCGGCGCAGCCGCCGGCGCCCAGCGCCGATGGCGCCGGACGAACATCGTGCGCCAGCGCCCACGTGTACGCGTGCGGCAAGCTTTGTTTTTCGTGCAACTCGACGAACCGATGCGGGGCTATTCGCTGTTTCGCGTCGAACAGGAACACCGGCTCGTAGATGGCCGGCGGGTTGTCGGCATGGCGTTCGCGTGACGACTCACCCAGACGGTGCGCCAGCGAGGTTTGCACACGCCGCGCCGCGCGCCCCGGATACGGCCCCGAGTGACACGCCGTGCAACTCAGCTTCTCAAAGTGGATCGGCGGTAGGCCGCGGTGCTGGGGATGCGGTGCGCCGTAATGACCGCCGCGCGCCAAAACCGGGTCGTCAGCGCCATCGACACCAAGGTGACAGCCTTTGCACGTGTACGCCGCCGCCATTGGGTTGGCATGGCTCTGCGCGCCGGCCTCATCTCCGCCCATGATGTCGTGGTCGATGCCGTTTCGGTGGCAATCAACGCACGTCAGGCCGGCGGCCAGATGCACGTCGCCGGTTAGCTGCTCGCGCGGCACAAGCCGGCTGCCATCCGGTTCGACCGGCCGCGTCGTGTGGCAGAAATAGCAGCGCTGCGGCGGCGGGCGGCGCGTGATCTCGAACAGCACGCGGTCGTCGGCGTCGAAGCGCGATTCGTCGTATATCACGGTCGGCGGGGCCTGGTCGGGCCGATCGGGATTGACGCCCATGTACGGATCCCAATCATCCGGCATGTTCTTGGCTTCGCCGCGGATGACCGCCAATCCGAGGGCCGCCGTCGCCGCCCACTTGAAGTTCTCTTTCTCGATCTGGCGCCCGGCCTCGGCGGGGTCGTGGCGGGGACCGGTGCTGTGGCAGAACATGCAGTCGATTTCGAGCGGGCCGGATATTGCCCAGCGCAGCGCTTCGGACGAATCATCGATCGCTTGCTGGCCCGGATTGCCAATCCCGCCGCCGGGAATGTACGCGCCGAATCGTTTGACGAACTCCCAGCGCGTCAAGCCGGCATCGCTGAATGAAGTTACGCCGGGCCACTTGCGAGCGGAGACGGGGATCTGTGTGCCGGTTTGCTCATCGGTGATGATCCACGGCTCACCCGGCAGACCTGGGGCAACATCCGGGTCGAGCGCGTTGAAATGCCAACCGTGCTGGATCGCGCCGACCGGGTGGCATTTCCCACATGTTCGGAGCGGCGAATACGGCACGGCGGGGACATCGGCCGGGTCGATCGCCTGACCGTCATGGTCGTACAGCGTGATGCGGTGGACGTACGGCGCGCGGCTGTCCGACTCGAGCAGCTCGACTTCGTCAGCGACCGCAAACGCCGTGCCCAGCACTGCGACGATCAGCGCCGGCACCCAGCCAAGCCGCCACTGTCGTGTGCCACTGCTCTTGGGCAGTGGTCGTCCCGACGCGACAGCGCACTGCTCAACCAACGCGGCGTGCTGCCTCCGCCCCTTCGGGGCGGGCCATTTGGTGGGGGCGCCTTCTGTCCACGGGTTGCGCTGCGCTCCACCCGTGGCTACGCGCCCGCGCCCCTGCGGGGCGATCCGTCGCGCGCGCCCCTGCGGGGCGATCAGTTGTGTGCGTTGCTGCGGCGCCATCAGGCCCCCCTGTGGGGCGATCTGTCGTGTGCGTTGCTGCGGCGCCATCAGGCGCCCGTGCGGGGCGATCGATCGCTCGCGTTCCTGAGGGACGATCTGTTGTGTGCCACTGCTCTTGAGCAGTGCTCCTCCCGACCCGACAATACACTGCTCAGGAGCAGTGGCATGCGCGCAGTGGTCGAGAGCAGTGGCATATCCCTTTACAGAAGCGCGGCTCATAGAGCCGTGGTACACTGGAACGGCATGGCTCATAGAGCCGTGGTACACTGGAACGGCACGGCTCATAGAGCCTTGGCACGCCGGACGGCGGTCTGGCGTGGTGTGTAACGGCCGGCGCCCCGCCGGCCGCCGAACGTCGTGTGCACGATCCGCTCCGACGGCCTGCGAGGCGCAGGCCGCTACAGTTTCTCGGCCGGCCAAATCCGTCATGCGCGACACTATCTACACCTTGTACGCGTCCGGCTTGATCTCAATCCGGCGTTGGGCCTCGACGGCGTCATTGGCCGCAAATACGGCGACGGCGGTCTCGTAGGCAACTTCCGGCGGGCACGACAGTGGCGTGCCCTTGCGGATCGCGTTGAAGAAGTTCTCCAGGTGCAACTGGTGGATCGGCTTCTTGATCTCGGCCAGCATCTGCTCGGCCTCGGCGGTCCGCGTGCCATCGGGCGCCAAAGTCTCGCCGACCTTCAGCTCAATCGCGTCGCGCCCCATCGACTCGATTTTCTCCGACTCGTCCTCCCACTGACGTGTCTTGGCGTGTACCTCGCGATAGAGCAGTCCTTTACGCGGGTCTTCCGAGATCACCATCGAGCCTTCGTCGCCCATGAATGTCTCAAAGAAACCGCCGTGGCTGGTCGTATTCAGCACCTGGTACATACCGCGGACCAGCCCCGCCTCGGCCGGAAACTCGTAGATCGCCATCACGTTGTCGTACCACTCGCGGCCGGGCTTCTGGTAATAGTCGAGGCCGCCATCAGCGAGCACGGCTTTGGGCTGACACTTGAGGAACCAGCCGAACACGTCGACCTGGTGCGAGCCGAGGTCGGCCATCGCACCGCCCGAGAACTTGCGATACCAGCGCCAGTTACAGAACTGGTCCATGTCCTCGTAGCCATAGCGCTGAAGCGCGTCGGCGTCGAGCTCTTTGCCGGGTGGCCAGCCGCGCTCGAGCAACTGGGCCCGGTTCCACTGACCGTAGACGTGCGTGACCCTCCCGAGCACCTTGTCCTTCTCGATCAGCTTGAGCGCGTGCCAGTAACGCGGGTTGCTGCGGCGTTGGTGACCGATCTGCAACAGCTTGCCGGTGTCGCGAGCGGTCTCCACCATCTGCTGCGCGCCGGCGAGCGTGTTCGACATCTCTTTTTCGCAGTAGACGTGCTTGCCGGCCTTGAGGCAGGCAACCGTCTGCTCGGCGTGTACGTGGTCGGGTGAGGCGATTATCACGGCGTCGAGCTGCGGCTCCTTGTCGAGCATCTCGCGATAATCTTCATAGACGCTCACCGGCTGATCGTACTTTTTCAGAATATTCTGCGCGTACTTCTGGTGATAGGGCCAGATGTCGCTCACCGCGACGAAGCGGATACCCGGGATCTTGAGCGCCTTGGTCAGCAGATTGCGGCCCTGGCTGCCGGGGCCGATGATGGCGATGGCCAATTCATCGACCTTCTCGCTGTCAGTCGCATCCTGGGCCCACGCGGGCAGGCCCATCATGATGCCCGCTCCGGCCACGGTTGCCGAACGGACGAATGCTCGCCGAGTGATCCCCAGCGTGTTTTCGGGTTTTTGTATTTCACTGCTCATCGGTCACCTCGTGTAACCAGCCTCGCCGACTCCCCCTGCACTGGGCTGCGAATTGTCCACTCTAGCAGTTTGGTCCGCGCGCCGTCAAATGGATTCGCGGGCGATGCTCAAGCGCCCCGGTTTGTCATGGTCACGGCCCGCCGCTATCGTGCGAATGCGTTGTGGCACGGGCGGAACCCGGCACAAGCGCGACGGCCCTGGAAACTATGACCGACAGCCCCTCCCTACCAACATCGTCAGGCTTGTCGCTGTCAATTGTCATCCCGGCTCACAACGAGGCCAGCCGCCTCGGCCCGACACTGGATCGGATCGGCGAGTATCTGGCGGCCGCGGGCCACCGCGCCGAGACCATCGTCGTCGATGACGGCAGCCGGGATGAAACGGCGGAGATCGCGCGCGGCCACGATCGGCCGGGGCCACCGGTGCGGGTCATCATAACGCCGGCCAACCGGGGCAAGGGGCACGCCGTCCGCACGGGTGTGCTCGCCGCCGGCGGTGACGTGATCCTGATGTGCGATGCGGATCTTTCCGCCCCGATCGAGGAACTCGAGAAGCTGCTGCCGTGGCTCGATCGCGATTGCGACATCGTGATCGGCTCGCGAGACATGCCCGACTCGGTCGTTAATCCCGCGCAACCGCCCCTGCGCCGCTGGCTGGCAGCCGGCTTTCGCTGGCTTCGCCGGCGGGTGCTGCTGCCGGATCTGCGCGACACGCAGTGCGGCTTCAAATGCTTCCGCCGTCAGGTCGCCCGTGAGGTGCTCAGGCAGCAGCAGGTGGACGGCTGGCTCTTCGACTGCGAAGTGCTGGCAATCGCGCGGCACCTGGGGTATCGGGTGAAGGAGGTGGGCATCGTGTGGCGCGACAACCGGCACAGCCGCGTCAAGCCTCTGCGCGTGGCGTGGGGCGCGCTGCCGACGCTGCTGCGCATCCGCCGCCGCCTGCGACACATACGACACAGTCAAACACCCTGACGCCGGCGCGCAATGCGTTCGATCAGCAGCGCGTCCTGCGTCCGGTTTCTGACTTCTTACTTCTTACTTCTCCTTGACGCGCGGCGTGCCAGATCGTAGAACGCCAAACGCTTCCACGTCGGTAGCGAACGTACATCGCTCGTCGCGCGGTCGCTCAGTGCGGCCAGGCGACTCAGCCAGGACGAGGACAACCCATGTCAAAATCGCCAGGAACAAGCGGGCTGTTTGTCGGTGGGCAGTTAAGCCTGATGATGTTTCTCCAGTTCTTCATCTGGGGAGCGTGGTACGTCACGGTCGGCAACTACATGGGCGCCCACGGCATGGGCGAGCACATCTTCTGGGCGTATACGGTCGGCCCGATCGCCGCAATCATCAGCCCGTTCTTTCTGGGCATGATCGCCGACCGCTTTTTCGCCACCGAGCGTGTGCTGGGCGTGATGCACATTCTGGGCGGAGCGGCCCTGATTGTCGCGCCGCAGTTCACGCCGGCGGAAGGCGGCTCGCACTGGCCGTTCATCTTCTTCCTGCTGCTGCACATGCTCTGCTACATGCCGACGCTGGGGCTTACCAACACGCTGGCGTTCCACAATCTCACCAACCAGGAGAAGCAGTTCCCCATCGTCCGCGTTTTTGGCACCATCGGCTGGATCGTCGCCAATATCGTGGTGAGCAAGTCACTGCAGGCGGATACGGAAATCCAGCAGTTCTACGTTGCCGGGGGGGCGGCGGTCCTGCTGGGGCTGATCAGCTTTGGCCTGCCTCACACGCCGCCACCGGCCAAGGGCAAGGCCTTCAACGTGCGTGACGCGCTCGGCCTTGATGCGCTGAAGCTGATGCGCGAGCGCTCGTTCGCCATCTTCATCATCAGCTCGTTTTTGATCTGTATCCCGCTGGCAGCCTATTACAACTACGCCCCCGTGTTCGCCAACGCGGCCGGCTTCCACAACGTCGCCTTCAACATGTCCTTCGGCCAGATGGCCGAGGTCCTGTTCATGATCATCATGCCGTGGTTCTTCCTGCGCCTGGGTGTCAAGTGGATGCTGCTGGCCGGCATGTTCGCCTGGATCGCGCGCTACGGGCTGTTCGCGGGCGCGGCGTCTGATGGCGTACTGTGGATGATCATGGGTGGCATCCTGCTCCACGGCATCTGCTACGACTTCTTCTTCGTAACCGGTTTCATCTACGTCGACAAAGCGGCCAGCAAGACGATCCGCGGCCAGGCCCAGGGCTTCCTCGTGCTGGTTACGCAGGGCCTCGGCATGTTGATCGGCGCCCAGCTCATCGGCCGGCTGGTGAATCGGTACCAAGCGGACAACCACGACGCGCTCACCGCCAGCGCCGCCGCTCTGCGCGAGCAATCCGCCGCGGCCACCGGTGTCGAGGCCCAGACGCTGTGGGATCAGGCGACTGAACTGTTGCTGCAAGCGCATGACTGGCAGACGATCTGGCTGATCCCGTGCATCATGGCGGCGGTCATCGCGGTGATGTTCATGGTGCTCTTCAAGGACACGACGCGCAAAAACACGGCTGAGGCAACCGAGCAGCAATAGCCGCCGAGCTTGCGAGGCACTTGGATCAGTTTCGAATACAGTCGGTCAAATGGCAGTGTGCCACGGCTCTGTGAGCCGTGAAGTTTGTATCGAAACCGCACGGCTCAAGAGCAGTGGCACACAGGACGGTTTCTGAAGGTGCGCTAGAGCGCCGAAGTGAGGCGTGTCTGGAGGAGCCAGCCGTTGCCGAGTGGCCGCAGGCGGGCACAGGGGTCGCCGAGTTCGGAGCCCGCGACGCGGGCGGAGCCGACCGCGTGCAGCGCACCCACGGCGTTTGTGCCGCCGATCAGACGTGGGGCGATGTAGATATGGGCTTCGTCGGCCAGGCGCTGATCGTGGAACCGGCCAAGCAGCTTGCCGCCCCCTTCCACAATGACGTTTGTGAGCGAGTGCTTCCCCAGTACGTCCAGCAGCGCCGGCAGCGATAACCCCCGGCGCGTTTGGGGGATTTCCACAACACGGCAGCCGGCGGCTTCGAGTCGTTTGCGCTTCGCCGTCGAGGCGCCGCGGGCACAGAATAGCCACGTTGGCATATCACGGGCCGTGCGGACCAGTCGGGCCTTGAGCGGCGTGCGCAGGCGTGAGTCCAGCACGAGCCGCCGGGCGATCCGGCGTGGCCGCACCACCCGGCAGGTCAGCAGCGGATCATCGGTCAGCACGGTATTTACGCCAACAACGATCGCATCCGCGCGGGCGCGCACCTTGTGAACATGAGCGCGGGCCGCCTCGTCGGTGATCCACTTCGAGTCGCCGCTGCGCGTGGCGATTTTGCCGTCGATGCTCTGGGCCCATTTGAGAATCACCCATGGGCGCCGCGCGCCGATCAACTTCAGGAACGGGGAGTTGAGCCGGCGTGCGTCGTCGGCCAGCAGTCCCCGCTCAACGACCATCCCCGCCGCGCGCAGCCGGGCCAGCCCTTTGCCGGCAACCAGCGTGTTCGGGTCTTCGATCGCCGCAACCACGCGCTGCACGCCGGCGTCGATGAGCGCGTCGGTGCAGGGCGGTGTCTTACCGGTGTGGCAACAGGGTTCGAGCGTTACATAGACCGTCGCGCCGCGCGCCGACCCGCTGCAATTCCGCAGTGCCGCCACCTCGGCGTGCGGACCGCCAAACCTGCGATGATAGCCTTCACCGATGATCCGGCCGTCCATGACGATCACGCAGCCCACCATCGGATTTGGTTCGACGCGGCCCTGCCCGCGCGCGGCCAGTTTCAGGGCACGCCGCATGTATCGCTCGTCGTCGGCCTGACGTAAGGACAATTACCTCTCCTCAACGTAAGCGGCGCATTTCAGCCAGCGGCGAATGCTCCGTACAGGCCTGCGCCTCGCAGGCCGTAGTATTTGTGGGACGGGTTTCCAATCGGTCATTCCGACAATAGTGGTGCCGTCGGTGGGTCGTCCGGCGGTCCGACGGCCTGCGGGGCGCAGGCCGCTACATTGTGTTGCCACCTCGCGGGCCGCTACATTGTTCCGTCCGGCTCATCCTTGGCCAGCTTCTCTCGCTCGGGCTCAAGCAGGAAATCGTCGTCGGTCAGCTCCACGGCGGAGTTCACGTCTTCGTAGTAATACGCCGCGTGCAGACTGTCGTCGGGGTACTTCAGCTCAGTGCCCACCGGCAGGCCCATGTGTACGTCAATGTACAGCTCCTGAATTGGGACGCGTTTAAGCGCCGGCGGGCAGCTCAGCCGGATGTGGTGAACAGGCCGGCTTGTGCCGGGCATCTGGACCAACCCGCGATACTCCACAGCGGCGTCACTACCCAACTCCGCCAGCGAGTCCAGCGTTCGCTGCATCAGCCGTTCGAGCCCGAAATCGGTCAGCGGCCGCAGCGACTCCCCCCAGAACACGGGCGTCTGGAGATCGACGACGTTGATCCCGGGCCGTGGCAGCAGCGGCGGTGTCCACCATCGCGTCAGAAAACGCACCTTGTCCCGGTACTCCCCGGCCACGTAGGCCGACTCGTAGTACTTCAAGTCCTCGTTGTCCCACTTCAAGCGCACGCTGAATGGGTCGCGACGGAACCAGGCGTTGATGTGCTCGGGCCCCTGCAAGGTGCGCAGTAGACCGCGCCGCTCGTAGCGCGTGAATTTCAGCGTGTATTGCTGGAGTCCGCGGCATCGCTCGGCCACCGTGTGCAGATACGCCGTAGGATCCTGCCGCACCTGCTCCGCCAGCCGGTCGATCTCGACGTCGGCGGCGGCCGTCGTGACGCCGGGCCGCGGCGTGAACTCCTGTCTCCGCGCGCAGCCGGCCAGCGCGGCCGCCATCCCGACAACACAAAACACTGCGCAATAGCTGGTGAGATTCCGCCGATTCACGTGGTCCATCCTTGCCATCGTCCTCGCCTCATTCGCCCACGGCGTTGATGTCGATATTCTAGACACAGCGAGCGTGGCTGTCTTGGGATAGCAGTCTGGACAATCGAGTGGCGGCACTCCGGACTGCGCTGGCCGAAGTCACAACGCGGGCTACAATGGCGGACATTCAGGAGAGCACACATGAACATTGTTCGCGAACCGCGCGTTTACCTCGTTGGGCGTCAAAACGCCAACCAATCCGCCATTGACCGCTTCGTCAGCGACTGCGGTATGGCCTGGGAAACCGACACAGAGGCCGGGGCCGAGACACTGTGCGAGGTCGCCGGCCGGGTCTGCTACATGTCGTTCGGCAAGGGGCGCAAGACCAACCAGGAATACCTGGGCAATATCATCGAAATGCGCCATGGGTCGGTGCTGGAACACGCCGTCTGGAATTTCGTGATCACCGGCGTTTCACGCTCATTCACGCATGAGCTTGTGCGGCACCGCGCGGGGTTCGGCTTCTCGCAGCTATCCCAACGCTACGTCGACGAGAGCACGGCGGACTTCATCGAACCCGATTGTATCGCCGAAGATCCCGAACTCCACACGGTGTGGGAAGAGTCCGTGCGGCAGTCGCACCAGGCGTATTGCAGGCTGGTTGAGGGTTTGCAGGCCAAGTTCGCGGATGTCGAGCCGGCCACGCAGCGCCGCAAACTGGCCCGGCAGGCCGCGCGCAGTGTGTTGCCGAACGCGACGGAGACGAAGATCTTCGTAACCGCCAACGGCCGCGCGTGGCGCCATTTCATCGAGGCCCGCGCTAACGAGTACGCCGAGGTCGAGATCCGCCGAGTCGCCATCCTGATTCTCCGTGAGTTGCAGAAGGACTCCACGGCGTTGTTCGGCGACTATGAGATTCTCCCGCTTGGCGATGGCACCGAGATCGCAAGGACCGAATACCGGAAGGTGTAGTGCCCGCCGCGGCCGTCAGCGGCGCGACCCCGTCAACCTGTGGGAGGCTCCCATGTCGCTCACGTTCACGAAAATGCACGCGCTGGGCAATGACTACGTCTATGTCGATCTCTCGAAACAGAGCGTGGCCGACCCCGAGGGGTTGGCGCGCGCGATCAGCGATCGCCACCGCGGCGTCGGCAGCGACGGCCTGATCCTGATCGCGCCCGTAGCCGCCACCGGCGCTCACGTGCGAATGACCGTGCACAACGCCGACGGCTCACGCGCTCTGATGTGCGGCAACGGCGCCCGCTGCGTCGCCAAGTACGCCTATGAGCACGGGCTGGCACATGAGAACCCCGTGAAGATCATAACCGACGGCGGCGTGGTCTCCGCACACCTTGTTACTGACGCCGCCGACCGGGTCACCGAGGCCCGCGTGAGCATGGGCGAGCCGATCCTGGACCCCCGGAGCATTCCGGTTCGCATCGGCGGCGAGCACGCCATCTCCACACTGATCGAGGCTTGCGGCAAGCAGTTCGCCATGACCTGCGTCTCGATGGGCAATCCCCACGCGGTCGTGTTCCGGCAGCAGCTCGAGGGCGTCCCGCTGGATGAATGGGGGCCGGCGTTCGAGCAGCATCCGCTCTTCCCGGAACGCACCAACGTGCACTTCGCACGGATCCTCAGCCGCGATTCGGTCGCGATGATAACCTGGGAGCGCGGCAGCGGCATCACGCAAGCCTGTGGCAGCGGGGCCTGTGCCGTGTGCGTGGCCGGCGTGCTCAACAAGCTGCTGGATCGAAAGGCCACCGTAATGCTGCCCGGCGGCCGGCTCATGATCGAGTGGGAGGAAAACACCAACGAAGTCTACATGACCGGCCCGGCCACGGAGGTGTTCACGGGCGCGTGGCCGATGTAGGTTCGTGGCCGGACTGCGCAAACATGTGAACGGCGGTAAGGAAGCTCAGGCCGCGCGCTCAATCATCAACCAGGGATCGCTTGGCGTGTGCTGGCCACGCCAACTCGATTCAAAAGTGGCGTCCCCCCCACGTAACGGCCTGCGCCCCGCAGGCCGCATGACGCAGGTGACGTCTTCGACCACCAACGGCCGGCGAGGCGCCGGCCGCTACAGTGGAAACCCTCTCTAGCGCCGACGGCACGCTGGCCGCGACAGATGAGGCATGCGTTATCGCCGGCGAGGATGCCGGCGATCGGTTGACTGCTTGGTCGGCAGAGCCCGCGATCCAAAGGGCGATCGGCTGGTGCTTGATCGGAACGAGCGCGATGAGCTTCTCGCGTTGTCGGGACGGCCAAAGCGCGTGTGCGACCGCGTGATCGTCGGTCGGCTTGATCCGGTTGCGGAGTGCGACGTGCCGAAGCGGCTCGATCCGCTGCGCCCGCGCTCAGCCGACGGGCGAGTACCGCGGCTCTGGGATGAGCGGTGGGCGGAGCTGTCGCGCTGACCGTGCGAGGAGCGGTTCGGCGACGGCGTTCGCATGAAGGACTGCCGGTGTGAGCTTTGCGGTTGTTGGATCGAGGGTCGCCCGGAGCGGTGCCCGCTCGCCGCTCCCGAGCGGTGGTGTGGCGGCGACGTCCGCTGGAGCGAGTGACCTGCCGGCGGCGTGTAGCTGCGCCCGCTCGAAGCCCGCCCGCTATGCCTGAACTGGGTAACGCCCGCCGGACGTCGCGCTGTGGTCGAACGGTGCACAACCGTCGGCCGGCGAATCGTCGTCGAATGATAAACGGCCGGCGACCGCCTGACGTAGCTGTGTCCACTCCGAATTCCGATCGAACGCCCCACATGATGTTGACGGTAACACACGTAACCCGACCGGCGGACCGTCACGCCGCGGTGGTAGCGCGGTACCCAGTAACTGCCGACGCCAACCGCGATCGACACGTGTGACGAACGGGATGGGGTGTCGTACACGACGTAGCCGTCACGCTCGTAATAGCCCGCGAACTTGGCGCGCGTGCGACGCATGGCCAACGGATAATCACCGGCATCGGCATAGACGGCCCCCACCGCTTCCAGCCGATCCACTGGCAGGCGCGATGCGTCAGATACTGCGAACACGAGACGATCCTTAAACTCGACGTCATCGTCGTCGTAGTCGGTGGGACTGTCGAGCGGCAGGACGAACTGGACGGGTTGCGCGGCGTCGTTGGCCACGACCAGGCCGTCGTGCTCGATTGTGACCACGAACTCCAGCGGTCCGAAACGCCGGTAATGTTCGACTTCGATCTCGTAGTCGATCTCGAAGAGCCAGCCGGTCGCATCGCGTTCCACGCGCACGTTGAGTTCGTCTATATCGATATCATCCCCGGCGCCGACGAACCCGACAACGCCCAGGACCGATATGATCGCCGCCAAGCGGGTTGGAAAGCCCTTTCTCATGGTGTCACCGCCTTTCATTGCTGTAGGACACGCGTCCAGCCGCGAAGTTAGTCGCATCGCGGCGTGCGTGTACCGTATGGACGGCCCGGTCCGGGTGACTATTCAATCTTATTAGCTGTTCTTACGAACGCGTCGGATCGGCCTTAGTTCGGCCGCTGCACAACCAGGCTCAGCCCGACGTCAATGCCCTGGCCTCCGCCGGTCTGGTGGCAATGCACCGCCAGCGTATTCTCGCCCGGTTTCAACGCGGCACGTGCCTCCGGCGCTATGTCCACCAGCCCGTGCGTCACGACCCATCCCGTGAGCGATGCCGCCGGCACGCCGTTGATGTACACCTCGGCGTCTTCATCGTGATAGATGTTCAGCCGCAGATCGCCGTGGGGAACCTGGCTGACGCGGAATTGGCGGCGCAGCCAGATGTCCGATGTCGTCCACGCGGTGCCGAGTCGAACACCGGGCGTGCCTTCCGTACCGAACATCCCCTCGCCGGTCAGCCAGGCGGAATCATCATAATCCGGCTGGGTCCAGTCGCCGCTCGGCCAGTCAGTCGTGTAACGCCAGGTCTGCGGCGTCTTCTCCGACGTCGGGATTACTTCACGAATCTCGGGCGGCGGCAGGTAGAGCCGCCCGTGCAGTTCGGCCAGCGGTGCCACCTCGAACTTCAAAACCTCGCGGTCATAGGTCATCAGCCCGTTGACCTCGCCCTCGACATCGCTGGTCTGGGTGTAAACCGCGGCGGAAAGCCCCTGGCCGATCAGCGGCAGTATCCGGCTGACCACGCGCAGGTAGTTCTGTTGCAGCTCGGCCTGGGAGGTGTACGTGCGGTAGCCCCAGTTCTTCTTGTCCCACCACAGGTGGCCCGCGACCGGCCAGCCCAAGCCCCCGAACTCGCCCAGCACCGAGGCGCGCGTTTGCTCCGGCGGGCGCATGGCGGGGCCCGGATAGGAGTGTACGTCGATCACGTCACCGACGCCGCGATCCGTCCAGCCGCTGGCGCTGTTGACCAAGCGTGTCGGGTCGTACTGCCGGGTCCAGTCGGCAATGCGCCCGGTATCCCACTGGCCCCAGCCCTCGTTGTAGGTGACCCACATGACGATCGACGGGTGATTCCGCAGCGCGTCGATCATCGCCTTGAGCTCGCGCTGGAAGTTGGCGGCCGACTCGGGTGTACGCGTGATGTCCGGATCGTTGCCGCCGATATACCGGTCACCGCTCGGCATGTCCTGCCAGACGAGCAGCCCCAGACGGTCGCAGTGGTAGTAGAGCCGCGCCGGCTCGACCTTGACGTGCTTGCGCAACATGTTCATGCCCAGTTTCTTGAGCACTTCCAGGTCATACCGCAGCGCTGCGTCACTTGGCGCGGTGTAGAGCCCGTCCGGCCACCAGCCCTGATCCAGCGGCCCGAACTGGAACAGCGGCCGCCCGTTCAGCAACAGACGCGTGTGACCGGCGTGCTTGCCGAGCGCGATCTGGCGCAGGCCGAAGTAGGACTGCACGGCGTCGACCGTGGCGCCGTTATCGAGCAGGCTCACTTTCAGATCGTACAGATGCGGCGAACTCGGCGACCAGGGCTTGGCGTCCGGGATCTTGATGGCCACGGCCTCGCCCGCGGCGGAGTCAGCGAACGCGACGAGGCTGCCGCCATCCAGAACCTCGACGCGCGTCCGCTTGCCACCGGTGACGTCCGCCGCCACTACAACTTCTGATTGATCGAAGACCGGCGTGATCTTCAAGCCGCGGATGTAACCTCGTGGCACCGGTTCGAGCCAAACGGTCTGCCAGATGCCGGTGACGGCCGTGTACCAGATGCCCTCGGGCTTGAGGACTTGCTTGCCGCGCGGCTGCCAGCGCTGGTCGGTCGGATCGGTCACCTTCACGACCAGCGTCTGCGCGGCGTCAGGCAAAAGCGCATCGGTAATGTCGAAGCTGAACGGATCGTAGCCGCCCTGGTGGTTACCAAGGTGTGTGCCATTCACCCAGACGTCAGCAGACCAGTCAACGGCCCCGAAGTGCAGCAAGACGCGCTGCCCCTTCCACTCCGACGGAACCTCGAAAGTCCGCCGATACCACAGCGCCTGGTCGTGGCTGACTGGCTTCTTGACGCCGGAAAGCGCCGATTCGACACAAAACGGCACGAGAATCTGCCCGTCGTGTGATTCTGGGGCATTCGCGACCGCCGCCGATGTGATGGCATAGTCCCACAACCCGTTCAGGTTCAGCCACTTCGACCGCACCATCTGGGGCCGCGGATAGTCCGGCCAGACGTTTTCGGGGGTGACGTCCGCCGCCCAACGCGTCAGCAGTTGCCCGTCCACGGGCTTCCAGTCGCCGGCCCCGTTGGCAAGCCCGGCGCCGGTCATGCCTGCAGTTGCCAGAATCGCCATGTAAACCAGTGCGTTCGGTATTCCCTGGTGCATACGCAACTCCCTGGTTGGCGGCAAACGGTCATGTACGCCTGCCGGTGGTTACGCAGGTCCATCATTCGCTCCCGCTGTGATGGAGAATAGGCGCAAACGAGGCCTGGGGGGTAGTATATTGTGGGTCGATTTGCCCGGCGGCGCAACCGGGCCAGTTTGTCTGGAGAATCCGGGCCTACGCCCAGGGAGCCAGCCGTGAGCACAAGTGGGCTGCCGGCCAATCCGACCAACGATCCGGCGCTACGGTCGTTTGTTCCAGTCGCCGCGGCATCACACTTCCCGATTCAGAATCTCCCTTACGGGGTCTTTCGCACGACGGGTTTGACGACCCCACGCGTCGGCGTTGCCATTGGTGACAGCGTGTCTGGATCTTGCGGCGCTCGAGCACCGTGGTTTCTTCGCCGACACGCTCAGAACGGCTGAGCCGCTATTCGACCAGCCGAGCCTCAACCGGTTCATGGGGCTGGGCCGGAACACCTGGCGTAGCGTCCGGGCGCTGGTCAGCCGGCTGCTGCGCGAGGATGAACCCACATTGCGCGATGACGCGGCATCTCCGGACGGCGGTGCTGATACCACGTGGGCAGGTCGAGCTGCAAATGCCCGTGCAGGTGGGCGACTACACGGATTTCTATTCCTCCCGCGAGCACGCCACCAACGTCGGTACGATGTTCCGCGGAAAAGACAACGCCCTGACGCCGAACTATCTCTGGATGCCCATCGCCTATCACGGGCGTGCCAGCTCGCTGGTGCTGAGCGGGACCGACCTCCACCGCCCCACCGGCCAGGCCAGGGCCGCCCACGCGGATGCTCCCCGCTTTGGCCCCAGTCGGGCGGTGGACTTCGAGCTGGAGATGGGCTTTTTCATCGGGCCGGGCAATGAACTCGGGCGCCCGATTCCCACGGAGGCGGTGGCAGAGCACATCTTCGGGATGGTGCTGGTGAATGACTGGAGCGCCCGTGATGTTCAAAGCTGGGAGTATGCGCCGCTCGGGCCGTTTCTCGCCAAGAACTTCGGCACATCGATCTCCCCGTGGGTGGTCACGATGGAAGCGCTGGAGCCGTTTCGCTGTGCCGGGCCGTCGCAGGACCCGCCGCCGCTCGCGTATCTCCGCACCGCCGGCGACCAGGCTATCGATATTCACCTGGAGGTCAGCCTTCAGAGCGCCGGGATGGAAGCCCCCCACACGATCTGCCGCTCCAACTTCAAACACCTCTACTGGAACATGGCACAACAACTGGCTCATCACACCATCACCGGCTGCAACGTTCGACCCGGTGATCTGCTGGCCTCCGGCACGATCAGCGGCCCGCTTCCGGAATCGTACGGCAGCCTGCTCGAACTGACCTGGCAGGGCCGGCGGCCGCTGGATTTGCCAAGCGGTGAAAGAAGAGGCTTCATCGAGGACGGCGACCACGTCACTATCACCGGTTGGTGCCAGGGCCCCGACTACCGCGTTGGGTTCGGCGAGGTCACCGGTCGCGTGCTGCCTCCCGTGGCTGAATAGCGGAAGCCGGCCGGCGCGCCTGTCCGCGGCCCGCCTCAGACAGCAAACTTGCCGACACGCCTACCCCCCACAATAATCCAGCACGAGCACTTCGGCGCCGCTGCCGGAAGTTGAGGCAGTGGGCGTCAGGTGGCGCAACCAGTAAGACACAGGAGACAATCGCATGCCCGATCCCGACGCGCTTTCCCTGCTGGGATATGACCACGTCGAGCTGTTCGTGGGGAATGCCAAGCAAGCCGCTTACTTTTACCACAAGGTCTTCGGGTTCAAGCCGTTGGCCAAGGCCGGACTCGAAACCGGTGTGCGCGATCGGGCGAGCTACGTGATGCAGCAGGGCAGCATTCGTATCGTGCTGAGCAGTGCGCTGGGGCCTGACCACGAGATCGCGCGCCATTGCGCGCTCCACGGTGACGGGGTCAAGGCGATCGCGCTGGAAGTCGCCGACGTCGAGCGGACCATGCGCGAGGTCAAGGCGCGCGGGGCCACCGTGTTGCAGCCCGCCACCGCGATCGAGAACGAACAGGGCGTCTTCAAGACTGGGGCGGTGCATTACACCGGGGACATCGTATTCAGATTCGTTCAGCGCAAGGAGTTTCATGGGACGTTCGCGCCCGGCTTCCAGCCCATCGACGCACACACCTGCGAGCCGATCGGCCTGTCCGCGATCGATCATGTCGTGACCAACACTTACCTGGGCGAAATGGACGTTTGCGCCGACTGGTACAGGCGCGTGCTGGGCTTCTCGCAGTTGGCGCACTTCACCGATGAGGATATCAGCACCGAATACAGCGCGCTGATGAGCAAAGTGATGCAGGACCGAACCGGCGCGTGCAAATTCCCCATCAACGAACCCGCCGAAGGACGCCGAAAGTCGCAGATCGATGAATACCTGGACTTCTATCATGGTCCCGGCATTCAGCACGTCGCGATGAGCACGCCGGACATCTGCCAGGCCGTGCGGATGCTCCGCACGCGTGACATTGACTTCCTGCGCGTGCCCGATGCCTACTACGACGATCTGGAGGACCGTGTCGGGAAGATCGACGAGGACATATCTGAGCTGCGCGAGCTGGGCATACTCGTTGATCGTGATGATGACGGATACCTGTTGCAGGTCTTCACGCAACCGGTGCAGGACCGGCCGACACTGTTCTTCGAGGTAATCGAACGCCACGGCTCGCGCGGCTTCGGCGTCGGAAACTTCAAGGCCCTGTTTGTCTCCCTGGAGCGTGAACAGGACAGGCGAGGGAATCTGGCGTAACTGTCTCGGCGGCGTGCCCGGCCCGCGTCACACATTTACGGCAAAACGACTGACCCGCCGGCGCGCGCGGGGAGAGGATAGCGGCCCATGACCCACGGCGAACCTGCCTGCGACTTGAGCAAACGGACCTGTGTTCCGTGCAGGGGCGGCGTGCCAGCTTTGCGCGGCGCTCAGATCACGCCACTGCACAAGCAGCTAACGGGCTGGGATGTGATCGATGAAAGCCGCCTCGCCAAGAGCTACAGTTTCCCGGACTTTGTCACGGCCCTGGCGTTTGTAAATCGCATCGGCGACCTCGCCGAACAGCAGGGCCATCACCCCGATATCTGCCTGGCTTGGGGGCGGGTGGACATCACCATCTGGACGCACAAGATCAACGGCCTGACGGAAAGCGACTTCGTACTGGCCGCGAAGATCGACGAATTGCCCGGGGAATAAGGGCGCCCATCTGGTCAACGCATTGCGCGGGGCACGCGCGCGACCTATCGGCCGTGCCAGAACGAGCGTCCATCCGCATCCACCCAACTGGCGTGGTAGTCGGTGTCTTCCAGGTGCTCCGCCGCCCGCGTGAGCCGGAATGGCCGGTAGGTATCGCACATGACCGCCAGCTCGCTGGTGCGTTGCGCGCCGATAGAGGCCTCGTAAGCCCCCGGGTGCGGGCCGTGCGGGATTCCCTGCGGGTGCAGGCTGAATGAGCCCGGCTCGATACCCCGGCGCGAGGTGAAGTTGCCATCCACATAGAACATGATCTCGTCCATGTCCACGCTGGCGTGACCGTAGGGGCAGGGAATCGCCCGCTCGTGGTAATCGACCATGCGCGGCACAAATGAGCATACGACGAAATCCCGCCCGCTAAACGTAGTGTGGGTCGTGGGTGGCTGATGCACCATTCCCGTAATGGGCTGGAAGTCATGGATGTTGAATGCCAGCGGGTACACACAACCGTCCCACCCAACCACATCCAATGGGAAGTGGCGGTATCGGTGGATCGTCAGCTTGTCGGACATCTTGACGACGATTTCATATGGGCCCGCGCCGTGGCGATCGTTGCTGAAGGCCGGCAACTCCGCCGGCACCCGGAAGTCACGATGTGAATAGGGCGCGTAGTCGGTGAGCTGACCATATCGGTTGCGGTACTGACCGGGTATGCCCAGATGCGGGCGACCCTCGAAGACCAGCAGCGCGCCCCGGCTGTCATCCAGGTGAAGCCGGTAGGGTGTCGATTTGGGAATCAGCAGGTAGTCGTGTTCGCGAAACGGCAGCAGGCCATAAAGGCTCTCGATGTGACCGCTGCCCGCGGTCACAAAGTACAGTTCGTCACCGTCGCCGTTGGAAAAGAACGGCCCCGGCGCTTCCAGAGGCTTGCTGACGCCGACCCGGACATTGTCGCTTGTAAACAGCGTTTGCCGGCCGGTCAGAAAGTCTCCGCGGGCCTCCATGCTCTGCGAGCGCACATGCCGCCTCTGCAAAGGCCGCTCCGCGCCGGGCTCGATCGGACAAAAGCCCGGCAAGGTGAGATCCGCCACCGCGAACTCGTCGGTGGGCGGCGTGCGGTAGTACAGAATTGAGAAGGGGCCGTTGAAACCCTCGCGCGTGATGCACTGCTCCATGAGGAGCCTGCCGCTCTCGTCATGGAAGGCGGTGTGCGGCTTGGGCGGGATTCTGCCCAGCGTATGACGGTGTAGCATGATGCTCCGATGCTCCCGATAGACCTTGCGCCGGCCGGCGCTGCGGATCGACCACACGGCGGCGGCCGGCTAGGACGCCACGCCGGCTTCAAGAAACGACTTCAGGTCATCCTGATTAGTGACCGGTTCGCCCGGACTGACGTTGTCCAGCTTGCCATCCAACATCCAGGCCTCCAGCCGCTCCACCTGCTCATACAGGTGATCAAACGAATCCACCACGAACAACAACGGTTGGAAGTGGTCGATCTCGAAGTACTGGTTCACCACCCATTCCAGTTGAATAGGATAGCGCTGAACCTGCGGCGATTCGATGCAATGCCCGAGCTCGCCATACGAGCTCAGCAGCCCGCTGCCATACGCGCGCAGTTCGTCGCCGATGCGCATCAAGCCAAACTCGATTGTGAACCAGAAGAAGCGGGCCATGGCCTTGAGGACGCTATCGGTGCGGCGGAGGCGTTCATCGCTGTCAGCTATGTCCGCGGCCACCCGGGCCGCCGTGCGCGCCGCTTCGCCGAACCGCACCAGCACGTCGGCAAACCGGCGATCCGTGTGCATGGGCACATGCCCGGCGACGTCGTGGAAGATATCTGGTTCGGGGAGGTAGTCGAGCCGGCCCTGCTCGCGGATGGTGATGGTCGTCGGAAAGGCGCGTGTGCGCAGGCAGTCGAAGAACACGTGTGCCGGCACATATCCGCTGACGGCGCGGGCCTTGAAGCCCGTCGACGGCTCGAGGGCGCGGTTGATGTCATCCAGAAGGGGAATCGCGTCAGGACTCAGGTTCAGCTTCTCCAGACCCTCGAGAAACCGAGGATGCGCGTACCGTTGCCAGCGCGGCGCGATGCGAGCGTAGAGGGCACGCCACGTCTCCTGATTGTCCTCGCTGTAAAGCTCATACGGCTGGCGAATGTACAACTCGCCGCGCGCCCTCGAATCCTCGATGAACGGCGCCTTGGTGGTCGTCAGCCCGCGTGCCGCTTCGATCATCTCATCACCAGTTTGTCAGTTGTGCCGCATGCGACCGGCCTGTTCGACAGGGGCCCGGTACCAGTTGGGTCGCGCGTCTAAGGCTCTTCGGGCCGTGGGATATCGAACCGGCCCGACGTCTTCACGTACGTCGATCCGCCCATACGACCGATCGCCGCGAGCTTCTCCGGATCGACCACCCCGTCGGCGACCAAAACGTCATCCTGTACGTGGATCGCCACGACTCGACCGAAGACAACGCTGCCGGCGCCCGGTTGCTCGCCGAAGCGTCGGATGTCGATCAGCGCGCACTCGATGTTGACCGGCGACTCTTCAACCAGCGCCGGCTTGACCAGACGGGCTGGCCGAGGCGTCAATCCCGCGCGCGCAAACTCGTCAACATCCGGCGGGTACTCATAGGCACACTGGTTCACGCGCGCGACGATCACCTCGGTCACGGTAGCCACCACGAACTCGCCGGTGGCCTCGACGTTTTGCAGCGAGTCCTTGCCGCCCCCGTCGCGGCGCAGCGTCGGGGCGAACATGATCACCGGCGGGTTGGCCGAGACCATGTTGTAAAAGCTGTACTGCGCCAGATTGGGCACCCCGGCGGCCGACAGGCTCGAAACCAGGGCTATTGGTCGGGGTTGAATGAACGAAATCGCGAGCTTATAGATGTCACGCCAGCCCGAGTCGTGTTCATGCAATTCGATGAACATCCACGCTCTCTTGCACCCGGTTGCTGATTCCTCGCGTCCCCCGGGAGCGGCCCTCGCGGCCCCGCGCTACCTGATCGTATGCGCGGGACGTCTCGTCGGCAAGCGAGTGTGACCGCGGGCAGCGTAGCCACATACGTCGAGACGCCGCCGTTCCGCGACAAACGCCCTTTCACGATTCGAGAGTGTGTTCCAGGTTCGGCGGACGCATGGTTATACTGGGTATCAGGTAACGCCAGAGCGAAAGCAAGGAGCCGCCAACAGGGGTAGCCCATGGCGCAGATTGTCTGCGATGCCGACCTGCTCACTCCCGGTGAGATCGCCTCAGCGGTGTATCTGAAGGAACACCTGCCCGGCGACTGGCTGGTTATCGTCGGGCGCGAGCTGGTCCACCCGTCGGGTGCCGTGCGCGAGGTCGATTTCATCATAATCGGGCATCACCTGGTGTTCGCGGTGGAGGAGAAGGCCTGGCACGGAAAGCTGTTCGGCAACGACCACTCGTGGGTGCTTTCGAGCGGCGAGAGTCGGCGCAGCCCGCTGAACCAGGCCTACACCGTGGCTCGGCCGCTGGCCGGCCGCTTGAGACACGCCATCCCCGGTGTGCGACAGACGATCGGCAACGCCCATTTCGTCTATCCAGCCGTCTTGCTCTCCGACCCCAAGGCCCGGGTGCTGGTACATGATCCGCGTTGTGCGCAGCAGGTTTGGAAACTCCCCGGCTGCGAGCAGAAGTTTCACGCGCGCGACAAGGACGCCAAGAACCACCACACGTCGATCATCCAGGTGCGGGAGTCGATCGTCCGCCATCTGACCGAGCTGCCGGATCGTCCGGAGATTCCCAAGCGTATCAATGCCTATCGCGTGGTTGAGTCGCTGGGTACGACGGGGCCGATTCGGGCATACGCCGCCGAACACGACGATGGCTCCAGGCACACGCTGAAGCTGCTGCCCCGACCGAACACGCTGAGCGCGGCGACACTCGAACAGGAGAAACGCGCGCTGCTGCGCGAGTATGACACGCTGCGGACGCTCGAGGGGGCCGGCATCGCGCCGAAATGTGACCGCTACTTCTACTGGCAGGACGACGAGGTGCTGGTCGTACCGATGGCCACGCTGCCCGGCAAGACATTGCGCGCCGACCGCGCGCTGGCTGAGCCACGGGCCGACGACTTGCCCGGATTATTCACCGCCGGCTTTACCGCCTTGAGCACGCTGCACGAAGCGGGCATCGTACACCGCGGGCTCAGCCCGGATCGCGTGTGGCGCTGTGATGACGGCAAGGTGCGGTTCTCGGATTTTGTCGCCAGCCGGCTGCCCAACGCGCAGACAATCGCGGACATGGCCGATTGGGTGGACCCGCCTGATCCATATCGCGCCCCCGAGTGCCGCCTGAACCCGGCCCTGGCCGAGCCGGCTTCCGATGTCTATTGCCTGTGCGCCACGCTTTTGTTCTGGATCAGCGGGCTGGAGCCTGACGAGCGCGGCGACATGCCGGACTGGATCCCGACGCTGCACGACCAGCTTGGCCGGCCATACCGCAAGCTGCTCAAGCTGTGTCAGCGGTGCCTGGTGGAAGACGACCGCAAGCGACCGCCCGCGGCGAAGGTCGCGCAACAAGCGCGGAAGCTGTAGCCAGCTCACCAATAGGGGCCCGTGACACAAGCGGCGGATGGCAGGCATGTCGTCCCGCAGGGACGCAATGAACTTAGCCCAGTACGAAGTACTGGGGCAATCGTGGCCACGTGAAGACCCAGTCCCACCGGGACGGCTGGGCTTTCAGTCGTCCCGTGCGGGACTTGGCGGCCGGGCACGCGATCCAAACCCAGCACTGCGTACTGGGCTATATTCAGATGCCCCTGCGGGGCACGTGACTCGGAAACCACGGACGCGGAACTCCCCGCCTGAACTGTCACGGACCCCACCAATAGTGGGCAAACTTCCAGAGGGGGCTTACTTGCCCGAGTTCGAGTACACTCTCAGGTTAGTATGCAGCGGCCGACTGCCGGCCGCGGGTAGAGGAAGACTAACGACGAGTACGAAGGGTGATCACATGGAAACTGGGCAGATTGGAGCGTTGCTGGAGAGACTCGACGCGCTGGACACCGGACTTTACCAGAAGGACTTCCTGCTGACATGGCAGCAGTCGGCCGATGACCTGAACGCCGTCCTGCTGGCCGCCGAGGCCTTGCAGAAGATGTGGCGGGCGAATATCGCGCCCCGCGTTTTCAACGGCGGGCTGGCCGTCTCGAACTTCCGCGACAAGTCCACGCGCACCCGTTTCTCGTTCGCCAGCGCGGCCAGTCTCCTCGGCCTGTCGGCGCAGGACCTGGACGAGTCGAAGTCACAAATAGCCCACGGCGAAACCGTCCGCGAGACGGCCAACATGATCTCCTTTCTCACCGAAGTCATCGGCATCCGCGACGACCTGTTCATCCACGAGGGGCACGAGTACATGGCCGAGGTTTCCAAGGCCGTTGAGGAGGGCTTTCGTGAAGGCGCGTTGCCGCAGCGACCGGCCGTAATCAACCTCCAGTGCGACCGCGACCACCCGACGCAATCGCTGGCCGATCTGCGCCATCTTAAGGAGACGTTCGGTTCGCTGGAGGCCCTGCGGGGCAAGACGATTGCCATGAGCTGGGGCTACTCGCCGTCCTACGGCAAGCCGCTGTCGGTCGCCCAGGGCATCATCACGTTGATGACGCGTTTCGGGATGGACGTGGTCCTGGCCCACCCCGAAGGCTACGACGTCATGCCGGAGCTGGAGCAGGTGGCCGGCAAGCACGCCGAGCAATCCGGCGGCTCGTTCCGCAAGGTCCACAGCATGGAAGAGGCCTTCCGCGACGCGGACATCGTCTACCCCAAGAGCTGGGCTCCGTACAAAATCATGGAGCAGCGCACAGCCCTGTTGCGGGCGGGGAAGGCCAAGGAGCTCGACGCACTCGAGAAAGAGTGCCTCGCCGTCAACAGCAAGCATAAGAACTGGGAGTACACAGAGAAGCTGGCCGAGATCACGCGCGGGGGTAAGGCGCTGTACATGCACCCTCTGCCGGCGGACATTACGGATGTGAATTGCGAAGCCGGCGAGGTGGCCGCCAGCGTCTTCGAGCGCTACCGCCTGGCCACCTACAACGAAGCGGAGCACAAGCCCTACGTCATCGCGGCCATGATCCTGCTGACGCGCTGCGAACAGCCCGGCCGGGTGCTGGCCGACCTGCTAAGCAAGGCCACGCCGCACCGGTTGAGCTGACGTAGACATCGGGCCCGGCTCGCTGGCGCGATCCGGGCCCGTTTTGCCTGCCGGACTACTCCATGGCGCCGAGGATGGACGCGAGCAGGCCCATGCGCATCACAACGCCGTTAAACGCCTCTTCCCAATAGCGGGCGTGGCGCGTCTGGTCGACGTCGGGCGGCAGCTCGTCCATGCGCGGCAGCGAGTGCAGGATGATGGAGTCGCTCTTGGCCTTGTCCTGGAGCAACTGGCGCGTCACGCGATAGGCCTCGGGCGTGCGGCCCTTGTCCTTGTCGGCGGCCTCGACGCGTGACTGCGTGTAGTCGGCCTGGACCACCGGCTCCATGTAGATCACGTCCGCGTCGGCGATGGCGTCCGCGGCGCTGGGGACCTCACGGTAGCGCACGTTGACGTCGCGCAGCTCCTGCTTGAACTCCTCAGAGAACGACATCTCGGGCGGGAAGATGCAGGTCAGCTCGATATCAAACTGCGAGACGGCATACGCGATCGAGTGCATGGTGCGCATGCGCCCGTCGCCGATGCACATGAAATTCAGGCCGTCAAGCGTGCCCTTTTCCTTCCAGATCGTGTACAGGTCGGTGAGCACCTGCGTGGGGTGCTCGCCCCATCCGTCGCCGCAGTTGATGACTGGGACGGTGGACCACTTGGCGGCCTCTTGCGGGGCGCCCTGCTGGTAGTGACGCATGGCGATGACGTCGCCGTAGTACTCCAGCATGTGTACAGTGTCCTTGATCGACTCCATGTAGAAATCGCCGGCCCGCGTCATCTTCGCGTCGGAGAACCCGAGCACGTGCCCGCCCAGCCGATGCATCGCGGCTTCGGTGGAGAGCCGGGTCCGGGTGCTGGGCTGATAGAACGCCGTCAGCAGCGTTTTGTTGGCCAACAGGTCGGTGTTGCGCCGATTCCTTGCATACGGGGCCAGCTCGTCGCACACCTCGAAAAGACGGAAATACTCCGCTCGCTCCCAGTCCTTCAGTGACAGGATATCCCGACCAGTGAAGCTCCTCATCGTGCTACTCCCTTTCTTCTGCTCTGTTGCCAGTAGTCAATCTTCTGTGGCAGTTTATTCCAAGCTGTTGTCGAGGCGTACGTGTCCGCTTCGCGCCTCAGCCGCTGCCGAACACATCCTCCAGTGCCGCGGGATCGGCCGAGATCGTACGCGGCTCGCCGGCCACCTTCAGCACCGACGCAATGTCCTTCAAACCGTTGCCCGTAACGATGAGCACGACCGTCCAGGCGGGGTCGATCAAGCCCTGCTTGACCGCTTTCCTCAGCCCGGCATAACAGGCGACGCCGGCCGGCTCGCCGAAGATGCCGGCGCCTCGGGCCACGCGGGGGATCGCCGCCAGGATCTCCTCGTCCGTAACCGTGATGCCGAAGCCGCCGGAGGCGCGCACGGCCTGCACGGCCGCCTGACCGTCGCGCGGCACGCTGACGGAAATCGAATCGGCGACCGTCTCGCCGGACACGGCATTGATCGTTCCATCACCTTCCAGCGCGTTGACCACGGCGGCACTGCCTTCCGCCTGCACCGCCAGCAGTCGCGGCACGCGGTCGATGAACCCGATGTGGCGGAAGTCCTCAAACCCCTTCCACACACCGCTGATGATGTTGCCGTCGCCCACCGATACGGCGACCAGATCGGGCACTTGCCAATCGAGCTGCTCGCAGATCTCGAAGGCCACTGACTTCTTACCCTCACGCGTGAACGGGTTGTAGCCGGTATTGCGGTTGTACCAGCCGAAGCGTTGCGTGGCCGCGAGGCACAGGTCAAACGCGTCGTCGTACGTTCCATCAACGGCGAGCACCTCGGCACCGAACGCCAGGAGCTGCGCGACCTTGGCGCGCGGCGCGGCGCGGGGAATGAAAATCCGCGCCCGCATGCCCATGGCGGCGGCGAGCACGGCCGTCGAGGAGCCGGCGTTGCCGGTCGAAGCCCCGGTGACCAGGTCACACCCGACATCCCGCGCGCGAACCAGGGCGATGGCACTCGCTCGATCCTTGAACGACGCGCTCGGATTCCGCCCGTCGTCTTTGACAAACAGGCGGGGCAGCCTCAGCTCCTCGCCGAGCCTGACGGCGGGGCAGAGCGGCGTCCAACCCACCGGCGGGGACTCAATCCGCGTGGCCGTCGGATAGAGCGGTGCATACCGCCAGATCGAGCGGTCGGCGTTGTCGGCCAACTGCTGCCGGCTCCATGACTTGCGGATGGAGTCGTAATCGTACTCCACCTGGAGATTCGCCCCGCAGGCCGTGCATGTATAGACGCTGTCGCTGAGCGGACAGGTCGCACCGCATGCGATGCAGCGCAAACCCGTGACGTGTTGCAGGCGGTCTTGCGTCACGGAACGACCCTTGTACCGGTCTCGCCGGCCACCGCGCGCAGTAGATTCGGCGGATCAGTGATTAGCGCGGCTTTCCCACCGCCTTCGAGGAACTCCACCACCGCCTCGATCTTCGGGAGCATGCTCCCCGGGGCGAAGTGCCCCTCCTGGATGTAGCGTTTGGCGTCGGCCACGGTCATCTCATCGATGGCGCGGGCGTCATCCTTGCCGAAATTGAGCCACACCTTCTCAACCGCCGTCGAGATCAGCAGCAGATCGGCGTTGAGCAGGCTGGCAAGCAGGCTCGAGGCGAGATCCTTGTCAATGACCGCCTCGGCACCGACCAGCTCCCCGTCCGGCCGCTGCTGCACCGGGATGCCCCCACCACCGACGGCCACCACCACGATATCGTCGTCAATGAGCCGGCGAATCGCGTCGATCTCGATGATCGACTTCGGTTTCGGAGAGGCCACCACGCGCCGATAGCCACGGCCGGCGTCCTCGACCACGTGCCAGTGGTCCTTCGCCTGGTGCTCGGATGCGGTGGCCTCATCCATGAACGAGCCGATTGGCTTGGAGGGCTTTTCGAAGGCCGGGTCGGCCGCGTCCACCAGCACCTGTGTAACCACTGTGGCGATCCGCGGTTGACGGTCCCAGCCGCGCGTGCAATTGTGCATCGCCTGCTGGAGTTGATAGCCGATCGCACCTTGTGTATCAGCCCCGCACGAGTCGAGCGGCACCATGTGAAGTTCCTGGCTGGCCAACTCCGCCCGGCGGAGGATAAACCCCACCTGCGGCCCGTTGCCATGCGTGATCACGACGCGGTGACCCTGCTTCAGCAAGGCCGCGATGTGTCCGCAGGTCTCTGCGCAAGCGGCATATTGGTCGGCTACCGATTGCCTGGTCTTGTCGGTGATCAACGAGTTGCCGCCGACCGCTAAAACGATGAGTTTCCCACCAGATTCTGCCATGTAACGGATACCTCCTTCTGTCGGGCACCGACATATCCTCCCCCCGGTCCACTTTGCGCGGGGCCCACGGCCGAGACGACTCGCAATCTAAGCACGCCGCCCGGTAAGTTGGTGATCCAACTGCTCCGCATGGTCCTGAGCGAACAAGTGGAGGGCTTGAAGACCGGCAGGCGATTGCTCGGAACCAAGTATCATGACGAATATCGCACCACCCTGTCAAGGGCACGGCCACGGCGTTCATACTGTTTGGCGCGGTTAAGAGCGTACGGAGTGGTGGGTCGGGACGGCGGGCGCGGAGGCGCGCTGCCCTTGCGACTCAGGGGAGCATTGCCCGGCTATCGCGCGCGATCAGCCAGTCCTGAATCGCGGGGTAGACCTGCTCGGTCGCGATCGGGGCCGCCTCGAACTCCCCATGCCCGATCTCGTCAAACACCAGCATGGTCTTGTCAGCGGAGCTCACCCGCTCGAAGAAGTCCTCGCGGATTACGCCGGCGTTGGCGATGCGATCACGGCCGCCGGCGATCACAAGCGCGGGCAGGTTGATCTGGTCGTAGTGATCCGAGTACACGTGGTCCGGCTGCCCCAAGGCACTGACGAAGGCCTGCGCGCGGACGGATTTGGCCATCTGACTCAGCACGCCGGCCTTGATGCGATCCACGACATAGCGCCGCCCGCGCAGCAGCACCTCGGCCCGCAGATTGCCTGTGCCCCAGAACGTGCCGACCGCGTTCAAGCCGAACTGCACGAGCGTGGTCTCGGCCTGACGCCAGGCGTCGGCGACCGGTTTGGGCAGTTGCTTGAGGATCTCCTCGCCGCGACCACTTGGGCGCAGGCGGTCCAGGTTGATTCCGCCGTGCGCCGCAATCAGAGTTTCGAGCCAGCCCAGACGAGCGGCGATCTCAAAGGCCGCGTTTACGCGCGTATCGGTGCGCCACCAATCGCGCAAGAGCGTGTCCCACTTGGGATAACCGTCCTCATCATAAACGGATTCGGGCCAGCGCAGCGCTGACGGGAACTCCACAAAGACACAACCGGCCAGCGCCTCGCACCGGCTGGCCGCAACCGCCGGGTCGGCGATGATGCGCAGGGCCGCCCCTTCTCCCTCCAACACGGCGCCCTGGACGTAGCCGGCCAGCACCATCGACCCCATGCTCGAACCGATGACAAAAGGTCGGCGTCCGGTGGCGGCGCTGACATGGTCGATCACGGCCGGCAGGTCGTAGAGGACAAAGTGATCGACGGTCCAGTCGTCCTGATGTTCGGGCGGCGTGCTGCGCCGGCCCTCGGCGCCATGTCCACGGAAATTGACCAGCCAAACATCGAATCCGGCATCGTACAACTCTGATGCCAGGCTGCGGTACGTGTAGGCGTCAGTTGTGACCGTGGGGAGATCCCAGATCTCCGCATTGACCGCAAGACCGTGCAGAAACACGACCGGCGTGCAATCGAGGCGCGCACGGTGTTTCACCGTCAGCGTCGCGCCGTCGCGTGTGGACACGCTCTCGACCGTGAATTCCCCCTGGCTTTCAGGTGTTTCGTCCACCGGCAGCACTCCACATCCAGCAACGGTGAACAAGGTCAGTATGTGAAGCGGGATGAACCGTGGCACCGGCACTGCTCCCGCGGCGGGCCTGTGCTGAGCGCCGGCTCGGCCTACGCGGGCTGCGCTGCAGCCGCGCGCGCCAACTCGACGAGCTTGTCAAAGCCCGCTGTGTCGGCGATGGCCACCTCGCTGAGCATCTTGCGATTGAGTGCGACGTTGGCCTTCTTCAGTCCGCCCATGAACTGGCTGTAGGAGATTCCACGCGCAGCGCAGGCGGCACTGACGCGGATGATCCACAACGCCCGAAACTCGCGCTTTTTAGCACGGCGGTCGCGATATGCATACTGTCCCGCCTTGATGAGCGTCTGTTTCGCCGTGCGGTACAGCTTGCTGCGCGATCCCCAATAGCCTCTTGCGCTGCGCAAGACTTTCTTATGACGACGACGCGTCGCAAGACCAGATCGAACCCGCGGCATTCCAAACTCCCGTTGGCCGGTACAGTTCCGGCTTATTCACCAGATCAGCGCGTGCTAGTCTTCACCCAGGGCACGGCGCAGTTGTTTTTCGAACTCCGGGCGAATCATCTCCGCGCTGCGCAGGCGACGGCGCCGATTGCCGGACTTCCCGCTCATCAGGTGGCCGGCGTACGACTTGCGACGCTTGACCCTGCCTCGGGCCGTAACCTTGACCCGCTTCTTAAGCCCCTTGTGCGGCTTGAACTTATGCATTGCTCTTCCTTATTGCTCAAATGTCGAGCCACTTACTATACCGGCCGTACCACGTGCCGACAACCAGCCACGGCCAAAAATCGACCCGCGACAACCATTGTGCCCCCGGGAAGGTCTGCTAGAATCCGCTCGGCTTTTTTGATGTTGTCGGGAGGTCCGCTGGGAAGGCGTTACCGCTTCTGCGCACGCGGTCGGAGCAACGATGCACCGACGCGCACGCCGGGGTTGTACGTCGCGAGCGATTGACGAGTATTACCGATGGATGGCAGGCGGTAATGCGTCCGTTGAGCCGCGCCGGGCAATCACAGTAACTAATTTAGAGAAATGAACTTATGAAACAGAAACGGCTGGGGATCATCGTCGGGGGTGGCCCTGCTCCGGGAATCAACGCCGTAATCGGCGCCGCCACCATTGAGGCGATCAACCGCGGCTTCGAGGTCATCGGCATATACGAGGGCTTTCGCCGGCTGGTGACCGAGGATTTCGACAAGGACCGGCACAGCGTACGCCTGCTGATCCCCATGGTTGCCAGGATCCACTTCGAGGGCGGATCAATCCTGCGAACCGCGCGGGCAAACCTGCTCGACGAGCGGAGACTGAAGAGCGGTGAGCACGTTAGCCCTGATCCGACCAAGGTCGAGTGTGTGCTCAAGCACCTCAAACAGCTCAAGATCAACAACCTGCTGACCATCGGCGGCGACGACACGGCATTGAGCGCGCGCTTCATCTGCGATGCGGCTGGCGGGGCAATTCGCGTCGTACATTGTCCGAAAACCATCGACAACGACCTGCCGCTACCGCACGGGGTCTCTACATTCGGCTTCGCAACGGCCCGCTTCATCGGCACGCAACTGACCAAGAATCTGATGCGTGACTCGCAGACCACCGGTCGCTGGTACTTTCTCTCCGCGATGGGACGTAGTGCCGGCTGGCTCGCGCAGTCAATCGGCATGGCCGCCGGCGCGACCGTCGTCCTGATTCCGGAAGAATTCGAGAATGGTACGACCATCTGTCAGGTGGCTGATGTGCTGGAAGCGGCCATTCTCAAGCGGCGTCTGCTCGGCCGGCCAGACGGTGTGGCGATTTTGGCTGAGGGACTGGCGTACAAGCTCGGCGGCCTGAAGGAACTGGCCAAGGTGCTGGGACACGACGTGCCGCTCGATGCGGCCGGCCACCCGAGGCTGGCCGACATCCCGGTGCTTGAGCTGATCAAGCGGGAAGTGGAAGCGCGGTTCGAGAAACGCAAAGAGACGCTGCGGATCGTGACGCACGCATTGGGGTACGAGCTCCGATCAGCGGACCCGACGCCACATGACATGAGTTACTGCCGCAGTTTGGGCTGGGGCAGTATTCAACTGCTGCTGCACGAATCGCCGACGACCGGCGCGGGCAAGATGGTCACGCTGATCAATGAGAGTCTGGTGGCAATGGACTTTCACGAGATGATCGATCCGCAGACCAATCGCACGCGCGTCCGCACGGTTCACATCGACTCCGACCTGTATCGCGTCGCGCGCGCATATCAGATTCGACTCGAGCGCAGCGACCTCGACGATCCAGAGACACTCAACAAGCTGGCGGGCATGGTTAAGCTCGAACCGGAGGCGTTTCGCGCCAAATATGCGCGAGCGGCGACCAAGCTCAGCGACATGGCGCCCGGTGCATATCCAACGAACGTGCCCTGACCCACCGGTCGATTTTCCGTGTCATCGTCGTCACGACACGTTCGCGAGAAATCCGGCGCATGCTGAAACCAGCGCGCGTTCGCCCTCGGACGACGCCGAGTGCATAATGTGCGCGTCCGCAACGCGCTGGGACGACCACGCCGCCGTCTGTTAGAATAGTGCGCTTGTTCAACCTGTTTGGGATATCAACTCGCTGGGAGACCGCAGATGAGCGCTGTCGTCGCCGGTTGCCGTGGGACGGCCCATGCCCCGCAAGTGTCACACGGTTCGCACACCACGCCGGCTCGTGGTGACGGGGCCACAACCATCTCGGGAATGCCGATCAAAAGACTCTACGGCCCGGATGACATCGGCGGAATCGAGTTCCTCGACCGGCTCAGCGAGCCGGGCCAGTTTCCCTATACGCGCGGCATTCACCGCACCATGTACCGTGACCGCGTGTGGACCATGCGGCAGTTCGCCGGTTTCGGCAGTGCGCGCGATACAAATGAGCGCTTCAAGTACCTGCTCGATCAGGGCCAGCACGGACTCAGCACGGCCTTTGACCTGCCCACGCTCATGGGGCGCGACAGCGACGACGCCCTGTCGCTCGGCGAAGTGGGCAAGTGCGGCGTGGCTATCTCATCGCTTGAAGACATGCGCGTGCTGTTTGAGGGGATTAACCTCGCCCAGGTCAGTACCAGCATGACGATCAACGCGCCCGCGGCCGTGCTGCTGGCGTTTTATATCTGCGTCGCCAAGGAGCAGGGGGTGCCGTTGGACAAGCTGCGCGGCACGCTGCAAAACGACATCCTCAAGGAGTTTCACGCGCAGAACGAGTTTGTCTTTCCGCCCGGGCCGAGCGTGAAGCTGGTCGTGGATACGATCGAGTATTGCACCGAGCACACGCCGCAATGGAACACGGTCAGCATCAGCGGCTATCACATTCGCGAGGCCGGCGCGACGGCGGCCCAGGAGCTGGCCTTCACGCTGGCTGACGGCATGTGCTACGTGGAAGAATCGCTGCGGCGCGGCCTTGACGTCGACGCTTTTGCCCCACGGCTCAGCTTTTTCTGGGATGTACACAACGAGTTCTTTGAGGAGATCGCCAAGTTCCGCGCGGCGCGGCGCATCTGGGCCCACACGATGCGCGACCGCTTCGCCGCCCGCAACGACCGCAGTTGGCTGTTGCGCTGCCATGCGCAGACGGCCGGCGTTTCGCTGACCGAGCAGCAGCCGATGGTCAATATCATCCGTGTCGCATATCAGGCCCTGGCGGCCGTGCTGGGCGGGACGCAGTCGCTACACACCAACAGCATGGACGAAACGCTGGCCCTGCCCACCGAGCACGCCGTGAAGATCGCCCTGCGCACGCAGCAGGTGCTGGCGGAGGAGACCGGCGTTACGCGTACGGTGGACCCATTGGGCGGCAGCTATTTCGTCGAGGCACTCACAGACCAGATAGAAGCCGAGGCGGCCGAGATCTTCCAGCAGATTGACAAGCTGGGCGGCGTGCTTCCGGCGGTTGAGCGCGGCTACTTCCGCCGTGCGATCGCCGATTCATCGCACCGCTTCGGGCAGGAGTTTGACGCCGGCCAGCGTGTCATGGTCGGTGTGAACAAGCACATCGATGATAGCGACCCGCCGATCGAGACCCTGAAGATAGACCCGAACGTTGAGCGTGAGCAGGTAGCACGAATCAAAGACATGCGTGCGCGCCGGGATGCCGAGCGTCACACCGCGGCGTTGCGCGAGCTGGAAGAGGTCGCGCGCGCCGGCGAAAACGTGATGCCGGCGCTGGTCCAGGCCGCCGAGGCGCTGGCGACCGTCGGCGAGATGATGGACACACTCAAACGCGTATATGGTGAGTACGACGGCGGCCCGGAGCTGTAGAGGTTAGAGGTTAGAGGTCAGTAGTCTGCGGTTCGCAGGCACGTTGTGGTTTATGTGGTTTCGCGCTTGCCGTGGGCGCTGAATAGCATGGCGGCCAGCCACACCAGCACAAACGCCGCCCCTCCCGCCGCGGCAGCGCGACGGTCTCGATCCTGCCCCGCCACGACCTGATGATGAAACGCGGTGTCCGGGGGCGGGATGCGATCGGGGTCGGTGGCCGAACGGCGCATCTCGGACAGTTCGGTATCGAGACGATCCAACTGCGCTTCCAGTTGAGATTGCTGCTTCTCGAGAACCGCCAGCTCCACTTCGAATTGCCGGCGTGCAAGTAGTTGCTGGTCAACAGCGCGCAACGCGTCAACGGCGTCGGCGAACTCGATCAGCCAACGCTCTCGATCATCTTCCAACGCGCGCAAGGCGTCGCGCTCCGCCGTCACGCGCAACGCGTGATCATCGGCCGCCCGGCGATCGGCGGCCACCTGCAACTGATCCATCATCGCCTGCGAACGCTGGTTCAACCGCCCGCGCAAACCGCGAATCTGGTGATTCTGGGCGTCGAGCTCGAAGTTGTCCTTGAAGCTGACGGCCTTGACGGCGTTGGCCAGCAGCGCGGCACTGTCGGCGAACTGACGCGTGTCGCTGCGCAGCACCGCCGCCACCACGATATGGCGCGTGCCGCCGTCATCCTGCGCACTCAGCGTGGTCGCGTGGGCCTCCATGCGCTCGGCGAGCCCGCGGGTCTCATCGACGACACCGCCGACCGCCTCGATCACGGCGTTGTGCAGCGTGACCAGATCGGCGGCGTCTTCCGAAACATCCAACGCTTCGAGTTGCCGCTGCCAGACCGGCAGAGCCTGCACGAGCGTCTCCAGCTCAGTATCAACGCGTTCGGCGTCAAGCTGGGCATCTTCCAGAACCGCGCGAACCGACGGGGGCGGCTGCAAATCGCGCTGTTCGACCACGGTCGCCAGCAGCGTGCGCGAAGCGGCCCGCGCTTGCGCGGCCGGCTCCGCCAGCATCAGCAGCGCCACGCCCAGCTCACGCTGATACTGCCTGGCCGCCTCCGCAAACTCCTTCAGATCCTGTTGGTAAACGGCATCAGCCGCCAGCGCGCGCTCCAGAGCGTCGGCATCAATCTCGCCGTGCGGCAGTTCGGCCTCAACCGTCTGAACCTGCTCGCGTTGCTGGGCGATGCGCGCGCCGGTGGCCGTATAGGTTTCCCGCAGGCGCGCCACATCTGCGGTGCGCGCGTCGTGGTCATCGGCGACTGGCAGGCTCTCGAGTTGCGTGTTTACCTCCGCCATACGTTCGGTCAGCGCCAGCAGCTCCGCGGCCACGCCGACCCGGCGAACGCCCAGATCCTGGTAAGCCGGCGGCAGTTGCGGCTCGGACGGAGCGTTGTTCACGGCTGCCACGTAGCTATCCACGAGCGTGCGAAGCAACAGCGCGTTTTCGCCGGGATTGGGCCCCGTGGCCGCAACCTCGATCGCCGTCTGCCCAGGGATCGGTTGAGCCGAGATCGCCCCACGCGCTGCGTATGACTGCCAAAGCTCGGCCGCCCCGCCGTCCAGCACAGCGGCCACACGCTCTGAATCCAGCAGAGCCACGGCATGTTGACGCGCGACCAACGACGCGTCTTCGCTCTCAGTGGCAATCTCGATTTCGAGCGAGGTGCGCGTTGAGCTTGGCTGAGTCACCCATACCGCCACACCAGCGCCGACCGCGGCGATCGCAGCGATGGCCAAACTGCGCAGCCAGAACCGCGGCGGCCGGGCGGCAGCAGCCCGCTCGCGCGCCATAATGGCCGCGGTTTCATACTCGGCGATCAACTCCTCGCGCGCACGCGTCAGCTCAGCCTCGCGCGCGCGCTGGGCCACCTGCCGACCTTCAAGCTCCTGCAAATGGAGGTCGAGCCGCAGCTCGGCCTGCCGCGCTTCGGACTCGCGCGCCTCGAACTGGGCCAGTTGTTCCTGGAACTGCTGTTCCCGATTTGCCGCCTCTTGCTCGCGCTGTTCCAATTCCCCGCGCTGCTGTTCGAGGATGCGCCGCTCAGCCGCCACCTCGTCCGACGCGCGCGTCAGCTCACCGCGGCGGGCGCGCGTTTGACGCCACTGCTCGGCCAACTCGCGACGCTTGTCGCGCATGCCGGCGCGCTCCGATTCCAGCCGCTCTTCGTCGGCGTCCAGCCTGGCTTCCCGGTGACGCGCGGCCTCGCTCGATTCGGCTTCCTGTCGCCGCACGCGCTCCGCGAATTCGGCCTCCTGGCGTTCGACTCGCGTACGAAACTCAACCTCGCAGCGTTGGGCATCTTCGCGAATCTGGGCTTCCAGCTTGAGCGCGTCTTCGCTCAGCGACTCTTCCTGGCTGCGCGCGTCCGCTGCCAGCCGCGCCTGCGCGCGGCGCTGGGCCTCTTCGAGCTCGGTCCGACGCCGACCGCTCTCCTCGTTGAAGCGCGCTTCGGCTTCTTCCAGGCGCGCCTCGCGCGCCTTGAGCTCGCTGTGCAGCGGCTCGGTTTCGGCGGCGAGCTCATCCAGCATGCGCTGGCGGGCCTCAGCTTCCTGCTCAGCCAGCTCAAGCTCGCCGCGACGCGACTCGAATTGCTGCCGTTCCTGTTCGAGTTGGTGCTGCTGAGCGGCCAGGTCCTCGCGCTGCTGCGTGATTTCATTGCGGGCTAGCAGCAGGCGGCGTTGCAGCTCCTGCTCGAGCTCCTGATGAGTCGTGACCTTGCGGCTCAGCTCAGCCCGGTCGCGCTCACGGGCTTCATGCAGCGCTTTCTTGCGCTCCTTAAGCCGGCGAGCGGCTTCGACCAGATTGGCTTTCTCGCGCTCCAGGCGTTCAGCTTGTGCGCGGAGCTCGACATTACGCCGTCTGATCGCGGCGCGGTGCCGGTCGATATCAACGGCCCTGGCGGCAAGCTGCTCTTCACGTTCCTGGAGCCGTGCGCGCGCCTCGGCCAGTTCGGGATGTGAGCCCTCACGCACGCTCGACACGACGCGCGCGTGCTCCTCATCCAGCTCGTGCTCGCGCCGCTGCACCGCCAACTCGCGCTGGGCCAAAGACGCCAATCGCTGCCGGATTTCCGCGACCAACGGACCGAAACGGTCACTGCCGGGGCGTTCCGTCCGCGCAGACTCAGTCTTCGGCGGTGATGCAACCTGCGAGGCCGGCATCTCGCGGCGTTCGGGAGCCGGGTTGTCCGGGGAGGGGGTGGTCATATGTTGCGTAACGCGGCTCGGCGTGGGGGCCGCAGCTCCTGTGCCGCTTCGCCGATCGAACACCGACCGGGATGTCCCTGTCCACCCCGCGCGTTCGGATTATTGTAACAATTGCGCATCCGATGGCGAACAGGTCGCGAAAAACAACCCGAACAGCGCCGTCACTCACAGTCCACAGTCTATTCCATATCGGCATGCACGCCACACGCCTGACCCGCACAGCCGCAAACGGCGAAACCTGTTCCCCGTTCCCTGTTCCCTCCCACAGGTGCGATAACTCACACCAGACGCCTGAGCTGGGAAACGGTGGCGCGAAAATCCTTGGGCGGAGGCGCCTCGAACGTGAGACGCTGCCCGGTGGCTGGGTGCGTGAACGCAACGCGCAAGGCATGCAGGCTGAGGCGATCGAGCAACGGGCGCTCCTCGCGGCGTTTGCTCGGACGGTAGTTGGACTTGTAGTGCGACAGGACCACATCACCGCCGCCGCCATATGTCGTATCCACCGTCAAGGGGTATCCCGCGCCGGCCAGGTGCGCGCGAACCTGATGCGGCCGTTGCCCCCACGGCCGACACTCCAGCAGCGTATTTCCGGCGACACGTTCGAGGATTTTGTATTCTGTCAGCGCTGGCTTACCGCTGCGCGGGTTAACACGCGCGCGCTGGGCGTTGCTGTCGAACTTCAGTGGCGAGTCAACCTGGCCATCCTGGGCGACATATCCCCCCACCAGGGCCAATTGCACGTACTCCGCCTCACGTTGCTCAAACTCCGCCCGCAACGCCCGCCGATGCTCGGGCGCGCGAACGTAGAGCACCAGCCCGCTGGCATCCGTCTCGAGCGGCCAGACCAGTGCGCGCGGCCAGTCCACCGGCTGGGGGATCAACTCGCGCAGACACGGCCGGCCGGACGCATCGCGTCGAACCTGCACGCGCGGCGGTTTGTCGACGAGCAAGATGTCGCCGTCCTGAAAGTACACCTCGGGTCGTGCCGGACGCGGTGGTCGCCCCATTACGGGCCTCCCGGGGGACGTTGTTCCACGCGAACGCGGACCTGCGGCGGCGGGCCGGCTAGCGAAATGCCCGGCGGCAGATCGACGCGCACGTCCAGCGTCGTGTCAACGCCCGGCGAGTCAAACAGGTCACCCGTGATGACCACATGCGCCTCGATGTTCTGACCTTCGAGCTCCAGAGCGCTGCCCTCTTCGCCACGCACCTTGAGCTCCTTGATCAGCCATTCGAGCGGCTCGACTTTGACAATCTCGTACTGCCCCTCGTTGTAACGCTGCCAGATGGCCGGCGAGAAACTCATGCGCACCGGTAGATTTACCGGCACCGTCTCGATCACTCCCTGGCTACGAGCGGCGATTTGCAGCCGTACATTGACACTCTGCGGCTCGATGGCGATCACGCTGGTATCACCGAGGCGCAGCGGCATCAGCACGTCGAACGGCGCGGACAGCTCGCCGGGGTCGAGTTCGCCGAGCTGCGGGCCCACGTTAACTCGCACGGCGCGCGGTTCGACGCCGCTCGAAACAAACGCTTCCCAATTCGAGAGCGTCAGGGTTACCTCGACTTCGGGCGGATCGATGCGCGCGTCGGCAATCGTGACCTGGTCCGCCACGACCAGCACCGGCAAACGCTGCTTCACAATGCGGTCGACCCGGAAACGTATGCGGTCGGGGCGCACATCGCCGGTCACATCCAGCCCCTGCTCACTGACAAAAGCGAGTTGTCGCACCAGGTCCGCGGCATCAACGGTGTAGTCACCGGGAGAAGCCCACGCATGCGCGAGTTGCCAATCCACCGGCACAACGGGCTGCCCGGGACTGGCCCGCAAGCGATCCAGCTTGCGGTTCGCTCCGCGCAACGTCACTTTGAAGCGCGCTGGTTGTGGCTCGACTATCTCGACAACATGATTGAGTGGCGGTCGCGGCTGCAACTCGATCTGCACATCGGTTTCCACGAGACTGGCCTGGTCCGCGAGAAACCAGATAATGCCGGTCAGGGGAACAACCAGTAGGAATCGACGCACCAGATACCACGCGTTTGACTGGATGCTCTTCGTGTGACGGCCGCTGCCGCGCGGCAAACTGCGGCCCGGTCAACCTGGACTCCAGCTCATGCTCGAGTTCGTCAAGCGACAGGTAACGGGTCAGGCGGCCGTTGTCGGCCAGCGAGATCGTGCCGGTCTCTTCCGACACAACCAGCACCAGGGCGTCCGACTCGTAGCTCATGCCGACCGCGGCCAGATGTCGGCTACCCAGCGACGCATCGTGCTCGTCGCTCTCGACCGTGGGCAACTGGCAATTGGCGGCGAGAATCCGGTTTTCCCGCACGATTGTGCCGAGGTCGTGGAGTGGTGTGTTCGGGAAGAAAATCGTGGTCAACAGGTTCGCCGACAGCTCTGAGTTGATAAGCGTGCCGTTTTCGGCCCAACCCCGCAGGTCCACGCCGCGCTCGATGACAATCAGCGCCCCGTGTTTGTTGCGTGAGAGTGATCCGGCGGCGGCGACAAGCGCTTTGATCAGGCGTGCCTTGGGGCTGTGGCGCCGCGCAAAACGCACGTCACCAACACGGATAAACGCCCGGCGCAGCTCCGGCTGAAACGCGATCAGCGCCGTGATTCCGATGCCGGCGACGAAGAAATTGTAGAGTATGCGCAGCCGCGTCCAGTCGATTTGCAGCGTCAGTATGCGCACTGCCAGCGTAACGACCAGCAGTACCAGCAGCAGGCGCCGCAGCGGGCGTGTGCCGCGCGTTCCTTCGAGTTTCGCCGCGAACCACCAGATGATGAGACCGATCAGCAGGACTTCGACGAGGACCCGCAGCGGCTCGTCCCTGACACTGCTGAGCTGGTGGAAGATGCTTTCGAACATCCCTAACATAGTCTCACGATGCAGGCCGCGTCCGAAAAGTCAATGGACGCGCGGATACACGGAACGCCAGACGCAGCCGCCAATGGCTATTGCGACCCGGCCAAGGCTAAGTTCCGTTTAATCGCGTACGCCGCGGGCCGAACCACTCGCCCACACTGTGGTACAGTATAGGTTGACATGGTCCCCGGCTCCATTGACCGGGGCGCGACATTTGCGGACGCCACACGGGGCTGGCGATGCCGGATTGGGCGCAACAGATTGGCCACAACGTCGCCGCGATCAGGCAACGCGTCGCGGAGGCTTGCGCGCGCGCCGGGCGCGCCGGCGACGAGGTGCGTCTGGTCGGCGTGACGAAGTACGTAGGGCTGGCCGCCGCGCGGGCCCTGTTCGCGGCCGGCGTGCTCGACCTGGGTGAGAGCCGTGTACAGCAGCTCATGCCGCGCGTCAGCGCGCTCGGCCGTGCCGCCGCGGACCTTGACGCGCAGGTATCCGGAGACGCCCCGCGCTGGCACTTGATCGGACACTTGCAGCGCAACAAGGTCAAGTACCTGCTTCCGCAAGTGCGCATCGTACACTCCATCGATTCCACCGGCTCGCTGCGCAAATCGAGCAGGTTGCGGCCCGTTGCGACATCTCGGTGGAGGTCCTGGTCGAGGTGAACGTCTCTGGTGAAGAGAACAAACACGGAGCCGCGCCTGAGGAACTCCCCGCGCTGCTGGACGCGCTGGCGGCCATGCCGCACATCGTGGCGCGCGGCTTGATGACCATGGCGCCGCTGACGAGTGATCCTGAAGATGCGCGGCCGCACTTCGCGCGACTGCGCGAGCTGCTCGCGGCCGAACGGCGGCGGGGTAGTGTTGGTCCACGCTGCCGGCACCTCTCGATGGGCATGAGCGGCGATTATGCGGTGGCCGTCGAGGAGGGCGCAACGCTGATCCGTGTCGGATCGGCGCTGTTTGAGGGCTTGCCCGAAGCCGCCAGACTCGCCGACTAGAGCGGTTTCAGTAATGACGCGGTGGCTTACACTATCGGGGTGGGGCGGGCGTCTCGCCCGACTTCGACGAAAGCAGTGGCATAGGCGGGCGAGACGCCCGCCCCACCCGCGCATGGGCAACGGACTGTTGTTGAAACCGCGCTAGAGTGCCGCGATGTGGAAGGTCGATCTCTTCTATATCTACCGCGACAGCTTGACGGTATTCGTGTCACTATACTACGCCCTCACGATCACGGCCGGTGCGTGGCAAGTCGCCAGGGTTTTGCGCGGTAACGACGCCCGCCGGCGGATGCTGCGGATGTATCTGTCGTACCAGTTCCTGACGATCCGAGTGCGCCCGCTGGCCGGTGAGTTGTTGCAGATACTGGCCTGGCTGCTCATACTGATCGGAGTCTGGCGACTCCATTTCCCAGGCAAGTGAGCCACGGCCATGGCCGATTCGCAATCAACTCCTCCCGACCCGATCGACCCGTCGGCACGCCCGGCGGAGCCAAGCGGCCGGATGCGCCGGCCGGCAAAGGCACCGATCGGGGTGGAGCAGCCCGCTCTCTGCTGGGCGGCGCGATGCGTTACTTGCAGGACATGACGCGCGATGTGGTCTCGGTCGCGCTGGGCCGGACGAGCGCTGACCCCGGCGAAACGGCCGAAGCCGGCGAAGGTGACACGACCAGTTCGCGACCACTCGAGCGGACGGATGCCGGGGCGGCACGGCTCAACCTGTTGCACGGGGTGGCGGAGAAGGTCCGGGGCGCGGCGGACACCTACATCGCGGCCAAGCTCGACGAAATCGAAGCGCGGGTCGACACCAAGCTCGACCACATCGAGCAGCGCATCGATGAAAAGATCATTGAACTACACGATCAGCTCAGGGAGATGCGCGATCGCGAGCTGCGCCACCGCCTGAGGCTCCTCAAGCTCACGCTGATCTTCACGGTGCTTGTCGCTCTTCTGTCACTTGTGTATAAATGGGCCAGCGATATGTGGACCAGCTAAGAGGCCGCCGACATGATGCAGCATCTCAACGCCGACTCCGAGGCAATCATCAAGCTCGCCAACCAGATCGCGCGCGAGTACGAACTGGAGTATGTCGGCACGGAACACATCCTCCTGGCGATCCTGCGCCACGGCGGTGGCGTCGGGGCGGACGTGCTGAACCACTTCAAGATTGATGAGGCCCGCGCCCGCAGCACGATCGAGGAAATTGCCCGCCGGGACAAGGAAGATACGTGGGTCTTTGGCCGTTTGCCCGGCTCGCCGCACTTCCGCAACGTGATGGCCCTGGCGATCGATGAAGCCAAGCAACTCAAGGCGACGAAGCTGGCAAGCGAGCATCTTCTGCTGGCCCTGCTGCGTGAAAAGGAGAGCGCCGGCGAGCGGGCTTTGAAGAAGCTGGGCGTGACACTGAAGCTGGCTCGCGAAGAAGTGCAGCGGCAGCACAAGGCGGCCGCGTCGCCGTAGGCTGGCGGTCAAGCCGGCACCAACGTCCTATAACTATAAAATCAAAGGCCGGTGACGGCCTCGGGAAGGCTCCCGGCGGAGTGGTACGAACCCGGGCAGCGGAAGCCCACATTTCCTGCCGCACATCCACGATACAAGCACACCTATCCGCGCCGCACCTTCGGCGGGGGAAATCTTGACGGAATCGCGGGCTGACGGTGGCGTAACACTGAGTTTGCTGGTATGTTACGGGTCTGGTGTCAACCGATGAGAAGTGCGCGCAGCCACTGGCGGCAAGACGTCTTGTCGGCGAGTGGTAGGGAAAGTATACCCAGTTGCGTGAAGCCAGCGCGACGGGTTTGGGAACTATTGGACCACGCGATGTACGTAACGGCGGCACACTAACCATGAGCCCGACGCGATCGGCATCGCAGGTATGCGGAGATTTGTGTGGCCAAGGCGCTCAGAGTTCACACATTGGCCAAAGAGCTTGGCGTGGCCTCCAAGGAGATCATTGCCAAGTGCGGCGCCGAAGGGATCGAGCTGAAGAACCACATGGCTGCGGTTACGCTCGGTCTTGCGGAGTCGATCCGCGAGTGGTTTAGCGAAAGAGACGACGTCACATCTGTTGAAATTGCCCCCTCTGTCGATCTGGAAAAGGTACGCACGGTTCGCACCGCCCCGTCCACCGAGGTGGCCGTGGATGATGCCGGTACTGACGTAGCGGTTCAGGAGCTCGAGCCAGAAGCCGGCGATACCGGTGATGACGGCACAGAGGCAGACACCCCCCTACCCCCCGGCGACGCCGATACAACCCTCGCACCAACATTGGAAGCCCCGGTTGAGGAGCCGACCACCGAGGTCGTGGCACCCGCGCCGCCTGATGCTGCTGGCACGCTGGTCGAGGAAGAACCACCGACGGAGGATCTCGGCACGCCAGACCTGGAGATCGCGGCGCGGGAAGCGGCCGCGGATGAGGCCACCGAGGCCGCCCCAGGCAGTGATGTGGAAACACCGGCGCCTGCGCCACCACCGGCGGAACCCGTGAAACCTGTGAAACCCGTGAAACCCGCGGGGCCTCAGGTCGTTCCCAAACCGGCGGAGCTACAGGGGCCGCGTATTGTGCGGGTCGAAGCACCAGAACGCCTGCGGACGCCGCGTCCGCGACCGGCGCGACCGGCACAACCAGCCGCCGGTCCCATGACCGGCGCGCCGCCCACCAGCGCCCCGAGCCGCAAACACCGCGGGCGTCAGCGCGGCGCGTCTGATGACGCACCGCGTGGCGGCCGAAGCCCACGACGTCACAGCAGCTCCGCGGAAGTCGGTGAACGTGAACGCGAATGGCGTGACCAGGATCTCGTCGAGCGGAAGGAACGCCTGGCCAGCGCCACCGGCCTCGGGTTGCGAAATCGCCGCGCTGCCGAGAAGCGACGCCAGGCGGCCACTACCACCGGCGCCGGCACCGTGGCGCGAAAGGGCGAGGTTGAGATCATCGCTCCGATCGTGCTGAAGGACTTCTGCGCGGCGATTGGCGTGCCGTTCAGCCAGGTTGTCCGATCCACGATGGAGCACACCGGCAAGTTGATGATGATTAACCAGTCGATCGACGGTGATACGGCCGAGCTCGTCGCGCTGGATCTGGGCATCACGCTGAAGGTCGTCAAGGCCCGTAGCGAGTACGAGAAGCTGGCGGACGAATACAAGTCGCGCGAGCGAAACAACCTGACCCCGCGCCCGCCGGTGGTTGCGATGCTCGGGCATGTGGACCACGGCAAAACCTCGCTGCTCGACGCGATCCGCAACACGGATGTGGTCAGTGGTGAGGCCGGCGGAATCACGCAGCACATCGGGGCTTCGCGCATCTGGCGTGGTGATTCATCGGTGACATTCCTGGATACGCCTGGTCACGAGGCCTTCACACAGATGCGGGCCCGGGGCGCCAACCTTACTGACGTCGTCGTGCTCGTGGTCGCGGCCGACGACGGGCTGATGCCCCAGACACTGGAGGCCATCAATCACGCCAAGGCGGCCGGCGTACAGATCGTCGTGGCGCTGAACAAGATTGACCTGCCCGGAGTTGACCTCAACAGAATCTACGCTCAACTGGCTGAGCACGACCTCGCACCAGCGGAGTGGGGTGGGCACACCGACGTGATCAAGACCAGCGCCACGACCGGCGAGGGTGTGGACGACTTGCTGGCTCACCTTGGTCACGCTCAGCGAGCTAATGGAGCTCAAGGCCGATCCCACGGTTGCCGCGGCGGCATCTGTGATCGAAGCCGAGATGCGCGAAGGTCAGGGCGTGGTCGCGCGCGTGCTGGTTCAGGAAGGCACGCTGACGACCGGGCAGATTGTCGTGTGCGGCCCGGCGTCGGGTCGCGTACGGTCGCTGCTTGATCACCATGGTAAGCGTGTAAAGTCGGCCCCCCCGGGAACCCCGGTGGCCGTTGTGGGGTTCGACGAGCTTCCAAACGCCGGCGACCGCCTGTATCAGGTCGACGATATCGGGCGCGCCAAGGCGGTTGCGGAGGAAGTGCGCAAACAGCGGCGCCAGGAAGGCCTGCGCGTGACCCAGCGTGCGCGCGGCATCGAGGATCTGCTGGCGAGCGCCGGTGATGCCGACATTCCCACGCTGAACGTGATCGTAAAGGCCGATGTGCAGGGTTCGATCGAGACGTTGCGGCAGCAACTCGCGAACTTCCCGGCGGACAAGGCCGAGTTGCGTGTACTGCACTCCGCAGTCGGCGCGATCACGGAGGCTGATGTAGCGCTGGCCCAGGCATCCGATGCGATCATCATCGGTTTTCATGTGGTTGCCGAAGATCGCGCGCGTCAGGCGGCCGAGTCGGTCGGAGTGGAGATTCGCCACTACCGCGTGATTTACGAGATTCTCTCCGACGTACACAAGGCACTGGAGGGGCTGCTCAAGCCGCTGGAGCAGGAAGAAAGCCGCGGCATGCTGGAGATCAGGCAGATTTTCCACGCCGGCCGGGTGGGCACGATTGCGGGTTGTTACGTCACCGAGGGGACCATCAGTCGCAAGCACACCGCCCGCCTGATCCGCGACGGCCGCATCGTGCTGGAGGGCGCCGGGATCGCATCGCTGCGGCGCTTCAAGGATGACGTTAGAGAAGTGCGCGCCGGATTCGAGTGTGGCCTGCGGCTGGAGAACTACAACGACGTAAAGCCGGGCGACAAGGTCGAGGCCTACGAGGTTGTCGAGGTGCGCCAGCAGTTGTGATAGACCCGCAAGGGAGTTTGGCGTATGGGTATGGTGGTCGGCGTCTTGCGCGTCCGGCTGGGAATATTCGAGGCGCTCTCGCTGAAGGACAAGCGCCGCGTAACCAAAAGCCTGAAGGACCGACTGAGTCATCGGCACAACGTATCGATCGCCGAAGTTGACGATCTGGATCACCGCCAGGCGGCGACGCTGGGGCTCGCGATGGTGGCCAATGATGGTCGCTATGTGGAAAGCGCCCTCAGCAAGATTGTGGACGAGTTTCACGCCTACCCCCATGCATCCCTGATCGATTACGAGATCGAGATCCTGTGACGGGGACGGCGGGCATCGCGATCAACGCCGCGTGGCAGCGGGATAGGAACAACGTGTCTCATCGAACGGAACGAGTCGGCAACGTAATTCGCGGGATCGTCGCAGACGCGATCCAGTCCCAGCTCAACGACCCGCGGATCGCGCCGCTGACATCGATCGTCCGCGTCGAGGTCACGCCTGATTTTGCCCTGGCGCGCATTCACGTAAGCGTGATGGGCAAACCGGCGCGTCAGGAACTGTGCGTGAAGGCCCTGCGCGGCGCCGCCGGACGGCTGCGCACACTGGTCAAACGCGGCCTGACGACCCGCCAGATACCACAGCTCGAGTTTCACCTAGACGACTCCATCCAGCACGGAATTGAGACCGTGGACCAACTGGATCAGCTCATGGAAGAACAGAACCAGCGATCGACCGCGGTGGCGGGCGCTGATGACACCGACACCACGGCCGATCCGCCGGCACGAGCGGAGGACTAGTACCGATGAGGGGTGCGACACAGTGCGCGCGACGGCTCGGCGCTTTTGTCAATAGCCTGCGATCCCAACACGGCAAGGTGAAGCGACCGGCGGTCAGCGATCCGACCACCCAGTTGCTGTTGGGGATTCTCTCGCGCGACGTGCCCGAGCGCACGGCGCGTCAGACGCTGGACGAACTGCGCGGCATGGTCGTGGACTACAACGAACTGCGCGTTATTCCGTCATACGAGTTGGCGGAGATGATCGGTGACTACCATGATGTGCGAAACAAGAGCGAGGACATTGTAAGAGCGCTCAACAGCGTCTCCGCCCGCGAACACACGGTCTCCCTCGATCGGCTGCGTGACCTGCCCAAGAAGGAGACTGTCGCACTGCTTGATGAGATTGACGGATTGGAGGCGTATACACGGGCGCGCATCCGCCTGTTGGGGCTGGAGCAGCACGCCATCCCGCTTGATGAGGCGATGTGGGCGCTGGCGCGGCAGGCGCAGATTGTGGATAAGAAGTGCCCGCTCCTCGAAGCACAGTCTTTCCTGGAACGCCAGATCGACGAGGAAGACGCGCTCGAGTTTGTCGCGCTTCTGCAGACTCAGGCGTGGGCCGAGCTCGGCGCGGGGGTGCGCGCGGGCGAGTTTGAGCGAATTCACAGCGCCCCGCCTGATCGCACGACCAGCCATATGTTGCAGGATGTCGCCCCGTCCAAAGACACTTCACTCACCGCCCCGGAGTTTGAGCCGGAGCTGATCGCAGCGGTGGCTGAGGGTGAAGAGGTGGAGGAACAGCCGGTCAAGCGCAGGCGAACGCGCAAGAAGCCGCCGGCGACAAAGAAGCCCAAGCCGCGAGCCGCAAAGGCGCGCCCCCCAGCGGTTAAGAAGAAGAAAGCCGCCAGGAAAGCCGCGGCCCCCAAGAGAAAACGCAAGGCGGCCGCAAAACCCGCGAAGGCGGCGAAGCGCAAGACGAAGAAAGCCAAAAAGCCGGCACGTAAAGTGAAACGCACGGCTGCCCGGAAGAAGAAAGCAACGGCGCGCAGAGCCAGATCGGCCTGACACAAGCTCCCGAGCCGTCCGCACTTCGCCCCGGCCGACACGGCCACGTCACCGCTGCACACGCGTGGCGCGGGCGATATCCCGATTCCGGCCACCACCCGCCCTCCCCAACGGCCTGATATCAGGTCACGCATCCATTCGCAGGACGACGTTGCGCGTCGTAAGATACCGCGAGAGCCGCCATCGGCAGCCGGCCCGCGCGATGTGGATTCGCGCGGCGCCGCGCTCGCAAGTCAGGATGGGTGATGTTAATGGGGCCCAAGGTATCAACCCACGCCGTCAAGCTGATGGCGATCGTGTGCAGCGCCTGCGTTTGCGCGGGCAAGCTGCCGGCACAGCCGGTCAGCCTTGACGATTTCTCAGCCACCGACCGCCGCGCCATGACGCTCGCGACGGTTACCGAGCAACTGGCCGTGTCCGAGTTGGGCGCCGATGCGACTCAAGCGCCCGCACTCGATGCGTGGGAGGAGGGCCGGGCGCTATACGCCTCGGCCCAGGCGCTGGTTTCGGAGGGTGAATACGGCGAGGCAATCGTGCGTCTCGAGGACGCCCTGCAACATGCGCGCGTCAGCTACTACGAGCTCTACTACCTGCTGGCGTTGGCGAAACTGGGCGATGATCGGCTGGTTGAGGCGCGCGTGGCCGCGGAGCTGGCCGCCGCCCTGCGTCCCGGTGAGCCGGGTCCACACTACCTGCTGGGCAGAGTGCATGACCGGTTTGAACACCCCGAGCAGGCGCTGCGGCACTTCCGCGCGGCAACCTCTGCCGGCGCTGATAGTGCAGACGACCCGCTGGTCACGGCCGCCTGGTATCGGCTCGGCGATCTGCTCACCCGCGAGGGCTTTGACCTGGCGGCCGCCGAGGCGCTGGCGGCGTTTGACCGGGCGATCTACCAGGACCATTCCGATCATCGGGGCACCAGGGAAGTCGCGTCACTGCTTGACGCGTTGACCGAAGACACGCTGGAACGCCGGCTGGCGCTGCTGCGCAGCGCGGGGCACACACAGGAAATCGTCGCCGCGACGCGTACGGCCCACGAACGTCGGCCCCAGGAGCTCAGCGTGGCGCGGTTGTACGTGCGCGCCTTGCTGGACGACGGTCAAGCCATGACGGCATGGGAACTGTGTGCGGCACGCCTGGCCGATGCGAAGGTGCGCCGCGAGTTTGTACCGCTGGCCCGTGAGGCGGCATCGGCGGCGGAGACGCTTGATCAGTGGATCGCGCAACTCGCACGCGACGTCGCTACGGACGGAGCGGCCGCGATCGCCAGACAACTGTCGGACGATCTCGAACGCATCGGCGATCGCAAGCGCGCGATCCCGCTCTGGCGAGCACTGCTCCGCGCCGACCCTTCCGACGCCGCGACGGCATGGCGATTGGCCGGCGCGCTGCGCAGCACCGGCGATCTGCGCGCCGCGCTGACGCTCTTGATCGACAATACGCGCCTGGCCCCCCCCGCCATCTCGTTGCCGCATGAGATTCTGTCACGTTGGGTACGCGAATCCCAGGCGTCTGATGAACTCCCGCCGCTCCTGCGCGAATTCGGCGCGCAGCCGGAGCACGACTACGCGACTGATTTCGTGCTTGCGGTGGCGGCGGCCGCCGCAGGGCAGGACAAGCCGGCCGAGGAGCTGTTCACCGCGTGCCTGGCCGCGCGGCCCGACTTTCTGCCGGCGCGCATCGCGTTGCCTCAGATCAGACTGGCTCAATATCGCTGGGCCGAGGCGCGCACGTTGATCGAGGCCGTGATCGATGATGCGCCCGACATCGCCTTCGCGCACTTCATCCGCGGCGAGGCCTGTGCCGGGTTGGATCAGCGCGAGTGTGCCGAACAGGCATTCAAGGAGGCCCTGCGGCTGGCGCCGGGCAATGCCACCTTCGCGCTGCGACTGGCCGAGTTCTACCGCCGGGGCAACGACCTGACCGCCGCCGAGCGCTATTACCAGGAGGCGGTCACCGCAGATCCCCACAACGAGCGCGCCCTGGAGCTGGCCATCGATGCCTACCTCGCCGGCGGCAAGCGTGAGATCGCGCGCGCGCAATACGAGAACGCCCGCGCGGCTGAGCTGGTATCCCCGGAAGTCCTGCAGCGCATCGAGATGGCCATCCGGTTCGTGGATGACCCGCTGAGTGACGCGCATATCGCGGCGATGCGCTTGCACCATGCGCGACACCCGACCGACAGGACAATCGGACTGAAGCTGGCCACCGCTCTGTATTACGCGCGTGAGTTTGACGAGGCATACAAAATCGCGATGCGGTTGTTCGCGCTGGCGCCGGATGACGAGGATGTCCTGCTCACCGTCGCGCAAAACTGCATGCGCCAACTCGAGTTTCCCCGGGCAATCGAGGCCCTGTCGGTGTTGCACGCGCGTCACCCCGAGCGACAGCCGGTGACAGCGGCCTTGGCGGCGGTTTGCCGTGATGACTTCCAGGTCGAACGGTGCCGGACCCTGTTGCGCGGGCTGCTTGACTCCGATCTGGCCGAGCAGGAGCGCTGGCGTTACCGCGCCGAGCTGATCGAGTCGTATGTCGAGTTCTCTGAGTTTGACGCGGCCCTCGCGCAACTCGACCAATGGGCGGATGAGCCGGAGGCCGCCGAGACCATCTGCCGCGAACGGATCAGGGTCTTGCTGCTGGCGGAGCGTGACGATGAGGCGGTTGCGCTCGCGCGGGAGTTTCAAGACGAAGCCCCACATGAGGTGGATCGCCGGCTGCTGTTGCTGAACGTCCTGATCGCCGGCGATGAGCTGGAAATCGCCGAGCACCTGCTGCGCGGCTGGCGCGAGAAGGATATGGAGAGCCTGCGCTGGGCCCTGTCGTTGGTTGACGTGCTGCTGGCCCAGGAGCGGGCCGAGGAGGCGCTGGATGTGCTTGCCGATCTTGGTCCGCAGACTTTGCGGGCGGACATCACGCTGCGCACCACGCAGGCCCGATGTGAAGCCGCGCTGAAGCGCGTCGATCAGGCCGTCGCGCGCATCGAACAGGTGCTCGAGATGGAGGCGGTGCAGGACAGTCCGGACGAGCGCGCCACTGTCCGGGCGCAGCTCATCGAGTTACTGGTGGAGGCCGGCGAATTCGACCGGGCGCTGGATTTCTGCGCTGGGTGGCTGGAAAGCGCGGGGCCGGACCCAATCGCGCGCGTCAGGGTGCTGGAGCTGCAGCAGGTCGTCTACCTGGCGGCCGATCGCGTCGCCGACTACGAGGAAGTGATGGAGATGCTGCTCGACTACCGGCCGGACGATGCGGCGATCGGTAATGATCTGGGATATTCGTGGGTCGACAGCGGACGCAACCTCGAGCGCGCCACGCGCATGATCCGGATGGCCGTCGCGGAGTTTCCGATGCGGGCGGCCTATCTGGACAGCCTGGGATGGGCGTACTACAAAATAGGCAGCTTCGACGACGCGCTGAAGTACCTTGAACGTGCGGTGCGGCTGCGCGAGGGACAGGACCCGGTACTGTACGATCATCTGGGCGATGCGCTGTTCCGGTCGGGGGACCGTAACGCCGCCCGCGCACACTGGCAAACGTGCCTGGAGTTGATCGAGCGCGAGAAACCGGGCAACATGTTGGTTGACCGGGCTGAACTGAGCGCGGCCGTGCAGGGGAAACTCGCCGCCCTGGGGCGCGGTGAATCCCCCGCGGTCGCGCCATTGGCCGACCAGAACTGAATCGAGGATCGCGTGAGCACACCAAGCGATATCGGCCGACAGGTCATCAGCGAAGAGGCCGAGGCGTTGCGGCGCCTGGGCGAATGCGTTGGCAACGAGTTTGACGCCGCGGTGCGGAGTATCCTGGGCGCCAAACAAATCGTCGTCAGCGGACTCGGCAAGAGCGGGAATATCGCGCAGAAGATCGCCGCCACGCTGACCAGCACCGGCACCTCCGCGATCTGCATGCACCCGGTGGAGGCCTTGCACGGCGACCTGGGCATTGTCACCGACCGGCATTGCCTGATCGCCCTCTCGCGCAGTGGCAATACCGATGAAATCCTGCGCTTTGTCGCCCATTTCCGCCGCCTGGGCGGCCCGGTGATCGGTATCACGCAGGGTCGTGACTCGCGCTTGTCGGAGTTTTGTCAACACACGCTGCTGCTGCCGGATGTGCCCGAGGCCGGCCCGCTGAGCCTGGCGCCGACCACTAGCTGCCTGATGATGCTCGCGCTCGGCGACGCATTGGCGATGGCGCTGTTGCACGCGCGCGGCTTCAAGGTCGAAGAATTCGCGCAATACCATCCGGAGGGTGCGCTCGGAAGACGGCTGTTGCTGCGCGCCGAGGATCTGATGCACACCGGCGAGGCGTTGCCGCGTGTTGCCGCTTCCGAGCCGTTCGGCCGTCTGCTTGTCGAAATGACCGAGAAGCAGCTCGGCCTGGCCCTGATTGTCGAGGATAATGGGCATCTCCTGGGCACATTCACGGACGGCGACTTGCGCCGCATCTTCGAGCGCGTCGAGAACCCGCGCACGCTCAACGCCCGCAGCGCGTTCCAGAGCAGCCGGCGCTCCGCAACGTCTCCACCGGTAACGGCATCAGCGATCGGCCCAACGAAACTGGCGGTGGATTGCCTCATGATCATGCGCGAGAGCCGCATCACAGCACTGGTGGTGGTCGATGAAGCCGGCAAGCCGATCGGCCTGCTGCGGTTGCTCGATTTGGTGCAGGCGGGCCTGGGCTGACGCATGGCTGCGCCGGTGGGCTTGAAATCCCGGCGTGTGGTTGGTATTCAGTAGAGCAATTGAGCGATCGTGAGTTCGTTCGCCACCCGGGCATCGGGTGCCCCGGCGATCGGATTTGAGGTTCTTGCGCCCGTGTGGGCAACGGCATGGGCGCGAATCGCCAACGTCCGCTGTGGCAATGACGCTGTGCACGCGAGCGGGAGGAGTCGCCATGTCCAGTCGTGTCGGAGCCGTAGCGTTCATTCCTGCAGCGGTATTCGTATTCGCATCGGCCGCCGTCTCCATGGCCGACCCGACGCCTGAGCGTGACTACGTGACGCCGGGGCCACCGCCGGTGGTTTGGGAGGTTGACGCCAAGATCTGGCAGCAAGGCTGGTTCGGCTGGGACAATCCCCAGTATGTGCGGATCGAGGACGCCTACGCAAAAACCACGGACAACGGGCACGGCGGCTGGGCGGTCAATGCGTCGCATCAGTCCTGGAACAAGGGCTGGGTCTGGCAGGGCAATTTCCCATCCAGCGCGCAGACGTCGGGGCGTTTCACGCCCGCCATCTTAAATTGCCGTCAAACGCACAGCTCGGCGTGGAGCTCGGATTTCATCATGGAAAAAGTCTATGCGGTGCTCATCGTGCGCGCCTGGGTGCGCGGCGGAGCGGGCACGCAGTGTACGTTGGATCTCGCCCACGGCGGCTTCTGGGCCGGCGAGTTGTGTGACACCGGCTCGGCCCGCCTGCAGGGGTACGACCTTGTCGTAACGGGAGATGGCGGGGGCTGCTCATCCGTCCACGTTCCGCTGACAGTCTCACACAATTCCTCTTTGCACGTGACGTCCTCGCAAACGCGCGTGTTCGATGAGTTTCCCCAGCAGGTTTACTCGCTGCTCGATTTCAATACGGGTGGGGGCACCGACGTTGTGGAGGAAGCCTCGCTGCGGGCAATGGGATGGGAATCCTGCATCATGATGTGCGGTCCGCCGACGCGCGTTGTCGGTGGCGGGACTCTTTTGAGCAGCATTCGCGTGAGCTTGCTGACCGGGGTCAGACCGACACCCAGGTTCGACCACAGATACACAGCGACAAGAAACGCCGCCAGCCGAAGCCTCGGTATCGAGCTGGAATCGCTCTCGTACGATGAGGATGATGGCACCGATCCCGGCGCGGGGATTATGCACTATGAGTGGTTCGCCGACGGGGAGCTACTTCAGTCCGAGCCCGATCCATATTTGGTGTTCGACCCCGTGCACAGCGGCCTGTTTGCCGTCACGCTCGAGGTCACGGATGATGAGGGCATGACCGATTCCGTGACAAAGCCCATTCGCATCAGCCCGATTCCCGACGCGGTGGATTGGGATGAAAACGGCAGCGTGGATAGCGGTGACTTTCTAATCGCGCTGGGGTGCTTAGGCGGCGCCGATGTGCCGACCGACGGCAGCGATTGTGATCCGGTCGACCTTGACACCGACGGCGATGTCGATGCCCTGGAGATTGCCGAGCTACAGGCGGCATTCGGGCGCAGCGCGTCGCTCCCTCTGGGTGACCTGAACTGCGATGGATGGGTCAACAATGGCGACATCGACCCATTCATCCTCGCCGTGACCTTCCCCGAGCACTATGACACCGCGTATCCAGACTGCAACATCATGCTCGGCGATGTCAATGGCGACGGGTGGGTCAACAACGGCGACATCGACGCGTTCACCACCTTGTTGAATACACAGTAGCCCGCGCAGACCGGCAGCAACCGAGCCCTGGCTCGTCACTGACGCGCGGCTGTGGATGTCCAGCGGCCGCTTCATGACGTCGTCGAGGTTTCCCGCGACGCTTGTGTGCCCAGCGCATCTTGCAATGTGCGGTACACGCAGCACAACTCCTTGTACACCGCATGGGCTCTAGCGTCGGGACGATATACAAGCTGTTTCAGACCTTTCATGGCCTTCTGAGCCACCGCAACGTTCTTGTACTCCCCCGGCCCGCCTACCGGCGCCAACGGCAATCGCCCAAGCACTCTTGATCGTATTCGCGGTATCGGTCAGTTCGTCTCGACAGAGGCTCATTGAATCTGACTACCCGCGTGTGCTCAGGCACGGTTCTTGGCAACGTCCGATGGCGGCTCATCCGCCGACTCGCTCCGCGGGAGCGTTACCCGGAGCAGGAGGAACCCCGCCGCCGCGGAGATTATCGACGCGCCGAACACGCCGGCCCGCGTCGCCACCGCATACTGACTCCCCTGCCCCTCGAAAGCGAGCATCCCTATAAACAGGCTCATCGTAAAGCCGATGCCGGCCAGGAGGCCGACCGCGAAGACCATCGGCCACGTAACACCCCGGGGCAGCCTGGCCGCGCCGATCCCGACGATGAGCGCTGCGCCCCCGAACACTCCGAGCGGTTTTCCAATACACAACCCCCCTGCAATGCCGAACGTAATCGGGCCGAACAAGGCCTCTGACGAGACGCCACTGAAACTGACGCCGGCGTTGGCAAACGCGAACAATGGTAGGATCATGAATGCGACCCACGGGTGCAGCATGTGCTCCAGATGACGCAGTAGCGACTCGCCGTTTTCGTTCTGCACTTTGAGTGGGATGGCGAGGCCCAGCGCAACGCCCGCGAGCGTCGCGTGCACGCCGGACTTGAGCACACAGATCCACATAATCACGCCGATTATGAAGTACGCCCCGAGATGTTTCACCTTGAGCCGATTGAGCATCACCAGTATCACAAGACCACCGATGCCGAGCAGCAGCGCGGCCAGAGATAGCTGGCTCGTGTAGAGAACTGCGATGATGACGATCGCCGCCAGGTCGTCGACAACGGCCACGGTCGTCAAGAACACCTTCAGCGCCAGCGGTACCCGACTGCCAAGCAGTGACAGGACCCCGAGTGAAAACGCGATGTCGGTCGCGGCCGGAATGGCCCAACCTTTGCCGGCTACGGGGTCACCCCAGGTAATCCACGCGTAGATGGCACCTGGTACGGCGACGCCTCCAAGCGCGGCCAGCGCGGGCAGTGCCAGCCGCCCGGGACTCGCCAGCTCTCCTTCAAGGGCCTCGCGTTTGATCTCGAGCCCGACGAGAAGAAAGAAGATGGCCATCAGGCCATCGTTGATGACCAGGAGCATGTTCTTCTTCAGCTCGAGTCCGCCGAGCTTGATCTCGATCGGTAGATCGAGGAAGTACTGGTACAAACCGGCAAGGCCGGGGGCGTTGGCGAAGATGAGGGCCAGGCCGCTCGCAGCCAGCAAGAGAATGCCGCCGGCGGCTTGAAGTTCCAGAAACCTGCGAATGGCATTGCTGGGTCCGCTGATCATCATGGCAACTCATCGAAAGGGTGTGCGGCACTCCGCCGCGCGTATTGGTGTCCGCCCGTCACCACGCTTAAACGCCGATGCGGGCTCGGCATCCGATCCGTCACGCGGCGGACACTACGCCGCCGGTATCAGGCGATCGAGCGCGTCAACCGCCGCGGATGGGTCCACGGCGTAGGCACTCGCGCCGATCTCGCTGGCAAACTGGCTGTTAACCGGCGCACCGCCCACGAGGATGACCGTGTCCGGATTGGAAGCGCGGATTGTCTGCACGATGTCGCGCATCGCGACCATTGTTGTGGTCAGCAACGCCGACAGTCCCACGGCGCAGCCAGGGTGGTTGGCTATTGCTTCGGCGAACAGCTCGGCCGTGCAATCCACTCCCAGGTCCACGACCTCCCAGCCGGCCCCCGCGACCATCATGCAGACAAGATTCTTGCCGATGTCATGCAAGTCCCCCTTTACAGTACCAATCACGAATACGCCGCGCGACGACACACCCTGGCCCGCAAACAGTGGTTTGAGTTTTTGCATTCCGATGTGCATGGCTCGCGCGGCGATGAGCACCTCGGGGATAAACGCCTCGCCGGCCGCAAACTCCTTGCCGACGATCCGCAAGCCGGCCATCAGTCCCTCGTGCAGAATCATCTGCGGCGAGACGTTGTCGGCAATGGCGCGTTCGACCAATTCGGCCACGCCCGGTTCCCCTTGTGACCCCGGCGGGATATTGCTGGCGGCGTCAGCCTTTCCGACGTGAACACACTCAGCGATTTGCCGCAGTGTTTCGCTCGAAGCCCCGGAGATATCCGCCATCGCGCTGCGTCCTTATTGTCCTGATGAGGTGAGATTGCTCGCCCGTTGATGCGGCGCTCACACCGCACAAGCCCAACTCAGGCGGGCATGCGATCACGTCACGAGCGTGGGATTTCAGACACCAGGCCGCGCGTGTACCAACCAGATAATACGCAAACCGTGCAGGGCATTCCACTGTCGTCGATACGCGGCGGCGAGCACGCCGCGACGCCCCGGCGCCATGGTGCGAGAACAGCCGCAGGGGGATCAGTCTTCGTAGACTTCCGCGTACTGCTCGGGGTGCTGGCGCTCGCGGGCGGCCTCGCGGACTCGGACCTCCTGGGCGTCAGCGCGTTTCTTGAGTACGTGGCGAACGGTCAGGTTCGCACCGATAGCGATGACAATACCGATGCCGAAGAGTCTGACGTAGTACACGAGCAAGCAGACCACACCGGCAGAAACGGCGGCGATCACGGCCGCCGCAAACCAACTGAAGACCACCCAGATGGTGCGGGCCAGCTTCAATTCCGCGTCGCCGCGCTGGAAAATACGGTCGGCCATACCGGTGGCGACAATGGCGGCGAACGATACGTAGGTGGTGGACACCGGTAGGCCAAAGCCGGATGCCGTGGCGATCACACTCGCGGAAACGGCAAGGATGACACACGCGCGCAAGGCGTCGTAGTGCCTGGTCTTGCCGGCATCCGTTACTGTGGGTAGCGGGGCCAGAACCGGTTGGCTGCCGCGCAAGCGCAGCAGTACACGGGCCACGACGATGCACCAGTTGGGGGCCCAGAGGCGTACCTGGTGGGCCATGCTGCCGGCATGGACGGCGGCGCTGGTGACACGCAGCGAGTTCTTGGTGAGCATTCCAACCGCCATCAAGAAGCCGCACCCGGCCAGAGCCCAGACGCTGATGTCGATCTCGGTCGCCACCGCCACACCCTTTTCGTAGTGCTGAAGGATGTTGAGGGCCGCCAGTCCCGGCGCGGCGCAGTTGGCCAGATCGTTCTGGCCGAACGCGAACGCCATCGCCAGCATCCCGACCACGGCCAACACGGGAAAGAGAAGCCTAGCGGCGCGCTTGCCGAAGGTCACCAGCAGCAGGTGGATTATCAGCGCGAAGACGGCCCAGAGTGCCAGCAGTGTGAGCAATGGGCCGAATTGCTGCACGAACTCCTTATTGACATGTTTAACGATGGCAACGTTCTTCATGCCCTTGACCAGCATGAAGTAGGTCAGCCCGGCCAGCATGCCGCCGCCAATCCACCCCCCGTGGGCGAGCAGCACGGAAAGTCGCGTTGTGCGGTCGCGGATGGCCCCGCGCACGATGCGCTGGAGGAAGAACGCCGCCACACCGCTGATCGCAATCGAGCAGACGATGCCGGCCAGCACCGTCCCGGCCTTGGGCCACTTCACGACGACCGGGCCGCCGAGCGCGAAGGCCGCACCGAGCAGTTCAAAAACCAGACATGCGGTGGTGCTGACCGGCATGCCAAAGGCCGAATAGCTGTAAAGCAGGACCGTGTCGACAATGTAGACCGAAATGTAAATCGCCAGAGCTTTTTCAACGTCAAGATTGGCGTGCGCGGGGTCAAAGATGCCCTTGCGCGCAGTATCCATCACCTGCGACGAGGCCGCCGCGCCAAGCACGACGGCAACACCGGCGATCAGCACCGCCGTCCGACGCGCCAGAACGCGCGAGCCAAAGACCGCATTCACCAGATTGGCGGCGTCGTTGCGGCCCACTTCGACGGTGTCCCACAGCAACATGATCAGGGCCACGGCCCCGGCCGCAAACAGGAAGACGGTCTCATTCGTACTGGAAGCGAGCAGGACTGGCTGCGGCGTGCCTGCGAGGGTCGCGAACATGGGCGTCTATCGTCCAGTCAAGGGTCTCGGAAGCCAGGCTAGAGCCGTTTCAATCTAACTTCGGCATCAGGCGTCCCTGCCTGACTAGTGTCGAGAGCGTCAGGCTCGAAGACCTGGCGCTGAGCGTCAGCCCGGCGGACCTAGCGGCCGAGCATGCGACGTAGACGTTCGGCGGTCTTGTCCGCGTGGTTGGCCAGAGCGCCGAGGTTCTGGAATATGCCGGACCACAGGAAGATGTCCGTCGGCCTGATCTGGTCTTCCAGGGCAAAGAGCCGCTGGGCGAGCCGATACTGCTGCTTGTCCGCCACCCATTCCTCGTGCTCGGCCTCGGCGATAAGCGCCATGACGCGTTCGCCGGGGGCGCCGGAAAAATCGCGCTCACCCATGTCCTTGAGCAGGTCGAGGGCCGCGTAAAGGCGCTGGCAGACTTCGAGCACCTGGCGAACGTAGGCCAGGATGTCATCGGCGAGGCTGGCGGGCATTTCGAGATTTTTGATCGTGAGCTGTACGGCCAGATCTTCGGCGGTGTCGCCCATGTCATCCTGGACGTGCAGGAAGGCCAGCAGATCGCCTCGGTAAACCGGCAATGCAAAACGAGTCGGAATGGTCTTGCGAATCTCGTTCTTGACCTTGTCGGCCATATGCTCGGCCTTGAAAACACCCCCGGTGATGAGCTTGAGCTTCTCGTAGTCGCCGGCCCGGATCGCTTCGAACATCGGCAATACCAGGTCGACACACGTGCGCACGTGTTTCATGTGCTCGGCCAGCGGCTCGAATGGGGATTCATCGTGCCATCGGAGTGAAGTCATGCTGCACTCTTTCTGCCATGCGCCCGGCGCGGTGCCCGGCGCTGCTGCATTCAAGTTGATTCGTGAAAATGGGCCGCTCGAGGCCCGCGCTCCTGATGCCGATGCGGGCATGTTGACGGGTCGGCGTGCAGGGGTCAAGAGGCGGGGGCAAACTCATCACAACACCGGCCCCAGGGCGATCGCATTCTCAGGTTTTCGGTTTTGGGTCGTGGATCAGGAGGCTGAGGAGGTAGTCGTGGTTCCAGCCGGCGAGTAGGCGTCGGGCGCGGATGCTGCGGGCTTTGGGTGGTCCGGCTTTGAGCAGGTTCAGGGCGATCCGGCTCAGACGCGAGAAGTTTTCGGCTGCGTAGCCGCTGCGGATCCGTCGCTGGTCCTCGCCGAAGATCACGTCGAGCCGCCAATGCAGCCGATTCTCGACGCCCCAGTGCCCGCGGACGCGTTCGAGCATGCGGGCAGCGTCGCACTTTTCGATGCTGCTGATGTAGTAACGCCGGTCGGTCTCGACCTGCTCGCCGATCCGCCGCGTGGCCTCGACGCAGGCAAAGCTGCTGAGGTTTTGCCACTGCGCCCCAGCCGGCAGCCAGCTGACATCGGTGGTCATCCAACAGCGCCGCGTCTCGATCCGCCCGTGCCCCTTGTCATGCTCCTGCGTATAGTCGTGTGCGACGGCGTGGGCGTCTTTCCGGCGACACTCGTCGAAGAGCAGCTCCAGTTCTTTCTGCAAGTGCGGATGATTGCCCTTGACCTGGAGCACGTAATCGGCTCCACAAGAGATGGCCTTCTCGGCAATCGCCTTCTGGCAGCCCATTGCGTCGGTGGTGATCACGGCGCCGTCCAGGTCCAGCAACTCCAGCAGCTTTGGAATAGCGGTGATCTCGTTGCTCTTGGCGTCGGTTACGATCTGTCCGAGAACCGTTTGGTTGCTCGCGCACCAGGCGCTGACCATGTGCAACGCAGATTTCTTCGCCGCCGTGTCGAAGCTGCGGCGGATCGTCTTGCCGTCGATGGCGACCAGCCGGCCGACCTTCGTCCGCGACAGGTGGCGTACCCAGGCGAGGAAGCAACGCTCGAAGGCGTCGGGGTCGAGCCGCGCGAAGACGCGACCGAAGGTGTCGTGCGAAGGGATGCCGTGCGGCAGACGCAGGAAGGTGGCAAACCACTTCTGCTTGCCGCGGCCGAAAAGTTCGACATCCTCCCAACCCGCAGCGCCGCAGATCACGGCGCAGATGGCGATGACGAGGATGTCCAGCAACTCGTGCCGGCGACCCTGGTTGGAACGTGGATCTTCCATATCACTGAAAAAGCGCAGGATGCCACGCGGGGCGTTGACGTCCATGCCAAAGCTCCTTCTCGAAGGGACCACTGATGTCCCTGCGTGGCCAACGCAGAACGACGATAACCTGCTTACCCCCAACCGCGCGCAAGCGCAACCCGTACATACACCGAACATCCATTATTTACCACGAGAATGCGATCGCCCTGCTGCCCCCCCGTTTGACGAATACCGCTTGAATCGCCAAAATGTGGGGTCAATCGTAACTGTGGAGGAGTCGCGATGATGGTGAGTCGTCTTGTGCGCACAACCGGGCCGGCCGAGGGGCTGGTGTGTGGCCTGTTGGCGCTGGCGTGCCTGATGCCGATGGGTTGCGTGACCGCGAACGTCGGCAGTCAGCCGACCGCCATGCGGGCTGCGGACGCCGTCCAGCATCCGATGTTGGCGGGCATCCCCCTGCCGCGCGGAATCGCCGTCGTCGATGATAAGAGCAAGGCCCACGAGAGCGGACGTTTTCGCTTCGCCAGCTATGAATTCACCGGCGGCGGCAGTCGCGACGCTTTGCACGAGTTCTTTCTGCACCATATGCCCACGGCGGGCTTTGAGTTGCTACAGCGACGCGATGAGGCGGGCGTTTACAGCCTCTACTTCCGCAGCAGCGCCGAGGAGTGCACCATCCGCATCGGAAACCGCGGGTTCCATTCGTATTTCACGGTGGACGTGTGGCCGCTGCCGAAAGGGGCGCCGAAGGAGACTTCCGACCTGCCGCCGCCTCGCGATGGATAGTCGGCCGGCTGTGCGTCGGCCTGTCTGATCGGCGGCGTGCCGATCTGAGCGTAGTGTGATCTCACGGGCGGCTCAGAAGCCACCTGTATTCGAGTGTATTCGAGGAGAAAAGATGGACGCCGATACCCGGCATCAACTCAAGCAGAACGAGCTGGCCGAGGCGATACAGAAACTTCGCGAGCTGGACAAGAGCACGGTCTATCTGATCGTCGCGATTCTGGTCATTATCGTCCTGTTCGCCGCGTATCGCATCTGGACCTGGCAGAGCGCGCGGGCCGAGGCGGCCAACTGGCAATCGCTCGTGCAAATGGGTCAGCCAGCCACCGGAGCATCCCCGGACATGCTTGACGGCCTGCGGGGTATCGCCGACGGCAGCACGACGTCGGCGCTGTCAAATGCCGCCCGCCTCGAACTGGCCGGCGCGTTGGCGGCCGAGGCCACCGAGACGTCCGACCCGCAGAAGCTCACCGAAGCCGCCGCGGTGTTGCAGCCGCTGGTCGACCAGCATCTGCAAATTCCTCCAGCGGTCGGTGGACCGGCGTTGTACTTGCTCGCGGGCATTCAGGAGTCGCAACGCGATTTCGATGGCGCCCGTGCGACATACGAAATGTTGCAAAGCGATCACTTCGCCGGCAGTTCACTCCAGGTGCTGGTCAGCGCCAAGCTCGACTCTCTGGATTCATTGCGCACACCGATTGCACTGCAGCCCGGCCTTCCTCCACAGCCACAGTCGGAGGTGGTCGCGCCGACGCCGGCTGACCTAGCGGCCGCCGCGGAGAGCACGCCGCCCGCCGCAAACGCTGAAGACTCACCGGTCGAACCGGAGGCCGCCGCCCCTGAGCCAGCCGCACCGGCGGATGACGCCGCCGCTACCGGTGAGACCGTACCGGCCGAACCCGAGCAGCCGTGAGTTTTGATGAGGACATACTCCAGCGTCCGGTTCCCATTGATGACGACAACGTGGAGCACGCGCGCCTGCGCATCCGGCGCAAGCTGCCGGGCAGGCGCCTGGACAAGTACCTGCAAGGACGCTTTCCACATCTTTCGCGCACACTCATCCAGCGGCTGATCAAGCAGGGCGCCATCACGGTCAACGGCAAACCCACCAAGCCCAGCTACGAGATGTGTGGCGGTGACCTGGTCGACCTGTTGATCCCCCCGCCCGAGCCCTTGGAGGTGATCCCCGAGAACATCCCGCTGGATGTCGTCTACGAAGACGAGTACATAATCGCGCTCAACAAACAGGCGGGGATAATCTGCCATCCGGCCCGCGGGACGCAGGGCGGCACATTGGCCAACGCGCTGACGTACTACTCCAATCAGCTTAGTCATGGAACGGCACCGTTTCGCCCCGGCATCGTCCACCGGCTGGACAAGAACACAACCGGCATCATGCTCGTGGCCAAGACCGATGAGGCGCACTGGCGCCTGGGGCTGCAATTCGAACAGCGCACAATTCAAAAGACCTACATCGCCGTCGTCGAGGGCCGCTTGAATCTCGACGCGGACGTGATCGACGCGCCGATCGGCGTCCATCCGGTTGTGCGCGAGAAATTCGCCGTCATGATCCGCGCCAACAAGATCGACGTGGCCAAGAACGCCGTCACGAATTACGAGGTCGCTGAACGGTTTCGGGGCTATACACTCGTGCAGTTGCAACCCAAAACCGGCCGCACACACCAGTTGCGCGTGCACATGTCACACCTGGGCCACCCGCTGGTCGGCGACACGATGTACGGCGGCAAACCCGTGAGCGAGTTTGACCTGACCGGCGCGGGTGATCGTGAGCCGCTACTCGATTACCAGGCCCTCCACGCTTGGAAGATCGAATTTCGCCACCCGATCAGCGAGAAGATGCTGACGCTCGAAGCTCCGTTCCACGGCAAATTCAAGACGCTGATGCAATTGCTGCGGAGGTCACGGGCGATTGACTAGCGTTCTGTTCCCCTGGTTTGGTGGAATTCGTCGTGTGGCACGGCTCTGTGAGCCGTGCGGTGCCGCGACGGGAGAAACACGGCTCAGAGAGCCGTGGCACACCGTAGGTCGGTCGGGACATGCTGCTGGACCGCTGGCGCTGCGTGCTCGCCGCGCTGCTGATCGCGCTGGCGCCCCATGCGCCGGCATTGCTGGCCGGCGACGCGCCCGCCGGCCTGGGCGAGCGTCTCGATGATGCGCTGCGCACCGCGCCACGCGAGGCCCAGGTCGGGCTTGTCGTGCTCGACGCGGCTGACGGAAGCGTCTGGTTTGCGCGAAACGAGCACACGCCGCTGAAGCCGGCCAGCGTTATGAAGCTCTTTGTGACAGCGAGCGCACTCGAACGCCTCGGGCCGGAGTTCACCTTCGAAACAAAGCTGTACATGCATGATCGCGAGCTGTGGGTCATTGGCGGGGGCGACCCGGGTCTGGCGGACGTGCGGATTGCCACGCGCCGTGGAGGTGATTGGGCGGACGTGCTTGACACCTGGACCGCCGCGATCCGTGCGCGTGGGGTGACCAGCTTCGACAAGCTAGTGCTGGACGACAGTGTCTTCGACGAAGAGCACCGCCATCCGGACTGGGATCCGGGACAGGCCGACGCCTGGTATCAGGCCCCCGTGGGCGGTCTGAATATCTGCGACAACTGCGTCGAGATTCGCGTCAGTATCTCGGGGGCGACAGTAAGGACTTACGTTGCTCCCCCGCTGCCGGCCGAGTTCCTGCGGAGCACCGTTATCGCCGGACAAAAGCACCGGCCGATCCTGAAACGCCCCGCGGCCGGTGACGTGTTCGAATTGCAGGGCACAGTCGCACGCGATTGTGTGGTGGGGCCGGCGAGTGCGGGACGACCAACGGTCTTTTTCGGACACGTGCTGAAACACGCGCTCCAGACACGCGGTATCAAGGTCACCGGCGACGTGGTACGGCGCAAGCTCACGGCCGAGCACGTCGGCGTTGCTACCCACGTAGCCACTCACCGCACATCCATGCGTGACTGCCTCTGGCGCAGCAACACGTTCAGCCAGAACCTCTTCGCCGAGTGTCTGCTGAAAAGCCTGGCGGCGTACGGCCCTGAAGGCCGGCGCACGGGTACACCGGGATCCTGGCCGGCCGGAACCGAGATCGTGCGCAAGACGGTGACGTCTCTCGGCGTCAACATGGCCGGCGCCGTGCTCCGTGACGGCAGCGGACTGAGCCACGACAACCGCGTTACCGCCGAACAGGTGGCACGCCTGCTGCTGGTCATGCGCACACATCGGTGCTGCGATGAGTTTACGACGAGTCTGGCGGAACCCGGCAAAGAAGGCACGCTGCGGAAGCGCGGGACGGCGGCCTTGACCGGACGGCTTCGGGCAAAAACCGGCACAATCGCCCATGCGCGAGCCCTGGCGGGGTACGTCTATCGCCAGGATGGAACCACCGCGGTGTTTGCACTGCTCGTGAACGGCCCGTCACCGTCGGGCTTTCCAATCCGAATCGCCACTATGATCGCCAAGTGAGACTCGCCGCCCGGGGACACGCAAGTCGCTTCCCTGGGGTTGTGAAGCGGCGTGGAACGGCGACAATGCGGGACGCCGAACCCGACGGACGGATTCGGCATTTGCTGGAGCGGATCTGACTCGAGGATGAGCGATGAAACACGGCTGGACGACAGCGGGCCTGGTGGGCCTGGCGATAGGTATGGTTAGCTTCACAGCGTTTTCCACGCTTCAGGCGCAGGGCACTGCGGGCGGCGCGACCATCGGCGCGGTGGACGTCGTGCGCGTCTTCAATGAATACCAGCGACAGGTCGATTTGAACGGCGAACTGACGCAGATTCGCACGCAGCTCGAGGCTGAGAACACTACCCGGCGGCAGAAGCTCGAGATGATGGCCACGGCCCTGGATAACATGGACCCTGAAGATCCGACGTTTCCGGGCAAGCGCCAGGAGATTCTCAAGCTCCAGCTCGAGTACAAGAATTGGGCGGACCTGATGCAGGCGCGGTTGGCCGGTGAGGTCAGCATCTGGTCGGGGCGCGTCTACGAGGAGATTCTGCGCGCGACCGAGGCGATCGCCGACAGCCGTGGTCTGGAAGTCGTCCTGAACATGGACGCCCCCTTCCAGCCGCTGATGGACAATCCGGATGCAGTCCGCGAGCAGATCAGCAACCGGCGCGTGCTCCATGTCAGACCGTCGGCCAACATCACGGATGCGGTCATCAACACGCTGAACAGCAAGTACGCCTCCGAACCCAAGAAGATGATGATGGACATCAATATGACGCCCTGACGGCCCGGCGAATGAAGAGGACAACATGGGTCTGAGGCTTGCAGAAATAGCGGAGCACGTTGCGGGTAAGCTCGAGGGTGACGGGACTCTCGAGGTGCGGGAGGTTGCGCCGCTGGAGAAGGCCGGCCCGCACTCGCTCGCGTGGCTGGCCAGCGCTGAAATCAAGGCGCGGCTGAGTGGCACCAAAGCCGGTGCCGTTTTGCTGCCGCTGGAGTGCGACGCCCCGCCCGGACCGAGCCTGATCCGTGTGGCGGACCCGGACGTGGCAATGTGCGAAGTACTGCGTATGCTCGGCCCCTTACCCATCCGCCTGACACCCGGCCGCGCCCCGACGTCCACGGTGAGCGCCAGCGCGACGGTTGACGGGGCTGCGGTCAGCTACGGTGCGTACGTGGGCCCCAACGCGGTGGTCGGCCCAGGCACGCAGCTTTATCCAGGTGTGTTCGTGGGCGCCAATGCGCGCATCGGGCGCGATTGCGTGCTGTGGCCGAACGTGGTCGTGCGCGAAGGCGTGATCATCGGAGATCGCGTCATCATACATCCGAATTCGACCATCGGCGCAGACGGGTTCGGTTATCTTCAACGCGATGGCCGGCACATCAAGATCCCCCAAGTTGGAACGGTGGTTATCGAAGATGATGTCGAAATCGGCGCCAATTGCGCAATCGACCGGGCGCGCAGCGGCGAGACTCGAGTTCGTCGCGGCACGAAAATTGATAACCTGGTGCAAATCGGACACAATGTGCTGATCGATGAGCACTGCATCATTGTGGCACAGTGTGGTATTTCGGGCTCCGTCACACTGGGACACCACGTGATGCTCGGCGGACAGGTCGGCGTGGTCGATCATGTACGGATCGGAGACATGGCCCTGATCGGGGCGCGGGGCGTTGCTCGCCGTGATGTGCCCGACGGCGCGCGGCTGGCGGGTGACCCCCCGTTGAGTATCTTCGAGGACCAGCGGCGAAACGTGCTGGTAAAACGCCTGCCAGACACCGTCAATGAGCTGCGCGAATTGAAAAAGCGAGTGGCCAAGCTTGAGTCGGCAGCAAACGATTGACAATGAGGTGGAGGTCTCGGGGCGCGGCCTTTTCACCGGGCACCCGGTGACAATGCGCTTCAAACCGGCCCCGCCGGGCAGCGGCATTACGTTCATCCGCGCCGATCAGGCCGATCCGGTGCGTATCCCCGCACGGCTCAGTAACCTCACCAAACGCGCGCGCCGCAGCTCTCTCAAAAACGGCACTGTTTCGATCGAGACGGTTGAGCATTGCCTGGCCGCGGTGCGCGGGATGTCGATCGACAATCTTGAAATTGAGCTGGACAACATTGAGGTTCCAGCGGCGGACGGCAGTTCGCTGACGTTCGTTGAAGCCCTCGACCGAGCCGGTCTCTGCGAGCAGACCGCCGAACGCGAGTACTTCAGTATCAAACAGCCGGTGCGCGTGTCGGAGGGGAACGCCGAAGTGGTGGCCTGGCCGGGTGCGCCCGATCGACTCGAGCTGATCTACGAGCTGGATTACGGCAACGACAGCCCGATTGGCCAGCAGATTTACCGCGCCACGCTCGAGCCGGACACTTTCGTGAGCGACATCGCCCCGGCCCGCACGTTTGTCACCGAGCGGGAGGCCCAGCAGTTGCGTGCCGCCGGCCTCGGACAACATCTGACCTACGACGACATTCTCGTCATCGGCGCGGATGGCCCGATCGAAAACAAGTTCCGCTATCCCGACGAATGTGTGCGCCACAAGATGCTGGACCTGATCGGCGATCTGATGCTGATGGGCGCTTTTGTCTGCGGCCGCATCTATGCGCGGCGCTCCGGGCACCACCTCAACCACGAACTTGTGCGTTTGCTGCTCGAGCAGCACGAAGAAGAGCACTTTCGCGATCAGTTGATTGCGCGGCCCAAGATCGACATTCACCAGGTGCGCCGCATTCTGCCGCACCGCTACCCGATGCTGCTGGTTGACCGGGTGGTCACGATCGAAGGTGATCAGCGCGCCGTCGGGATCAAAAACGTCACGATCAACGAACCGTTCTTCCAGGGACACTACCCGCGCCAGCCGATCATGCCCGGTGTGCTGATCATCGAGGCAATGGCGCAGCTCGGAGGTATCCTGCTCTCGCAGAAGCTCGAGCACACCGGTAAGGTGGCGGTGCTGCTCAGCCTGGACAAAGTGAAGTTCCGGCGTCCCGTCACGCCGGGTGACCAGTTGGTCCTCGAAGCTCTGGCCGTGCGCGTCAAGTCGCGCACCGGGCAGGTACGTTGCACGGCTCGCGTGGGTCGTGAACAGGTCGCCGAAGCGGCGATCCGTTTCATGTTGGTGGATGCCGATCCGGCCTAACCAGGTAGCAGATGAGCTTGATACACCCACAGGCGTATGTTGACCCCCATGCGGAGCTCGGCCGCGACGTCAAGGTCGGCGCTTTTGCCTACGTCGGCCCCGGCGTGCAGCTCGGCGACGAGTGCGTGCTGCACGAGCACGTGACGATCAGCGGTCCGGCGCAGATCGGCCCGCGCAACACGTTTTATCCGCAGTGCGTGATCGGCTCGGCGCCGCAGGACCTCAAGTACAAGGGCGGCGCCACGCGGGTGATCATCGGCAGCGACAACCTCTTTCGCGAGCACGTGACCGTCCATCGCGGCACCGAGGTCGACCAACAGAGCGGCGGCGCCACGCGCGTCGGTGACCATGGGCTGTTCATGGTCGGCGTTCACATCGCGCACGACACACGCGTCGATGATCATGTCATTCTCGCCAACTACGTACAGGTCGCCGGCCATGCGCACATTCAGGACCACGTCAACATCGGCGGCGTCAGCGCAATGCACCACTTTGTCACAGTGGGCCGCTACGCCTTCGTCGGCGGCATGACCCGGATGACCAGCGACGTGCCGCCCTACATGAAGGTCTCCGGCTACGAAGCGACCGTGCGGGCGGTGAATTTCGAAGGCATGCGGCGCTGGCATGTCCCCGATGAATCGATCGCCGCCGTGAAAGAGGCATTCCGCCTGTTGTTTGCGCGTCGCTCGCAACGCGGCGTCGGGCGCACCGCCGAGGCAATGGCCCGGATCGAGCATGATGGGCTCGGCCGCGACGAGCACGTGTGTTACCTGATTGACTTTCTGAAACGGCAGATGCACGAGGGGGTCTTCGGCCGCGCACTCGAGCGCCGGCGAACCGATTCGGCCCAGGACCGCGCTGGTTTCTATCGCGGACAGGACTCGGAGCAAGGCAAATGACCACGCCCATGCCAGTGGCGGTAATCGGCGCCGGACACATGGGCCGGCACCATGTTCGCAAATACAGCGAGATGGCGTCCACGCACCTGGTGGCGGTAATCGACAAGAACCTCGGGCGCGCCAGGGCCCTCGCCGAGCCGCTCGGCGCGCGCTACGCCGAGGAATATACGCCCGAGCTCGGCGATATCGCCGCGGCGACCGTCGCCGTCCCCACAACCCACCACCTGGCCGTCGCCGGTCCGTTGATCGAACGTGGTATCGGCGTGCTGATTGAGAAACCGCTCGCGCCCAACGTCGCCGAGGCGGACCAGATTGTGGCGCTGGCGCGCAAGCACAACGCCACCGTCGCCGTCGGGCACACCGAGCGCTTCAACCCGGCGGTTCAAGCGGTGCTGCGGCTCGGATTGCGGCCCAAGTTCATCGAATCGCATCGCATCAGCCCCTTTACGTTTCGATCCGCGGATGTGAGTGTCGTGTTCGACATGATGATCCACGACATCGACATCGTGCTACACCTGATGCGCCTCGAGAAAGCCACGGCGGTGGATGCGTACGGCGTCAATGTGCTGGCGCCGACGGAGGACATTGCCAACGCGCGCGTGACCTTTGATCAGGGCGCGATCGCCAACCTCACCGTTTCACGACTGGCATTGAAGACCGAGCGCAAGCTGCGGGTGTTCTGCCACGACGCCTACATCTCGCTCGACTATCAGCAGAAGCGCGGCATCGTGATCACCAAGGACCAGAATCTCGATGTGCTGAAGCTGGCGCGCGAGAACAACCTGGACGACCTCTCGCAGATGGCCGGTCTCGATTTCGGCAAGATGGTGCGCGTCGAGCCGCTGGAAATCGACGACCAGGACGCCCTAAACGCCGAGCTCGAGGCGTTTGTGGCCAGCGTGCGCGACAAAACCCCCCCGCCGGTGACGGTTGAAGATGGTGCCCAGGCGGTTCGGCTGGCGGAACAGATTGTGTCGTCGATTCGCGCCCACCGCTGGGGTGGCGAAGCCGAACAGGGAATCGGTTAACGCCGCACCAATCGCGCGCTGCGGGGAAGACGGCCCCGCGAGCCGGCGCGTGCAAGCGAGTCCGGGAGGCGCGCGTTGGCGTCTAGGTCTCGGTGGTGCTGATGCCGATCTCGAAAGCCCCCGTCAACACGCGACGACTATGATGCACCGTTCCGCTGATGGAGCAGGGCTCGGCGTCAAACCGCGGGATTACAGCCTCCACCCGCGCCCCGATCGGTATCGCCATCGCAACCTGCAACGCGATTCCGCGCGGTGAGATGTTGACCGTGTGGCCCAGCTTGGCCACCCATGTCCCCTCAGCGGGATCAAAAACACGTACGCGACACGGCAGGCGATGCGGCGCCCGCGGCTCGCGGCGCTTGCACCGCTGACGAAACTCGCCCCTGTCGCCGCCGGCGTGCGTGTCGTGCCTGACCGCGGCGGGCGATTGCTCGGAAGCAACGTTGGGCAGCTCGTTCATGCGGTTCTCTCCCAAAATCGACGCGGCGCGCGGCCAATTTATGCGCGGACATCGTCCGCTGTCTTCACCTATCGACAATCGCACCGGAAAAACTGAGCGGAATCGTGTGAAGCCGGCCCCTTGCGCGCAGGCTACACCAACGGGAATGGGTGGCAGTACGACGGACTCACCGTCGCGCCGCTCTGATCGGCGTTACTCCTCGACGGCCGGCGCCGGCAGTAAATCGGCCATCCCCCGCAGAGCTGCCGCCGCCTGTTCCTGACGCACCAGAAGACGTATCTGATCCGCGTCTTCGTAGGTTCTGATCACCAGCGGGGGAATCGCACCGTTGTCGGCGGGGTTTATCGGCGTTGCACGGTGATTGGTGCCAAGCCAGTGGCCAACCCGCAGCCGCAAATACTTGCTGATGCCGTCATCGGCGCTGACGCGCAACAGGGGCGGCTCTTGGTTGACGCGTCTGAGGTACTCGACCACGGAATCGACACCCGCACCGACGATGATGCGCGACCCGCGGATCTGAAACGCCACGCCAATGCGCGAGGCGGGTATGGCCAGCCAACCAACGTCGCCGACCGGTGTCGGCACCTGCCGCACCGGCAGCGGCTGATTCTCCAGGCCCCCAAAAAGCCAGTGCCCCACGCCCTGCTCGAGTTGGCGCAGCCAGTGGTCGGCCCGGTCTACTTCGATCACAAGCACCCACTGTCTCCAGGCCTGCGGCCCCGACGCGATGGAAGGCGGCCCGACCAACACCAATGATCGCACGGCGCTGCAAACATCGCTGGCCAGGTGTAGTTGCGTTTTCTGCTCGATCAGGCGAAAGAGCGCAAGCAGTTCAGCTTCGGGTGTGCGCGAGGGTTGCGTGCTTGCCAGGCGTTGCTCGTACAACACCTGCGCCGCGCTGAGCTCTTCCAGGAACTGCTCGAAATCCAGCCAGCGCTGCTGGCCGGGAGTCAGCGCCGTAACGAACACGAGTGATGCGTCGGTGGGCACCCAGCGTTGCCAGCCGGGCCGCAGTGGCGGCGTCAGCGCCAGGCGAGCGAGTACGCTGCGCGCGCTATCCACGTCGGCGACAATCTCGAGATCCAGCCCTTCGTCGCGCAGGGCAAGTGATGCGAAGACCGGACCGACTTCGCGTAAAGCCAGGGCATCGGCCGTAAGCACCCACCCGGCACGCTCCTGCTCCGGGGCGCGGAGGATTATATGATTGACGATGCTGGCCACATCCGCATAAAGCGACAGGGCATCCGCCGGCGGCCAATCGGCCGGGTGTTGCTTGAAACGGTCCTCACTAGATAGCGTGCCGCCGACCAGCTCCCCGCGATGACGCAGCACCGTGTCGCCCACCTCGTCCGGGCGTGTGCAGATGACAAACAGGCCGTCATCGACTTCGAGATGCTCGCGCAGATCAAACGTGGCGGGGACAAACGGCTGCATGCCCTCGATGTTGAGATCGGGGGTGAGCAGGGTCGTCGCAACCCCCTCCAGGAACCCCGCCGTCGCGGCGCCACCCCCGGTGTACAAAACCAGCGCCATCTCCTCGGGCAAGTCGGTGTCGCCTTCGCCGCCGGCAATACGCGAGTAGTGCCAACCCACGCCCAACCCGTCGAGCTTGGCCAGCTCGGCCTGCACGGTCTCGTTCCAGAATACTCGTGTGTCAATGCCAAAGGAGTGCCGCAACGGCGCGAGCAAGCGCTCACGGACGATCTCATCCAGGTCGGCGTCATGCAGCAGCGCGAGCACACGCTCCAGAAACACTCCGCATTGCGGCGCCTCCAGGTAGATGAGCGTGTCGGCGGCGAGCAGCCGTGAGGGGTCCGCTCGCGGAATGCGGGCCAACTCGTGCTCCACTCGCTGGCGAATCGTCGGCGACAGCCCCGCGTCCAGCAGCAGGCCTGTCAGCAGCGCACGCGCTTCGGCCGGCTTGTTCAGACGGCGGCGGCAACGCGCCAGACGCCACGTCGCCTGAGTGCGCTCGTCGGGGGTAGCACGTGGATCGTCGAGTACACGTTGGTAGCCTTCGCCGGCGCGCACCGGAAGGCGCAGAAATTCATCAACGTAAACCGCTTCGGCCAATGTCGCCGCCGAGGGCCGCACATAGGCGGGCAGCGTTTGCTGAGCATCCGACGTGCCTGCTTGCACCGCGGCGCTTGACACCGCACCGCCCAGCAGAATCACGCCGATTGCCAGCATACCACATCTGGTGCCCATCGGGCTCATCGGTTCGTGGGAACATCGCCACCGAGCGCCTCGATCTCGGTGCGCGGGTCAACAACAACCGTGGTGAGTTCGCCGTCATCCTTCTGGACACAGACGCGCCGCAGCCAGAGAAAGGCGTCTTTGGAATGAGCGTACCAGCTTCCCGTCTTCTGGGAGGTGGACGACACGACCGTGCCGACAACATCCGTCCGCAGATCGCCTTCGCGACGGCGGATAGTCTGGAGGATTCGGACTCGCTGCCCGGGTTTTAATTCGTCCGCGTTCATGGTGTCGATCCGTGCAGTTGGCTGTGCCGCGCGGCGGGTCAACCGCCTGCCGGCTGAGCCGCTCCATGTGACCGTAACGGTAACCGGACGGGGGCGGATGGTCCAGATCACCAGCGGCCGGCTGTGCCCGGCGGCGCTGGTGTCCGCGCATCACAGCAGCGCGAGGAAGGCGTCTATGTCACCGTTATTCACCAGGCCATCCTCGTTGCAGTCGCCACGCAGGATATCACATGCGGGGTATGCCAGTTCGTAGGCGCCCGCATCGGTCACCGCCAGGACAAACGGGTCGATATCCCCGTTGTTGACCAACCCGTCGCAGTTCATATCCCCGATCACATCCGGCGGCTGACATTGATAGGCCGTAACCTTGAAGGCATCGACGCCGGCCTCAACAACGTTGCCCGGGTCAAGGTCGCTGGCGGAAAAGCGAATGCGCAGAGTGGCTGATGCCGCCACATCGACGCCAACTTCAATCTCGTCACTGCGCCAGCCAGCCGCGGCCGTGTCGTACGTGCGGATCGTCGCCCAATTGGTGCCGGCGGCATCGGTGGCAGCCTGCACCGTCATGGAATCTTCGGCGCCCAGCAGCCCCCCGGAAACATCATTGAGCCAGTAGGCGTATGTAATGATGGCCCCGTCGGGCAGGTCCATGGCCGGTGATGTGAGGATGGTCGTGCCGCCATCGACGTCCGAGTTCTCGTAAAGCGGATCGTTGTCGGTCAGGTAGCAGTTGCCCGAGCCGTCGTAATCGGTTGGTGGATCGCCGCGATCGAAGTTCACCGGCACGCCGCGCTCCCACTGGCCGTCGCTGGCGTCGCCGCTTACCGCCCATCCTTGATCTGTCTCGAAATCGTCGTCAAAGAGCGAGATTTCACCATAAGCGGCGGTCACGGCGTACGTGGTCGCGGGCGCGTCGCGCGGGTCACTGAACACGGCGCCGCCCTCAGCCTCGACGCTGAAGTAATAGAGTACGTCCGCCCCGCAGATCGCTGGAGGAAAGACGGCTTCGTAGGTGTCAGCGTCAACCACGTCCATGGGCACGGTCACCCATCCAATCGCCGTGTTGTAGTGGAACAAACCGGAAGCCGGCTGGGCGACGGCCCCGCCATACTCGACCACATCCACAAGCATGCTGGTGCCGCCGGCCGGCGACGAGAGTGCCGGGTGTCCCGCCGGGTAGTCAAAACCCAGCGCGCTGACATCGACCAGCACACCGGCGTTGTCGACCAGGTATCCGACGGCGCTGCGCACCATCTTCAGGGCGAAGTCGTAGTTGATGTTGCCGGGGTTGTCGACGCTGTCCTGCTGAGTGTGGTAGTAGGGGTTTTCCCAGACCTCGCCCTCAATAATCAGGGCGGCTTCGAAGCCCTGCGCATCAAACGACGCATGATCGCTGGCCGAGATCCAGCCGGCGTCAAGCCACGTCAGGTCCACGCCGTACTCGTCAATCGCCGCCCCCAGCGCGGTGCGCAGCGTTGTCGCCCACGACTGGCTGTAAATCCTGGCGTAATTGGAGCCCGTATCGTACGCCACCATGTCGGCCGAGATCATCCCGCGAATGTCGTCGGCGAAATGCTGGTCGGCGTAGTGGGCGCTGCCGACCAAGCCAACTTCCTCCATATCAAACGCGATGAAGCGGATGGTGTACTCCGAGTCGTACTGGCTGATGATACGCGCCGCCTCGAGCACCAGAGCGACGCCGCTGGCGTTGTCGTCGGCTCCAGGATTGCTGACCGAGTCGTAGTGCGCGCCGATAACGTAGATCGCGTCGGGATAGACGGTGCCAAGCTGTTCCGCCACCACGTTCTCGTACGTACCGCCGCCATACGAGAACGTGTCGTAGTACACCGACAATCCGTAGCCGGAGAAAAGCGCGAAGATATTATCGCGCGCCAGGTCATGCTCCGGGCCGCTGGGGCCACGGTTGTCACCGTCGTGCGTGAACAGCTCGTTCTCCATGAAATCCTGGTAGCTGGCCAGGCTGACCTGGTCGGCCGCGGCATGGCCTTCCTCGCTGGCAGGCGCGACGCCCGCCGTGGTAAGGGCTACGATCAGGGCGATCGGCACCATGAGGCTGCAACGCGGTAGGGATCGGGTGTGCACTTCGTCTCCTCCTGCGCGGGATGTCGGATGGATACTTGCTCGCCGGAAACCAGTCGCTCGCGCTTCGTTGAGCGCAAGCGGAAGTGGGTGCCCTGCGACAGACCCCACTGTAGCGGCCCATGGCCGGCGTGTTCAAGCGAATTGCCTCGAAGAATGCGGTATGTGCGGGCGTGGGCCCGAGTTTATGCGTATCCGGACGCCCGCGCCGCGGGCCCGCCGCGTCAGATCATCACGCGGCGGTTGTAGATGTACCACTCGAGCAGCAGGAGCACGATCGCCCCGCCGACAAACCAGCGCCAGATCTCGGGCGTCGCCGTCGTAATCGCCTCACCGACCGCGATCTCCTGGCCGCCGATTTTGATGCGCGCGCGCGGTGTGATGTCGCTCTCGCGCGCGTCGGTGAGATTCACGGCAAAGCGGTTGCGGCCGGCGACGCCCGGCTTGACTTCATAAAGCCCCACGCGCGACGTGGCGCCGAAATACGCGACGCCGGCGTCGTTCGGCTTCACCTTGGTGCCGGAGTGATCGGGCCGCACTATGGTCGCGGCGGTCTCGCCGGGCGGCACCTGAACCGTGAGCACATCCCCCGGCTGAAAGCTGTCGGCGCCGCCCGCCACGCCGGCGGCCCCCAGGTAACGCAGCGCGTTGTAGAAGAACACCGCGAAGCTGGGCTTGGTCACCCACGTGCTCTGCTCGACCGCGAAACTGATCAGCATGAACTGGCGGCCATCGACGGCGTAACGCGCAATCAGCGGGCCACGCGTGCCCTCCGCAAGAACCTCCGCCTGCCGTGGCAGATTGAGCTGCAACGCGCGCGCGATATAAACGTATTCGAGGGCCACGTGCCGCAAGACCGGGTGCGTCTCATCCCACCACAGCGTGGCCAGTTGCTCCACCTCGTCGTCGGCGCTGATCCCCTCCACTTCGGGAACCGACGCCAGAAACAGGTAATTGCCAACCGGCAAGCGGCCCGTGTTGTGCTTGTTGAAGATCACAACATCGTAGCGCGACTGTCCATCCACCTCGAGCTGGTCATCCGCCATCCGCTCGTACTCCTGCGGCGCGACGGTCGTCACCTGCTCCAGCGGCAGCCCGGCCAACACGTTGGCCAGAAACACGCTATAAGCCGGCTCAGTAACCAGCAACACGTTGAGCTTGCGCGGCGGCGGGACCATGCCGTAGACGCGATTATCCGCCGCCAGCGCATCGTCACGCGCAATACGCGCCTCAAGCACACCGGCGTCGTCCAGCGTAAACTCAAAGCTCAGCGAGAGCCGACTACCCTCGGGCACGTTGCCGCTGACACTCTCCGGCGGCGCCTCTTCGCCCTCGTCAAGCTCAAGCGGCGGGCCCGACCCGGCCGCCAGCGATTCGTTCTCGACCGCTTTCAGATGCCCATCAAGGTACAGCGAGACATCGGTCGTGACGTCCGTGGGGCCGAAGTTCTGCACCTGGAGAAACACGTTGACGACCTCGGGGCGTTCGTAATTGCGCTGCACACGCAGCGCGGTGAGGCCGACGTTGTCGGTCGCCTCGCCGATCTTGACGAGCTCCATCGAGCTGTAGCGCATGGCCAGCGCTGCAAGGTCGGCGATCCCGCCGTCGGAGAAGAGGATTATCTTCGAGCCCTGTTTGGTGGCGTCCGGGGCGAGCTCGACCGTGGTCTGGGCCAGGTAGGCCTCGGCCAGCGTGAGGGCTTCCTGCAAGTTCGTGCGGGCATCGGTCGGTGGAATCGCGCGGATCTGGTCCACCAGATCGGTCGTATTCGTCGTGAACGGGGCCGTTACGGCGGCTTGATCGGCGAAGGCGATCACCATGGCGCGCGTGCGCGCCGCCTGCGCACCAAAGCTGAACCAGCCGCCGCCGGTGCGATTCAACGTCCGCACCAGGCGCACGGCCTGCTCGCGCGCCTCTTCCAGGCGTGTGCGCCCGTCGGCCTCCACCGTGTTCATCGAGGCCGAGTGGTCGATCAGCAGGATCAGGCTTGCTTCATCGGTGGCCTCGGTTTCGATCACAGGCCGCGCCAGCGCCAGCAGCGCCGCCGCCAGTACCAGCAGTTGCAGCAATAGCAGCAGATTGCGCCGCAAACGCTGAAACGGTGCGTTTACCTGGAGATCCTGAACCGCGCGCTTCCACAACAGCGTGGACGGTACGGCTTGTTCGCGCCGCCGCAACTTCAGGAAGTACAGCAGCACCAGCAGCGGCACCACCACCGCCGCCAGGCCGGCCGCCACCCATGGGTTCAGCAACGTCACCGCAATAGCCCCCGTTGGCGCAGATAGGACATTACCAGCGCATCGAACGGCACGCGCGTGTTGGTGAACAGGTAGAAAATGCCACGGCGCGTGCAGTGGTCCTTGAGTTCGGTGCAATAGGCGGTCAGGTTTGCCTTGTAGCGCGCCAGCAGCGGTTTGCTGATGGTCACCTCGGCCAGATCCTCGTCCTCCACGTCACGCAGCTTGAGGTCGCCGGCCAATTGGGGATCGATCTCGTCAGGCGCCAGCACCTGGATGCAGTAGATGTCGAGATTACGGCTGAGCAGGTAGCGGATGCCGCTTTCGTAGCCGCCCTTGTCCATAAAATCACTGAGCACGATGCAGACGCCGCCGCCCCGGTGACGCAGGGCGAAGTGACGCGCGCCCTCGGCGAATTGCGACGTGCCCGTCAGCGGCAGGTTTTCGAGAAACTCGATCACCTGGCCGACCATGCGGCGGCCGCGGATACCCACGCGTTGGGCGGAGATGCCGCTCGAATATGCGTAGAGGTTGACCCGGTCGTAATTGACCAGCCCGACGTAGGCCAGCGCGGCGGCCACGCGTTTGGCGTAAAGGCCCTTGTGCGGATCGCCCCAGTCCATGCTGCCGGAGACGTCGATCAGCAGCGAGATGTTGAGGTCTTCCTCCTCCATGTACAGCTTGAGCAGCAACTGGCCGAGGCGCGCGTAGATATTCCAGTCGAGAAAACGCAGATCGTCGCCGGAGACATAATTCCGGTAGTCGGCGAATTCGACGCTCTGGCCCTTGCGCTTGCTGCGGCGTTCGCCTTTCATGCGTCCGACAAAGATCTTGCGCGAGAGCAGCTCGAGCTGCTCGAGCTTCTGCATGAACTCGGGCGAGAGCAGCGGTTCATCGCGTTTGGACTTCGCCGGTACAGTCGACACGCAACCAACTCCACAAACCGTAGCGGCCGCCGTCGTCGTCGGCCGAGGGCACCCACGTAGCGGCTATGTCAATCCGTCTCCGTCGTCGGTACTTTTTCAATCAGATCCTGCACGGCGTCATCGGTGCTGAGGCCTTCGGCTTCACCCTCGAAATTCAGGAGCAGGCGATGTCGCAGCGCCGGCACCAGCGCCTTTTTCACATCATCAAACCCCACGTTGTAGCGCGCGTCGAGCATCGCATAGATTTTCGCCGCCAGCGTCACCGCCTGGGCGCCGCGCGGGCTCGAGCCCCAGCGGACGTATTTGTTGACCATCTCGGTCGCCAGCGCGCCGTTCGGGTGCGTGGCCAGCACGCACCGAATCGCGTAATCCTGCACGTGCGGCGCCATCACGATGCGCTTGGCCAACTCCTGGCCCGCCATGATACGTTCGCCGCTGAGCACGGGCTGGATCTCCGGCTTGTAACCGGTCGTTGTACGATCGACGATCGTTTTGAGCTCCTCGCGGTCTGAGTAACCGACGACCAGCTTGAAGAAGAAGCGGTCAAGCTGGGCCTCGGGCAACGGATACGTGCCTTCCTGCTCGATCGGGTTCTGCGTGGCCATCACGAAGAACGGCTCGTTCAACTGATAGCGCGTGCCACCCGAGGTGACCGTGTGCTCCTGCATCGCCTCCAACAGCGCCGATTGCGTCTTCGGCGTGGCGCGGTTGATCTCGTCGGCCAGGCACATCTGCGTAAACAGCGGCCCCTGCTGAAACTCGAAGTTACGCCGCCCGCTCTTGGGATCTTCGACGATGATGGTGGTCCCGATGATGTCGGCGGGCATCAGGTCGGGTGTGAACTGGATGCGCGAGAACTTCACGTCCAGCGCTTCGGCAAGTGTGCGGATCAGCAATGTCTTGCCAAGCCCCGGCACGCCTTCGAGCAACACATGCCCCCCGGCGAACAGCGCCACGAGCACGCCGTCGATCACATCCTCGTGCCCGACGATCATCTTCTGAATCTCGCCGCGCAGCCTGGTGAACTCGTCACCAAAGCCGGCGACCGCGGCCTGCACCTGGGCTTCCTCGCCAACCGCCATATCTACACTCCCGTTGCACGCACGATTCTGAGCGGGGGGACGGCCCCCGTCGGGAAGGCATCTCGCCTGCTTGCGGTTAATAGCGTAACAACATCCCCCCCAATTGAACAACGCCCAACACCCTGGTGGCCTCGTGGCCTAGCCCGGATATTTCATCAGTGGGAGTCGAATTGCGCATAGAGAAGGCCTCTGAGCCTAGTATGATAGGGTTTCACAGACTCAATCATACGTCGGCAAGGAGGCCTTATCATGTCAGAGTGTAACCGCGAAGCGCTCACCTTTTCCAGACTTTCCCGGCGCAAAATCTCGGCTGACTTCGATGGCGGGCGACTGACCTCCGACGCCGGCGGCCTGCTACTTCGCGAGGTCGATCGGCGGCTCGGGCTGACCCGCGCACTCGCCGCGTGTATCGCCGATCCGCGTGACCCGGACAAGATCATCCACGACGTAGAGACCATGCTGACGCAGCGAATCGCCGCCATTGCGTTGGGTTACGAAGACCTCAACGACCACGACACGCTTCGAACCGATCCCATCTTACAAGTGTCGGCGGAGATACCACCGGATGATGAGCATCCGCTCGCGTCACCCGCGACATTGTGCCGCTTTGAGAACTCCGTCAACCGGGAATCGCTCGTGCGGATGAGCCAGGTGCTCGTCGAGCAGTTCATCGCGTCCTATCGACGGGCCCCCAAAGAGATCGTTCTCGACTTCGACGCCACCGACGATCGGGTCCACGGCGACCAGGAAGGCAAGTTCTTCCATGGCTACTACGACCACTACTGCTTCCTGCCCTTGTACGTCTTCTGCGGCGAGCGTCTGCTGTGCGCCTACCTGCGACCCAGTAACATTGACGCGGCACGGCACAGCCGGGCGATCCTGCGATTGTTGGTCAATCGCTTGCGTCGAGCATGGCCCGGGGCACGCATCATCTTCCGCGGCGACTCGGGCTTCTGTCGCTTTAAAATGCTGAAATACTGCGACGAACACGACATCGGCTATGTGGTCGGGATTGCCCGCAACAAGGTGCTGGAGCGGCTGGCGCAGCCATTCATGGCGCAAGCGGAAACACGTTTTCGCAAATCAGGCGAGAAGCAGCGGCGTTTCCACGAAGTACGCTACGCGGCGAAGACCTGGGACCGACAACGGCGGGTCATCGTGAAGGCCGAGCATCTGCCCAAGGGTCCGAACGTCCGCTTCGTGGTGACCAATCTGAAGGACGCTCCCACGCAGGTCTATGATGGCTGGTACATTCCCCGGGGAGAGATGGAAAATCGGATCAAGGAGCAGCAGCTCGGCTTGTTCGCCGATCGGACGAGTTGCCACAAGTTCATCGCCAACCAGTTCCGCCTCCTTCTGGCCTCAGCCGCATATGTCCTGATCGAACATCTTCGACGCGTGGGGCTGCGGGGAACCGAATTGGCTCGCGCTCAGGCGAGCACCATTCGCCTGAAGCTCTTCAAGATCGCGGCGCGAGTACGTGTCAGTGTTCGCCGTGTCGTGCTGCACCTATCGAGCACCTATCCCTACCAGTCGGTCCTGCGTCGGCTGGTCGCCCGCCTCGTCCCAATCTGACGTGTGCACATCCCGAAATCCGCCTGGGGGTAAGGGGGGGTATGCGCGCATCAGCCGCACTCGCCCTGCGGCCAGCCAGCCAGCACGACAACACCCGCGATCACAGCCGAATAATGATACTCATGAAATAAGGCGGCTAGATGCCTCGTTGCCTCGTTGCCTGGTTGCCTGGTTGCCTCGTTGCCTGTTCCCCTTCTCCCCCCATTTGCGATCCGCGTCCCGCATTCCTATGATGTGCCGTTTGAATTCCACCACGGGAGCGCGCAACGATGGCAGCCGACAGCAAGTTGATGGAAGAACTGACCGCCCTCTGCAAACGCCGCGGGTTCATTTTCCAGTCGTCGGAGATCTACGGCGGCATCGGCGGCTTCTGGGACTACGGGCCGCTGGGCGTCGAGCTGAAGCGGAACATCAAGGAGGCCTGGTGGCGGGACATGGTGCAGAACCCGCCAATCGGGCCCGACGGCAAGCAGATCAGCATGGTCGGCCTGGATTGCTCGATCATCATGAACCCGAAGGTCTGGGAAGCCAGCGGCCACGTCGGCGGCTTCAGCGATCCGATGCAGACCTGCCGACAGTGCAAGAAGCTCTACCGTGCGGACAAGGTGTGGGAGCAGCTTAGGGAGGCCAAGTGGGCCAGGTCGCTGGCGGAGGCCATGCACGCCACCGTCGAGGACGATGTGATTGCCGTGCGCTCGCCGGATCTTCTGCGCTGGGCCGAGCGAAAGGGCAAGCAACTCGCACCCGGGCTGGCACTCGTGCGTAACCCCCAGGTGACGTTGTCGTGGCTTGTGGAGCGGCTTCAGCAGAATCCGAATGAACGGCTGAACATCATCGACTTTATGCAGCACATGGCCACGGAGCAGTTCGCGCGCACGGGACTCGTGACGCCCTGCCCGAATTGCGGCGGCGATCTGACGGAGCCGCGAGAATTCAACCTGATGTTTCGGACGTACATCGGAGCGGCGGCCACTGAAGATGATGTCGCCTATCTGCGCCCCGAAACGGCGCAAGGCATCTTCGCCAACTATGCCAACGTGCTCGACACGCAGCGTTTGAAGGTGCCGTTCGGCATCGCCCAGATCGGCAAGGCGTTTCGCAACGAGATCAACCCGCGCAATTACACCTTCCGCTCGCGCGAGTTCGAGCAGATGGAAATCGAGTTCTTCTGCCACGCCGACGATCATCAGAAGTGGTACGAGTTCTGGCGCGACGTGCGCCACCAGTGGTACGTCAACCTCGGCCTGAAGAGCGACAAGCTCCAGCTTCGCGACCATGTCGGCGACGAGCTCGCCCACTACGCCAGCGCCTGCGCCGACGTCGAGTTTCTGTTCCCGTTCGCCGACGACATGCAGGAGCTCGAAGGCATCGCCCATCGCGGTTGCTACGACCTGGAGCAGCACCAGAAGTTCAGCGGCAAGGATCTAACCTACTTCGACGACGACGCCTGGCAGCGCGTCCAGGATCAATACCCCGACAAGGCCCAGGCCAAGGAAGTCAAGAACAAGCCGCCGTACCGGTATCTGCCGCACGTGATCGAGCCGTCGGCCGGCGCCGACCGGGCGACGCTGGCGTTCTTGTGCGAGGCGTACACCGTCGACGAGGCCCCGGACGACAAGGGCAAGATGCAGTCGCGGACGCTGATGAAGTTCCATCCACGGCTGGCCCCGATCAAGGTTGCAGTCTTCCCGCTGGTCAACAAGGAAGGCATGCCCGACATCGCCGAGCAGATTTACCGCGACGCCAAGCGGGACATGCCGGCGTTTTTCGACATCAAGGGCGCAATCGGGCGGCGTTATCGCCGGCAGGACGAGGTCGGCACACCATTCTGTGTCACCGTCGATGGTGACACGCTCAGCGACGGCACGGTCACCGTGCGTGATCGCGACACGCTCGAGCAGACGCGCGTTCCCAAAGAGAACATCGTCGCCTGGATCAAGGATCGGCTGACCACATAGCCGTCGCCCGGCCGCGTTCCGCGGGCAGAGACACAAGAGGACACTTCGGCGCTGCGTAAAATGACGTCTGGACGGCGCCTATTCCGGGAAAATCCCCACAGCGGCCATCCAGGTGTTACCATAGCCGTGTTCAGTCGCGGCTTCCGGCATTGACACGCTTTTGGCTTGGGCACGGGTATTCCAAATGAGGAGATGAAGATGACTGAGAACCGATCCATGGTCGTTACCGCGCTCCTGATCGTGGGGCTCGCGTTGACCGTCGGCATCGGCGGATGCCCCCCGGGGGGCGGACCACCCAGTGGCGATCCCAATGGTGATCCGAACGGGGCACCCGGTGGCGATCCGAATGGCGTGGTGACGGACGCCCCGCCGACTATCGTCTCATGTCCAGATGGCCAGACTTTGTCCGCTTCCGCCAATTGCCAGGCCACGCTGCCCGACCTCACGACGTCACTCGACGCCACCGATGCCGAGGATGCCACGCTCACGGTCACGCAGGACCCCGCCGCGGGAACACTCCTGGAGCTCGGTGACACCACCGTCCAGTTCACCGTCACCGACAGCGCCGGCAACGATGCGACCTGCACATGCATCGTCACCGTCGCGGACGACACCGCTCCGACGCTCGGCGCGCTCGGCGGGCCCTATAGCGTTACCGGCGACCAGGCCGGCAGCGGCGCGGTGCCGGACTTCCAGGCCACTGTGCTGGCCGCCGCAGCCGACAATTGCGACGACAGTCTGGCATACAGCCAGAACCCGGCCGCCGGCACCCTGCTGGCAATCGGCGTCCACAACGTTGCGGTGAGCGTCACCGACGACGCCGGCAATGTCGGGCCGGGCACCGTGCAACTCGAGGTTCTCGATCCCAACGCCGGGGAAGGCGGCTTTACGACGGCGGTCATCGTGCACCGGGGCAGCGAACAGGTCATCGCCGGTCCGGAAGTGGATGCGTCCTTCGGCACCGTAACACCCGCCGGCTACACGCCAACGCGGAGCAAAGCCGTGGCCATCAGCGGTGACGGCCTGAAAGTCTGGTTCAGCCTCTACGACGAGTTCCCCAATGTCGAGGGTGATCCACAGACACAGCTCTGGTCGGTGAATATCGACGGCTCCGGCGGACAGCGCTCAACGCTGCCAAGCGAGAATCTGAGCTATGGTCTCCCGCTGGAAACCAATATCGATGGCAGCGTGTGCTACGCAGACAACGGCGCGGCCAAGAAAATGTACCGCGCCACCCCCGGACAGGCCGCCACCACCGCGTTCACCTACTGGACCGAAGCCGGCGGCTGGGTCTACGGCGACATCCGCGGCGAGTTCAAGATCACCGACGACGCAACGAAGATGATCTACCGGAGCTATGTGAACACGCGGATTTACGGCGTCGACGTATCCACGGGCGTCGGGACGCCGGTGGTCGTCGCCACGGGCGCCGGGCTGGAGTACGAAGGCATCGGCTCCCGAGGCTTCCCTTCGAACATCGACCTGGCCGGCGATGGGTCGCGATGGATCTTCACCGCCAACTACTGGAAAAACGAGTGGGGCGCTAACCGAGACGCCGTCTGGATCGGCAGCGGCTTTGATGCGGGCGCCACACTGACCATGAAGACCGTGCCCGCTCCGGCGGAGCTCGCGCGCGAGGTGAGCATCACCGATGATGGCGACACGATCGGGTACACGATTGAGGAGGAGTACCTCAACGCCCCAACGCCGTTCATGGTCCAGGCGACGGATGGCAACACACGCCAGGAGATCGGCGACGGCCGTACGTCGGTGACGGGCCAGCTATCTGACAACGGGAACCGCGTGTACTACCGCACCTCGCGAGCCTACGGCCCCGGCAGCGGCAACAGTGTTTTGGTGGACGTGGCTACGGGCCGCCGCCTGCCCGCCGGCACGGGGCTGTTCGACGATGCGCCCGGTGTGGATAGCGGCAACATCCGCATGAGCGATGATGGACAGACGTTCGTGGCCGGCTCCAGCAAGGGCGTTTGGACGCTCCGTGACGGTGTCGACGGGCTGACCGGCTTCCCGTCGATCGACAGCATCGCGTATCGGTTCAACGAGGACTGCACGATGACGATTCGCGTTGCCGTCACCGCGCCGCGCGGCGTACACAACATCTACGTGACGCCTCATATCGAAGGTGAGCCACCGACGAGCGTGGTTGCCGCCGATGTGAATCCGACGTTCTCATTCCGCTGGGGAAGCTTCGATTTCGAGGAGCTCGAAGACGAGACCGGCGTCTGGGAGCGAACCGTCGCGTTGACCAATGGTGATGATGGGGCGTGTGCGCAGGACTTGCTCACGTCTGACTTCGTCTTCCGCGTCGTGCTGCTCGATGCGAATGAGACGATGGCCATCTTCCAGGACTTCACGGTGCCCGATTAAGCAGCCGTACACGGCACCGCGAGCGATGCCATTCAGTACCCCAAGCGTGAGCGATCGGCGAAAATCCGACGCTGGCGCTTGGGGTACTGTGTAGTGCCTGCGGCGACCTAAGCTTCACACCCGCACGATTCTGCCCACTGCGACGGAATATCAAACCCCGCCAGCGCCACATCGAATAACCAGTGCAGAAACACCTGCCAGGGACGGCTGAACCAGTCACACGTACCGTCGATGAGCTCGCCCGACGCCGGCCCGACAATGTCAGGCGTCCCCGCCATGGAGCCTTCATCATCACCAATAAGGCAGCCGGCCTCGTCGTAGCAGCACTGACTGCCGTACTCATCGCCGTAACCACGATAGCACGAGTCGGCCCCGACGTGCGTCACCAGCGGGGCCACTGTGTCACGACACCAGCCGTCCGCCGCTGTCCACCCCGGCGCGCTCAGTGGGCAACCCTGCGCGTTGGCCACTTCCGGGCATGACGCCGACGGCTCGACGTAATACAGCCCGCCGTCAGGCGTCACGAACGGACATCCCACCCAGAACGCCACACAGGCATGCACTGGCGAGGAGCGCCGTTGGTCTTGTCATGAGTCATCCCGTCGAACAGCGGCGACTGCCGCCGCTGGCATTTAGTTGTCCAACGATCAGGGTTATATCGCGGGGGCGTTTGGGGCTCAAATGGCGAAGTCAGAAGTCAGAGGTCAGAAGCCAGAAACGCGCTACCGAGTGCAAAACGGGTTTCGAGCGCGAGTATCTGCATTCTGCCTTCTGCATTCCGCATTCTCCCCTTATCTTTCCCCCATGACACAAGCTGAGCTGAGGTCGGCGGGTTATGAGCTTGATGACGTCGAGTACGCGCTCCTGGGGCGCTTTGTTGACGCGCTGCTTGCCGAGAACGCGCGTGTCAATCTGACCGGCACGCGTGAGCCGCGCGCTCTGTGGGGACAACATATCTGCGACAGTCTGGCGCTGCTGAGACCGTTGGAGGAGGCCAGGCCGCAAAGCCTGCTTGATGTGGGCACGGGCGGTGGCTTGCCGGGCATCGCGATCGCCTGTGTTTGCCCGGGGCTGCGCGTGACATTGCTGGATGCGACCCGGAAGAAACTGGATGCGCTGGATCGGATTATTCGTGAGTTGGCCCTGGATGATGTGAAGACGCTTTGGGGCCGCGCCGAGACGCTCGCACACGATGCGGCGTACCGTGAGAGCTTTGACGCCGTCACAGTGCGCGCGGTTGGCGATTTGCGTGTGTGTATCGAGTATGCCGCCGGCTTCATCAGGCCGGGCGGGCAGGCGTGGTTTTATCGCGGCACGCAGTCGGTCGAGGCGGACGTGGCGCGCGGCGAGCGCGCCGCCGGCCGCTGCCGCATGTCGCACGTGTCCACCTGGCTCTACGACCTGCCGGCCCCCCACGGCACACGAGCATTGGCGGTGTACGTTAAGGACAACCCCCTGCCGACGAGCCTCCCGCGCGCCGCGGGCACGCCAAAGCTAAAGCCGCTGTGAGTGGCGAGGAACAGGGAACGGGGAACGGGGAACAGGGAACAAAAACGGAAGGGCCGGTCGCCCCACCCTTTATCCAACAACCCGTGTTCCAGCCCCCGTTCCCTGTTCCCTGTTCCCCGTTCCCCGTTCCCCGTTCCCTGTTCCCCGTTCCCTGAATCTCTTATAACTCCCCCATGCTCGACCGCATCCGCATCGTGCTGTACCACCCGACCGGACCGACCAACGTCGGTGCGGTCAGCCGAGCGATGGCGAACATGGGCCTCGCCGAGCTAGTGCTGGTCGCGCCTAAAAACCCCACCGACCATGAACAGTCAATCGCCTACGCCAGCCACGGCCTGCACGTCCTGCAACGGGCCCGGACCGTCGACACGCTCGAAGAATCCCTCAAGGACTGCGTCAAGACCTACGCCACGTCGTCAAAGCTCGGCCTCTACCGCAGGCAAGCCGCCATCGTCCCCCACGAGGCGGCCCGCGAGGCACTCGCGCAGGCACGCACCGGCCCGGTCGCAATAGCCTTCGGCCCCGAGAGCTTCGGATTCCGCAACCGCGAACTCCTGCTTTTTGACCGGATTATCACGATTCCGGCGGATGACGAATACCCCGTGCTGAATCTGGCGGCGGCGGTGACGATCGTCTGCTACGAGGTGCGCAAGGCGTGGCACGGCCTGCGTGATGAATCCCTGCTGCCGCGTGCGATTGACCATGAACCGGCGCCGGACCAGCGCAAGCAGATCCTGTTCGCCAAGCTCTTCGATGCGCTCGATAATATCGGCTTCTTCTCGGATCAGAGTCCGGATAAGCTGAAATACGCCATCCGCCACCTGTTCGGACGCTTTGAGATGACCGTCCACGAGGCGGATGTGATGATTGGAATGGCTCAGCAGATTCGCTGGTACGCCGACCACCATCGCAAGCTCACGTGAGCCCGGCGGGTGCTGATATTCCGCCGCGCCACCGCGGCGCACAATCCCGTTTTTTCGCCAGAGCCCCGTAAATACTCGTTGAATTCTCAAAAAGTGTTCTTGGCGCGAGGCCGCGCTCCCTTAAAATGGAGGTCGTCTTGAGGAGGACGATGCTTCAGCTTTGAGATACCGGAGGCCGCACGAGATGCGCCTGTTCTGGCGTACAGGTTGGCGGTCATCGAACGGGTTCAGTCGGTGCTGGCCTGTTGTCTTAAGGATCAAGTCTCGGAGGAGGATTGCAATGAGGAAGGTAGTTTGTTTTGCCGCGATAGCGGCATTGACATCGGTCGCCTTCGGGCAGGTCGCGATCAACGAGGTCGACTACAACGGCCCCGGCACAGACATGACCGAGTGGATCGAGTTGACTGGAGCGGCCGGCACTGATCTGACTGGTTGGACGATCAAGCTGTACAACCAGGGCGCAGAGTACGCAGCCTACCCACTCACCGGCAGCATCCCGAATGACTTCAGCAGCCCGTGGGGCGGCGACGGTGGCTTTTACGTGATGGGCATTTTCGACGCCACCACTGCGGCCGTGTTTGGAGCGCCGGACTACACCCCCGCCGGTTGGGTTTCGGACGAAATCCAGAACGGCCCGAATGACTCGATCGTGCTCTTCAACAATCTGGGCGCGGTCGTCGACGAGTGGGAGTATGACAGCGACACACCCGGCTCGAACTCCATCCTGGGATTCAGCCAGGCGTTCGGCGACTACGATGGTGCCGGTACGGCCGGTGACATCACGACTTACCAGTCGCTAGGCCGGCTGGGCTACAGCTATGACGAGCCCATCTTCGTCTTTGACGATCCGCAGGCTCAGCTCGGCGTCGTGAGCTGGAACTACACGTTCGATCACGACCTCAACATCGCCTACAGCGGCACCGGCCCGGCCTGGACTTCGCCGGCCTACACCGGCGCGGCGTTCACCACCGTCGGCCCGTACACGGAAGCCGCCACCGGCGAGATTCAGTACAGCGGCACCTCGGCCTACGGTGCGAACCGTGGCCTGACCCCCGGCACGTTTAACAACGCGTACTACGGCGCGGGTGGCCAGGATCCGTACACGATCAACATCGTTCCCGAGCCGGCTTCGCTGCTTCTGCTCGCGTTGGGCGCGCTCGCACTGCGTCGCCGCTAGTTTGTGCAGTAATCTAATATGCGCGGCAATGCCCGCGCGGTGCAAATAAACGCCCTAGAGGCACTTGGAGGAGAATAAGATGTACAAAGTACTTGTTTCAATCGCTGTCTTGGCGATGGCCACAACGGCCATTGGCCAGACAACCCTGCTAATCGAAGATTTCGAAGACATCGTGGTCGAATACACCACCTCCACGCCGGAGTTCTCGGACGGAGCGGGTGACTTCTGGTTCAACACCTCTGGTCCGCTCACCCATGGTACGTTCGTCGAGTACTTCGGCGCCGATGGTGGCATCTTCAACGGCATGGACCTCGATGGCGAAGGCGCCACGCTGCCGCTCGTGATGGACTTCAGCGGCATCGACATCGCCGGCTTCACCGGTCTGGTGTTCGGCATTGATCTCGCCGAAGATGACGACGGGACCAATGAGGACTGGGACCTGCCCGACTACGTCCACGTCGACTACCAGATCGACGGCGGCGGCTATCAGAATCTGCTGTGGGTCGAGTCGATTCCGAATGAGACCATTTACAACGCAGTTCCGGGCATTGACGTGGACTTCGATGGCACTGGCGACGGCCCGGCCATTACCAGCACGTTTGCTCCGTTCAGTGCGGCCATTGGCGGCACCGGCAGCACGCTGGACCTCCGCATCACCTGGCAGCTTGACTCAGGTGACGAGGATCTGGCCATTGATAACGTTCAGATCACCGGTGTGCCCGAGCCGGCCAGCCTGCTTCTGCTTGGTCTGGGCTTCCTGGCGATCCGTCGCCGCTAAGCTGTAGCAGCGAAAGCAACACTCGTAACACCCGCCGGGTGGGCAGCCGCCGTTGTCCGCCCGGCGTTTTTGCGCGCGGGCGCAATCGAGCGAAGGATCTGGGCCGTGACGGCTCGCGGCGCGGACCGATGACGCGAATGGGCGGTTTCGGTGTGCGACGGCCTGCGAGGCGCAGGCCGCTACATTTGCGGGTGCCCCATGGCTTGCCGTGGGGGAACGACGAATGCCTTGGTGTGTCGTGCCTGTCAGTCCCCGCCCAGCTCCGCTTCGAGCAGCTTCTTGACCTTGTCGCAATCATCGCTGTTATCGAATGCCAGCGTTGTAACCTGTCGATCGCCCAGGGCCAGCGCTGAGAATCCGCGCAGGCTCACGTTCGCGTCCGAAGCCACCTTGGCAATGCGCGCCCCGAGCCCGCGCATGTCAGGCCCTTCGATACGCACGGCCCGGAAGCTGTGGTCACGGGCCAGGCCGGCCTGCTGTGCAATCTCTATCTCTTCGAGCGTGCGCAACGGCGACACAAACAACAGCCCGCCGCCAATCGCCTGACGCCGGCTGATGATCAGCTCCAGGCTGAGCCCGCCCTCGCTCAGGGCTTGCAGTTTTTCGGCCAATGCGCCGGTGCGATCATCGAGCGCACCGACCCAAACGTGTTCCTTGGTGATTCGGTAAGACATCGTTTCGTCTCCCCAATTCATCTCGCCGGCAACGGTTAGCCTCTTCACCACGCAATGTACCGAGTGTCGCGCCGCACGGCAAACTGCCCCATCACCGCCCGCCCGGGAGGCACCGTCAACGGCTGATGAATAGGTCCATCAGACCGTGTGCCGGATCAACCATCCAGCCGCCGGCCCGCGCATCTTTCTCATTGAACGGCCGTCGCTCGACCGGCTTGATGTCGTGGCCGGCATAGCAGAACGGCGGCGGCTCGGCCGAATGTGCCGTCGTCGCCACGGGTGTCGGGTGATCCGGAGCAACCAGCACACGCCACGCATCATCCTCACGCAGCCGGTCAAGCACAGGCCCGACCACGAGATCATCCGTGCGCTCGAGGGCTGTAATCTTCTCGCCGGCGTCGCCAAGATGGCCCGCTTCGTCCGGCGCCTCCACGTGTACGATCACCAGGTCATAGTCATCCAGGGCCCGCACCGCCGCCGTGCCCTTGCCGACGTAGTCCGTGTCAATATAGCCCGTGGCACCCGGAACCTCTATCAGTTCCATCCCCATGGACAGCGCCAGCCCGCGAATGATGTCCACTCCGGTGATGACCGCGGCGCGAACGCCGAATCGTTCGCGAAATGGCGGAACCGGCTTTGGACGTCCCTGGCCCCACAGCCAGATATCACTCACCGGCACGCGCCCCGCCGCCCGCCGCGCTTCGTTGATCGGATGGTCCCGCAGCATATCCGCCGCGGTGTCCATTATCGCACGCACGCGATCCTGCCCCTGCCCCGCCGGCAGGTGATCGGCGACCGGTTCACCCGGAATGTCGTGCGGCGGCGCGCAGCGCAGCTCATAGTCCGCCGCCGCACCGAGGATCAACAGATTGCGATATGACACGCCCGCGTGGAAGCGGCACTTGTCGCCGGCGAACAGCGTGTTCAAATCGGCGATCAGACGCTCGGCCTCATCCTGCGCTATATGGTCGGCCGTGAAATCGTTCATGCACCCATCCGCAATCGTAACGAAGTTGCAGCGGAAGATAATCTCGTCAGGACCGGCGCTCAGCCCGCGCGCCACGGCCTCAATCGGCGCGCGGCCCGTGTAGTATTCGTGCGGGTCATAGCCCAGCAACGCCATCGTGGCCACGTCAGTGCCCGGCGTAAACCCAGCGGGCACGGTGAGCGCTCTGCCCAGGCGTCCGTTGCGCGCCACCCAGTCCATGTGCGGGATATTCGCCGCTTCCAGCGGTGTGCGCCCGCCAAGTTGCGGCAAAGGCTCGTCCGCGGCGCCGTCGGGGAGGATGATCGCGTACTTCATTGAGACTTCCTGTATTTGACCCGCATGCTCATGCGGTAGTTAAGCCCAACCGCACCGGTTGAAAACCGGTACCACATCGGTCCCGCAGTAGGCTCTAGCCTTTCACAACGCCGACGGGGCGCAAGCGCGCCACGCGCCTGCTGATGCCCGCATCGTGCAACACGTTGACGACTTGCACGACATCCTTATAAGCGGCCGGCTGTTCTTCGTTAAGACCGGCGCGGCTCTTGGAACGGACAAACACGCCGCGATCGAGCAACTCCCGGTGAATCGACCGGCCCTTGGCCGCCTTGTTGGCGGCGGTGCGCGACATCAAGCGCCCCGCGCCGTGGCAGGCGCTGCCGAAAGTCTCGCTCATCGCTCCGGGCGTGCCTACCAGGATGTAACTGTAACGCCCCATATCGCCGGGGACGAGCACGGGTTGCCCCACCTGGCGATAGGCCGCCGGCACATCTTCATGCCCGGCTGGAAAGGCGCGCGTGGCCCCCTTGCGGTGTACGCACAAAGAGCGCTCCACACCATCCACGTCAAAGCGTTCAATCTTCGCGATGTTGTGGGCCACGTCATAGACCAAACGCATTCCGAGTTGGTCGGCGGATCGGCTCAGGGCTTTCTCAAACGCGCGGCGAACGAGGTGGGTCATGATCTGCCGATTGGCCCAGGCGTAGTTCGCCGCGGCGCGCATCGCGCCCAGGTAGCGTTGCCCCTCATTCGAATGCACCGGCGCGCAGACGAGCTGCCGATCGGGCAGCTCGATGCCGTACTTCTTCGGCACGTCGCGCAGAGCCTTGAGTGCATCGTCGCACACCTGGTAACCGAGGCCGCGCGAACCGGAGTGGATCATCACGCACACCTGCCCGACGGCGAGCCCGAAGGCCCTGGCGGCCTTTTCGTCCTCGATTTCCTCGATAACCTGGACTTCCAGGAAGTGGTTGCCGGCCCCGAGCGACCCGCACTGGGTCTCCCCACGCTCGAACGCACGCTCCGACACGAAACCGGGCCGGGCGTTCTCAAGGCATCCGTGGGCTTCCGTAACCTCGATGTCTTCGGGCCTGCCAAAGCCGCGCTCAACAACGTACCGCGCGCCGCGTTCGAGCAACTGGCCCAACTCGGGCTTCTTGAACCGGCTCGCCCCACCGCTGCCAACGCCGCACGGCACCGTGTCAAACAGGGCATCAACCAGCGCGGGCACGCGCTCCTTCACGTCGGCGTAGTCGATATCAGAGCGCACCAGGCGCACGCCGCAGTTGATGTCGTAGCCGACGCCGCCCGGACTGATCACGCCACCCTCAGCCGGATCGGTGGCCGCAACGCCGCCGATGGCGAAGCCATAACCCCAGTGAATGTCGGGCATGGCGAGCGAAGCACCGACAATGCCGGGCAAACACGCGACGTTGGCAACTTGCTCCGGAGCGTTGTCCTGGCGGATCTTGTCGATGAGCGCGGCGTTTGCATAAATGATGCCGTCCACGCGCATTTCAGGCCGGTGCGCTTTGGGAATGCGCCAGCGATTCTCGTCAACGCGTTCGAGCGGGCCGTCGTAGCCGCGTTTGCCCATGGTGTTTGCAACTCCTTGAGAGCGGGCCGCGATCAGCGGTCAGCGATCAGCAATCAACTTGTGGGACCGACCTCCGGTCGGTCATCCGCATTCGTCACACTGCATTTGATCATATATCCACGATAAACGTGGCCTCGTAGCCGTTGGGTACCGAGCGAATGTCCAGTTCATGATACGTGATCGCCTTCACTTCGCGATGCAGCGCGCTGGCATCACGATCCACATCACGCAGCCCGGCCCGCACGATCAGATGACGGTCATCAAATTGCACGTCGCCGATCCGGCCAACGATCCGGCCCTGCGTTTCGAAACAGTGCAGCAGCTCGGTGAGATAGTCGTGCAGGAGATACGGCGGGTCGTCGCCGGCAAACTCGAAGCCGACCTCACGTTCACCGCCACATGCCACAATCTCGCCGATGCACGAATAAAAGGCGCGCGTGGCGGGCTCAACCAGCGCGGCCAGCGACGGCGCCCAAACGCGCGTCCCCAAATCCGCCGTGTGCTCAAAATGTTCAAACCCAGCATCCATAGCACGTAGAGTACGTCCACAGTGTAGGGTAGGTCGAGCCTGGCGCGACCTGCCCTACCTCCGCCACTCCGGTTGCTGACGTCCGGCGCGTCCTGCATAATCCACGTGGCGGCAGTCGGAGCATCTCTTTGTCCGCGGCATAAGTGAGGGCGCAATGTCGGATGTCAATCTCCCGGTCGTGATCGGCGCGTTCGTCGTATATACGCTGGCGATTGTGCTCATCGGGCTCTGGTCCGCCCGTTTTGCCCGGCGCAGCGATGAAGACTACTTCCTGGCCGGCCGCTCGCTCAACGCGTGGGTCGCGGCCCTGTCGGCGTCAGCGTCGAGCGAATCCGGCTGGGTGACCCTGGGACTGGTGGGCTGGGCCTTTACCGAGGGTGTCAAGGCGTACTGGATCATCCCCGGCTGCCTGGCTGGTTTTGCATTCAACTGGTTCTTTATCGCCGGCCGCATGAGCGATCGCGCGCGAACGCTGAACGCGTTGACACTGCCGGATTTCTTCTCCTTCAACTTTCGCGAGCGCCTCCCGCTGTTGCGCACGCTCTCGGTGATCGTGATTCTGGTCGCCATGTTCCTTTACGTGTCGGCCCAGTTCGCGGCCGCCGGCAAGGCCTTTGGCGTGATCATCGACCACGTGGCCGGTACGGCGCCACAGGCCGTCGAAACGGCTGAGGCGACGGCGACTCCCCAGACGCCGGCCAGCCCGCTGGCCGTATTCACTAACCCCGGCCGCCTCATCCCAACCGAGTGGGGCGGCTACCAGTACGGCGTGCTGATGGGCGGGCTGATCGTCCTGCTGTACACGACCACCGGCGGATTCAGGGCCGTCTGCTGGACCGATTTTCTTCAGGCGTTGCTGATGGTCGGGACGCTCGTGGTCTTCCCGATCTACCTCTTCATGCACGAGGGCGGGTGGGAATTCATCGCACAACACCTTGGCACCGGCGGCGGAGAGCTGCTCGAATTCTGCCCCCGAGTGGGTATTTTCGCGTTCATCGGCTTCATCTTCGGAAGCGGCGCGCTCGGAATCAACTTCGGCTATCCCGGCCAACCGCATGTGCTTGTGCGCTTCATGGCACTCAAGGATCGCCGAGCGGCGATTGTCGGCGGGATTGTCGCAATCGTCTGGGGCGCGCTCGTGTATTGGGGCGCGGTGACGGTCGGTCTCTTTGCCCGGGCCATGGCCGAAGCCGGCGCCGACTGGGCCACACCCATGGTGGAGAACAAGGAAATCTACGGCGAACTCGGGTTGGTGTTGGCGTCGTTGCACATGCTGCGACCGCTCATGTCCGGGCTGGTGCTCGCCGCGGTGTTGGCCGCCATCTGCTCGACCGCGGACAGCCAGATTGTCGTCGCGGCCAGTTCCGTGGCGAATGACCTCTATGCCCGGCTGGTTCGTCGCGCCCGCGGCGCATCGCACATGCTGGTAAACCGCCTGACTGTTGTATCGCTGGGGTGTGCTGGCCGCCCTGTCGGTGCTGAACCAGGAAGTGCGCGTCTATGTGTACGTGCTCACTTACGGCTGGGCGGTGCTTGGCGCGTCGTTTGGCCCGCAGGTGATTCTGGCACTGCTTTGGAAACGCGCGTCATACCTGGGCTGCCTCGCCGGCATGATGGTCGGCTTCGGCATCGCCCTGTACTGGCCCACGCTTTACTCCAAGGAAATCCAGCAAGCCACCGGCGTACACATCTACAACCTGACGATCGCCTTCATCGCGGCCCTGGTCGTAAACGTAATCGTCAGCCTCCTGACATTCCGAAACACCGAGCGGACAACAGACAACACACCAAGCGAACCAGCGACAAGCGCGTAACCAAAGCTCCGTGCGCGCGCCCACTCACCTGGTTGCCTAGTTGCCTGGTTGCCTTGCCGCCTCGTGGCCTCGTGGCCTCGTGGCCTTGTGGCCTTCAACATCACCCTTGACCCGACCGGCTCAACTTGTTAGCCTGCGCACATCGGTTGCTGGTGTTCGCGCACTCGTGGTGTGCGGAAGAATAGGGAATCCGGTGAGAATCCGGAGCGGCCCCGCCGCTGTGACCGGGAACGAACGCTGCCTGGTTAGTCATTGGCCCGCCTTGGCGGGCTGAGAAGACGCAGCTAGTAGGCCGCTGAGCCGCCTCGCGCGAGATGGTGTGCTCGGCAACGCCCGGAAGTCAGAAGACCTGCCAGTCAGACCATACATCGGAATGCCTTCGAGGGAAGGTCGGTGTTTACGTACACTCACTTCGGTAAAGCCTGCGGGCTTCCCATGCTACAAGTGAATTCGCCTGCCCACGCGGCATGCACTGTGCGCTTGACAACCGTAACCCTCGGACGTGCAGCGCTGCGCCGTCTATTGCCGGCGCGCGCCCTCGACTGTCGAATGGCCCTTGGAGGAGCGGCCGCGGCGGCTGAGGTTCTTGGGAAGGAAGCTGCTTTCGAGGAGGAGGTTGCAAGTGAGAGGATTGAGGCTACTGGTTGTGGGGGTGACTGCCTGGAGCGCCATGGGCACCACCGTCGCGCAGCTTGATTTCACACCGGCCCCGGGTTTCGTCGCAGACGAAGTCTGGTCCGGCAGCGGCGCCGCACACTTCGCTGTCGAGGGTGGTGCTCTCTACATCTACGGGGCCGAGGCCATTGGCGGCGGGCAGTTCCAGAACGTGGTGAGACTCTTCGATGGCGCCGCGACGACCGAGATCGCCCGTTCACCGGCGTACGCGCAAGACACGTATTTCCCAGACACAATCGCCGTGGCAAATGGTGAGGTCTACTGGACGCACGCCACCAGTTACCCCACCGGCAGTCATGCTAATCTCTACAAGAC
>CAXXWX010000003.1:0-274416 GCA_963675745.2 Phycisphaerae bacterium
GGTCACGAGCAGCGAGCGCACGATTGCCCAGCAAGCCGAACTGATGTTCGACAAGGTCAACGGCAAGGGGCGCCGGCAGGCTTTGGCGATGTCGCGCCTGTATGCCACGCCCGCGGCGGCCCCAGCGCGTGCTGGAAATCGGCTGGCTGAATCGTGAGGCCTCGCGCGAGAAAGCAGTGCAACTGATGCAAGAACAGATCAGTCATGTCGGCGCCGCGGCCATCTCGCCGCACTGCGACGTCCGGATCCTGGCGATCAACATCGACCCCGCCTCGCTGGACGACCAGGCGGCGTTTGTAGCGGCGGCGGGCAATCAGGCCGAGGTGACCAAGAGCCTCGCACCACAAGGCTCGGAACATCCGGAAGTGCACCTGGAGATCACGCGCAGCTAGCAACAACGGCCGACTCGGGGGTCGGCCGTTACACGATGACGGAGACGTTTGAGATGCCAACCCCGACGGTTACGGCGCCCGACCCGGTCTACCAGGAGTGGCCCGCGAAGCCGGCCAATCCGGAGAATCTGCCGGAAGACAAATACGAGAAGTACCCCTACACAGCCGGCGAAACTCTGGAGAGCATCGCCCGACTGATCTCACTGCCGGAACGCACGGTCACCGAGAACGAGATCGCCCGGCTAAACTGGGGCACGAGCGCTGAGGAGCATCTCAATTGACTACCTGAAGAACAACAACGGTTGTCGCGTGAATGCCCAGGGCACGCGCTATGTGCTCGCCGATGAGGACACGCAGCCCTGGCTGTGGATTCCCAAGGTCGAACCACCCGTGCGCATCGGCCGGTTTCGGACACCCGGCAAACACGAGGTCGGTCGACGTCGCGCCCGACGACGCCGAGTCGGATGTGCACATCAACACGTTGCGCGTGCCGCCCGTGTACGCAATCACGCTGCGGCTTGGTGACGTGGATGCCCTGTTTGATCCACTGGATGAGCCCGGCAAATCACCGTGGCAATGCAAGGGCATTCAGCAGCCGACTTCAGGTGCTGGGGTATTTGTACGCACCGCTGGACCCACGCCAAAATCGAGGAAAATCACCGGAGCAGGTTTGGCGGCACTACGTCAAGATTCACACGCCGGCAGGGCGAAGCCGCCCCGGCGCCGGCACGCTGGCCCGAGTTCAAGGCGCTGCTCAAGGGAGGAAGTACAAAACAACCTGCTCTGCCGATGTCGATTCGGTACCCACCAAATCCGGCAAGATCTACAAAGGCGGCCTGCCGCGCAAGGGGCGAGTTCGCGATGATCCGGCTTCCCGGCGGCTACGCGGTCACCAAGGGAACATCACCAGGGCGAGTATCATACGGATGCGAAGTATTACTACGATATCGGCCACGACCGGCACGCGGCCGAAGACGACGTTTTGGCGCAGAACCCGCTGATGCACAAGCTGCCGCTGGTGGCGACCGTACACCGGCTGTTGCCCCGACGGCAGCCGCATCCCGGCCGAAGGTGCCTCCGTGTATTTCCAACTCGTCAAGCCCGATGCGCTACCCGATGCGCACGCGCTGCCGCGCTGCCAGAAACCGCGCCAGACCATCATGGAGTATGGCCAGGATCATGCGACCGATCCGGGCCCGTTCGAGCTTGGTGATGACGTCAATCCCGAGGGGGCCGCGGAAGTTCATCAAGGAGGCTTTCGCCGGACAGGACGCGGTTGACGACGATGACCCGCAAAAGGACAACGTCGATCGCAAGTACGCCGGCAAGCGGCGTATCCCGGTTGCGGGCGAGCAGGCCGGCGGCAGCGCGGTTTCCGGTGTTTTTGAAGTGGCAACCAAGCGGGTGGGGCTCCACACGCGGCGCAGCCCGCGTCATGCCGACTATGGCAACCTGATACCCGCGCGCGTGGTCGAGCCGGACGTTGACGGTTCGACGGCGCCGCCGACCAAACGGCACGGCTATGCGGTTTGCGCAAAGGCGAACGAGAAAGGCAACGCCGGCGTGATCTTCATGCCGTCGCGTTGTGGCGGCGACACGTACAAGCTGCGCGCGTATGTCGGCCCAGAGAGCCTGGAGTTTGCCGGCGAGGATGAGAACGGGCCGGTGGTGGAAACCGGTACGATGGTCGTGTGGCGCAATCTGCGACTCTACAAGTACTACCAGCGTCCCACGCCGGCCAGCAACGCGGTACACGCCAACGTCGCCGGCATCTTCACCGACGGTGACCCGAATACGCCGAAGAAGGCGATTACCGACTATGTCCCGGCGGCCGGCGCCGGCGCGCGCACGCCGACGGTGGACATCACCGATGCCGGCGGCGCCGAGGCGGTACACAACGAAACCCCCTTTGAGCAGTGGTGGGACGGCGCGCTGAACCCCAATTACCGCTCGGTCGATCATCGCCCGAGCGGCGTGATTCAGCAGTACAAGCAGTGCTACTGCGAGATGATCGTGGAAGCCGCGGCGCGCGCGCCGGAGCAGTTGACCGAGGCGCAGTGGCAGGCGGCGCTCGACGAGGCCATCAAGGCGGCACAACGCAGTTTTCCGAAGCGTGTGGACTGGGACGAGCTGTTGGTGCGCGAGCCATCCCCGTATCTCCTCGCGATCCGGCACTGGAAGAACTACAACAAGCGTATCCAGACCAAGGCCTATGCCGCCCCCGCGACCAAGCCGCCGGACATGACGCCGACCGACATCCTTCCGGTCGCCGATGCACTCGGCTACTACGGCGTGGAGGCGTTGATGATGCACCTGGCCGGCGGCGGCGTGTTGCCGGGCTTCACCATTGTCCAGACGCTGGCGGCGACGCCCTGGGATGACTGGGGCGTGGCAACCGTGGCGACCAGTGGTCTGGCCGCGGCCGGCCGCGCGGTCGTGCTGAGCTACTCACAAGACACCTACGCGGGTGACTGGTTCTGTTACTCCGTGTCATCGAACGCCGTCCACGAGCTGTCCCACGTGTTGATGCGAACGCACCAACAGCCGAACCCCAACAACGGCGACTGGGATCTGCACCAGGATCAGTCGCAGCAGGGCGTAGCTTCAGTCTCGGGGGAGTGTACCTGCGTGATGTCATACATGGGTTGTTACGGCGAGTTGTGCGGGCGGTGTGTGCTGGCGCTTCGCGGGTGGAAAGCCAAGAGCGCGACGTGCGCTGATGGAGTGTAGCGAGGTGCGCCGGCGTCCGGATCACGGTGCGACTGCTCGATTGAAAGCACGTGCTGCGCGGCACCGCCGCGCGGCGCTCATGGTGCTCGGATTGCTGGGCACGCTCGCTTGGAATGTAAAGGCGGATGAAATGGCGGTTACAGCGACAATCTCACTCGACGAGCATGATCTACTGTACCAACAGGTCGCAATCTGCACGGCGGAACTGCGGAATGCGGACAAAGCCGCCGTGCGCAACGTGAACCCGCGCAACCTGGGCGGTGGACCGACGATACTCTTGACCAATGTTGACACGGGCGATGTGTCGAGATTCAGCCAGCCGCGAAAACAGGGCGTGCCGCCGCAACTCGTGGATCTGGCCGGCGGCGCTCAGCTCACGCGTGAATTCGCCCTTTCGGATTTCATCGAGTTTCCCGGGCCGGGCAAGTATGACTTGCAGGCCTATTACGAATGGGACGGCGGTGCGGGCGAGGCAACTTCGCCGCCGGTGCGGCTCACGTTGCGCCCCTCGAATCCACGTACTGCATGGGTCGAGTCAACGCACGGCGGCGCCGCGCCGTATTACGCAATCGCATGGAGCGGGCCGCGCGACGCGACTGACACCAGACACGAGCTTTATCTGTCGACCATCAGCACCGTGAAACGCCCCCGGGTGATCGAGTGCTCGCTGCTGGAGGAGACCGCCGGCCCTGTTCAGCCGTATGTCTCAGTGCCGCCCAACGCGGCGCCGCATGTGCAATGGGTGGCGTGGGTCGCGGACAGTTCGCTGCACTACCTGATTCACCAGAGCGGACGGGTGTCGAACGCCATGAAGGCGCGTCTGCCGAGCGCGCATTGCCGCATCGTGCCGCCCTTGCTCCAGAATCCGCCGAAACGCGGAAAAAACGTGCCAGGCGCGAGTGTGGTCTTGTACGAGCGGGCGCCGGAGGCCACGGAAGGACACCTGCTCGTGCTGCACCTCTCGGCTAACGGCACGGTGCGCAGCGAGGCCCCCATGGTGCTGCTGGGGCCGGCACCCCGCTGGGCGGAAACGGCGTACTTGTCGAACCAGGAGCGGTATACGTTCGTAGCGACGCTGTCCGAGCGCAAGACGGCCTTGCAGGTGCTACCCTGGTCCGCACACGCCGGGTTGAAGGCTCCGGTGCCGCTGGCAGATTGGCCGGGTCGCTGCGTGGCCGGTGACCTCTGGCTGACGGAAGACGATCAGGTTGTCGGCGCGCTCCTGCTGGAGAGCGGCCCGGATACGGCCCGCACGTACGCGTTTCAGACGTGGAAGTACCGGCATCCGAACCAGTTTGACGCCGTCGGCAAGATCGACCTGTCCGTGCCGACGGACATGGGGCTCGAATATGCCAACGTATCGATCAACGCGGCCGGCCGGCCGTATGCCATGGTCCGTGGCAACGGCAAGGGCCGCCCGTGGTTTTATTGTGACGCCAAGGGCTCGGTCATGCCGATGCCGCGCGCCGCTGAAGAGTATCAAGCGCCGATGCAGGTGCTGTTCCGCCGTACGACCGACCCCACGATCATGTATACGGTGGCCGGTCGCGGTTTTCAGTTTGCCAAGCCTGATTAGCAGGCTCTGAGGAGTAGCCGCATGCCACCTGCCGCACGTCTGACCGACACAACTCAACACGGCCCACCACTGACCCCCGGCCCGGGTAGTCTCACGGTCAGCATCGGCTACCTGCCGGCCTGGCGCGCATTGCCGGCCAACGTCGGTTCGGGCCTTGAGCAAGCCAGCAACACGATGAACACGTTTATGAAGTCGCCCGCACTGACTCCGCCGGATGCGACGGCGAAGCTCGTACAGGTACAGACTGGCCTGACACTGGCGGCGGGGGCGGCGGCCAACGGCAACCCCGCCGCACCGGGGGCGGTGACATCCGGCTTTGCCACGCTGACCGCAACCAACGCCGGCTTAACCGCGGCGTATGCGGCGGCATCCGCGGTCCCCGGTGGGCAGCCGGCGGCCACGCAGGCCTACACGCAGGGCATCAAGGCCGCCGCCGCGGCGACGGCCAGTGCGGCGGTTTCCGCGATTGTCGGTCAGGCTGACATGCACATGTGTCCACTTCCCTGCCCGATTCCCCCACACGGACCGGGCGTCGTGACACAGGCCAGCACGACCGTCGAGATCGATGGGCTGCCCGCCGTCCGACAGGGCGACAAGGTCTTCGAAGCCTGCGGCGGTCCTGATCCCATCGCAAAGGGCGATCCAACGGTGGACATCGGCTGACCTTTGTCAGTGACATGTCACTACCGCTGACACCGGTGGGCGTGCGGCTTGCCGCACCTTCTCTCTGTGCGGGCGAGGCCGCCGATCCAACACCCACGCGTAGCATCGTTGCATCAAGTCGTCGAACTTGACAGAATGGGTGAAGCCTCAAAGGCTCGCCGAAGGTCACCGTATTGCCCTGCTGACCGGCGTGTCGCTGGCGGCAATGGAAGGAGCGGATGGATGCGGAATCGTGGACACCTGGTGGTGAGCCCTCACCTTTATTCAATCTCGGCCGCTTATGTAATGTTCGCGGTCGCCGTGGCAGCGGCGGACGTCGCGCCGATCAACATGAACGGTCCGCTGGATGATTGGGACACGGTAAGCGTGGCGTATCTCGACCCGGCGGGTGATGGGGGGGCCAGCGGCGTCGACCTGGGACGCTTGTGGATAGCCGACGACGATGACTTCCTGTTCCTGAGGTTTGAACTGGGTACCGAAATCGATCTGAGTGAGAACAACGATCTGCGCCTGTACCTCGACACGGACGCCAACAGCGCAACCGGCCTGGCGGTCGCCGGGATCGGGGCCGAGTTGGAATGGCGTTTCGGCGACAAGATCGGGACGTTTTACCACGCGTCCGGTTCGACGACGGTATACCAGTGGAATCTCAATCTGCGGGGCGCGCCGACCGTTAGCGCCGATGAGTTCGAGTTCGCCGTCGGGCGTAACGTTTTGCCAGACGACACGAACCCCCTGTTTACCGGCTCGACGATCCGAGTTGCAATGCGGGAGGTGGGCGGAGACCAACTGCCCGACACCGGCGACGTTGTGGACTACACGCTCGACCAGGGGCAATTGCCGCCAGAGACGGTAATCCCGTTCGCGCGGGACGATCCGACCGACCTGCGCATTATCACCTACAACGTCCTGGTTGACTCACCTTGGGTTCCGAATATCGAGCCCAGGTTCGGCCGTCAGTTTGCCGCGGTCGTACCTGACATTCTCAATTTCCAGGAGATTTACGAGCACTCCGCCACGGAGGCCGCCGAGCTGGTCGGGCGGTGGATCGCCCCCGAACCCGGTGAAGACTGGTATGCGGCCGGCAATGCCGACTGCAAAACAGTCAGCCGCTACCCCATTCTGGGATCATGGGGGCTGGACGGCAACCTCGCCGTTCTGATCGACACTTCGGCCGCTTTGGGCAGTCAGCTACTGGTGATCAACGCACATTTGCCCTGTTGCGAGAACGACTCGGGCCGACAGAGCGAAGTCGACCGCATCATGGCCTTCATCCGCGATGCCAAGCAACCCGGTGGCTCTCTCACTTTGGCCGCCGACACGCCGATCATCATCGCCGGCGACCTCAATCTTGTGGGCTATGCCCAGCAACTGACCACCCTGCTCACCGGCGACATAGTCAACAACGGCCCGTTCGGGCCCGACTTCTCACCCGACTGGGACGGGAGCGCGCTGTACGACCTGATTCCGCGCCACACGGAAATACGCATGGGCTACACGTGGCGCGACCGCACGACTTACTTCTGGCCCGGCCACCTTGATTACATGATCAGCTCTGACGCCGTCATCGAGGTCGGCAACTACTTCACCGTTGACACCGACAACATGTCGCAGGAAAGCCTCGACGCCTATGGGTTGCAGGCTATCGACTCGCACAGTTTCGACCACCTGCTGTTCTGCGCCGACTTCCGGCCGGTATCCCCAGACCCCGGCGATTGTGATGGCGATGGCTATGTGAACTTTGACGACTTCGTTGATCTGGATGCGTGCCTGGCAGGCCCGGACGGCGGCTTGCCGCAGCCGGATTGCTCCTGCTTCGATCTCGACGAAAACGGCGCCGTCGATCTGCGGGACTTGGGCGATTTTCAGATGCTGTTCACGGGCTGACGCGGCAACGGCGCACGCGGCCGTCCGGCGGCGGCCGCCGTTACATCTGACCATAGCGCGATGCTATATGCGGGGCCCGACTACTGGCCGGCAGCCTGTAGCACGACGCCACCGACTGCGGGGACACTCACCGTAAGCTGACCATCGTCGGCCGCCAGCGTCTCGTCAGAGCCGAACACGCCTTGCCAGCTCTGCGGCAGGTCGTCCGTCAGGGGGATGCCGACCTCGCGCGGCGTGTCAGACGCGTTGAGCACCACGAGCACGCGTTCACCTTCGCCACTGCGCAGGAAGGCCCAGACGTCGGCTTCGTCATCGGTGAGCAGTGTGTCAAAGGCGCCGGTGGCCAGCGCGGGATGTTCGCGGCGCAGGGCTATGACCCGCTTGTAGAATTCGAGGTGGTCCTGCATCACCGCGTTTTCCGTCGGATTCTCGTAGGGCTCGAGGTCTTTCCAGAGCATCGGCTTGCGGTTCGTCGGGTCATCGGCGCCCCACATGCCGACCTCGTCACCGTAATAGATCATCGGCGCGCCGACATATGTCATCTGGAGCAGGACCAGCAAGCGGGCCCGCGCATAGGCGGCGGCTGACGGCTTGCCATTGTCATAATCCGGGCCGTTGTCCTGGACGCGGTTTTTGCGGTCGTACTCGCGGTCGGGGTTTTGGGCCATCGATGCCAGCCGATCGGTGTCGTGGCTGTCGAGCAAGGTCTGCAAGGCATAGGTCGCCGCGATCGGGTAGACCAGGCGCAACTCCTCGAGGCGTGTGGCGGCCTCCGAGGCGCTGATCTTCAACTTGTGATCGATGATCCACTTCACCGCCACTTTGGCGAACTCGTAATTCATCACCGCGTCGAAATGGTGGCCGTCCAGCCATTGATCGGCCCGGTACCAGATCTCCCCGGTCAAATACGCATCCGGGTTGATCGATTTCACATGGCGCCGCCATTCCGCCCAGAACGGCCGCGGGACTTCGATGGGCACATCCAGGCGCCAGCCATCAATCCCGTCACTCGGGTCACCATCACCATCAGGGTCCATCCAGCGGCGTGTAATGTCGAAGAGATGCTGCCGGACCGCGGCCGCCGCGAACCCGTTATAGCTCTTCTTGAACACGGGCATCTCGGCGACATCCGCCCAGCCGGCAATCACAAGCGGTTCCCACGACGTAACGTCGAACCAGTCGGCGAACGGCGAAATCTTGCCGTTGCACACGATGTCGACATACGCCGGGTGCTCAGCGCCAACGTGGTTGAAAACCCCATCGACAATCACTTTGAAGCCCATCTCATGGGCCTTGGCGATGAAGTCCAGGAAGCGGCGGTCTGACTTGGTCCATTGCCAGGTGCCCGGCGCCATCAGGTCTTCTTCGCTCAACAGCTCCTCGTAGCGATCCGGCGTGCCAAAGTGCGGATCGATGTGCAGGTAGTTGCCCACATCATACTTGTGGTTCGTCGGTGCGGCGAAAACCGGGTTCAGATACAGGGCGTTGACGCCCAGCGCCTTGAGGTAGGGCAACTGCTCTTCGATACCGGCGATATCTCCGCCGTAGAACCGATTGAAGGCATACTCGTCGTAGAAGGTCTCGCCGCTGGACTCTTCCCAAGGCGAGGGCGTAAACCACTCGCTGGTCCAGGGGCGGGTCTGCTCGGGGTCGTTTTCTTTGTCACCATTACGGAAGCGCTCGGGGAAGATCTGGTACCAGACGGCGTGTTTGGCCCACTCGGGGATGTCGAAGACCGCGCGGTTGGTGAACGTGTAGGTGTAGGTGTCGGAGGCGCTGGCGCGCTTGTCGCCGTCTTCCAGCACAAAGGTGTACTTGATACGCCGCAGTCCGGGCGCGGTGTCATCAGAGCTGGTGGGCACATGAATCTGCCAATAGGTGAACAGCGGCCCGACCGAGACGGGTTCCATCGGAAGCTCGTCGCCGTCGCGCACCGCCAGCCAGACGCGCTGAACGTCATGCGACAATGTGCGGTAACGCAAGAGCAAATCGTCCATGTCGAGCACCTGGAGATAGAGCGGCTGGCGCGGTTGGTGCTCGAGGCCGATCGCGTCAATCTCGCCGTCACCGAGCTTGGCATTACTGGACGGCGTGGTAGCCAGACGCCCGAGGCGCAGCAGCGAGTTGAAGCCGCCGAAGCCGTCAGATGCGAGATCCTGGTTCAGCGGGTCGTTATGCCATTTGTCGTCCACGACAGAACTTGTATTCATGTACTCCGGTCTGGAGTTCAACCTCCGCGGACCAGGCGCCGGTCTCATCCGGACCGCGCATGGGGTTGGCCAGGCGATCCCAGCTATTGAAAGACCCCGTCAGGATAACCTGCTGCACCTCACCCTTGGGGCGGAAACTGAAGGTGCACAGCCAGGTGCCTTGACCCCGCGGTACGGCTGATACTGAGCTGGGCAGCGGCGCCATATCTTCCACCGCCAACACCGGTGCGATCGGCGGAGCCGGTGGCCATGTCTCTTGCGCAACTGTCAAGCAGGTGACGGCCGTCAACGTACAAAACGCAACCAGCCGGCGGGCCCATGTTATGTGGTTTGAACGGGTGGGGTATGCCTTTATCGTATTCATGGTTCGTAGTTTACCAACCGGCCAACGGACCGCAACGCCGCCGGCGCGGCAGGAGAGGGAAGAAGAATGCAGAATTAGGAATGCAGAATGCAGAATGCAGAATGCGGGATGATGGATGCGGACACCCTGGGCCCGGCGAAGGCAGCGGCGCGGTGGTTCTGCATTCTGCATTCTGCATTCATTACTACGGCGCGGCGGGTTCCTTCACGGCTTCGTCCATGATCGACTCCAGCACCGACTCCCCCTGGCGTTGCCAGCGCGGGACACGCCGGCCGTTGATGAAGACGGTCGGCACGGCGCGCAGACCGACGCGTTTGCCGGCCGCGGCATCGCTGGTGATGGCGTTTGCAACGGCGGAGGTGTCCAACGCGGCGAAGAACGCCGACGCGTCAAGCCCCATTTCATCCGCCGCGGCGCGCAAACGCTCGTCACTGAAGTCCGCCAGATTCTCGAATAGCCACACGTGCATGCGCCAGTAGGCGTCTGTGCCACCGAGAATTCCCGCGGCTGCGGCCGCCTGGTGCGCCCGGCAGGCGTGCTCATGTTTGGTGACACCCGACTGCGGGTTGCACTCCTGGTTCACCGGGTAGTGCCGGAATGTGTAACGCGCGTCATCGCGGACTGCTATGTAGTCGCGAATGATCTGGTCGACACGCGCGCTGAACGGTTCCTGGTAATCCCCCCAGGCGACGATGTCCAGCTTCGGCGTCGGGCTGCCCATCTGTCGCGCGGGGTTGTCAGGCGGAAGCGCGAACTTGCGCTGCTCACGCCAGTCTTCGACGTACTTAACCGCCGCCGGCACCGGATGATCGTTCTCGGCGGTCAGCGGGGGCGGGTTTTCGGCGGCAACCTGCCTGATCGCACGCGCGACCGCGTCGCGGGCGTACCACCCCTTGAACTCGACCCCGTTTATGAAAATCATCGGCGTATAGTGCAGGCCGAGCTCAAAACCCTCGTCTATGTCGGCCTGCACCAGCGCCAGCGTCTCGTCGCCCATCATGATGCGTTGAAACTCGGCCACGTCATAGCCGAATTGCTGGAGGGCCGTGTGTAGTTGCGCACTGGTGAACCCGCCGCCGCGCTTGAACAGCCAATCGTGCATCTCCCAAAAGCCGTCGTTGCCGCGCAGAATACCGGCCGCCTCGGCGGCGCGCGCTCCCCAGCAGGAATTGGGGTGCGGATTGGTCGTGAAGTACGGATTGCAGTCCGGGCACATCGGGAAGTGCTTCATCGAGATCGACATGTCGTCGCGCTGCTCGAATACGCGGTGCAGTTCCGCCTCGACTCGCCGACAGTCCTTGCACTGAAAACTGCTGAAGACCACGACGCGGATGGCGGCCTTCTCCGGGCCGCGCCGATAGCGACCGGTGAACGGCGGGGTGACCGGCTCCGGGGACGCGGCCGTGGTGCTTGATTCATTGGCTGGCTGCGTATCAGGCACCTCGGACGGCGCGGTCGTCACCTCGATGTCGGTGCGTTGAGTAGTGGCGGCGATGATCTTACCTATCGACTCGTTAAGCTCAGTCTCGCCGCGTTGCTGGCGCGCGGCACGCTGGCGCCCGTCGGCGATGCCCAGGCCGGCGGAAACGACGACAAATGCCAGCAGGGCGAGCACGATCGGCCGGGCGCCAGTGCCGTCACCGCGCTTGCCACCCGCCTCGACCAGCAGCCAGAACACCAGGTTTCCGGCGTGGGTCGCGAGGCAATAGCTGCACACCTGCTGCTTGGCAATCATCACAATGACGAACAGCACCGAAGCGAGCGCACCGGCGCGCGTCACGTTACGGAGGAGGGCGGGCAATCGACTGCCCGTGGCAAACCAGGCGACCAGCGCGCCGGCGAAGTAAGCCACGCCGAGATAGGCCACGGGCCAGTTGAGTATGGGGATTTTCGACCAGGCGCTGTCGGCCAGCTCGGCGCAGGCGCTACCCTCGCCGCAACCGGGCAGCGCGATGCCGCCCAGATGCTCCAGCGCCATCATCACCGCCGCGAAGGCGCTGACCAGCAGCGCCGCGACGCCCAGGGAGAGACGCGTCGGGGAACCACCACCGGAGTTACGACGATTTTCAGTGTGTGACTGCATGCGGGCGTGCTCCGCGTAATCTTCGCGCTGATTGCTCGGTGCCGGGGACAATCGATGTGCAGGCTAGCACGATGTAACAATCATGCGATTATATAGCAACACAGCAACGCGGTACGGTACTGCGTGGCAATCAGAGCGGGGAATCAAAGACCGACGTGCCGGTCGCAGATCATGCCAAGCCGGACTTTGGCACACATCAGACCGCATACGGCGCTGTGGTGTCGTCACATGCCACATCGAAGCATGACGTTCGGAGCGCCGCAGCCGATCATGGTTGCCACTTGGGCAGCCTGGCGTCCTTCCTTTTCAACTCTTGTCGGCGATCTTCCGGCTTAAAGGCGGAGTAAGACTGACTGCCGCAGGCTGGACAAGCAGGGTAGGGTGGCATCCGCAGTATCCCCTGGCTGTCGCGATCGAGCTTCGGCACGAAACGCCGCTGGCAATCGAAGCAATACAGCCACGGATACACAGCTTGTTCGCCACACTCTGGGCAGGTCCACGGAGCGACCTCGTCCAATTCGTGCGTGATCTCGACGTCCTTGCCGTTCGCGAGGCAGACGCCAAGTGTGTGTACCGTGGTTGGCAACGGCTTCTGCCGGCCATAGCCCGAGAAGGTGAAATACGCCGCCGCGGCAATCGCGACAATCGCAACCCCACCAAGAACCGTGTTCCTTTGCATTGGCGCGTCCTAATGCCGGTCATGCGAATTGTTGGGCAGTTTCACCCAGCGGTCATTGTTCGTGCGCCAAGTGGCGCTGAGTTCCTCTTCCATCGCGTACGGATGGAAGTTTGGCGGGCCATCCACTGGAGCGTCACGGTTGCCGAGAAACTTACCGCGGCCATGGACAAACGACTTGATCCAGTCGGGGCGGCGGTTGCGGTACTCCTCGATGCCCCATGGGCTCTCGTACGTTCCTGAGTAGTCGCCCTGGTAGAAACCGGCAACGGTCCTGGTGGTGCATTCGCCGGGCAGCCAGGTGAAGGCCTGAGTCGTATCCACTGTTGCGGAGTATGCCTCGTCGAGGTCGGCAGCCGGCCGCGGAACGATTTTGGCGACGTGCCCATCGCGGAAGAGTGTCTGTGCCGCGCGCTGCGAGCCATGTCGCCAGGCAACCATTGTGCCTCCCTTGCTGGGCTGAGTGAACGGATTGTCGCCCGCCCCAGCGCCGTAGACGACGTAGGCCGCGTTCAGTGAGCTAAACCACGTCCACCAACCGTCGATTGCGTACACCTGCCTGGCTGCGTCCGGGAAGCGGTCCTTTGGGAAGTTCATGTGCATTATCAGGTTCAAGGCGTAGCTGTGGCGCACCCCATACTCGCCCTCCAGACCTAGCCCCATCTCATGCTTGGCGAATTTGAACCCCCAATTCGCGCCATCTGGCGGGGGGGCGCTGCGTAGCCGTGTCAAGCTGTCCGGCCGTTTGTCGTCCGGGCAGATGCCGATGTCAGGATTGCCGATATACCCAGCGTCAAACAGCACATCAATCCACGTCAGCATGTACTCCTGTCGCCCTTTAGGGGGGCCTGGGTCGCCGTCATCGTACGTCGGGCCGAACTCCTCATGATCCACACCGGCCGACATCACGCCCTGGCCGAGGCCGCGCAGGTGGGCGCCGCATTTGACCATCTTGGCCTGGGCGCGGGCCGAACTGAGGCTGGGTAGCAGAATCGAGATCAAAAGGGCGATAATCGCGACGACCACAAGCAGCTCTATGAGCGTAAATGCTCGACGCGAACGGCGGAATCCGGCAGTTGGCATGATCGTCACTCATTCTGCGGGCGACCAGGCTGGCCCTGGAGACCCTGGCATGGATGGACCTTGGGCGGCGCGACAAAGAAGCGATCACGCAGCGTCCGGGAACCAATTATAAGCCCACAAGTCGTGGCGGCAACCATCTTTCCTTTACTCAATCGGCCGGTTTCAATACAATGCGTAGTGGCGGTCGGGTGCCGCCGGCATTGAATGACCCGGGTGGGGTGGAGCGCGAGGAAGCAACTCGTAGCAGGACAAGTGTGTGTAATCCGTGCGTCGACGGGCGCGCTGCGGTTGGGGTACGCAGGTGCTCGTGGCATTCTAATGTGCCTTTGCTGCACAGGCGCATCCGGCGACGCGGGGTTTTGGACCGTTTTTTAAGGACGCCTCTGGAACAGGACAGGGACAAGGAGACCCAAGTATGACAAGGATTTTGGTTGGTGGTCTAGCGCTGGTTGCGCTCGTGGTTGCCCCGGCGATGGCCGCCCCGGTCGTCGACGGCTCGGCCGCGGATGCCGAATACGGACCCGCGCTGGCCGTTCAGGACAATCAGACCGGATACGGAACCAACAAGAGCGCCAGCCCGAACTGGGGCGGCGGCTCGCAACTTGACCAGGTTTTCGGCTGTGTCGCCGATGGCTCGCTCTACCTCGTTTTCGCGGGCAACCTCGAGACAAACGGTAACCACCTCAATCTCTTCTTCGACACGCGCGCCGGCGGCCAGAACACGATTCCCGGCGGCGGACTGAACCCCGTGCTCGGCTTCAACGACCCGCTCGAGCGCATGGGCCCCTACACCGGCGATCCGAACGATCCCAACGACCCCAATGGGCCCGGATTCACCTTCACCACCGGCTTTGGCGCCGACTACTTCCTGACCATCAGTCTGACCGGCCAGGCGGGCAGCTACACGGACTTCGCCGAGCTGTACATGGATCCGAACAACCCCGGCGCCGGCTACTACATTGGTGCCGGCTCGTCCGCATGCGCCTATAACGGCGGCACGTTGATCGGCGGTGACCCCAACGCGCCCATCATCCTGGTGACGTTCGATGACAGCAATCTGTTCGGCGTGACCGGCGGCGAAGGTGTCAGCGACGGCACCGGAACCTACACCGGCGTCGAGATCGCCATTCCTCTCGCCGACCTCGGCAATCCCAGCTACATCGATTGCATCGCATTCATCGGCAACCAGGACTACGGGAACGTGTCCAACCAGTTCCTCGGCGGACTGGGCGGCGGCGGCGGAATGGCCAACCTCGGCGAGCCGGGCCTGATCGACCTCAGCACGACCAGTTGCGCGCCGTTCACCGTCCCGATGACCGGCACCCCCACGCCGGAAGTCGTCGGTGCTTGCGTGCTTCCGGATGGAACCTGTCAGCTCACCACAGAGGCTTTCTGCGGTGCGCAGTTCGGCACCTACCAGGGCGACGGCACTGACTGCCTCACCGGTCTGTGCTCTGATACCGCAGCCTGCTGTGTCCCCGAGATGGCCTGCCAGGTCCTGACCGAGTTCGATTGTCTCACGCAGGGTGGAACCTGGTACGCGGACGTAGAGGTGTGCGACCCGAATGATGATATCTGCACGCCCGACGTCTACTACGCACCGGGCGAGGCCAATGGTTGGGACAACACCACGCCGATGGTCGATCAGGGCGGTGGCATCCACCACTACGTCGTCGACGGCTTCGTCGACCCATCGCCGGCAACTACGCTCTTTGACATTCTCAGCATTGAGGGCAACTGGGACTCGAAGGTCTGGGCGGCGGGCAACCAGTGGCTGATCCTCGACCCGAACGGCGACAACACGCTGATTCTGGACACCAACACCTATGCCGATGGCTGGTCGCCCGACACAAACCGCGTGGGCGTGGCTTACGAGCCGTCCACTTCGTGGACCGCGGTCGGTGACTGGCAGGACCAGGTTGGTGGCGGCAACTGGGATCCCAGTAACCCGAACACAACCATGACCGACGAAGGTGGCGGCCTCTACTCGTTCTCGGCGACGCTGACCCCGGGTAGTTACAACTACAAGGCTGTCGTCACCGGCACGTGGGAAGCGATCGCCGGCAGCAGCCGCAATGTCAACTCTGACAACTTCCCGTTCACGGTTGATGCCGCGCGCGGCACGGTTGTCATGTGGGTGGACGTCCTCAACGGCGCCATCAAGGTTGACGCCGGCACGCCGTGTCTGGCTGCTGGTGACTCCAACTGCGATGGGTTTATCAACAACGGTGACATTGATCCGTTCGTGCTCGCACTCGGCGCTACCGGTCAGGCCGACTGGGAAGCCATCTACAGTTGCGACTTCATCTGCGCCAACGACATCAATGGCGACACCTTCGTGAACAACGGCGACATCGACCCGTTCGTGGCGCTGTTGGGTAGTTAATCTCTAAAAACCGACCGGTGGGTGCCGCCGACCATGAGGAGGCGGCGGCATCCGCCGGCCGGCTTGATGTGCTCTGTTCAACAATGCGTATTCAAACGAGGAGAAGGAGAAGATCATGAGGAAAGCTGTAGTTTTGTTTGCGGTCACGGCGATGTTCGCCGCGCCCGCCATGGCTGACATTGCCATTCCCGGCAATTTCACCGGCTGGGATGCCAACGTCACGATGACCGAGGGCCCGGCAGGTGTCTGGTCCTATGACGTCTCGGGGATGGCCAGCAACGAATGGCTGCAGTGGGTGTTGCTGTGGACCCCGAACGACTGGGGCACCAAGGTTCACCCGGCGGGCGACCAGTGGGGCTACGCTGATCCCAGTGGCAATAACACCATCACGCTCGACACCAACCCCGCCGGCGACGGCTGGTTCCCGGATTCTAATCGTGTCGGCGTCGCTTATGAGTTCATCGACTCATGGACGGCAGTTGGTGATTGGCAGTCGCAGATTGCCGGCGGTGACTGGGACCCCAGTAATGCCAACACCCTGATGACGTCGCTCGGCGGCGGCATCTACGTCTTCGAGGCCACGCTCACGCCTGGCGATTACAATTACAAGGCCGTGCAGAGCACGACGTGGAACTCAATCGGTGGCAACAGCCGTAACGTGAACGCCGACAATTTCCCGTTCACCGTGACGGCCGAGAACCCCACCGCGCAGATGTACGTGGACGTTCTCACCGGCGTTGTCAAGGTTGACGTAGTGCCCGAGCCGGCATCACTGTTGCTGCTGGTGCTGGGCGGCACGCTGCTGCGACGGCGTTAAGCCAAGACGTAGCGTAGTCTGACTTTCAGTTTCCAAAGAGGCGTCAGGTCCAGCCGGGCTTGACGCCTCTTTGGCTGCGCGCCGCGGGCATGGGCGAACGCGAGCGGACATGCGTCGCGGCGGCCTGCGCCTCGCGGACCATGGGACAATCGTGGGCACTCTGTCATGACGACGGCCTGCGAGGCGCAGGCCGCTACGATGCGGTGCCGCTGCTACGGTACCGTGGGCCGCTGCGTTTCTGAGGAGTGACCTATGGCGCCAGCAGTGCTACGAACGGGTCGATGTCGCCGTTGTTGACCTGGCCGTCGCCATTGCAATCTGCCAGCAGATAATCGCAGTCCGGATAGGCGGCGGCGTATGCAAGCTGGTCATTGAGCGCCAGCACGAACGCATCAATGTCGCCGTTGTTCACAAGACCATCACAGTTGAGATCACCGGTCAGTCCGCACACGCCATACACCGACAGGTCGCTCTCCACAAAGTCCGGCGGCGTGTTGAGCCCCTCCGACAAGCCGACGACCGCGTCGGTACACGTGAGACCCAGATAGCTCAGCACGATGGTGCCGTCGAAGTGCAGCTCAATCTGGAACGTGTTGGCCCCAATGGTCTGATACTCCGGGACGTTCTCGTAGGTCACGACCATGCGGTCGGCCAACTGCTGGTAGCTGACCGTGCCGCCGTTACGTGTGCTGAAGTCATCGAACAGGGCCGAGATGCGCGGCATGTCGAAATGATCGTCGATCGACTCCGTGTAGTCCGCGTCCGTGCCGGTAAAGGTGAGGTGGCCGTTATCGGCAATATAGAACTCCGTGTAAGCGACGCCATACAAAGACACGGATGCGCCGCTGACCGGCACGAGCTGGCTCTCATCCTCATCAAGACTCACCGGGATACCGCCTGAGGGGTCAATCGGCAGCGCGGTTATTGACTCCACGCAGGCATCGTATTCGCTGAGAGTGGCGGCCGGCGTAAACGTCAGACTCAACCCGTCGAGATCGATGCCGGAGAAGAACTGTTGAGTGAAGTAGTCCGGCACGTCGGGGGTGGAAAATGAGTAGCACTGCCCGCCGTTATCGTCGGTGCCGGTGTTTTCGGCTTCGTCAGCGGCATCGACCGCATAGAAATACGTCGTATTCGAGTCGAGTCCGGCAAGTTCCACGGCGTGATTCTGGGCAAACACCACCGTCGAAGCGCTTTCGGTCAGCGCGCCGCATGACAATCCGTAGCGCACCGTGGCCGTGGCCGGCTCATCGGTGTCCAGCGTAATCGTCGCCCTGGTGGCCCCAACGGCGCCGGTCTGCACATTGGAGATGAGCGGCGCCGTGCAATCAACCGACGCCGTGTCGAATACATCGATCGTGTACTCCGCGGTGACCGTGTCGTACTCACTGACCTGGAGAATCCCGGTGCCGGCCGAGGTGCTTAGCACCAGCGTCCCTTCGAAGCGCGCGGTGTTTACGCCGGTCTCGGTGAGCAGAACGACCTCACCCGTTGGGTCGGTATTCGAGGTAACGGTAACCGACACGGTCTCGACAGACCCGCCATCCGCATTGGCGTACCAGTCCGTAACCGTGATGGCGGCGGTGCTCTCGCAACCATAGCTGCCGGAATCAAGCGCGATTGTCGGCTCGATATCCGTCGACGGAATGTGCATGACAATACAGTGGATCGCGCCGGCGGCGTGGATGATGCTGGAGCAGTCAACCTGAATGACCGTGTGGTCCGGCATGGCGGTCTGGAACACCTGCCGGGCCTGGCTGTCCTCGAAGGAGTACTGGAACGCCGGGATCAGGACCAGGTCGTTTATGATGACGGCGTTGGTGTATGTGTAGTGCGTGCCGCCGGAGTTCCATCCCGGCGTGCGGTACACCGTATAGCCGCGCGAGGTGAAGTCGGCGACGGCGTTCTCCGTAATCGTGTAGGGCTGGCCGGTGGAGGGCGCGTACTCACCAATGATGACCTTGTCGTCGCCCACCGGCAGCATCCACATATCGATATGCTGCGTGGAGTCAAAAGACGTGGGAAAACCGGGGTAGATCGTCAGATCCACGCCCTGATACTCGGCGTACAGGTCGATCACATCTTGCTCGCTCAGTCCCGGGTTCTCGGTGAGAATCAGGTCCGACATGAACGCTTCGCCGTTGGTGAACAGGTGGAAGTTGCCACCGCCGTGCGTGAGCGGTATGTCATACTGCGGCTCACCCCACGTGGAGGCGACGTAATCGGGGAAGTCGTTGTCGTTATACCGGGGGCGGTTGTAGGTGTGGTCGATGATGGTTCGTGTGCCGTCTTCAAAGACGAAACGCGGGCCATAATCGCGCATCCACACCGTATCCGTCGTACACACCATGAACTCGACCTGGTCCATGTCGGCCCCCGCGCTGGTCAGCGTGCTGGTAACGTTGTTCTGTTCGGCGGTGGTGTCGACGGCGATGTAGACGATGGCTTCGGGATCCTGGTTTGTAATCTGCACCGCCAGTTCGGTCAGCACGGTTGTGTAGCCGTCCCAGGCGATAAACAGCCCCTCGTTACGCTCGTACTCCGCCGGGCAGCGCACCGCACCGCTCGGCGCTGCGCGATTGGCAACGATCCCATGGCGTCGGCTTCGGAAACGGCACCAATCGCTCGGCGGGAGTCATGTACTTCGGGAGCGGGGACGCCACTTCACCAGCGTCACCCGAGGCGGAGACCGGCGGTAGTGCGGCGGCGAGTGTCCCCATCCAACACAGGACCAGCGTTGTGGCAAGCGCAAATCGGGACACGCGGATCACGGCTTCCTCCTCCTCAGTCTCAGGGGACGCGGCGGCGAATTTGCCGACGCGTGATGTCGATCGTTGCCTCCAGTGTAGCAGCTTGGCACGCGTATAGAAACAACATCCGAACTTCCGATAGCCACACGGCGATGCCGCGTGACAAAGGCGAATCAGCGTTCTCGCGCCGCAACTCCGGCTCATCCACTGCACGGATGTGTGGATTTGTCGGGATTTGCGCGGCATGGACATGACCGGTCGTGGCACATGGCGTTACGTGGTATAGTCGCAGCCACGACACCGAGTATTCACATTATCGTTGAGCACGGGAGACTGACGAATGATCGAGCATGTTTCCGTATCACGGCTAGCGCTGGCTTGCGTGGTCGCAGCCGGTGTGGCGCTGCTGGGTTGTGCGGGCCAACGGGCGACCGATAAGGTCACACCAACTCCACAACCATCAGTCGTAGTGGCATCGGAGACGTCCAGCGCGCCGGCCGAGCTTAATCAGGAAATCGCCACGGAAGAACCCGCCGAAACCGCCGATACCGCGGTGACCGACGACAAGCCGGCGGACGAAGCCGATGACGCCGAGGCCAAGGCCAAGGCCAAGGAAAAGGCCAAGCGTGAAAAGCAGAAAGCCAAGGAGGCTCGCGAGAGGGCCCAGCGCCGTCGCAAGCTGGACCACGACCTGCGCGTGGCCAGGATGCGGGTGGAGCGCGCCCAGATGGATCGCGAATCCAGCCAGGTACGCAATGAACAGGCCGCCGAAAGCGCCGAGTTCGACCTGCACACGGCCGAGACACAGTTATCCACGCTGCGCGAGCGGGATATCCCGGCTCGGCTGGCACGGGCGGAGCTGAATCTGGCCCGGGCCCGCGATGGACTCAAGGAGGCGCGCGAGGAGTTGGAGCAACTCGAGCTGATGTACGCGGAAGAGCAGATCGCCGATAAGGCACGTGAGATCGTGCTCGAACGGGCGCGCGTGCGGATCGAGCGCAGCGCGCAGCAGGTCGAGCTTCAGGTCGCCGATCTGGAAACTCTCAGAGAGCACACCATTCCCGCCGAACTGCGCGATCACGAAAACCGTGCGGATCAGAAGCGCCGGGCGCTCCAGCACGCCCGCGAAGACGCCGTCGTGTCGCGGATCGACAAGGAGATAGGCCTGCTGAATGCCGAAGCCGAGATCGTGCGTCTTGAGTACGAGCTGGACAAGCTCGCCCACGAGGAAGCCGATGCCGCCGAAGAGGCGGAGCAGGAGCGGGCCGAGCAGTCAAAGGCGGAAGACGCGTGAGCCGCTGGTTATCCGCAGCCCTGACGTTGATCATCGCGGCCTCGAGTGCCTGGGCGGCTGACCTGACAGGCAACGTCTCGTCCGAACAGGCCGAGGCGGCAATCGAGAGGGCCATCGACTTCCTGCTGCGCGATCAGAACGCCAACGGGTCCTGGGGCGGACCGCGCGCGTCGGTCTACTCGTTCGGCGGCGGGATTTTCTCAAACCCCGAGGCCCATCGCTCCTGGGTAGTGGCAACGACCGGATTGGCAACGCTGGCACTGTTGGAGGCGGGCGACACACCCGAAGCCTACGCCGCGGTTGATCGCGCGCTTGACTATCTGACTGCCAATGCCGATCTCAAGCGGCCCAGTGAGTTCGAGACGTGGAACAACTGGGGCCACATCTATGGGCTTCAGGGGCTGGTGGCCGCTTATGCGCACCCGCGCTACGCGAACTCCCCGCGGCGTGACGCGATCAAAGCCGCCGCCGAACTTCATTTGCACAAGTTGGGCGAGTACCAGGCGCTCAGTGGCGGCTGGGGGTACCTGGAGGGCGCTCTGCCGCGCACCCGCACGCCCCAATGGTCGGCGAGCTTCATGACGGCGGCGGCGGTGGTGGCGATGTACGAGGCCCGCGAGGCCGGCTTCGATGTTGATCAGCGGATGTTCGGCCGCGCGGTGCGGGCGGTCAAACGCGCGCGTCTGCCGAGTGGGGCCTACACGTATACCGTGCGCGCCGTGCCAACGCCGCGGCGCTGGGTATCCATCAACAACATCAAGGGCTCTCTCGGGCGAATCCCGCTGGGTGACCTGGCGCTGCGCTTCGGCGGAGAAGACGTGCCGCTGGAGCAGTTTCGCACCGGAATAGCCCATTTCTTCCGCGAGCATCGCTTTCTCGATATAGCGGTATACAAGCCGATCCCGCATGAGGCCTATTACCAGAACTCCGGTTACTTCTACTACTTCGGGCATTATTACGCGGCCCGCGTGATCGAGCTGCTACCCGCCGAGGAACAGGCACTCGCCTGGCCGCGGCTGCGCTGGGAGGTGCTCAAATACCAGGGCGCCGATGGGGCGGCATGGGATTACGGGATGCACGCGTACCACAAGCCGTACGGGACCGCCTATGCGTTGCTCGCGCTGGACCGGTCGGTGCGTGCAGAGACCCCGCCGGTCGAGGCTGCGCAACCGTAGTGGAGATATCGATAATCTGATGTAGCTCCCGCGGCAGGCATATCCAGCGACGGCGGCATGCCAATGCAGCGGCCGGCGGCAAGCAGATGTAGCGCCCGGCGCCCCACCAATGTAACGGCCGGCGCCTCGCAAATGTGACGGCCGGCGCCTCGCCGGCCGTGGAATGTTGATAACGTCATTTCACGCCGACTGGCCGCGAGGACCAGGCTCGCGCGCAAGGTTGGCGTGACTGTGGCAACTCGACGGCGACGGCCTGCGAGGCGCAGGCCGCTACACGGATAGGGGTCCGCTGCACGGATGGGGGGCCGGCTACGGGGTGGCGGCCGGCCGTTACGGCGCCGGCGGGTAGGTGAAGTTCACGTGGCGCACGCCGTGGCAGGTCAGCGTGCATGAGCCGGCAAAGCGGCCCTGATCAACAAAGAATCGCTCACCGCCGACGATCGACACATCGAAATTGATCAAATGACTGTGTTGCGAAGTGTTGCCGGACACGCCGTGGGCCGTGTGGCAGGCGCTGCACGGCGTGCGCCCGTTGACCACGTGCCGGCGATGGAAGCTGAAGCTCTCGTCGTTGAGAATCGAGTTGCGGTCGTGGCAATTGTAGCACAGCGCGTATGACCGGGCTGACTCGATCGTGAAGTCACGCGTCTCGTAGGCGTCCACCAGCAGGTAATCGAATCGTGAGCCGTGTGGACCGTTGACCTGCGTGCCGCCTTCGGCCAGCGCATCCGGGTTGTTGTGGCAGTCCTGGCAATTGACGTAGCGCCGGCCGCGCTGCTCCGGTAGCAGGCTGGGCACCTGGTCAAGATTGCGGCTGGGTATGGCCACCGGGTGGGCGGACGCCGCGGTCGGCACAAACTGACGCCGCACATTACCGCCGGAGTCGCGCTGCCGAATAATGCGGTCAGGTACGATGGCCGGGCGGTCGGCATGGCAGCGGAAGCAGACCTCGTAGTACAGCCGCGCCGTCTCGACCGGCGCGCCCGAGATGTTGACGCCCGGAACAGCCCGCATGGCGGGAGGGATCTCCGGGCCGCGCAGCGCCGCGCGCAGGTTGCCCTGGAGCTTGTTGCGTCCGACGGCGTGGGGGTTGTGGCAATCGGCGCACTCGACGAAGCGCGCGACGCGGAAGCGCCGCCGTGGATCACGCCGATCCTCCCATAGCTTGTTCACGCGATGGCCGGAGCGCTGGTCGAGCACGGGTGCGATGTCGGCGCCGGCGATGCCGTTGTGGCAGTTGATGCACAACTGTGAGCTGCGATCGTAGAGCAGTCGCTCGCGCTGGGGCGCGCTGTGTGGCAGATGGCAGGCACGACAGGCGTTGTCGGCCATCGAGCGGTAGGGGAGCTGCTGGCCGGCGGTCGCCGTAATCGGCACGCCGCGCGGACTGACCGCGTGGGCGCTATTGCGCCAGCCGGTCATGTCGTGGCAGGTCATGCAAAGGGCGCCGGTGCGCTCGGTAATGCGCAGAAAGTCACCGAGCTCGTTGTTGTGTGGATCGTGGCAGGCGACACACTCCAGTTCGCCACGCTCGCCGAGATGCACGCGGTGGTCAACCAGTTGCGGCGGCCGCAGTTGTGGGTCGCGGTTTGAAAGCGTGCGATCGAAGCGAAACCCGATGGGGTGATCGTCGGACAGGTCATTGGTGAGGTCGCTGGGACCGGTGGGCATGTACACGTGCGTCATGGGGATCGGGTCGGCGCGGTGCAGCGTGAGGCCCAGCGCGATACTGCCATCGTGACAGCTCAGGCACTGTTTGCTTTCGGGACCGGGTTGATCAATGCGGGCATCGGTGGTGCTGCTGCGGTAGATGCGATAGTAGGTCGTGGGGTTGTGGCGATTCCACAGCGGCGCGGCCGGGCTGGCATTGTGCGGCACGTGACAGAAGATGCAGACGCGGCTGTCGTTGACCGCGCGCACGGGGCCGGGTCCGAACGATGAGAGATCGTGCTTCGAGTTGAGCACGGTGTCGTCGGCATTTGCGCCCGCGGCCCCCGCCAGCAGGCAGATCAGCGTCACGTACGCGAACTTCATGATGACTCCTCGGGCAGATACTGGAAGACCTGCACGCGGCGATTGTAACCATCCGCGACCCAGATGCGATCGCGCTCGTCAATTGAGATGCCGGCCGGAAGCGAGAACTCCCCGGGGGCTGGCCCGCCACGACCGAAGGCCATCAGCAAGTGGCCGGATTTGTCAAAAATCTGCACGTTTTCGAATTGGTTGTCCAAGACGTAAACGTGTCCCGCCGAGTCGATGGCCACATCGCGCGGGCGGGCGAAGTCGCCGGCGGCGTCACCGCGCTGGCCGAACACCACCTGCGGTTGATCGTCGGCTCCCAGCACCTGAATTCGGAAGTTCATCGCATCAGCCACCACGACGCCGACCAGCGGATGGGCCGCGACGGCCGAGGGGTAGTTGAACTCGCCCGGAGCTCCGCCGCGCCGCCCGACCGCACGCGGTACGCTGTGAGCATCCGGCATGTCAAAGCAGGCGTGGGCCTTCGCATCGGCGATCCACACGGTTCGGCGCTGGTCGTCCCACGCGATGGCCACGGGAGCGACAATCTCGGGCCGGCGTACTGTTTCGCGCCAGTTGCCGTCAAGGTCAAACATGTCGATCGCCCCCCGCGCGCGATCCACTACCAGCAGCGTGTCGCCGTGCGCAATTGCCACATCTAGCGGGGCGTTGAGAGGGTCTTGTGGCGTACCGCTGATCAGACGGTATTCCCGCGTGTTCAGGTCAAGCAGGTGTACGGCCGCCAGCCCGGTATCGGCAACGTAGACGCGCTCACCCGAGATGGCCACGGCGACCGGCTGGGAAAACTCTATCTTTGGGCGTGGGCCGGCGATGACCTCGCGTAGTGCTCCCCAGCCGCTTTCCCTGACGCCAAGACTGGCCTCGCCGCGCAGTTCACCGATGTAGCGAATACGCGGGCGATCTGGGGGGGATGGCCAGACGATTGGGGGGGTGATCGGTGGGAAAATCTGCTTGGGGGTCGATTGACATCCGCCGGGAGCGAGCAGTGCGGCGAGCACAACAAACAACGTCAGTCCCCCACGGCAAGCCGTGGGGCACCCTGGTTCCCTCCCCGGTACACGGATCGGCGTGCGTGTCATCGCCGGTTCCTCGCGAGCAGCGGGATCTCGCGTTTCAGCTTGATCCAAAACGCCGCCCCATCATCGCGCGAATCCGGCAGATACAGCAGGTCATACTCGGCCTCAAAGAGCAGCGAGAAATGGCCGATCTCCCACTCCACGGCCCCGCTGAAATCCACGCCGTGCGTATCGCCATACAGCGAGTCATCTTCAAAGCGATACATGGCGGTCGCGCTGGCCTCCAGGTCGCGCGTCAGCAGGTAGCGATATGACAGCCCCAGATCGAGCAATGATGTATTGCGCGGCTCGAGCCCTTCGGAACCGTCGAACCAGAAGCGCGAGAAATTGGCCTTGCCATCGAGCTGCTGGCGCGCGTCGTGGAGGATCACGACATCACCATTGAGGTGCATGGCCTGGTAGGGATCGATCGCGTCGTCGTTGAATTCATACTCGGCGCCGACCGACCAGCGCCTTTGCTTGTACGTCGCCCCGATGCGGTGGCGGTTGACGTTGCGCGCCCGGAAGTGCAGATACGCCGAGTCGTCGAGATCCTCGTTCTGAATCGAGCCCGCATAGTATGGCGACAGCCCGAAGTCGAAGTCCTGCTGGAGGCGCCAGTCCAGCCGGTGCCGCACGAGGTCGTAGTTGCTGAACACGCGGTAGGTATATGTGACCAGGACAGTTTCGCGATCGGCAATCTGCCCGGTGGCGACGCGTTGTAGCGCGGTGTAGCGTCCCAGCGTGACGACGACATAGTCGCGCCCGGGGAGGTATGTGCGTGTGCGGCGCGCGTCTGAAACGACGACGCTGGCCATATCGACGTCCATGTGCGCGAGATAGCTGACCAGCGGATCACGGAACGTGACGGACTCACCGATGATCACGCCGTGCTGCTCGCCGTCATCAGAGCTTATCGAGCTGTAGTTATACGAGAGATTGGCCCGAAACCGCCCGAGATCGTTGGGTTTGGAAAAAGCGGCGCTGGCCAGCACGCCCCATTCGTCAAGGTCGGCGTTCTCGTCGGCCAGCTCGTGCATGCCGTAGCCCTGGAGGGTGGTGGTCAGCATGTCATCGAGCTGGTGCGTGAGCCCGGCTTCGCCGCGCCAGGTGGTGGTGGTGAGCTCTTCGAACGACTCGCGCAGGAACTGAAAACGGTAGTTGGTCTGGAGCGCGTCGGTGTGTTGGAGACGCAGCAGCGATGAAACCTCGGCGACATCGCGGGCCAGATCGCCCGACTCCTCCTGAAAGCGCGCCAGGGTCTCCAGCGAGCTGCGCTTGTCAGCGCCGAAACGCAGCGTGTGGTTGAGCGTCAGGTAGTGCCGGCGCGTGTCGAAGCGCGTATCGCCGCCGGAGTATTGCTCACTACGATCCTCGTATTGATACTCGAGGCGCAACGCGTGGCTGTCACTGATCTGCCAGGTGCCTTCGTACGAGAAACGATCCTGGCCGCGCTCTTCGTCATCGTGCAGATCGCGCGTGCGACTGGTCAACTCATCCCAGGCGTGCTCGAACGAAAATCGCATGGGAAACGTGCGGTCGTTGAACAAAACGTCAACGCCGTAGCGCTCGTAGGTGCGGTCGAGACTGGGCAGGAAAGCGCGCGGCACGCGGCTGTCCTGGCGTTTGGCATACATGGTTGCGGAAAGCTTGCCGCGCGGGAAGAGCGTGATGAGGGCGTCGTATTCGAGCAAGTCGCCGTTTGCGGCGTCCCGGCGATCGGGGCCGGGCACTATCTCGGTGAAGCGCTCCTGCGTCAGTCCCCAGTCCAGGCCCAGGTCGAAATCGAGCACATCTTCGCCGAGCAGCGTGCCGGCCGCCCGCAGTCCGATGGTCTCCTCGAAGCGCCGGTTGCGGTTGGTCTGGTAGTAGGATCGGTTGGAACCGGTCGGCGCGCCGGTGCGCACGCGGCGCTGGTCGTAAGCGGCTTCGAAGCCCAGCTCCAGCGCCAACTCGTCGAATTCCAGCAACGAGGATTGCGTTGCGCCCGGTGGGGCGTCGGCGGCGGAGGTCGAACTCGGCTGAGTGGTCGGCTGTGTGCTCGGCTGAGTGGTGGCATTGGCGTCAGCCATTGCCCCTGCTTGGCAACACAGCACACTGAGAACTGCCGCTAGGAGAACCGCGCGTCGCAACATGCATCCTGCCGTGAAATGCCCGCCAGACCGCGTGCGGGACGTGATGCTGGGCAGGCTACCGGGCAATTCGCACGCTGTCCAGTTGACGGGAGTTTCCTGTCGCCAGCGTTGTGGGTGGCTCGCGGCGCGGCTATAGTCATGGCCGCAGTCTGGCCCCACATTCGTGAGGAGAGCGCCTATGAGACGCGGGTGGGCAAACGGCTTTCCCCGATCAGCTCTGGTTGTTGTGGGCATAGCGGTCGCAGCCACCGGAATGTTGATTGCTCAAGATGCCGAACGCACGACGGATGCCAACTCCACACGGGAACAACCCACAACGCAGCCCAGTGCCGCGGCCCAGCCTGATCCCGTGCCGGCCGACGCGGCGCGCCAGCGGCTGCTGAGCGGGCTCATCAGCAGCAAGCACGACTTTTCAGGCGCTGGCGAAGATGGGCGGGCGCTCTGCCTGCCCTGCCACGCGCCACACCGTGTCGATGCCGAAGCGCCGCGCCTGGATCAGCGGGCGCAAACCGCGCAACCGTTGACACCTTACCGAGCGCGGGATGTGGAGCTGGACGGCTGGTCGCTGCTATGCCTCGGCTGCCACGATGGTGTGACTGCCGTAGGCGTGTACTCTACGGGCCACGCGATCACGATTGCGGGTCAGTTGGGCAATTCGCGGCTGGGCACCAGCGGGCTGCGCAGCCACCCGGTGGGCAACAAATACCCGGAAGGTCGGCCCGACTATCAGCCGCGGGCCGCGGTTGAAGCTGCGGGGTTGCTTATGCCCGGCGGTCACATCCAGTGTGGCACTTGCCACGATGCGCACAACACGTACGGCTATACGGGGATGCTGAAGATTTCGAACGAGCGAAGCCGCCTGTGTCTGACATGTCATCGTCTCTAGGGAATCACCGGCGCGGGCCGTATCGCACGATTTCGGTCGGCGCTGGAGTGGCGCTGCTTTCCGCCGGCGCGCTGTTGGGCCCGCTCATGTGCGGTTGCCACGACGGCCGGCCGGAGTGGGGGGCGCGCGACACGTGCCTGTATCCTCCCGCGCCCCAGACGCCACGCGTGGTGAGCCTGGGCACGTTGCGCGGCGCGCCGCCGCCGAGCGACACGGAAGTGCAGGTGGCGCTGTTTCTATTCGGGACTCAGCCGCCGACACCGCTGGCGCTGGCGAATCCCACGGGGTTGGCAGCCACTGATGACGGACTGCTGGTTTGCGATGCAACCTTGCGAGCGGTGTTCCACTGGGACGCTGCCAGCGGCGAAGTCAGCGAACCTAGTTGGGCCGGCGCGGTGCAGGCACCGCTGGCAATCGACGTGGCGTCCAACGGTGATCGGCTGGTGTGCCACGACGGCGGCGTGTTGCGGATCGACGGAGCCGGGCATGCCGTACAATCCTACGCGCTCGCGGACGATTCGCTTCGTCCGGGTGGCGTACTCGCAGTCGGCGAGCAGGTGTGGGTGACAAATCTCGCATTGCACCGGATTGAGATCTTCGACGCGGCGTCCGGTTCGCATCTTCAGTCAATCGGCAAGCGCGGCAGCGCGCCGGGGGAGTTTTCGTTTCCGCGCGGGATGGCGCTTACGCCCGAAGGCAACATCTGTGTCGTCGATATGCTGAACGGCCGCGTGCAAGTGCTTTCGCCGATGGGTGATTTCGTGCGCATGATTGGTCAGGCCGGCAACGTTGTCGGCACGTTCGGCCGCCCGAAAGACATTGCCGTCGGACCGGACGGGACGGTGTTCGTCACTGACGCATTCTTGCAGCGCGTCCACGTGTTTGACGCGCGCGGTGTGCCGCTGATGGCCTTTGGCGAGCCGGGATGCGGGCGCGGCGCGTTGTCACTGCCGCACGGCATCACGATTGCGACCAGCGCGCCGCACACAGAGTACGAGCCCCCCGACGATCTGACGCCACAGTATTACGTGCTCGTGGCCGAGCAACTGGAGAATCCGGGTGTGCGCGTCTTCGGCTGGTTGGGGGCCGATGAGCCGGCACGGCACGCCGCACTCCCCTCGGGAGAACGGCTCGAATGGCAACCACACTTCCCGGACTCGGTCGCCATCAACCCCCATTGGCGGGCTGACCGTTGCACAACGTGCCACGAAAGCCAGGGTAGCGGTCTTGTGCCGATCAGACCTGCGGATAGCGACGCGCTCTGCCTGTCGTGCCACGACGGCGTGCAGGCACCCGCCGACCCGCATCCCATCGGGCGACCGGCCAACACCGACCTGGTGAAGTCGCCGGACAACTGGCCCACCATCAAAGGGGCCATCGGCTGCATCACTTGCCATGATGTCACGCCACACTGTAACAAGGCGGCCAAACGCCCCGAGACGAACTACGTGTTGCTGCGCGACTACGACCCGCGCGAATCGCTTGACTACTGCACCATCTGCCATCAACCCGACGCCGGTGGACGCTTCAGCCCGCACCGACAGCGCGACCCGGGCGGCCAGGTGCGCGAAGAGGCGTGTTTCTTTTGTCACACGCGGAAACCCGAGATCCCCACAGACGGCCGGCGTCAATTCAGGCCCCACTTGCGCGTCGAGTCGTCGGACTTGTGCTTGAATTGCCACAGACAGCACTGGGACATGTCGCCGCTGGGGCATGTGGACCGACCGGTGACGCCGGCGATTCGCCAGTGGATGTTGATGCGCGAATTGGCCCGCCAGAGCGACGCGTCGCGCGAGACACTCGCCAAGCTGGCCCGCGATTCGAGCCGCCAGCCGGCGCGCCTGCCGTTGGCCGACAACAAGGTAACCTGCTATACGTGCCATAACCCGCATTACATGGGCCTTTTTCCCGCCAACAGCGAGCTTGGCGCGTTGGCCCACAATCCGCGCGATCGCGCGGTGGCTCTGCGGACTGACTGGGTTGATCTGTGTTCCGAATGTCACAATCGGTGAGCCGGCCGGGTGCCAGTTCGCCGGCTTGGGAGAGTCGCATGGTTTCGCATCGAGTGCCATTGCCAATCCTGCTGAAGGTGAGCACGACGGCGGCCATCATCATCGCCGTGTCATCACTGACTCTCGTCGGCGGCTGTCCGGCGCGCACTGGAACCGATGGGCCCAATTCGCTTGTGTTCAACAACAGCACCGATCCCACCAATGGCGGAGCGCGCTATATCGGATCGAGCGCCTGCATCGCGTGTCATGCGCAGATCTGCGAGACGATCTGCAAGCACGGGCACTCGCACGCGCTAACCCCGACCGAGGGCCTCGCGCCGGTGTACTCGCCGGCCGGCACGCGCGCCGGCGTGCCTGATCCACCGGCCGGAAAGACATGGAGCGACGTCAGCTATGTGATCAGCGGCTACCTGCTGAATGCGTTCTTTGTCGACGCGTCCGGGTTCATCATGACCGACGGCGTGGATGGTGTGAACACGCAGTGGAATCTGGACTTCCCCGCCAACGGCACCGCCGCCGGTTTCGTCGCGTATCATCCCGAGCAGACAACGCCGTTGCCGTACGATTTCGCGACCTGCTTCCGTTGCCACACGACCGGCCCGCAGGCACAGGATCCCAACAACCCGCGATCCCAGGACGGCCGACCGGGCATCCTCGGCACCTGGGCCGAGGCCGGCGTCAGGTGCGAAGCCTGTCACGGCCCGGGCTCCTACCACGCGCCCAGCCCCCAGGCACGCAACATCTTCGTCGACTCAACCTCCAAAACGTGCGGACGCTGCCACACCGCCGGCGACGATCCCAACACCATCCTGGCGACCGATAGCGGCTACATCCGCTCGAACTCACAATACCCCGAGCTGCGCGCCAGTGGCGGGCACGCGCAGTTCAGTTGCATGGTGTGCCACGACCCACACGCGTCAATGGCCTATGACCAGGGCAATGGTTGGCGTAATCGCTGCAACGTCTGCCACACCGACAACAACATGGCCTTTCACAGCGGCCTCGTCTTCCGTTGGGGTGACTACGAAGAGGAATTGAGCTGCAAAAGCTGCCACATGCCGCTCGCCGGGCGCAACGGCTCAAACGCGTCGGTTGATGTGGTCGGGCGCGAGGCGCGCGTCGGCGACGTACACTCGCACATCTTCCGCATCGACGCCCAACACGGGCGTTATGCGGCCATGCTGAGTCAGGACGGAACCAGTGTCGTGAAAGACGCGTCGGGCCGGGCGGCGTTGACGCTGGATTATGTGTGTTTGCGTTGTCATCACGGCGCGGGCAATGCCTTCACGCTATCAGCCGACGGAGCACCGGTGATCGCGCGCGGCATGCACGAAAACGCCGCCGCCGCGAACCGTGACTAGCGCGGTTTCAGTAATGACGCGGTGGCTTACACTGTCGGGGTGGGTCGGGCGTCTCGCCCGACTTCGACGAAAGCAGTACATAGGCGGGCGGGACGCCCGCCCCACCCGCGTATGGGCAACGGACTGTTGTTGAAACCGCGCCAGCCCGGGTCACCAGTTCCCGCACAGCAGTAGCGGCCAACCCGCACAGCGGTAGCGGCCGACCCCCGAGTCGGCCGTAGAGCGCCCACATGGCCACCGCGCCCGCTCAAACCGCGGTCCGGCCCGCTGATTCAACCCTCATACACAAAGTCAATCTTCACATCGACGCGCGGGTCGAGGCTCTGCTTAACCGGACACAACTCGGCGGCACGTTCGAGCCGCTGGCGGTTCTCCGGCGACAGCGGGCCACCGTTCGGAATCACCACCGTTACTGTCAGCGAGCCGATACGCCGTCGCGGGTCGGCGACCATCTCCTTTACGACGTTTACGCGTGTACCGCTGATGTCCAACTCGTGCCGCGTCGCGATCAGCCCCATGATCGTGACGATGCAGGTGCCCAGGGCCGTACCGACCAGGTCGGTCGGCGAGAATGCGGCGCCTCGGCCACCATTATCGAGTGGAGCGTCGGTAGTCAGCACCTGCCCGGATGGCGCGTGCGTCGCCGAACAGTGCAGGTCGCCCTCGTACGTGATATCAACCTCAACCGCCATGTGCCATCTCCGATTCAATCGATTGCGCAGTATTCAGGACACAGTATACCGGAGTTACGCGCGTAGCGAGCCGGCCGCACGGGTGTCATCTAAATTGCGGGGGGATACGCCGCTTATCGCTCTTGTGCAGCGGGCAGTGATGAACACTCGGCCGACGGGTGCGTAAGCTGGTCGAGGAGTATGATGCGACGCAGCGGCAGTGGCAGACGGCCGCTGACGTGAAGTTCGTCTACCACGGCTGGCGGCTGCTGGTCGAACTCGACGGGGCGAATAGCGACGTGGTCACGCACAAATACACCTGGGGCCTGGATCTGTCCGGTCAATTGGGATGCCAGGCTTCCTTCTCCCATGTGGGACCGACCTCCGGTCGGTCATCAGGCCTCGACAACGCCGGCGGCATCGGCGGCCCCGTCGCACATAGAACACTCAGGCCACTATGACAGCTTCCGACGACCAGAAACACCTCTGCTTCTACGATGTCACCATCGACACAACTACGTCGCATCAAGAGCAGGCCGGCAAAGCCGGCCAGCTTCTCGAGCTCGAAAACACGTCGTCTGTCCCTCGTTGTCCGTCCATCGTTGTCCCTTGTTGTCCCGAACCCCCTGTTGGGTACGAGTGATGAAAGATACTGAGACGATACTAGATCCGTTCGTGAACGGCTTACTGGAACTGCTCAGCTCATCTGTCGATGAGTTGATTCAGTGCAAGCGCTTTGCCTTTGCGCTCGCCATCCTCCGGAATCTCGAGACACTGAGCAAGCACGACGGTTGCCCCGAGCAACGGCGCGTTGGGCTGCGCGTCATTGAATTACGGCTCCAATTGGCGTTTGCCCGACGGGAATTCCGCGAAGCATGCGAGGTTGCAAGGATGGGTATTGCCGCCGCGTTCGGCGCCGATGGGCGGCAGTACTGGTACGTGGCCGATTTGCTCTACGCCCAGCTACTGGCCGGTGACGTCACGGGAGCCACGCGCACACTGACTCGCCACTGCCACGAGGCGCTGAGTACGCCGCGGGCAAACCGGGAGTACGTCGCCGCGCCGCTTCGGGCATTCGAACGGGCTCACGCACATGGGATTCCCCTCGACGATGAGACCCACTCTAGCATACGGATGCTTGTCGAGCAGTTCGCATCGGAGCATTACCACAATGCGGTCGCTGACGTGGCTTCAACACTCGAAGTGGCAGCGATGGCCGCACACCGCGCTATAATGGCGGATGCCAGTTGATCAGTTTGCACTCGCTGGTGCAGCGAGAGCGGGTACGAAAGTCGGCTGCCACGGGTGTACGCAGGGCAGCGCGTTGCCGCCGACATCACCAACGACGGAACCGTCAACAACGGCGGTCTCGACCCGTTCGCCTACAACCGCGAGAATCGACTGACCGCCGTTGATCCGTTTGGCGACCGGGTTCTGCAACCGGGTCAATACTCAAGGCGGGTGAAGTGCCGGGCGCCGATCACCAGCGCGGACGCCGCCACGATCGGGCCCAGGCACGTCAACGCGATGACCATTTGCCAGCCTTCCGGCGTCAGCGTGTTGGGCACGTTCACCGCGCTGCGCAGCTCGCGGATGCTGAGCATCAGCATGCCGAACATCTCCACGCCGACGAAGATCATGCTGGCGATCAGGTTGAAGCTGCCGCCCAGACCCGAGGCGATGCGGGCCGGGTTACGCTGGCCGAGCACCGGGTAGCGCGCCCCGAGACCGACCGACAGGCCGCACAGCCCCACGCAGATCGACATGCACACCGCCAGGTTGACCCGCGACCAGAGCACGGGAAGTTCGAGCATGTGTACGGCGATGCCCATCACGACCAGCCCGGAGAGCCCGGTTACGGTCAGCGCGAACAGGAACTTGACGAGCAGCAGCGTCAGGCGTTCCAGCGGCAGCAATCCCAACAGCCACAACTGCTGGCTCTCCAGCGAGAGCAGCGGGTATACAAACCGACTGGTGAAGGTCGCCAGTATCAGGCTGACCGTGGTGAGGTTGAGGAAGGCGACCACAGTCTGCATGGTCGAGTTATGCACATTGATGGGCAGCCGATCGAGATTCAATGCGTATACCACGAGCAGCCCGAGCATGATCACCATCTGGGTCCACTGGGTGGCGTCGCGCGTGAAGGTGCGGATGTCCTTGAGCATGAGCATGCGCAGCCGGCGCGGCAGATACCAGAACATCATCACGCACATGGATTCGGTGATCCAACCATCCTTGATCACCGGCTGAACCCGGCTGTGCTGTGCCCGGTTGAACGCCTCGGCCCAGGTGCCGCCGATGAGATTCACGGTCAGCCATACCAGAAAGATGCCGTTGCCGGCCACCACTGACAGATAGATCAGGCTGTCCGCGACATCGTGACGCAGCAGCGCGATAACGCCGCGCGCCGTCCAGGCGCTGGGCAGCAGGGGCGAGCGCGTAAACCCGAGGTCGTCGATCATGCGGCGCAGCCACTGGTCAGCGTCGGGTGCGGCCTGGGAGATTCTCCAGAACCAGACCAGAATCACGACAATCGCCAGGGCGCCCAGCCACAACGCGATCGTCAGCGGCCGGCGTGGTGCAAACATGGCCACCAGCCAGGCGGCGAGGATACCCGCCGTCGCCGGTATCACGGCGAACCCCACGAAATGACCGGTGAACAAAACGTAGAAGGTCCAGTCGACCTGCTGCTGGTAGGCGACCGCCAGCATCATCGGAAAGCCCAGCAGCAAAAACGACCAGCTCGACAGTGCCAGGCCCTCAAGCCACTTGACCAGGATCACCTGGCGTGGTTCGGTGGGCATGGCGAGCAGGTGGCCGGCTTCCTCGCGGCCGTAGAGGCTGCTGAATGCCAGCACCGCGTTCGAGAACGCCAGCATCAGCCCGAGTATGAAGAAGAAGTGCATGAACACATGCTGCTGCGCGACAACGCCGATCAGCGGCCAACTGCGCACCTGTTGCAACACCGCCAGCAGCAGCGCGTACAAGGCCACCCAGATCAGCGCCAACATGATCACGACGGCGAGCGTTTGGATGGGGGCGTCGCGCAACTGCTGGTCCAGCGCGTTGAGCAATTGGCGGCTCCGGCAGCGCAGCAACGTCCAGCCGTGCGCGCCGTTGGCGGTCAGGTTATCGCGCGGCGTGGTGCTCACCTGGGATGCTCCTGGCGCATGGCCGGTGGCGGATCGACGCCGGGCGCCTCGTGCTCTTCTTCGGTGAGTTTCAGGAAAATGTCCTCGAGCCGGCCGCCATGCGCGGCCTGACGGCGCAGCTCATCCAACGTTCCCAGCGCGATCAGCCGGCCCTGGTTGATGATGCCGATGCGATCAGCCAGTTGTTCGGCGACGTCGAGCGTGTGCGTGCTCATGAACACGGTTCCGCCCTGTTCGGCCAGTTCGCGGAAGATCAGCTTGCAAACGCGGATGGTGCGCGGGTCGAGTCCGACCATCGGCTCATCGACCACCAGCAGGCGTGGGTCGTGGATCAGGGCGGCGGCCAGCGCGACTTTCTGCTTCATGCCGTGACTGTACGTCTCGCTGAGCTGGTCGAGAAACCCGTTCATGTCGAGTCGCTGCGTGAGGTGTTCCAGCCGCTCGCGCGCGCGCGTCTCGGGCACGCCATACATCTCGCGTGTGAAGCTGATGAATTCGCGTCCGGTCAACTTGTCGTAGAGGAACGGCTGGTCGGGGACGTAGGCGATGCGTTGCTTGGCCAACCTGGCGGCGCGACCCATCGCGTGACCACACACCTGAACGGTGCCGGTATCGCTGCGCAACAGGCCGGTGGTCATCTTGAGTGTCGTCGTTTTGCCGGCCCCATTGGGCCCGAGGAATGCGAACACCTCGCCGGCGTGCAAACTCAGCGTCAGGCCCGCAACAGCCTGTTTTGTGCCGAACCGCTTCGAAACGTCGTCAAGCGCAACGATCGTCTCGCGCGCCGGGCTCATGGCGTCCACGTTCGGGTTGGGGTTGCCTTCGTCTGACAACACGCTGATCACTCCTCGTTTTGCCAGGAATCAAGCACGGCCTGCTCGTAGCTCGCTTCGTCAAACGGCTCATCGACCAGCGTGAGTGTGCCGACAATCGGCAGATCGACTTCCTGCAAGAGCACACGTCCATCGTGCGCGACCCAGGCACGTGCCTCGGGTGCTTCGACCACGAAGACTTCGACATCCGCGCCGGTGTGCGGGTGTTTGATAACTTCCGACCGCGTGACATGGACCAGAATGGCTTCAACCGACGGCCGCCAGCCGAGCCCGGGCAAAACTTGCGACAGCGGGTCAAACAGCCTGACCTCCCACGACATGCCCTCATAGAGACCGGGCAGCCGATCAAACGGGCGAATCACGTCGCCGAGCGTGCTGATCTGCTGGCTGTCGAGCAGAAACGCGCCCTCCATTTGCCCCAGCTTCCACTCGCACGGGAAGTCGCCAGAGAAGTACTCACCTCTCACAATCAGGGGCATCGGCAGGCCGCGGAACTGAATCTCCAACTGGTCGGGATAGGCTGGAGTTTCGTAGGTGATTCTCATCTCCAGGCTCAGCGGCAGCGGAACCGTGTGGCCCAGGTTGTGGGGCAATCGCAGGTGTTCGATGACCACCAGCGACCGAAAGTCGAGCGTCTGGCCGTACTTATGGGCGACCGTCCAACCGCGGCCGACCTCGTAACCGCCGGGCCCGAAGATGCCGTGCTGCACGCGGCGTTCCTGGCCGCTGCGCAGCAGCTCGGCGTCGGTTTTGGGCGGCGCGCCGGCAAGCCACTGGGGAAGATAGACTTTCCAGACCAGCGCGCCGTTGACGCTGAGCATGAACAGCAGACTCAGGATGCCGATCCAGCGGTTCAGCACGATCAATGACCTCGTGGCGGCCTGAAAGCCTCTCCCGTTTTCATTGTACGGCGTCGGCAAACAGGGGCCAATCTCACGTCACTTAGGTGGGTACGCGCGCGGAGGCGCGGTGGTTGCAGTGGGGGGGAGTCATCAGTGCGCAGTTTTCAGTTTTCAGTTTTCAGTTCTCAGAGTTCAGCCTTCAGCTTCAGCTCTCAGCGTTCAGTGTCCGGTGTTCAGTGTTCCGTGTTCCGTGTTCGGTGTTCAATGTTCAGATGTCAGATTGCAGATTTCAGATTGCAGACTTCAGATTGCAGACTTCAGATTGCAGACTTCAGATTGCAGACTTCAGATTGCAGATTTCGGAGCTCAGATTTCAGAGCTCAGTTCTCAGTGTTCAGCTTTCAGTTTTCTGGAGCGGCAACAGAAACAGACCACCGGAGGCTGGCCGCCCGGTTGGGAGGTTACGGATGGCGACTGTTTTGTCTCCCTGAAATCTCAAATCTGAAATCTCAAATCTGTAATCTCAGATCTTTAATCTCAAATCTGACATCTGAGATCTCTCATCTGACATCTGAGATCTCTCATCTGACATCTGAAATCTCACATCTGAAAACTGAACACTGAAATCTGAACACCGAAATCTGGCGCCGGCCATTGCCGTCGCCCGTTCGGCAACTCAGGCCGGCATGCGCCCCAGGCCGCGCAGGTAACCGACGGACTCGGCTATGCGGTCACAAACAAGACGCTCGGTGGGTGTCTCACCTTCGATGCCCTCAATCTCGAGCGTATATGGTCCGTTGAAACCGGTGGCATCCATGATCCGAAAGATCTCGGCGAAGTCGACGACACCCCGGCCCAGGGCTGGGAAGTTCCACGCGCGATAGCCGCCGGTCGTGTCCTTCAGGTGGATAGCGCGAACGAATGGTGCGATCTTGCGCAGTTCGGCGGGCGCGCTGGTGTTCTGGTTGTAGAAATACACGTTGGCGGTGTCGAAATTCACGCGCACGTTGTTGTGGGCGACTGCCTGCATGGTCTCGCCGGCCACGTCGGCGTTGGTGATCAGATCGGGGTGCGTCTCAAGCACGATGGTCACCCCCTGTTTGGCGGCCAACCCGCCGGCGGCGCGCAACCGGGCATACGCCGTCGCGCGCGGCGTGTCTCCCGCCTTGCAGGAGACGAACAGCAACGTCGTGCCAAACGCCGCCAGTACCGGCAGTTGGGCGGCCACCTGTTCGGCGCAATCCTCGCGCGAGACATCGCACTCACCGTGCAGTGTCGAGGCCGTCAGGTTGTGCCGTTCGAGATCCGCGATGGTGTCGGCGACGCGGTCGGCGGCCGGCAGCGGAATCTCTACGTGCCTGATGCCCAATGATGCAAGATGAGCGCAGGCGAGCGACTCAAACGGTCCATAGCTCGCGGTGCGGCAGGCGATAATCGGCTGTGGCATGCGTTGCTCCTGTGTGCGACACGGTTGTGTGTGGCATTGTAGCGGAACGGCAGCCAAGCAGGGGGCGGCTCGCCGCGCGGTTTTCCTTTTGCCTCGGCGCCTTGCCTCACAGCGCTGATCTGGTTATTTCTGCTGATCGCTTCGCTACAATACGCGCCCGATTACGGCGCTGTCACAACTCGCGAGGAGAGCCATGCAACCCATCGCCATGACGCTTCTGTTGGTCGTTTCGCTGGCTGTTTTTGCATATACCGCGCAACGCCGTTGGCGCCTGATGATGGTGGCCCGGGCGCCGGACAATCGTGCCGACCGCATTGGCGAGCGGATCAGTGGCGTGTTGGTGTACATGTTCGGCCAGGCACGCATGATGCGTTACACATGGGCGGGTCTCGCACACATCGTCGTGTTCTACGGCTTCCTGGTACTGCTATTGAATTCGCTGATCCTGTGGGGGCGTGGGTTTGATCCGCACTTCGACTTCTGGATCTTCGGGTTGGACAATCCGCTCGGACGAATCTACGCCTGCTCGCGCGACCTGGCAACGATGGCCGTGATTCTGGGCGTGCTCATCTTCTACTACAACCGCCTCGTATTGCGCCTGAAACGCCTGACACTGAACCTGGAAGGCGTGCTGATCCTGACGATCATTTTCGTCATGATGCTGGCCGACTTCGTGTACGAAGGCGGCGAGATGGTGCTTGCCGCGCGGCAGGCCGGCGAAGAAGGGGCCCACACGCACGCTTACATGCCGTTCGGCTCGCTTGCGGCGATCATCATGACACCGCTGTCCGACGGCGTGTTGAAGTTCTGGTGGCACGCCGGCTTCTGGACGCACTCCGCGCTGGTGCTGTTCTTTCTGAACCTGCTGCCGTTTGGCAAGCACTTCCACATCATCACCGTTCTGCCGAACGTATTCTGTCGCGACCTGACGCCGCGCGGGCGTTTGAAGCCGATCGAGGACATTGAGGGACGCCTGGAACGTGAGGAGACGCTGGGCATCAAGACCGTGCGTGATCTCGGTTGGAAGGACGTGCTGGACCTGTACACCTGTACCGAATGTGGGCGCTGCACCGACCAGTGTCCGGCGGCCAGCACCGGCAAGCAACTCTCGCCCAAGCACCTCACCATCGACCTGCGCGACTTCATGTACGAGCACGAACGTCGCCTGATTGCACCGCAGGCCAAAGACGCCGATACCGACACCGGAGACGGTGACGATGACAAGGATATTCTGGTGCCGGCGACGCTCCCACCGGAGGTGCTCTGGGCTTGTACGACATGCGGCGCATGCGAACTGGAGTGTCCGGTGTTTGTTTCGTACATCGACACGATCGTCGGTGTTCGCCGGAATCTCGCGATGGAGCAGGGGACGTTCCCCGACGAACTTCAGCAGATGTTCAACGGGCTGGAACGCGCCGGGAATCCCTACAGCATACCCAACGATCAACGCGCCGAGTGGGCCGAAGGTCTCGATGTGCCGCTGATTTCGGAGAATCAGGACGTCGAGTACCTTTACTGGGTCGGTTGCGCCGCTTCCTTTGATGATCGCTCAAAGAAGATCGCACAGGCGACGGCTAAGCTCCTCAAAGCCGCGGGCGTCAGCTTCGCCATCCTCGGCCCCGAGGAGATGTGCAACGGCGATCCGGCCCGCCGCGCCGGCAACGAGTATCTGTTCGAGATTCTGGCCAAGGGCAATGTGGAGATTCTGAACGGCTACAACGTCAAGCGGATCGTCACGACTTGCCCGCATTGCTACAACACGTTGAAGAACGAGTACGGCGACTTCGGCGGGAATTACGAGGTCGTGCATCACACAGAGCTGTTTGCCCGGCTGATTCGCGAAGGCCGGCTGACGCCGCGTAAGCCAGTCGCGACACAGCTCGCCTATCACGACGCCTGCTATCTGGGCCGGCACAACGACATCTATGACGAACCGCGCGACATTCTGCGTTCGATTCCAGGTCTGAGGCTGGTCGAACCGGAGCAGGCGCGCGATCGCGGCATGTGTTGCGGTGCGGGCGGTGCCCAGATGTGGAAAGAGGAAGAGAAGGGCGATGCGCGCATCAACCATACGCGCGCAAACCAGTTGCTGGCCGTTCTCCCCGAGGCCGGGCAGCCGCGCGCCATCGCCAGCTCCTGCCCGTTCTGCAAGACCATGCTAACTGACGGTCTGATCGACCAGAACCACGAAGACGTGGATCAGCTTGATATCGCCGAGCTGCTGTGGCAATCGATGGACGGCGAGGCCGGCTGACCGCACCCGGTACGAATCCCACGGGACCCATACATGTGGCGTCCGACCCCCGAGTCGGACGTGTTTAGCCAGCATGCATTCCCTAGGGGATGACGGCCGACAGGGGCGTCGGCCGCTACGTTGTGCGTCACACGGTTCTAGCGCTTGCCGGCGATTGCCGTGGCCAGTGGCTGCACAATATTCGGCACAACGGCATCGGCGGCCAGGCGCGCCCCGGTGTTCAGCAGGTCGGCGTGCAGCGTGTGCAAATCACGAGGCTGTTGGAATCCCCAGTACCGCCGCAGCGTCAGAAACACGCTCAACGCCGCCCCGTCATACTCATTACAGCGCAATTCGTAGGCTGACGTGCGGCTCTTGACATCGAGATATGCTTGCAGGTCACAATCGTCGGTCAGCGAGACCCCCACCATGGGCTGAAAGTCAATAACGCGTCCGGTTTCGCCGGCCAACGCGTGCATGAAGGGGTGGCCGTCGAAAAGCGTGTCGGCGATCAGCTCGTCGTGATTGCCTTTGTATTCCAGGTCAAACCCGAAGACCATCTCCATGTCGTCATAGTCGAGATCACTGAGGCTGAGATGACACGGGGCCAGATCGAGCACCATATCGGCCAGTGCCGAGATGCCCGCCGGCCCTTGCGCGCCGCACACGCCGATTTTCAGCATATCCGGGTCGAGTCGAATGAAACGTCTCTCGTAGCCCTCCCGCGGTTGTTCGTCGAGGATCACGCCACCATCATCGCGCCGGCGCAGCCGGGTCAACTCAGGATGCTGACGACGAATCTGCTCAAAGAAGTGCAGCAGCGTCTCCCGCGACGGCGACAAGTCCAGTTTGAAACGCAGCCGTGTGCTGACGAAGAATCCATCGCAAAGAGCAGCGAACGACCACATGTATTGGTAACCTCCTCGCCGGCCGGTTGCGGCAATACTCCCATGTCTGAATACTATGGGTAAAATCGGTGATAGCCAGTGGCAAATTCTGCAAACCTCATTTTCAGCCACGTACCCAGCCGACAGACCTAGGCGCAGGAGTCAGCCATGAGCGTGACGATTCTGAAACAGGCCCAGGCTATTGCGGATGATCTCGTCGACTGGCGGCGACACCTGCACGCACATCCCGAACTCAGCGGCCAGGAGGAACAGACGGCCGGCTTCGTTGCCGAACAGCTTCGCGCCATGGGCTTTGCGCCGATCGAGCGCTTTGGCGATTCGTGGGGTGTCGTGGCCGACCTGGCGGTCAACGATCAACCGCTGGTCGCGCTGCGTGCCGACATGGATGCACTGCCGGTTACCGAGGAAAATAACGTCCCATATGCCTCGCGCACGCCCGGTGTCATGCACGCGTGCGGCCACGATGCCCACACCGCCATGCTCCTCGGCGCCGCGCGGCTCTTGCGCGAGCGGCAAGCCGAGTTGAAACGCTCGGTCCGCTTTATCTTTCAGCCACACGAGGAGTATTTCCCCGGCGGGGCGGCACCGATGATCGCCGCCGGTGTGCTCGACGGCGTGGAACGCGTCTTTGGCCTGCACGTCTGGTCGCAGCTCGCGTCCGGAACACTGGGTGTCTGTGATGGGCCGTTCATGGCCAGCCCCTCCGACATGAGCATCACGGTCACCGGCGCCGGTGGACATGCCGCTCTGCCGCACGAGTGCGTGGACCCGATTGTCGCCGCCGCCGGCATTGTGGTCGAGCTGCAATCAGTGATCAGCCGTTCGGTATGCCCCAACGATGTCGCGGTCGTTTCGGTAACGCAGTTTCACGCGGGCAGCAGCTTCAATGTCATCCCGTCCGAGGCGCAGATCGGCGGCACCATCCGGACGTTTGATCGCGCCGTACGTGACCGCATTTGTGAGCGCGTCGAGACCATCGCGCGCCAGGTTGCCGCGGCCCACGGTGCGCAAGCGGAGGTGAAGATCGAACATGGTTACCCGACGCTGGTGAATGACACGGCGGTTATGCGGCAGGCAATCCAGTCCGCCAAACACGTGGGGTTCAAACCGGACCAGATAGAGACCATGTCACCAATCGGTGGTGGCGAGGATTTCGCGTACTACTGTCAGAAGGTGCCGGGGGCTTTCGTGTTTCTCGGCAGCGGCAACCCGGATAAAGGAACCGATCACCCGCATCATCACCAGTGCTTTGACATCGACGAGCGCGTTTTGCCATGGGGCAGCGCGCTGCTCGCTCAATTCTGTCTGGACTGCGCCGGCGCCTAGTGCGGTTTCAGTAATGATGCGGTGGCATACACTGTCGGGGTGGGTCGGGCGTCTCGCCCGACTTCGACGTACATAGGCGGGCGGGACGCCCGCCCCACCCGCGTATGGGTAACGGACTGTTGTTGAAACCGCGCGAGTGCATCACGTCACGGGTTCCTGAAGAACTCTGGCGGCGGCTTGTCGTCCTTTTCCTTCTCACGCGATCGCTCGCGCTCCTCGGCGGTGTCCTCGTCAGAATCTTCCTCGGCTTCGGCCTCCAACTCTTCCTCTGACGGCTCCGTTTGCGGCGGCTTGATGTAATTGGCGACGACACGCTTCAGGTCGTCAGGGGCGCGCGACTGTTCCGCCAGCCAAACGGTCAGATACTCGTCATCGACATCCTCCGCGTCAGCTTCCATGAGCATGACATCGATGATCGGCAGAAGCATGCCATTGTCGGTGGCATACGTGCAGAGCTCGTCAAACGCCTTTCTCAGCTCGGCAGCCATTTCCTCGCGCTGCTCGGAGGACATGCTTGCGCGCGCAGAGCGTCCGCCGCCTCTGCCCGGTTTCTCACTGGGGGCAAAGGTCTTCCACAAGCGGCGATATGTTGATGTCAGCGCCGTTGCGTCCTTGTCGCCAGGTTCGATGACTTGCAGAATGCGATGTGCCGTGCGCAGCATATTGCCGATGCGTCGATCGGCGTTTTGCACGGCGCGGCGGAACTTCCGTTGCTCGCCGGTAAGTTTCGTGAGTGCCGCCGCGTTGGCATTGTTGGCGTAGCGAACCTTGCCGGTTGACTCGATCTCCAACTCATCAAATGCCTTGGCATTACCGGCTTGATCGTTACCACGCATGCCCCGGCTGCCAGATGAGCTGCGGCCGCTTCGCGACCCCCGGCTGCTTCGGCTGCCACGGCTGCTCCGGCTACTCGTGCGCGAACGATCCTCGCGTTGCTCTTCCAGGCTGCGCTCCCGCCGTCCGCCACCCGAGTTCGACCAGACCGGCGTTGGTACCACCTCGAGGAACGCTCCCTGCCAGATTGCAGTCGCGCGCGCCGGGTCGGGGTCGTCATTATCCTCGATGCGGTTGAGATCGTCTTCCGTGGCGTCGATCGCGCCGCGCACAATCCGCTGGGCCAGCTCCAACTGCACGTCCTGATCACCCTCATGCCACTTGAGCATCATGGCGAGCGTCTGGCGATGGTAGTCGGTGGCCACACGCTGCGCGACGAGTGTGCCGAGCTTCAAGCGCTGCGGTTTGTATGCGATGCGCTCGGCCGGATCTGGATCCGACTCCTCCAGTTCGCCGGCCAGCTCGGCAATCTCGGTATCGAGCTTGGCGATGGCGGCCTCTGCATCGGCGATCTCCTTCTTGAGCAACTCCGCCGGCTCGGGCTCGTCCGCGGCGGCCCCGCCCGAATCCGGTGGCGCGGCATAAGCACCGCCAACACCGATTAGCAGGCAGAATGCGAGGATGAATGAACAATCGAATAGTCTGCGCATAGCAATCTCCTCGACGGCGTGTAATCAACCAACGCCACGGCGCGCCATCATCGCCGATAGTGCCCCCGCGCGACAAGTCATCGGCCTCGCGAACCGGCAATTCGCGTTGCCGGCGTGAGTCCTCGCGGTTGCGGGGCGCATTAGCCGCGCACCTGCCGGCGCGCCTCGGTGTAGTCGGCATACACTGCGCACAAAGGGGAATACGGCAAGGTTGTTAGGTTACTATTCGGGTGTCAATAGCGTGCGTCTCAGGGTAAACCCGGTGCTTGCACAGCATGTGGGGGTCGGGGGGCGGGCACAGCGCAAGCTATTGTGTAGCATGGCTTTACGGAAATGCCAGATTTATCGCATTGTGGGTTTGACCGCCACCACATATTGTGTTATTCTAATGATTGCCGCCCAAGTGATGGGGTAGGGGCACGCACCCCAATCAGCGACGGCCGGGTTGATTAATGTAGTCGTGGTAACACGTCTGCGCGGGAATTCTGCGCGCTGTTGGCACGTCATCGTACGGAAAGGAGTTCGAACGATGTCCCCCCCCTCCAACGGCCCCCATAGCTCCGCCGAGAACAGGAAGTTCGCCGAACCGGTGCTTACGGAAAACGCCCGTGAGGTGCTTGCGGCACGCTACCTCAAGAAGGATGAGGCCGGCGGGTGTTGCGAGGATGCCAAGACGCTCTTCAGGCGGGTCGCCGAGACGATCGCCGACGTCGAGCTTCAATACGGCTGCGCAACAGTGGATCGCGATAAGTGGACCGCGCGATTCTATGACCTGATCGCAAGTGGGCGGTTCATGCCGAATTCACCCACGCTGATGAACGCGGGGCGCGAAATGGGCATGCTCTCCGCCTGCTTCGTCCTGCCGGTCAGAGACTCGGTCGACGAGATCTTCGACAGCATCAAGCACACCGCGCTGATCCAGAAGGCCGGCGGCGGGACGGGCTTCGCTTTTGACGAACTGCGGCCGACCGGCGACTACATCCAGAGCAGTGGCGGAACAACCAGCGGCCCGATCACCTTCTGGCGGGCCTTCAGTGAGGCGACCAACGCGATTCAGCAAGGCGCCTTTCGACGCGGCGCGAACATGGGGATGATGTATATTCATCACCCCGACATACTGAAGTTCCTGCACTCGAAGCAGGATCTCGGGCAGTTCACCAACTACAACATCTCGGTCAAGATCACCGACACCTGGATGGACGAGTTTCTCGCCGATCCTGATGCGCCCCATGTCGTGCGCAATCCGCGCACCGGCAAGTCGTACGTCATCCCGCGTGATGTCGATATCGAAGCGTACAACATGCGCTCGTTGATCCAGATAGAGTGTGTCGCCCCCATCGATCGCACGGGGTTGCAGCGCTATTACGAATCGCCGCGGATCGTGGGGCCGTTGCCCGAGACGCTGTGCGGCGACGTCTATACCAAGCGCGACATCTGGCAGATTATCATCAAGAACGCCTGGCAAACGGGCGAGCCGGGCGTTGTCTTCATCGACCGCATCAATGAGCACAATCCCACACCGCAGGTTGGTCGCATCGAGGCGACGAACCCGTGCGGCGAGCAGCCGTTGCTGCCGTACGAAGCATGCAATCTGGGCAGTATCAACCTGGGCAGCTTCGTGCGGGATGTGAGCAAGCCCACGGCTTGGGTGGACTGGGACGGCTTGCGCGAGACGGTTCACCTCGCCGTGCGGTTTCTGGACGATGTGATAGACGCCAACAACTACCCGCTGGCGGAGATCGAACGCATCTGCCGCGCGAACCGCAAGATAGGCCTGGGCATCATGGGTTTCGCCGACGCGCTGTTCAAGCTGGGCGTCGCGTACAACAGTGACCAGGGCGTTGAGTGGGGCGGGCGTTTCATGGCGTTCATAAACGAAGCGGCTCACAGCGCCAGCGAAGCTCTGGCCCGGGATCGTGGCTGCTTCGAAAATTGGCGCGGCAGTGTCTGGCGGACGAAGCACAACCGCATGATGCGCAACGCCGCCGTCACCACCGTCGCGCCGACCGGTACGATCAGCATTATCGCCGACTGCTCCGGCGGCATTGAACCGCTGTTCTCACTGGCGTTTGTGCGCAATGTGCTGCGGGAACAACGGCAGGGCGGCAAGCCGCTGGTGGAAATAAACGACACGTTTCGGCAGGTTGCCGAGGCCGGCGGGTTTCTCTCCGACGAATTGCTGGAGCGGTTGGCAAACGAGGGTTCACTGGCGCATATCGAGGGCGTGCCGGACGAGGTCAAGCGCGTCTTCGTATGTGCTCATGACATATCGCCGGAATGGCACGTGCGCATGCAAGCCGCGTTTCAGCAACATTGTGATTCGTCGATCAGCAAGACGATCAACTTCCCGCACCGGGCGACGCCGCCCGACGTTGCGCAGATCTACACGTTGGCATACAAGTCCGGCTGCAAGGGGGTGACCGTGTATCGGGATGGATGTCGCGAATTGCAGCCGATGTCGCTGAAGCGCGATCAGGCACCGTCTGCCGACAGCGAGACGCCGGCTGAGAGCGCCGCCGCGCCCGTGGCGGTCCCGGTTGTGGAACAGCCGGACGACTTGGGCGGGATCCTGCCGCCGAAGGTCGAGCCGTGTGATCTTCCGGCGATTGTCAGCGGTCTGCGGATTCGGCAGCTCACCCCATTCGGCAACATGCACGTAAAAATCACGGTCGACCCGCGCACTGAGCGCGAACTGGAGGTGTTCGCCCAACTCGGCAAGGGTGGTGATGTTGCGAACAGCGATCTGGAGGCCGTGTGCCGCATCACCTCGCTCCATCTGCGCAGCGGTGGCATGCTACGCCATGTCGTGAAACAACTGGAGGGGATCGGCTCGTCGCTACAGATCCCCACGCGCGGCGGCCGCATCATGTCGTTGGGGGATGGCCTGGCCAGCGCGCTCAAGAAGTACATGCGTGCGAAAGAGCGTTTCGGTTTGCGCTCTCTGCTGCTTGGGGAGGTCGATCCGGCCGAAATCGACAATCCACGTCCCGCCCCGCATTCGACAAAGAGTGTGCTGGTCGATCGCAAGCCCACTCCGGCGGAACCACTACCGGTCGCGGCCCCCGCGCCATCAGGCAAGAACGGCAATGGCAACGGAAAGGGAAATGGTAATGGCCGGCGCCATGACGGGATTGACGTTGCGGCGCAGCTCGTGAACCAGACAGGGATGGACGCCGGCCATGACCCAGCCGTCGGCACGCTGTTCGCGCAGCAGCTTGTCGCGGTCGCGGCTCCCGCGTCAAAAAAGAGTGAGCCGGTGCCTTCACCGACTTCGTCTGCCTGGGCCGCGACACGCAAGACACACGATGCCGCGGCATACTACAAACTGCACTGCCCCGAATGTGATAGCGTCTTGCAGACACAGGAAGGCTGCCGTAAGTGCCAGGGATGCGGCTGGTCCGCGTGCTGAACCTCCGCGCAAGATCCGGCAACCTGCAAAGCGCCGCCGGCCTAAGCCCAATTGCTTGTTGGGAATGTCCTGACCGGCGCGAGCATTACGGCGCTAATTCATCCGACACGAGGTCATCCTCCGTATCGAACTTGCCGTCAAAGCATGCGCTGCGCAGGTCGAAGGTTCCGTCATCGTTTGGTGTGTAGCGTAGTTCGCGATCCCAACCATCGACGGTGGCCACGCCGCTCTGCTCCAACACAGTCTTCCAGTTGTCGGAATCGGGGAGCTGTCCGCTATTCGCGCCCTGATGTGCCACAATAGCTTCATGCCCCGCTTGCAGGATCATGACGGTGTTCATCAAACGCATCCCCTCGCGTGGAAGGGGCGATAGGGCTACGGCGATGATCCCCACCGTCCCGAGAAATCCGATCACCAGCCCGGCGATCGCAAACCCGCGCGGCGGCTTGAACGCCGCAATCAAGCTCACCAGAAGCCCGATCGGGCATAGCAGCCCACACGTACACAAGAGGCCGAAAAGGGAGACGATGAACCCGACAAGCCCGAGGATATTGCGGCGTTTCGTTGGGGCCATCTCTTCGAGTGGCGGCGGCTCAAAGCCGGGCGCGGTGTATTCGGGGATCGTGGACATGCGTGTTCCTTTGTTCGGGCCCTGAGCATTCGTGTGGGCTGAGATGGATTCGGAGCCTCAACAGCCCCGCGTATGGTCAGGTAGACAGGCGCGAATATCAAGGGGGGCTTGCCGCGCTTACGTCTTGCCTGCGACACATCGTCGCAGCGTAGGTCGAGCTTGGTGAGACCCGCCATTGCAACTGCGAAGCGGCTGCCCGTAGGCTCAGACCACACGTAGCTTCGCTTTCGACTCGCGAGGGTACGACAGGCGCAAGAGGACCGCCCAGGCGATCACGACAGTGGTCAGTTGCGCGCCGGCTGCTCGCGCTGCCGGCAGGGCCAACAGTGCCAGGCCGACCAGCCAGGCGAGCAGCGCCACAATCGCCAGGCGGTACTCAATCGAGCGCGCGGCCTCGGCGCGCTGCGCGCGATCCGCCAGGTAGGCCACCGGCCAATACATCAGCACGAAGTAATGCGTCCACACCAGCGGCGACGCGAGCAGCATCACACAACACCACAGACCGAACTGTGCCCGCACGGCGTTGATCGATGCCGTCTCCGCCGGTGGCCAGCGTGACGGGCCGGACAGCGTCGCCATGACCGTTGCTCCGAGCAGGCCGGCCATTCCCAACAGGTACAACCAAAAGACCACGCCGCGCGGCAGATCCACGATGTTCACATACATATCGCTGCCGGGCCGGCCGCTGGTGTGGGTCAGCAGACGGCGGAACACGATGGGCAACGACTGGTTGCTGTAATCCGCTTTGCGCGGCGCCGCGGCGGTGATCGTCGTGCGCGCGGAGTGCTCAAAGAGCGCGCCCCTGATGAAACTGTCGTGTTGCCGCAGCGCCTCGCCGTAGCCAATGGTGATCGCCGGAAAGCCCCATCCGCCGACGAGGCTGACGATCGCGGCGCTTGCCGCCACGCGCCAACGCCGCTTCAGCAGGAAAAATACCAGCAGCGCGCCGGGTAGCAGCTTGATCAAGAGCGCCAATCCCAGGGGCACGCCCGCCAGCCACTCGCGCTGCTGTTCGAACAGCACCCAGGTGGCGATGATGAGAAACAGCAACAGGATGTTCACCGTCCCGAGCACCGCACTGGCGCAGACATATGCCAGGATCAGGCCCAGCGCCGCAAGCGTCGCCCGGCGTGGTCGGCGGTCGAGCCGCTGGTTCAACAGCATCTCGACCAGCACCACGGCCAGCGCGCACAGCCCCAACGAAAACAGCGTGAAGACACCGGCGGCCAGCGGCAGCGGCAGGAGGCTCCACGGGAGCATGAAGATCGTGAAAAACGGCAAGTAGTTGTGTACGCCGAACTCGCTGCTGATCTCGCCGGTCTGGCGGAAGTGACGAGCGGTGAACCAGAAGTCACGAAAGTCGCTTGTCGACGCTTCGCGAGCGGCCGCATAGTCGTCCATGTCGCTTAAGCCGACGGTGCGGACAGTGGCGATTGTCGTCAGCACGGCGACCACGGCCACCGCGGCGACAATGAGTGGCAGCCAGCCGCGCAGCTTGCCGTTCGGCTTGTCCAATCCGGCGATCAAATCACGCCCGCCTGCCGCGTGTCAGCACATAGCCGTACAGTCGCACAAGGTGGCGCATGTAGCGCAACTGTTCGGCCAGGCTGAGCTTGGTCTCACCGGCGGCGCGATCGGAAAATGTGATCGGAACCTCCACGACGTTCGTCCAACCGTGCCGCACAATCAACTCCAGCGCTATCTTGTAGCCGATCGGCGCCAGACGCTCCATGTCCAGGTCGGCGCGGCGCACACAGAAGAAGCCCGCCATCATGTCGCGCACCGGCGTCAGTGGGCGCGCCAGCATCCGACCCACCCAGCTATTCAGCCGACGGTGCAGCGGCCACTTGAGATCGACCCGGCCGCCCCTCACAAACCGGCTGCCGATGACCATTTGTACCTCGGGCGCGCGGAGATTCTCGAGCAGCACGGGGATCGCCTCGGGGGGATGTGACAGGTCGGCGTCCATGCTGACAATCATCGCGCCACGCGCCGCCGACATGCCGTGAAGGACGGCGGTAGCCAGGCCGCGCTCCGCCTTGCGCACGATACACCGCAAAGGGTAACTCTGCGCCAGACGCTCGGCCTCCTCCGCCGTACCGTCGGGAGAGGCATCGTCGATCACAAGCAATTCGGTGTCCCGTGGGTCCAATACCGCAAAAACGCGCTCCACCAGCGGCGCCAGATTGGCGCGCTCGTTATAGGTAGGGATGACGATGCTGACCGCCGTTGCCGCGTTGCTGTTGTGCCGGGGCGTCATCAGTTTGTGAAGGCGAAGCGGACAATTGCGAACATGGCGGCGATCCCGTCGCGCCAGGTGATCTTCTTGCCCTCGTCATAACAGCGGCCCGAGTAGCTGATGCCAATCTCGTAAATGCGCCACTTGCCGCGGGCCACCTTGGCGGTCATCTCCGGCTCGATGCCAAAGCGGTTGCTCTTCAGCTTCAGGCTCTTGACGACTTCGGCGCGAAAACACTTATAACACGTCTCCATGTCGGTCAGGTTCAGGTTGGTGAACATGTTGCTGACCGTTGTGAGAAAGCGGTTGCCGAGATAATGCCAGTAGTACAGCACGCGGTGCTCGTCACCGCCGACGAACCGTGAGCCGTAGACGACGTCGGCGCGACCATCGAGGATCGGTCGCAGCAAGCGCGGATAGTCGCGCGGATCGTATTCGAGATCGGCGTCCTGAATCACCACGATATCGCCGGTGAAATTGGCGAACCCCGTGCGGACAGCGGCCCCTTTACCCTTGTTCACGTCGTGCTTGACGACCGTAATGCGCGCCCCGGGGAATTCGCCGTCGAGTTTCTCGTATAGCTCGCGCGTGCCATCGGTGGAGTAGTCATCAACGACGATGAGTTCCAGGTCGAGCTCGACCGGAGCCGCCAGCACACGGCGAATCAGCTCGACCAGGGTCTCTCGCTCGTTATAAACCGGAATGACGATGGACAGCACCATGGCAGCGGTAACCTCCCGAGCTAAGCGCGACAAATTGTGCCGGGCCTTCAGGCTGGCAGCACAAGTAACGGATGTGCCTCGGCGTCACAGGTGATCAGCGCCTCGCGCAACTGCGCCCGCAGCGTCAGGATCGGCAAGCGCCACAACTGGTGCGCCAGGCGTGACACTCGTTTCAGGCCGGGCTCGGGTTCGGCGAAGGCATCAAGCAGGGCGCGTTCCTTCGGGAAACAGTCGAATTCTGGGCGACGAAACTCCTCCCACGTATCCAACAAGACGGGCAGGTGCAGCTCGTCGCGCCGGCGCACCCAGCTCAGACCGGCAAAAACCAGCAGCGCCGCGGACTGCAACTGCCCCTCAACCCGGTGCGCCACCATGAAGTGCCGCACCGCCGAGGCGACCCTGCCGCGTTCCCAACACTGGCAGCCCAACAAGTAAGCGGTCACCGGGCAACGCGGGTTGCGCGGGTGTTGCTGACACAGCAGATCCCACAACGCGCCGCGCTCGCAACGCGCATACTGTGAGACTGCCTGCATAAACCGCTTGGTACGCATGGTACTACCGCTTCCACGATGGCGTCCCGATGGCGCCGAACTGACGTACGCTAAAGGCGCCGCCAAACCGCGTCAACTGCCGGTGGCGTTGTGCGCGGAACAGGCCCGCGCAAGCGCCGCGGCTCCTATCGTGCCCGCATCGGTGCCCAAGGTCGCGAAGACGATCTGCGGACGATCGTCGGCGATTCGCCAACTTGCGGCGTCGAAGTGCGCGCGGGTGGGGCCCAGCAGGCGTTCACCGGCGTTGATCAGGCCGCCGGCCAGCACGACAAGTTGCGGGTTGAACGCGTGCTGCAAGTTGGTGCAGGCCAGCGCCAGGTAGTAGCAGGTCTCGTCCCAGATCCGTTTTGCCAGAGAATCACCTTCGTTGGCCGCTTCGAGGACGTCAACCGACGTGACCGCGTCACCGCGCTCGACGCGCGATTTCAGCAGCGACGGCTCGCCGGCCAGAATTGCCTCGGCGAAGCGCTCGGCCACGGCGTTGGCCGACGCGTAGCGCTCCAGGCAGCCATTCTGACCACAGGGACACGGCCGGCCGTTGGGGACAATTATGCAGTGACCGATTTCGCCGGCGTTTTCAAAATGGCCGCGCCACAGGTTGCCGTTCAGTACGACACCACCGCCGATTCCGGTGCCCAGCGTAAGCAGCACGATCGAACCCGCATCGCGTCCCGCGCCCGCGACAAACTCGCCAAAGGCGGCCGCGTTCGCATCGTTCTCGAGATCGACGGACAGACCGGCCGCTTCACCAAGCCGATCGCGCAGGGGGATGTCATGCCAGCCCGGCAGGTTCGGCGCGTGGAAGATCACGCCGCGCTCGCGGGAAAGCGGCCCCGGCGCGCCGATCCCGATTCCGGCGACCTGAGTCCTGTCGAGCTTGGCCTGGTCAAGCAGCATGTCGGCAAACCCGACCAGGCGGGCAAACACGTGCTCAAAGCCCCGGTCAGCCTGCGTTTCGATCGAATCCTGCACGACAAGCTGATAGTGCTCGTCGCAGACGCCACCCTTGATATTCGTGCCACCGAGGTCAATACCGATTGTGTACAGTGCCGCCATGCGTACCTCCCATGTGCTGCCCGCCGGGACCGCGGCTGCGGTCGGCGTTCCGCGCATTCTACCGCTCGACGGCTGCGACGCACCACGCGCCTGGTGAGTCTGCCGTTATGCGTCGGTATCGGTGTCGGCGATTCCACCGATGACCACGCCGGCGATGCGCAAGCTGAGCAAGTCTTCCACCGAGGCAGTGTGGGGATTGTCGCGCCAGATCGTCAGATCAGCGGGGGCCCCGGGGCTGATCGTGCCGTATGGCGTTGGCATACCGACCGATGCCGCTGCCCCACGCGTAAACGCGTGCAGCGCTTCGGCCACGGAGATGCGCTGCTGTGGAAACCAGCCGCCGGCGGGGTTGTGCGCCGCGTCGGTCCTCGTGACGGCTCCGTGCAGACCGCGGCGCGGGTCGATCGATTCAATCGGCACATCCGAACCCATCGCCAGGGTTACGCCGGCGTCGAGCAACGCCCGCAGGGGATATGCGTGACGCCGGGCTCTCGGCCAATGACGATCGGCGGTAGCTATGTCACCAAGTACGTGCGCCGGTTGAACCGAAGCGACGATCGCGCTTCTTGCCATGCGCCTGATGTCGGCGGCACGTACGCACTGGGCGTGTTCGATGCGATGCGGCAGGGGGGCGCGACCGATGCGACGCGTCGCCGCGATGGCGGCGATTACGTCGTGTACGGCCTGATCGCCGATGGCATGCACCCAGAGCGCCCAGCCGTGCCGAACCGCGTGGATCGCGATCTCCCGGAGCTCATCGGCGGGGATACTGGCCACACCGCGATAGCCGGGTCGCCGCGGATACTCGTCGAACATGTGCGCGGTTTGCGAGCCGAGCGCGCCGTCGGCGAACACTTTGACGGCACCAAGTCGCAGCCAGTCGTCACCCAACCCGCTGCGCAAGCCCAGGCGGCAGGCATCGTCAAGCCGGTCCAGCGGAATCGCGTGTACGACCCTCAACCCGAGCACGTCCTCATGATGATGGCGCTGCAAGTGCGTCAGTGATGGTGCGTCGTCAACCGAATGAACGCCGATAATCCCGTGACGCCGGGCGATGCGATAGGCGCTGGCCAGCGCACGGTCGATCACGCGCAGCGCCGCCACATCGGTGCGTGCCGCGAATTCGGACACCGGGTCGGGCAGCAGCGCGATGGCCTTCTCTTGAAGCACGCCGGTGGGGGCGCCGTGCTCATCGCGCAGATAGCAACCGCCCGGTGGATCATGCGTTAGCGCCGTGATGTCGAGTAGTCGCAGCGCCGCGCTGTTCAGCCACACGCTGTGGCCGTCGCGACTGTGTACCATCGCCGGGTGATGGGGGACTGCGCTGTCCAGGTCGCGGGCGTTTGGAAATCCGCCCTGCCAGAGATTCTGATCAAACCCGCGCGCGACGACCCATTCGCCCAGGCGCTTGCGCGCGCGCTCGCGGCTGATCCGCGCCAGCGTCTTCTTCAACGTGTCGAGTCCGGTCACGTCGATGATCAGCTCGCGGTTGAGCGCCCAATAGAAGAAGTGCGTATGGGCATCCCACAAGCCGGGGGTGATTGCGGAATCCGGTACGTGTAAGATCTTGGTGCCCCGGCTTTTTGCCGCACGCAACGAACGTTCGCTTCCGACCGCCAGCACACGTCCATCGCGCAGCAGCACGGCGTTGGCGCGCGTCCGACGGGCCACGCCGGTATAAACCCGGCCGCCGATAACCAGAGTGTCTACAGGCGTGTGCTTCATGGTTGCCTCGTGGGTCACAGCGGTGCGGATCGCAGTGTTAGCCCAAAAAAGAACCCGCAGCGGAGAACGCCACGGGCAGTATCATAAACCGGTCGGGCCGGTCTTGGATACAAAGGGTGGAGCAGGCAAGCGGCGACCAGGGTGTTCGGGCCGAAGGGAGGGGGTGGCCACCGCGTTGCATGCCTGCTCCCCTTACTTCTACTATAGAGTACTAGCATCCGCCGTACCAGTTCGTAATACGCATTTTTTTCTCCGCTAATAGGCGTTCGGCCATTTGCCAGCACAAATCCCCGGTAAACTCGCGCACCGCAACGCGCAAAACTCCCCACGCGGGCGCCGCGCCACCATGGTACTACCGGGGTTTCTTCACCCGGTCAGCTTGATTCTCCAACGCCCGCATTTTAGACTGCCCGGCTGTGGGCACTTGACCGGTGCTTGACCTGTCGCCGATGTAGCTCAATGGCAGAGCACGGCTTTCGTAAAGCCGAGGTTGTGGGTTCGACTCCCACCATCGGCTTCCTTTCCGAAGTGACCACCACCCCGATTCACCAACGCCTGTTTCGCCGCGGATCATCGCCGCGCGCTGAACACTTCGTGCATCGGCGGCGTTGGTATCGCGCGCCGTGATCACATCGCGCGCATGACGACGCACCCCGGTTTGGCGGCGCCGCCGATACGCGGTTCGACGACGCGTCATCGAAGTCATCAGCGCGCGCATGTGGTGTCGCACAACCAGCGCGCTGCGCGCTTCTGGTGCGGCGCATTGGTGGCATGAACGCGCTTCGCGCTGCGCTGTGATTGCGGTGCGCGCGCCGCAGAGCCGGCCGCGCGTTGGCATGACGGGCTTATGCCGCCGGGTAATGCGCTCGATCGCACGATTCGACGCGCGTGATTTTTTTTGAGAAATATCTGATAACGCTAGTGGCGATGTGTCGATGATGCTATACATTAATAACAGTCGCGGGCACCATACGCTGCGTGATCCGCGACCGGCAAGGAAATAGATCGCGGCTTGATGTTTGAGCCGGTTCAAAGTGATGGAAGGTCTTCGAAGCGCGCCACGGCTGGACCTTCCATCTTTTTTTGCGCGCCGCGCAAACCAGCGCGGGCACGATCGCGCCCGCGCGTGGGTGTCCTGTTTGCGGCTTATACAAGCTGTGAATCGGTCCGCGGTGCGGTCAGCGTCACGTGTCACACGAGTGACAGCGTTTCGTCAACCAGCTTGCGAATGCCCTCGAACACTTCAGCCGGACCTTGACCGATCATGTACGCCGGCGTCGTGACGATCTTGTGCGCCTTGTCGACCACGAACTCGGTGACTGCGCAATCCTGATGCGCGCAGCCGGTTTTCGTGATCGCGCCGGCGGTCTGCGCATCGTTGCCGATCGTCACGGTGGCCGGAATACTGCGCTTGCCGGCGATGCGGGCCAGTAGCGCCGGCGCGATGCAGATCGCCGCCACGGGTTTTGCGGCCGCGAGCATATCACCAACCAGCTTCTCGACCGCGGCGTTGACGTTGCAGTCGGGGCCCTTGTCAGCGAAGTCGCAGAGATTCTTGGCAGCGCCGAAACCGCCGGGGATGATCAGCGCATCAAGCTCCGCTGCGCTGACCTCGGCGGCGTCGCGAATCTCGCCGCGCGCGATGCGCGCCGCCTCACGCAGCATGTTGCGTTTCTCGGATGTCGGCTGCCCGGTGAGATGATCAACCACGACCGACTGGTTTGCGTTGGGCGCGCAGCAGACGATCTCGGCGCCCTTCTGGTTGAGCGCCAGCAACGTCAGCACCGACTCGTGGATCTCAGCCCCGTCATAGACGCCGCAGCCTGACAGTAACACTCCCACTCTGGGCATGATGGTCTCCGTTTGACTTGTGAGCGACAGGCGACCGGCGCCCTCGGCTGTCGAGGATGCCGGTCGCCTGCCTGGCGGAAGCGCCTTCCGATCGGCACAACCGCCAAGTTTGCCTGCACGATTCTATCAGGGCCGATACTGCGCCGGCAACTCGTCCTCGCGGCCCAGACGCTCGTACGTCTGCTGCAGAAAGCGCCTGAACTCGTCGGGTTTGAGCCACTGGGCATGGCCATCCGCAAACACGGCGGCCACGCCTTCATCCCCGCGCGGAATCTCATACATCAGCACGTTGCGCGGGTCGACGTTGGGTGACTGCCCGGTGATGTAAATGTACGCCTCCTCGCCCGGTCCGTGCCGGGGCGAGACGAGCATCTTTGGCAGGGCCAGATCCTCCTCTATCAGCACGGCCAGACTGTCGGGGAACTGCTCGTCGTGGTCATTCGAGTAGATGTAGCAACCCTGCACCAGGCCGCGCAGATTGGCCAGCGTCACCGCGCGCTTGGCCAGTTCGCGGGCGCGTACGAGTGACGGAATCAGAATCGACGTCGCCATGGCGGTCGTCGTCACACTGGTCCCTCCCGACAGCAATGGCATCACGACGCCGCGCGATTCGAACGTGATCCACTCCTCATCAGCCGACCAGCTACTGACGCCGTCGTGTGTTTCCGCCAGGGTCTCGGGCAGTGTCGATAGCAGGCCCGGGTTCCACTCGCGCGACGGTGCAAACGACGCGGCGGCCGTCTCGAACAGCAGTTTCAACCCGTACGTTGAGCGCACCACGTACTCGTTGTCGCTGAAGTAAAAGCTCTGGGGTTGGTCTTGGCAGTTCGCGCAACGCCGCCTGTACCGATTGCTCGTCCAGGATGCTGTCCTTCCGCAGCTTGGGATCGGCCTGTTCGAGTGCGAGTCCCACCACCTGCGGCGACAGCCCGCAGACAACACGCCCATCGACAAAACACGCCGCCGGGGATACCGGTATCGGCAGCCCCGCGATGACCAGATAGTGAATATCGTGCTTGCCTTTCTTGAGCGTCATCTGCCGCAACTCGGCCTTGCCTTGCGCGGCCATGGGCGTAGTGATCTCAATCAGGCGATTCCAGACATTCTGCAGCGTCACCGCGTCCTGAACATCAACCACCAGGGCCACGCCCGTGATAAGAAATCCGCCGTGGTCGGGGGCGTCATAAAGCACCCATGTGTCACCGAGGGCCGGCAAGGCATCGTCGAAAATGGAAAAGCCGAGGATTCCCTTGGCGGCGCCCATGGCCGCCTGAAACCCGAGTTGGGCGTCCGGTGCCAACGCGTCGAGCACGCGCATGGCCTCATCGTGCAGCATCGGCCAATCCATGTTGGCCGCCACGGCCCAGTGTGCGTCACGCGGGATCAACGCGAGGTCTTCTTTCGTGAGCGGCGCGTGATCCCACAGCTTCAGGATGCCGCGCATAGGGCCGTCGAGCTTGAGCAGTGCGCATGTGGCCAATCCCAGCGAGGATTCATCGACCGCCACATAGAATGCGTCGATCGAGCTCAGCCCCGTCTCGGGCAGGACCGAGTCGAGCATTATGGCGGCTTCGGGTTCTTCGCGGGCGGCCAACTCGCGCAGTGACGACAGCACCGTGTCCATGTCGGCGTACGCACAGAACTTCGGCGCGGCGGTGGTCTTGGCCTTTTCGCGGCAGGCCTTGAACTTCTCTTGTGATGCCAGCTTTGCCCCATCGCCGAGCAGACGCGTCATTTCGTCCGCCGTATTCGCTGTGCCGAAAACGAGGTAGAAGATGTCATCGCGCGTGTTCCAGAGCACTTCCATCTTGTCGTCAACCTGGTGGGCGTGTTGGAACGTCTGCCCCTCGATGGTGTCACGCTTGACCTCAAATTCCTCCGTGCTCTCCAGGAATTCGCGGACCCGCGCGGAGAGCTTCTGTGTATCGGCCCCCGCATCGACGATCACGGCGACGTTGAGCACCGGCGGATCGAATGCTTCGGCGGGGGGGGCCAGGCCCAGCAGGGCGACGCCGCCCGAGGCATTGCTCAACAGGGCGGCGGTCTCGAACAGCTCCTTCAACGGACCCATTTCCGCCGCGTCAGCCTCGTCACGCGCCACAAGCTGGTTAACCATGCCTTCAAAGAACCCGCGCCACTGTTTGCTCTCGTCCTTGTCGAGCACTTGTGACCAGCCGACGTATAATGGCACGTCGGCCGGCATCAGCTCAGCCGCGTCGGTCGGCTGTGCGTGGAGGTGGGTGACGGGAGTTGCCACGCAGATAAGCGCGGCAAGGACCGGCAGAGAGCGTCGCAGTTGGATCATCATGGTTTGCACTCCTTGCGGAACGGTTTGTGGGGACGTGTTGATTCCGAGGCTGCTGTTCATGTGTAATGAAAGTTCAGAAGGTGCTGTCGCGCTCGTTGGGGCGGCCGCTATTTAACAGTATACTCCAGATCAGTCACAAGTGTGAATTCAATAACAGGAGTTTTCCCTTTATGCACCGTTTGGGCGTCGTGTCGTTCCTGAATTCCCGCCCCCTGGTGGCGGGTTTGGCCGGCCAAGCCCGCGTGACGCTTACGTTCGACGTCCCGTCGCGACTGCCGGCGTTGCTCGATTCCGGCGCCGTAGACGTGGCTCTGCTGCCCGTCGTCGATGTCTTGCGCGCCGGCGGGAAGTACGCCGTTGTATCTGATGCGTGCATCGGCTGTGACGGCGAGACGATGACCGTACGCGTGTTTTCGCAGGTGCCCCCCGACCGCATTACAACTTTACACGTCGATCCGGATTCGCACACATCGGTGGCGCTCGTGACGGTCTTGTGGCGCGAGCTGTATGGCCGATCGTTGACGCTCGCGCCGCTGGTGGATGCGCCGGATCGAGCGCGGTGCGAGGCCGTGCTGCTGATTGGCGACAAGGTCGTGGACCCGCAGCGCGGCAGCTTCGCGTACGAAGTGGATCTTGGCGGAGCCTGGCGGCAGCAGACGGGATTGCCGTTTGTGTTCGCGGTTTGGGCCTGCCGCCGCAGCGAGGGTGTCGGCGCGCAGCCTGACGTCGCGTCGCTCGCTGCGCTGCTCTCCGCCGCGCGCGACCGCGGTGTGGCCGAGGCGCGCGAGATTGCCGTCGAGTGCGGCCCGCGTCTGGGATGGTCGCCGGACCTGGCGGTCAGGTATCTCACGCGCTGCCTCCAATACAATCTTGACCAGCGGGCGATCGAGGGTGTCAGACGTTTCGCCGCCCTGTGCGCCCGGGCCGATCTGATTGACCCCGGCGTGGAAATCGACTGGCCCGACGCGCTGGCGCCGCACACGCTCGGCACGTGACACCTTCACACCGCACACCGACTTGCGAGACCATGAGCGTTTCAGACCCCGCGGCTACTGCTGATCGCCTTTCCGATGCCCAGGCGCTCGAGCTCTACCATGATTGCTCGATCCATGAACTCGGGCGCAAGGCGTTTGCGCGGCTGTCCGAGCTGCACCCCGAGCCTTACCGCACTTACGTCGTCGATCGCAACATCAACTACTCCAACGTCTGCACGGCGCGTTGCACGTTCTGCAATTTCTACCGCAAACCGGGCAGCCCGGATGCGTATACGCTCACCTATGAGCAGATTGGACGCAAGATTGAAGAGCTGCTCGCGATCGGCGGCACGCAGATCCTAATGCAGGGCGGGCTGGTCCCCGATGCTGGCCACCCCAGCGGCCAGGGCCTGCCGTTCGAGTGGTATCTCGACCTGCTGCGCCACATCAGGCGGCGCTACCCGACCATTCACATTCATGCGCTTAGTCCGCCGGAGATCTGGGCCTTTCACCGGGTGTTCGGCATGCCGCTGCGCGACGTGCTGCTGCGGCTCCAGGAAGCCGGGCTGGACACCATCCCCGGCGGCGGCGGCGAGATTCTCGTCGATCGCGTGCGCCACATAATCGGCCGCGGCAAAGCGACGACCGACGAATGGCTCGCCGTTATGCGCACGGCGCACTCGATCGGCATGAAGACAAGTTGCACGATGATGTTCGGCCACATCGAGACGGTCGCCGAGCGCATCGAGCACCTGCGCCGCCTGCGCGACCTTCAGGACGAAACCGGCGGCTTTACGGCGTTTATTCACTGGCCGTTTCAGCCGGAAGGTACGCCGCTGGGGAGGTGGAAGGGGAGAGGAAGGGAACTGGGAACGGGGAACGGGGAACAGGGTGCTGTGCCACTGCTCTTGAGCAGTGCCGAAGGCGCGGGATGCGACAATCATCCGACCGACGCGTGTGAGAATCGGACGAGCCGGGCGCGGCGTATCCCGGATGGTGAGCACCTCTACCTCGCCGACGCGCACGAGTACTTACGTATGCTCGCGATCGCCCGGCTGTACCTCGACAACATCCCGAATATTCAATCGAGCTGGGTGACGATGGGACCGAAGATCGGCCAGCTCGCGCTGCTGTTCGGTGCCAACGACATGGGTTCGGTGATGATGGAGGAAAACGTGGTCAGCGCCGCCGGCACAACGTACCGCCTCGACGAAGCCATGATCCGCCGCCTGATCACCGACGCCGGCTGGCAACCGCAGCAACGCGACCAACACTACCGCCCGATCAACACCCAGCGCGGGAAACCCAGCCCCCCGGATTGAAACATGGGACCGACCTCCGGTCGGTCAGCCGGTGACCGCGTACGCTGTCAATGCTCTTCGCGCGCCAGGTTGCGGTTCCAGGTTGGCACAATCACGCGCAGATCCTTCTCGCCGGTCGGCACACACTGGCAGGCCAGCCGCGATTGCGCCGTCAGCCCATAGGCGTCGTCGAGCCGGTCTTCCTCGTCGTCCGTCGACTCGCCGCACGCGTCAAGTCCCTCCTTGACGATGACGTGACAGGTGCTGCACGCGCAAACTCCGCCGCAGGCGTGGTCGATCTCCACGCCGTGGCCCAGCGCGATATCTAGAATGCTGCCCGGCTGTCCGTGTGTGCCATAGGGAATCCGCGCGGGATCAACCTCGATTACGTGCTCCTGTCCTTGCTCGTCAACTATCGTGATCATGAACTTTCGCGTCGGCTTGTCGGCCTTGGCGTCCTCGATGTAGGGATTCTGATTACCCATCGCGTGTTCCTCTGGCGCGCTTCACCTTGAAGCGTAGCGGCCACCGGCTAAAGCAATTCCCTCTAAGCCCCGGTCTGCTCGTCCTTCGACGCTAGTGCCTCGCGAATGCCCAGCTCTGCCAGCCGCAGCGTGCTCTTTCCGAATCTGTCGAGCGCCTGGTGCAGCGCATCGAGGTCATCGGTCGTCCTGGCCAGCTCGCGCAGCTCGGCAACATCGCGCTCGATGTGTCTGCGCTCATCCGCGTCCATCAAACCGCCGACCTTGGCCAGCATCTCCTCGGTCTTATGTGTGTCAAACTCGACCTGGTTGACCAGATCGATCCGCCGGTGTGCATCGATATCATCCTGGGCAAAAGCGACGCTCTCACGCGCGATGCGGGCGACTTCGTCCGGCGTCAGCCCGTGATTGGGCATGATCTGAATGCTGGCCTGCTTCCCGCTGCGCTGTTCCTTGGCCGCCACGTTCAGAATGCCGTTGGCGTCAATCAGAAACTCGACTTCGACCTTGGGCATGCCGGCCGGCATCGGCGGAATCCCGCGCAGCTCGAATTGGCCGAGCAACCGGCAGTCTCTGGCGAGTTCGCGCTCGCCCTGCAGGACATTGATCTTGATGCCGGTCTGATTGTCCACGAATGTCGTGAACATCTCGGTCGCGCGGCACGGGATGGTCGTGTTGCGCATGATGAGCTTACCCATCGCGCCGCCCATCGTCTCGATGCCGAGCGACAGGGGGGTGACGTCGAGCAGCAGCATGTCCCATTTGCCGCCCGACAGCATCGCCGCTTGAAGCGCCGCCCCGATCGCCACGACCTGGTCTGGATCGAGCGCGGTATAGGGCTCGCGGCCGAAATACTCGCGCACACGCCGGCGCACCAACGGCAGACGCGTCGAACCGCCGACGAGCACCAGTTGTGCCAGGTCGTCGGGTTTCAGCCGCGCATCGCGCAGGGCGTGATCGATCAGTTTGATTGTGCGCGTCACCAGGTAGTCCACCAGCCCCTCGAACTCGGTGCGCGTGATTTGTCGCGTGTACAGGCGCCCATTGCCGATATCGAGTTCGAGGTCGGCGGTTTCCTGATCGCTCAGGCGGATCTTGACCGCCTCGGCCAGCCCGCGCAGCGCCTGTCGCGTTATGGGTGATTCGATTTGGACGCCAAACTGATCCTCGATCTCGCGCGTGACCAGCTTGATGATCTCGCGGTCAAAATCGTCGCCGCCCAGGTGTGTGTCGCCCGCCGTGCTGAGCACCTGAAACACGCCGTCTTCCAAACGCAGGATAGACACATCAAATGTGCCGCCGCCAAGATCGTAAACGGCAACGGCCTGGCCGACCGCGGTCGTGGCGACGTCGAGTTCCTGGTCCGAGCAGCGGGCCATGGGCAGGGGGCTGTGGCCGCGCGGCGGCTGTTGTTGGCGGCGGCCTGACGCCTGCTCGCGCAGCCCGATGCCATAGGCGACCGCTGCCGCCGTGGGCTCGTTGATGATGCGCACCACGTCAAGACCGGCGGCGGCGCCCGCCGCCCGCGTCGCCTGGCGCTGAGCATCGTCGAAATAGGCCGGGACCGTGATCACCGCCTTGCATACCGGACGGCCAAGCTGCTGCTCGGCGCGATCGCGCAAAGCCCGCAATATCACCGAGGAGATCTCCTCCGGGGAGAACTCGCGACCGTCGATATTCACGACCACGGTTTGTCGTGGACCGGGTTTGACGGCGTATGTCAGAAACGGCAGCTCCCGAGCAATGTCCTCCGGCCCCTTGCCGATCAAACGCTTGATCGAATACACCGTCGCGCGGGGGTTTGCGACGGCCTGGTTCCGGGCCGGCCAGCCGATTGTCACACGCGGCTCTGCGCCGTCCGTACCGCCCACCACGCCAATGACTGACGGGAGGCGCGCATCGCCGTCGGCGTCCGTGAGCACGCGCGGCCCGCGCTCGTCGGCGACGGCCACCAGAGAAAACGTCGTTCCGAGATCAATCCCAATGACCGGCTCTGGATCGGGCTGGCTCATGATTCCTCAAGATCGGCGAGCAGTTTCTGGTAGTAGCTGATGGCGTTCAGCACGGCGCGCAGCGTCGTACGCGTCTGTTCGTCACCCGGTAGCGTCCGGGCGAGCTCGGCAATCCGCTGCAACGTGTCGTCATAGCGTTGCTGAACCCGCCCGCGGCATGCGTCGATTGTCGCCCGATCATCTGACTCACGCGCCTCCTCGAGCTCTTCACGCAACGTGAGCATGTCCGCCAGTACATCGTTCGGCACGCTCTTGTCATCGGCCGAGCACTTGCCGCCTGCCATCGCCAGCAGGTATTCGGCTCGCTGGATGGGGTCGAGCAGCACGGTGCGCGCGCGGTTTACCTGGGCGGTCGTCCGCAGGCTCAAGGCGCGAACCTCGGAGGTGTCCGCCTTCAGGCGGTCGGGATGGACCGCCCGCGCCAGGTTGAGATAGCGCGCCCGCACCTCGGCCGGATCAATGTCATATGAGGCGGCGATCCCCAGCAAATCGAAGTAGTTGACGTCGTCCACCGGTTGGATTGCGTGGCAATTCTGACAGACCGCCGGGTTCTTCATCTCCCTGGCGCATGCCGTGCATTTGGCTGGTGTTGCCGCCCGCGTGCTCGTGTCGGTCTCGTTCATCAGTCCCTCGCGGCGGAGCCTGGAGCGCCTAATACATACCCAACGTACCGACCAACCCCGGAGTCGGCCGAAGCCCGCTCCCAGGCGTAACGGCCGACCCCCGAGTCGGCCGGCTCCGCACCCACGAGTAGCGGCCGACCCCCGAGTCGGCCGATGCCCACCCGGAAATCAGGCTCGCAAACAACGTCCGACTTCATGGGGCGGACGCCGCTTCGAGCGAACATAGCGTCATGCCACGGCACGCATACGATTCGCGCGTACTCTCAACCATCGCTCAGCTTACGCGGAATAGCTGCTCCCGCAACCGCACGTCTGTCGCGCGTTGGGATTATTAAACGTGAACCCCGCGCCCATCATGCTTTCCTGCCAGTCGATCAGCGTCCCCGTGAGGTTGCCGACAATGTAGCTCTTGAGGTCGCAGACAATGTTGAGGCCGCAGGAAGAGAAAACCTCATCAGAGTCGTTTACCGGAGCATGGACCTCATCGCGCAGATCGAGCACATACTGCAATCCGCTGCAACCGCCGCCTTTGACGCCCACGTACAGATAAGTTGTGTCCGCCAGCGACTCACGTGTAATGTGCTCGCGGACCTTTTCCGCGGCCTTCTCGCTCAGGCGCAAGCCGACGGTCTCCGTTGCCGGTTTGGCGCGCTTGGCGACGACGAGCTTCGGCTGGTCGCTGGTGTCGGTCTTCGGTTGTGACGTCTGTGTTTGTTCGCTCATCAATCAACACCCTTGTTGGCGGTTTAGCACTCTCATTGAAATCTCGCGCGGTCCACCCTACGCGGATTCGCACGCTGCCGTCTGTGGCTTCGCTTTGCGCTTGACCTTGACATCCGCAATTGCGGCGCGGATCGCGTCTTCGGCCAGCACGCTACAGTGGATCTTCACCGGCGGCAGTGACAGTTCTTTAACGATCTCCGTGTTCTTGATCTCCAGCGCCTCGTCGAGCGTCTTTCCTTTGACCCACTCGGTCGCGAGCGAGCTGGATGCGATCGCCGAGCCGCACCCAAACGTCTTGAACCTGGCGTCCACGATGCGGTCGTTTTCATCGACCTCGATTTGCAGCTTCATTACGTCGCCGCATTCCGGCGCCCCGACAATCCCGGTGCCGACGCGCTCGCTCTTTCTGTCCAGTGACCCGACGTTCCGCGGGTTGCTGAAATGGTCGATGACTTTTTCGCCGTATGCCATAGTGCTTACACTCCTGAGAGCAAGCGTGGTTTGCTCATCGTATTTCTAGTCCCCGGCCCATTGGACGGTACTGATGTCGATGCCCTCTTGAGCCATCTCATACAGCGGGCTCATCGCCCGGAGCCTGTTCACGGTCTCGACGACCCGCTGAATGACAATGTCGATTTCCTCCTCGGTGTTAAAACGCCCGACGGAGAAACGAATGCTGCTGTGTGCCAGATCGTCGCCGACGCCCAGTGCCTTCAACACATAGCTGGGTTCCAGTGAGGCACTCGTACAGGCCGACCCGCTGGAGACGGCGACGTCGCTGAATCCCATCATCAGGCTCTCGCCCTCGACGTACGCGAACGAGAGATTCAGGTTTGACGGTGTGCGCTCGGTTGGATGGCCGTTGAGGAACACGTCGGAGAGCTGCGACATGATCCCGTCCCTCAGCCGGTCGCGTAGCCCCGCCAGCCGCTGAGGCTCGCTGTCCAGATGCGTGCGGCACAATTCGGCGGCCGCCCCAAGCCCCACGATGCATGGGACGTTGAGCGTGCCCGAACGCATGCCGCGCTCGTGCCCGCCACCGTGGATGATCGCCTCACACCGCACTCTCGGCCGTTTGCGCCGTACATACAACGCGCCGATGCCCTTTGGTCCGTGGATCTTGTGCGCGCTGCACGTCAGCAGATCGATACCCATCTCGTTGACGTCGATCGGCACTTTTCCGAAGGTCTGGCAGGCATCCGTATGGAAGACCACGCCGCGCTCTTTGCAGAGCTTGCCAATCTCGCGGATCGGCTGGAGTGTGCCGATTTCGTTGTTGCCGTGCATGATCGAGACCAGGATTGTCTCGTCGGTAATCTGGCTGCGAAGCTCATCAACGTCCACCAGCCCTTCGCGATTCACGGGCAGAAACGTCACGCGATAGCCCTGCTGCTCCAGCCATTTGCTGGGGTCGATTACCGCCTTGTGCTCGGTAACCTCGGTGATAATGTGCTTGCCCCGATCGCCGTACATCGCCGCGATTCCCTTGATGGCGATGTTGTTGCCCTCGGTGGCGCCGCTGGTGAAAATGACCTCCCGCGGATCGGCTCCGATTAGCTCGGCGACTTGTCGCCGGGCATTCTCGACGGCCTCCTCGGCTTCCCAGCCGAAACTGTGGCCTCTTGAAGCCGCGTTACCGAATTTCTCGCTGAAGTAAGGCAGCATGGCCGCCAGCACGGCGGGGTCGACCCGCGTCGTTGCGTTGTTGTCGAGGTAGATTCTGTCGCTCATTGGGCAATCGCTTCCTGGGACTGCGGATCGCATGGATGCTCGGCGTCGTGGCGAAAAGCCACGTCGGCGATGGTGATGTCGGAGAGGAACCTGTGGAATGCCCGGTGGATTCGATGCAGCGGCCTGCGAATCGTGCAGGTTCTCCGCCGCTCACAATCACGACCCGGAGAACCGTTGTTCGGGGCGCACTGGACCAGACGCACGGGTCCTTCAATCGCCTCGATCAGCCCGCTCAGCGTGATCTCCGCCGGGTCCAATGCCAGTGCATACCCGCCGCGCGCGCCGCGCACCGAAGAGATCAGCCCGCGCTGATTTAGCGACTTCATGACGTTCATCAGCAGCGGCAGCGGCACGCCGTGCGTTTCGGCGATGTCGCGGGCACTGACAATCTTGTCGGGTGCGTTCGCCAGGTGGCAAACGGCGACAAGGGCGTACTCCGACTTTTTTGTCAGCGATAACATTCTGCGACCTCAACGTATGGGTTCTTCTTACCTGCCTTGAATATAGTATCTCAGGGGTACGATTTCAAGCAGCGTAATCACAACTTCCGATATATCGCGGTCAGCGAACATTGGCACCTGATCGGCCGCAAGTTCAGCGCGGTTCTAAACTTGCAATTGTCACCCTGGAGTGTCGCGTTGAACGCGCGGGCGCAGCGGCCTAATTCCACTGCCCGTAATCTCAGGATTTGTCCCTAAGGGTTTCCCGTAGGCGTGAAAGCAACTCGGCGGCGGACAACTGCTGAACGCGAATCCGCTTATGCGGTTTGGATCGGCCATGCACTATTGCGACGTCGCGTTTTTTGCAGCCCAACGTCGTCGCCAGCAGCGCCACGACGGCGTCATTTGCCCGGCCGGCGTCAGGTGGGGCGGAGACGGTGACCTTCAACGAGGACTGCCACACGCCCGCCACGCGACTGCGCGACGCGCCCGGCACAACCTTGACGCCGAACTCTGCGCCATCTGCGGTCTGAGTAATATCGACTTGCTCAGCGTCAGAAGCCGGCATGCATGTAACCACCGCCCCCCCACGCAACCAGCCTCACGCCGACGCCGGTGCGAACTCGTCGCCGCGAAATGTGTTGCCGAGGTAACGCTCGCGCACGCGCGGGTTGTTGATCAACTCGTGCGGCGACCCCGACGCGATAACTTGGCCAGCGTCTATCACATAGCTGCGGTCAGTGACTTTCAGCGTTTCGTGTACGTTGTGGTCGGTCAGCAGAATCGCGATCCCGCCGTCCCGCAGGCGCTGAATCTCCGTGCGCAGCTCTTCGACAGCCTTGGGATCCACGCCGCTGAACGGCTCGTCGAGCAGTATCAGCAATGGGCTGGTGATCAGGGCACGGGCGATTTCGAGTTTGCGACGCTCGCCGCCGGAAATATTCCGCGCCATGTTCTTACGCACAACCTCGAGGCCGAACTGGCCCAGTAGCTCCTCGACCTTCTGCTTTCGTTCGCGGTGAGTCAGGCGCAGAGTTTCGCAGATTGCCAACAGGTTGTCCTCGACGGTCAGTCGCTGGAAGACGCTTGGCTCTTGCGATAGATAGCCAATCCCACGGCGCGCGCGCTCAAACATCGGCAGGCCGGTGACGTTGTCGTCTCGGAAACGCACAGTCCCGCTGTCGGCTGAGATCATGCCCACGGTGATGCGAAAGCTGGTGGTCTTGCCCGCACCGTTGGCACCGAGGAGTCCGACGATCTCTCTCTCGTCCACCGTGTAGTTAACGTGGTCCACCACGCGTCGTTTGCGGTAGGTTTTAACGAGGTTTTCGGCCTCTAGCAGCATTCTCGACCCCTTTCTCGACGCAGGTGGGCGCATGTGGATAACTTGTTGATATTGGATGAAAACCCGGTGTTCGTCGTCGTTGCGCCTACAAACCGCTGCTGCCACCAGCTAGAGTCAGTAACGACTGCATTTCCAAGGGTTATGCGCCATAACATCATTATAATTCATGGTTTACGCGAATTTCACAGCTTGAGCCCGTGCGCCGGCAATCTCAGGTTCTCGGACGCTCGTACGCGACAATGTGCATCGCGTCATGAAACTTGTTTTCTCGCGTTTAGATGTTGACAACTATCGCCAACCTGATCTTAACCCGCTGCACAGCGCGCCCGAGCCTTATCGGACAAACCGCATTTCGCCAACATCCGGTATGCGCCAACGGCCGGCGCGATCTATCGACAGCAACGCGGGAAGATACACGAAGCTCGCTCGTCCCACAATCAAATCACGACGGACTGTTCCGGTTTCATACGCATCCGCCGACGCGCTGCCGTACAAACGCCGATAGTGTGACAGCACCTCGCCCGATACGTCGGTCCATTCGCGGCTGTCGTGACTGAAGCGGCTGTTGTCACCCAGTACAAAGTAGTCTTCCGTTCCCAGTCGCATCGCGCGCCCGGCGTACGCACGCCGTGTGTCGCCAGCGCGAAAAGTGTAATACACATCGCGATCAACGCGCAGGCCGGCGACGTCGAAGGCCAATGACGAGGCAATCAAACGCACATCAACGGCAGTGATCGCCGGCTGCCGGCGTATCTGCTCCAGGTCCGGAGCATAGCTCGTGTCAGTCGTGGCGAGAACGTCGGTTCCATCGACGCGCAATGAGACGCGGTAATCAACGTGTGCGAACTCCACAACCACCGGGTGATCGGCGCGCAGTACGGCGTGTGTCTTCGCGGCAATCGTGCGCCACGGCTGAGCCGTTTCAGTCTCGCGCATGCGTAAGCTGCACGTGCCATCGACGTGAATGTCGATCTGAAACAGCGTCGTCCCACGCATCAGCTCCCAGCGCAGCCAACCGTCTCCCTCACGCAGCGTGATCTCGGCGACGACGCGCATGTCGCCCACGAGGTCGTGTCCAGTGTCGCTGTTGAAACCGCTGACGTCCCGGATCGGGCGCGCGGGGTTGAACTCCAAGGCGCGTGGCTCCTGATCCAGCCCGTCGTAGTGAATCACGCGGCTGTGAAGTCCGTGCCAGCCGGGCTCACCGGCGGCGTTCACTGCAACCCACGGGCGGTCGGCGCGTTGGGTGGAATCGCGCAGGGGTGCGTGTCGCTGGTCGGCAACCACATGCCACACGGCGCTCTGCACGCTGGCGGGCTTGCGGGCGATCCGGCCATTGACGAACAAATCTCCAAGGACAATCTCCACCTCTTCCCCCGGCAAACCCACCAGTCGCTTTACGAAGTTCTGCGATGGATTGGCGGGGTCTCGGAAGATAATCACGTCCCAGCGATTGGGACCGAAGAGTCCGCCCAGGGCGAACGGCCATTTCTCGACCAGGATGCGGTCGCCGGACTTCGTGAGCACGCCGGCGCCATCGCCCATGGTGGTTTGCAGATGACAATTCGGGCAGACGAGCGTGTCCGGCACCTGGAGCGTGTCGGCGTGTGTACCGCGGCCGGCGGTGAGTGCGTAATCAAACTCCAAGCCACAGCGCGGACACACCTGCGTGCTGTGAACGCCGAGCAGCGCGGTGGCCATCGAGCCGGTTGGGATAATGAACGCCTCAATCATGAATGTGCGGAAAATGAACGCGAGGATCAAGGCTGTCAGGACGGTCTGTGTTGTGTCCACCACGCGCAGGCTGACGGTGTCGCCGGCGAGCACATCCTCGGCGGGCACCACGCGCGCGTCTTCCGCGTCGCGCGGCACAGCGGAGTTGTGGTCAGCATCTGGCACGCGGTTGTCCCAGCGGAACTGGCGCGGCGGTTGGCCGCGTAGCCGGTCTAGCGGATCCAGCGAACGTGGCCGATATCGGGGATGATGTTCCAGCCACCAATCGGCGACGGGAGGAACCCCGGCCAATAGACGAAAAACGCCCGTCCAATCATCTGATCGGCAGGAACCGTGCCTAGACGGTAATCGCGTCGCGCGCTGCGCATGTGCGGCCCGGCGTGGTCCCACAAGCGTCCGTCGTGGCTGCTCGGGCTGTTATCGCCCATCACGAAATACTCATCGTCCCGGAGTTGGAAAGGCTCGCCCTGGCCGGCACGCACCGGCACCTTGCGGCCGTTTTCGAACGTCCAGTATTTGTAGAAGATGTCGCGCTCGACACGCAGCCTGGCACAGGTCGCATCGATGTTCTCGGCCGCGATGCGCAGGTCGGCAGGTCGCACGCGCGCCGACAACGCCCGCGCTGCGGCGGGGGTGATGCTGTATTGCTCGGGCGTGGACTGAAGCACGATCTCGCCGTTGAGCTGCACGCGCACGACGTAGTCGACATTTCCGAGGGCAATCCGGTTTGTCCGGCGCGTATCGACGTTCTCGTGGACGGCCAACACGGCTTGCTCACCGGCCGCGTTCTCGTGAATCAGCTCCAGCCGCCCGTCGGCGTGCAGCCGTGCCATGAAGCGATCGTCGTGCTTGGTGCTGCTCAGCTCGACGTATCCCTGGCCGGCGCGCAGTCGAACATCGCACGACAGCCGGGTATCGGTTACCAGGTCTTGAGGTGTGCCCTTTGACGGCGGCGCCTTTTCCCGCCCAAAGAGTGGGTTGTAGCCGTAGACGTCTTCCACTACGCCGTAGACAGGTGGGTGGTCGGAATCCGTGATCAGTCTCAGATCGTCCGGGAAAGTGGCAAACGCGACTTCAGCGCGGGGGCTGTCGGTGCCCTTGAAGGCGGGCATGCGCGTGTCGAGCCCGGTCCAGGCGCTGTCCGCCGACAGCGCGCGCCAGTGAGGATAGTATCGATTCTCCGGGCCGGCGGCTTTGGCCGGCCGGTGATCGTGGTCGTAGTATGGGAACCAGAGCTGCTCCTGCACGTGGCGCGGCTTGGCCTGGATTATGTCGTTAATGAATACGTCGCCACCGATCAGCTCGACCTTGTCGCCACGGAGCCCGATCAGGCGTTTGATGAAGTTCTGCTCGGGGTCGAGCGGATTGCGGAATACGACCACGTCCCAGCGCTGGGGCTGCATCCAACTCAGCCCCAGATCATATGGCCAGCCCAGCACCGTGATCCGGTCGCCCACGGTCGGCGCCATGGTCCGGCCGAGACTCAGCAGCGTGTTCTTCTGTCGATAGCGACAATTGGGGCACTCAACCGTGTCGGGCTGTGGGTCGGTGGGCGGGCGAAAACCGATCTGGTACTCATACCCGCAGTTCGGGCAAGTATGTGTTGCGTGAGCGCCGCAGAGGGTCTCGGCCATCGATCCCGTTGGAATCACGAACAGCGGCACGAAAAAGCTCTTGAACACCAGCAGGAGGATGAAGAAGCCGACAAAGGAAGCAATCTGCTCCATCAGCGGTTCCGGCTGCTTTCGATACTCCTGACTGTGCTTGCTCATCTACGGTGCCTACCTGCCTGGCCCCGATCCACACTTGCCACACGGCTTTGCCTGTGAGAAACGGGGCCGGTAGACTAACGCTTGGCTGCGGGCCGGGTCAAACTGAAGAGAGATAACGCCCGACCCGCCCGCGTGGCCCGTGAGCCTGACGCCGGGTGTTGCTGCCCGCGGACGGCGCTGCATAGCACGCCGCGGCAAAACCGCCCGGGCGGCGTGTGTACAAAGGAGATCCGATGAGTCCTCTGCGTAAACGCATGATCACCCTTACGCTGTGTTCGAGCGGCACGTTGTTGGCCAGCTCGTGTGCCACGGAGCAGATCCTGGAGACAATCTTCACCGCGTTCCAGATCGTGAACGTCTGGGTGTAGTGCCGGCCGATCTCGGGGATTTGATCCCAGGGACTGCTGGTGTGCCCATGCCGTTGAATACCCCGATCCGCGGGCCGCATATGCCGGAAGCCACGTGGCTGGACCCGCGTGACACGAGTGAGGCCAAGCGGCGTCCAATCAGTGACGCTGTCAACATTCCGCTTACGCAGCTTCCCGATCGCACGCACGAACTTCCGCCGGCCGAGACCGTTATTCGAGTGGCCGGGCCGCGCGCGCTGGTCGAAGAGACCGTCGCCTGGCTCCGGCAACATGGGCGCGCGGCGGTAGGGGGGGATGACTTCCGCTACGCCGAGACATCCGAGCAGCGGCCGCGCGGGCGACTATGGAAGCCAAGCGCGCTGCTTGCCACGGCCCTGCCTGACCTGCCGCCGGGGTGTGCCCTCGACCTGGCGTGCGGTACCGGGCGTGACGCCGCTTACCTGGCTGCGTGGGGTTGGCAAGTGACGGCGGTTGACGTGTTGCCCGATGCGCTGGAGCGCGGCCGGCAACTGGAGGTGGCATACGGCCCGACCGCGCACGCGGTTGATTGGCGCTGCGCCGATCTGGAGCGCGACGCGCCGACGTTCAAGCGCTTTGACCTGGTGACCGTGTTTCGCTATCTGCACCGTCCACTGCTGGCTCAGTTGCATGAGTGTGTGAAGCCCGGCGGCAGCATTCTCTGCGAGACGTTCACGACGTTGCACCGCGCGCGTCATGGGCGTCCACGCAGCGCGGATCACGTCCTGGAACCCCGGGAGTTGCACAGCATCTTCTCACGCCACGAGATTCGGACGTACTCGGAGGATTGGCGCGGCACGGCCCACACGGCCCGCGTCTGGGCGGTCGTACGTTGATCGTGTGCCTACGGTCAGGGTGCGTCAGTGCTCCACGCCGCGTCGGCTGCTTCGTCGGCCGCTGACATCCCCAGCGTGCCGTCATCCCCGCCTGTGCGATTGGTCAATGTCTGGCCGCTGCCTTCGTCGAACGGCCAGTAGCCAAGCAAACCCGTCGATGCTGCGGACGGCGCCGCGCTCCAGCTTGCCGCGATGTCATTGGCGTCGCGCGCGATGGACCAGAAGGCCACGCGCGACACCTTGCCCTCAAAGCCCTGGCCGATCGTCAGCGCCGAAACCGAGATGTCACCGCTCAATGCGCCGGTCTTGAGCTGCTGCCCGTTGAGATAGATTGCCGCGCCCGCCGCACTGTCGTAGGTGACGGCGACGTGTTGCCAGTTACCCGCCAGGCTGGGAGCGGTGGCTTGTACGGTGTCACTGTCCTTGCGCACGCGTATTTCGTTGCTGCCGGGAGCGACGTCGATCACCAGGGCTTGCGCGCCAATCGACGCCACCATCCCGCCGTCGGTAGCGGCGTTGACCCAGGCCTCAAACGTGCAGGCGGTCAGAGACCCGGCACCTGTGACCGGCAGCGTCGCGTACTGCGTGCCGTCGAATTGCAGCGATTTGGCGGCGGTGCCCTCGGTCGAACCGACGTTGATCGTGATCTCGGCGGTGTCCTCCATACCGCCGGCGGAGACGACGCGCAGCATCACGACATAGTCACCCTCCGCCTGATACTGGTGGAAGGGCTGTGTGTTGCGCGAGACGCTCCCGTCACCGAAATCCCAGTAATAATCGCGGATCTCATCCGCGCCAGCACTGCTGTCGGTCCCGTCAAAGACGACGGTCAGCGGTGCGGGGCCGCTGGTAATGTCGGCGCCGATTACGGCGTCGGCGGGGTCGTCGCCATATGCACGAACGCGCGTGAATGTGGTTCCCTGGTTGCCGGCCGTATCGGTGACCGTGAGGAATATGTCGTAGCCGCCGGGCTGCTCGAACGTGTATGTGGCGACCGGGCCCGTGAACTGCGCCAAACCGTCGAAGTCCCACGCGTAAGTGGCGATCGCGCCGGCCGTGGATGACGAGCTGTCGCCAAAGGCGGTAACGATGTGCGGGGCCGGCCCTTCGCTCGACGTGACGATGATCTCCGCGCTGACCGGGCCGCCGCCGACTTGCGCTGAGTCGCCCGCGGGGCACCCGGTGATCAGGAGCCCGGCAGAGGCAAGGAGCACCAGGAGAGCAATGGCTGTATCACGAGCGGGTGCGTACTTCATGGATCAAGCTCCGGAAGTTTCTTGTACGCGCTGCCGGGAATCCCATCCCGGCATCAATCGAGGCGCGGAGAATTATAACGCCCCCGCAGTGTCTGCCGACAGGCCCCCGCAAAGCGGCGGCGCAGGCAAGAGGGCCGGTAGTCGCCGTGCGAAGCTACCGACCCTCTAAGTGTTCACCAGCCGCAACGCTGACCGCGGTGCCGGAGATGGCGCCCGTGGTTACTCGGTAGAGGTCTCGTCCGTGATGTCCTCCGTCGAGCTGACTGCGCTGACCGGGGTGACGTCCGTGTCTTCCCCGTGATCTCCAGTGAGGATGGTTGTCGTATCGACCGTGTTGGTTTCCGCAATGGCGGCGTCAAGGACCATGCCTCTGGCCTCGTCGAGAATGTGAGATCGTGAGCCGGTCGAACGGCGTCGGGCCCGCGACTTTGTCTCACTGAGCGCCACGCGCACCTCCGAGAAGGCCCGCTTGACGCTCGCCAGGGCGTTCTCGGCGCTGCGGTTCTGGTTGCGCAGCGACATGAGCTCGGTTTCATAAAACTGACGTTGCTCCGCCAGCCGTGCGTTCTCACGTTCGAGATGGGCGACGTGTGCCTGAATGGCCTTCTTGTCGGTGCGCAGCGACTCGATTTTCTCTTCAAGCTGCGCCTGGACACGCGTGAGTTCGCTGCCGCGATCTTCGGCGTTACGCAGGGACATCTCGATGGTGGCCTTGGCCTTGCGCAGTTCGTCGATTGTGATTTCGCTGTCGCGGAGCTTGTCCTGGGCGATGGCCTGGGCATCGAGTGCCTCGCGATGGTCGCGTTCGAGTCCTTCATACTTCCCGGCGATGCTCTTCAGATCGCTCTTCAGCCCGTCGCGTTCCTTGCGGACGGCCCAGAAGTCTTCGAGCTGCTTGTTCGCCGACTTCAGCTCGCCCGTCAGGCGCATGCTCTCTTTCTGCGCGACGAGCAGTTGCTCGTTGGCGCGTTGCATCCGCCGCGTTGCGTCCGCCAGCTCCTCCTCGAGCACCGCGCTGTCCTGGCGTGATTGCTCGAGCGACTCGATACGCGTTTGAGAGGTGACAACCTGCCACTCGAATTCCTGGATCTTCTGATTAGCCGCGTGCAGCTCTGACGTGCGTCTGCTGAGCTCGGCTTCCAGCGTTTCGCGTTGCTCCTGATAAGCGTCGAGCTGGTCTTCGAGTTCGTTGATCACCGTCAGAACGTCATTGCGCTCGTCGAGGTACATGTCCTCGAAGCCCTCGCCGCTGCGCACGGGCCGCGTCGGGTTCTGCTCGATGGGCCCGTCATCAGTTACGCCGGGCTGGTTGGCGTCGTTAGCGGTTGCGGGTTCGTCCGCGGGAGGATTGCTCGGCGTCTTGTCGTTTCGGTTGCCGGCCTTACGCGTGTTGCTGTCACTCATCGTAACTCGTCCTCGCTGGGCAAACGTTCAGGTCACCGCTGCCATCCATGCGTCTGGAATCACCTGGGGCGGGTCCGCACACAGGCTCGTCACCATTCGCTATCGGTGGGGCAGGCGCGGCGTCTTGACCTGTTTGTATCGGTCCTGCGGAGAACCGTGCGCGGGCGCACAATCGGCCGACGCGCCGGCTGGCATAGACCGGCCCGCAGCGGTACTGGGGGCAGTGTACGTCCGATAGTGTTTGGGGCTGAATCGGCCAATTTCGCCCGTAATCACCGTCGTGCTTGATCCGGACGACCCCTATCGCGTACGCTATTGTACGTAGCTATGGGGCAAGACTCTTGGGTGCGCGAACCCTCCGCCCGCGCGCTCCGACGGCGGCTGTCAGCCGTTGCGAGCGACCAACTCCAGCGGGCACAATCCGAAAGGAGTTTGTTAGATGATCTGCCGACCCGCCGTTTCTGCCACAGGGGTATGCTGCGCGCTGATCGCCGGAATTTTCACTGCCGGGGCCGGCCCTGCGGCGCTGGCGGACGGCGACGTCGTTCGCATCACCGGTGCGGATGCACGCCAGTTGGCGACCGACAAGGGCCTCACCATCCGCGAGGAGACGACGCACGGCGTCATCGAGCTACAGGCGTTTCTGAACGGACTCCCACGCTATTACATGACCAACAACGAAGATGCCGCCGACAGTATCAGCACCGACGAGTGCCACCCGGGCGGCTCGACCGGGTTCGGACTTGACGGCTCGGGCGTCACGCTCGGCGTGTGGGACGGCGGGGGCGTGCGCACCAGTCACCAGGAATTCGGCGGCCGCGCCACGCAGATGGACTCACCCAGCGGCACACATTACCACTCCACCCACGTGGCCGGCACGATGATCGCCTCGGGCGTGCAGTCGGCCGCCAAGGGCATGTCGTTCGCCGGCGACCTCGACTGCTGGGACTGGGACAACGATACCACCGAGATGCGCAGTGCCGCCAGCAGTGGCCTGCGCGTCTCCAACCACTCATACGGCTTCGTCCACGGCTGGACATACAACTACTCCTACTACGAGTGGTTCTGGTACGGCGACGTCAACGTCAGCACGACAGAGGAGTACTGGTTCGGCTTCTACAGCGATTACACGGAGGAGCTGGACGACATCGCGCGCGACTATCCCTATTACCTGATCTGCAAATCAGCCGGCAACGACCGCAACGATGATGGCCCCGGCCCCGGCGGCGGGCACTACTACTACAACCCCAGTTCCGGTTACTGGGAGTGGAGCACGACTACACGCGACCCGGACGGTGACTGGGATTGTGTCGGCACACAGGGATCCGCCAAGAACATCCTCACAGTCGCCGCCGTCGAAGATGTCATCGGCGGCTACTCCGGCACCGGTAGCGTTTCTATGAGCTCGTTCTCATCATGGGGGCCCACTGATGACGGGCGCATCAAGCCTGACATCGCCGCCAACGGCGTCGGCCTGTATTCCACCATGGATGGCAGCAACAGCGATTATGACTCGCTCTCAGGCACGTCGATGTCGACGCCGAACGCCAGCGGCTCGATGGGCATACTCATCGAACACTGGCGCGACACGCACGCCGGCGACATGCGCGCCGCAACGCTCAAGGGGCTGGTGCTGCACACGGCTGACGAGTGCGGTTCGGCCAATGGGCCCGATTACAAGTTCGGCTGGGGGCTGATGAACACCAAGACCGCGGCCGAGACGATCTCAGAGGACGTGTCGGAGCCGCTGACCATCAGCGAGCAGACGCTGAGCAACGGCGGCACGTATGAGCTGTACGTGACTACCGACGGTTCGGCGAGCGAACTGCGGGCTTCGATCTGCTGGACCGATGTACCCGGCACGCCGCCCAGCCCCGCGGTTGACCCATCAACCAAGATGCTGGTCAATGATCTCGACCTGCGCGTTATCAAGGATTCGCCGAGCACCACCTACTATCCCTGGGTGTTGAACCCGGCCAGTCCGAACAGCGCCGCGACCACCGGCGACAACAATACCGACAACGTCGAGCAGGTCGTCGTCACCAGCCCGGGTACGAACAACTACACCGTGCGCATCACGCACAAGAGCTCACTCAGTGGTGGCAGCCAGGCATTCTCACTGATCATCACCGGGGCGGCGTCAATCAGCGATAGCCAGATCACGGACTGCAACAACAACGGCGTGCCCGATGACCAGGATATCGCTCTCGGCACCAGCCAGGATTGTGACACCAATGGCGTTCCGGATGAGTGCCAGACCGACAGCGACAACGATGGCGTGATCGACCCGTGCGACGGCTGCCCTAGCGACCCGGACAAGACCGATCCGGGCGTCTGCGGCTGCGGCGTACCGGACACGGACTCGGACAGCGATGGTACGCCGGATTGCAATGATGGCTGCCCGAACGATCCCAATAAGATCGCACCGGGTGTGTGCGGATGCGGCACACCGGACACCGATTCGGACAGCGACGGTACGCCCGATTGCATAGACGGCTGCCCGAGCGACCCCGACAAGACTGAGCCGGGCATCTGTGGTTGCGGCACGCCTGACACTGATTCGGATAGTGACGGTACGCCCGATTGCAACGACAACTGTCCGAATGATCCGGACAAAGTCGAGCCCGGCATCTGTGGGTGCGGTGTGCCCGACACCGACTCCGACAGCGACGGCACGCCCGATTGCAATGACGGCTGCCCGAACGATCCAGACAAGATTGATCCAGGCATCTGTGGTTGCGGAACGCCGGACACCGACTCGGACAGTGATGGCACACCCGATTGCATAGACGGCTGCCCGAACGACCCGGACAAGATTGATCCAGGCATCTGCGGTTGTGGCACGCCGGACACTGATTCGGACAGCGACGGAACACCCGACTGTAACGACGGTTGCCCGGACGACCCGAACAAGGTTGATCCCGGCATCTGTGGTTGCGGAACGCCGGACACCGATTCGGACAGCGACGGCACTCCCGACTGCATAGACGGCTGTCCAAGCGACCCGGACAAGATTGATCCTGGCGTCTGCGGTTGCGGCACACCAGATACCGATTCGGACAGCGATGGCACTCCCGATTGCAATGACAACTGCCCGGACGATCCGAACAAGACGGAGCCGGGTGTGTGCGGTTGTGGCACCCCCGACACCGACTCCGACAGCGACGGCACGCCGGATTGCAACGACAACTGCCCGAATGATCCGAACAAGGTCGAGCCAGGCATCTGCGGCTGCGGCGTCCCGGACACCGATTCGGACAGCGACGGTACTCCCGATTGCAACGACGGCTGCCCAAACGACCCGGACAAGATTGATCCAGGCATCTGCGGCTGCGGCGTCCCGGACACCGACTCGGACAGCGACGGCACGCCCGATTGCAACGACGGCTGCCCAAACGACCCGGACAAGATTGATCCAGGCATCTGCGGCTGCGGCGTCCCGGACACCGACTCGGACAGCGACGGCACGCCGGACTGCAACGACAACTGCCCGAACGACCCGAATAAGGTCGAACCTGGTGACTGTGGCTGCGGCATACCGGATACCGACTCCGACAGCGACGGCACCGCTGATTGCATCGACGGCTGCCCGAGCGATCCAGACAAGACCGATCCGGGTGTGTGCGGCTGTGGCACGCCCGACACCGATTCGGACAGTGACGGCACGCCGGATTGCATAGACGGCTGCCCGAGCGACCCTGACAAGACCGATCCCGGCGTCTGCGGCTGCGGCATACCGGACACCGATTCGGACAGCGACGGCACGCCCGACTGCAACGACAACTGCCCGAACGACCCGAATAAGGTCGAACCTGGTGACTGCGGCTGCGGCATACCGGACACCGACTCGGACAGCGACGGCACGCCGGACTGCAACGACAACTGCCCGAACGACCCGAATAAGGTCGAACCTGGTGACTGTGGCTGCGGCATACCGGATACCGACTCCGACAGCGACGGCACCGCTGATTGCATCGACGGCTGCCCGAGCGATCCAGACAAGACCGATCCGGGTGTGTGCGGCTGTGGCACGCCCGACACCGATTCGGACAGTGACGGCACGCCGGATTGCATAGATGGCTGCCCGAGCGACCCTGACAAGACCGATCCCGGCGTCTGCGGCTGCGGCATACCGGACACCGATTCGGACAGCGACGGCACCCCCGACTGCAACGACGGCTGCCCAAACGACCCGGACAAGATTGATCCGGGCATCTGCGGCTGCGGCGTCCCGGACACCGATTCGGACAGCGACGGCACCCCCGACTGCAACGACAACTGCCCCAACGACCCGAACAAGGTCGAGCCGGGTGTGTGCGGTTGCGGTGTCGCAGATGTGGACACGGATGAGGACGGGTATTTTGACTGCGAAGACAACTGCCCGGATCACGCCAATCCGGCCCAGCTCGATTGCGATACCGACGGCATTGGTGACGTGTGCGCGATCGCGACCGGCGTGAGCGTTGACTGTAACGCCAACGGCGCGCCAGATGACTGCGAGGTCGATCTCGGTCTCGTTGACGACTGCAACGGGAACGGCGTGCCGGATGCATGTGAGGTTGGTGGCACCGTGGGTCTGTCAGGCGCGTATTACGCGACCGATGACCTCAGCGGGCCTCCGCTTGGGCGCATAGACGCGGGCGTCGCGTTCGACTGGGGCACCGGTGCCCCGTGGACGGCGTTCGTCGAGGACAACTTCAGCGCCCGCTGGAATGGATACATACACACGACCGCCGCCGCGGGCCTGTACACCTTCTACACGTACACCGACGACGGCGCGCGCCTGTGGGTTGATGGTCTACTGATCGTGGACCACTGGGTGGCCCAATCGCCGACCGAATGGTCCGGCACCATCACGCTCGACGCCGATCGCGATTACGAGCTGGTGTTCGAGTACTACGAGGCGGGTGGTGGTGCGGTTGCCGAGTTGCGCTGGGAGCCGCCCGGCGGTGCCAAGGAGGTCATCCCGAGCACCAACCTGGCGCCGGCACGCGACTGCAATACCAACGGCGTGCCCGACCTGTGTGACATTAACGGCGGCGGCAGTGCCGATGACAACGGCAACGGCATCCCCGATGAGTGCGAGGGCGACCTGCTCGGCGACATGAACTGCGACGGGCTGGTCAACAACGGCGACATCGACGCCTTTGTGCTTGCCGTCACTCAACCCGCCGTGTACGAGGCCGCCTATCCTGATTGCAATATCTTCAACGCCGACTGCAACGGCGATGGATTGGTGAACAACGGCGATATTGATTCGTTTGTCGCGTTGCTCTCCTAGACGAGTTTGTGGAGGAGGAAGTAGGGGAATGCGGGCCGGTCCTTGTGGCCGGCCCGCGGCACATCTGTGCGCGCGAGGCCTGGCGGACTTGACGGCCGGCGCTGCATGCCGGACCTTGTGCCATCATGACGCCGACGGGCCGCGCCAAACTCATACCCGTGACCGTGCTCACCCTGGGGAGCGCGGCTGCGTTGAGCATACTCGCGCCGCGTATCTGGCCGATACTTATTCTCGACGGCGGCTACGCGCTTCTTGTGCTCGTTGCCGCGATCGGCTGGGGAGCCTGGCCGGTCGTGTGGCTGGGTATGTCGCGTGAAACACCGCTGCGGCAAACCTGCCTCGCCGCCGGGCTGGGGCTGGGTGTCACCAGCATGGTCACACTTGTGCTGGGGCTGGCCGGGTTACTCAACGGCGTCTCGGCATGGGGACTGATCTGGATCGGCGTGACACTTGGCGTGGTGCGTCTATACCCGGTGCGCGCTGTCGGCAAGCCGGTTGGCGGCGCGGGTTCGGCCGACGCACCCATGGACACCAACCCGCGACAGATTGCCACCCAATCGCTGGTGCTGCTTGCGCTGGCGGTTCCCCTGGCTGTGATGTTGTTCGGCGCGTGTCTGCCACCGGGGCTGATCTGGATCGGAGAGGGCCGGGGCTACGATGTGCTCGAATATCATCTTCAGGTGCCGCGCGAGTATTTCGAGGCGGGCCACATCACCTTTCTGGCGCACAACGTATATGCCTCGTTCCCGCAGCAGGTCGAAATGCAGTACTTGCTGCTGATGCACACGGTCAGCGATCCGTACGACGCCGCCATTCCGGCCCAACTGCTACACGCCCTGATGGGCGTGCTGACGGTAGTGGCGCTGGCCGCGTGGACGCCGGCGGGGTGGGCACGGACCATCGTCGTGCTGGTGGTCGGCAGCGTACCCTGGCTGGCCTACCTGGGTTGTCTGGCCTATGTCGAGTTGGGGCTCATGTTCTTTACGGCGTTGGCCGCCGGCATCGTCACCCAGGTGCTGCGCGATGAGCGCCGGGCCGATTGGCGCTCATTCGCCGTGGCGGGGACATGCGCGGGTCTGGCGGGGGGGTGCAAATACACGGCCGTGGTGCTGGTCGCCGTCGCGCTGGCGCTTGCCTATCTGCTTGTCAGCCGCCAGAGCTGGCAGCCCCGTGTTCAACGGTTGGCGGTGTATGCCTGCGGCGTGGCCGTCGCCCTGAGCCCCTGGCTGATTCGCAACACGGCCTTCACGGGCAATCCCGTTTACCCGTTTGCCTACAAGGTCTTTGGCGGAATCGCCTGGAGTCCCGCACAAGACGCCCAATGGTCCGCCGGCCATCAGCACGGCCCGGATCAGCAATCCACCGGCGCACAATTGCGCAAGGTTGTCAGCGAATTGTTCCTGTCGGGCATGTTCGGACCGGTCGTCTTTCTACTGGCGCTCGGCGGCCTGGTCTTGAGTCGCGACCGAGCCGCCGGCGAGTTGGGGCTGTGGAGCGTGCTGATGCTGGCCGCCTGGCTCTGGCTGACGCACCTGCCCGGACGCTTCCTGGTGCCACTGGTGGTGCCAATGGGGCTTCTATCCGGCAGGGTGCTGGATGTGCGGCCTCTCGGCGGGTCGCTATTCGACACTGACCGCGGCCAGCGCTCCGCCAGATGGGTGCGCTCGCCGCTTGTAGCGCTGGCCGTCGCCGGCGCGCTCTGGAACGGCGCGAACCTCTGGCACCTCCTGCGCGTGGAAGACGATGCCATGTTCGCGGAATACGGGATCTCGCTGGAAGATGTGCTCGGCGCGACGCGTGCTTGCCGTGATGGTAATCTCGTGGGCTCATCAACGCCCCCAGACTCCTATGTCTGGCTGGTTGGGCCCGCCAACGTGTTTTACGTCGATCGCGCCATGCATTACAACGCCGTTTTCAACCGGGATCCCTGGCTCCAGTACGCGAAGGAGGGACACTCGCCGGCGGAATGTATCGACTGGTTGCGCAGCCGAAACGTCACGCATGTGGTATTTTCCTGGTCCGAAATCGACCGTTTGCGGAAGACCTACGGCTTTGCCGAGATTGTCACGCACGATTGGGTGGCAAAACTGAAGGCCGCCGGGCTGCGGGAAGTCGCGGAGTTGTCCCCGCAGGAGCGGGCCAAGTACGAGTTGCTGGAAGTGGCTGATGACAGTCGTCCATAACGGCATCAAACAGGCGACGGCAGAATAACAGAGCGGGAGCACCTCATCGAATGAAGCAGAAAAGCCCGTATCACTGGGTGCTGAGTGTCTTGCGATACGGCCTGCTGGCCGCGGCGTTGGTGTACCTGTATTTCAACGTCGGCTGGCACGATTATGCCAAGCTCAACGACAGCCTCGGCACGCGCGTGCGTGTAGTGGATGTGCGCTACGGGCCGGAGGATAACGGGGCGCGGGTAATCGGGATTGTCGCGTTGCGCGACGGCCAGAGCGTCGAGTACGGCATCGACCAGCTCGCGCTGATACCAGATACCACCGAGCCGGAAATCCAGCGCGGCATTGTGACCGTCGTACGACAGATGCGGATCGGCTGGGCACTGCTGGCGCTGCTGATCTTCGGCCCGGTGCCACTCATGCAATCAATGCGGTTGGTGTGGATGCTGGCCATCCAGGAGGTGCGAATCTCCTATTGGACCGCCGTCAAGCTCAGCTACGCGGGCAATTTCTTCAACTTCGCCCTGCCCGGTACGACCGGCGGGGATGTGATCAAGGCGTACTACCTGACGCAATACACACATCGAAAGACCGAGGTCGTCACCACGGTTTTCCTCGATCGGATCGTCGGCCTGATAGGCGTGGTGATCGTGGCCAGCGTGATGATCATGATCAAGTGGAAGACCAGCAATTTCGGTAACTTCGGCCGCGCGCTGGCCATCGTGGCCACCGTGCTTGGCGTCGGCGCCCTGATAATATGCAGTTCGTGGCTGCGCCGGACGCTGCGCCTGCGCGAGCTGCTTGAGAAGCTGCCGGCCGGACACCATCTCATACGCGCCGGCCGCGCCGCCATCGCACTGGATCGCCACCGCGGACTGTTCATCGGGTCGGTTCTGATCACGATCCTGCTCCAGTTCATCGCATATATCGCGATCTTCGCCATCTCGCGCGCGCTCGATATGGACGGCGAATTCCTGCACTATCTGGTCTTCCTGCCGATCGGCTTCATGATCGCCGCCATCCCGATCTCGCCGCCGCAGGCTTTCGGCGTGCTGGAATGGGCCTATATCCAGTTCTTCACCGCGCCGGGGGGACTGGCGAACATGCCCTCACAGGCGGTGGCCCTGGCCCTGGGAGTCCGCCTCATGCAATTGACCTGGGCCCTGCCGGGTGTCCTGGTGCCGCTCCTGGGTGCGCACCTGCCGCGCGCCGACGAGCTGGCCGAGCTTGAAGATGTCGAAGTTGGTGCCGACGTGCCCGCCGAGCCGGCCGACAGCGGAACATCGCCGTGACAACAGACGCCGCCCCCAAGAGCCGTGGGACTTTCGGTTATTACGCGATCGCCGGCGGGCTCTTGGCAGTTGTGATCATGGCGATGCACGGGCGGTCGCTGAACTTCGGCTGGTTCATGGATGACTATGCCCATTTGCGGCAACTGCGCGAGTGCGGCTGGTCGCTCGGCTCACTGGTGGCGGCCTGCCGGCTGGAGCTCAACGGCGGCGTTGTCGACATGTGGTGGCTGCCCGAGGTGACGTTGCGGTTCTTTCGCCCGGTTGCCTTCGCATTGATGAAACTGGCATATGTGCTCACCGGGTGGAACGCGACGGCCATGCACGCCTGCTCGCTGGGTTGGCATTGGATCGTCTGCTGCCTGCTGCTCGTGCTGTTGCGGCGACTGGATGAGCCGCCGATTCGGGCCTGGTGCCTGGCGGCGTTGTTTGCCCTGCACCCCGGCACCACCGCCTGCGTGCAATGGATCGCCTGCCAGAGCGAGCTGATGGTGACGGCGTTTCTGTTGGGCGGGACACTGTGCTTTGCCAACTACCGCGGGTGGGGTCGGCCGCGAGACTATGCCGGCCGGCCCGGACACGCGGCCTGGGCGGTCGCGACGGTCGTCCTGTTTATCGCCGCCCTGGGTTGCCGCGAAAACGCGATCATGTTTCCGCTGGTGCTCGTGGTTGGCGAGGCTTTTGCCCCGCGTGGCGGCCGGCGCCGGGGCCGGCTGCTGCTTGCCGCCCTGGGGCTGACGGCGGCAGTCTACCTGCTGGTTCGCGGGTACTATCTCCAGGGGATAGCGCTCCCGCCGCGGCCGTACATTGTGCCGCCCAGCGACCCGGATTTCTCACGGTTCGTCTTCGACAAGTTCCTTTACTACCAGCTTGGCGAATTCCTCTTCGTGCCCATCGTTCCGATCACCGGCCTGCCATACCTGCGCGCACACCCGCTGCTGTTTTACGCGGCGGGGGGCGCTGTGCTGGCCATAAGCGCATTGCTCACGTGGCGTAACCGCTGCAGGCTTTCCGGCTGGGTCGGGATCGTCTGGCTCGCGGCCTACATGCTCCCGGTGCTGCCGGCGTTCGAGTCTCCGCATCACTTGTACTTGCCGGGGATCGGCTGGACGTTGGTGATGGCCGTCGCGGCGCGGACGCTCGGCGCTCTCAAGTGGCGTGGCCAAGCGCGACCCGCTTTCGCCGGCGTATTGGGCCTGTTGTGCGCCACGCTGTTCGTATTCATGAACTACGCTTATTCGTTTCACGCGATGAAGACGGCGCAGCAGGTCGAAGATCGCGTCGTTGACGAAATCGTCACGGCACCGCACGCCGTCCAGGACGGCGACACGCTCTACGTGGCCAACCTGCCGATGATCGCGCATTACACCCAGCTCGCCGTCGAGGAACGAACCGGTTTGAAGAATCTGAGAGTTGTGCCGCTCACCTGGGCACCGCAGCTTCTCGGCGTGGGGACTTCCGCGGAACTGCGTCTGGTTGATGAACATACGATTGAGATGCGCGTTGCGCAGGATCGTTATTTCGCCGGGCCGATGAAGCTGCTGATCCGCGAGGTCACGGGACGTGATCCCGTCGAACTGCTCGCCGAACCGCTACGCCACGGGGGTTTCACCGTCGAGCTGCTTGACGCTGACGACTCGGGGATAAGCGCGCTGCGATTCACTTTTGACGACGCCCTGACGAATCGTGGCCTACACTTGTTCTGGGGCTCGCGCCAGCGCTGGGCCTACCAGGTTTTGCCCGAAAGGCAAGGTGATGAGAACTGACGAGAAGCTGCCCGCGCTGCGGCACATCGATCTGATGCCGTTTCGCGACGGCGAGGGCGAGGTGCGCTTTCTGCTCCAGGACAACAGCGGCGTCTCGTCTCAACCGATCGCCGTTTCACCGGCCGGGTATGCGGTTATCGCGCATCTCGACGGTGGGCATTCGGTCGAGGACATTCAGGCGGTCTTCAAGGCACGATTTCAGCAGGACATACCCGCCGACCAGATCATAGGGCTCGTCGCGGCCCTCGACGAAGCTCTGATGCTCAATACCGCGCGCTACGCCGCCGCCTATGACGAGCATGTCGCGGCGTATGCGGCCGCGGCGGCGCGTGACAACGCCGCCAACTGGGGTAGCGGGGCGGAAGTGCGTGCCGAGATCGAGACCGTGCTGGCCGACGGCGCGCCGCCCCCGACGGAGGATGTGGCGGGGTTGATTGTTCCGCATCTGGACTATCGACGCGGCGCGCCGTGCTATGCGGATGGCTATGCGGTGCTGGACGAGGTCAGGCCGGCCGAGCGCTATGTACTGCTGGGCACCAATCACGCGGGCCGCTCGTTGTCAGTTGTCGCCACCGGTAAGGATTTCGCGACGCCGTTGGGGCTGGTGAAAACTGACGTTGCCTTCATCGAGGAGCTGGAACGCAGGCTGGGGGCCTCAATCCGTACACACGAGCTCGATCATCTGCGCGAACACTCGATCGAACTTCAGGTACACATCCTGCAGGTGATCCAGAAGGACACGCCCTTCGAGATTGTGCCGATTCTGTGTCCTGATCCGTGCGGGCCGACGGGCACGCGCCCGGCTGACGGCCAGGGCCCCGACCTGGGCGAGTTCGCCGATGCGCTCGGCGCGATGGTGCGGGAGACGGACCGGCGCACGATCATTATCGCCGGTGCCGACCTGAGTCACGTCGGGCAGCGTTTTGGAGATCAAGAGCCGAGCACGCCCGAGTTTCTGGAGGGTGTCGGCCAACGTGACCGCCAATTGCTGCAACTGCTCGAGCAGCGGCGCGAAGACGAGTTTATCGACGCCCTGCGCGCGGCGTCGAACAACACGCGCGTGTGCAGCGCCGGGAGCATCTACACACTGTTGCGGGCACTCCCCGATCATCAATGCCGCGTTCTGAGCTATCACCAGGCGGTGGACTACGAGCAGGAGACCCACGTGACCTGCGCCGCGGCTGTCGTCATGTGAGCAGGGCAGGTGCGCGCGTTTCCAACAGTTCCAGAGCCCGACGCCCGTGAATGCAGAATGAAGAATGCAGAATGCAGAAACAGCGGACGTGGCGCGGAGTTTCCTTTTCTGCATTCTTCATTCTTCATTCTGCATTCGTCGTCGCTTGCCATCCGCCGTACCGCCGCACACACTTTCGGTGATGAATGCCGCCAATACCAAGTTCACGCCGGCGGGCGACGCGGCGCGGGACGTCCGCCCCATCCCGCCGCGTTTCTGGTGGACAAAGCGGATCGCGCTCGCCGCGCTGATCTACCTGGTCGCCTTGCTGGGCGTGCGGTGGATCTGGGGAATCTACGCCGAGAATAAGCTGGCAGCCCGGCTCGCCGAGTGCCGCGCCGCGGGTGAACCGATGGACGGGTCGGCGTTCGCCGGACCGGATATACCGGATGAGGAGAACGCCGCCGTTTTTATTCGAGCCGCGGCCGCGGCATTTGTTGAGTCCGAGCTCACGGGGCGCGATGCCTGGGAGTTGCTTGACGCGACCGACCTGCCGCGCGAGCAATTTGACGCGGTGGCGGCCCACCTCCGAGCCAACGCGGAAACGCTGAGCCTCCTCGCCTCGGCGGCCGAGTTGCCCGGCGTAAGTTGGCACTTTGATCCGTTGGCGGACGCCGACGAGGATCTTCCGGACGGGCTCGCAATGGACAGCCTCGGTGGCCTGGTTTGCCTGGCTGCCATGTACGAACACCAGCGCGGCAACGACTCACAGTCTATCCGATACGCATTGACCGCACTCCAGGTCGGGGATCATTGCGCGCAGGCGCACGGATTTCTCTTGACGCTGCTCATACGGGACATGATCGCGCGTCGGGTCGTCGATTGGTTTGAAGATCACTCAGGCACGCTGGACTGGGTCGCGGATGCGCGGTTGACGCGCGAGTTGATCGCGACACTCCTTGCGGATGACGCCAACGGCGCGTTGTGGGCGGACGCGATGTATGCCTACCGCCTACTTACACTCGAGCGTCTCGATGAACACCTGCGTGGTAGTCCTATCGCTTGGTGCCGGTCCGGCCATCGTTGGCCCTGGATCGGACGCCTGGTCAAACCTGCTTGGCAACTCGACACGGTCACTATCGTGGACTCCTTCGCTGCAATTGCCCGAGTGTGCACACCCACAGATTATCAGACAGCGCATGATCTAGAGAAAGGCGTCTGGTCGGCACTGGTGGACAGGCCTACAGACGCGTACCTCCTGGCGCACTCACCAAACTACTACGGGCCGCCCGTGCTCGCGGGCGTGCCGAAGGGAGCATACGAGACATCAGCGCAACGACGTCTCGCCGGCGTCGCGATTGCCCTCCGTTTGTTCGAGGCCGAACATGGCGAGCTTCCCGGCAGGTTGGCCGAACTTGTGCCGACATATCTCCCGGCGCTGCCGGCTGATCCGTTCAGTGCGAGCCATGACCCCATCAGATTCGCCCGTGACGGCGCGGAGCCACGCGTCTACAGCATCGGCGTGGCCCCGGACGACCCCAACGACGACATCACGTTCGTCCTCAGGCCCAGGTGAACGTGGGGCGCTCAAAACAGGCTGTGATACACGACAAGCAGGAAGTACGTGCCCGGCGGAATCAGCAGCAGAATCAGCGCGTACGCGATGTGCAGTCCGACCACACCCGCCAATCGCAGCACGCGGCCGACGAAGCGATACGGCAGCAAGCGTGCCATGAATACCGATGTCTTCCACAGGCACAACGAGTAGACCAGCACGGCAACCGCCGCGACCAGGCCGCGCAGTATGATCCAGCGGTCGCCGCTGGGGAGTATGAACGCGAGCAGCGCCAATACGGGCGCGGCTATCGCGAGCAACGCCAGCGGTGCCCAGGCGTAGAGGCTCAGCGCCACCAGGCGGTTCTGCCGCTCCACGTTGTGGCGGCGTGTGACAAATGCCCAACTCGACGCACCTGGCATCCCCGCCATGAGTAATATCCAGATGACCAGGATGTTGGTCATACGCCATACGCCGGTCTCGGGGTCAGGGCCACGTGACGAACCGCCGCTGGCGAACAGCAATATCGCATCCACGGCTATCAGCAGCAGGGCGGGAAGCGTGGCGAACGCGGCGGTTACCCATCGAAATCGGGTTGCATCCGCATAGAGCACTTTCCGTTCGGCCTCGCAATCAACGTGGCGTGGCCGCCGCACCACCAGCCACACCGTCTTCCAGTATGCACGCCATAAGCCAAGGTGCTTGCGGTGTACCCAGGGAATCAGCGACTGGCCGCTGTGCAGCCCGACAATCGACACGCCACACTCCGGACAGCGCTCACTGGTCAGCCCGCGCAGGTCATAGCCGCAACTAACGCAGGCTATACCAGGCCGTAAAGCCTCGCGTGCGAGCATGGCCTCAGGCGCGGGCGCCTCTGCGGGTTTGACATCGGCTGGATTGGGTGTACTCCCCGTCATACGCTGGCAACTCGCGGCGGCAGGTGACCTGGTTCAACCTGCGCGGAGCTTAGCGTATCAATTGGAGTAAGCCAAAGGGGGCGGAGAGCTGCGGTGAAGCACGCATCACGACGGCAGCCGGTCAAGCCGCAGCACCGATCCCCCGATCCCCGTGCCACTGGCCCTCAACCGGCGTTGCGCAACGGCACAGGGCCCGGCCCCTTAACCTGAACCCTGAACCCTAACCCCTGACCTGAACACTGAACACTGAAAACTGAAAACTCCGCCCCTACAACCCCCATCCCTTCTGCTGTTGCCTGGCGTCAGCCGATGCCGCGAGTCGGTGGAATTTCTGGATGTTGGTCGCCAGACGTTGCAGGATGACGCGCCCGTCTACCGACATCTCCAGCCCCACGAACTGGACGGCGACACTGCTATTGCCACTATTCTCGCGCCGCCCGCCGCGGTAGTTCGCGTTCACGATGATGGGCGGGCGCCCGTCGGGCAGGGCCAACTCAACCCCGAGCGTCGCATTGGTGGGCCAGTTCGGCAGGTCGGGAGTGTTCACGCTCACCAAACAGCCGCCGCACGACATGTCGACAAGTTGTCCGGTAGTGATCTGGAGCGTCTTCTGCTGGGCCGTGGCCCAGGCACTGGCGCCGCCCGCCCAGATATTCGCCACCACCGGCGTGCCGGACGGAACCCGCGTGCGATAGTACGCACGGCGTTGAAGCTCGGTCATCGTCTGGGGCCAGCGGTAGCGGATCGCCGACACCGCCGTCTTGTCGTCCAGGACGTAGCGTCCCTTGGCCTCGACCACGGTCGAGAACATGATCTTGCGGCTCTTATGCCGAAAGCTGATACCGGTGTACTGCCCGGCGGCGAGGGTCGGCAGCGGGGTCTGGTCGTTGGCCTGATAGTCCAGCACGAAAAAGCGGTGGCTGGGATCGCGTTCGAGGAATCGACTTTTGAATGTGAGCCAATCGTCGCCTTCCTGCAAGCTGATGACGACCAGTGCATGCTCGCGCACCGCCTGGTCAAAGATGGCCTGCGCCTCATCAGGCGCCACAACTCGTCGCGGTCTCATGATTCACCATCCATTCCGGAGAGATTCGTCGTCATCTCGCACAGGATTCCCCAGAGGCGTTCAATAGCGGCGGTGGCCGCCGGTTCCGTGGCGGGCCCCCTCTGGTACTCCAGGCCGACGATCAATTGCAGTTCGTCGTGGCTCGTTGACTTGTTGCAGACAACAGCGGGCAGGTCGAATGACTCGCCGAAGCTGGGCAGATCGAAGCACACGCGCACGCCGTCCCCCACGAGCAGCAGCTCATCCAGCTCGCCGCGCACCATGCGGCAGGCCAACCCGTCGCCGCTAATGTTGCAGAGTTCGCCGATGTAGGGTGTTTTTGATTCACTCGGCCAGAGGCGCACCTGCGAAAACTCCTTGAGCGTTCGCCGTTCAAAACGCCGTCGGTTGGCCACGTGAATCGTCTCCGGCATGGCCAGCAGCAGTCGCTGCGGTGTGTTGTGCTCGAAGGCGTCAATAACGCATGTGGAGAACAGGTAGAGCTGGCCGGAGAGGACCGTGCGAATGTCGCAGCACGCGCCCAGCAGCGCGTGCAGCGGGAGGGGCTGAGTGCTGGGGTCCAGGTCGACCCGCAACAGCTCGTCCTCACGTCCGACCAGTACGCCGCGCATTGCGCCGTCGCGTGGTAATGTGCGTGCCTCGATCTCCAGGGCCGCGCGCGATCGCACGGCCTGCTCCACAACTCTACTGGCCTGTCGAGGGTTGAGGTCGATCACTGCTTGCACCACTCCTCCTCTGCGCCGTGTTCCCGGCGCACGTCACCTGGCCGCCTGCCGGCGCTGTTGCACGATGTCGCGCAGACGGTTGATATTTGCGCGATGGTCATCCTGATCGTCTCCGGGGCAGAACTCCCACCCCGTGACCGTCATCTGCCCCGACTCGGCCGGGCGCTTGTGTATCAGGCGCACGACAAAGTCGAACGTGCATGGGTCGTTGTTGGGATTGAATTCGGCCCAGTACAGCGCGTTATCGTCGATCCGCTGGGCCGCCTGCCAGTGCATTGTCCCGCCTATGCCGCCTGTCGAGATGTTCGTGAGACGCAACGTCTCGCGGACGCGCTCGTCCTGAACCTGGATCAACTGTGCCTCGATCGCATCCGTCTCATCCAGGTCGAGACGCCCGTCCTGTCGTTGCTCACACCGCTCAATGCGTACCGGCATCTGGACGCACAGCGCGGCGACCGGACCGAACACGCCAAACGAGCGTTCAAAGCGGCCCTTCGTTTCGGCACTGAACGTGTACGTCTGGCCGTTCAGCTCAAAACGCACATCCACGATCACGCCGAACTGCTCGGGCTCGGACAACGCACTGATCGGCCAACGCATCCAGAGGCAGTCTCTATCGAGTACCAGCAGATGTGTGTTTTCGGACGGACCGTCGGGGTCCTGTCCGCGGCGCGTGACATAGCCGCCGACGCCGCGTGTACACGCATCCGCCAGGATCAGCATCTGGGTCTTGCGATTGGTCAGTGTTTGCCTCTGCATCGACGGACTCCTTGTCGGCCGGCTGCCACCTGCTGGGAATCGACCAACAGGTTGCGGGACTTCATTGCGGTTCTTCCTGTGCCGGGGTGACCGCGCGGGTCACTCGCCGGCATGCCTGAGCGCGGCGTCCACGTCCTGACACGTGCGTCGCGGCACGCCGACAACTGCGTCCCGGAACATCTCGCGTGCATCCCTGCCACCAACGTGCGTGCGCCACTATCGGCCGCACGCGAACATGCCGGCGGCGGGCGCGGCTTACGAATCCGGTGCGGCGCGCCACGTTTCGCGCGTGTGGCGGCTACGGAAGTGTTCAAATCAAATCCACTTGGGCGCGCGAGAATCCACGCCTTCTACGTCCGCGTGGAATCGGGCAGGCCCGATATGAGTGGTGGGGGGCCGGCGCTCGGAACGATCCCTGTGCCACCGGCTGCTGACCGGCGGGTCCCACGGGTTATAAACCCGTGCCACAGTCGATCAGGTATAGAGACCCGTGCCACAGTTCATCGGGCATGAACTTGCATAGAGATCTGACGGCTAGAGCGGTTTCAGCAAAGACGCGGTGGCTTACACTGTCGGGGTGGGTCGGGCGTCTTGCCCGACTTCGACGAATGCAGTACATAGGCGGGCGGGACGCCCGCCCCACCCGCGTATGGGCAGCGGATTGTTGTTGAAACCGCTCTAAGAATCCGGGGCGCGGTTCCGGGTGAGGCTCGGGTCTGGCGCGGACAGCGCGTCCTCGCGTGAAACCTGCGTTGACTCCAGCGCCAGCAGGCCCGCAAGGTGTGTACCGATATCAGCGGGCAGGGCGGCGTCCAACCACGACACATCAGCGCTCAACAAGCGCTCTGCGGTCGCGGCAATCAGTTGCAGCCACGTCAACTCCGGCGCCAGCCAACGACAAACCAGCAGGTAGGCAATGCCGCGCTGAACAAGCCACACGGACTGCGCCAGCATCTGATCGTCCGCGTCGCGCAAGGCCAGCGATCCAGGATGCCCGCCGGAGGCGGCAAGCTGGCGCAGCACGCTGTCGGTACCGGCGCTGGTGCGCGCCGGGCCGGCCAGCAGGGTCTGTTGACGCTGCTGGCGAAACCCGAAAGTGCGATTCGTCGCCGCGGGGGCGAGGCTACCGACGTATTCCAGAACGTCCGCCGTTGACAAGCGGACCCAGGCCATTCTGCGCGGTGGGTGGCCATTTGGACGATCGAACCGCCGCTGCGTCAGCCCATGAATACCGCGCGGCTTGGCGAGCGTCTGGGCGCGATCCAGCAGCACTGCCGCCGCGTCCGTGTCAAGCGCGATGATTCCCGCGTGGGGCGTGTGCGGCAAGCTGGTGAGCGTTTGCCGCCCGAAGAGCGACTCACGCTCCATCAACGGCAGCACGCCGACAACTTGTTCGGCGCGCATGGCCATCAGGTACCACGGTCGGCCGAGGCCTTCGCGGACCAGCGCCTGACGCCACGCGAGCGAGTGGTACAGGTTGCCATGCGCTCGCACGAATTCGTCGTACGGCTGACAGGGCTCTTCGTCCACCAGCCAGACGCTGGCCGGGGCGGTCGGGCTTGTGTTCGGCTGCGAGGAGGCCGCAATGTCCACTGGCCCGGCCTGGGCTGGAATTCTCAGCACATCGTCGCGTGTGATAGTCACAGTTTCATCCGGCTTTGTCGCTGCCGGGGGGAGTAGACGCATTGTGGGGCTCCGCCACGTGGTATAACTGTCAGCGAAGTCGCCGGTCCCATGGACGCCACGCCTCACCAACTTCCGCTCCTGCGCTGACTATCGGCTGACCTGGGCTTACAATCCATGGGCACTTGTCCCCAGGACTGATCAGCGATGCGAATAGGGATTCTGTCCGATACCCATGATCGTCTGCCGGCCATTGAGGCCGCTTTGCGGCGATTCCAGGCTCTCGGGATAGACACGCTTATCCACCCCGGGGATGTTGTGGCTCCGTTCGCGGCCCGACTGCTCGCGGGTTTCCCTGGAACCACACACATCACATATGGCAATAACGATGGCGAGCGCAAGGGGCTCAAACAGGTTCTGCCACAGATCCAGGACGGGCCGCTCACGATCGAGCTCGCGAATCGGCGGATTCTGGTTCATCACTACCTGGATTGGTGCGACGGCCGCGACCTGGCCGACGCCGACCTGGTCATTACCGGGCATACGCACGAGGTTGCGGTCAATCGTCAGAACGGTAAGCTAATCCTCAATCCCGGCGAGTGTTGTGGCTACCTGACCGGCCGCTGCACAATCGCCGTTGTTGACCTTGAGCAGATGGACAGCCAGATAATCGAGATCCGGTTATGAGCACAATGCGAATCGGCCTATGTGGCGGCCTGTGCCTGCTGAGCCTGTCATTAACGGCGTGTGTCGAGCGCAACGTCAAGATCGAGACCGATCCCCCAGGGGCGATCGTGGTGGTCAACGACGAGGAGGTCGGCGTCAGCCCGGTGAAGTTCTCATTCCTGTGGTATGGGGATTACGATCTGATCCTGCGCAAGAGCGGCCACGAAACGGTCAAAACCCACTTTCGCGTAAAGGCCCCCTGGTACCAGTATCCGCCGTTCGACCTGATCACCGAGACGTTGATTATCGGCACGATCACCGACGCGCATGTTCTGCCGCCGTTTGTGTTGCCCGAGGCCGAAAGGCCGGCGATTGATGTGCTGGTTGACCGGGCGAGCGCGATGCGTACCGATGCGCTCGGTGTGCTCGCCGGCCGTTCGCCCACCGGTGAGGCTTACACGCCGCCGGGCGAAAAGCTGGAGTAGAGCCGCAATTAGTTCCCTTCCGTCTTGGGTTTCACCCGCGTCTCACGCCGGGCGTCGCGTTCGGCGACCAGCTCTTCCAGGCGTCGAATCAGCTCTGGCAGTTCGCAGTCCGCACCGTGCTCGGCGATCACGCGCAGCAGCGGCACGCAGCTCCCGCAGCCTGTGCCCGCCCCAAGACACTCCGTCAATTGCGAGTAGACGCGCGGGCGCTCCCGGCGTACGAAGTGCCACAACTTGCGCAGCGTGACATCAAAGCAAACGCAGATTTCCGTATCCATATCCACGGCCAGACACCCTCTGTTTTGTCACGAGCAGGGCGGCCGCACGGGAGGCGCGCTCGGGAGCGGACTGCTGCACGGGTTGGCCCCGGGGCAATATACCCGGTCGGAAAGTGCGCAAGTCACGCCGCGCGCGCTACACATCCCCGCGCCGAAACACGGCCACGATATCTTCGATGGGAATGACGAACAGGCGGTTGTCGCCTTCAAAATCGACCGGGACGGCGTTTTTCGGGTTAAAGAGCACTTTGTCGTACTGCGAGATTGGGTAGTCGTCGTCGCGGTCGATCTGCATGGAAACTGCCACCACGCGACCGGTGATGGTCGGAATCTCAATGTTGCCGGGCAACTCGATCCCGCCCTTGGTGGTCTTCTTGTCTTCATCTTTGCGGATCAGCACGCGTTTGCCGATTGGTTCGACAACTTCGAGTGCCTTGGACCGGTCTGTCTTGCCCACGCCAATCCCTTCAGTGTGCCCAGTTGTTCGTCGCACGTCGCCCAATATACACGGAGCCGTCGGGTCTAACGCGCATGTCGCGACGGCCCGACCAGGTCCGGTCACTGCGCGATACCTTATGATCGCGAAGGCAAGTTTGCAACGGTTTGCTATACTCTTGCGCGGGCCGCGAGCATGCGGCCCGCGTGCAGAGACAGACTCGATGAACTCGGAAGCCATCCGCAATCTGCTGGAGCAACTCGCCACCGGCGCTGTCAGCGTCGACGCGGTCCTGGAGCGTCTGCGCACGCTACCGTTCGAGAATCTCGGGTTTGCGCGCATCGACCACCACCGCGAGCTGCGTTGCGGCTTTCCCGAGGTGATCTTTGGTCAGGGCAAGACGCCGCAGCAAGTCGAGGAGATATTCGACCGGCTGGCGGCGGCGGGACATGATGTCCTGGCGACGCGTGTCGGGCGCGCCGCGGCCCGGCGCGTGTGCGCGCGCTGCCCGAAGGCGGAATACTCGCGGTTGGCGCGGACACTCACCCTGCGGCAACGGCCGATCTCCCCGAGTCGCGGGACGATCGGCATCGTATGCGCCGGCACGGCGGATCTCCCGGTCGCCGAGGAAGCGCGCATCACCGCCGAGATAATGAACCAGCGCACGCAGACCTTTTATGACGTCGGAGTGGCCGGCCTGCATCGGCTGTTGGCCGAGTCGGGCGCCATTCGCAAAGCCAACGTGCTGATAGTCGTCGCCGGCATGGAAGGCGCTCTGCCGAGCGTTGTCGGCGGTCTGGTGCAGCGCCCGCTCATCGCAGTGCCGACCAGCGTCGGATATGGCGCTAGTTTCAACGGCCTGGCCCCGCTGCTGGCGATGCTCAATAGCTGTGCCGCGGGCATGTCCGTCGTGAACATCGACAACGGGTTTGGGGCGGCATATCAAGCGGCACTGATCAACCGCCTCGCCGAAGACGGTGGCACGGCAGCTCAGCCTGAAATTGAGCCCGCGCCGTAGCGATTGCCATCGCGCTGACCGCGAATGACCGGCCGGAGGCCGGTCCCACAGGTGGTGGTCGGTGGCATTGGGGCCGGACGCCGCAGTTAAGGATACGCAGTGAGCATACCCGCGCCGAAACCCCGCATCGTCTCGGATGTTCCGCAGCTCGCGCCGCGCCGGCCGGAGGCGCACAAGGGTGATGCCGGCCGTGTCGCGATTGTCGCCGGCAGCCCGGGCATGAGCGGAGCGGCCATCCTCTGCGGCCTCGGCGCGCTGCGGGGCGGCGCCGGTCTGGTCCGTGTGTTCACGCCCGCATCAATTCAGCCCGTGGTCGCGGTGGCCGAGCCATGCCTCATGACCGTGGCGCTGGACCAATCCACGCCGGACACACACCACGGGGAGAAGCATCGCTCAGCGGAGGAGGTCTTTGCCTGGGCTGACGTGCGGGCAATTGGGCCGGGGCTCGGACAGGGGGGTGAAAGCGCGGCCCGGTTGTACGCGGCGATTGCTGGGACGCGTGTACCGCTCGTCCTCGATGCTGACGCACTGAACATCCTGGCGCAGGATGGATTGGAGAAGCTCCGGCAGGTAGCGGATGATCCTCCGTGGTGGCGCGACGAGGCTCTGAGCATCGGTGCGCCGGTGGTTGTTACCCCTCACCCGGGCGAGATGGCTCGTCTGCGCGAAGCCGCCGGGTTGTCGGCGCTGGCGGGCGACGATGATGAGACGCGCATTCAGATCGCGCACGAGTACGCCGTTCTCACCGGTGACATTGTCGTCCTCAAGGGTCATCGCACGGTTGTTTGCACGGCGGGTACGGCCTATGTCAACACGACCGGCAACCCCGGCATGGCCACCGGCGGCATGGGTGATGTGCTGACCGGGCTGATCGCCGCGCTGATTGCGCAGGGCTTGCCGCCATTCGACGCGGCTCGTCTGGGAGTCTGGGCACATGGCCGGGCCGCGGACATGCTCGCCGAAGAGATCGGCCCGTTCGGCTATTTGGCGCGCGAGGTTGCCGACGCGCTGCCGCGCGTGTGGCAGCAGTGCTGATCTAACCGCACCGCAGCGGCTGACGTCCTCGTCGGCCGTTTTAACCGGTTGAAAACCGGTCCCACAGTGCGGCGGCCGCTACGAGCACGCCGCATGATTCCTGTTCGGGGGATATGCTTCAGAATTCGCGAGTTGAATCCAGCAAAATGCAGATCGGTCCTTCGTTTACCGCGGGAATCTGCATGCGGGCGGCGAAGCGCCCGGTGTTTACGGTCAATCCGTGGGCCCGGATCGCAGCTACCAGCTTCTCGATCAGCGGCTCGGCCACGTCACCATCCGCGGAGTTGACGAACGACGGCCGCCGGCCCTTGCGCGCGTCGGCCAACACCGTAAACGCGCTGACGACCAGCACGCCACCGCCCACGTCGCCGACCGCAAGGTTCATCTTTTCCTCGGCGTCCATGAAGATGCGCAGGTTGGCCACCTTGTCAGCGATGTACTTCACGTCTTCGTCACCGTCATCGGGTGCCGCAGCGGCGTAGACCAGCAATCCCGTGTCGATGCGGCCGGTCACCTCGGAGCCGACTCGCACGGCGGCTCTGCTAACTCGTTGTACAACTGCACGCACAATGGCTCCTTTGGCCAGAGGGCTTAAGGGTCTAGGTTTCAGGGTTTGGCCAAGCGTCCACGGCGTCCCAGCATCCTGCGACCAACAAGGACATCAGCCCCCGCAGCCGTTGTTCCCTGTTCCCCGTTCCCTGTTCCCCGTTCCCTGTTCCCTGTTCTCTGTTCCCTACTCCTCACATCGCCCCCCACTTCGTGGCGGCCATCAACTCCAGATCGGCAATCACGGGAAAATGGTCCGACGGGTAGCGTCCATCGTGGGCGCGCTGGTCGATCCAGATGTCGCGCGGCCACCAGCGGCGGTTGAACAGTATCCAGTCAATCCGCGCACTGTCGGGTTCACCATCAAACCCGTGATACGTACCGACCGCTCGCTCCGTTAGATTCAACTCGACGAATGGATCGTAAAGCTCGGCCAGGTTGCCGCGCTCGGTGGTGAGTTCTTCGTAAGCGTCCGACTGCGGCGCGCAATTAAAGTCGCCGAGCACGATCAGCGGGTTTCCCGCGCGCGACTCGACCGTGTTGCGCAGCATGCGCGCCGATTCCAGCCGAGCCTGCTGGCCGGCATGATCGAAGTGGGTGTTGATCACATAGAACGTGTTTTGCAGCGACTTACGGTAGCGCAATTGGACCCACGTCACCATGCGCGGCAACTGCGCATCCCAGCTCTTGCTGCCGGGCTTGCGCGGTTTTTCGCTGAGCCAGAAGTGCCCGTGCTTGACTTCCATAAACCGCTGCTTGTTGAAGAGAATCGGTACGAACTCGCCATCGCGCTCGCGCAGGCCGCGGCCGCGGCCGACGTATGCGTATTCGCCGAGCGCGCCGACCAGCTCGTCGAGTTGAGTCGCAAGCACCTCCTGCAAGCCGACGACGTCCGCCCCCGACTCGCGGATCAACTCGATCACCTGATCTCGTCGATGGGACCAGCCGTTCTCACCGTCACGGTCGTTGGCGTAGCGGATATTGAACGACATCACGCGGATTGGCGCGGGCATGCCACAGCCGGCGGCAAGAATCAAGAAAGGTGTGAGGAGCACTAACAGGTCAGCTTTCATTCACGCGCTCCCGTAGCAACTAGTTTCCCGGGGCCGGTCTTCCTCCGTGGCGCCGGCCACTCGCGCTGCGGATCATACCATTCATCAAGCACGGCAAGCCAGTCTTCGCGCGTGAAGCGCACATTGACAAATGCGTCGCGCACACGCCGGGCCATCGGGTGCAACTCGCTGTAGCGAATGCCGAAACGGCGCATGACCTTCAGGGCTGTCTTGCCGTGAAACTGCTCGGCGAGCAGGAAATGCTCGCGAATCAGGCGGCCTTGCTCAGCGACGCCGGGCGGCTCCGGCAGCGGCTCACCGGCGAGCAAGGCCCGCACATCGCGGAAGATCCACGGGTTACCGATGCACCCGCGCGCCACGGTCACGCCATCGACGCCGGTCTCTTCCAGCATGCGCATGATGTCTGCGGCGATGAACAGGTCGCCACTGCCGAGGATCGTCCGGTTCCCGACGTGTTGTTTGACGCGTTTGAGGAAGCCCCAATCGCTCGGGCCGACGTAACGCTGTTTGACGGTGCGCCCATGAACGGTGACGGCCGCCAGGCCGGTGTCAAACGCCGTGTCGAGGATCTTGAAGAAGTTCCGTTCGCTGGCCGGCGAATCGTCGGTGCCGCGTCGCAGTTTGAGCGTGACCGCGATGTGGCCGGGCACGGCGCCGCGCACGCAGCGCATGATCTCTATCGCGGTGTCGGGTGTTGAAAGCAGGTGTCCGCCGCGGTGACGGCCAAGCACCTTCCGCACCGGGCAGCCGAAGTTGATATCGATAACGTCGTAGCCGGCCTCGGCCAGCAAGACAGCCGCTTGCGCGAAAACCCGCGGCTCGGCGCCCATCAACTGGCCGCCGACCGGATGGTCTTCGTCAGGGATGGCGAGCAGCTTGCGCTGGTATTTGCCGGGGTGGATCACAAACTCGTCCAGCATGACCTCGTGCACCGCGTAAGGCGCGCCGAAACGGCGCGCGAGCAGGCACATCGGCACATCGCTGTACCCGCTGAGCGCCGCCTGCACGACGGGAATATCAAGTTGGACAGGTCCGATCTTCAGCATCGCGGGTGGAGTATAGCACATGCGTGGAGTTTTCAGTGTCCAGTGTTCAGTGTTCAGGAAAGGAGGCAACGGCCGCAGAAACAGAAACAGGGAATGAGGGATTGGGGGACTAAGGGGGCGTTCGCGGCATGGTCGCCGTCCTCTGACACCCGCCGTTGTTGTGCCTGAACACTGAACACTGACAACTGCGGACTGCGGACTGCAAACTGAAAACCGCCGTTCGGCGCCGTGCCGGTCTGGCGTGTACTAGCCGCGCGGCCCGGGGAATACTTAAAATGCAACCATGCTCGGCGCCGGCGATACGGTGATACTCTCCACTCCTCACATTTGCGTCATGGTCATTCTGGCCGTGGTGACCGTGGCCTGTGTTGCGGCGCTGCGCCTGGCGCGGCACAGCACGCATATCGCGGCGCTTCGCTGGGGTATCGCCGGCACTATCGCGGGACTGGCGGTGGGGGGGCTGGTATTCAAGCACGTCTATGAGCTGGCCACCGGCACGTGGGAGCTCACCGAGTCGTTGCCGTTGCACATCTGCGAGATGGGTGTCTACGTGACGGCGGCCGCGCTGATGCTGGCGGTGGACCGGCGCAACGCCCTGGACGCGGGTCGGCAGCCATCGCTTACCCGCGCCGGCCAGGCACTGTACGAGATCGCCTACTACTGGGGGCTGGGCGGCACGCTGCAAGCCATCGTTACGCCCGACGTGACCGAAGCCTACCCCAGCCCGGTTTACTTCCGCTACTTCATCACGCACGGCGGCATCATCGTCGGGGCGATTGTAATGACACTCGGGCTTGGCCTGCGCCCGCGGCGCGGCTCATGGAAGTGGATCTGGCTGCTGACGCTCGGCGTCGCTGTTGCCGTATTCGCAATGAACATTCTGCTGGGGGCCAACTACATGTACCTGTGCGGCCCGCCGACAAACGCATCGCTCATCGACTACCTCGGCCCATATCCGTGGTATCTGCTTCCGTTGGCGCTGGTGGCAACCGCTTCAATCCTGTTGTGGTATACGCCCTGGTGGATCATTGACCGTTGGGGGCGTGGTAGGGCCGGGGACGGCGCCGCGCGGGAACACCGTCACGAGCGCACGCCGTAGTGTCCCGGCGCGCGGCGTGCGTCACGTTGCTCACATCGCAATTCAGGGCGGCTACAGCCGCGTGTCGCCGGCCTCCTGCAAACGAATGGTCTTGTGGCGTAGATCGTGATAGGCCTTGACATACCTGATGGTGCGTGACTTGGCGCGCATGACGACCGAGTTGGTGATGGCCACGTTTTCACGCATGGTCATACCGCGCAGCAGCGAATTGTCGGTTATACCGGTGGCCACAAACGCGATCCCGTCACCCTTGGCAAGATCGTCGATCTCGTAGACACGGTGGAGCGTGTTTTCATGCCCTTCAGCGATAAGCTGTTCGCGCTCGGCGTCATCCCGCGGCCAGATGCGGCCCACGAATCCGCCACCCAGACACTTGATTGCGGCCGCGGCCAGCACGGCCTCGGGTGATCCGCCAATACCCATGTACACGTCAACTCCGCTGTCGGGCATCGACGGGGCGATCGCGCCGGCCACGTCGCCGTCGCCGATCATGCGAATCGCGGCGCCCGTTTTGCGAATTCGGGCGATTAGCTGGGCGTGGCGCGGCCGGTCGAGCACGCACACAACCAAGTCCCTCACGCGCTTGCGCAGGGTCAACGCGACGACCTCGAGGTTGTGGGCCACCGGTGCATCCAGGCGCACGGTGCCCGCGCCCGCATTCACCTGTGGACCGACGGCGATCTTCTCCATGTATACGCCCGGGATCGGCGCCAGGGCCATATCGTCCGGCGAACTGCTCTTGGCGGCCGCAATTACGCTCAGCGCGCCGGGCAACCCCTTGGAGGTCAGAGTGGTGCCATCGATTGGGTCAAGCGCGATGCAGAAAGCAGGCGCGTCGTCGCTCCACAGTCCGAGCTTCTCACCGACGAAAATGCCCGGAGCCTCATCCTTGATGCCTTCGCCGATGGTGCAGAGACCGCGCATATCGATGAGATTGAGCATGCCGCGGATCGCGTCAGTGGCGGCCGCGTCGGCGGCCTCCTTGTCACCCTTGCCGATCCAGCGAAAGGCATTCAGGGCCGCGGCCTCCGTGGCGCGCACGAGATCCAACCCAATCAGACGTTCCGTCTCCACCTGAAGTCCGCTCACCGCATCGACGGTCATGTGAAATCTCCTTGCATCGTCACCCGAGAACCGGCCGGAATTGTCGAGCCCCGCACGCTGGCAGTTTAGCTCGGGGCACCCGCTGTCGCCAGTGGCGTTTGTCGGCGGGGTGGGTGGTAGTGTGGCATTGAGCCCGCACTCCGCAACAAGCTGGATCAACGCTGGCCATATGCTCCTGGGGTGTGCTAGAATAAATACGTAAATGGTACTTGCGCGTGGTTTGGGCAGACCTGCAGCGCGGGCAGATCGTAGCCGTCCCGGGAGCATGCAATGGGTGACTGGCACAAAGTTGGTATCGAGCTGCCGCCGAACTGGAAGGAAGCTGTGGCCGAACGGGCGCGCGATCTGGGCTGCCCCATGCGCTACCTGTGGATGGCCGCGATCGACCGGTTGCTGGGTCTGCAACAAGCTGAACTGGAGCAGACCACGCTGGCGTTTGAACTGATCGCTCGCAAGGATCTGGAAAAGCTGGCCAAGACCCCCCCGGGCGAGTGCCAGGATTTGATCCTGAAGTGGGCATCTGATTTCGTCGCTTCGCTGGGCAGCGAGAACCCCCGCCGCGCACACACCGGGCGCAAATAGAGGCAGCTCGGCCTCGCGGGCCGGAGGTCGGCGCTGCGCTCAATGGGGAATGTCGGCGATCGTGCGCCGGTCGGCGGCGTTACTTCGGGTTGAGCGCCTGGAAGTCGTCGTTGATCTTCAGGCAAGCGGCCATGAACTGCGGCTCATAGCCGCGGTCACGCGCGGACTTGACAATCGCGTTGCAGTCCTTGGGTAGACACTTGCCTGAGAACCCGCGCGCCTCGGGATAAACGAAGCTGTGATCGCGGCTGATGCGCGTGTCCGCCAGCCACATCTCGCGCAGCACGTTGTAATCAACCCCGTGAGCCTTGGCGATATCGTAAAACTCGTTTACGAAAGTCACCTTGACGGCGTAGAAGGCGTTCTCCATGTACTTGCACACTTCCGCGGTAATCGCGTCACAGAAGTAGAATTTGACGTACGCGTTGTAGTAGTGTGTGTACAGGTCGGCGACGGCGCTCGTGTCCTCGGGGGTGCCGCCGAGCACGCAAAACTCGCGTTCGCCCATCACGCCGAAAACATGCGCCGGCGTCTCGCCCAGGTATTCGGGCTGGAAGACAATGCGCCGTCCGTACTTCTCGCGCAGCCGATCAGTCGTGCCGGGCGCCACGGTCGAGCGGATGATGATCAGCGGTCCGTCGATCCAGGCGACCGCTTCCTCGACGATCGACGTGTTGCAGGACCCATCGTCCGACATCGGTGTGGGCACGTTTATGAAGATATAGTCACAGGCGTTGATCTGTTCCTTGGTCGTCTTGGCGAACTCAGGAACGTAGGGGTCGTACATGATCGTCTCGGGGCCGCAAAGCTTCCGCATCGCCACGCCCACGACTCCGGCACCCACGCAACCTACTTTTGGATTCTGCACGATCACATCTCCTTGGGCTCTCTGAGAGATCCTCATCCGCCGGCGGCCGGCCCGCACGCCGGTGGTTCTCCGATTCTAGTGATCTCCTGCCGAAAACGCCCCATCTGGGCGTCGGGTGCGTTACCCTGCTGCGACACTATACCCATCGGCATCCTGGCCGCCAAAGATCGAATCAACGGCCGATGGGGCATTCAATACCCCGTTGCGGCAGGTGGGTCAAGCGATAGGCTGTTCGCGGCAGGGATTGCGCTATCAGGCGTCGTTGTCGGTGCCGGCCGCGTGCCACTGCTCTTGAGCAGTATCTTTCGACCGCACTGCGGCACTGCTCAAGAGCAGTTGCACAGCCGACAATGCGTCGGGTCGAGCCCTAACCGGCCCGCAACTGCGCTACCGTCTGCATGAAGCGCTTGACGCGCGCTTCGTCGATCTCGTTCGACCACAGCCCGTCAAACTTGAAGTAAGAGCCGACGATAAACACGTCTGTGTGGGGCCACAGCAGCGGCAGGTTTTCAGGAGTCAGGCCCGAGCCGATCCAGACGGGGATCTTGACCGCGCGTTTGACGACGGCGACGGCGTCTGTGTCCACCGGCTGCCCCGTGGCGATACCGGTTACGATGATGCCATCAGCGCCGAAAAACTCGGTGGTTTGGGCGGCTTCAGCGAGGGAGACATCCGCGGTGAGCGCGTGACTCGAATGCTTTTTCTTCACGTCGGCAATGATCTTGATGTTCTCACCGCCGACCTGCCGGCGGTAGCGCAACAGTGGCCCGGCCTCGGCCTCTGGCATCAGGCCCTCATCTGCGACGTGGGCGTACGCGAAATTCTCGACGCGGACGAAATCCGCCCCGCAGGCCAGCGCCGCGGCCAACGCTTCATGATTAGCCGCCGCCAGTATCTGCACACCAAGCGGCAGGTCGGCCTCCCGCTTGACTCCCGCCTGACCGCACAGCCGACAGCCGCCATTGATACGGCACGGTGCATGTTCTCGATCTCGGGCCCGACGCGGCCGCGTAGATACGGCACGTCGTGCATGTTGCTGGTCGATCAACAGCGCATCAAGCCCGGCGGCGACGTACGTCTGTTCATGTGGTTCGTGTCGTGCCTGTCCATCGCGTCCTTGTAGCGCACGCCGAACTGCCTCAACGCTCAACAACCTCGTCCATCGGCAGCGCAGCCCGGGGCGTGCCCGGCAGGGCGGGAACGTGGATCATACCGACGATGGTCTTTGAGTTGGTGGACTGGGGAACCAACGGCTGTATCCGAACCCGCTCCGCGTGCCGGGCCCGGTTCAGGCTGGCCCTGGCGGGACAGCAATAACCAGATCCATCAATCTTCACGTTCGCCACTACCACGTCGTCCCGTCCGCACCGTCCTTTAGCTGCACGCCGAGCGCCGCCAGGCGGTCGCGGATCTGGTCGCCGAGGGCGAAGTTCTTTTGCTGGCGGGCTTCGGCGCGCAGCTCGACAAGCAGGCCGATGAGGTCGTCCTGCTTCTGCGTGTCGCCGCCGCCCAGGGCCGCCGTCCATTTGAAGCCGAGCGCGTCGCCGGCGAGCGTACGGAAAAGCTCGTCGGCCGCCAGCAGGTCTTCCCGGCCGACGTCGCCGGCCAACCACGCCGCGGTCTGCTTGGCCAGATCGAACAGCGTCGCTACCGCCGAGGCCGTGTTGAAATCTTCGTCCATGGCGGCGGTGAAACGCTGTTTGATGTCGTCGAGCGCGGTGCGCACCTGGTCGGAGCGCGGCTTTGACGCCGCCTTTGTCGCCGCACGCGCCAGCTCGCGCATGGCGTCGCGCAGCTTGTACGAACCGCTCTCGGCGCCACTCAGGCCGGCGTCGGAAAAGTCCAGCGGTTGGCGGTAGTGGCTGGTCAGCACCAGGTGCCGCACCACCACCGGCTCGTACGTCCGCTCGAGCAGTGGATGCCCATCATGGAAGACCTGCTTGAGCAGGATGGCGTTGCCGAGGCTCTTGCCCATCTTCTGCCCGTTGACCGTGCACATGTTGTTGTGCAGCCAATAGCGGACAAACTGCTGGCCGGTGATGCTCTCGGCCTGGGCGATTTCACATTCGTGGTGCGGGAACATGTTCTCGAGTCCGCCGCCGTGAATGTCGAGCTTCTCGCCGATGTACTTCTGGCCCATGACCGAGCACTCTAGGTGCCAGCCCGGAAACCCATCGCCCCAGGGACTGGGCCAGCGCATGATGTGGCTCTCGTCGGCCCGCTTCCACACCGCGAAGTCGGCGGGGTGGCGCTTCTCGGGATTCACCGCCACCCGGGCACCGGCCTCCATCTCGTCGACCCGCCGGCCGCTGAGCTTGCCATAGTCCTTGAACGAGGTCACGTCGAAGTAAATCGAGCCGTTGGACTCATACGCGTGGCCCTTTTCCAACAGCACGCGGACGGCGTCGATCTGTTCGGGGATGTGTCCGGTGGCGCGCGGCATGATGTCCGGCCGCGCGACGTTCAACGTGTCCATGTCGTCGAGATAGCTCTTCATGAACGTCTCGACAACCGCCATCGGGTGCAGACCGCGTCGGCGCGCTTCGGCGATGATCTTGTCTTCGCCCTCATCGGCGTCATCGGTCAGATGGCCGACATCGGTGATGTTCTGCACATACGTGACGTTGTAGCCGCTGAAACGCAGCCAGCGGATGATGGCGTCGAACGAGATGTAGCTCTTGGCGTGGCCGAGATGGCTGTGGCCGTAAACGGTCGGGCCGCAGACATATACGCCCACCGCCGGCGGGTTGATCGGCTGAAAATCCTCGCGTGACCGCGTGAGGCTGTTGTGTACCTTCAGGCCCATGGCATTACCCTTCGCTCGTCAGAGATTTACGAGCCGAGATTGTAGCATGTGGAGGCAGAAGGAGGGATTAAGGGATTGAGGGATTGAGGGGATTGGGAAGCGGGCGTGGCTGGGACTCGCGGCCCCTCAATCCCTTAGTCCCTGCCGTTCACACCTTCCTCTCCAGTTGTTTTCGCGCCGCCTCGACCACGTTTCGCATCAGCATCATAACGGTCAGTGGGCCGACGCCGCCCGGGACCGGCGTGATGGCCGACGCCACCTGCGATACGGTTTCGAAATCCACGTCGCCGACCGTGCGCGTCACTTCGTTGCCGTCGTCGGTCTTCTCCGAGATCTTGTTGATCCCGACATCAATGACCACCGCACCGGGCTTGACGTGCGTGCAGTTGATAATGTGCGGCTTGCCGGCGGCGACGACCAGCAAATCGGCCTGGCGCGTGTGGGCGACCAGGTCGCGCGTGGCGATGTGGCAGGCCGTGACCGTCGCCATCTGCATGCTGAGAAACATGCCGATCGGGCGTCCGACGATGCGGCTCTGGCCTACAACAACCGCCTCCGCTCCACGCAGCTCGAGACCGCTCCGGCGGATGAGCTCGATGACCGCCAGGGCCGTACACGGCGCGATGATCGGCTCGCCATAAAACAACCAACCGATGTTGGCCGGACTGACACCCTCGACGTCCTTGTAAGGGTCTATGCGATACTGGGCCGTCGCGGCGTCGAGGTGCTCCGGCAGCGGCATGTGCAGCATAATGCCGGTGGCCAGCGGATCGGCATTCAATTGATCGATCTTCCTGAGCAGCGCATCCTGCGGGGTGTTGGCCGGAAGCCGGACGATGGTGTGCTGGATGCCGGCTTGCAGCGCCCGGCGGTTCTGCGAGCGCGCGTAGAGCAGCCCCCCGGGGTCGTCCCCGACGAGAATCGAGCACAACCGAATCGGCCCGTATCTGGTGGTGTGTGCGGCGACCGCGGCGCTGACCCGATTGCGGATCTCGGCGGCCGCGGCCTTGCCATCAATAATGCTCGCCGGCATCGGCTACTCCCGCGTGGCGGCGCGATGATCTCAGCAGAAGGGGGGGTGGGTCAAGGGGGCGGATTCGAGGGTTTTGCCGGCGCGCGAGCCTGGTCTCGATTACGGCGTGCAGTGTTGAGCAAGGCTGACGCCGGTATCACCCGCCCATCCTGCTTGTGTGCCCCCGATAATACGCGGCGTTCCCGGCGGACACGCCCCGGCCCGCCGCTTGACAGGCGCGAATCCACACACTACGGTGATACGATCGCGCAGTCGTCTTTTTGCGCCGTTGAGCGGTGCGGGGAGAGACTGTACGCCAGTGTTATGTGAGTACTAACCGAGTGGGAGTCCCCATATGCTTCCTGTTGGCCGAAAAAGTAAACACCGCAAGCGGACCAGGCGGGCGCACGACGCGCTTCGGGCCGCCGCGCTGACCGCGTGTCCACAGTGCGGTCACGCGAAGCTGCACCACGCCGCGTGCGGCAATTGCGGCTATGTCAATGCCCACACCGCAGTCAAGGTTGGCGACAAGGAGTCCTAGCGGATATGCGGCTTGCCGTTGACGCGATGGGCGGTGACCTTGGCCCGCAGACCATTCTGCGCGGAGCCAAACTCGGGCTGGAGTTTCTCGCCGACGATGACGAGCTGCTCCTGTTTGGCCCCGAAGATCTCCTGGCTGAGCAGTGCCGCGAGCTCGACCTGACCGACGCGCGCGTGTCACACGTGCACTGCTCGGAAGTGATCGGCATGGATGAGTCGCCGGTCGAGGCCGTGCGACAGAAGCGCGACTCCACCATTACGCGCATGGTCAGTGCGGCGGGTAAGGGCGAGATCGACGCGGTCATCTCGGCCGGCAACACGGGAGCTCTGGCGGCCGGGTGCCAATTCCGTATCAAGACCATCGAGGGTGTTTCACGGCCCGGCATTGGCGTGGTGATCCCGACTTTTCACGGCCCGGTATTCCTGTGCGATGCCGGGGCCAACGTCGCCCCCAAGTCACGCCATCTTTATGAGTACGCGAAAATGGGGGTCTGTTACTCGCGCGTGGTGCTCGGCAACGCCCAACCGCGCGTCGGGCTGGTCTCGATCGGCGAAGAAGCCAGCAAGGGTAACACGCTTGTCCGTGAGGCCCGCGCCCTGATCGAGGCTGACTCGACGCTGGAGTTCATCGGTAATGTCGAAGGCCGCGATATATTCACCGGCGTTGGTGACGTATTCATCTGCGACGGGTTCGTCGGCAATGTGATCCTGAAGCTGACCGAGGGGCTGGCGGAGGGTATTTTCAAGACCATTGACCGCGAGATCGCTGAAGAAGCCGAGGATCTTCTCCCCGCCTTTGAGAAGATCGTCGACCGCATCTGGAAACGGCACGATTTTGCCGAGCACGGCGGCGCGCCGCTACTTGGGGTCAACAGCATCGCAATCATCTGCCACGGTCGCAGCGACCAGCGGGCCATCGCCAATGCGATTCGCGTTGCGGTCGAGCAGCACCGCGCCCAGCTCAACCAGGTCATCGCCGAGCAGATGCGCACGCAGAGCTCGGGAGACGCTACATGAAGCTGGCGTGGCCTGTGGAGATCGCCGGTATCGGCGCATGTGTTCCCGATCGCATCCTCACCAATGACGACTTGGCGCAACGTCTCGACACCTCAGACGAGTGGATTCGCCAGCGCACCGGCATTCGTGAGCGGCGCATTGCCAGCCCGGGTGAGACGACCCTGACCTTTGCGACCGGTGCCGCGCGCGCGGCTCTCGATGATGCCGGACTCACGCCGACCGATATCGACCTGATAATCGTGGCCACGATCACGCCCGAGCATCCGTTGCCGGCGACAGCCTGCGAACTTCAGGCCGCCCTGGGTTGTCGCCATGTACCGGCCTTTGACATGCTGGCGGCTTGTTCCGGCTTCGTCTGGGCTTTCAGTGCGGCGGCCCAGCACGTTCAGACCGGAATGGCCACCAACGTGCTCGTGGTTGGGTCCGAACTGCTGACCGCGATTGCCGATCCGGAAGACCGCGCAACCTGCGTGCTATTTGGCGATGGTGCCGGCGCGGCGATAGTCCGTGCGGCCACCGACCCCCAGCGTGAGATTCTGGCAGCGCGCAGCGGAGCTGATGGCCAGCGCGGCATGACGATATGCATCCCGGCGGGAGGGGCCGCCGAGCCGGCCAGCCAAAAGACAATCAACGAGCGGATGCATTACATGAGGATGGCCGGCCGCGAAGTCTACAAGTTCGCGGTCACCACCATGCACAGCATCATGGTGGACACCGCCGCCGACGCCGGCGTGTCTCTCGACGACGTGGCGCTCATCATCCCTCACCAGTCAAACCTGCGGATCATTGAATCGGCCTGCGCGCGGGCCGGCGTGCCGCTCGATAGAGTCCTGATCAACATCGACCGCTACGGCAACACGTCCGCCGCTTCCGTGCCCCTCGCGCTGCACGAAGCGTGGACCACCGGGCGCATCAAGCGCGGTGATCTTGTGATGATGGTCGCATTTGGTGCGGGACTGACCTGGGGATCAGTGTTGCTGAGGATCTAACGTGCCGAACTACGCCGCGGTTTTCCCCGGGCAGGGGGCCCAACTTGTCGGAATGGGTCAGGACGTCGCACAGGCGCATGCCGCCGCCGCCGAGACCTTCGAGCAAGCCGACCAAATACTCGGTTTCGCGCTCTCCGACCTGTGCTTTAACGGCCCGGCCGAGCGCTTGAATGCCACCGATATCCAACAGCCGGCGATTTTCACGACCAGCGTCGCGATTTTCCGCGCCGCAATCGCAGATGGCGTCGTCGCCGAGGATGACTTCGGTGCGATGGGGGGGTTGAGCCTGGGCGAATACACCGCGCTGCACCTGGCCGGCGCGCTGTCCTTCGACGACGCCCTGCGCCTGGTGCAGCGGCGCGGACAGCTCATGCAGGAGGGATCCGAGAGCAGCGCCGGCGGAATGGTCTCCGTCATGGGGCTCGACGAGGACCAGGCGATCGAGCTTTGCCGCGCGGTCGCTGAGCATGGCGTCGTCGGGCCGGCCAACTTCAACTGCCCCGGACAGATTGTGATCTCGGGAGATCAGGCGGCGTGCGAGGCGGCTTATGCTCGGGCCGAGCAGTTCGGCGCCAAGGCGATCCCACTGAAAGTGGCCGGCGCTTTTCACAGCGCCCTCATGAAGCCAGCCGCCGATGCGTTGCGCGCGGCCCTCGCCGAAGCTGACTTCCGGGAGCCGAGTTGCCGCGTGATTGCGAACGTCAACGCGGAATACCACACGGACGCCGATTCCATGCGCGAAGCGCTCTACCGGCAGGTGTTCAATCCGGTGCGCTGGCAGGGCTGCGTTGAACGCCTCATTGCTGATGGATGCACCGAGTTCTGGGAGTTCGGGCCCAATCGCGTGTTGACCGGCCTGATGCGCAAGATCAATCGCGAAGCCAAGGCGATCAACATCTCGACTGCGGATCGTTTGACGGCAGCAAAGGAGTAGCGGCTATGAAAACGCTGGAGAAGCGGTGTGCCATTGTCACCGGAGCGGCGCGCGGCATAGGCCGGGCCATCTGTCTGGAGCTTGCCGACCGCGGTGCCAACATCATCGCCACCGATGTTCTGGCTGATGACCTTAATGAGACCGCCGCCCTGGTGGAAGCCAAGGGCGTCGGTGTGCATTCCGAGGTGGCGGATGTCACCAAGCCCGAAGCGGTCGAGCGGCTGGTGGAGATGGCCGCCGAGAAGTTTGGTCAGCTTGACATCATGGTCAACAATGCGGGCATCACGCGCGACACGCTGATCCTGTCAATGACCGATGACCAGTGGGACGCGGTCCTGAACGTGAACCTGCGCGCGGTCTTCCTGGGTACGCGGGCGGCGGCCAAGGTCATGCTGCGGCTGCGCGCCGGACGGATCATAAACATGGCGAGTTTCTCCGGGCTCTCCGGAAACGCCGGCCAGGCCAACTATGCCGCCAGCAAGGCCGGCGTGATCGGGCTCACCAAGTCAGTCGCCAAGGAACTTGCCAAGCGCGGCGTGACCTGCAACGCCGTCGCGCCGGGATTCATCAAGACCGACATGACCGACGCCTTGCCCCAGAAGGTCAAGGACCAGGTCAAGCTGATCGTGCCGATGCAGCGCTTTGGCTTGCCGGAAGACGTGGCCCGGGTTGTGGCGTTTCTCGCCGGCCCGGACGCGGCCTACGTGACCGGACAGGTATTGTCGGTTGACGGCGGCCTGCACTGCTGAGTAGCGCCCGTCGCATTGGGCGAGTCACGCGCGAGCAGCCGCGCGCTCGCCTACGCGGACTGACCCACACAGCGACATACCTTGAGCGAGGTTCCCCATGCCGACCGAAAAGCAACGAATCTCTCGCATCGGCATTCTGACCGGCGGCGGAGACTGCCCCGGGCTGAACGCCGTAATACGCGTGGTCACCAAGGCCGCCATCACGCGTTTCGGCATGGAGGTCTACGGCATAGAGGATGGATTCCTCGGCCTGATCCGAAACCGCATGCGCCAGTTGACGTTCAACGATGTATCCAACATCCTCACGGTGGGGGGCACCATCCTCGGGACAAGCAACAAGGCCAACCCGATTAACTTCGCCGTCGGCACGGACGCCGAGGGCAAACCGATCTTCGAAGACGTGACCAATCGCGTTATCGAACACATTTCCGAACGTCAGCTCGATGCGATCGTCTGCATTGGCGGCGATGGCACAATGAGCGGTGCGGCGGACCTGGTCAAACACGGCATCCGCTGTGTGGGAGTGCCCAAGACCATCGATAACGACCTGATGCACACCGATCTGACGTTCGGGTTCAGCACAGCCGTAGAGATTGCCACCGAGTGCCTCGATCGCATCCACTCGACGGCCTCAAGCCATCACCGGGTAATGGTCGTCGAGTTGATGGGGCGCAACGCGGGCTGGTTGACGTTGCACGCGGGGCTCGCTTCCGGTGCCGATATCATCCTGATTCCGGAAATCCCCTACGATCTGGACATCGTCGCCGATCATTGCGTCGCGCGCTCAAAACGCGGCAAGCGGTTCACGATCATTGCCGTGGCGGAAGGGGCCATGCCCAAGGGTGGCCAGCAGGTGGTTGACAAGATCGTCTGCGACAGCCCCGATCCGATCAGGCTGGGTGGCATCGGCACCGTGCTGGCCGAGCAGATCACCGCCCAGACCGGCCTGGAGACGCGCGCGACGATCCTGGGACACATTCAGCGCGGCGGTACACGCCGGTCGCTTTCGACCGCGTGCTGGCGATGCGGTTTGGTCACAAGGCGATCGAGCTTGTAGCGCACGAGCAGTTTGATCAACTGGTGGTGCTGCAAAAGGACGAGATCACGTCGGTTCCGATTGAGGCGGTTGCCAACCAACAGCGAACGATTCCGCCGGAGGATTCGTTGCTGGCCGTCGCGCGATCGGTCGAAACCTGCCTGGGCGATTGAATGAAACGCGGTTCCATTATGTGCGGCCCGTCGCCGCGCGGGCAAGAAGGGCCGGGCCATGCCAGGAAACCTCTGTGAGCATTGTGTTGGTTACTGCTGCCGGCACATCGCACTGCCAATAGAGACCCCCGACGATCGGGAAGACTTCGACGACATCCGCTGGTACCTGTTGCACGAGGGCGTGACGGTGTTTGTCGAGGACGAGGAGTGGTTTATCCACATCGAGGCCCGCTGCCGTCACTTGCAGCCGGACTTTCGTTGCGGGGTATATCACACGCGGCCGCGGATCTGCCGCGAATACTCGACCGAGAATTGCGATTACCACTCCGGCGACTACGGCTGGGAGCTGCACTTCACCTGCGCCGAGCACCTCGACGCCTATGTCGAGAAAACCCTTGACTTCCAAGAAAAAACGGGTTACCAGTAAAGGAAAGAAATCATCCACAAAAACAAAAGCCGGCCGTAGCACAGAAACCAAGAAATCAAAGAAAATCAAGACACGCCTGAAAATCAAGCTTGGGCGGCGCCCGCCGAATCCCGATCAGCGCTATAACCGGGCCGCGCTCGACATTCACGGCGTCGCCTTGCCCGTGCTGGGAGATCAACGGTGAAAGCTCAAACCCCGCCCGGCATGCGCGACTTCTATCCGGACGACATGCGCTTGCAGAACTGGCTCTTTGACCAGTGGCGCCAGGTCTCGCTGCGCTTTGGCTTTCAGGAATATGAAGGCCCCATCTTCGAATTCCTGGAGATGTACGAGACCAAGAGCGGCGACCAGTTGACCGCGGAGATGTTCCGGTTTGAGGACCGGGGGGGGCGTCGCTTCGCCATTCGCCCGGAGATGACGCCGACGCTGGCGCGCATGGTGGCCGCGCGCGCCAACGCCTTGCCGCGCCCGATCAAGTGGTTCAGCATCCCACGCATGTGCCGGGCCGAGCGTCCCCAGCGGGGGCGCTTGCGCGAGTTTTTCCAGTGGAACATCGACATCCTCGGCGTTGACGACGTGCTCGCCGACGCCGAGGTAATCGCCGTCGCGGTGGCCTTCCTTAAACAGGTCGGCCTCTCCAGCGACGACGTGGTAATGAAAATCAGCAGCCGCAAGCTCGCCACCGCCGTGCTGGCATCGATCGGCGTGCCGCCGGAGAAGTGCGCTGATGCGTTTCAGCTCATTGACCGCGCGGATCGACTGTCCGTCGAGGACTTCCAGCAGGCCTGGGATGAGGTATTCGGCGGCAAACCCGACGCCGGCGTGACCCGCGAACTGATCGAGACGACGGACCTCGAACACGCGTTGGGCCTTGCGGCCGAGAGCGCTTCCGGAGAAAGCGGTGGGGGGGTAGCCGCCGAGTTCCGCGACCTCTGGGAACGCCTCGGCGATTTCGGTGTCCGCGACTATTGCGCGTTTGATCTGCGTGTGGTGCGCGGGTTGGCGTACTACACCGGACCAGTTTTCGAAGCCTATATGCGGAAAACCGCCTTGCGCGCGCTCTTCGGCGGCGGACGCTACGACAACCTGACGGAACTGCTCGGCGGTCCACGCGTGACCGGTGTGGGCTTCGGTGCCGGCGACGTGCCCATCCTCGAGTGCCTGAAGGAGCTGAACAAGCTCCCGACGCCGGAAGGCGAGTTGGACGTGTTTGTCATCGACGCGGCAACTGAGATGTTCACGAAGGTGCTCGAAATTGCCAGCCGAATTCGTGATGCCGGCCTGACGGTTGACTTTTCGTACAAACGGCAAGGCGTCGGCAAGCAGTTCAAGCAAGCCAGTGCTCGCTGCGCCCGCTACGCGGTTATCGTCGGGTCCGAGTTCACCGAGCGCGGCGAGATCGTCCTGAAGAATCTCCAGAGCGGCGAACAGCACGCGCACGCGGCGGACAAGTTCCTGGCCGACCCACGGGCCGCCATTGTGTAGCCAATGATGCGGCGACCAGCCAATCTAGCGGCCCGCACCTCGCAGCCGAATGTAGCGGCCTGCGCCCCGCAGGCCGTTGGATGCGGGGGAACGCCTCCCAAGCCGGCAAACCCGTGAGCCGAAGGTCGCGACCGAACCGCGCACGAGTCCTGTCGGCACGAACCAGGCGAAGGCGGGCCGCGCAAGAATGCCAGTTACTCAGCAGAGATGCATGGACCGTTGCTGGACGGGGGGGCAGCCAAGTCGGCACGACAGCAACTTCGAAGTCACCAGAGTCGTCAAGAGTCCAGAACGTGCAACATGAAAAGTCCGATAAGAGATATTATGTTGCGGTCGGTGTCGGTTGCACCAGTCACCCGTATATCACGGACTGGGCCGTTCCCCCGGGAGCGATTGGCCATGCGGACGAGTAACCACGCTGCTCGCACATGGTAGAACCGTGCCTCAGTCGCCCTCGTCTTCCAGCTTGTTGAAGTCGATGCGGTCGTGGATGAGGAGCTGCTTGTCGCGCTTGGTTGTGTCAAAAACGTAGAGGATCATCTGCTTCGACGCCGCGTCCATCACCAGCAGACCTTCCTTCGAGCTGCTGATGCTCTGTGTCGCCATGATGTAATCGGCGCCGCGGTCGTTCATTTTGGAAGCAAACGCCGCCGGCGGCGTCATGGAAATCAGCAGGAATCCAACGAACAGCACGCACGCCGTTATGCTCAGCACGCCGATTGCGAAGGTCTTGCCGTCCAGGTTGTTACGGGGTTGGCTCATCGTTATTACTCCCTGTTGCGAAAGTCGGCTTCCAGGTCACGTGAGCCGCCATAGATCAAGGCGCGTTTCCCGCGCTCATAATAGAATGAGTGCAGCCGGCGCTGCTTCACATCCATCACAAACACTCCGTCAAACTCACTCTGAATCTCGGCCGTGACGATCAGGTAATTGCCGCTGAGCCCACGATCCTGGGCCAGGGCGGTCGGCGGCGAGGTGCTGACGAGGATGATACCCGTCAGCAGGATCAGATTAACGCAGACCAGTGCCGCCACTGCGTATCGTTTCAACATCGCAAAACTCCACGTGTACAACCGGCCCGGACCGAATCCGGTGCCGCCTAATCCAAGTGCGATCGGTGTGGGTGCTTGAAGGCCACCGCCAGACAGCCGACGATGAAGACGCAGCCGGCGAGCCATTGATACAACGGCTTCTTGCGCTCCAGCAAACTGACCTCAGCCCAGTTCTTGGCCCGGTCATCGTCATCATCATCAGCCAGTGCCGTCGGCGACGCGAGCACGCACACGCTCATGGCGCCGACAAACAGCCAGGTTCGCACACGGCAAAATCGTCTCATGGTTTGAACTCCACACGGCACACAGCCGCTAACGCTATGCTAGCCCCCCCACCAGAGTCGGGCAACCCGCCAGCCGCGTTTGAAATGGCCCAGGTGCGCGCATAGGATGCCCGGCGCAGGCATCATGGTTGGAGACCCCGCGTGAATGGACGATCAATAATGGCCGGTGCGCTGGTGCTTATGCTCGCCGGCGGCTGTGCGTCGCCGGGGGGCGTTGGCCAGAAGGAGATTGACGTGTCTGTTGATGATCCGGATACCGACGGGCTCACCGCCTTTGTGTACTTCTTGCACCCCACTCGTGAAGGATTCAGCGAGAATCCAACCGACGAAGAAGTGTCCCGCGTGCAGGAGCATTTCCAGTATCTCAAGACGCTGACCGCACAGGGTGTTGTATTGCTCGCCGGACCGAGCACAGACCCGCCATTCACGGGCATCGTCGTCTTCAAAGCGGCGAATCGCGAGGCGGCCCAACGGATCATGGACGGCGACCCGGCCGTCCAGGCCGGCGTGTTTGAGGCGCGGCTGTCGGCGTTTCGCATGTCCCTGGTCGGAGACCTGAAATAGTCAGCCCCCCTGGTGCCCGCTGCTTTGGGATGGATCACGCCGCGCGGTGGCTGGTGATATTACGGTGTCGCGGCGGCCTCGGCGGCCATTTCATCCAGCCACGCTTCGAGCTTGGTCTCGAACAGGCGTCGCACCGCCGGCGGCAATTCGTCCTCACGAATAATCGCATCGAACGTCACACCATTCGACCCAACCGGGATGCTGATGCGAAACAGCCGTGGGGACTTTGAGATCGGTTGAGCCGCGTCTTTCGGCCCTGCGAAGTGGACACCGTCGGCGAGCACTTCATAGCGCAGGCCCGTGTTTCCGCAAAGCAGCTCGAGCGTCTGGCGCACCGACAGGTCGCGCTGGATGAGATCAACAGCGCGTTCGCGGGCTGAAACCTGCCCGAGCGCGCCCGGCTCAAAATACATCGTCAACCCGGCGCGACGCCCCAGGTCCAGCAGCAGCTCATCCAGCGGCACGCGGTGGTAGCTCATATCGAGCGTTCTATCCAGCCGGTGCTGTACATCTCCAAGCCGTGTCCGCACCACCACCGTGTCTCCGTCCACGGACCAGACCCAGCCGAGCCCACGCGCCACGTTTTCCCACTGGCGCAGCGCATTGTCTCCGCCGGATTCGGCCAGCATGTCCCGCAGTTCATCGCGCGTCGGTGGCGGCTCGTCCAGCTCGAAGCGAATCGATACGCGCTGCCCTTCGAGTGCGGCCCAGCGGTCGGACGCGAGCGCCCCCAACAGGCCGACCTCCCTGACCGTCATACGCCGACCGATGCGCTCCAGCACCGGAGCCGGGAGCAATTCGACATGTTCCTGCCGCACGTCCATCATGAGTCCCAGGCTGTCCAGGAGCTGGCGCAGCCCCTCGCGCAGTGAGAGATCCTCAATCGTCAGCGACACGCGCGTGCGCACGCCGTACGGCATCAGGGCGATCACATCATCGGCAACCTCGAGCCGCACGCCGGTTTGATCTTCCAGCATCAACAACGCCTCGCGCAGCGGCTGATCATTGATGGTGATCCGCGTCACTGGCTGGTCGAGCGCCTCTTCAAGAAGATCGCGCACGTCGTCGCCGCCGGCGTACGGAACGCCGAGCGACAGCGCGATGACAGTCAGCCAGGCGGTGGCGCTGTGACGGCGTGGTTTGTGGGCGCGGCGCTGCATGGGTCAACCTCAATAGAAGCCGAACATATACTGGTCGTCGGTCGCGCGGCCGGCAACGGGCGGTTCGACCAAAAGAAAGACCACCGGCCCGGTTTGGGCGGCTGTTCCGGGGGACTCAGCCCCCCCACTGTCATCGGCGATTAGTGTTATGCGCGCCGTGCCGTAACCGGTTGCGGCGGGCAAGTGCGTGTGGCCGGCGGGCGTCACCATCGCCATCGCGAAACCATCGGCATCCGTGGCCACAGGCGCCTGCGATTGCCACGGTGGCAACGTGACCATCAAGACGACTGCCGCCGCCGCTGCCAGTAGGCCGCCGATCAGACGCAGCCGGCGTGGCCCGAGATTAGCCCGACTGCCGGCCCCCCTACCGCGAATCGCCGCCACTGTGCGGGCCCGGAATTTCGCCCAGTCAACGCGTTCGGCGACTGTGGGCAGCCCGGCCAGCGCCTGCTCCAGATCGGATGCGCGTTCGGCGGCCTGCGCTTTGCCTTGGGCCGACGTCGCCGCAAGCGTCAATGTCCGCACCCGCTGCCAGTCGATTCCGCCCGGCAGCAGCGTTGCGTCGCGGACCAGTTGGTCGAGACGCGTCCACGCGACCCATTCCTCGGCCAGTGCCGGCGTCTCCGTCACGGCTTGCTCGATCTGCCGGCGCAGGCCCGGCCGGGCGGGTTCGTCGAGCCATTCGGCGACCAGTTTTTCGAACGCGTCACGATCCACGGGATCGTCCTCTTGCTTGCGAACCGGCGGATGGGGCCGAAGCCCGCGCCGCGAGGCTCACAGATGCTCTGCCAGCCGTACGCGCAGTGTTTTGCGGGCCTGAAATACGTGCCACTTCACAGCCTCGACGCTGCAGTTCATGATGCCGGCGACTTCCTTCTGGGGCAACTGCTCGATACTGAATAGCACCAGCGCCAGTCGCTGTTGCTCCGGCAATTGCCCGATCGCATCCTGCACCACCTGCGACAGCTCGGCCGCCAGCACACGCGCTTCCGGGTGCGTGTCGGCGTGTTCGGGCGTGCCGACCAGATCGCTGCTCGATCGTCCTTCGTCGAGAATACAGTCCTCGAGCGATACCTTGGGCACCCCGCTGCGGCGGGAACGCCGGTAGTTGAGCGACAGATTGCTGACGATCCGCAGGAACCACGATCCAAACCTATCCTGTTTCTCAAGCGTGTCCAGGTTTCGGTACGCACGAATAAACGCTTCCTGACTCACTTCGAGGGCGTCGTGGAGATTGCCGAGCAGGCGGTAGGCCACTGATGTGGCCCGGCGTTGATAACGCTCGACGAGCGACTCAAAGGCGTCCGGCTGCCCGGCCAATACGGCCCGCACCAGCTCACCGTCCGTCGGGTCTGTATCGGTCGAACGCTTTGTCTCCACGTCACTACCTGCCTGCTAAGACACGCCCGGGGGCGAGTGGTTGGGCGGTGTCAGGTATCGTCTGGTTGAATCTTACACGAATACGGTCCCGATAACGCACGGGCCGGCCATTGCATGGACGGCTGCGACCGCGGCGTTATTCAACTAGAATCTCCCGATCAGGCGAAACAAGCTGTCTACGTGCGTGCGAGTCGGAGAAAACCGTGTCAGAAACGTCGGCATCGCTCAAACCGGGGCAACCGGATGCATCACCGGCCAATCGCTTGCGGCTGGATTATCGTGATGTGCCGCCGCGCAAGACCACCGGGCCGCTTGTGGACGTGCATACGCACCTCAAGGCCGGCGACGAAGCGCGGCTGTTCTTGGAGGTAGCTGAGGCCTACGGTGTTGGCCATGTCGTTACGATGGCCCCCCTGGAGCATCTGCCGGCCCTGCGAGCGGCCTATCCCGGCCGGTTGAGCTTCATCGCGATCCCCAATTGGCGGCAGATGGACCGTTCGCCAGAATTCTCCCGGACCTGGATCAGCGATTTGGGCGAGTTTCGGGAGCTGGGGGCCCGGCTGTGCAAGTTCTGGGTGGCTCCGCTGCTGCGCGGCATGTACGGACTGACGCTTGATCACGAGTTCTTCACCCCGGTGATCGAGCGGGCGCTGGAGCTCGACTTCGACTTCATGGTCCACGTCGGCGATCCCGCGCTGTGGTTTGAACCGGGGGCACGTTACGCGGATAGTGCAAAGTACGGCACACGCCGTCAGCAGTTTGACCAGCTCGCGTGGTTTCTGGAGCGCGTTGCCCCGCGCGTTGTAATAGGCGCCCACATGGGTGGCAGCGTCGAGGATCTGGACTTTCTCCAGGAGTTGCTTGACCGCTACCCGAATTATCACCTGGATAGCAGCGCGACGAAGTGGATCGTCCGCGAGGTCGCAACACAACCGGAGCGCGCGCGCGAGTTCATGATTCTCAACCAAGTGCGCGTGCTGTTCGGAACGGACCTCGTCACCGACCCACAGCACAGCTTCGACCACTACGCCAGTCGCTACTGGGCGCACCTGAAACTGTGGGAGACCCCCTACCGCGGCGAAAGCTCCATTGACGATCCCGACGCGCCTGACCCGCCAATGCTGAATGGTCTCGACCTGCCGGTGGAGACGCTGGATCGAATTTACCGTGGCAACGCCGAGCGCCTCGGGTTGGTGAGCTCCTCAGGCGGGTGAAGTGCCTTCGGCGACTCTGTATGCCGAGCAATCGGCCATCTCTGAACCGAACCGGGGCGACGTCTGGCTCAGGAAGACTGGGTGGCCTGCGCGGGTTCCCTGGCCGGGGGTCGCAATGGCGGAGCCTCCAGGTGAAACTCCGGCACCATCAACTTGAGCTGCTGGCGAACGTCGTCGCGAGTCATCTCGTCGGCGCGGTCGAGGAAGCTCTCGATCTCCACAATGAGCTCATCAAGATCGACGGGGATGTTCTGCCAGATGCCGATCTTGGGGTGTGCGGTGCGCGAGACGTTTTCGCCATCGATGGCCAGTTCTTCGTACAGTTTCTCACCCGGCCGAATTCCGCAAAACTCGATCTTGATGTCCTCTTCCGGGCGAAATCCCGACAGCGTGATCAGATCGCGCGCCAGGTCGAGGATCTTGACCGGCTCGCCCATGTCCAGCACAAATACCTCGCCCCCGGCCCCCATGGAGGCGGCCTGCAAGACGAGTTGGGCGGCCTCGGGGATTGTCATAAAGTACCGCACCATGTCCGGGTGCGTCACCGTGACCGGGCCGCCGCGTGCGATCTGCTCCTTGAAGATCGGGATCACGCTGCCGCTGCTGCCGAGCACGTTGCCGAACCTTACCGTGACAAACTGCGTCTTCGCGCGCCGATCAAGCCCCTGAATGTACATCTCGGCGACGCGCTTTGAGCAGCCCATGATGCTGGTCGGGTTTACGGCCTTGTCCGTTGAGATCATCACGAATTTCTCAACGTCGCGCCGAACGGCGGCATCGGCAATGGTGCGTGTGCCACGCACGTTGTTCTTGATCGCCTCGCCGGGGTTGTATTCCATCATCGGCACATGCTTGTGGGCGGCGGCGTGAAAGACCGCCGTCGGCTGCCACGCGCCGAATACGCGGTCCACGCGTTTTGCGTCACAGATGTCCATGATGCACGGTATCACCTCGAGATCGGCGTGCTTGCGACGAATCTCCTTGTCGATCTCGAACAGGTTCTGCTCGGCCTGTTCGGCCAGCACCAGCCGGCGCGGCCCGATCCGGGCGACCTGCCGGCACATTTCCGACCCGATCGACCCACCAGCCCCCGTCACCATGACCACGCGGCCCTTGATGAACTTGCCGATGTCCTTTTCATCGAGCGTCACCGGCGCGCGACCGAGCAGGTCGTTGATGTCCATCTCGCGGATCTGGGCAACCTGCGCTCGGCCGGTGATCAGATCAGACATGGCCGGAAGCGTCTTGAACCGCAGGTTGGTCCCCTGGCAGAGTTCGACCACGCGGCGCATCTGGGCGCGCGTCGCGGCCGGCATCGCTATCAGGATCTCCTCGATGTCATGCTCCGCGCACATCGATTTGATCTGTGCAAGCGATCCTAGAACCTCCACGCCGTGAATCTGCGCACCGCGTTTCGCCGGATCGTCATCAAGGAAGCCAACCACGCGATAGCTGAGCGTGGGTAGCCGCAAGATTTCGCGCACGACCGTCTCGCCGGCATCACCGGCGCCCAGGATCAGCAGTCGCGGGGCCACGGCGTCCGTGGTTGATCCAACCTCTTCGTGGTACAGGCGGACCGCCAGGCGCGCCCCACCGACCAGCGCGATCGTGCCGACGAAATCAACCAGAAAGACCGAGTCTGGAAAATCGCGTCCGCCAAACACATTGGCGCGCAGCCCGGATATCCACTCCAGGTTTGCCAACACGTAGTACAGCACGAATGTGCAGAAGAAGCTCAGCCACGCGGCGGTCGTAACCTGCATCACGTCACGCAGGCTGACGTACCGCCACCAGCCGCGATGCAGCCCCATGACCGTGAATATCGTGACTTTGATCAAAACCACGGGCACCAGCAGCGGCAGCCAGAACGTTGGCAGCCACATGCCCATGTCTCGGAAGTTGTATGCAATACCGAAAGCAAAGAACCACGCCAGCACAAACAGGCCGGCGTGGGCCAGCAGGCTGGTAGTGGCCCGGTGGCCACGTACCCAGGCCCGCAGGGCCCCGGCGTCGTTGCCGTCGTTGCCATCCGTTGGCGGGTCGTGTTGCGTTTGTTTAGCCGGATCCACTTGCCACCCGTGAGGGGAATGGGCCTCCTGATTGCAGCCGCCCTGCTACACCGTTGCGGAGGCCCTGCACACTACCTGGCATGGGCGTCTCACCGGTAAGGCCATCGGCGAGCCGCCGGCGCCGCTTGGCACGATATTTGGAACGCAGGTGAAAGCACACTAGCCCGCCGATGCCTCGAGCGCCTGGCGCATCGATTCGAAGAAAGCCACGATCCGCTCGTCCGCAGCCGCGATGGCGTCGAGACGTTCAAAGCGCGCCATGGCTTCGGCGGCCCTGCGCTTGTCATTGAGCACCCACGCACAGTAGCCGGCGATCATTTGCGACGCGGCCGACTCGGGGTTTGAATCCCCGGCCTGGACAAACTGCCGCATTTGGCGCTCGAGCCATTTCGATTCCCCGGCAGCCTCGTCGAAGTCACCGAAGTACTGTGCCATCTCCGGAAAATCGCTGAACAGGTCAGGCTTGCGCTCCGTCACGAGATACAGGTTCGTGATTGCCACACCCAAGTGTTCCTGGCCGAGTGCTCCATGTACGGTTAACAACGAGGGCAAGTATGCGTCGCGCTGCAATCGCCGCAGTGAGCTAAGCAGCGACATCGCGCGGCCCATCTCCGTGGACCGCGCCTCATCATCAGTCGCCGTCGTCGCGGCCTTGAAGTGGGCCAGCGCCCGGGATTTCATTGCGCTCAAACGCTTGTCCACCTCTGCCTCGAGGCGTGCCGACATCGGCCGGTCGTCCTTGACCTTCGCGTCGGCGGAAGACGTATCTTCCGCAGCTGGCCTGAGGTTGAAGAATCGCTGGAAACCAGTCTCCGGCTTCGGGGTGTAATCGGGGCGTGGTACCAGGACACGCGGGGGCCAGCTTGCGCCGATCAGGTAGTCTGGGACCCGTCGGTGAGAGGTTGCCTCGGTGAAACCGCTCAACGCTCGCAAGCGCTGCGAGTACTCGGGCCGCACGTTGTAAATTCCGCGATCCGGAATACGGCGATTAGTGAACATACGTACATTCAAGCCGGTATCAAGCGGTAAAGCGCGCAGGGCGGCATGCCCGGTTCCCAGTCGCGGTGCGGCGCCGGGGATTCCGCGCGCCTCACCCCGCGTTCCCCGGAGCGATGACACCCTGCCCAGTTCGGTGTTAGTGCCGCCAATCTCGCCGAGGTGCTGAGACGCAGCGCTGCTGCTCGGCCGGTTGACAGCGGCGCGGCGCTGCGCGGGGGCGGAGGCAACGACCAACGCAAGAACGACCGCGATTGTCGCATATCGGCCGTGTGTCTTGTGCAAACGGAATACCTCGCAATCAGCTCCAGCGGGTTGTGATACACCGTGGCGTCCGATCATACCATCGGACGGGCCGACATCAATGTGTAAGTCGCCAATGAACCTGGACGAAGATAAAGTTACTGTCGCAGGTTACCGTGCGTTGACACCCAGATTATGACATAATACGTACGGTGGAGCGAGGTGGGTGTTCGTGATCGCTTCCGAGCAATTCACCTCTCGTCATTTTCGTCCCATAACACGTACGCTCAGGTTGGACACGACAATGAAGCTCAAGCTCGCGGCCCTTTTGGCCTTGACGTGGGGTGTTGCCGGCTGCCCCATTCAGTTGCCAACATCTGACAGCCCGACAGATGGGAACAGTCTGTCGCCGACCAGCTCAGAAAATGGCGACGTCAACGACGTGTCATCCGCCCGTGATCTTCCCACGATCGAGAACGGACGCGTCAAAATCCGCATCGTAAACAAGGCAACATCCGCTGCGACTGTCCGCACGACGATGCGCATTGCCGGCGTGCAGGTCCACGCTGCCACCAAGCAGGTGCCGGCGGCCCGTGACGACATCGTCGTCGGACCGGACACCGCGGATGCGGTAGTCGTCGAGGCTACCGTCTTATCGGAACCTCCGGAGACGCTGCCGATCGCGACCTATTTTCTTGGCCGCGACTTTGCCGCCGGCGACACCATCCAATACGTGATTCCCGCCGGCACTGACCCGAACGACAACGGCGACTCCGAGCAGCAGGCGCCGCCCGTGGAAGATCCCAACGACGCGCCGGCTGATCCCAACGACACACCCGTCGATCCCGGTACCCTCACCGTGGCATTGGCCGATCTCGACCCAGGACTCGTCGTGAATCCCGGCACGCCTGTCTCATTCGGCGTGGTCACGTCTGCATTCACGTCAGCGGCGACGCTGACCGTGTCCGCCGCGCGCGACGATGGTGTCGGCGACCCGATCGTTGTCGTCGATACCGCGGCGGTTGCCGACAGCGTCGATGTGGTCTGGGACACGACGGGCGTTGTGCCGGCCACGTATGTGCTCGCGGCGCGGGTGACCGATGGTGACCGCACTGCACAATCGGATATGTCGACCACCAAGGTGCGTATCAATGCCCAGCCTGACCTCGTGTTTGAACATCCCGTCGACGGCACGGTTGTAACGCGCGGCGAGGGACTGCTGATTACCTGGACCGCGACGGATGCGGATGACGATGCGTTGGTGATGGTTTTCATAGACCGTGACGGCCAGGCCGGCACGGATGACGAACAGACGTTGAGCGAAGGTATCTCTGAAGACGACGCTGGCGATGGTGAGCTGAATCTCGCCACCGACGAACTGGAGCTGGGTACGTGGTTCGTCGGCGGTCAGATCAGTGACGGGCTGACGACGCGGTTAGTCTACGCCGGCAGTTTCGAGATCGTGGCCGTCCCCGCCCCGTTGTCCATCAGCATCGAAGGTCTCGAGGCCGACCAGGTGGTCAACGCGGGCACCAAGGTCGGCTTCGATCTGGTAATGGCGAATTTCTCGGCTGTCGCCCGCGCGACGGTTTTTGCAGACGTTGACGATGATCCGACCAATGGGCGCGTCACCGTGGCCGAAGACGTCGTCGCGGCCGAACGGGTGGCCGTGTCCTGGGATACGAGTGGTCTGGCGCCGGGTACCTACCGCGTCTACGCACGCGTGGCGGACGGCTCGACAACCGCCGATTCGGGAGTGGCCGTCGGCACCGTGCGAATCAACGCGTTGCCCGAGCTGGTCATCGTCAGTCCGTTTGAGGACACGCTCTTGACGCGCGGCCGACCGTTGGTTGTGGCCTGGGCCGGACAGGATCCTGATGATGAGGCTTCAATCACAATCTTCCTCGATCACGACGGCGTTGCCGACAGCGGCGACGAAGTCGAGCTGGCAGCCGATGTTCCCGCCAGTGACGTGTCACAACGTGACCTCGAGCTCAATACGTCGGGTCTCGCGGTGGGTGTTTACTTCATTGGTGGTCGCATCACCGACCAGCTCACCACGATAAACGCCTACGCCGGTGGGACCGTGTCCATCGAGGAGCGCCTGCTGGGCAAATTCACGCCTGTCGAACTGGGTGCGTCGGGGCTGACGCCGATGACCACGGTGACGCCCGACGGGCAGAATCTCGGCCTCGGCGCGGCGGTGGATATCTCCGGCGATCTGAATGGGGACGGGCTGGCGGACTTGATCGCCGGCGCGCCGGTGGATGGGCTCTCAGGGCTGCGCGCGGGCGACGGGACGGCGGTTGATCGCGTGTACTACCACACGATGGCCGACGGCAACTGGCCGGCCACGTTGAGTGCCTCAACGGCGTCGCTGACGATCGAAGGTGAGACGGGAAGCGGAACTCTGGGGGCGGCGTTGGCGATTCTGCCATCCGTGGACGGTGATGGAGTCGATGACCTCCTGCTTGGTGCGCCGGCGTACAACTCCCTGGACGGGCGTGTCTATCTGCTCAGCGGCCGGCCCACCTTGCTCCAGTCAAGTCCGTTCTCGCTCACCAAGCTGGCCGCACCGCTCGGCACTCGTTTCACGGGCTCAGCGGAATTGGCCGGCGCGGCCGTCGCACACATTGGCGACCTGGACGCCGATGGGACGCCTGATTACGCCTACGGCAGCCCGAATTTCAGTGAGCCGCGTAACGGATATGGCAGCGGCGGGGTTGTAGCCGCGGTGCGTGGCGGCTTCGTGCCGCCCGAGCTGTACACGACTGAAATCGGTTGGACCACGCCCGGTACACTCTTTGTCGGCCCCGTCGGTTCACGTAGCGGCTTCGCAATCGGCTATGTTCGCGACCTCAACGCCGACAAGGCCGATGAACTGCTCATCGGTGCACCGGGCGCCGCGATAAACAACAACGCCTCGGGCGCTGCCTATCTCGTTTTTGGCCAGCCCGACTTCTTCGACAACTACAACGGTGAATCCTCTGTTGTCGACCTGGCTACGTCCGACAATCGCATCGTACTGGCCGGTGAGGTCGCCAACGATCAGGCGGGCGCTGCCGTCGCTCACGCTGATTTCAACGGCGACGGCAAGGATGATCTGATCATCGGTGCACCGGGCGCGGGGCAATTTGCGGGGCGCGTGTATGTCGTGTTCGGCCTGGACGAGCTCGTCGAGACGGAAGCATCCAGCCCGTTATTGTTGGCGAATGTCGGCACGGCGGCGCTGCCGGGCGTCGTGCTCAACGGAACGAACGCCGGTGACCTGGTTGGCACGCGCGTCCTGTCAGGCGGGGACTTCGATGGTGATGGCCGCGAAGACCTCCTGATCGGTGCGCCGGGCGCCGATGATCAGCGTGGTGCGGTGTACCTCGTCTACGGGCGTGATACCACCGGCGATGATCCACTCACCAGCCGGCTCGATCTGGCTGACATCGCCAAGCCGCTTTTGCCCGGTTGGAGACTCACCGGCGACCAACCGCTGCGCCATCTGGGTACCGCGTTATCCGCGGGGCGTCTCAACAACGATGGCCCGGCCGATGTCGCGATCGGCGCACCGGGCTATCGCGACGGCCTGGGAGCGGGAGTCTCCGGCGAGATTTACCTGATCTTCGGCCGCGGCAACAATGACTAAGGCATGAACCAGCCAAGCGTGGCGTCAGGCTTCCGAGCCTAGCGCCATGGCTGGTTCGAGACGGTGCGACCGCCTGTGAATCACGGGGCGTGAAGCAGCACTCCGTCGAGGCGACTTGGCGCTCACGTCGTGTCGTAATCCATCGATTGCCCCCGCGAGAGTGCTTGACGGCATCCGGCCTGCTCTGATAATCGTCACGGACCCTGGCACGCGCCTGCGCAATGTCGCACGTCCTGCCTGCGGCCGCCCGCGACGGATTAGCATGAGTAAGCCGAAGGCTCCCAAAGCAGAGTCCAAGACAGCCGCTCGACGAGTGCCCCCACCTCCTCCGGCGGGTGAGCGCGCGGGGGCGGTTCCATTGCGGCCCTTGTTGGCGGAGTTGTGCGCCGTGGCCCTGCGCTACGCGTTCACGTTCGTGTCCATGTCGCTGATATTCCAGCCAACGACCTGGTGGCCGCTCGCATTCGTGTGCCTGACGCCTTGGGCCGTGGCGACCTGCCGGACCGATCGTGCGTGGGTGGCACATTGGCTGAGCTTCCTGGGTGGCTGGATCTTTTTCCTGGCGAACCTGCGCTGGCTGATGCCCGTGACAGGGCTGGGATTTGTCGCCCTGGCGTTTTATCTGGCGATCTACTGGCCGCTGGCGGCCTGGGCCCTGCGAACGGGCCGCCGCCGGGGAATCTCGCCGATCTGGACGCTGCCGGTTATCTGGGTGGCCTGCGAATATCTGCGCGCATTTGTCATGAGCGGTATCCCCTGGCTCTTCCTCTCACACAGCTTCGCGGGCGTCTTGTCGTTGATTCAGATCAGCGACATCACCGGCGCCTATGGCGTGACCTTCCTCGCCGCGATGGTCAACGGCGTATTCACTGAGGCCAGCCTGCAAAAATGGACCATGCCCGGCGATGTGCCGCGCAGGAAGCAACTCCGAATCGGGGCCATCTGCTGCGGCGTGGCGATCGTCGCGGCGCTGGTCTACGGGCAGTACCGGCTGGGCCAGGTTGGCCGCGTGCGACAAGGCCCGAAGGTCGCCGTCATACAGGAAGATTTCCCGCTGGTCAGCACGCCGCCCTATGGCGACCCGCCGTGGATCATCTTCACGCGTTACATAGACCTGGCGGCACAGGCCGTATTGACGACCGAGCCGGACCTCGTCGTTTTCCCGGAAACCGTCTGGAGCACCACGCAGAACAAGTCCTTTGTGGAAAACGACTACCAGGGTGGTGAAGATGACCCGCGCGGGGTGTGGCTTTTCAGTCGGCAATGTCATGACGCCATCTCCGCCTTTGCGCGCGGCGAATATGCGGCTGTCAACGAAGCCCTCAATCGCATGGAGACTTTCGCGCAACGTGCGAACAGCAACACGCGCCTACCACGACTTCCCGAGGTGCCGGCCCGCCCCGTAACCGTAATCGTGGGCGCGAAGTCGGTGGAGTACTTCCCCGAGCACGCCTACCCCAAGCGCAAGGAATACAACTCGGCCCTGGTATACGCACCGGATGGGCAACAACTCGATGAGCGCTATGACAAGCAGCATCTGGTGCCTTTTGGCGAGGCCGTACCCTTCCGCTACGGCCGCCTGCACTGGCTCTACCGGCGGCTGAATGCGCTCAGCCCGTTCAGCGGCAAGGATGGGACTCACGAGTATTCCCTGAGCACCGGGGCGCGCCAGACGCGCTTCGCGCTCGGCACCGCACCGGACCGGCCGCACTTCGGCACGCCAATCTGCTACGAAGACGTCATGCCGCGCATCGCCCGCAAATACGTCTGGGACGGGAGCGATCGGCGCGTCGATTTCCTGGTCAACATCAGCAACGACGGGTGGTTTCTGCACAGCTCCGAGCTGCCACAGCATCTGGCGATCTGCGTCTTCAGAGCGGTCGAAAACCGAGTCGGCATCGTACGTGCCGTCAACACCGGTATCAGCGGTTTCATCGATCCGGACGGACGTGTCTATAGCCTGGTGCGCGCGCCTGATGGGCGGCTGTATCGCAAGGACGCTGAGGGCCGTGGTGTCGTCGGCTACAGCACCGACCATGTGCTCATCGACAATCGCCACAGCTTCTACGGCCGCTTCGGTGATTGGCTGCCCAAAGTGTGTCTGATTCTGGCCGCCGTCTTGTGGATCGAGGGCATTGTGGCGCGCTGGGTCTGGGGCCTGCGCCAGCACTTGCTGATGCACATACGGAAGCGAGGTGCCCGAAATGCCTGACATCACGGCCAGAGGCGGTGTTCGCAGCCGATGCGCGGTATGCGCCCTCCAATTGCCGCTGTTGACCATGCTGCTGTGTTTGTTTGGCTGCCACGGCGGCGACGCGCGCCTGTCACTGTCCCAAAGGGCGGACATGAAGCGTCGTGCGCTGGATTTGTTACTACGCGCCGGTGAAAGCGAGTTTGATGATGTCGCCGCGCACGCGCTTGAAGCGCTGGCGGACGTCGCGCCCGATGAGGGCACGCCGCTGTTTCGACGCGCCCTCGCATCGGATCGGCCGCTGATTCGCTACGCCGGTCTCGTTTCGCTCGGCCGCCTGAACAAGCGCGATGCGCTGCCGGCCATCCGCAAGTGCATACGCGATCAACATGCCCACGTGCGCCTGGCGGCGGCATTCGCAGCGCTGCGTTGCGGAGGAAGTGAGCAGACCTATGGGCCCTTGCTGGCAGACGCACTGAGCGACAGTCCGGAGGAAAACCTGCGGGCCGAGGCCGCCGCACTGATCGGGCGACTGGGTGAACGGCGCGCCGTCAAGCGTTTGCAGCTCGCCCAGCGGCGTGAAAAGTCTTCCCTGGTGCTTGTGCAGATTGTCGGCGCGCTGGCCACGCTGGGCGATGAGAATGCGTTCCAGCGTTTGCTGGCCTATACCCAGGGCGACCAGGCGGCGCGCGTTGTGGCGCTTCAGCTTCTTGTTGAGCTCGCCGATCCGAGAGCCCGCGACGCCCTTCTTGATCGGCTCCATGCGCCGGCCGACAGCGAGTACATTGTCGTAAAGCTGCTGGCGGCACGGGGTCTGGGGCGGATCGGGTCGGATGCGGGCTTCAAGCTGGCGCTGACGATGGCCGATGAGCGCACCGCCGTGGACGTGCGCGACGACGCCCAACGTTTTGAAGAGCGGATGAAGATCCGCACGAACGCGGCACTGGCGCTGGGCGCGATCGGCGACCAACGCGCCCTGCCGCATCTGCAAAATCTGGCGCAACTCCAGGATGACCCGCGCATCCAGGTGGCCGCCTGCTGGGCGATCCTCGACATTCTCGGCGATTAAACGCGACGCCGTACTATCCAACCGATTGACGTCCGGCTCGGGGGCCGGACGCTACCGCATATTGCTCGACTGGCTGCTACGCGTGTCCCAGGGGGAACTGCGAACATAGCTCGGTAACGCGTTGCCGGACGCCGACGAGTCTGGCGTCATCACCCTCGGCGGACATCGCCTCGTGGGCCAGCTCCGCCACCAACGCCATCTCCGGCTCGCGCAATCCGCGCGTGGTCAGCGCCGGCGTGCCGAGGCGCAGGCCGCTGGTCTCCGTCGGCTTGCGCTCATCAAACGGGATCATGTTCTTGTTGGTGATGATCCCGGCCTGCTCCAGCCAGGCCTCGGCCTGTTTGCCGGTCAGATCGGGATGCACGTCGCGCAGGTCGACGAGCATCAGGTGGGTGTCGGTGCCCCCCGAAACGAGACGATAGCCGCGCGACTGGAGGCTCTCGGCGAGGGCGCGCGCGTTGTTGATGATCTGCTGCTGGTATTCCTTGAACTCGGGCCGCAGCGCCTCGCCGAATGCCGTGGCCTTGGCGGTGATGATGTGCATCAGCGGGCCGCCCTGCGTGCCGGGGAATACCCAGCGATTGATCAGCTTGGCGTCATCTCCGGCGCGGCAGAGAATCAGTCCGCCGCGCGGTCCGCGCAGCGTTTTGTGTGTCGTCGTGGTCGTGTAGTCGGCGTGCGGAATCGACGTCGGGTGCAGACCGGTTGCGACCAGGCCGGCGATGTGCGCGATGTCGGCCATCAGGCGTGCCCCGACCTCCCGCGCGATCTCGCCAAAAGCGGCAAAGTCAATGGTGCGCGGATATGCCGATGCACCGGCGATGATCAGCTTTGGCTTGTGCTCATGGGCCAGCCGTCGCACTTCCGCCATATCGACCTGTTCGGTGCCGCGCGCCACGCCGTACGGCACAATATTGAACAGCGCCCCGCTGAAGTTGACCTTCAGCCCATGGGAGAGGTGCCCGCCGTGAGCCAGATCCAGTGACAGGACCGTGTCGCCGGGTCGCGCGCAGGCCAGGAACGCGGCCACATTCGCTGACGCCCCGGAGTGTGGCTGAACATTGGCGAACTCGGCGCCGAACAGCTCTTTGGCCCGCTCGCGCGCCAGTTCCTCGATCGCATCCATGTTGACGCAGCCGCCGTAATAGCGCCGACCCGGATAGCCCTCGGCGTACTTGTTGGTGAAGACCGAACCGGCGGCCTCGCGCACGGCACGGGAGACGTGATTCTCCGAGGCGATCAGCTCGAGCGTGTTCTGCTGCCGCTCCTCCTCCTGGCGAATGATCGCGGCAACGCGCGGGTCGGTTTCAGCAATCGGCTGCGTCATGAATGAGTGCATGTGTGGTTCCCTCTGGTCAGTAGGCCGCGCCACTGGGGCACGTGTACAGATGATTACGGTTGTTACTCGTTATCAGGTTGGCCGGCCGGAGCTTCGCTGATCTCCCCGGTTACGGGCGGCGCGAACGCACGCCGCAACTCCGCCAGCAGACGCTGCTCCACTCCGACATCGCGGCGCACCTTGGTCCAAACCTGGTTCTGAGATTCGGTGGTGGCCCCGTCATCCTCGATCGGCGTGCGCGCCGGTGAGTCGTCGATTCGGCCGGTCGCCGATCGAAGTGCCGTTCGGCGGGCCGTGTCCTGGCGCTCGATGTCGATCCGCAGGCGTGCGACGGTTTGTCCGCCCAGCGATTCGCTGGCAAACCGCGCCACGCGGCGCATGCGCGAACGGCCGCGGTAGAAGTCACGCGTGGTTCCGCTTTCACGCCTGGTCGTGTATTCAACCGGCGCACTGACAATCGTACGCGCCGCGCGGTTGGTGGTCACAGCGCGAAACTCGCGTGCCAACACGAGCTCGCCGGCCTGGAGCACTTCATCGGGCGTGGCGTCGTCAATCACGATCGTGCGGTAAGTCATGGCCGCGGGGCCGGTGTCAACCTCGCAGCCGACCAGGGTGGTGAGTCCGAACATGACGACCAAAACCGCGCAGGCTCGGTTCATTGCTTGACCTCCCAGTGATTGTCGCGTGCGACCGCTACCGGCACCGCCGCGCCATGTGATCATGCCGACCGAGCATCAGTCAATCGGTCTCGGCCTCGGCGTCAGACTCTGCTGTGTCATTGTCGTCCACGGGCGGCGGCACGACAAGCTCATGATAAGCCGGCTCACGCCTGAGGGGCGGGGCTTCACGGTCGTCCGACCGGTTTGTGGGAGGCTTGGCGGACCCGGCGTCAGTCCCCGGTTCCGATGCGGCGTTGCCGGCTTGACGGATCAACTGCGGGTAGCGGCTGATGACGGATGTCGGGTCGGCCTCCGCCGCGGCGCGCTCCAGGTTCTCAAGGCCGTGGTCGGCATTACCGCCAAAATACTCCAGATAGCCCAGCAGGAAGCGCAGGCGCATGTCCTCCCGGTCCTCGAGTCGGCGCATGATGTCGGCCCGCCTGATATCGATGATCTCACCGCCGCCCATAAGCGCCACCAGGTCGATACGAAAGCGAGCGATCTCGGGATGCGTTTCCAACGCGCGGACCAGCAACAGCGCCGCCGACTCGTAATCACCCGCGCCGAGCAACGCATGCGCCTTGCCCATGAGTGGCAGCGGATTGTGTGGCGCCAGTTGTCGCGCTATCTCGTAGCGGGACGCGGCTTCGTAGTAGTGCCCGACTTCCAGCAGGGCCGCGGCCTCCAGCAGCTCATCATTGAGCATCGACTCGCCCTGGCCGACAAAGCTGGCGAGCGGCTGGGTGAGGCGTTGTGTAGCGAACTCACTCGCGTCGGTCGGCACGTCGCCGCCCGCGCGCTGCCGCAACTCGGGGTCGTCCGTCAACGCCGCTTGCATCTCCTCAAACCAGACCGAGTCCGGCTCCTGGATTAGCGTCAGTGCCATCTGCATATCGTTGTACACGTCGGCGCCCGGGAGCATGCTCGCGTCCGAGATGCGCTGGTGTTCCAGCAGAGCGGACGGCTGCTCGGAAGGCACATCGGGCTCCGGTTCGCGCGAAAGGCTGGCGAGGGTCTCGGTCAAGCCGTCCGGCAGCCCATCCTCGCCCACGCGGTCCCCCAGGCGCGGGTCATCCAGAAAGTCACCCATTCGACGCTCGCCGAGAAGCAGGTCAATCGGCCCCCCCACCGCGCTTCCAGGATCATCCAGCCTGTCGCGTGACGTCAGGTACATGTCATCCGGGCGCGGCGGCAACCCTCCGGGCTGGAAGAGCCGGTCGGCGTTCTGACGCCCGCTGCGCAGTGAGGTCGGATCATCGATGATGGCTTGTGGGATCGCGGGCAGACTGAATATGGAACTGGTGATGGTCGAGCGCGGTGCGAGCGGCTCCACGGTCAGTCGGCGATCAGGCATCGTCGGGTCGGGAAACCGCTGATCGATCCGTGGGTCCAAGGGAGAGACGTCCGCCGAGGTCATTGGCGTGGTCCTGGTGCGCGGGCGCATCTCGATACGCGTGGCCGCGTAGGGCGTCACCTGGCCGCGCAGGTAGCCGGCGGTGGCCGCGGTTTGAGCGGGATCGTAGTACGGAGTTGCCAGGCCGCCCCATGTTTGCGGCGTTTGGCGGTATAAGCTCACATCCCCCACGCTGACCGAGTCGCGCCGAAACGATGAAAGCGTCGAACTGCCCAGGCGCCCACGAAACGCCGTCGGGTCGGAAATCGGCGAATAGCTTCGCAGCGACTGGCCGAATCTGGCGTTGCCGGTCGCGTATGGGTTCCCACCCATCAGCGGCGACACGGGACGAGTGTAGTTCCGCCCACCCGATCCGATTTGGGGGTTTGCGTCGAACAGGCGTCCGTCCTGCTGAATCTGGTACTGGCCGGCAGCCGAGTCGGCCAGCAGGGTCAGCGATGCAATCGCCAACCAGCACGTGCCGCTCGTGCGTAATCTCGCGTATCGAACGCCGTTCATCTCACACCTCACTGCGCTGCGCGCGCAGAGTGTCAATTGTGCCGCTACGGCGGATCGGACAGCGGCCTGGTCCTTGTTCACACAATCTGCCGACCACCATCGACCGGCAAGATCGCGCCGGTGATGTAATCGCCCGCGGTCAGCAGGAACTGCACAGCCGCCGCGATGTCCTCGGGTTTTCCGGCCCGGCCGAGCGGAATACGCCGGGTCAGGCGTTCCCGCGTTTCGTCATCATACGCGGTGGGCCAGGCGGCAACGCCGGGCGCAACTCCAACCACTCTCACGTTGGGTGCCAGGCCGCGGGCCAGCGCTTTGGTCAGCGTGTCAAGCGCGCCCTTTGACACGATGTACGCGAGGTGGTCGGGCCACGGATGGGTGGTGGCCGCATCAGTGATGTTTACGACGCAGCCGCCCGACTGCTCGAGCGCTTCGCGTGCCGCGACGGCCAGGACCATCGGCGCCGTCAGATTGACGCGTAATGTCTGATCCCACGCGTGCAGGTTAAAATCCGTGATACTCATCGGTGCGAAAGCGGAGGCGTTGTTGACCAGGGCGTCAAGCCGTCCGAAACGCGCCAGGACGTCCCGCACCAGCCGCACCGGGGCCTCGCGATCAGCCAAATCAGCCTGGAACGCCTCGGCATCCACTCCCTCCCGCCGACATGCCGAAACGACGTCGGCGGCCTCGTCGGCTGACGTGTTGTAATGCACCGCCGTCTTACACCTGGCCGCTGCCAGTTGCAGCGCAATGGCCCGCCCGACCCGCCGCGCGGCCCCGGTCACCAGTGCGACTTTGCCGGCGAGTTTCATTCACGACTCTCCACAAGCGGGTCGTAGCGCACCCACTCCAGACAGAGACCCTCCGCTGGAGCGGTGCCGGCGGCGGCCGATCGGTCGCGGGCCGCCAGAATCTCCGGCACGCGCTCGGGCGACCAGTGTCCACGGCCGACCTCGATCAACGTGCCGACCATGTTCCGTACCTGATTGTACAAGAAACCGTCGCCCAGCACGTCGATTAGGATCTCGTTGTATACGCGACGCACACCTATGTGGCGAACCGTGCGCACGTTGCTGGCGCGCGGGCTGCCCTGGCTGGCAAATGACGTGAAATCATGTGTGCCAACCAGCCCCCGCGCTGCGGCACGCAAACGGTCCAAATCCAGCGGGTGCCAGACGTGCCAGGCGTAGCGCGATGTCTGGGCGTCACGCGGACAATCCGGCGTGTTGTGTACTCTGTACCGATACAGCTTTTCCCGCGCGCCGCGGATCACGTCGAAATCTTCTGGGACCACACGCACACTCATGAGCACAATGTCGTCGGGCAGCCGGTGATTCATCGCCCGGCGGAGGTTCTCCAGCGGAATCGGCCCAGCGTAGGTTACTTCCGCCGCCTGACCGCGCGCGTGGACACCGGCGTCGGTGCGGCTGGCGCCCAGAAAACTGCATGGTTGCCCCAGTACGCGCTGGGCCACACGCTCGATCTCCTCCTGCACCGTGCGCACATTGGCCTGGCGCTGCCACCCGTGGAAGGCGGTGCCGTCATACGCGATCGAGAACTTGAGCTTTCGCCGCATACTCTGTGGCCTCAACGAGTGCAGGTGAGTCGTGCCCTAATGCCAGCCGGGTTTCCGATTCCGACGTCCTCCGCATCTGCCTGGCGGGAACGCTCGACGTGATGGCGGATCTAACCGGCGCCAGAAGCACAGACCACACGGTCATACATAGCTCAATGCAAAACGCACGGCCAATCGCTGGCGATCGACCGTGCGCTGCCGCGTAGCGTTATGCCGCACGGGCTATTTGTCCGTGTCGTCGCCGGCCCCGTCGTCGGCCCCGTCATCGGCAAAGGGGTCATCGTCGGACTCGGGCGTCTCGCCTTTGATCGCCTCCGGTGCTGCTCCAGGTAATTCGGGCGGCACAGTCTCATCACTGACGTAGTCGTAAAACTCGCGATACTGGCGGCGGAAGTACCCGCCGGCCCGCGTTTCAATGCCGTTTAGCACGCCGCCCAGCACATGCGCGCCGATCCGGTTGAGCTGATCGGTGGCACGGCGCAACTGCCCCTTGGAGTTCGTCGCGGCGCGGCTGACAACGATCACACCCGCCACCTGCGCCGCCAACACTAGCGCGTCACTCATCAGCAGGACCGGCGGACCATCCAGCACCACGCGGTCGTACTTCTCTGTGGCCTCGTCTATGAAGGTGCGCATGGCCGGCACACTCAGCAATTCAGCCGGCGTTGGTGGCAACGGTCCGGATGTCATCACATCCAGGTTGGGGATCTCGGTATTAGTCACCAGTTGATCAAACGTGCTTTGTCCAACCAGCAGGTTGCTCAGCCCCTCGGCGCGCGCGTCGGCGAATGCCGTGTGTACGAAAGGACGCCGGAGATTGCAGTCAACCAGCAAGACGCGTTGTCCGCTCTGAGCCAGGACAACTGCGAGGTTCAGCGCGACCACCGATTTCCCGCAGCCGGCGCCGGGGCTGGTGATCAGCAGCGATCGCTGTGACTCCGGCGGGCCGCTGAACATCAGGTTTGTGCGGACCTGTCTAAACGACTCGGAGATGAGCGACTGCGGCGCCGTGCGCGTGGCCGTCTCAATCTCGTCGATGTCAGCTTCCTCGTCGTCCAACTCGGGAATGCTGCCCAGCACGGAGATGCGCCCACTACGCGCCACGTCGATCGGCGTGCGTACGGCCTGGTCCGCGAACTCGCGTAGAAACGCCAGGCCCCCACCGAGCAACAACGAGAGCACGAATCCGCCGCCCAGAAACAGGTACAGGTTCGGAAAAGTCGGCCGCGGCGGGACTTCCGCGCGCTGTCGGATCACCAGCCGCCGCATCGTCGTAGGATCGTTCGATGCGTGCGTGCCTTCGGCAATCTGGTCCTCGAACGTAGCCAACTGCTGTTCGAGGCGATCACGGTCCGCGACCATGCTTTCAAACAACTGGATGTTGGTGTCCAGATCCGCCTGCTGGGCCTGCACTTCGGACAGCTCTTCCATCAGGCGCGCCTGCATATTGCGGATGCGGGCCAGGCTCTGTTGGAGATTCTCAACCTGCTGCTCGCGCAGTTGATCGTAAAGCTCCTCGCGCCGCGCGGCCAACATCTGCCGATATTCGCCAATCCGGGCCTTGAGCAGCTTGATCTGGCGGTGTTCCGGGCCGAACATCCCCGCGTTGAGCAGTGCGGCAACCTCGATCTCGATTGCCTCAACCTGTTCGCGGCGGAAACGCACAATCGGGTCCGCATCCACCTGGAGTTGCATCTCCGGCGTCACCGGCAACTCGTACGACGGAATCCCCTCAATCGCGCGGAGCTGGGTTTCGAAATCAACCGCCTGGGTTTCGAGCAGCGTTATTTCCTGGCCCAGATCACCCATCCGGCGGGCCGACACGTCGCGTTGCGTCTCCAGCACACCCACGTCAGCCCGGCTGCGAAACGCAGATATGTCGCGGCGGGTCTGATCGAGTTCGGTCTCTAGATCGCCGGCCGTTTTGCGCAAGCGGGCCAGTTTGCCGGTGACCTTGTCCTGCTCAGCCGACTCTGATTGCTTGACGTACTGGTCCAGAATCGAGTCGACAATACGGCGGGATTCCTTTGGCACCCGCGACGAAAACAAGACGCGAATCAGTGTTGTATCGCGAACGGCCCCCGCGCTGACGTCGTCGTAGAGATCATAGAGGCAGCGTTGGAAATCTCCGTGGTAACTCTTGTAGTACGACGTCTCCTTGATCTCAGGCAGGGCCAGCACTTCCTGGAGCAGCCACAGAGACTTGAGCTTGCGTGCCTCGCTCTGCAATTGGAGCTCAAGCCGCTTCGGATCAGCCAGGCCGACAAACACCTTCGTGGGATCATCCGGCGGCGGCGTGAACTCGAGCACGGCTTCGGCCCGGTACCCGGGGAAGTACTTGTACGTAATCCCCGTGGCGATAACCACGGCCGCGTACAAGACCAGCGTGGTGATGATGATGATGAGCTTGCGCTGCTTGAGAATGCGCAGAACATCACCCATCTCCATCCCACCAGCTTCGGCGGGACCATCACCGGGCTGAGCCGGCGCCCCCATGCCGCTTAAGGCGCCGGGCGCCGCATGGACCGGCAACATCTGGTTTCCAGTAGCACTACTCATTAGACACCTCGTCCGATCGCAGCCTGCTGCCGGCCAAGCCAGGCGGGTGAGCGCCCGCGAGATCCATCACATCCCATCGAGCAGCTCTTGCGCCCGTTCAGCCTCTTCAGTTCGCCCGGCTGCGCGGGCAATCTCCAGCGCCCGTTCAGCAAGGCGCCGCGCATCCACCGTCTTGTTCTCTTTCAGCATCAGCTCGCACATGTGCAGGTGCGCGTCCAGGTTTTCCTCCTCAAGCAACAGAGCACGGTTGAAGGCGTTGCGTGCCTCAGCGAATTTGCCACAGGCCGTGTAGACAACGCCGATCGTATCCCAGGTATTGGCGTTCTCGTCGCGCAAGAGGCGCAGGCGCTCGACATATGTCAGCGCCGCCTGCGCGTCGCCGCGCTGACTCAGCCAGAACGCCAGGTTGTTCAGTGCGGTCAGGTTGTTGGCGTCAATGGCCAGGACCTGCTCGTAGAGCGCGCGGACTTCATCGTCGAAACCGCCCTTGAGTGTCGACACCGCCTGGGCCTCGATCAGCAGCAGCAGGCTCCGCTCCAGAGACTTCTCGGGGGTCGCCGGTTTGGCGACCGCCAGCACGTCCAGGCTCTCCTCCGGCCGCTCCGTGCGTACAAGCAACTCAGCCTGCACGGTGCGCAAACGTGTCTGCACCACGACATCGCCTACGCCCTGGTCAATGAGTTTCTGGCACAAATCGATGATCTCATCAAAGGAATAGAACTGTGCCGTCTGACGCCAGATGCGCGCAAGCATGTCCATTCCCAACTGGCTCGCGTTGGCAAGTGCCTCGCGCGCCTTCCGCTCCGCATCTTCCATCCGGCCCAGACGGTAATAGGCATGAGCCGTCACGACACGGATCAGTGGAGTTTGCTTTTCGGGCGGCATCTGATCGGCCGCGTCCACCACCTCCTGGGCTCGCTCGGCAAACAGCAATCCACGCATCCAGTCAGCAACAATCGCCTGGTTTTCCCACTTCGTCAGCTCCACCGCCTGCCGCAGTGGGCTCTGAGCGCCGGCGTAGTTATGGGCCTCAAGGCGCAGCAGACCAAGCTGATATGGCCAGAACGCATCGTCAGGCTGTTTGGCCGCATAGCGGCTGATCATCTCTTCGGCCTGGTCAACGCGGTTACCGCGCCGGTACAGCTTTACGAGATCGGTGGCCACCCGCTGCCGAATCTCCGAGGGCGTCAACTCATCGTCGAGGATCTCGAGATACTCGTTCTCGGCCAGCCTCGCGCGTTCGGTCATGATGTAGAGCTGGGCCAGTTTCAAGCGGTGCTGCATGTTGAAGTCGTGCGGAGCCACACGCTTGGCGGTGGTCAGATCCTCTTCGGCCTCGCGCATGTAGCGCAGGTCCACATTGATGCTCCCACGCGTGAACAGGCACCACGCCTGTTCTGGTTGCAGCACGAGCGCCGCAGTCAGAGTCTGGCGGGCCTCATCGAGCTGGCCGGAGAGCAGTTGCTGACGCGCGCGGGCGGCCAGCCCGAGATAGTCATCGGGAAAGTCGCTGATATAGGCGTCAATCTCGCGGCTGGCTTCCGGGATATCCAGTGTGCCGATCAGCGTATCGATGATGCGCATGCGCAACATGCGTTGCTTCTGCGTGTCATCCGGGTCCAAACGCCCCAACGCCCCGCGGCATATCTCGATCACATCATCCGGCCGCTTTGCGCGTGCCAGGTAGTCAACGTATACCGTGTCCGCTTCGAGCCGCATCTCTCTGCGAACCGCCTCGTCAGCAATCTCCGATGCGCGCACCGGGGCCTGCGCGTACGCTGCCGACGCCAGGTCCGGCTCACCCAGACGCTCATAGAACGCCCCGAGCAGCAGTTGTACGCGCACACGATCGGCTGCGCCGCAGCGCTCGCCGTACGCGTTCAAAACGCGCTCGCCCGTTTCACGATCGCCGCGCCCCGCGTAGAAACGTGCCACGGCCCGATACAACCGGCGCACCTGGGCGGCGGTCGCGGCATCCGTGAGGTCGGCCGTGTCCGCGAGTTTGACGGCCGCCAACAGCGTGGTCTCGGCGCGATTGGGGTCGTTCACCTGTGGTGTGGCGTACAGCATCCCCAGGCGAATCAGGTTCTCCAGATTGTTGGGGTCTTGCTCGCGAATCCGTTCGCGGCCGGACACGGCGCGCACCGGGTCGAGCCTCTCGGCCTCGAGCTCAATCTTCTGGCGCAACGTGGGATCACTACGGTTCAGTCGATAGGCGCGCAGCAACAATGTGCGCCGCTCCTCCTCGTCCTCGAATCCGGCCTGCTCCTTGATCAGGAACAGGATTCGATTGGCCAGCGGGTGATCGTGTTTCATCGCAACCGCTTGCTCAGCCGCCGCCAACGCCTCGGTCGTACGCGGCGGGTGGCAAAGCAGGAACGCCTGCGCCAAAAGCGTCTCGATTTGGGCGTCCGGCGGAAGGCCACGTTCGGCCGTGCGCAGCTCGGTCACGGCTTTCTCACCATCGCGCTGAGCCAGTGCCAGCGCGCCACGGAACCGCGCGCCGTTTACGCGGTCGACGTTCAGTTCAGCCAGTCGCCCGGCATACTCTTCCGCGCGCGCGTAATCACTCACGTCTATTGCCAGGTAGAACTGCTGTTGCAATACGTGCTCGAATCTGCGCCGCACCTCCGGCCCACCCTGCGATAGATCCGCCTCGAGCTCATCAAGGACACGCCTGGCCGGTTCCAGGTTCCTTCGCGTGTAGTGAAAGTTGAACAGATCAGAAAGCCGCTCAACCTTGTCAGGGTTCTCCATGATAATGGCAATGATCTTCTCATCACGCGCTGCCGGATCAGTCTCATCCGCCAGCACGATGAACGTATCGAGTTGACGCCGCACATGCTCATCGGTCACGCGCTTCTGTAGCTCACCGACATATTCGATGAACTCGGCGCGTCGTTCGGCTCTTGCCATCACCTGGAAGAGCAGTTGCAGAACGCGCACTTCCTCAGGACGTTGCTCAAGCGTCTGGCGGAGCGTGTTCTCGGCCGTCGCGTAGTCATTGTCGGCCATCGCCAATTCGGCGCGCATCATCGAAGTTCGCAGGTCATCGCCGTCGGTGGACTCGAGAAGTTCGGTTGCTTCGGATTGCCTGCCCAGCGCGGACAGCGCCGCGGCCTTCAACTGAAGCAATCGTTCGTTATCGGGGGCATCCCGCAACAGAGCCTCGATCTGGTCCAACGCCGGAGCCGCCTCGCCACGGCCAATCTGGTTCGCCAGTTTCAGGCCGATCAACTCGACTGGAGGTGGCTGGTTCAACTGGCTATACGCGCCGAGAGCTTTTTCCGCGTATCTCTCAGCCTCGCCGGCCTGCCCCTTGCGCTGGTACAGAACCGCCAGGCGCTGGGTTGCCTCAGCATACATGCCCAGCATTCGGCGGTCCGGTTGGTTGCCGGTGCGCGTCTCGATCTTCATAAAGGAGTCGATGGCCTCGTCTTCATTCTCCGTTGCGGCCGCGTAGAGCCCGCGCATCAGCAGCGTGGTGGCGAGCTCTCCGTATTTAACTTCCGAGGCGTCCAGGAAATAGCGCGCATCATCGAGCGCCTTCTGCTTTTCGTCCGCGTCGGCCGCCAGGAGGCTTAGCGCCATCGCGCGATCAAACCCGCGAAACAACGTCTCCGCTCGCGCAGGCGCTCCGAGCATGGCGCGCAGCGAAACCAGCGTACTGGTCTCGTCGACGGCGCGTCTGTACACCGCTATCTGACGCTCCAGGATGTCGCGCTGGACGGCTTCGGGATCGGTGTCCGGGTCACCGCGCAGCGCGATGGCCCGAGCCAGCTCGCCGTATGCGCGAAATGTGGCGGGCTCGAATTTCAAGCTCTCCGCCAGATGCTGTTCGGCGCTGTCGATGATCGATGCGCGCTCTTCGGCGGTCAGCGCATCGCCTTCATCATCCACCTGTTGCAGAAGAATGCTGCCATACATCAGGTGCAGTTCGGCGTCTTCGGGCGACTGCTCGATAGCGGTGGCCAGCACCTCGCGCGCGCGCGGCGCTCGTGTGTGTTCGGCATCGGCGCCGAGCAATAGGCCGGCATAGCGTGTTACAAGCCGTGTGTCGGTTGGATTCTCGGCCACGCCGCTGTCGAGCATGGCCAGGACATCTTCGAGCGCTGCCGCCGCGGTCTCACGCCGGAGGGCGTCGTCGCGTGCCAACCTGTCCGTGGTAACACCGGCCCGCTCGGCCAGCGCGTCGCGCGACAGCAGGCGGTCAACCTTGGCGAGCAACAGCCGCGGATTCGCGGCATCGATTGCCTCGGCGGCGGCGATATCCTGTTCCACGGTTTCCGGATCTTCGCCGAGTTCGAGCAACGCCTGCGCGCGCGACAACGGGCCCAGCGGGTTGTTGGCGTCCAATTCGATCAGCTTTTCAGCGCTGTCCCTCATTCTGACCGGATCGCGTCGTCCGAAATCGTGCAAGGTCCACAAGTGACCCAGCATCGCTTCGAGAACCGCCTTGTCTTGCGGCGCGTCGGCGTTGGCCCGCTCAAGCCCCCCCAGCGCTGTCCAATAGTCGCCGGCCTCAAACAGCACGCGGCTCGACTCAATCACGTACTTGTTCTCGTGCGCGACCTGAAACGCGCGCCGGTATTCGCGCACGGCGCGTTCGACGTCACCGGCGGCCTCGAGTTGGCGCGCCTTGGCCGCATAGACCTCGGGGTCACGGTTCGTGTTGGCGATCGTAACGATCAGCACAACGGCGACGGTGAGGACCATCCCCATGATTGTCAGAAACGCTACTAGATTCGTGTTCAGTCGTTTTGCTGCTGCCATGATCCGCTATCCCTCGCCCGCCGCGCCGGATGAGCTCTCGCTCACCTCGGCGTGGAGTGCTTCCCAGTCCGCAAAGTGATCCTCAAAGACGATTGGCATGAGTTTCTCAAGCAACGGGCCCAGCGCTTCCAGTGAGTCCTCGAGCGGCGCCGCCGCCCCAGTGTGCTCGTTGACGAATCGCACCTCGAATTTGGCGTAATAGCCGAAGCGCTCCCATATATCACCCAGCGTCATCCGCACGCCGGAACGTGTCGCCTTGTACTGGTTATTGCAGTGAAAGAAATACAGCACGGTCATCGGTCTGGGCGCGTCCGTGTCGCTGCCGTTGCTGGTACCGTGGTCCCGCCCGCGGAACTGAAGCACGCGCACCGGGATACTCGCACTCTCCGCGCCGGGCAGCGATACGTTCACCTCCTGGGAATAGGCTCGGCCCACGCGATCCAGGCCGCCCGCCACCAGGCACTCATCCGGAACGTGCGGCACCATGTCCGGCTTGCCGGTGTAGTATGAGATGAACACGATCGCCATGGAGGTCGGGTCGTTACTGGCGGCGCCGGCCTTGATGATTCGTAGATCGACGTACTCCTGCGTGCCCAGCGTTTCGAGCACGTCATGTTCCAGCGGCTTGGGCCGCACCGGGTGCAACGAGTATTCCGGGGCCAGCCGGCGCTCGTCAAACTCGCGCAAGCTCTTCTTGAGCTCCACCGGCTCCTTGGTCAGGCTGATACCGCCAAACCGCTTGAGTGCTTCAATCCCCGCGGCTGCCGCCAGCAACACCACGACGCAGGTCACATAGCGCGCGCTCACAAGAGGCCGCGTCCTGGAAGCGCGTGCCGTCTCCGTGCCGCGCTTGGCGGACTCAGTTACAGAACCTGTTGTCGCGGGGCCACTCATCTTCGCACTATTTCTCCGCGGCGGTATTGGTTATTGCCGACTGATCGTCGTGGCCTTCGATAACCAGGTGTTTGAGCACCCAGCCGATGCCGCTGAAGATCGAAAAAGCCAGCCCCAGCATGGCCAGGCCCAGCAGCGTGTGATAGGTGCCTGTCGCGTAGCGCTCATCAACGAAGATATAAAGCCAGGTGGTGATCAGCACGCGAATGAAATTGCAGAAGACGGCGATCGGCAAACACGCCGCCAGCAATATCACCCGTTGCCACCACGGTCGGTCGGAGATGAATGTGATCGCCACGCCCAGGGCACACAGCGTGATCGTGCTGCGCATTCCGCTACAGGCATCGGCCACGCCGATCGCATACGTGTTTCCCTTATAGAACGCGTCGATGACCGACCCGTTGCGCTGAATGTCCAGATCACGGATCAGGCCCAGAATAGTGGTCGCGACTGATGCCGCCAACTGCCGCAACGGGTTCGTCAGCATGAAGTGAATACGCTGGGGAATCGGAATCGCGAACAGCAGGTAGAGCCAGGGTACCCAGGCATAGCGCATCACCGGCAGCCCGCACAACAGGATTATGACCCCCAGCAGGCAGACCATCATCGCCAAGGGCCGCGGGTAGCCGAATTGACCCAACAGCAGGGAATACGCATAGAAGGCCAGTCCGGCCACCAGAATCACCAGCCCGACCCACGTATGCGAGATGCGGCAGCGTCGAATCTGATCCCACTTCATGTATACAAGATACGCGCTGAACAGCGGGATGATCGGTCCGTGTGACCAGTCCGATGAGGTCACCCACTTATAGACCACGTCACCCAGCCGTGGCGGAACGAAGTCGAGCAGCTTCCAGAACACAGCGATGAATGCAGCCGCGACGATCGCCGCCTTGATCCGCGCCTGGCGGTCAAAGGTCAGCTTCCAGGGCGTTGTTGTCGGCGTGGTACCGGCCAATTGAACCTCTCTGCGGGTTGCGCTAGAACAACAAGCCGCGTTGTTGCTTCCGCTGGCGCTCGATCTCGGCTGGGTTGGTCTTTCCGCCGTAGGAATCGACGTCCGCGAAATTGCGGTCGTACACAAACCCGAATCCGTAGGTGAACCGGAATGAATTGCGAATCACAAACAGGAACGGTGACACGAAGTGCGTGCCCACATTCACAATGTCCTCGGCACGCAACAGAACGTCATCATCGAGCCCGGCGAAGACCGCGTCGACATCCACCGGGATCGTGATTTGCGTGTCCGTGCCGGGTTCTCGGCGAATGATCTCGCAACGCTGTGGCCAAGCCAGCGGCGTGAAACCACCCACCAGGGCGATCGCCTGCTTGAGCGTGATCTCGCGCCCGCCAAAGGCGTACACGCCCGGACGAGCAATCTCGCCCATCATGTAGAACACGCCCGTGTCAATCGGGACGTTGACCACGTCCTCACCCCGAATCACGATATTGTAACGTGGATCGCCCGCCTTGAGGGCCGCCACGTCGATCTCTATGACACGCTGCTGCAGTTCAAACTCGGGAACGTCGTCCCAGTCAAACCCGGGCTGTGGCTGCGGCGGCGCGGCCGGCTCCGCGTCCGACTCGCGCGGCGGCGCCGGCGATTCGGCAGTCTCGGGCGCCACCTCGATCGGGGCGCCGGTCGTCGGGTCGAAGATGATCTGAGGGAACCCCGGCCCAGCGTCAGCCGCATCCTCGTCGTTTCCAGGTGTGATTATGCCCTCCAACGACTCACGCTCCGTGCCGGCGTCGTCGTCATTCCCAGCGTAGGCGTGGCTCGCCAACATCGCTCCCGAGATTGGCGACACGTCCCACTGCTCGTCGTCGTCGGGGACCGGCACAACCAACTCTTCGTCGAGTTCCGCCGGCGGCTCCTTGGCGGGCGGAAGATCGCGATAGCTCGGCTGCGCGCGACGAATCACATAGAGTTTTTTGACGTCCGCGCCGATGTCCTGCGCCAGGCCAATCACTTCCAGCAGCCGGGTGTCGGGTGACTGCAACGGGTAGGCCCCCGCGCGCCCCACCGCTCCGAGCATGTAAAAAACGCGCGAGTTGCGCGACGTCACCATCACGCGCACTACCGGGTCGGGTAACTGACCACTTTCGATCAGACGCCGTCGGATTTCTTCTTCGATTTCCGTCTCGGTCATGCCGGCGATTTTGAACGATCCGACATACGGCAACCGCACGTAGCCCGTCTCGGATACCTGCTGGACAGAGCCCTCTTGCAGGCCTTGTCCGAGAAGATCGTCAATCACGATTTGAATCGAGTCGGACGGCGTGACGCGGTAGTCTTCATAGATCGGAACCAGGTCGTCGGGAGTCGGCTCAACGGCATTGGGCGGCCCGCCGGGGTTGTCGCGCGGCGTCAAGACGCGCTTGATGCCGCGTTCCTGGTACTCAGAAGGAAAGGTGCCGACGGCGGTGGGGTCCAGAAAACCGTTCAGTATGGCGCAGCCCGAGCCGGCTGAGATTAACAGCCCGCAACTGATAACTGTCATTAACGCGCTGACGAGCGAGCGCCCGTTGTGCATTCCGATCTCCACGGCCGCGAGCCAGCCGTCGCATTATCCGCCGTCGAAAAGCCGGCGGGACGGCATGTGCAGCGCTGCCTAGTCAAGTAAGTACAGGCATTTGCGCCAAAAGAACGGCAATCTAAACCGCGCCGGCAACTCCTGTCAAATGGCCGCCTGTCGAGGCGCAGGGTGCCCGCCTGCCGTCCCCGATGCTAGCTTTACGTCGGCAATATCCGCGCGGTTCGCGTTTCACCGTCGTTCGCTACACTCAGTTACCGCACCAGATTATCGGCACAGCCCGGCTCGCGGCTTGTGCCCTGTTCCAAATCGCACCGCCGTAAGCGGTTCCGACGGTCAGATCGCAGGCCCGCCGAGGTGACATCCGGACTGCACACCGATGGTGCTCGACGCCGACCTACACATGCGGCCGGGCGTGCCAGATCCCGATAGACACTTCCATGAGCACGTTCAGCCATACCGACGCAACTCGCGTCCTGATTCTGGGCGCCGGCGGACACGGCCGCGTCATCCTCGACATCCTGCTACAGGCGGGCGGCCATGACGTCGTTGGCTTCCTCGATGGAAACAAGGCCATTCACGGTCGCCGCGTCGATGGCATCCCCGTGCTCGGCGGCATTGACGACCTGCCGCAGATTCATCGCGAGAACAACATCGATGGTGTCTGCATCGCCATTGGCGACAACGGCACCCGGCGGGGATTGGCCCGACAGGTCGAACAGGCCGACATCGAACTGATCAACGCCATCCACCCGTCCGCGACACTCGCGCGCAGCGTCACCGTGGGACGCAACGTCGTCATCGCCGCCGGCGTCGTGGTCTGTGCCCAGTGCCAGATTGGTGATTCGGTCATCCTCAACACCGGTGCCATCATCGATCACTACACCATGATCGGCGAGGGTACGCACATCTGTCCGGGGGTGCGCATCGCCGGCCGGGTGAAAGTGGAGCCCGGCGTCTTCGTCGGCATCGGTGCCACGGTCGTCCCCAAGGTCACGCTGGGCTGCGAAGCCGTCATTGGGGCGGGCACGGTCGTGATCCAGGATGTGCCGTCGCTGGCCACGGTAGTCGGCGTTCCCGCGCGTCAGATCGATCTGGCCGCGGCTTCAGAAGACATCGCCGCCCTACTGCTGCCCGCGCGACTGTAGGTCGCGGGTGGTCTCACCGGACTGATCGGGTTCGTCGGGACCATGCCAGTACGCCGCGACAACCGTGGGGTCGAACGGTGTACCACATTCCGGGCAACGCGAGCCGGCGCATCGCCGCAGGTCGTAGGCGCATACGACGCATCGGTGGCCAGGACGCCGGCGCAGCTTTGGAAATAGCCACGCATCCACACACCCGACCGCGCCGATGCAGGGAATCCCAGCCAGCCAAATGCCGACGAAGCTGCTGGAACGTATGAAGAAAGCCAGCGGAAGACCGATGGTGAGCCACAGCACCAGCAAAACCAATACGCGGTTTGATAGTACATCTCCCTCCTGCAAGGAAGTGAGCCAACGTTCAGCAAGTGTCTCAAACGGGTCGCCTAGCTGCGGGCTTGGCAAGGCTCGCCATTTGTGGGCCGAGATCGGGAACCGATGACCACACGTCAGACACTTCGCGCGTCGCCATAGTCCTTTCAGCGAGTAGCACGTTCCGTACGTACGCACAACGTCGTCATCCGCACACTGCGGGCATTCTACAGGACGGATCAGCGGTCGGCGGTCTGATGGCGCAAGCGCGCTGTATGCGAGGTTCAACCGCCACGCAACCCAACAGCCGATCGTCGCGAAGCAAGCCAGGACCAGGAGCACGCCACACATGCGCAGAGTGTCTGGCGGCTGCGACCATGCACCCAGAGCGCCGCCAGCAAACACAACCAGCAGCGGTAGCAACAACAACGCGCACGTCAGGCCGACCAACAGGAAAACGCAGGCCAGCCCCAGATACAGCCAACGCTTGAGCATGAACACCCCGGCGTCTCAGGCCAGAACAGAATGGCGGAGTGGGCCTGTAAGCCGGATTTTGTGCCCCGGCCTGCCCAGAAGTGCCTCGGCACTTCCATACGAGCTCGGCCGGGGCGACGGCCATTCACCTGGGCCTGTCGTTACCGACAGGCTCGCGCGCCCTACCCGGGGCTGGTAACGAGCCGGGTCGACTCATCGCCCCATATTTGGGCTTGCTGGCGGTGGGGTTTGCCGTGCCGCGACTGTCACCAGTCGCGCGGTGCGCTCTTACCGCACCTTTTCACCCTTGCCTGTGATGCCGGCGCGCGCGTCGACATCCATCGGCGGTCTGCTTTCTGTGGCACTTTCCCTGGGCTCGCGCCCGGTGGCCGTTAGCCACCACCGCACCCTATCCAGTCCGGACTTTCCTCCAGCTCCGCCGACCCGCCGTCCCGCAAGACAACGAGCCCGAGCCAGCGGCCGCCCGGCCCACTCCGCCGTGTGGAGTATAGCGGAAGTGGGGAGTGAGGGGCTAAGAAACGAAGGGATTGGGTTACGTGGGCAGTTTGGGGCGTCGTGGCGGCAGTGATCATCGTGAGAGGTGCGTCGCCCATGCCGTTGCTATCCGGATCATTTGTCATGCCGAAATGTCTGCACGCGGAACTGTTTGCCGCCGGCACTCGTGGCTGTGTAGGCGACCGTTTCAGTCAGGCCTTGCGCCAGGGCTGCCCGCTTCAAATCGTCGGGTAAAACCAGGTGCATGATTGACGAGAGGGACGCGAGCCTGGCGTATTGTGATGGGGTGACTTCGGGGGCGGCATCGCTCGGAAGTTGCACAACTGTGACGAGCGCGCCGTCGTGGCGGAGCATCGTGTCAATCCGTTCAAGAGTAGTGGCGGGGTCAACGTACTCCATGAGCAAGCCGGCGAAGATGAGTTCGACGGGCTCAAAGGGGAATTCGTCGGATTGCACGTCACCAGCGAATAGCTCAAGCGTCGGGAAACGCCCTTCGTAGCGGGCCCGCGCCTGGCAAATGTAGCCGGGATTGAGGTCGAGGCCGACGACGCGGTGCGTCACTTCGGGCCGTATGCGGTCGAAACCGTTGCCGCCGGCACAGCCAAGAACGGCCACAGAGTCGGGGCGGTTTTCTTGCAGGATCGAAGCGAAGATGTCGGAGAGGAGTTGGGCCTGGCCGATCTCTGGCAGAGCCATGTGGCTTTCATAGTCGGCGAGCGGAATTGTCAGCCAGGGGTTCTGCATGGTGATAGCGGCTCGTATCTGTGGATTGCTGCGTTCGCCGGAGCGTCTCCGCGTGCGCACGACCGGCCACGATGAAGCGCGAAATCTCCGCCTGATCGGTGCGTACGGGCCCACTCCACCGCGTGGAGTATAGCGGAGGTGGGGATTTAGGGATTGACGGATTTGGGGAGTGTTGGGACACCTGCGGGTTTGACCTGTTGCCCACAATCAGACTGGAATTCATGTCTTTCATAGCATTGCTGTCTGGGAGGATCTCTTATGAAACCGCTTGGCCTCACACTGATGGCGAGTGCCATGGTGGCGCTGGCACTCGCCGGTTGCCCGCAACCGCTTACGGATCAGACCGCCGACACGGCCGGATTGGATGCCCCCAACACAACCACAGGTTCGCAAGAGGCCGCCATCGAATCTGAGGACACTCTGCCGGCGGACGTGGCTGGCACGCCGGCGCGGCGCGGTCCAGATGTGTCGGATGACGACCCGCCGGTTATTTACGCCGTCGAGGCCAGCGATGGCGAAGAGGCCGAAGAGGAGCAGCCTGAGCCGACCGCCGCCGCACCTTATGATCCGGTCCCACCGTCGAACGTCGTGTCAACCGATCCGAGTGAAGACGATGAAAACGAAGAGCCCCCCGTAGATACGACCCCTCCAAAAGAGGATCCTGTGCCGCCGTCGGACAACCCCGTCCCGCCCAGTCAGAGCGATCCCCCACCATCCAACGCCGGTCCGGGTCAGGTCGCCGCGACCGACGCGGATGTCGAAAACGTCGCACTGGGTGTCGCCGAGGTGTGCAGCGCATTTGGTCTGCTGGGTCCTTGGGGCGATGCACGGATAAACATCGCCAAGGAGCAGGAAATTCGGTTTGGCGAGTGCCCGGAGGTGGTGTTTCTATCAGCGCAGGAAGGCGGCATCCACCTGCTGAGATACACGGCCGAGGGTTGTCAGAGCCCGGCGACCGCGTGGAAATACATGCGCGGCGAGCTCTGTGGCACGGTGCGACTCGCGGATGGCGAAGGCGAACTCGAGTTCACGCACAAGGGAGCGCTCCACGCGTACATCGGCGACCAGAAAATCGACGGCAAGATTCACTGCTACTTCGTGGACCTGCTTGAAGGGCTGGCATTCACCAACGCGTCATTTGAGATGCAGTTCACACCCGGCGGCACAACCACCGGCTCCGCGGATCTGCTGGCGACGCGCGAAGGCACCGTTGTCATCGAGTCGGGCAGATGGGAGCTGGAAAGCAACGACGTCGATTACGATCTCGATATTACTGGTTTGCTCATTGACCCGCTCAACGCCACCAGCTTCACGCCGATCGACGGGAGCATAGCTTTCAGTGACCGCGTGATCGAGTTCACGGAGGAGTCACCCGTAAACGGCGCTGTGTGGGTGACCACAGCCGGCGGCTCGCCCGAGTTGGTGGTGATCCCCGGTCTGGCCGAGTAACGGCTGGTATCGGGCGAGTTCTCAAACGCCGGGAACATGCTCGTGTGCCCCGGCATGTATCGTGACCGCCGGCCGGCTGGGCGCCGGCCGTTACAATGTCAACGTCTGCGCATGAGTCATGCGTCGGTGTGCGCGGTTGCGTCCGCCTTATTCCGACCGACCGCGATGAAGCGCGAAATCTCCGCCTGATCGGTGCGCACGGGCCGTACGAGGATGCCGGCGATCTGTTTGAGCAGCTTATCCACCCGGCCGCGCCAGGTGTCGGCCTCGGCGGTGGTTTCATCGAGCGCCTGGTGGATTCTGCGCTCGAGCTCATCCAGTCCCGCGCGAACGCCGGCGCGCATCGCGCGCAGCACCGTCCGCCCCACCGATGGCCGCAACATCCGATCCAGCCAGAATGGAACCGCCCAGGCCAATGCCACCAGCAGCAGGCTTGACACGACAAAGTCGGTGGTCGGGTATGACGCGGGACCGGTCGATGTCGATGCGCGGAAATACTGCATCACCAGCGTGACAGCGACCCAGGCCAGCGCGGCAAACGGCAGCACCCCCGCCAGAAACCCGGTGACTCGACGAGCCACACGTTGCGCGATTGTCCCCGGGCTGGCCAGCGCGGCGCGCACTTCGTCCTGCATTCGCGCCAGCATCTCCCCGCGCGCCGTGCCGGCGACTTTGTCAAGCCGGGCGCGGAGTGGTGCGGCGACGATCCCCTCGTGACGCATACTGCCCTCGATCGCGTCCATGCACGCTCGCAGCTTGGCGTCGGACCAATCATCCCAGAGCGATTCGGTCAGGTATGCAAGCTCCGACGCGTCCGGCATCGTGGAAATGTTCTTCTCACCACCCGGCTCGTCTTTGCGCAGCAGTCCCAGCGCGCGGCCGGTAAGCGAGAGGCCCGGAGTGTTGGCCCGCGCGCCCATGCGCGCGGCGATATCCCGGATCGGCCAGTCCAGACCATCCCGCAACACATCGCGGGCCTGCTGCCAGTGCAACGGCGTTGCGGTCGCGACCGCCTGCCAGCGGTCGCTCGTTGCCCAGCCGCTGCGCCAGCCGCCTGTAGTGTCGCGCGCAGCTCCTGCAACCGAGCCCGATGGCCCAGACGCGTCAGCTCGCGAACGCCATGCGCGGCCAGCAGGTCATTGATCACGGCTTCGATCCGCGCAAACTCGTCGGAGCTGGGCAACTCAGCGCCGTCCAGGCATGACGTACACAGCACCAGCGGATCGTCAAACCCGGCGGTTCGCATCATGCGGGCGAAATCGTCACGCTGGGCGCGGTCTCCCTCGTCCCAACGATTCATGACAAACAGCCAGCCGTGCCGCAGGGACCGGTCCTGCAACACGCGCCAGCCGACGTCATCGCGATAGCGCTCGGGGCTCACGACGTACACCAGCAGGTCGATGTGCGGCAGCCACGCCAATGCGCAGGCGCGATTCTGCGGCTCGACACTGTCGATGTCGGGCGCGTCGATCCAGAGGATGTTCTTGTGCGCATCGTCACCGTGACGCCGAACCTCGACACTCTCGAGCGGCAGCGTCTCCGGGAAGTCAGCCAGTTTGACATCGTGATGAACGTAGAGGGTGATCTCGCGTGATGTTGGCCGCTCAACGCCGACGCGCGCGACCGTCGCACCGGCCAGTCGATTAAGCAGGCTGCTTTTGCCCACGCCCGTTCCGCCGAACAGGGCTACGACCAGTGGCCGGGCCTGGGCATCGACGAAGAGATCCGCCGGTGTGGCGCGCTCAAGCGCGGCGAAGCGCTCGGCGCTGCCCGCCTCGACCCACTCGGCCGCAGTCCCCTCCTCGACCCACTGGCGCGCCGCGGCAACGAGATCGGCAAACTGGTCGTTCATCGACGAGGTCACTCCCATTCATCCAGTGCCCGGCGCACCTCGGCCAGGCGTTCCGCCGAAATGCCGAACAGCATCTGGTCATCGAGCCGGGCCGTGAGGTTGACGAGTTGTTCTTGCACCACGACTCCAATCAACTCGTTGCGCGCGATCTCATATTGCTTCTCCTTGAGCTCCTCGGCGATGCGTTTCATGTAGGTGCCCAGGGCTCCCTCGGTCATGAGCGATACCACGCCGAACATGGCCGGTGCCAGCAGGAGGTCGTTCACCGTGGCGCCGCCGGTCTTGATCGCCAGCGCGATTGAGCCGGCATCCGCGGTGACGCGTGCGGCGCGCAGCACGTTCAGCAGCTTCGGTCGCTCCTTCAAAGCCTCGTACAGCCGCCCCGCCGCCACGTGAATCGCGTGCTGGGTCTGTTCGTCGTGTTCGCGCGCGGCCTGTTGGAACAGGTCGCGCAGGCGCGGCGACTCGGCCTCCAACTGTCGCCCCAATGCCTGCCACACGACCGCGGTGGCCTTTGACCGGTCGCCACGCCGCGCGACTTCGCACTGCATGTGCGTTAGCAGTTTCTCAATCTCGTCATAGAGAAACACCTGCTCGTTGGAGAGCCCATGCGCCGAAGCCTGCCGGTTCTGATCAAACAGGACCCGCCCCATGCGCCATACCTGTCGCGCCGGCCAGGTCACAACCTGGCGCACCTGCGTAAGCGCGTTGCCCACGCCGGGGATTTCCAGAAGCGTCAGCAACTCGGCCGTCGCGCGCCGAAACCCATCGTATCGCCGCGGGTGATCGAGATAATCACGCCGATACGCGCTCAGCAGCGCTGCCAATGCCTCAGCAACGAGCGTCTTCCATTCATCAAGCGCGGCGTGCTCCCGCTCAATCGGGGCGGTCCACGCGTCCCAGTGCTGTCGGACGAGCCCGGCGGCGTGGGCCGGCCACTTTGCCCGATCGGCCCGCGCCAGTCCGTCGGCCACACACTCGCGCAATTCACGCTGCGCTGGCGGTGATTTCGCCGGGGCGCTCAGTTCCGGGTCGTAGCCGATACGCACGATGGGCGTTTCGAACTCGGCCCACTTGTGCTCGCGCAGCCGATGGTGCAGGGCCATCACGATCGCGTCGGTCGCATCGCTGGTGAGCTTGTTGGCACAGATGATCAGCGGCCGTCCGAGCGGCGCGAGCAACTGGAGCAGTCGCCATACCGACAAGTCGGAGTATTTCTCCTTGCTCACGACCAGCAGATAGGCGTCCGCCGCCGCGATCGCCGACAGGAGGCCTTCTCGATATTCCCGCGCCGCCAGCGAATCAAAGTCGGGTGTGTCCCAGATGACGCAGTGCGGCAGCGTGCCCGACCGCGCTTCGGCATTTGGCGTCGCGAGCGGTGCCGCCGGCTCAACGACGGTCAGCGCGTACGCGCGCAGATTGTCGCGAGTCAGTGCGCTCAGGTCGCAACGCTGCCAGCCGCGGAAGATCAACTCGGCCCAGCGCCTATCGTGCGCGCCGTCGGACGTCACGCGGTCACTCTCGGCCGCATCGAAGAGCGTTTCTATTGGCTTGTGGAGCGTGGCCGGCTCGTCTGATGAGCCGCTCTCGGGCTGCCAGAATCCCTGCGGGTGAATAGTGAACCCGGCGAGCGGGCTGACCTCGGCAAGTGATTGTCCCAGCAGGACGTTTACGATCGTGCTCTTGCCGGTTTGCGTCGGTCCGATGACGGCAAGCTGCCGCGGCCAATTCAGGTGGTAGCGATCGTCGGATGCGACATGACGAAGAACCGCTTCGGCTAGCTGCAATTCCGCCAGTCGGGCATCGCTGGTCTCGCGATCACGCAGAGCGGGATGGTCCGTTTCGCGCAGCCGCCGGTAGCGCTCCAGCAGAGCGCTGACAAACGCGTGCACCGACGCCGCGGGCTTGACGGGCGCTTTGCTCGCACCTGCGGCCGGGCCTGCCGATGATTCGTTCGCGTTCACAGCAGGGTATTCTGCGCCAGACAGCGATCATTCGACAGTCTAAGCCCAACTAATTACATCATTCACACCAAACCGCCAAATCCCAGCCTCGTGGCCTTGTGGCCTCGTGGCCTCGTGGCCTCGTGGCCTCGTTGCCTGTTGCCTTGCTGCCTCGTTGCCTTGCCGCCTTGCCGCCTGCCCCCCCATTCACCCAGCAGTTCCCATCAACGTATTGGCACGCGCGTCGCGCACTCATATACTCCGCGTTCCTGGCGAGCCCGTTGGAGGCGATAGTAGTGCCCATATACGAGTACACTTGTGGCGCATGTGGCGCGGAGTTCGAAGAGCTGGTCCAATCATCTGCCGCCGAGCGCAAGCTGCGCTGCGTCAAGTGCCGCAGCAAGGAGATAAAGCGGCGCCTCAGTGTGCCGGCCGCACCGCACGTGGCGACCGCCTCGCGACCGGCGCCGGGCCCCTGCGGCCGTTGCGGCGAGTCGCCCGACGCCTGCCCGTTTAAGTGACCCGTCAGACAGGATTCGTGATGGCCCAGTCCACACCAAACGTTGACAAGATGATCCAGGCGGGAGTTGTAGCGTGGCTGATACCGGGTGGCGGCCATTTCATTCTCGGCCACCGCGCGTTGGCGGTCGTGTTCTGGGCGGCGATCAGCTTCGCCTTTATCGCTGGACTGGCTTTCGGCGGTCTGAAGAACTCGGTCAATCCTTACACCAACCGTTGGCTCTTTCTCGCCGAGATGGGCGCCGGCGGTTACACGGTTGTCTCGTACGTCGCCAATCTCACCATCGGAGAGGTCAAGCCGCAGGACCTCGCCACACAGCAACTGCGCGACAAAATCCCACCCGACACATACGTGAAATACGTGAGTTTCTACCCGGCGTCGGACGTGGCGCAGATCTACCTCGCCGCCGCCGGCCTGTTGAACCTGCTGGCGATTCTCGACGCGCTGACCCGCGCTCAGACCGGTGGATTGCCGACTTACTACCGCGAACTGTCTGACAACGCGTCAACCGGCAAGGGCTAACGTGAACCTGGCGGACATGTACATCCCGATTCTGCACGCCTGGCCCTGGCCGATCACACCCGCCGGCAAATTGTGGCTGTTTCTGCCGCTGGTTATGTGTGTGGCGGTCGTTTACCGCGCGACGCGGTCGCGGACTGTACGCCACCTGCCGTGGGACACGCTGGTCACGTTCATCAACATAGTCGTCGGAATGTGCGTGATCGCGATCGCCTTCTATGTCACCTACGAGGTGGTGATCTACTTCTTCTAGCGCCGTTTCCACCGGAGCAGCATCGCAACTCGCGCGGCGAATCGTCGCACCGTGTAACGGACTGCTCGGCGCAAAAGCGTAGCGGCCGGCGCAAAAGCGTAACGGCCGGCGCCTCGCCGGCCGCCGAATGCCGAGCGTGCCACGTCGCACCGACGGCCTGCGAGGCGCAGGCCGCTACAGTGCTGTGCACGCGGCCGCTACGGTGTTGGGTGTGCGACCGCTAGCGTAACGGCCGGCGCCTCGCCGGCCGCCGAATGCCGATCATGCCGCGTCGAGTATCGAGACCGCCATATCGCCCCGCCGGAGGCTCCACCCCGTGAAGAAACTCTGCCCGAAGATCATCCTCGAAGGCACACGCCTGACCTTCAAGACCGAACTTGCGTTCGCGCTGAACGAGCATCCGCGCATCGTCGGGCCACGCCGCTATCGCTACCACTCGCCGGTGATTTCCGCTGAGTGGTGCGGCTTTACGAACGTTCCGTGGGGTCGCGGGCTGGTCAACTTCGATCCGGATTCGGAAGAGCAGCTCGCGCTGGAGACCTATGAAACCTGGCTGCGGCTGTTCGAGCTCCAACGATACTACTCATGGATCGTCGATCGCTTTCACATCTCGACGCGCGTTTACCAGATGCGCGCCAACGGATGGGATTACGACTTCCGCTGGATTGAGCAACGTCTGCTGCCGCTCGGATTCCATATCGTGCTGTGTACGCGAACGCCGGGATCGTTCGCGGCGGCGCGGCGCCAGCGACTGCGCGTGTCGGGTAATCCGGCGCAATACAACGACCTCGACGAGTTCATCGACGAGCAAGACACATATCGCGAGCTTGCCGCCGACTCGTTGCTGCCGGTCCGCGAGATCGACATGTCGCACAACGACGTCGCGCGGGCGGCCGATGAGGTGGCCGACTGGCTGACGGAGTCGGGCGGGCTGTGGGCACCGCAGCCATAACGCCTCAGCGACGGTTTTGGTACGTCTCGCGGCGACCAACGCCGATAAGATCCAGCATAGGCCCGGCACGCGTGACGATGTTGGCCGGCGCGAAGCGTTCGCAGCCCGGCGGGGCCGAGCAGTCCGGCCCGCCAGCCCTAAATGCGACCCGGCGCATCGTTTACCGCCAAGAAGACGGTTGCCCACGTGCGTGAAACGTGTTATGATTTTGTTGTAGAAGCACAAGTCGCTCTGTGCGGCGAGCGCGGCGGCGACCACAGATCGGTCGATGTGTGCTCAAAACGGCCAGTCATTTCCTACAGCGTAGGAGCGAGGTCATGGTATCGGCTTCCGTTAACAGGAACACCATGAAAGGCTTCACCCTGATCGAGCTGCTCGTAGTGGTGGCCATCATCGCACTGCTGATCTCGATCCTGCTACCAAGCCTCACCGATGCGCGCGAGCAAGCCAGAAAGGTCAAGTGCGGCGCGAATCTCCATGGGTTGGCGCAAGCGATGATGCTTTGCGCGAACGAGAATGAGGGATACTTCCCGACCTGGGACGACGAGGCCAAGTACGCATACCAAGACCCCAAAACCGGTTTCTCAATGATGGCGTCCTGGGCGGACACGCTCTTCGACCTCGGTTACGCCGCGAACCGAGATATGCAGTTGTGTCCAACTCGTAGAAAAGATGAGTACTTCTCGTCAAACCGCGGCAAGGCCTGGGGCACCGGGTACGTGAACCGGTTTGGCGTTGGCGAGGACTTCAAGCCCGGCAACTACACGGCGTACGGCCTCAGAACGCCTTGGTGCATTACAACTGGGAGGCGGATCTCACTGGGAAACGAGACGCGCCAGATCTATGGCCATGGACGCCGCCTGGACGTGGTTCGGGAACATAAACGCCGCGTATATGCTGAAAGATACGATTGGTTGGCCCATGCCGGGCGAGCCGTACGAGACTCCAGACTGGGATTCCACAATGCACGCGTGGCGCCACGGGCGACAACGTCAGTCGCAGGCCGCGTTCCTCGACGGCCACGTCGAAGCGATTACGCCCAAGGTTCCGCACAATTTCATGGAGCTGTTTTTTGAGACCGTGGACACGGAGCGTTACTTTACGTGGCTTCCCGGCGAGTTGCCGCTGCGTCACTGTTGGGAACCATACAGAGGAATCGTCACGGAGTGGACCGGTAGACTGCCGAAGTTCGCGGCAAGGGCGGAGGCGATCATCCGCGGAGCTATCCCGACGAGCTCAGTACCCGCTGGCGCAGCGGGATGGACCCCAGCTACGTCGGAGCAGGTGTGATTTACGACCGGTACAATGGTGAGCAACGCTGGCGAGAGTTTCCCGGCGGGCTGAAGCGCAAGTAGGAGACACCTGGCGGGAGCATGCTTTGAAGCGTACACCCCTTCTTCTGGTCGTTGCCGCGCTGCTGGCCCTGGTTCTTATCCTTCGAGTCGTCTGGACGAACGATGAGATTCCCGATACGGGGCGCATTCGCGTCATCGGTGTGAGCCTCGCAACGGGCAAAGACGTGGATTTCGAGGTCAGCAAGACCGAGACCTCTCCGTTCGCCTGCCCGGAAACCGGTGAACGGTGCGTGTTTCCGTGGTATTTTGACAAGAGCAACGGCAAGCGTTTTGTGCCGCCGCCTGTAAAGCGCGCGGACGGTTCGTGGGGGATGCCGACCATTCCCATCAACCCAAACACGGGCGCGACAGGGAGCATGTGGATGCCACCGCTCCACCAGGACCAACACAAAGGCGACGAACCCCTCCCCGCGTGGCCGCCGAAGTAGCGGCAGCGCGCGCAACGAGGGGATAGACACTCGAGATCGCTGTACGGGCGACGATGTGAGCCGCCCCGATTCCACGATCCCGTCGCCCCGCAACCCAACACAATCGCGAGACGCCGCTGCCGCGCCCCTGCCTCGTTGCCTTGCTGCCTCGCTGCCTCGTTGCCTTGTTACCTTCCCCCCCCTACAACCTCGTCAGGAACCGCGTCAGCGCCACGATATGCGCCCGCAGCGCCTTCAGGCCTCGATGACAGAGCATGTGGACCGCCGCTTCGCTCTTGTCGAGTTTCTCGGCTATCTGCCTGACCGAGTATGACTCGAGGAACCGCAGGCGGACCACTTCGCGCTGGTCGTCGCACAGGCGCGCCAGGCTGGACATGACCGCCGCGATCGCTTCGTCGCGGGCCAGCCGGCGGCTGGGTGATGTGTCCGGCGCCGTGAGGTGGCCGACCAGGCCGGGATATGACGTGCGCGGATCGACGCGCAGCCGGGCTTCGCGGCCGACATCGCGCTTGTGCCGCCGCAGCTTACGCTGCGCATCGCTGAGTTGGTTCAGCGCAATGCGCTCCAGCCACTTGTAGAAACCGCCGGGCGAATCAAAACGCGCGTCGGCGACGGCCTTGACGGCCGAGATGTAGGCCTGCTGAAGCACGTCATCCGGGTCGAGACGATGGTGCAAAGCCTGGTCCACGGCCGCGGTCAGCCGTATGCGCAACGGACGGTGATATTCCACGATCAACCGCTGAAGGGCATCCTGATCGCCGTCGCCGAGCCGTTCAACGTCGGCCTGGCGCTGCTGCTCGTCCATTCGTTGGCGAATCGCTGACACCGGAGTGCGCTCCTGCGTGGAAAGACGTGAGCAGTTCTCAGTTCTCAGTTCTCAGTTCTCAGTTCTCAGTTTTCAGTTCTCAGTTCTCAGTTCTCAGTTTGCAGTTTGCAGTTTGCAGTTTGCAGTCTTGGGATTCGGCGCTCAGATATCCCACGGCCGCAACGACTCCTCCCACCACCAACACTATCTACACCAACCACGAAACGCCAAACCCTGAAAACTGAAAACTGAACACTGAAAACTGAAAACTGGTTGCAACGGGGCGAACCTTGCGGTCCGCCCCACAGCCCCGGGCCGTTGCGCCGAACATTGCTCTGCTCCTACGAACGACGTTTGGCGGCGTGTCTAACGCGCACTCGTGAGACTATTCCGACGGCCCCTACCGATCCGTGCCGGCGCGGCATAAACCCGGGCCTGTCACTTGGCAGTATGCAACGCCGTTATGAGCCGTGCTTGTCCCGCCGTTGCACAGCACGGCTCACAGAGCCGTGGCACGCCGGATCGTCTGCCGGATTGCGCTGGCGGCTTACTCACCCATCCACTTGTGAGCCGCCTCGACCAGTTCGGCCGGATAGCCTTCCAGTTCCAGAATGCGCAACGCGTTTCGCGTGAGCGCCGGCCCGTCGTGCAGCGAGTAGTCAAACACCAGCTCCGCGCTCTCGAGATTCTCGCGAAAGTGGTGGTTGCGCGCGGAGTTTCCGTCGGCGAGTTTGGTCAGATGTGGATCGTGAGTTGCGAGCAGAAACAGGTTGTCCGAGCCGAGCAGGTGCTGCACGACCGCCACGCTGGCCGCCGTCTGGTCGTGCGAATTCGTTCCGCGGAACGGCTCGTCGATCAAACCCAGTATCGGTCGCGCCCCCGCCGGCGGCAACACCATACGCCGCAGGTGCCGGACCTCGGCCAGGAAGTAGCTTTCGCCGTCGGCGAGATTGTCGCGCGCGCGCAGGTCGGTGATCAGGCGCAGCGGCGACCAGCGCATCTCGTCAGCCGTGGCCACGCACCCGATTTGCGCCAGGAGCACGTTGATTCCCACCATCCGCAGAAACGTGCTCTTACCGGCCATGTTCGAGCCGGTAATCACCCAGAGACGCTCTGTCGGCGAAAGTGCGGCGGTGTTTGGAACGACGCGCTCGGGCGACACGAGCGGGTGGCGGCCGGCGGTGACCCTCAGCTCGGTTGCGTCAACCGGCACGGGATAGCACCTGACGGGTTGTTCGGCGGCGAAGGCGCCCAGGCAACACAGCGCGTCCAGCTCGGCCAGGGCCGACAAGGCGGCCAGCAATTGCTCGCGATGCGGACTGGCGCAGGTCGAGGATGGCCTGGGCAATGTGTACGTCGGCAAGCGTCACCAGATTGACCAGCTCCCACAAGCCGCCACCCGGGTCCGCCCAGGCAACTCGCCGGCGCAACCTTGGCAATACGTCGGGCGCCGCGACGGCGGCACAACGCTCGCGCAGCGCGGCGAGTCGGCCGGCGTCGGGCAGATCGTCGGCGGCCTGCCACGCGGCCACCAGGAACGCGCGCGCCGGCCAGCCGATGCCCTCCCAATCACTCTTGCACTCGACGACCCGCGCGCGTCCATAGCGCAGCATCAGGAAATTGACGAACAGCAACAGGATGCCCCAGACCGCCCAGCGCAAGTCGCCGACCGCGAGCCGAGCGATCACAAACGCAGTGAACATGGTGCTCAAGAGCGACCACGCTTTCATCACCGCCGGCGGCAGCAGCAGTTTCAGCGGCTTGGCCTTGTCGACAGCGGTGATCAGCTTGGACAAACGCCGATCTTCGCCGCGCAGCGCCGCAAGTGCCGCCATCAGGCGCAGCCGGTGTTCGTCGTGCTCCGCCAACCACCTGACCATCTGCTGGCGCGCCAGGATGTGCTCGGCATCGAGAGCGGGCCGCACGAGCGTGTCGCGCAGCCGTCGCGCGCCGAGCGCCGAAGATGTGCGATTCAACAAGCCGAAGATGCCGACGGGCGCGGCGAAGATGTCCAGATCATCCTGCTCTTGCGCGGACAGCGGCCAGGTCTCCCCTTCCGGGAAAACGGCTGGAAGGACCGAATCCTCGTCCGCGTTGTCGGCGGGACGGTGCCAATCGCGGACGCATGTCACGGCGCCGCCGGCGCGTTGCAGAGACTCATCGACGGCCAGCAGCAGTCGATCGCCCATCTCGCGCTGCATCTGAGCGTGGTGGTGTTTCCTGACTGCAAGGATGAATAGCCCGGCCGAGGCCAGGATCACCGCCACCGTAAAATACGGCTGAGTCGTCATGACCAGCAGCGAGGCCAGGGCCAGCACAAACAGCGCCAGACGCGTCCACGACCAGCCGGACTCGCGCGCGGCCCACAAGTTGCGCTGCCGCTGATACTGACGCCGTAGTCCATCCAGCGCAGTGGCCGGGCGTTCGGGTGTAGTGCCTGATGTCTGTGCGGTCTCGGTCAACCGTCATCGCCCCTGTCGCGGCCGCCGTGAAATCCGTAGCGGCCACCCCCCGAGTCGGCCGTTGTCGCAACTCAAATCTCGACGCGCATCTCGCGCTGTACCGTGCGTACCTGCTGGAAACCGAGCGCCCGCGTTTTCTCCGCGAGCGCTTCGCTCTGATCAGGCTCGCCATGCACCAGGAACAATTGCTTGGTGTCACGCGCGCGTGGCTTGAGCATGCCGATGAGCTCGGCCTGGTCGGCATGGCCGCTGAATCCGTGAATCTGCACAACCTCGGCCCGCACCGTATAGCTCTCATGAAACAGGTTGATCCGATCGGCGCCGTCAGCCAACCTCCGCCCCAACGTGTGGCCGGCCTGAAACCCCGGGATCAAGATGGTGTTCTTCGCCTTGCGGATGTTGTTCTTGATGTGGTGGCGGATGCGGCCGAATTCGCACATGCCGCTCGCCGAGATGATCACACACGGCCGACGACGGCGATTCAACGACTTGCTTTCTTCCACATCGCGAATGTACGTGCAGCAGTCGCCCCCCAGGATGTCACTGGTGACACTCTGGAAAGCGCGCGCCTCGGCGTCGTAGCACTCAGGGTGCAGCCGAAACACCTCGGTGGCGTTCACGGCCAGCGGGCTGTCGACGAACACGGGAATACGCGGGATGGCGCCGGCCACCATCTGCTGATGCAGGAAATACACAATCGTCTGGGTGCGTCCGACGGAGAACGCCGGGATGATTATCTTCCCGCCGCGCTTGACCGTGCGGTTAACCACCGCCGTCATCGCCTCCATGGCGTCGTCGACGGTCTCGTGGAGCCGGCCGCCGTAGGTGCTTTCGCACAGGATTACATCCACGGGCGGAATCGGCTTGGGGTCGCGGAGAATGGGCTTTTCCGGACGCCCCATGTCGCCGGTGTAGAACAACCCGGGGGCGTGGCCGTTACGCTTGGCAAACTCGACCTGGACGCTGGCCGAGCCCAGCATGTGCCCCGCTTCCTGAAAGCGGGCGATCATCCCCGGCACCACCTCGAACCAGCGGCTATACGGCACGGAGTGCATCAGCTTGACGGCCGCGACGGCGTCTTTGTAGTTGTAAAGCTCGTCGATCGGTTCGAGGCCTTTGCGCTTCCGCTTCTTGTTGACGTACTTGACATCCTCCTCCTGAATGTGGGCGGAGTCGGCCAACATGATCGCACACAGGTCGCGCGTCGCCGGTGTCGCGTAAATCGTCCCCTCGAACCCGTCGCGGACAAGACGCGGCAGCCGGCCGGAGTGGTCAATGTGTGCGTGTGACAGCACCACCGCGGCAATATCCTTGGGCGGCACGGGCCACGCACGGTTCTTCTGTTCCGTTTCCGCGCGCCGACCGTGGTACAGTCCACAATCAAGCGCCACCCACTTATCATCGATGCGCAGCATGTGCATCGACCCGGTCACCTCACCGGCGGCACCGTGGAATACAAGTTCAGGCATGTCGGGATCTCCACAAGGCTGTGAAGCCGATGATCCTACGCGGATGGACGCCGCATCGCAATGAAACCGCGAAACGGCGTGATGTGGTTGAAAGGCGCCGGCGGCATCGTGGAGAGGCGCATTGAACCTGGAGCGCGAGCGCTCGGCGGGTGTAAAACGTGATTGAGTATGCCTATACCCCTCACGCGGTTCGAACCGCGCGCAAACGGTCGAACGGTACTTGCATTGGTGGTGACCTGTGTCGTGCTACTCCCAGGCGGCTCCGTCGGGAAGCTCCGGATTCGGATTGACCGTCCCGGGGAAACCATAAAGCAGCACGCGATTGGCGTACTTCAGCTCTTTCGATGTGACCGGCTCCGCGTGCCCATCAAAGAACGCCGTGTTCGTACGACCGTCCATACGGCCATCGCGCGCCTTGGAGCAGGCGCTGCGGTGCGCGGTGTCATCATTATTACCGTACACGGCGTACGCCTTGAGTTTCGCGAAGTGGGGCGCGAAGCACGGGAACGTGCGGCCCGACCAACGATACTGATATGGGCCTTCCTGCTGCAAACCCGGGGCAAACGAATTGCCGTCATACGGTCGATACCACGCATCCGCAATCATCCACTCGCGTGATGGCGACGCGACCTTTGTCACCGGCAAAGGCGGATGTTTCTTCTCAAGCGCGAGCAGGTCGGGGTTGGTGCTGCTGTATGAGCTGAATCCGAAGTAGTACGGCGGATTAGTAACGCGGACCTGGTCTGTGGGGCCGGCCTGGTCACCTTCGGCACCGATGTTGTTGATCACGTAGTGCGTCGGTTGGACGCCGTTGCCAACCTGGGCAGCCGCGATAAAGTGCGAATCCGGCGTGATCTTGAGCATCGAGGGGCAAGTGCTGACGCGGTCAGTCATGCTGCCGGCTGCACTCGTGCTGTCGTTGAACGATGACCGCAGTTTAAATGTCAGGAATCGGTTTTGCCACCAGATGGCTTGGTCGTATGTGCGCTGGGGGAATGGGTCCGGCGGGTTCATGAGGGCGTCCAGCCCGGTGTTACGGTACAACGCCGGGTGTAGCCCGCCGGGTAGGCGTTCCTCCCAGTCGTTGGTGTAGATCAACACGCCCTGGCCGATGGTGCGCAGATTGCTTAGACACACCATGGCTTTGGCCTGCTCGCGAGCACGGCCGAGCGACGGCAGAAGGATCGATATCAGCAGCGCTATAATCGCTACGACGACGAGCAGCTCGATCAGGGTAAACGCTGCTTTGGTGTTCTGCTGAGCGTGTCGCATCGTTCGTTTCACCTCACGTGAAGACATCCGTGCCCGGCACAGGATTCCCAATGAACAGGTACAAATCGTGCAACGCACCGCCACCTACAATGCACATCGGTTAGGCTGCGGTTCGAGCCTCACAGGAAGCGCACCTATTAAATACGAAACTGAACATAATTAGAATATACCCCATTTCAGTGCGGGCTGCAATGATAATTTGCGGGTTCGTCCGGCTCGCTGGACCGCCCGCAGCCGGGCACGACCAGCGGCGGCAAACCGCTCTCGCCAAGCCGCCTCGGGCCGGTGGGCGGAACCAGCGAATACGCCCCGGGATCCCGCTGAAGCTGGCGTGCCGCCAGGCAGAGACAGTCAAGACTGGCCACTGGCAGCGGGAGCCCGGGATTGACCCGGCAACCCAGCCTATGCCAGCGTGACACGCGGCTGGCGTCACTCCCGGTGCCCACCAGACGCTCAAACCGCACGCCCGTGTCCGACAGACTGGCCACCGTACGCGTTTCGCCGGGACCGGGCATGACCAGCAGGCCACCACGCAGCCGCGCGGCGTCCGCCAGCACGACCGCGTGGTCAAACGCGAAGCGCAGTGCGCGCGTCTGACGCGCCAGAAAACGCGTTTCCCGGGTGTTCGGTGCGGCCTCCAGGGCCGATGCGAGCTGATTCTCCAGGCTGGTGACCGCGCTTTCGTCACAGCCACGCAGCAGGGAGTTGCGGCGGTCGATCCGCGCCGCATATTCAGCGGCGCCAACGCGACCGGCGCACGGTCCAGGGCAAACGTGCTCCTGATACCGCCGGCATGTCCTGCCCGGGCCAGCGCTTGGCAACAGCGGTAGGTGCTCCGTGAACGACTCCTCCGGGCAGGCGGCCAGCCCAAAGCACGCGGCCGCGGCTTCGCTGATGTCCGCCGCCAGCCGGCGACTGCGATACGGCCCAAAGACACTGCCATGCGTCGACGGCACGCGGCAGACGTCCAGTTGCCCATGCGGCTTGCCGTTCTCGGCCAGGTAGCAATAGCCCGCCCAGCGACGCATCTGCCGGTTGAAAGGCGGCCTGTGTACGCGAATCAGCTCAGCCTCTATCAGCAGCGTTTCCAATGCGCTATCGGCGGGCCGCAGCTCGATCGACCCAATGTCGCGGCCCCAACCGCTGAAGAAGTTGGCGCCGCTCTTGCCACGAACATGTGCGCGAACGCGGGTCCGGACATGCCCCGATTGTCCGACATACAACAAACGACCACCATTGTCGTAAAGCGCGTACACGCCGCGAATGTCCGGCAGAGCGCCGAGCTGTTCGGCTGTCACACGCGTCGGTGCTTTTGGCGGTGCCTGGAGAACATCGAAGACGGAGATCGCGTCTGTCGGCGCGCGGATCACTCGCCGCGGTACAAACTCGATGGCCTGGGTCAATATCGTGCACAGAACGTCAGGGCGACGCGCCCGCACCCGCGCGGTTAATCTCAACCCGCGCAGTACGGCGCGCGTCGTGTTGCCGGTCAGACGAATCTGCGCGACCGCCCTATCCGGCAGACCCGTGACGATCTCGTCGATGCGCGAGACAAGCGCGCCGGGTGACAGCCCCGTGACGTCAATCGGCCAAACAGACATCGGACGGACCGGGTGTTCCACAAATTCGTAAGCGAGCCCGTCTCGGCCGGCTTCGATTATCACGGCGCCCTTGGGCTCCGACAGCTCGGCAAATGAAATCCGCTCCGGCGAGCCGGCATACACTATCGGGGGACCGTCCGGAGTCGCTGGTGACAGAGTCTGCTGACGGTGAATGTGGCCGGCGGCGACATAGTCGAATTCAGCCGGAATCGCCGAACGCTCGACGACATCATCACCGCTGCGGAAGCGATAGCCGGCCGGACCACAAACCGACGATTCAAAGGTCTCGTGTACCGCCAGCAAACGAAGGTCGGCCTCGGCACTGGGCCACTCGGTGGCGGCCAGCGCGTCGGCGAATCGCTTGTCAGCGGCGTTGCGCAGAGATGGAAATCCGGCAACCGCCACCCGCATGCCGTTCAACGCGAAACGGATGGTCTGTGGATGGGAGAGGATGTGGATGTTCCGGTGGGCCAGGAGCAAGGTCGCGGGAATCCGGCTGCGCTCATGGTTGCCGGGGACGATGACCACGGGGATCCCCCCCGCCGCCAACTTGAGCAACGATTCAGCCCCCGCTGCCAGCGCCCGGCTGCTTGGATCGGGCGAATTGAACAGATCGCCGGCGTGGATCACCAGATCACACGACCGTTGATGGGCCAGCCGCAGCACACGTTCGAAGCCGTTCACGAAATCATCGCCACGCCGCGGGCCGCCATTCCGTGGGCGCGCCGGCAACTGCGCCCCGATGTGCGAGTCGGCGGTGTGCAGGATGCGTATCCGCGCGGCCATGTGCCTTACTTCGACGGTCTCCGATATTTTCGGGTTTTGTTCGGAACAAGCCAGCTTAGGTTGATGCGGGCACGGCGTCAAGGCGCGTGTCTCAACACATGATGTACGCGTCGCCCCGCTCCATGCCGACTCGGCACACGCGCGCTGCCCGGTGGGGCACTTTGGGGTTGGCTGTCAATCGCGATTCGCTGCCGGTGCCACCCGATATGGCCGGCGTGACCCACTACCCACTTTGTGGATGGGGGCCGGCAAGACTTGGCGCCACCTTTGGTTTGCGATTAGACTCCCGCGATTGATAGCCAAACGCACCGCAGCCTTTACGGGAGACCAAGACATGCTGAACTCATCTCGCATTATGCGTATCAAACTGGCACTGTTGACAGCCGCCGCGCTGTCCGGCAGCACGCTGTTTGCGTCTTGCGGCCTCACGGATATTCGCAAGAACATCGTCGAGGGGTCGTTGGATTTCGTCGAGTTTTACACAGAGGCGATTCTCACCGGCGCGGCTCCGACTCCGCCCGACGTATTCCCCGAGGACTGGCCCAAGGACTAACACGCCAATCGCAACCAGCGCCGCGAGCAGTTGTAGAGGTTCGGTGACCGAATCGTCGTATGCGGGCCCGTACACCTGTCTGACGCGGATCGCTGCGCGTACATGTAACAGCCGCCAACGCCCTGAGCTGCGGCCGGGCATCGGCGGCTGTTGCGTGTTCACGCAGTGCCGGTCACCGTCCCCCCCCCTGCCGGCACCATACTTACAAACTCGCGCTTCGCCACCGGAGGCGTTTCGATTGTCGAATGGCCCGAGTATCATCCGCCCATGCCGCGCGGCTCCCAGCACGATTCGGATTTTGACGCGACGCGTATGACTGTCGGCGAACACCTCGACGAGCTGCGCGGCTGCGTCGTGCGCAGTCTGGTCGCGCTGATTGTGGCCTGCGTTCTGCTGATCTGGCCCGCCAAGTACATCCTCGAACTGACCGTGCGCCCCGTCGTGCTGGCCTTGCGCCGGCACGGGCAGCCGGAAAACCTGCTGCAAACCAGTCCGACCGAACTGATGGTGATCTACCTCAAGGTGATCCTCATCTCGGGCATGGTCGTCGCCTCACCCTACATACTCCACCAATTCTGGAGTTTCGTTGGCAGCGGGCTCTACCCACGCGAGAAAAACTGGATAAAGCGCCTGCTGCCGTTCAGTGTCGGGCTGTTTCTGGTCGGCGTGGCCTTCATGTACTCGCTCGTCCTGCTGGTCAGCCTTAATTTCCTGGTGGGCTTCAGCGGGTGGATCGGGCTGCCGGAGCCGCATCCCGGCGTGATCGAGCGCGCTCTGCTGCGCACGCCGGCCATCGAGGTCCCCGCTGATCAGCCAGAAGTAGGTGACGCGCCACAAATACCCCTGCTCGCTGACGATCCAACCGCCCCGCCGATCGGGCGGGTGTGGTTCAATTACACCGAGCACAAGCTCAAGCTGCGCCTGCCCGATCAGACCTATTCGGTCCCGCTGGTGGCCGATGAAAAACGCCCGATCGTCACGACGTTCTTCAAGATCGGCGATTACCTGACATTCGTGTTGACCATGACGATCGCCTTCGGCGTGGCGTTCCAAATGCCGCTGGTCGTGATGGCCGTGGTCCGCATCGGCCTGGTCTCGATCCAGACATTGCGCAAGTCACGCCGATACGTGCTCTTTGTCATCCTCATCGTGGCCGGCATTCTGGCACCGCCCGAGATTATCAGCCACCTCCTGTTAGCCGGGCCGATGATCATCCTGTTTGAGACGGGCCTTTTGCTTGCAGGCCGGCACGCGGCCCGCGCCAAACCCGCCAAATAGGAGCGCCCGGGCCGTTCGGTCACCGCGCGACAAGTCGGCTGGCGACAGTCATGTTCCAGGCTTGACGCACTCCTCGAATTGGCCTAGTTTACATGGCTTGCGGGGCCGGCGCCTGGTGGCGGCTTTGCAAGCCGAGCTGTCTCAGGTGGGGTAGCTCAGTTGGTAGAGCAACGGATTGAAAATCCGTGTGTCGGCGGTTCAAATCCGCCCCTCACCACTTGGCGTGACAACCTGGACGCGATGGGGCCGTAGCTCAGCTGGGAGAGCGCTTGCATGGCATGCAAGAGGTCGAGAGTTCGATTCTCTTCGGCTCCAATCATAAGCCCCGCGACCCTGATGGGTTAGCGGGGCTTTTCATTGGGGGGCACCCTGCATCGGCTGACGGCATCGCTTCACGCGCCATCCCACATTCAGGGCAACGCTGGATGTCGTCGCCTAATCCTCGCAGCCAGTACCCGCACCTAACGCACACATCGAATCCGCGCTGGCGCGTAGCCCGGTAGACGCACGGCGCAAAGCGAATCCGCTGCAACACGGCACCGCCCCCGACGAAACACATCACGAAGAGGGCCACTGGAGCCCCGGCGCGAAACAGCGTATGGATCAAACCGCCCGCGCCGATCAGCGAAGCGACCTTCCCCCCCACGTCGCTGGCGAAGAACACCGTGGCCAAATAAACGGCGGGCACAGCAAGATAGAGCGCGATGTTCCATTTGCTCGCCCACCACAGCTTCCACGCGTTGCGATGAATCGCCCGCCGATCCTGCCTGGTCAGCGGCAGGTCGCGATGGACATACTCGGGCCATACCCAGCTCATTCCGTCTCTTCGCTCAGCTTCCATGCACAGCCGCATTCGGGGCAAAGCGTAGCCCCATCATCAGCATCCAACGGCAGCATACGCAAGTCATACCCGCAGTGCGGGCAGCGGCGGTGCTCAAGCATCGCCGCGGCGATATGCCCAAAGCGCCTGCGCTTGACCACGTACCAGATGATCCATGGAACGGAACAGAGATAAAGCAGACCAGCGGACTTCGCATATGGGGCATCGCGGATGTCCCCAGTGATCAACGCGTGCGTAAAGAGACCGATCACGAGCAGCGCGCAGCAAAGGCCGCATATCAACGCCGCACGTTCCACGCCCTGAATGCGTACGCCTTTCTTATTCGCGATGGCTTTGAGCGTATCGGCTTCGATGACATCGTGTCGGCGCAATAGGTGGAGGGCTACCGGATCAAGTTGCGTCACTCGGCGACCGCGGGCATCCTTGATTCTCCCGGCTTGCCGGACCGACAGTTGTTCGCGCTCATCCATCATGTTCTCAGTGAAGGCGCTCCGATGATCCCGCGGCGAGTTACACGGCACGATCACTCTTCGTCGCGCGGAGCATCAACGTTCGCATTGGCCTCCCGGGCAAGACACCGCGCGAGTCAACAGGCGATACCCCACCGTAATCGGACGTTCGCGTCAAGCCGGTTCTCGAATACGCTTGGCGTCGTGGGCGAGTGTTTAAAACCGGCCCGAGGATGTTCGGTTTACGCCGGATCAGCTCGTAGCCCCACGGGTACGACGCTTCGCGAGAGCCTGGGCGATCCTGCAAGCATATTGCACAAACCCGTTGCAGTTGCGGCGGGCAAACGGATAGGATTGAAGAATCCTGATACGGAGGGTTTACCGTGACCATGCGTTGTACGAACTTCGTTTCCGCATGCTTTATTCTCGCGCTACCAGCGGCCGGTCTGGGTGATGCGCATCAGCTCGAGAGGAGCGCAACCGCCCCCACGGCCTACATCGACGTGGCAACAGCCGCGGTTGTCGCGCAGCGGCACCTCGCGCACAGCGGTGCCGCCGACTCGTTTGGCGTGACCGGCATCCAGATGGTGCGCGATGCGGCGGACTCGGCCGTGCTGTGCTACTGCTTCGATCTCGCGCCGGCCGGATACGTGATTGTGGCGGCCGATGCGGCGTTGCCGCCAGTGGTGGCGTATTCGTTCACGAGCCCTGCGCCCTGCGACCTGGCATCCGGCACACCTATGGTTGATCTTCTCCGCTGGGACTTGGGGCGGCGCCTGGCACACGCCGAACTGGTGCGTGAAGACGTCGCACGCGAGATTCGCGACGCCTGGGTGACCAAGCTGACACCGACACCCACGGCCGGAGGTCGCGCGTTCGAGCAGTGGCCGCCGGCGGGCACGACGCCAACGGGCGGCTGGCTGGAGGAGACCTGGACCCAGAACGCGCCGTACAACAATCTGTGCCCGATGGATCTAGCGGCGGGAGCGCGGAGCGTCGCCGGCTGTCCGTCGGTGGCGATGGCGCAGATTCTGGATTACCACGGCCGGCTGAATGCCACCAACTTCGACGATGGTGACGACTACTACCACAATTACGGGAGCAATCGGTTCTGGATTGACGACGCATACGTTGCACGCGACTTCCCTTCCTTCCCCCAACTCAACACGCACCTCGATGCGCTGTTTGATGACTACTTCCATGGCGCGACACCATCGGACACGCACCGCGCGGCGCTCGTGTTCGCGTGCGGCGTCGCCGCGCGGCAGGTGTACAGCTCTTCCGGATCGGGTACCTTCGGCGTCAGCCAGGCCCTGGACGCCTACCAGAAGTTCAATTGCGAAACCGCCACCCTGCTGGACGACAGCGATCCCAACGTGTACTCCCGGCTCGCGCAGAACATGATCGCTGCCCGGCCCGCGCACCTGGCGGTTGTCGATCCGGGCTGGTCATACGGCCACAACCTGGTGGTCGATGGCTACAACACCGATGGCTACTTCCATCTGAACTTCGGCTGGGGCGGTAGCTACAATGGCTGGTACATCATCCCGAGCGGGATGCCATACGGCCTGACGGTACTCGAAGGTCTCGTGCTGGACATCATGACAATGCCGTGCGCGGCGCTGGACTGCACATGCGACGGATCGGTGAACCTGCAGGATTTCGCGTATTACGAGGGCTGCCTTTCGGGCCCCATGAGTCCGTTCGTCTCCCCAGGTTGTGTTGCCTTCGATGCTGACGACGATACGGATGTCGACCTGCTCGATTTTGGCCTGTTCCAGGTTGCATTCGATGGCTGATTTCGGCCTGTCGCGCTGGTGATTCCACGGGGATCGCCAGGAAATCAAATCGAAACGCCAAACTCACTTGCCGAGCACCGATTGACGCCGGTATACCTGTCCTTTGGCGGCCGGGACCAGGTCTATGGTGACGCTCGGCCACGGCAGAGGTGGCGGCAACGCGGAGGCGTTAGTGACATCGCGATTGCGAGTGCGACAGCGGTTGGGCAAATACCGGATCGATCGGCAACTGGCCGAAGGTGGCTTTGCCACCGTCTACCGGGCGTATGACACGATCGCCGGCATTCCGGTGGCGCTCAAAGTGCCGCACCCGGGTCTGATTACCAAGGAGACGCTGGAGGGTTTTCGCAGAGAGGTTCGGCTGACAGCCGGCCTCGACCATCCCAACATACTCCAGGTAAAAGACGCCGGGTTCATCGACAATCAGTTCGTCATAGCCTACCCACTGGGCAAAGAGACGCTCGGCGATCGCCTTAGCCGGCGCACATCCGCCCGTACGATGATCAGCCTGGCTGAGCAGATGCTGGAGGCGGTGGCCTGTGCGCATCGGAAGCGTATTCTGCACGGTGATCTCAAGCCGGAGAATTTCATCCTGTTCCCCGGAGACCAACTTCGCCTGGCCGACTTCGGGATTGCCCGGGTGGCCCGCAGAACACTGGCGGCGTCCGGATCAGGCACCGTCGGTTACCTGGCCCCCGAGCAGGCCATGGGTAAGCCGTCACGCCGTTCGGACGTGTTCTCACTGGGGCTGGTTCTATACCGGATGTTCTCCGGGTATCTGCCTGAGTGGCCGTTTGCCTGGCCGCCGCCTGGTTTCGACCGCGTGCGCAAGAACCTGCATGCCGACCTGGTCGGATTCCTGCGACGCTGTTTGGAGCTTGACCACCGCAAGCGCTTTGCTGATGCCACGCGGATGCTCGCTGCGTTTCGCCGCCTCAAGCCGCGCGCTTTGCGCGGAACTCCCGTGCGACGCCGGTCGAAGTCCGCGAAGAAGCGCGCGGACTGGAAGACTCTTCGGACGCGGGGTTTCCTGAAGGAGTACCGCTCGGTGCTGGAAGTGCGCGGGACCTGCGGCCGCTGCCACAACCCGGTCTCCGCAACCATGCAATTCTGTCCGTGGTGCGGCTCAAAACGCCGGGTGACGGCGGACGAGAACCGCTTCCCCAAGCGGTGCCCGCGCTGCAAACGGGGGATGAAGACCGATTGGCGATTTTGTCCGTGGTGCTATGGTGCCGCCGTGAACCCGAATGCCGCACGACCGCGTTCGGACGTTCGCTACACGGGTCGGTGTACCAATCCCCGCTGCGAGGGCAAGGATCTCATGCCGTTCATGCGCTACTGCCCCTGGTGCCGGCGCAAGGTCCAGCGCGTCTGGAAGATTGAGGGTGCGAAGGACAAGTGTCAGCGGTGCGGTTGGGGCGTGCTGCGCGACTATTGGGACCACTGCCCATGGTGTGGCAGTTCCATAAGGCGCGGCTGAACAGCGGCGAATTCGCGCGTGTATCGAGCGCATCGCGCGCGGAATGTATGATTACCTGAATGCCCGGCTTGTTTGATGGAACACCGTTGGAACGCCCCGTTACCTGCGAGGTTTGCGGCCGCGCTTTGACGGAGTGCGCCTGCCCGCGCGACGAATCCGGCGCGGTCCTGCCCCCCAGTGCACAAGCCGCCCGCGTCGGCCTTGAGAAACGCCGCAAGGGTAAGGTCGTGACCGTTGTCTCCGGGCTCAACCCGTTTGCGTCAGACTTGGCGGCCATGCTGGCTCGGCTGAAGTCCGCCTGTGCCGCCGGCGGCACAATCAGCGCTGGGAAAGTCGAGATCCAAGGTGATCATCGCGAGCGCGTCTTGTCGATTCTGCGCGATCTCGGCTACCCGGCCAAGCTGAGCGACGGCTAGGGTGCTGGCGACGCTGCGCTGCGCGTGGCGGCCTGACGGCTGGGACTATGCGGCACGCTCGTCGAGCGACTGTCGGTCCGGGCCGCCCGTCCCGCGACGATTATGGCGACACGACGGGTCGCGTTAGTCCCCCGCCCCATCGCTCACGTATCGCCTGCCACAGTGCTTATTGTCCCGGGCCCACCGGCCGATAAGGACATTAGGCCCAGCGTGCGGCCCACTCCGTCGCCACGGAACAGGCAACCGCAGTCAAGGGGATTTGCGATGGTCGGTATCGGAACCGGATGTTTCATGCAGCTTCCTGGCAACTCCAAGCAACGCGTTCTGCACCCTGTGCGTGTGATCGGGTTGGTCGATGAGACCTATACCGTCGAAGCGCAGGAAGACGACCTTCTGGTCAAGCCGAACATGGACGTTGTGCTGTACTTCGAGCAGAACCGCGAGTTCATGCAACAACCCGGGCGGATCGAGGCCGTTGATGATGCCGCAGGCGGGGGCGGATCACAGTCTCTGATCAGCCTCAAGGTAACCGGCACGCCGGTCTCAGCCGAGAGTCGCCAGGACTATCGTGTCTCGAGCGTGATCACAGGTTACCGGGCGGATGTGAACGCCGAGAAGGCCTGCCAGGTATTGGATGTCAGCAGAACCGGCTTGTCCGTCGTGTGCACGGCCGGCTACACGATCGGCAGCCTGGTCGATGTATCGATCGTCGAGGATGGCAACACCCACTCCGGCAGCGCCTGCGTACAGAGTGTCCGTGACCTGGGCAAGGGGCAGACGCGTTATGGTCTTTACTGCGTAGACGACCGGAAATCACAAGGCACGCTGGCCGAGGGGCTTCAGCAGGCCAGCATGCGCCTTCAGCGCGACCAACTCCGTCGCCTGGCAGGTATCGTGTAGCCCTAACACGCGGCGTCAACACGGCCGGTGGTTCGCCTCTGACGACCGCCGCTACATCGTCTGCAACAACGACTTGCCAGACGCGGGTCCCGTCTTGCGGCGTTGACTCCTAGCGCGGCGCCATCTCTGCTTCCGAATCATCAGCCAACCGCCGGTGGCTTGTGTCGTCGCCGGCCATTACGATGCCGGGCTATGAGCAGAAAAGCCCGCGTAAGACGCCGCCGCTGGTTCTATGTCTGGATGCTGCCCCTCGTGTGGACGCTGGCAAGCTTCGCCGGGGTGTACTATCCGGGCGATGAGTACGGACTCTGGTGTATCGGATCTTTGGCTGGTATCTGGATCATCTTCGTTGTAGAGAACCTCGACCGCGGCTGGCGCCTCCTGCCGTGCGTGCTGGCGGTGGGCGCGCTCAGCGTGGCGCTGGTTGGGTTGCTGCTCGACCTGCTGAGGACTCCCCGCCGCTGGTGGCTGATTCTGTGGCCTGTGACAGCGCTTGCAATCTGCACAGCGTCGATTGCATCATTTCCATCCTACCAGCGCGCAATGAGCAAGAACGGTTCCTTACAGGCATACGTCTTCTTCTCCATGAACGCGGGGCTGTATGTCACCTGCGCGATCCTGCTGCTCGTTATGCCGGTGTGGCGGCTCCTGCATCGGCGGCCCCCGCCGGGGCACTGCGCGAACTGCGGCTACAATCTGACCGGCAACGTCAGCGGCCGTTGTCCCGAGTGCGGTCAGACACTGCCCGGCGAGGTCTCGCAGACATGACGAGGTTGCGATGAGAGATCCATGGCCACACTGTTGAACTGTCGCGCGGTCGCGAAGTCCTTCGGTGCGCGCGCACTCTTCGAGGGTCTTTCGATCGCGTTCTCCGACGGCGAGCGCATCGGCTTCTTTGGGCCCAACGGGGCGGGCAAAACCACGTTTCTCAGGATTCTGGCCGGGCTGGAAGCCGTCGACGGCGGCGAGGTCAGCCGGCGCAGATCGGCACGCATCGCTTATCTCCCGCAGGAAGATCGATTCGAACCCGGTGCGACGGTGAGAGCGGTGCTGTCCAAGGCCATCGCCGACGAGTATCCGCAGCCGCACGAGCGCGACACCCAGGTCAACATCATGCTCAGCCGGTTCGGCTTTCAAAAGGAGCATGAGTCCGTCGAAGATCTGTCCGGCGGCTGGCGCAAGCGCACGGCACTGGCCCGCGAGATGATTCGCAAGCCGGACCTGCTGCTGATGGACGAGCCAACGAATCACCTCGATCTAGAGGGCATCGTCTGGCTAGAGGAAATGCTGCTCGCGGCCCCGTTCGCTTTCCTGGTGGTCAGCCACGACCGTTATTTCCTCGAACGCGTTTCGAATCGGGTGGTTGAGCTAAATCCGATCTACCCGGACGGCTTTTTCAGTTCGACCGGGTCATATGGGATGTTCCTCGAGAAGCGGGCCGACTTTCTCGAATCACAGCAGGCCCAGCAGGCCACACTCGCGAACATCGTCAGGCGCGAAGCCGCCTTCCTCAAATCACACGCCAAGGCGCGCCGGTCCAAGTCAAAGTCTCGTATCGACCAGGCCTACCGCCTGCACGACGAGTTGCAGAGCCTGCAAGAGCGTACCGGCCAGACCACGGCGGCCGGGATCGACTTCGCCGGCACGGGCCGCAAGACGCGGAAGCTGATCGAAGCCAAGGGCCTTGCCAAAACGCTTGGCGGACGCCAGCTATTCAAGGACGTTTCGCTGCTGCTCTCACCCGGTACGCGCCTGGGCCTGCTTGGCGCGAACGGCAGCGGCAAGACCACCTTGATCCGTGTGCTGGCCGGCGATTTGCCGCCGGATGAAGGCACTACAAAGCGGGCTGAAGACCTGCGCGTGGTCGTGTTTGACCAGCGGCGTGAGGAGCTTCCGCAAGAGGTCACGCTGCGGCACTCCTTGTCGACCGACAGCGAGTTTGTCGATTTTCGCGGGCGTCCCATCCATGTCACGGCCTGGGCCAAGCGGTTCCTGTTCCGCCTCTCACAGCTTGATATGCCGGTCGGCGAGCTGTCAGGCGGCGAGCAGGCCCGCATCCTGATCGCGCGGCTGATGCTCCAGCCCGCCGATGTGCTGATCCTCGACGAGCCGACCAATGATCTCGACATCAACTCGCTCGATGTGCTCGAAGAGAGTCTGAACGAGTTCCCTGGCGCGATCGTGCTGGTCACGCACGACCGCTTCATGCTCGACCGGATCTGCACCGAGGTGATCGGGCTCGACGGCGCGGGTCACGCGGGGTGGTACGCCGACAGCGCCCAGTGGCAGGCAGCCATGGCGCGCCGTGGCCAGCCGCCGGAGAAGGACAAGGCCGGGCCCAAGCCAGCGAAGAAGAAAGTCAGTCGCGATGGCCTGACGTCCAGCGAGCGGAAGGAGCTGAAGGCGATGGAGGAGACCATCCACCAGGCGGAAGAACAGGTGGAGCGGTGTCGCCGGGAGTTTGACGAGTTGGAAGACGCCTCGGACCACGTTGAGTCACAAAAGCGCTGGGCCAAGTTGGAAGCGGCCCGTCAGCGCGTAGCCTCGCTTTACACCCGCTGGGAGGAGCTGGAAACCAAGGCAAACCAGGTCACCCTGTGACGAGCGAAGATAGCCCAATTGGAGTGTTGAACTGGTTGCGTAACGCCCATGGCGGCATGCATGGCATGTGATCGCCGCATCGGGCTGGCCGGTCGGCTTCAGCCGACCAGACCTTGCCACCAACTTCAGTTGGTGGACCGAAGGATTCTCTGGTTTTCCTCGACAGAAACCCGGCTTCAGCCGGGCTTCCGACGGCCCGGCGCGAAGCGCGCGGGAGCCAGCTAACTGAACCGCCGCCAGTTTGTTTCCAACGTCCCCGGCAACGCCCGTCACGCGTCCCACGGGCATGCCACGCCTGCCAGCACAACGTCCGCCGGCCCTATCCCGCGCTAAACGCCTCGCGCAAATAGCTCACGTCTTCACCGCTCAGCGGCTTGCCGGCGGCGGCTATGTTGCACGAAACCTGCGTGGTGTTACGGAAGCCGGGGATGACGCAGCCGACGTTGTCGTGGGCCAGGATGTATTGCAGAGCGACACGCGCCAGTTCGTTGGTCGTGGAATCAAAGCGCTGTTTGACGCGCTCTACGCCGGCGTTGGCCTTGCGGATGCCGTCCGCCGAGAACATCTCCCGGCCGCGACGAAAATCGCCCGGCTCGAAGTCCGGCGGGTTGTCCGCATCGTACTTGCCCAGCAGCAGACCCTGGGCCAGCGGGCTGAACGCCACAAACGACATCTGGTGCTCGGCGAGCAGATTCGCCACCGGGCTGTCGGGGCGAATGAACTGGTCGTCCATCATGTGCGCCCAGCTTTGCAGCACCGTCGGCTTGACTTTCGGTACCAGCCGGACAAAGTCGTCCGACGAGTACGCCGACAGGCCGACCAGCCGGATCTTGCCCTCATCCCGCAGGCGTGAAAACATCTCAACGGCCTCGTCGAGATAGCAGTCGTCGGGGCCGAAGTTTCCGTGGTGGAAGTAATAGATGTCGATCGTGTCGGTCTTGAGGTTCCGCAGCGACTGTTCGCACTGATGGCGGATGTGCAGGGCCTCATAGGCATGTTCGGCGGTGCCGCGGAAATGGCCGACCTTGCTGGCGATGATCACGTCTTTGCGCCGCTCGCCGAGCGCTTTGGCCAGCATGCGTTCGGCGCGCCCGTTTCCATAAACGTCGGCGTTGTCGAAGTGGTTCACGCCGGCGTCGATGGACATGTGGATGGCACGAATCGCCTCATCTTCATCGACATCGGCCCATCCATTCGGCATGCCATCGACCCAGTTCAGTCCCCCGAGCGTCCAGCAGCCCAGGCTGACCTCAGACACGCGCACATCGCTGGTCCCCAGACGTCGGTATTCCATCATTGATCTCCTTTACGCGCCACGGCGCAGCGTGGCGTCATCGTTCGCGAGCGCCAGCAAAGCGCCACCGCCGCGGCGTGTGCCGCTGCCCTTGAGCAGTGCTTTTCCAACACGAACCTCACGGCTTCACAGAGCCGTGGCACACTGCCAAGCGACAGACCTTTCCTGAAACCGCTCCAGCGTTCGCGAGCGCCGACAAGCCGCGGTTGCCACCTTGGCTGGGGTCGTTCAGTCCGACAAGCTCCATGATCAGCCGCCAGCCGTGATAGACGAACTTCACGTCGGCGACGGTCTGCCACTGCTGCTGAGCCGCATTATACTCCTCGACCAGCTTGCGCACACGCCGACCGAGATGGTCGTACGTGAAATGCAGACGCAGATCTCCATCCGTCGGGTCGCCCACCGGATCGACGGCGATCAGCCGATTCTCGGCGTCGTAGGCGAACAGCCGATCGAGCACGCCACTGCCGCCGGTGGCGGTGCCGATCAGCGTGAGAAACGCGTCGATGTCGCCGTTGTTGACATAGCCGTCGCCGTTGATGTCGGCCCGCAGACGATCGCAATTCGGGTATTGCTGTTCATAAGCGGTCGGATTGTTGATCGCCAGCAGAAACGGGTCGATATCGCCGTAGCCAATATGTTCCGGCACGTGTTAGACCTACCGCGTGCTCACCGGCAACGCGCATTTTAATAAAATACCGTCATGTCCCGAACCACTCTAGATGCACGACAACCACCCCTGTGTCATCGTCTTCAATTAGTACATTCAGGTATCTGGCATCTGGCAATCGCACTTGCGTTGATTTGTACGAACCGCCCTCGTGCCCCCGTGCTCGGGGTGGCTTCACGAATCTGTGGTCGTCTCGCCATTCTGCGCCCAATAAGGTCGTCGACGCAAGGAATGAGGTGGCTCCATCGTCATTAAGTTCAAGTATTATAAAGTACGCGCAGCCGTCCATCCCCTGCTCCGTGACACACTCTCTGATCGTAGCGTCGTGCGGAATGCAGAGTCCCACATCGTTCGTCAGGTGCTGCAGCACCGTTGCGGAGTCCGGTGCGTTCGTGGCACGCCCGTTGTCCCAGCCGAGGTACCACAAGGCGCACTCCTCGCCGAAGAGCGCCAGTGGGATGAGTATCAACCCGCCAACGAACAAGACCGCAACTCCCACACAGATGTTCCGCATGTCGAGCTCCGCGTTGGTTAGAAAGACGCATCGATCATTTCCGTAGCGTTCCGGTGCCATCAAATCGCTCGCCAGCGCACCATTCTACGGCCTTCTTGCAGAAGCCGTACATCTCGAACTCCTGCGCGATGCCTGCCTCGTGCAGCGCCCCCAAGGTCACGTCCTTCACAGTCTCGCCCGCGATTGTCACAGCCTTGTTCTTGTCCCAGTTATACTTGTCACTGAACATGAAGTAAAAGGCCATCTTGTATCGACATCCCGAGCCCTTGTGCTTGGTCACCGCCGCGCGACCGCACGCGGAGTACCCGTGAACGGCATAGTACCAATTCCAATTCTCAGACATTGGGTTGCTTCCTCGCGTCCATGTGCCGACAATCCAGAAAAACGGCTTGTCTAACACGCTTTCCGCGAATGTCATGGCATGGTTCATCTCTTGATACAGGTGTTTCTTTGCGCTAGGAGACTCGCTGACCATTCCGCAGACATCTACTCGATACTTCTGCCCCGTGTTTCCGAGATAGTGACGCATGTGGGCGGCTGCGTCGTCCATCGAGAGGTCGGCGGCGCGCGAAGCATTTCTGAACCACTCAGAGCGTGCACCATGGTCGTCAAGCGTCGCCGGCCGCGAACCATGTGGTCCAGAGCCTTTGTCAAACGGCGGCTTGGGGTATAGATCCCTACCAACGCGATAGGTCCCCAACCCAGGGTAGTCGACGCCCTGAAGCGGTCCGTTGCGGAGAAAGACATGCACGTTTGGCGAGTCATTCTCCCCAATCGGATCCCGATTCAACCAGCGCCCCAGCCACGGCACGTAATACCTGAAGCCGAAGTACACGAAGCCGGTCTCGTCGTCGTGGTACTTCGTGCTGAAGCGGAAGGGGTTCTCTTCGGCGTAGTCGCCGGTCATGCTCAGCACGGTGCCGTAGGGCGAGTACTGGTAATGGGCCTTGGTTGACCAGTAGAAAGTCGTGGGCGTCGCCTGGTAGTTCACCACCTGGCCGACGTTGCCGTTGGCGTCGTAGAAGTAGAGGTACTTCTCGTCGTCGCTGGTTGTGACGGTGCCCTGCGTGTCGTACGTGGCAAGGAGGCCGCCGATGCCGCCGGCGCCGTCGAGGCTTGACCGGTTGGAAACCGGTCCCACAAGGCCGGACAGGTCCGGGCCCCAGGTGTAGCTGCGGATCACAGGCGGGACGCCTGTGCCACCCTCATTCATCCCGTCACGCTCCATCAACAGCCGCCAGCCGTGGTAGACGAACTTCACGTCGGCGACCGTCTGCCACTGCTGCTGAGCCGCATTATACTCCTCGACCAGCTTGCGCACACGCCGACCGAGATGGTCGTACGTGAAACGCAGACGCAGATCTCCATCCGCCGGGTCGCCCACCGGATCGACGGCGATTAGCCAAACCCTGAGTCTGCTAGATCTTCCGACAGATGGTCGAACACTGTGAGCATTTCAGGGTTTGCCGTGACAATCTCATCAAACAGTGACGGCCACCTCCCATTTGACGTGCCGAGCGACCCATCCTGAAAGCGCGCCTGCGTCTCATCGCTGGGATCTGCAATGATCTTGTGCCACCACTGCACACCAGCCAGTGTCCGCGCAAGCAATAGCGAGATCGCGATGCAGTATTCACTAGAGTCCATGGCCGTGTCTTCGTTCGGATAGTTGAGCGCGTGCCACGCAAGAAACTGAGCCGCCGGCAACGACCAGTAGTGCTCCAACTTGCAGCAGGCCGCCACGAAGAAGACAATCTGCTCATCCGGAAAGCCTCCTATGGGACGCACCCCCTGTGTGGTCAACTGCAGGTACCAGAGTTGAGCAAACAGAAACAGCTTCTGCTCGTCCTCCGATACGCCAGTCCCCAGATATGCCAAGTTGTATTCGCTCAGCGTGTTCAGCATTATCCGTCGACCTTCCTCGTCGGGGAGCACCGGGAATGCTGGGACGTCGCCGCTGAAGAATGAATCAACGCACTCGATTTCTGAAAAAGGCCTGTCTATCAACAGGTAAAGGTTGTTCAGCAACCGCAGGATGTCCGCCCGCTTCACATCACGTACCAACATCGCTAGGAGAGCGGTTTCGTTCGATAGTATGCTGAGAATGTCCGGCACGATCAACTCCTCAAGCGATGACAGTCATTCACCTCGGCGATGATACGCCCGCACCCGCAGCCTAGTTGCGCGCGAAGGACGTCATCGCGAAATACCGTACATCTCATTAATATACTCGTCCCTCACTTGTTTGGACAGCCAGTCATTTCGGTCGCTGTTTATGAATGTGGTCGGATCGATGGGGCCTGGGACGAGTTCTCGATGATCGCACCAGCACTCGTTAAACAAGCGCTCCCAGCAGTGCTCGGCGCGCCGCAAAGCCATGCCTGCCTGATCTATGTGTCCTCTTAGAACCCGCATAAGGGTGTTGATATCATATCCACCCGATGCTCCAAGGCAATTCTGGTCCCACTCGTACCGTCGGCGCAAACACTCCAGGTTCCGGTCAAAACGGTGGCGCAGTTCGCCGCACTCGGTCCTCGGCACGCGTGCTGTGAGTTTCTCCTTCTTACAACTCACATCGCCGTCACAGGCGTTCTTGTATTGATCGTAGAGTGCGTCGCAGCGTTTGGCACTGTAGCCCGGACCGTACTTACGCAATGGCGGATGGGGCAGAGGCTCTGGGAGAGGATCTGGCTGCGGCCCGAAGACTATTTGGGGCTCCGGTCCCGGCCCCATAATGACACACCAGAACGGACCACAGACTAACACTTGTGATGAAGCGGCGGCCGGCGCGGCCCACGTCCATAGGGACGGATCCAGATAGGGCGAAGGTGCCGGGCATGGCTCCGGAACCGGCGGCGTCCACGGTGCGTACTCGGGCGGGAGTGGCAGGGGAGACGGTCGTAGCAAGGGGGGCAGAAGGTCAAATCCCGGGCGGTGCCCAAACGGATCTATGCCATTGACTGGGCGTCCCTCCACGAAAGCGTACAGATGCGCCCCACCCTCCTCCCCAATCGGATCCCGATTCAGCCAGCGCCCCAGCCACGGCACGTAATACCTGAAGCCGAAATACACGAAGCCGGTCTCGTCGTCGTGGTACTTCGTGCTGAAGCGGAACGGGTTCTCTTCGGCGTAGTCGCCGGTCATGCTCAGCACGGTGCCGTAGGGCGAGTATTGGTAGTGGGCTTTGGTTGACCAGTAGAAAGTCGTGGGCGTCGCCTGGTAGTTCACCACCTGGCCGACGTTGCCGTTGGCGTCGTAGAAGTAGAGGTACTTCTCGTCGTCGCTGGTTGTGACGGTGCCCTGCGTGTCGTACGTGGCGAGGAGACCGCCGATGCCGCCAGCGCCGTCGAGGCTTGACCGGTTGGAAACCGGTCCCACAAGGCCGGACAGATCCAGGCCCCAGGTGTATTTGTGCGTGACCACGTCGTTGTTCGTCCCGTCGCGCTCGATCAACAGCCGCCAGCCGTGGTAGACGAACTTCACGTCGGCGACCGTCTGCCACTGCTGCTGAGCCGCATTATACTCCTCGACCAGCTTACGCACACGCCGACCGAGATGATCGTACGTGAACCGCAGACGCACGTCGCCGTCCGTCGGGTCGCCGGACGGATCGACGGCGATTAGCCGATTCTCGGCGTCGTAGGCGAACAGCCGATCGAGCACGCCACTGCCGCCGTCATGCGGGCGCACTGACGTTGGTACGCCGTTTGCGCAGGCCGTGCAACAACACGAACCATAGCATGGCGTGCAGGCTGTGCCTCGGCAGACTTGATGCGAACAGCGCGTGACTGTTTCAAGCGCACCAATCGCATGTCAATGGTGGTGTGCGTCTTGCCGGACCAACAACGATGCACGCAAAGGCGAATCAGCGCGATGAGTCAGGACGCCACCTGCGCCGGATCAGTTGGCGAACGTCGTCCCGGTTGTATAGACGTATTCGACGTCGGCTTCCCAATCCGGCGTCACACGCGTCGCCGTGACCAGGAATTTCGCGTAGCCGTCAACGCATTTGACGACGTATACGTGACCGACCTGCAAAGCCGGCAGATCCTGCCCGGGCCCGCCGTCCCAAGTCGTGGGAATGGTCGTAACCGAGCTGAGCGCGACGGCGCCCATGTCTGAGATGAAGTTCTCGGTGGTGGTGTTCAGGCTGGGTCGGAACCAGACTTCCGTATCCGAGCCCACCCAGTTGTTCGGCGACGGCGCCCAGCCGATCATGTCGCCGTCGCTGTCGGCCAGGTCGCCGGTGGTCATATCGCCCGCCGTGCCGGCGGAAAAATCAACGCCCGCATGCGTCAGCGTCAACGTCGCCGTCCCCGCCCCGCCGTCAAGTCCTCTGTCCAATGTCAGGGGACAGCCCCCGGTTGAAAGCAATACGCATCCCAATGCCATAAGCAAAGTAACCGCGGACAATCTGGTGCTCATGTAACTTCTCCTGGGAATATTCCTGTAAAGCGCGTCATAACGAACTGCCACGCCGCGATATTGTCGTTATCGGCCTGATGCACGCCGTCGCGCCAAGAATAACTCGCCGGGTGCCGCTGCCGTGTCAGCAGCGCTGGATAGACGGGGACAGCGTGGCTGTTGAGGAAAAACCGCAGGCTTGTGGGTTTATGCCGCGTGTCGCGTTGGCGCTGCTTGCCTGTCGCCTTGTTCTGAAGTAAACTTGGCTGCCACGACGGTTTACGTCGATGTTAACCGTCGGTTTGACAAGGAGAGGTGGGTGAGTGGCTGAAACCACCGGTTTGCTAAACCGACGTACGCTTTAACGGCGTACCGCGGGTTCGAATCCCGCCCTCTCCGTTGGTCTTACGGCCTGTTGGTCCTAAGTGCTGGGCTGGCAGGCCGTTAGCGTTCCGGGATGGTCCCGGAGAATCCCGTTTGTGGCGTTGTTTGTGGCGTTTTGTAGCGCCAGGATTCTCCGAGGAGCACACCAATGGCACGCAAGATCCGATCGTTCCGTGTGGGTAAGGTCGCCGTCTATCTGCGAGGCAAAATCTGGTATCTGTGCTACCACGAGAACGGGCAGCGCCGCCGGCCGCGGGTTGGCGGCGACAAAGCCGAGCCGAACAAAAGCTACGACGCCAAGGCTGAGGAATGGAGGTCTCGGCTCGACCAATGGCGTGAACGACAGTAGCGTCGGCGCCGTGCTCGAGTCTACCTGGCTGTGTGATGACGTCATAGCGACAGCCGCACGCAGACCACGTGAGAGAAGAGGAATACATGGGTAGCCGACGGCCCGTCGCCGCACGGGAGTAAGGAGGTGGTCTGCGCCAGTCCGCCGGGCACCCTCGATACGCCCCCAAAAACACGCCCAGCAACACGCACACCCCCAACCAAAGGCATGCGGATGAACAATGCGGGCCAAGTTGATGCAGCTCGGTAGCCGCCGGGAGACTCTGCCGCCGGCGTACACCGGTGATGCAGGCCCCAATCATCGGAATCGCGATGATTTCGCCACGATCGCTCAGTTCGGGTCGCTTAGGGGTGAATCGTAGTGGGTTGCCCAGGAGAGCACGAAACGCATCACCCGTTGTGAATCAACGAGGACGGAGTTTTCCGAAGGGACAGCTCCTCCGCGGCCCGGTCGCGCGAATCAGGGTTCCCTCGGCCCCGTCCGACGTGCTAGAATGCGTACTGGGAAATCAGGCCGCCGGAGCGGATGCGCTGGAATGCAGATTGGGTGACCCGGATGATGTTGATGAGTTCGCGATTGCAAGCGTTTTCAGACTGTAGGCGAGGATGGTGGCTCATGGGGCTGCTGTTGACGCTCGCGATTGGGTTCAGCCCTGCCGTCGGCATTGAGACGCTGGTTGCCAGCTATGAGCCCACCGAGACGCAACTCACGGTGTCACCGGGCGGCGCGGATGCCGGGCTCACCGTGACGCGGGTGTTGGGTGGTGCCGGCGGCGCGCCAGCCGCCACGCATGGCGCATATGTGCTGAAGGTCGCGTTCGAGGACGAGGATGGGAAGGTCGAGTACCGACAGGACTGGTTGACGCCCGCCTATTCGCTGGCCGGCTATGAGGCCTTGCTGGCCGACGTGTACATCGAGACCCCTTCGGCGCTGCCGGGCCTGATGGGCATCTGGTCGACCAACTGGAGTCCACCCGATGCCTGGGAACAAGCGACCGATATCCCGACCACGACCGGGCAGTGGACGACTATCTCCGTCGACGTTTCCGACCGGGAGCAGATCGGGTTGAGCCAGATCTGGGCCTTCATCTTCCAGGACATGCCCGGCACCGACGGTGTGGCGTATGTGGACAACCTGCGCCTGTACGGCGTCGCGCCAGATCCCGTGCCGGTGGAATTGGCTGCCAACGCTTTTGAGACCCACACGGAATTGGTGTGGAAACTCAGCGCCGGCCCGCAGCCCAGCGGCTACAACATCTACCGTGCCGATAGCGAGGCCGGCCCATTCGTCAAGCTCAACGCGACGCCGCACGGCGATACGTTCTATTCCGAGAGCATTGGTAGCCGTACGCAGCGCTACTACTACCGCGTGACGGCCGTATTCGGCGAGACCGAGACCGATCCGTCAAGCACCATATCGGCCCGTTTCAATGGGCTCGAGGATGACGAACTGCTTGACTTGGTGCAGCAGGCGGCGTTTGGCTACTTCTGGTTCCACGGTCACCCGACCTGCGGCGCGGCGCGCGACAGCTATAACGGCTGGGGCGACACCATCGCCAGTGGCGGCACGGGCATGGGCATCATGTCGATCATTGTCGCGGCCGAGCGTAACTTCATAACGCGTGCCGACGCCGCCGACCGCGTCCGGCTGATCTGTGAGTTCCTCGAAGACACCTCCGACCGTTTTCACGGCGCGTGGCCGCACTGGATCAACGGCACAACCGGCGCGACGATTCCGTTCAGCACGCATGACGACGGCGCGGACCTGGTCGAGACGTCGTACGTCGTACAAGGGCTACTTACCGCCCGCCAGTACTTTGACGGCGCTGGCGCGGTTGAGACCGAGATTCGCACACGCGCCACGCGCATGTGGCAAGCGGTCGAATGGGATTGGTTCCTGCGTTACCCCGGCGGGCAGGTGCTCTATTGGCACTGGTCGCCGAACCACGGCTGGACGATGGACATGCCGATCACGGGCTACAACGAGGCCATGATCGCGTACCTGCTCGCGATCGCCTCGCCGACGCATCCGATCCCCGCGTCGGCGTACTACAACGGCTGGGCGAGTTCGCCCTGGTACGCCAATGGCAACGAGTATTACGGCTATAAGCAGTGGGTCGGGCAGGCGCTGGGCGGGCCGCTGTTCTTCACGCATTATTCGGCGTTGGGGTTTGATCCGCGCTTCTGGCGTGACGCGTTCTGCAACTATTACGACAACAGCCGCAACATCTCGCTCATTCACCGGGCTTACAGCGCCGACAACCCGTCGGAATACGAGGGGTACAACCGCTGGGCGTGGGGGCTGACCGCGAGCGAGTCGCCGCCGCCGACGTGGTACAGCGCGCATTCGCCGGCGAACGACAACGGCACAGTTTCGCCGACCGCGGCGCTAAGCGCCACGGCCTATACGCCAGACGAATCGCTGGCGGCGATGCGGTACTTCTACGACGTGTACGGAAGCGCCGGGCTGTGGGGGCCATACGGGTTTGTGGACGCGTTCAACCCGACGGAGAATTGGTACTCCACGAATTACCTCTCGATCGACGAGGGGCCGATCGTCATCATGATCGAGAACTATCGCAGCGGGTTGTGCTGGCGACTGTTCATGTCCAACCCGGAGATCAAGTCGATGCTGGAGGCGATCGGCTGGACGCTCGACGGCGATCTCGACAGCGACAGCAACGTTGACGCGGCCGACCTGAGCCTGTTCGCGGGCTGCATGACCGGCCCCGACGGAGTGACCGGCTGCCCGGCGGCCGATCTCGATCTGGACGCAGATGCCGATATGCTCGATTTTGAGCGTATCCAACGGGCCGTCGGGCAACCCTGATTTACTCGACGGAGCGCCCCCCCCGCGTGGCGGCAGTTGGACGCGGCGACACATTCAGAGCCCGAGCGCACGGGCCAGGGCCACGGCGTGCGCGACCTCATAACTCGTTTTCGGGTGCGTGCTTCCGTCTGACGCTGTCGGCCTGAAGCCTGCCGCCGACACCGCGTTCCCTACGTTCGCGCGGCATGGCCGCATGATTCGCGTACGATCAGTTTGGGTGGAAGCGACAAGCGGCGCGGCGGCCGCTGCATGTCGCCGATGCGTCCGCAAAGCAACTCGATCGCCGCGGCGCCCATTTTCGACATCGGGACGCGCACGGTTGTGAGTGGCGGATGCGTCATGCGCGCCACGCGCGTGTCATCGAAACCGACAACCGACAACTCCCGGGGCACCACGATTCCGGCCGCGTTCGCGGCCGCAAGAATCCCCGCCGCCATCTCGTCGTTGGCGGCGAAGACACAATTACCATCCCCGACCCAGCGCCGCACGTATCGCGTTCCCAGCTTATAGGCCGTTTCATATTCGTAATCGAGATGAAACACGTCGTGCGGATCGATTGCCAGGCCGGTCTCGGTGAGCACCTGACGATAGGCCTCGAATCTGGCAATCGTGTCCACGTTGGTTTCCTGCCCGCCGATGAACACGACCCGCCGCGCGCCGCACTCGTGGACGACATGACGCATAAGCGCCGCGGCCCCCTGGCGCTGGTCGATCACAACGTTGTCATGCGGCCTACCGTTGACATCGCCATCCAGGACGACGATGGGCAGGCGCACCTGGGCGAGCACCTCCTGCATACGGTCGGTCAGCTCGGACACCATGACGGCCATTCCGTCAAGCAGGGTGTGTCGTTGGATCGCATTCAGGAGCGGTTGGCTGTCATCACGGTCGCGGGCCGAGAAGACGACGAGGTTGTACCCAGAGTCGCGCGCCTGGATATTCGCCCCGCGGATGATCTCCGAATAGAACTCGCCGTGCAGATCCGGGAGCACGAGGCCGACGATCTCGCTGCGGCGAAGCATGAGGCCGCGCGCGAAGGCATTGGGCCGATAGCCGAGCTCATTGATCGCAATTTCGACGCGGGCGCGCGTCTTCTTATTCACCAACTCGCTGCGATTGACCACACGCGAGACGGTGCTGATGGATACGCTGGCTCGCTTGGCAACATCCGCGATCGAGACTGTCATGGTGCGACCTCATGCCCATCCACGCTGACGGTGTCGTTGACAGCGCTTTCATTCAAGGATACAGTCCCGGCCCATGAAGTGTCAACTCCATGTCATCCCAGCACTTGTATCCACGGCACTCCTCTCGGCGTCATGTGTCGCCTCAACGCCGCCCGCCGATATTGTCGCGGCCCCAGGATCACAAAACCCGGTGCCGCATACCTTCAGTCCCGCGGACGAGGCGTTGCTCGACGAGGTCCAGTATGCGTGTTTCCAGTACTTCTGGAAAGAGGTCGGCCATCCCGCCCAACTTGCCAAGGATCGCTACAAGGGTTCGGTTGGCAGCATCGCCTCCACTGGCTTTCAGCTGTCGGCATTGCCCATCGGCGTCGAGCGCAAATGGATCACGCGCGCCGCTGGCGAACGTCGGGCGCGTACTGTGCTCCAATCACTCATCGGGCGCGATGACAACAAGCGCTTCGGTGTGTACATCCACTACCCGGATTTGAATACCGGCGGGATGTCGCACGAAGGGTATGAATTGCTTGCCAGCACCGTGGACCACGCGCTACTCATGGCCGGGGCGATCACCGCGGCGCAGTACTTCGGCGGCGAGGTGCGGACGCTGACCGATCGTCTGGTGGCGGAGACGAACTGGAAGGCCTTCGCGGTCGCGCCCGGCGGGTTCCTGTCGATGGGTTGGAAGCCCGACGATCCCACGCGGATGCAAGGGCCCGGCAAGTTCCACAAGGCAATTTGGTCGTGGGCCAGCGACGAGGAGCTGCTTGTGTACTTCCTCGCGGTGGGCGCGCCGCGTCCGGCGTACGCCGTCGAGCCGGAGAAGTACTACCGCCTGAAGCGGCTTGTGAAGGGCCACAAGGACATGCCACCCTATGTCGTATCGTGGGGCGGATCGCTGTTCAACTACATCTTCGCCCACTGCTGGATCAACTATCGCACGCTGGGGCCGGATGATCCAACGCGGTTCAAGGTCGATGCGCCACGCGTGGATTGGTATGAGAATTCACGGCGAGCGGTGCTGACACATCGGCGGCGCTGCGTCGAGCAGGCGGCGCGGTTCGCGACGTTGGCCGCGGATCGCTGGGGACAGAGCGCGTGCGCGTCGCACAAGGGCTACCTGGTGCCGCAAGTTCGCCCGAACGGCAGCGACAAAGATGAGTGGTTCGGAGGCACGCTCGCACCGTATGCCGCCGCGTCGGCACTCATGTTCACACCGGCCGAGAGCATGGCGGCGATTCGGGCGTTCCGCGAACTGCGCGGCGTTGATGGCAAGCCGTTCGCCTGGCGCGACCCGGCGCAAGGTGGCTACGGTTTTGTCGATTCGTTCAACCTCGACGAGCAACAGGCCAGTGACGACTACGTGGGGATTGACCAGGGGCCGATGCTGCTGGGGATTGAGAATGCCCGCACGGGGCTAATCTGGGAATTATTCATGTCAGACCGGAACGTGCAGCGCTCCGTTCAGCGGCTGCGCCTCGGGGGAAGTAGCGTGTGTTATCGGTCGGTGGGCGGCGGCCACGGTCTAATCGTAGTTTGCAATTGACGTTCCGCAACGCGTGGATTACAATCATGAAAACGCTTTCAACCGACATCGTCCCGACCTAAGCCGTCCTTGCGCGGCCCCTTGCACAATCAGGATTTCGCGGTATGAGTAGCATCGTGAGGGCGTCACGTGAATCGGATGACCGTCTGGCTCGCCGCGCGGTTCGGAACCCGTATGGCGGATTCTCCATTGAGGGCAACGAGTTCCACATCACCGATTTCCGCACGCCACGTCCCTGGGTCAACATCATTGCCAACCCGCGCTTCGGACTGGCGGTAAGTCAGACCGGCAGCGGTTTCAGTTGGGTGGACAATGCCCAACTCGCGGCAATCACGCGCTGGGAGCAGGATCTCGTCCGTGACAACTCCGGCAAGTTTCTATACGTCCGCGACACAAAAACGGGCGAGGTCTGGTCGCTGTCGCCAGCCCCCACATGGCCGCGCTACGACGAGTACACGTGCCGGCACGGTATGGGTTACACAACCTTTGAGACGCGGTACGCTGACATTCGGGCCACATGGACCCTGTTCTGTCACGCCAGCGAGCCGGTGGAGTTCTGGCGGCTGACGCTCGAAAATCACAGCGGCAGACCGCGGCGACTCGAGCTATGCGCATACCAGGAGTGGTGCTGCGGTGTCGCACCCTCGCCGCGACGGGAATTCCACAAGCTGTTCCTGGAGACCGAGTTCGACGCCGCGCGCGGGGCAATCTTCGCATGCAACCACATGTGGGAGGTCCCGACCGAGCACCATGGCCATTGGAACACGGGCTTTCCGTACGTCAGCGCGCTAGCATGCACCGACGCGGTGCTCTCCGCGACCGGCGACAAAGGGGCGTTTCTGGGGCGCAATGGCGACGCGCGCTCGCCGGAGGCGCTCGCGCAGGATCTGTGGCGGCCCAAGTTCGGACGCCACGAAGATGCGGTGGCGGCGCTGCGCCTGGAGGTCGAATTGCGGCGCGACGAACGGCATGAGCTGGGATTCGTGTTGGCAGTTGGCGCCTCGCGCGCGGACGTCGAGCAAACACTGTCGCGGACGCGCGACGTGGCCGTGCTCGATCGGTCGCTGGAGGATGTGCGGGTTCAGTGGCAGGCGCGTTTGGCCCACCATCGCGTCGAGCTCCCGGAAGCGTCGCTCACCTACCTGACGAACGATTGGCTGCGCTATCAGGCGATCGCGGGTCGCATCTGGGGGCGCTGTGGCTACTACCAGCAGAGCGGCGCGATTGGCTACCGCGATCAGTTGCAGGACGCGCAGGTCTGGCTGACCATCGATCCGTCCCACTGCCGCACGCAGATCAACACCCATGCCGCCCACCAGTTCGCCGACGGATCCGTGTATCACTGGTGGCACCCACTGTCAGAGCAGGGCTTGGTCACGCGCATGACGGACGATCTGCTCTGGCTGGCGTTCGTGACCGCCAACTACATCCGCGAAACTGGCAAACTCGATATTCTGTATGACGAGACGCCCTTCCTCGACGACAAGACGCCGAGTTCGCTGCTCGAACACGTGCGCCGAGCATTCGCGCGGGCGTTCCAGCGGACGAGTTCGCGTGGGTTGCCGCACATTGGGGCCGGTGATTGGAACGACGGGCTCAGCGCCGTGGGCCTTCACGAGCGTGGTGAGTCCATCTGGCTGGGGCATTTTCTTGCGGGCCTGCTGGCCGACTGGGCGGGAATCTACCGGCGCGTCGGTAACGAGCGGGGCGCCGCCGACCTCGACGCGCGCCGGGCGGCGCTCGTCACCGCACTCAACACGCATGGCTGGGACGGGCAATGGTATTTGCGGGCGACGCTGGATGATGGTTCGACGCTGGGCAGTTCCGAAGGCGAAGCCGGACGTATCTTTCTGAATGCGCAGACGTGGGCAATCTTGAACGACGTCGCGCCGCCCGATCGCGCCCGGGCCTGCTGGGACGCGGTTTGCCGGCATCTGATCAGTGAGGCGGGGGCCCTGCTGCTGGCCCCGGCGTTTGAAGCGCCCGACCGGCGCGTCGGCTACATCACGCGCTATGGCCCGGGGCTGCGCGAGAACGGCGGCGTCTATACGCATGCGGCGACATGGGCGATAGCGGCGGCGTGCAAGATGCGTGATACACAGCGCGTGGGCGAATTGCTGACCGCGATCAATCCCGCACTCAAGGACCCCGAGCGGTACTGGGCTGAGCCGTACGTCCTGCCCGGCAACGTTGACGGGCCGCAGTCGCCGCACCACGGTCGCGCCGGGTGGACCTGGTACACCGGTTCGGCGGCGTGGCTACATCGCGTGATCAGTGAGTGGGTGCTGGGTGTGCGGCCGGAATGGGACGGGCTGCGGATCGCGCCGTGTCTTCCGCCCGGGTGGAAGCATGCCAGCATGCAGCGTCCTTATCGCGGTGCGACGCTCGACATCACGATCGATCGACAGGATGGCGCATCGGCGGACCGCAACGTGTCGGTGACGCTGGATGGCAAGACGCTGGATGACAACCTCGTACCGGCGGCGAGGTTGATACCGGGGGCGCACACGATCGCGGTGACCTACTAGCAGCGAGCACACAGTCAGAGCCCGAGCGGATGCGCGGGCGTATTCGCGGTTGGTCTGGGACATTTTGCCACCACCTCCAAAGGACTTGCCACGATTCTTCGCTGATAGCTGACAGCTGACAGCACTGTGCCCGCTTGCTTCTGCTCGGGCTCAGACCTTCCTTCCGCGAGGTCGCCGATGATTTCCCTTCGTAGTCGACTGGCGTCTCTGACCATCGTCTCACTCATGGTTGCCGTGGGATCGCGTGGAGGCGCCACACAGTGGCCGGTCGTGCAGGCGGAAGATGAGGAATATCTGCGTGGCGTGGCGGTGGACACTTGGGCGTGTATCGCGCACTTTGTCGAACCGACCACGGGATTGCCATTCGACAGCAGCAAGCGCGCTGAGCACAGCTCGGTCTCGAATCTCGGCTATTACGCGGCAAGTTGCGCCGCGGCGGCGGAGATGGAGCTCATGTCGCGTGAGGAGGCCACGCGGCGCGTCCGGCGCGTACTCGATGGATATCGCCGCTTCCAGCACTGGAACGGGTTCTCGCAGTCATGGAACAACGTCCACACGCTTAAGCCGGCACCACATGACACGATGATCTCGCTGTTGGACTCGGCGAACATGGTGGCCGGCTTCGTGGTCGCGGGGCAGCTTCTGCCGGATGTGCGTGCGGATGTTGGTCAGGTTCTCAGTGCGATGGACTGGAAGCCCTTTCACGATGCGGCGGACGGTCGGCTGTTCGGCGGGTATGACATGGCGCGGGGGCGGATCGATCGCGGCTGGCACATCGGAGACTACGCCGGCGACGGGCGCTTGGCGGCGTTCTGGGCGATCGCGGTGGGCGCCGCGCCGCCCGGGTCATGGGAGAAGCTCGGGCGCGAGACCGAAACGCATTTTGGACTGGAGATCTACAAGCCGGCGTGGTTGGGTGGTGGGCTGTTCATGCAGGTGCAGGATGGTCTGTTCCTGGATGAGCGTTGCACGCCGGCGGGTCGCTCCGCAGCCGATTTCGCGTATGTACAAATGCTGTTTGCGCGGCAGCAGAAGTTGCCCGCGTGGGGTTGGTCAGCGTGCTGCGCGCCGGATGGCGAGTATCTTGGGTGGTGTGGGTTGAAGGTGTCCGTGGTCACGCCGCACGCGGCGGGGATGGCGGCGAACTTCTATCCGCACAAGGCCGCCGAGTGTTTGCGCGAGTTGGAGAAGTGGGGCGCGCGAACGCCGTTTGAGGAGCACGGCAGGCAGCTCAAGCTCGGCTTTCGCGATTCGATCGACCTCGACAGCGGTGTCGTGTGTGATCGCTACCTGCCACCGCTGGATCAGGCAATGATGTTCCTCGCGCTGGCCAACGCGCTCGAGGATCGCGTTGTGCAGCGGGCGTTCATGTCGCATCCGGTGGTTCGCACGGGCTGCACGCGTATCGCCGAGTATTCGAAACAGGTGGATGACGCGTGGCTAGCGGAGCTTCAGCGGCGCGATATTAAGCCGCTGCGTGTTCCCGACGCAGGCGGGCGCGGCGGCCCGGCGCGCGTGGTCATCGATGACTTTGAGCGGGCCGAGGCCACGACTAACCTGCTTGGTGCGGCGAACAGCGTCTGGACGCGCGACGCTGACGATGACACGGTGACAATCGGGATGCGGCACGAGACTCTCGAGCAGGGTGGCAAACGCTCGGGCTGTCTGCGTGTTGATTACGACGTGGAGTCGCCGAACCCGGCGTACGGCGGCGTGACGCTGAGTCTCGGGCATGCGAACGGCTCCGGATGCAATCTGCTGACGCTGCGGGCACGCGGGTTGCCGGATCGGACAAAGGTCGAACTGCATGGGCGTGGCGGATCGGGGGCGGTCCGCGTGCGTGTGAAGGATGCGGGGCAATGGACGGACATCGAGCTGCGCTACCGTGACTTCGGCATGATCACAGACTGGTCAGATCTCGATCGACTCGTCATCGTGTTCGAGGACAACGTGTCGAAGCCAAAGGTCGGCACCGTCTGGCTCGACGATATTGAGTTGATGCGTGGTGAATCGAAGTGATGGTGCCGCGCGTGACGCAGCCACACTTAGCGTCAGGCCTCTGCGCCTGACGTTTCGCTGTAGTGCCGACGGAAGACGTCGGGCACGGGGCCTGACGCTACAGGGGGGTTTGATCGGGGGCTACCCTTTCAAGCCCGTTGTCGAGATGCCACGGATGAAAGTACGCTGGGCGAAAAGGAACAGGATCACGACGGGCAGGATGATGAGCGTTGCGGCCGCCATGAGTTGATTCCAGGGTGTGTCGCCGGCTCTGCTCTGGAGGAATTGCAGACCCAGCGCCAGCGTGAACTGCTCCTGGTGCGAGAGGTAGATCAGCGGGCCGACGAGGTCGTTCCAGACGGCGAGGCAGTGGAACAGGGCGACGACCGCCAGCGCGGGGCGCGAGAGCGGCAGGATGATCAACCAGAAGCAGCCCCAGCGTGAACAGCCGTCGAGCATCGCCGATTCCTCGAGGTCCTTCGGGATGCCCATGAAGAATTGCCGTAGGAGAAAGATGTTGAACGCGGCGCCGAACCACGCCGGCACCCAGAGCGGCAGAAACGTCCCGACCCAGCCGAGCTTCTGAAAGATTATGTACTGCGGCACCATGATGACGGGGAAGGGGATCATCATCGTCGCGAGGCATATGCCGAACATCAGGTTGCGGCCGCGGAACTGAATGCGCGCGAAACCATAGGCGGCGATGGCGCTGGCGAGCACCATGCCGACGAGGCTGAGGGCCGCGATGATGAGCGTGTTGCGGGCGTAAAGCGCGAAGTCGAAGCTGTCCGAGCGCACCACCTGCTGGTATGCCAGCAGTTGCGGATTCTCGGGGATGATATTGGGGTGGCGCAGTTCGTCCGGCGGCTTGATACTGACGCTGAACATCCAGACCAGTGGAAGCACGAACAGGCCGGCGACGATGCACAGCAGTGCGTAAACCACCAGCCGGCTGCGCAACTTGCGATAACGTGTCTGCCTCGTAGGCAAAATCTATGCTCCGCGGTAGTGAACCGCTCGCCGGCTGACGAGGAACACCAGCCCGGTCAACCCGACGATGATCAGCAGTTGAATCCACGCCATCGCGCTCGCATAGCCCATCCTCAGATAGCGGAACGCGTTGTCGAACAGGTACATCGTGTAGAAGTACGTCGAGTCGTTCGGGCCGGAGCCCGTGCGCCACATCACGTACGGCAGCGCGAAGATCTGCCATGTACCGATGATGCCGACCACCACGTTGAAGAGGATCACGGGGCTGAGGCCGGGCAGGGTCACGTGCCGGAAACCTTGCCAGCGCGAGGCGCCGTCGAGTTCGGCGGCCTCGTAGAGCGTCTCCGGGATTTCCTGCAAGCCGGCGAGATAGATCACGACGGGCGACCCGAGCAACCACATGCTGATGATGACCAGCGCGAGCATGGCCCAGCGCGGCTGACTGAGCCAGCCGGGGCCCTCGGCGAGATCCTGGCCCAGGCTGGCGATGGGCTCCGTAAGTTCGCTCTTGCCCGTGGCGTCGTGCAGGGCGCTTGTGACGGGCTCCACGAGCTGTCCGAGGGGCCGGATCGCCTGGTTCACCAGGCCGGCCTCGGGGCTGAGCATCCACATCCACATCACTCCGACGGCCACCAGCGGCACGATCGTCGGCAGGAAGATACAAGCCCGGAAAACGGCCTGGCCGCGTGCTTCCTGGTTGAGCAGCACCGCGAGCAGGACGGCGACCATCGTCCCGAGCGGGATCGCGATGGCAGCGAAGAGCAGCGTATTGCGAATCACCGCATGGAACTTGGCATCCTGCATCAGATTGCTGTAGTTCTCGCCGCCGATGAAGACCGGCGATTCGAGCAGTGGATAGTCGCAGAAGCTGATGTAGAGCGAGAGTCCCATCGGTAGCGCCAGGAACAGCAGGAAGCCCAGCCACCAGGGGGCCGTCCACAACAGACCGCTGAGCCAGGCTGGCCAGGATTGCCTCACGGCGTTGGGCTCCCGACTTGCTCGCCGCGACGCAGGGCGGCCATGCGTTGATGTTCGGCAACGATGGCGTCGACACGGCGCTGGGCCGCGCTGACCTCGGCTCGGGGGTCGAGCCGGCCGCCCAGGATGTTCTCATGCATCTTCTTGAGTTCGTCGGTGGCCATGGGCCAGGTCGGCATCTGCGGATAGCCGAAGGCCTGGGGCGATGAGGCCAACTCGTCGAACACGCGGATGAACGGATTGGTGTGCGCGGCGTGGAAGTCGGCGCCGGGCGTGCGAAACGGGGAGATTTTGCCATGCTCGCGGCAAAGACGCTCCAGGACGTCCTGCCGCAACACGTATTCCAGGAAGATCACCGCCTCGTGTGGGTGGCGCGCACCGGTCGGGATCACGAAGAGATCCGTGCTGGCAAACGCGCGGTGCAGGTCGGCGCGGACCGAGGGGAACGGCGCGACGGCGTAGTCCAGGTTGGGCGTGTACTTGTTGATCCAGTTCGAGAGCCAGGGGCCCTGGAAGACCATCGCCAGGCGCTCGTCGAGAAACGGGTTCTGCGCGCCCTCAATTGCGCCCATCGTGCCCTCGAATCTCAGAACGGCGGGCAGGCCCAGCGCTTGGCGTCGCTGCGCCAGCCAATCCGCCGCCCCGCGCCCGGCGTCCGTGTCAATCATGAAGTGCCGGCCGTCCCACATGTGGGCGTCAAAGAAGCAGGGCCAGATCCAGTGCCACCATCCCAACATGCCAGGCGAGGTGGTGAAGCCGAGCTGCACGATCCGTTCGCGTGTCTCGGGGTTCTCGTAGCGCGTCAGGCAACGGGCGTATTCGTTCACCTCGGCCGTCGTCCGAGGCGGCCGGTTTGGGTCGAGACCGGCCTCGCGGAACAGTCGGCGGTTGTAGTACAGACCGATGGTGAACGGCGTGCTCGGCAGCGCGTAGAGTGTGCCGTCGTACCGCCCGATCTGGAGCCAGATCGGTTTGAAAGCGTCGAGGTCGATCGATGTTCCGGCGATGACCTCTTCGAGTGGCATCAGGGCGCCGCGGTCGGCGAACTGCGGGATGATGTAGTCGAACAGGCCGGCGACGTCGGGCGGGTCGCCGCCCGCGGTCGCTATCAACATGCGTTGGTCGACGTTGCTGACCGAGTTGTAGTCGACCCAGATGTCGTGTTCGGCGCCGACAGTCGCGTTGAATTCATCAACGATGCGCTGCATGGCGAGCGCCTCGACGCCCGACCATTTTTCCCAATAGTGAACGACTGTCCGGTGCGGAGGTACATCAACCTGCCCGCGCGGTCCAAACAACAAAAGCCCGGCGGCGGGGATACCGAGGATGATGAGCAGAATTGCGCCTCGCACACTCATGGTCGTCGTAACCCAAGGTACCGCACTATGCGTGGCACGGGCATCCTGCCTGTCAGGATCCAAGGGCAAGATGCCCGTGCCGCCCAGAATGCGGCCCACCCTAAACAGAACTCAAACGGCGCGGGCAACAGCGCGCGCCGACATCAGCTTCCACAGCCCGGGTCGGCCGGAACTTCAGGGCCGCTGGCACTGAGGCAGTCGAAAAACGCGTCCAAGTCGTCGCCGCCGATCGCGCGGTCGCCGCCACGGTCGAAGCACATGCAAGCCTCTGGATTGGCGGCGTCGTCGGCTGGACAGGACTGCAACAGCGTGAAATCGCCGAAATCCACGTCGCCGTCAAGGTCGGCATCGGCAAAGGGCAGCCCGCAATCACACGCGTCGCCGATGCCATCGTCGTCCGTGTCCTGTTGCGCGCGGTTCCAGACGCCCGCACAGTTATCGTAAACGTCAGCGATGCCGTCCGCATCCGCATCAGACTGGAATGGCTGGCGGGCCTTGAAGAACAGCGGTTCGATGCTCTCCATCAGGCCGAACATCAGGAACGTGTGATCGACCAGGCCGGCATCGTTTGGCAGCCAGTTGGGGTCCTGGGATGAGACACGCGTCGCGCCGTAACGCAGACGGGAGTCGCTGGTTGGCGGCTGGTCCTCCAGGAACTCGAGCACAGAGTGGATGTCACCCCAGGCACCGACAGCCTCGGGACCGAACACGTTTTCGTGGTCGTAAATGCGGTCGGCGCTATAGCCGCTCGGATTGACCCCCGCCGTCAGGCCATAGCGGTAGGGCTGGCCGAGCTGGTAGGCGCAATAAAGACTGTCCGCGTACTGATGGTTGCGGAGGAACTGCTCGAAGTCCGCGTTGCGCGCGAAGTCGGAGTTGAAAAAGTGGCTCTGGTGGACCCAGAAGGCCGGTGCGTATACGGAGGTGTTGTCCGTCAGCGTGGGGATGCCGCGGTATGATTTTGTGGGCGCGTTTGCGGGATCAAGCCACAGGTGTGCGATCGCGGGGGCGCGTGTCGCGCCGGGTTCGCGCAACGCCAGGCTCACAACCAGCACATATTCGTTCCATGGCGGCAAATCACCTGGGGCACCACCCCCGCCGGCGGCCATTCCCAGGTAGACGCGTCCGTTCAGGCTCGGGTTGATGGCCGCTTCGAAGTTCGTCGTCGCGAACATCTCGTCGGCGTAGGAGGCAATTGTCGCGTTGTCAGGAAAGTGGTTCTTGGCGAACAACGCCCCACTCACCAGCAGCGCCGAGCCGATCGTCGTATACGTGCCATCCCATCCGCCAGCATAGGCGCCGGTGTTGACATCCATGTAATGTACCCAATGGCCATCGGCGGAACGCTCGGGCGTGACTCCCGGTGTGTGGCCTGAGTACGCGCTTAGGATGCTCTCGACCAGGGACTCGCTGAAACCGATGATCTCGAGTTGATCGACCGCACACAGGCCGAGCAACGCGAAACCAGCCGCGTCCGGCGTCGCTGGGTGGTAGGGTTCGACGGACGGTGAGAGTGGCAGTGAGTCGCGCACCATGCCGGTCGCCTGGATGGCGTCCATGAGGTAGAACGTCGCACGCTGGAGTTGGTTGAATCGCGCGGACTCGACGGTGCCGCTGACGACCGTGCGACTGAGCGACCACCGACTCCACTGGATGCCCGTCGGTAACCCTTCGCCGACCTGTACGCCCACGCCCTTGATCCGAATCCAATTCGTCTGTCCCGGAGTGAAGCGGTCGAGGGGGATGGTGGCGGCGTAGACGCGCGCGCTGTCGACGAACTCGCTATGCACCTGCTCGAGTTCGCCGAGCGTGGGGCCGGCCCATAGGGTAAGGTCGAAGGTCTGCTCCATGTGCAGCGAGATGACGATGCGGAAGCGATAATGCAGAGTATCGGCTGGCACGTTGGCGGGCAGATCGAACGCGATGTCGATCTGATCGCCTTCCCACCCCATTTCGCCGGGCCAGGTTGGTGTCGTGCCGACGGTACCGACGAAACCATCGGGGTACTCGATGGCCCAAGGTGGGCTGGCGAAGTCGGTAACGACGAAGATATCGTCGGCGCCGCTCAGCGGCGGGCCGGCTCCGAGCGAGAGGAGAGTGCATATCCCAGCTAGGATTCGGCGTGTCAAGGGCATGCTTGTGTCCACGGTTGGCCTCCGGGTGGGCACGGATTGCTGGAAACGCGTCGATGAACCGCCGGGTTGTGGGTCGTGCAGAGGCCCATAACAGGTTACTGGCCCGGGAGTGCATCAGGGGCCGTGTTCCGTAACAGATTGATATCACAGAGCTTATCGATAGTTCCGTCCACTGCGTTGGGCTATGCGGCCGCGCGGCCAATTCCTGGCACGGCAGTTGGCTACGCGCGTTCCGGCGTACCCGGGTTCTTCCCCAACTCCTGTCGCCATGCGCCAGCATAGCAAAGACTGAAAACGCTTGCAAAGAGATTCGTTCCAGATTACACTATACGTACTGGGGCCTGTCCCTGGGCACGCTCTGTGCAGAGCGGAGGCATGTCGGATTGATAAACATTTCCTTGGAGGATGGAGAAGACTCATGAAAAGGACACTGGGAACCAAGGCGCTAATCATCGCGGCGGCGGTCGCCATCTTGGCGATTCCGGCGCTGGCGGATGTGACGGACATCAACGCCGTCAAGATCCAGGAGCGCCGCTTCAACGACTTCCCGCTCTCATCACTCACCACCACGAACAACTACCCCACACTTGTCAGCTTCGTTGAGACCGACTTCGGCGCCGGTGGCTGGGCCAACCAGCATGTCGCGCGCTTCTCCGCCGACGCCGGCGCTACCGATCGCCTGTTCAACAACAACGAAGCCTTCGACATCAGCTTCGAGATCATGTTGGATGCCGGCTCCGTCACGCCCACTCAGAAAGAGGCGGGCTTCCGGATGGACAGCTTCGTCGGCGGCGAGGGCTTCTTCCTCGCCAAGAGCGGCGGCGAGGTGGCGGCCTTTGGTGGACCGTTCCCGTTCTATAGCTTCGGCGCCAGTGCCTACACACCCGGGACCGTGGCCACCATGGAGATGATCTACACCCCCGACGATGACGCCGACCCATGGGATGGCGACGCCGCCACAATGGAATACATCTACAACGGCCTGTCGAGCGGCCCGCTCGATTTTGCCAACCTCGAAAACGGCATGATCGACGGTTCGGACCTGGGAATGTACCTCCAGAACGTCGTCGACACGAGCAACCCGAGCGATTTCGGGATGGTCGAATACACCAACTTCAACGTCGCCGTGCCGGAGCCCGGCAGCGCGTTGCTGGTGTTGTTGGGTCTGGCGTGGCTGCGGCGGCGATAGTCAGACACCGTGAATCAGCCGGCATGGAGCCGGCGTGTTGAGATGTGTGCAGCGAGGTGGGCTGGCCTCGGCCGGTATAGCCGGGGCCAGTCGACACTCGCGGCCACTTACTGAGACGGGGCCGGCGATCGGCGGAGCGCAGATCATGAGTCGGGCAGATAAGGACATTCGATTCCGCACGGGCGCGTTTACGCTGATCGAGCTTCTGGTGGTCGTCGCGATCATCGCGCTGTTGATCTCGATCCTGCTTCCCTCGCTCAGTGCGGCACGCGAGCACGCCAAAGCGGCCGTGTGCAAGTCGGGTCTGCACCAGTTGGCCCTGGCGACTACGTACTACAGCGAGGATAACCGCGAGCACCTGCCCTACATACTCGGGTCGCCCGATACCCTGGGCAATCCGACCAACGCGCCATTCTACCAGTTTCACCAGATCTTCCTGTTCTGGAAGTACCAGCAGAACTTGAAGATCTACCAGTGTCCCAGCGCCAAGAATGAGAACTCCGTCAAGAAGTACTTCGGTTCGGTCGGGACCACCGAGTACTACAGCTATTACTACGTGCAGAAGTCAGACCCGTACTATATCGATGCCTATCTCGACCGGCGTTGGCCCGAAATCGACCCGACCGAAGTCAGCGGCGAGGAAATCCCGCAGCTCTTCACCGAGTATTGGTTCAATGACTGGAGCACGGGCGCCAAAAACGGGACGCGCGACGTGCCGGCTATCAACGGCGGCGCGATCTCCAAGATCCCGCTGCCGAACTTGGCCGTGATAATCAGCGATGCCGTTTGGGAGTCGCCGGACCCTCGCCATCGCGGGGGCAGTCAATTGGCTTTCCTCGACGCGCACGCGGGCTGGTACAAGCGTGACCGCTACCTCGACCCAGAGGGTTCCACCGGCGATCATTCGCCCAACGACTATGACGCGTGGGGCAATCGCCCGTTCTACGCGTGGGGATTGACGAAAGAGGGATTCGACGCACTGCCGTAACCGTAATGGCTTGTCGCACGGCGGGCGCCACGCGACGCCGCCGTGGTCAGCGCCAGCGGCGTTCCGCATCGAAGACCCGTGGCGGAGGTTTGAAAGGAAAAGCAGACATGAGACGGTGCCTAACGATCGCTGCGCTTATCAGCGTGGCCCTGATGCTCTCGACAGCCAGTGCCGAGCAGAACATTGTGGCGAACGGCAGTGCCGAGGCCGGTGGTGGCGCGGGTGGCCCCGACGACCGCATCGCCGAGAGCTGGACGTTCTTCGGCGGCGACACCATCGAACGCAGCAACGAAGAGAACCTGGAGCCACTCGCCGGAAGTTGGTCGCTGAAGATCTTCGGCGGAGAGGGTACCGTCGGGGCTTACCAGGATATCTCCGTGGCGGAGGGCGCGAACGTCACCATCAGCGCGCAGCTCTACACGCGCGACGGGGATGCGATCGACGGCGATGCGCAGGCCAAGATCAAGATTGAGTTCCTGGATGCCGCGTCGCAATCGCTCGGTGCCACGGAGCTGGTCGTGCTCGATGCCGGATCCGCGACCGACACCTGGACGCCTGCTTCACTGGGCCCGATCGAGGCACCGGCCACCACCGCTGTCGCACGCATGGTCTGCGTGTGGACCTACAGTGCAACCTCGTTTGGCTCGGCGTACTGGGACGACTGCACATTGACGGTCGGTGCCGGGGGCAACTTGCTGGACAACGCCGATTTCGAGATCGCTGGTATCAGCGGCTCGTCACCGTTCGGTATTGACGAATGGACCGGCTTCGGGACTCAGGAAAAGTCCTCGGACGCCGCCTATGACGGATTGAACAGCGCATTCGCTCAGGTTGGCGGCGCGGCCGGAGAGTACTCAGGCCTGTACCAGGATATGGCCGAGTTGGCCGCTGGCGACCGACTCTTCTTGCACTGCCGAGTCTGGATCCCGGCCGCGACACCATTGACCGGCACGTCGGCGGCGGCGATCAAACTCGAGTTCTATCCGACCAGCGGCAGCTCGACGCCGCCCCCGGAGGAGGCGCTCGACTTCGACGCAAACGACCCGGCTGACTCCTGGGAGCTCGTCAGCTACTCCACGATTGTTCCGGAGGATATTTCGCTGGCGCGCGTGGTGTTGCTTTCATTCGATGAGGATCCCAACAACGGTCCGGTCTACTTCGAGTCCGCCTGGGCCGAACGCAGTAGCCAGGTCGGCGTGAATCAGCTCGATAACCCAAGCTTCGAGCAGGGTACGAGCGGCGCTAACGGCCTCATCAGCTGGACCGAGTTCCGTGGCTTGGGTTGCTCGGCACGCAAGAACGCATTTGAGGTTCCCGCGATGGATGGCGTCTCCGTGCTGAAGATCGTGGGCGACTGCGTGGCAGGCGTTTTCCAGGACATTGAAGTTGCCCCCGGAGAGACACTCACGATTTCAAGCTATCTACGCTCAAATTCCGCTGAACCGTACGCTGCTCCGGGCGTGATGGCCGGCGTCAAGGTCGAGTGGGTCAGTGGCGTCGTGCCACCCTGGATCGACATTGGCGGCGCGCCGAACAACACCGCCGAAGAGGGGACGCCGACGGATCAGTGGATGCCGCTCTGGATCGACTACACCATGCCCGCCGGCACCGCTGCCTTGGTCCGTTACACCCTTATCGTGGCCCAAGGTGATGCAGCCGAAGCCGCGGCCTACTTCGACGCCTGCGAGGCGGTCGTCATGAACCTCTATGACGGCGCGGACATTGACGCAGACGATGATGAGGACCTGGGCGACTTTGTCTGGCTCCAGCGGACTTTCCGCGGCACCGGCGTGACATCGCTCGAATGGAACAAGTACACGTACGACTTCGATGAAGATGGAGACGTCGACATAACGGACTGGAACTTCTTCGAGCCGCGTCTTGTCGGGCCGAATTAACTGTCCGTTTTGCTGATTCCGTCCTCTGTCCTGGCCTGTCGAATCTCATGCGCCGCCCATGATGCGTAACGGCCTCCCGTCGATGCCGTTATGGTCGCTGGTGGCGTGGTGGGTAGGCAAAGTGGCCAGGCACCAGAATCCTCCAGGAATCCCCCTGCCGCAGCGTTGGTCGCGACGCGTCAGGTCGGCCATGAACGCTGGGCGAAAAGTGCTGCGCCTGCGGGGCTGCCGAGGGTCGGTTAAACGGTGCGGCGACCGACTATCTGGCATGCCCGGCCAGGCGCGAAGCGACGGACAGAGTCACCGGGCATGCGTACCTGTCCCTGCCGAAAAGCTAATCCTCCTTATGCAACAAGGACTTGCGTGTTTCGAGTGCGGTGGCCGGATCGGCTGCGATGAGCCCTTACAGATTCCGATTTGAGGAGTTGAGACGGGCCTCATGACCGGTGGCATATTGTTCGTCCGCGTCATGGTTGCCGGCCGCGCGGCGATTGTGGCCGAGAGCCTGGCGATGCGTCATCAGCTTGGCATCCTCCTACGCCGCGTGAAGCGTCGCGCGCTATGGTTGTGCAATTCACCTGTATAGACGAGCCAAACGGCAATCCCGTTCTTTATTCACCAAGACTATCGTGAAACTCTCGGGTTAACGCGTTACGAACACAGGGCCAACCTGAAGATCCCAGATCTGCTGGACGAACTCGCCCCACAATCGCTCACCATCCCCGTGATGTCGCGTCGTACCTCCTCCTGGCTCCTCGACTTTGTGTTACTTCCACTTCTGGATGACATCACGGCGGCGCGGGCCGCCAATCGGTGTGACGGGGTCGACGTCGATCCTCATTCGCGGCACATCGACTTGGTCGGCGAGGACGTTCGCCGCTTCCGCGAGGCCCACGACAGCTTCAGCGTGGGAAACGGGCGGGCAGTTTGCCACCCTCCGATGGTCACCTTGTCGAGCATCTCGCGGAACAGTCGATGGCCGTACAGCTTTGGGTTGGCAATGTCACTTCTGTACCGGGCGACGGCCGCAATGCGGGCGAGTTTCTCGGCGGGAATTGAGTTGGCCCGCTCGGTGGGGAGTCCGGCTCGGGCATCTTTCCAGGTTCTGAATTCCTGGCGCCTCCCATCGGATCGGATAGTGTAGAATCTGCGCCGTGCTTTGTTGGAGAAAATGGCGGCGTTCGTCCTGACGGGTCTTCCGTGCCGGTTAACCCGGATGCGAGGACGTGCTGCACGTGACACTCAGTCCTTTTGTCCTGGCTCTCAGTACGGGAACCGCCACGGGCCGCCGCCACGGTCGCCCCGCGGATTGCCAGCGAAAGAAACCGCGGCAGGCAGCCGGTGCGAATGCAAGTTCAATTCTGACAGAGCGTTACGAGAGTAGAAATGAGGTTCGCATCCCGCCCAGTATACGGTCGTATACTGGGCGGGATGCGAATGCCCTTGCCGCCCGAAATCAGACCCAGCAGCGCGTAGTCAAAATCGGGCAACAGCGCGGCTTCGGTGTTGCGTTGTTGGAAACTACCAACGCGGAGTGCGTAGGAGACTGAGGCCCGGTGGTGCGATCGAGCCTCAGGCAAAACCGGTAGCGGCCAGTTTCCCACGTCGCCGGCACGTCACGGTTGATGGTTGCGGCCGGGCAGGCTGCCTACGCCACGAGCGCAAGCAACTGTCCGGCCGCTTCGTTCCCTTCGACGCGCGTCAACTGTCCCTTTCCCGGCCGGGCGCGCCGGCTTTCACGGCCAGGAGGGCACATCGGTTTACATGCGGACATCCCAAGAGTTTGTGGCGGTTTTGTGGCGGCAGTGCCGGACTCATCCGCGCGTGGTGCCGACCGGCGGTATGATTGACAGAAGCGTAAGGAATGGCTATTTAGGCACTTACGTCAAGCGGGATCTGGGTGACTGACGGATGGCGGAGAATCCCGCCCTCTCCGTTACGTGCAAGGGTTGCGGCAGCTCATGATTCGAGTTGCCGCAACCCTTTCTCGTTTGGTGATTCATGGCCGCGCGGTCGCGAGTTTCGTGCGGAAGATGGCAGGCCGATTTGCGTTAGCGACAACGCTCGGCGAATCTCTCGCGTGCCTCTGTCGCCGTCGGGAGCAGGTCCTCGCCGGTGTTGAGCCAGCGGCCGTCTTCGAGCGTCAGCGAACGCAGGTCGAATTGATGCTCGCCGGTCGGCTGGGTCAACCGGGCGACGACCGCCACCGTCTCATCCCCGCAGTACAAGACCTCGACGATCTCCGCGCTTCGCCACATGGCGGCCGCCGCGGGCGTAACCGTGTACGCGGGTTCATCGTCCGGCGGAAACGCGTCGCGCAGCGAGCTGGCGGAGACGCGCGCCCACGCGTTGTTCGTGGCGGCCACGCACGCCCGATTGATGTTCGCGTAGGCCGCCTGGGGCGTGGAGAAATCCTCCACGTCGGTGAATTCGGCCACCGATCGGCCAACCGGAACCGCGCGTATAGACTGCCCCGCCGCTAGTGTCTCGCGCTTGCCGTCGTCGGCCCCTCCCGGTGGCTCGACGTGGGCCGGCGGACTACCCGCGCCGGCTGTCGGGGGTTGCAGCGCATAACCCTCCGGAATCGCTAACTCGAACAGACCATCGTCGAGCGGCACGTCAAAGCGGATGTCCCAGGCGACCGCGCGCTCGTCGTCGGTCGTCTCGCCTCGGTCAATGCGCACCGGCAGGCCGGTCGGTGCATCAACCCAAACAACGAATTCCGCCGACCGCGAACCGTCTGTGGCCGGAATAGGCGCCGTTACACGAAATCCGAGAGCCGTCCGCCCGTCGACGAGATTGTTGCCAATGCAGCGCGAACCGCCGCTCGGCAAGTCGCGCAGCCACGAGTAGATGTCAAACCCGGTCCACGCCTGAGCCGGGACCAGGCGGGCGCTGTGCTCGCGTGCATCCAGCATCAACGCGCGGTGGGCGTCCTGGTCGACGATCATCACATCGCCGGTGTCGGATTCGAGGCGCATCCCATCGCCGGCCTTCACCATTACCCGGGCCGTACCCCAATGCTCGCGGAACTGAAAGACAACGGTCTGAGTTTGCAGCGTGCGTTGTGTCACGTCGGCGAGCGCCAATTGCTCCAGCTCCGCTGAACCGCGTATCACGTACGCCCCGACGGCAACGACGGCAATCACCGCCGCCGCGGCCCACCGTGTGTAGTGAATCCGCCGATACCGCGGGCCGGCGGCCTGTTCGTGTCGGCGCAGCGCCCGCACAGTGTCCGCATCCAGTGCTGCGCCCGGCCCCGCCGGCACCGGCGCCTCACGCAAGGCGCGCATGCAATCGTCGACAGGTGGCATAATCAGTCCTCAACGCCCCCCGCGCGTGATTTCGGTGTCCAGTATCCGTGACAGCCGCAGGCGCGATTTCTGCAGGAGCACGCTCACGGCTCCAACACGCAGGTGCAGACAGGCGGCGATCTCTTCGTACGACAAGCCTTCCAAGTACCGCAGCGCGGCCACTTCGGCCTGTCTCCGCGACAATCCGCGTCCAATCGTGCATCAGTGTCCTTGTCGGCGTGCGATCGTACGTCTACACAATATTGTCGCCCGCGGACGGCATCTTGCTACCGTGAAATGCACAGGAACACACGACCCGGCCACCGGCGTCAGGCGACGACCGGGACGCCCGAACGAAAATGCCTGCTCACGCCGTTTGCATGCGCCACTTGCCCGGCGCGGCCGCGAGATTCGCAACCGCGGTCAAGAAGCGCCGGTCGGCGGCGGATACGATCCGGAAACGGAAGTGGAGAACCGATGCTGACGCAGTGGGACAAGATCAGGGCCGCGGAGCGGATGCAGGCGTATATCGAGTCGCACCTTGGCGACCGGATCACCATGGCCGCGCTGGCCCGCGCGGCGCGCTACTCACGCTGGCATGCCGCGCGGCTGTTCAAGGACATCACGGGCAAGACGCCGTTCGAGTACATCCGGTTGCGTCGCCTGTCAGCGGCCGCCGCTAAGCTCCAGACGACGCCGTGCAAGGTGATAGACGTCGCCCTTGATTTTGTCTTTGACTCGCACGAGGGCTTCACACGTGCCTTCGCCCGCCAGTTCGGCATGCCGCCGGCCCACTTCCGCAAGACCGGAGCGACCGTCGAGCTGTTCCTGCCTCCGCAGCTTCGAGACTGGTACACACGGAGGCAACGAGGAGGATTCGCCATGACCGAAACCCGGAAACCCGAGACCGTTTTTGTGCAGGTCCTCGATTGGCCCGCCCGCAAAATGATCGTCAAGCGCGCCACGAAGGCGACGCACTACTTTGAGTATTGCGAAGAGCTGGGCTGCGACGTCTACGACCAACTTGCGGCCATCCCGGATACGCTCCAGGAGCCGATGGGCATGTGGCTACCCGAGGGTCTCCGGTCACCCGGGACGTCGCAGTATGTCCAGGGCGTCGAGGTCGCCGCCGACTATGACGGCGACGTGCCCGACGGCTTCAACGTCACCACGCTGCCCCCCTGCAAGATGATGATCTTTCAGGGCCCGCCGTACGACGACAAGGACTTCGAGAGTGCCATCGCGTCACTCTGGGACGTGATGAACACCTACCAGCCGGAAACCTACGGCTTCAAATGGGCTGATGATGACGGACCCCGTTTCCAACTTCGGCCGGAAGGCTACCGCGGCTACATCGAGGGCCGCCCCGTCCGGCCGGTATAGACCGGCACGCCGCAATGCCCGCCCGGCCCGCGACATCGACAACTACATCATGCCGCTGATCAATGCGATCACCGAGACGGAGTGCGTCTGGCACGATGATGAGCAGGTTGATCCCCTCCTGATCGGGCGACAGCACGACAGCAATGCAGACGCGACCGCGATTGAGTTGGAGATCGATGTGATATGACGGAAACACGCCATCGCCGAGCCCCCCCGGCGGCTGTTTGGCTTTACGGGATGCGGTCCGCGCCACGCACAGCGTACGCTACAATGCCGGGTGACCCGGAGTAACTTCTTGCGATACGGAGCAATCCTCCCGAGGCGACTCATGCGTTCGTTCAGTTCTTGTCCAGTGAAGCAGAACCTCGCGGTCGGTTTGCTATGCGCCCTTGGCAACCTGCAGGCCGAGGCGACGGGGCCTGCTTACGAGACCGATTACCAGCTCGCGCAATATCCACTGATCGTCGTCGCGAAGTGGAACAAGGCAGAGCTGACGCCGCACGAGCTCGTTCGAGGAAACGTCCTTGAGAAGTTCGAAGTCTTCACCGACCTTGAAGTGGAACGCGTGATCAAGGGCGATCTGAAGCCCGGCCGGCACAGGATCATGCAGGGCTGGGGGATAGGCTGGCTGGAGGATGGAACCGGGCTGGCAACCTGGACGTCCACACATATTCTGGGGGACGTGGACGACGTCACCAAGCCCAATCTGTGGTTTCTCGACCGACAGCGGAGCTGGGACGCCAGCGACCGCACAGAATACCTGCACGTTCCACACTACCGCGCGATTCAGCCGCTCGTGCTTGAGCCCTACTTTCGCGCGGTTGCGAGTGAGGATGGTGATCAGAAAGTGCCACCCCTTCTCTCCTCGCGCGAGCAGTTGATCGTGCGCCGCGCCCTCGGTTACATCTGCGGTTACATCCTGCCGTGGCCGTATGAGCCACCAGCGTGGGACCTCTGCGAGCACCCCAAGAAGCGTGAGCGGCTACTTGTCGATGCCGCTCCTAATGTGGAGGGCGTGATTGCCGGTGGCCTCGAGGAGGTGCGTCCGCTGGCAGTCGCCGTGTACGCAGAACTGACGCAGAGCGATGGCCGCACACGACTGCGCAGACTGCTGACCGACCAGAATCCGACCGTGCGCGGCGTTGCGCTCGGATTGCTCGCCCGGGAAAAGGACGCTTCACAGCTCGACGCGATGATCAACGCGGCCGCAGGAGTGCGCGATGCGGAAATCGCATGCAAGATCGCGGATGTCCTTCAGGCCTGGGCGGAACCTCGAACCGCGCCGATTCTGATCGACTTTCTCGATAATGACGAATTCGCGTACCGCCACGGCGACGACGTCGGGATTCCGGCAATCAAGGCCCGCACGACCTTGCACAAACTGACGGGCTGTTGGTTTCCGTACGATTCTGCCGCAGCCTCGGAAGCGTGGTCCACAACTGAGCGTATCGGCGAACCCGAGCAGCGCCAACGGCACTTGGCGGAGTTGTTGCCTGATCCAGAACTCCCCGTGCTTGCGGAGCTGGTTGGCAAGCCGCGCACGCCCCCAATCGCTACGACACAAAGCAGTCTACCCGCACTGGCGCGCGCTATATCCGCCGGTATCACTGCGGGTCTGTTTGGGCACGAAGAAGGAGACGTCCTGGCCACGGTGCGGGTCCGTAATGTCGCCGGTCATCCGGTAACCATCGCCAGGATTCCCTCCAGCATCGAGCAGGATTGGCCGGCCGGTAGCTCCTCGCGACGGCTGCGGCCGCGCTGCGGCGAAATAACGCAGGCCGATTGTCTCACCCTCGATCCGAACGAAGGACTGGATCTGGAGATTATGCTCGACGGCAGCTTCCTGCTTGCAAAACCAGAGACCCGCAAGCTCACGCTCATGTACACCGAATTCGGACCAGCCCGGGGGCCGGGCAGATGGATTGGAGCACTGCCGGTTCGGTTCGGTGCACTGTGGAACGAGGAGCGGAAGCTCGGGCGCGTCGAGGAACGCTAGCCGAATGGCAATCTCCACGCGGCCGGCAAGAAGATGTTCTCGCCACGTACGGACGAGCACGGACGACGGTGCTACCTCGCCGTGCGTTGGTCTACAAACGCCAGCACCTCCGCAGTTGCGTCGATTTCCACCCGCTGGAACGACCCGTTGCCGCGTGGGAGTCGCATCCACTGATGATCCATGCCCATGCACGGCGTACCGCGAACCGCGGGCTAGCCACCCGCCAGCAGCGCGACAAACGGATCGACGTCGCCATTGTTGATCGTGCCGTCGTCGTTGATGTCAGCCGCCGCGGCGTCGCAGTCCGGGTACGCCAGAGCATATGCATCGGGATCGGTCAACGCCAAGACGAACGGGTCGATGTCGCCGTTGTTCACCGCGCCGTCGCAATTGAGGTCGCCCAACTCCTGCGGGTCGCTCGTGATTGCCTCTCCACCGCCGAGCAGACACACGTCATCGATTTCGATGTCCGAGATCGGGCCATCAACGCCGAGCAACTCGAAGAGCATGCTGACCTGCGAGAGATCGACCGCGTCAGAGATGTCGGTCATGGGAATCTCGACCACGTGCCACTGTCCGTTACGAACGAAGCCGTACGGGTCGTTCCCGTTTTCGAACTTGATCCACTTCTGGCCAATATCGTCGACATTGCCGCTGCGCATACCAAGGAAGAACGGGGCCGTCGAACTGGTCTTCATCGCCAGGTGCAGCGTGCTTTCCGGGTAGCGAAAGGCCGTGAGGTTGTACTTGATCGTGGGTGTGAACGCCGCGCCAAACCAGGTCAGGCCCGGCGTCGAGTAGTACGACAGACTGGCGGAACCCTCGAAGGGGGCTTGAACACCCGGCTGTAATGTGTTCTCCCAGATGTAAAACTCCCCGTCCACGCCGAGCGCGTATTCGCCGGCGGTCTTGTGGCTCGGATCTTCGGTGAAGATGCCGAAACTCCCATTCTCCGGCGTCGCGCGCGCCACGCTTGGCGACCAATACACATTGTCGATCCCAAACTCGAAGGTGGCCGGCGGAGCATCGCCCGCGATCATGAACAGTTGATGGACGGTATTGAAATCGACGTTGAGGAACGCGTTCAGCGGGATGACCACTTCGTGCCAGTTACCGTCGCGCACCAGGCCGAACGACTGTTCGCCATCGATGAACTGTACCCAACTCTCACCCGCGGCCGAACTCTTGATGCCGATCTTGAATGGCGCCGTCGAGCTTGTCTTCATGTGCAAGTGCAGGTGACCGTCGGAGTAATTCTGCATGTTACGATCGATGTGTGAAAACACGCCCATGCCGAACCAAGCGCCGGCCGCGGCGGTCATGTTCCACGCCTCACTACCCTCATACGCATCAACCGGCCCCGCGGTCAGGTTGTTCCATAAATACAGCGACGCATCAACATCGTACGTGACACTATTGTTGACCGTAGTAGTTTCTGTGAATACACCGAAGTTCTCTATCTCGGCGACATCTTCCCCGAAATACAGCTCCGTATCACCGTTGTCGTACAGACGTATGTAGTCAACGTACATTCGGCCCGGGAACGGGGCCGTGATCAACGCCGGATCAGTAATCTCGACGAAGTTCCAGCCACCAACCGATACATTGGCGATGATGTACATGGGCGCGTGGAATTCCTCGAGCGAGTGGGTCTCAATATCGCTGATGTCAATCTCCCAGAATTGGGTACCATCGACTGACGTGCGGATGTGCGTCGGTGTCCACTCCACGGCGAAGATGTGGTAGTCGTCATAGAGATCCACGGGCCAATCGATCGAGCCGCCGAAGTCAGCCTGGCTGCCCTCAAAATCCCAAAACACGTGCGCCCCCACACGGCGGTTGACCACACCCGCAAGGAACGCGGCCCGACTGCCCACTTCCATAATGTCGAGCTCGCCGCAGCCCGGCCACGGAATCTGACCGACGTTGTTGCCCAAGAGCCAGAAAGCGGGCCACATGCCATTGTCCACGTCGGGCAGCTTTATTCGCGCCTCGAGCGTGCCGTATTTGAACGCCATGCGCCCATGCGTCACCAGGCGTGAGGAGGTGAACTCCTTGCCACCCAGGAAGTTTTCGCGACGCGCTTCGATCACCAGATTGCCGCTTTCGATATACGCGTTTTCGGGGCGGGCGGTGTGATATTGCAGTTCACCGTTGCCGAAGCCGCTACCACCAACGTTGTACGTCCAGGTTGAATGGTCGATGTTGGGATCGGTGAACTCGTCAGACCACACCAGCGTCTGGGCGCCGGCCAACGGCGAACTCACCAACAGTGCGGCGATCCCCAAGCCACACCACGCTACCTGTTGAACCTTCATCTTTCGCCGTCCTTATGTCGCGTAGTAAGAGACACGTGTGTTGTCGTGGCTATACCACGACACCTATCACATCGTAGTCAAAGCCGGGATTGAACACAACGAAACCGTAGGCTAACGCCGCCGTCCGTAACTGTTACGTTTTGCATAAAAGAGCCACAAGCGTGACTGGTCCTCTTTGGAGTGAAACAGTTACATTCCAGCACTGACGCCGGACCATGCCACGTCCCCACTGTCCAGTCCTTGCTCGGAACCGTCCCCTATCGCGGCCTGCCCTGGATCGGCGTAACGACCATGGGCGACCTGATTCACCAGACGTCGCGCGGTCGGCGAAGAGGCGTGTGGCTGCGCCAGATCACATGTTGCCCGGTGAATGCGGGCGCTCGGCTTCCTCACCCGCCGGATCGCCAATGCCCAGCACAGCGGCATCGTGCTACAGCTATCGGGGTTTGGGCTATGCCCCGCAGTTCTGTAAAATGAAGCACGGCTGTTGATGAAGCGCCTGAGGAGCGATCTGATGCGGCGGTACATTCTGCACAGCACGGCGGCAATCCTGGTCAGTATCGCCACGACTACGGGGGCGAGGGCCCAGTGCCAACTCGCCAACCCGAGCTTCGAACTGCTCGGACAAGACGGCACCAACTTCGCCGGCTGGGAGCAGTACGGCAACGTCGAAATATCAACAGCTCTCGCTCCCCATGGCCAGTACTCCGCCAGGCTGTCCGGCAACTTCACCGGCGCCTGGAATCTCTCAGCATACTGGCAACCACTCGACTCAGATCCGGGGGAGCGCTGGCGCGTCGCCGTGCGCGTCGGCCACAACTCGTCCAACCCGCTGACAGGCGATACGCGGGCCATCCTCAATGTCGAGTGGCGTGACCAGAATGATGACCTGATCGACTACGAATCCCATGTCATCGCCGACGCATCGACACCACCCGACACGATGCTTCGCATTGAGCTGGAGACCGCCGCCGCACCCGCCGGCACCGTGTCCACGCGCCTGCTGCTGGGCGTGCTTCAGGGGCCGACAAGTGACCCAGGCGCGGCGTATTACGACCTCGCCGAGTTCAACAGCCTGACCACGCCCACAATCGATGACATTCAATGGAACGACTTCCCGGGTGGACGCATGCTGACGTTTGCTGACCACGTGTGGCGTGTCAAAGGGCCCGGCTACTACGGCCCCGGCCCCAGCCTGTTCGCCGACTCCGCCAGCCACATCTGGGTCGACGCGCAGGAGCGCCTGCACATGACCATCAAGCGCGTCAGCGACTCGTGGTACAGCACCGAGATTGCGACGGCGGAACCGCTTGGATATGGCGACTATATCTTCACCACGGTTGGCCGCCCGGACACGTGGGACGATAACGTCGTGCTCGGGCTGTTCACGTTTCAGTATCCCGTGTGCTGGGACCCGGCCAACCCGTGGAATCTGCACAACGAGTTTGATATCGAACTCAGCCGCTGGAACTCGCCCGGCAACTCGATGGGCCAGTTCGTCGCCCAGCCGTGGGACTACCCCGGCAACATGAGCCGCTACAACATGGATTTCAGCGGCGGCGGGCTGACCAGTCATGCCTTCCGCTGGCTGCCAGACCGCATCGAGTGCCGAGCCTGGTACGGCGGCCCGACCGACGAGTCAGCGGAGTCGTTGGTTCACAACTGGGCGTACTACGGCCCGCACATTCCGCGCCCCGAGCAGCCGCGCGTACACATCAACTTCTGGCAGCTCAACGGCCCACCGGCAAGCGGCGCCGACCACGAGGCGATTATCGACACGTTCACTTTCATACCATCCTGCGACGACAGCAACAGCGAAGTCCCCTGCTTCGCGTTCTGCCTGAGTGGCCCCGACACAGCAATCCCCACCTCCTGCGCGGCGTTCGATCTTGCCGGCGACAACGACACAGACCTCCACGACGCCGCCCTGTTTCAGCGATTCTTCGCGCCGACAAATCCGTAACCCGCGCCCATCCCATCTCATGCGGCATATTATAGGACGTGTGGGCAATATCCGCCCGACGAGCAGAATCTTCCGCAAAAAGTGCTGGAACGAGTTTGACGTGTGCCCGATACAATGTTACATTGTTTCGTAATAGTTACGGTAACAGTATATGCACTTGTTACCGTCAGTGAGGAGTTCATTTCATGGCGTCAGTTCGTGATATCGCCGAGCAGGCGGGCGTCTCAATCGCCACAGTATCTCGCGCGCTGAACAATGATGCCGGCGTGAGCAGTAGTACGCGAGAACGCGTGCTCTCGATCGCCAATGGCGTTGGTTATGCGGCAACCGTTGGCCGGCGCGCGGCCAGCCATATTGGATTCGCCTACACCGGTGAGCAGAACTTCACCCATGCCTTTGAGGCCGCCGTACTGGAGGGTGTCGCCAAGGCCCTCGGCAGCAGCGGCCACAGCATGGTGCTGATGAACCTCAAACGTTCCAGGATGCCGGGTGAAAACTTCACACAGATGTTCATGCGCAACGGGGTGCGCGGCGTGATCTTGCGCGTGACGGCCGAATCTCGCGATCTGTGTCATGAGATCGCCGCCGAGCGCTTTCCGCATGTAGTTCTTGCGGAGCGATTCGAATCGCCCGACGTCTGCTGCATTGACTGCGATTCAAAGCCGGACAGCTTGCGAGCGGTCGAACACCTGATCGCACTTGGACACCGACGGATCGCGTTTGCGGTTCATAACGTACCAGACCGCGACCATCAGGACCGTTTTGAGGGCTATCGCGAGGCGCTGGCGCTGCACGACCTGCCGTTCGAGGCCAACTGGGTGTATCGGCAACCGGCGACGCTGTCCGGCGGCGCTACGGCGTTCAAGATGATCATGAGCGAGCCGAACCGCCCCACCGCGATCTACTTCGCCGACTGGCTGCCCGCGGTCGGCGCGATCAAAGCCGCCCATGAGTTGGGCGTACGTGTGCCCGACGGCATTTCGATTGTGGGGTTTGACGATGCGCACATGCGGCACACGGTGCATCCGCCGTTGACAGCCGTATGTCAGAACGCCATCCAACTGGGCAGCGAGGCAGCGTTGCGGTTATCGCAGATGCTGGCCGGACGTCGTCGCGCGCCGTTCCAGATTACACTGCCGAGTTTCTTCGAGATCAACGAATCCAGCGGCCCGCCCCCGGCCAGGCCGGAGCGCGTGAACCCCAACGGTCACAGCGCCGCGTACCGGCCGAGCGCGGGCGACGTCGCCAGGGACACCACAGATTCAGCGGCTTCCGATGGTGCCGCTCGCCGAGACCCGTGACACCAGGAGCACAGCCATGTCATCAACCAGACGGATTCACGCCATGGCGCGACGGCGTTGCCGATTGCACCGACCGGCGTTCACCTTGATCGAGTTGCTAGTCGTTGTCGCAATCATCGCCTTGCTGATCTCGATTCTGCTGCCATCACTCGGCCGCGCCCGGGAGCAGGCGCGACTGGTGACCTGTCTTGCGCACATGCGCGGCACCGGGCAACTCGTCATGCTGTTCGCCAATGACCACGACGGCCGCATGCAACTGACGTCCACGGAGTTTGCGGTCCAGAACGCCGACGCGTCGCGTTCGAAGTATGCCTACGGCGACAGCGGCGAATTGCTGGCCTGGCCGGTGGCGCTGGCGCAGGCCAACGGCCTGCCCATTCGCAACAACTGGGACTGGGGCGTGCGCGCCGACAACTACTTCTACGCAAAGGAACGCGAGAAATTCATCTCGAAACAATTCAAGCTCATGCAATGTCCATCGGACCGGGCGCGTATTGCAACGCCCTTCTTCTCACGCGGTGACGGTCTGCGCGGGGCAGGTAATCCGGACGACGATCACTCACAGGACAACAGCCCCGGGCCACGCACCGCTTATTGGGGCCTGTTGAGCTTTGCGATCAACGAGGACATCACCGGAGCTGAGTATTCGAGTCTGAATGCAACCTGGGGTTCCTGCTGGCGCGCGGTGTACAACGATGGTGAGTGGACTGAGTGCATCGGCGAAGAGCGCTATGGCCCCAGCAGCCCCTGCTTCGGCCGAAACGGCTTTCGCCTGCGCGGCGAGCTGGACAAGATCGAATCATCGGCAAACCTGATGCTGCTCGTCGATGCGGGTCCGGAAAACGACGCGATACCGACACAGGCGGAGGACGAGTGGACCCACGTGAACCTGATCCACAGCGGCGCGGGAGCCGAAGGTCCGTTTCTCGGCCACTCGCTGCAGGCCAATGCGTCAGCCACAGGGACGCGCGTACCCATGCGGCGGCACGTGGACGGCAATGTGAACGTGCTGTATGTCGACGGGCACGGCGCCACCGCCAAGATGGTCGAGACAAGTTCCGAGAACGCCTACAACGTCGAAGTACCGAAAAGATACGCCCCCCGCGTACGTGTGTCGCCATATTCGATGGGCAACATCAATGTTGACGATTAACCCTGGTGAGGGCGCGATGTTTGCTGGGATGGAGAGTTAAACCCTCGACGCAGGACACTGAATAACGTGACCCCAATCTCGCCAGAGGTGTGATTCGGCGGCCTGATGGTGGGCACGCGGGTCGCGAAATCAGAAGGAGGAAGGGAGTCTCAGAGAGCTTTCGAGCACCGGAGATGGCGAGCCGCGCCTTTGGGTTCGCACAACGAGTGAAGCGCCGCCGGGTCGCGCCACAGCGCGGCGGACCTGCGGCCTGGAAAGGGATCAGGAGTGTCTGACATGTCTCATACCTTAACATCCAACTGGCGCAGCGCAGCTATTACCGCCGCACTGCTATCGCTGGCCTTCGGAGTAACCGCCGGGGCCGATTCCTTCTTCGAGAACTTTGATGCGGCTACCGGCACGGGGGGCGGCATCTTTCTCGACGGCCGCGGCTTCAGCGCGCTGGAGGACTGGGACGACGGGCTGCTCAACGAGACGGCGTTCGGATCGACTTCCGGGCATGCCAACGCCATTCTCTCGGCGCAGGGCGCGCCGGGCCTCGGCGTCAGCGGCGGCGCGGGACTCCTCGAGATTATCGACGTCAATTTCAACTTCATCGATGAAGACTTCAGTTCAGTGACCGGCACTGGTGGCGGTGTGTTCCTGATCGGAGACGGAAACACCCCCGATCTCACCGGTTACACCGGAGCCTGGGATGACGGGCTCGGTGATGAGTTCGCGTTCTTCGGCACGGCCAACGGCGCGATTCTCGTCGGTGATGTGTCGGCCCAGGGCATTCCCGGTGGCGGCGCGACAGACGGCGGCGGACAGATGATCGTCAACAACGTCAATGTCACCGCCGGTGAGTGGTATGGCGGCCTGGCCTGGACGGTGCCCGGATTCCCCGCCGGTGCCGCTCCCGTGCTCGTCAACGGCGGATTCGATGTTGACGGGACCATCCCTCCGGGTGGCGACCCCACCATCACGGGCTGGACGCTGGGCGGCGACGCGATGTGGTTCCAAGGTGGGCCGAGCTGGGAAGGCAGCGTGTACCTTGAACCCAGCCAGATGCCGCCAATCAGCCCGGCGCACGCGCTGAAGATCTGGTGCGCGTGGCAGGTTGGCTATCCAAATGAGTCGACGGTGTACCAGGACCTGGCCGCCACGGAAGGACAGACCTGGGAACTGGATTGCTTCGTGGCGAACTACAGCGGCGACCCGTTGGCGACCAATAACACGGCCGAGATGCGGATCGAATTCTACGACCCCAATGACAACCTGCTGGGCACGCCCGCCGTGGCGACAATCCTCACTGTCTCTGACCCGATCGACACCTGGATCGACGTGACGCCGCTGAGTGCGGTGGCTCCGGCCGGCACAGCCTACGCGCGCGCCGTGCTCGCTTACGTCGCGCCGGTCGCACCGGCCGGCAATTGTGGTGCGGCGTTCATCGAAGATGTGACATTCGAGGTCACGGATGGGCCGCCGTCGTTCAATTTGGGTGACTTCAGCCTGACGGCCGATGTGCGCGGCGAGGCGCTCGGCGCCGGCGAGCAGCTCGGCCACTACCAGTTGCGTCTGGAAGACTCGTCCGGTGGGCGCCTGGTCTTCACGTCCACTGCGGTCGCCGATCCGAACGCCTGGACGCCGATCGGCGGCACGCTTGATCTGGCCGATGAGCGTGATGCCAACGACGTGCCGACGCCCGGCGCGTTCGACCCGTCGTCCAGCAACTTCACGGTCGTGGTGGCGTTTGACAACAACCGCGCGACGACCTGGGGCACAGGCGGCACGCTTGAGGTCGACAACATTCTGATGCCGAACACGGTTCAGACCGGCAGCGGCTACGTCGCAGGCCTGTACTGGGATGGCATCCCGGCCGAGGCCGAGGTCGATCCGCGCAACCTGCAGCTCACAGCCGATCTGCTCGGCGACGTCGCCGGCGGTGACTACCAGCTCCGCATGGAGGTCTTCGGCGACATCCCATACGTCAACGAGAACTTCAGCACCCTGACCGGCGAGGGTGGCGACCAGCTCAAGGCCCCGAACGACGAGAACGGCTATGTCGAGACGGGCGACTGGGATACGGGCATCGACTTCGAGTTCGGCTTTGCCGGTACGTTCGAAGGGGCCGTCGTGACGACACCCGCCGGCGGCATCTGGATTGAAGGCGACTTGGCCGAAGGGGCGGCGAAGCTCGAAGCACACGAGATCGCCGTCGGCGGCCTCGCGGGCTGGTATGTCGGCGCGGGGTGGCGCGATCAGGCGCTGGCCTCGACCGATCCGAATCTCGTCACGTTGACCGCCAGTATCAAGGGTGATGCCAGCGGCGCTCTGGAGTCGCTAGGCACAGTCCAGCTTCGCATCGAAGACCCCGATCTCGACTACATCGGATTTGAACAGATGGCGACAACTGGTTGGCAGCCCATCGGTGGCGCGCTCTCGACGACCAACGCTTCCGGCGCACTCGGCAGTGGCGACGGTGTGTTCGACTGGAACGCCGAATCCTACACCGTTGCCGTCGTATTCGAGGGCACCGACTCCAACTGGAACTGGGGAGGCACGGTCTGGGTCGACAACGTGCAGATCACCGAACCCGCCAATCCGGTCCGCACGCAGCGCGGCCAGATCAGCTTCAGCGGGTCGGCCAACGGTTCTACATACGATAGCGTCGGCGGATTGCTGATCGACGGCGATTCGAGCTTCCCCCCGGTCGGCGGCGTGATCCAGGATGGCAACGCCAACTGGGAGCGCGGCATCGAGGGTGAGGCGGCGTTCTTCGGCGGCTGGCTGGCATCGATCGCTCAGGTTGAGGCACAGGGCTGCACGGATTGCGGCATGTCCGGCACTGGCGGCGCACAACTGATCGCCACCGGAATAACGCACGACGATCCGAACGGCACCTACTGGGCCGGTCTGGCCTGGCACAACATCCCGATCGATATCAGTGACCCGAACCTGGTCCGCTTCACCGCGGATGTGAAGGGCGAGTGGGACACTTCGGGCGGCACGCTCGCCGGTTACACGGTCATCCGCCTCGAGGATGGCAACGGCGGTAACTTCGGCTTCGAGTTGCAAGCTGACGGTGCGTGGCACGCCATTGGCGGCACTATGAACACCGCCATTGACTACAACGGCTTTAACAAGGCCACCACGCAAGTCTCAGTCGTGCTGATTATCTACACGCACGATTCAGACGAGGGGCCGAACGCCACTATCTCGCTCGACAACCTGCGCCTTGAATACAACGACCCGGTCAACGGTTGGACCGATGTGCTCTACGAGAACTTCGATACAGCCGTCGGCCCGACGCCGGGCTATCTCGACGACGCGGGATCGTTCGACACGTACACGCTGGTGGCCACCATGGAGAATGGCCTGACGACGTGGCCGGCTGGTGGTTCGCTGCTGATCGACAATCTGTCGCTCGGTGGCCTGCCTCAGTACGAGTTGGGTGATCTGAACTGCGACGGTTTCGTCAACAACGGCGATATTGACGCGTTCGTTTTGGCGCTCAACGACCCCGGTGTGTATGCCAGCGCATATCCGGATTGCGATATCAATCTGGCGGACATCAACGACGACGGGTTCGTCAACAACGGTGACATCGACCCGTTTGTCGCATTGCTCAGTGGTTGAACACGCTCAGCCTGAATGAGCGGATTCTGACGACCGCGCCCGGGGCAGCGCCCGGCGCGGTCGTCTGTGTCTCCGATGCACGGAACCGCTGAACTGTTTTGAAGGGCCGCCGCCGGGTGTTAAACTGGAGGTAATCTCTTGTGGCGGTGGCAACGGGCAGTCAGAAGTCGTCGCCGGCGGGAAGACGCAGCACCGCCATAACGTGCTGGTGAACACACTCGCATTGCCGCGCCGTGCGGCGGGCCACGCGACACTCGATGGAGTCCGACGTGCATATCACTCGAATAACCGCGTTCATCCTGCTAACCGCGGCGCTATTACCGATCGCGACATCTCTGGCGGAGTACACGCTCGTCTGGTCGGACGAGTTCGACGGCCCGGACATCGATCCGGCCAACTGGGAGTTCATGTACGGCGACGGGAGCGACTACGGCAATCCGGGGTGGGGCAACAATGAGTGGCAGTGGTACACGGACCGTTCGGAAAACTGCTATATCTCCGGTGGGCAGATGCACATCGCCGCCCGGCGTGACTACTGGCAGGGGCATGAGTACACCTCCGCCCGGCTGCGCACGCTATATCGCGCCGACTTCCTCTACGGTCGTATCGAAGCGAGTATCAAGCTGCCATCGACGCAGGGCATCTGGCCGGCCTTCTGGATGCTGCCGACCGACTCGCCCTACGGCGGCTGGGCCGCCAGCGGTGAAATCGACATCATGGAGTCGATCAATACCGCGGACCGTGTTTACGGAACGATCCACTACGGCGGAACCTGGCCGGAAAATGTGCACTCCGGCGGCGACTACGCCGACGGTACGGACTACTCCGCGGACTTCCACACATACACGCTCCAATGGGAGCCCGACGCAATGCTCTGGTACGTTGACGGGCAGCTTTACTACGCCGTCACCAGCAGCGGCTGGTACAGCGACGCCGACCCGGGCAACACGCGGGCGCCGTTCGACAATGCGTTCCACATGCTGCTGAATGTCGCGGTCGGCGGCAACTGGCCGGGCTATCCCGACGGGTCGAGCGTGTTCCCGCAGGAACTGGTCATCGACTGGGTGCGTATCTATCAGGACGAGGCCCCACCGCCCGAGCAGCAGCCATATCACGGCACACCGCTCGCCATTCCCGGCCGGATCGAACTTGAAGACTTCGACATCGGGGCGGACGGCGTCGCGTATCATGATTGCGACGCCGCCAACAACGGTGGCCAGTACCGGCCATCGAGCGGCGTTGATATCGAGGAGTGCGGCGAAGGCGGCTACAACGTGGGCTGGCTCTGCGAGACCGAGTGGCTCGAGTACACGGTCGATATCGCAATCCCCGGACCCTACATCGCCGAAGCGCGTGTCGCCTCGCAATCCACCGGCGGGCCCTTCTCGCTGGAACTTGACGAAACGCCGATCAGTTCACCCTTTAACGTGCCCGTGACCGGTGGTTGGCAAACCTGGACGACGATCTCGCGCGAAGTAATCCTCAGCGCCGGTGAGCACGTGCTGAGGTTTGCAAACGGGGGGACATCCGAAGAGTACAACATCAACTGGCTGGCCTTTTACGCGTTTGCCGACATCAATCGCGATTTCGCCGTGGACGTGCTCGACCTGGGTCTGTCCACAGCCAGCCTCAGTGGACCGGATGACACGACTCCACCGGCCGGTGTGACGCCCACGGAGTTTGCCAACAGCGACTTCGATGGCGATGGCGACGTGGATGTGCTCGATGCCGCCGAGTTCCAGTATCTACTGGGAAGTTGACAGCCCGTCCCGACGAAATTGTCGTGTGCCACGGCTCTGTGAGCCGTGTTGTGCCGGGGCCCGCGACAATCCCGACGCTACCGGCGCCGCGAGCCCGCTCTATTCGAGGCAGCCGGGGGCGTTGTCCGGTCCACGCAGGCAATCGAGGACGCCACTCAGATCGGCGCCATTGAGCGTGTCGTCCACAACGAACTCAAACACACTTCCACAGACGCCGGCGGCGTCCGCGCCTAGGCAGACCTGGAATTCGGCGACATCGAGCACATCCACGTCGCCGTCACCGTCGAAATCAGCGGCGTCGTAGGCCAGCTCCTGTGCCAACACACTGACGGCCAGCCGCGGGTGCAGGATGTCGGGGGCGGCACCGTTGTCTTCCACGGCGAAGAGCCCCCACCACTCTTCGTTGGAGTAGCCGTCCGGGTGAAACCGCGTGCCATATCCGCCGGCATCGTGCGTGGTGGGCGAGTCGGCTTTCCACCATTCATCACTGTAGGCCATCAGTGAGCCGCCGGCGCAGTTGGCCTTGATTTGCCGCCATTGGCGGCGGATGTATTCGGCGTGTACGTCCTGATACTCGGTTTGTGTGCGGTTATCGAGGGCGTCAATTCCATACTCGGTGAAGATCAGCGGTTTGTCGGTCAGACGCTCGTAGTAGTCGAAGTAGCAGTGGGCGTCAGCGCCGAAGTAGGTGTTGTGCCCCCACATATCGACGTAGTCGAGCGACACGTCATCCGAACCGAGAGCCGTGTCGCCGACATCCCACAGGCCCGCGTTCGTCACGATCGTCGGATGGTATAACGCCCCTTCCTCCTCCCAGGCAATCTCAGCCAGGCGGTTGGCCAGCGCAAACCAATGCGGCAGCATCTCGGTCGAGACATTGAAATTGACTTCGTTGCCGATCCCCCAGCCCAGCACAGCCGGATGATCCTTGAATTGCCGGACAAACGCGCGGAAGTGGCTCTCATAATACGCGATCGTGCCTGGATCGCTGTAGTCATCAAGTCCGTTCTGTGGAATCCAGAAGCCGATGATGGCGTAGATCGGCTCGGCGGCGTCATAGTACAGGGCGTCGAGCAGGGTTGTGTCCGGCGGGGGCGACCACGTGCGGATCGTATTCAGGTTCAGAGTCTCAAAACAGGCCAGATCGCGCGCGATGATCGCCGGGTCTGTAAATACGGAGTATTCGCTTGGCCAGTACCCGATCGGTGTCGGAGCATAGCCGACGCTCTTGACGGTGAACGGCGCGCCGTTGACAAAAAGGCGGCGTCCCACGACTTGCACCGGCCCCGTGCTCGGCGGCTTCGCGCTGGGGGCTTTTTGAAACCGCTCCGCCGACCAGACATACTCGGCGTACGCTTCGGAGTCAGAGAACTGCCAATCGAAGAACCGCAGTTCGTCGACCACACCCTCGCCATATCCGTGATAGCCCGTGTAACCGACTTGCAGTAAGCCGGCGACCGGCGTGCGCGTGCCGTCCAATGAGGCCCACTGCGCGATGCGGCCGTTCACGAAAATCCAGAGCACGCAACGGCCGGGCGTACACTCCCAAGCGGCGGCCACATGAGTCCACTCGCTCTCGGACAGCAGGTCCGGCACGGCCGCTTGCAGTAGATTGCCGTCGTCGTCGCGCATCTCGAATACGAGATAGTCGTCGGCGACGTAAAACAGCCCGAGGCTACGCGGCTGACCGATCGTGCCGAGCTGCACAATACCGCCGTCCGTGTCGGCGGAGTTCTTGCGAAACCAGAAGGTCAGCGTGCCGGCCTCGGCCACAAAGGCGCTGTCAGCGTAGATGATGTACTGACTGCCGGAGAACGAGGCGCCGTTCCCATTAACGGCGGGCGTGAACTGCAACGTCCCGCTGATGAAACCACCATTGGCCTCAACGCCGGCGCTGGTCTCCAGTCCGTCGTAGCGCACGGCGCAGTCGGCCGCGGCAAGCGGCGTGAAGAGCCCGCTCAACGCCAGGGCCACAAGCATGACAACGCGCGGGTAACCCATCATCCACCGCCGCTTCCGTTTACGGCGTGTCAGTGTGCATGTGCGGACACGCTACCATTGAGGCTGACCTGCCGCAAAACGGGGCGAGGCACACCTGACGGTGTGCCTCGCGCCGATGCACTGTACTCGTTCAGCCTTAGCGACGGCGCAACAGCAACAGCCCGATGCCGAACAGAGCAATGCTCGCCGGCTCCGGCACGAAGTTGATGTTGTCGTAGATCATGCCGCTCTGATCGTAGTTGGTTGCTACGCTCGAGAAGCCGATTTGCAGAATCTGGCCATCCAGCGCGGCGTCGATCGGGATCGAGATTGAGTCCGAGCCCCAGGTGGTTGGCAGCTCGTGCGTATCGACAGTCAGGAAGTTCGTCATCGCCCAACCGTTGGCTGGATCCAGCGTCTTAATGAACGCCAGCGCGGTCGTGGGGGGCACCAGATCGCCGTGCTTGACATCGAAGCTGAACGTCCAAATCGAGCCCACGTCAGCCGTACCAACGGTGAACTCCTGGTACACGTTGGCTTCGATCAGATTGCCGTTGGCATGGTCGCCGTTGTTGTAGTCACTGTAGACCACCAACTGCTGGGCGCCCTGGTCCAGACCACCCTCGCCGGCGGCGATGGAACAAAAAGCTGCGCCGCCGTTGGGAGCCGGGAAGGAACCATAACCGTACAGGTAGTTCCACGCCGGGTCGAAGACGTTACCGTATACCAGCCAGCCGTCGTTTGCCAGCGCGTCCGGGTCCGCCTGGACCAGACCCTCGAAATCCTGCGAGTATGCCGGCAGGTCCGCCAGGGCAACGCCGCTTGTGCACAGCAGAAGCGTCGTGGCTATCCCGCCAATCAGAATACGTTGCAACATTGAGCAATCCTCCTCCTACTTTGCCAGTCAGGTTAGATGTGGAACCGCGATCAAGAGGTCAGGCACACCGGCCGGCCGTATTCGACCTTACACAAACCGCAAGATAGCGCTCCACCTTCGTCGTCCACAAAACGTCTGATTCTCGCCTCTCGTGCGTCGGGTGCTCCTCTCAAGACATCCGGAGCCCCAAAATCACACGGAAGACACGCACAAATCGTGATGTCGCAAACACTCCATCTGGGAAGTTCAGGTCCCTATGCCATCCACTTCTCCTTTCCTGAGAGACGGGCCGGGATATATCGCTGGCGGAATTGCCGGACGTCCCGACTCTCCTCACACGGAACCCTAAACAATCGCACAGTGCTACGACGCAAGTGACACGTGCGAACTCGCTCGCCACCCCAGTGGTGGCGCCTCCTGGTCTCCTAACTGTCCAGCGCCGCCGCCGTCGGCGCATCAGCATCGACCGGCGAAGACGCCGCAACCCGGCGCGACCCCGCCGGCGGGGCCGTGGACTGGTTGATCTCGAGGAACGTGCGCGTCGTCTTCTGAAGACCGCCCGTGTCCTGTCCTTTGACGGTCCGAGACAGCCAGCGTCCCGCTTCGTAGCCGAGCGCACCCGCATCCTGACAGACGGCGGTCAGCGTCGGGTAAACGCTGTGGCGCATGTTGCTGTCGTCGAACCCGATGATCGACATGTCGTCCGGCACACGAACGCCGAGTTGCTGCGCCTTGTTCACGGCCCCGACCGCCAGCAGCGGGTCAGCGAAGTAGATCGCCGTGGGCGGGTCGATCATGCTCTGCGCCAGCTTCATAACCGTCGCCCCGCCCGCCAGCGAGATTTTCTGCCGGAAGACAAGACGCTCGTCGAACGGCAGATTGTGGTTATCCAACGCTGACTTGTATCCGGCCATGCGGTCAATGTGGTCACGGTCGGTGACGGTGTGCGTGGCGAACGCGATGCGCTGGTGGCCGAGCGCGATCAGATACTCGATGGCGCGGGTACTGTCGGCCATGGAGTCGTAGTCGATGTAGTTCGTGTCGGGCGAGTCAAAGCGCTCGCTGATCACGACGTGCGGGAATCCCTCGCGCGCAATCGCGCCGCACACATCGCGCGTCTTCGCCGTCGTGCGCAGGACAACACCGCGCACCCCCTTGCGCATGAAGAACTGCGTGTAGGTCTCGTCCTGCTCTTTGTCACGCTGAAGATTGAGGATTACCACGTCAAAGCGGCACTCGTCGAGGCCGCGCACGACGCCGTGCAGAACCGCCGCATCGAACGCATCGGCGAGGGTGGATTCGGCGGTATAGGCGAAGGCGATGTTGGTGGTGACGCGCCGGCCGATGGTCGGGACATAGCCGAAGCGGTTGGCGATTGCCAGGACCCGCGCGCGCGTATCCGGATTGACCGCGGAGTCATTGTTCAGCGCCCTGGATACGGTGCTGATGGAGACACCGGCTTCTTCGGCGATTTTCCGAACGGATGCCACGGCACGCTCGCCACTGTTGGTTCGACAACGTTCTTGGAAACAGTTCTTGAAACAGTTGCAGGGTTTAGTGTACGATGTCGATCGCGGCAGGTCAAGTGTTTTTTCGCCCTTGACGCACAGGATGACGAACAACCGGTTTCGACCATAACCTCGTGTAGGAAAAAGAGATGTGTGAAAGCCCTGACGCCGTTGCCACGCGATCGGCACGCACACCCGCCTCGCAATCCCGGAGATAGCGCATCGGCCGAGCTGACCGCCACCAAACGCATCGCGTCAGTGTCGCACCGCCGAGCTTTGACCGTGACGATGGGAAGTGCTGCACTGCATCTGCTTACGCTCGGGCTGTTGGCTGCGACTGCGGGTGCGGCTGTGTCTCCGCCCGACGACCAGCGAGCGTTGTCGTTTGTGATGGACGGCGCGTGGCGTGGCGACGGCATCTGTTATGGCCCCCACCGCGATGGTCAGCGGCCCGGTGGCCCTGGACCGTCATCGGAACAGCTACGCGAAGACCTGCGCATCATGCGGCCGCATTGGCGTATCTTTCGGCTCTACGCCGTCGGCGATGAGACTGAGACAGTCCTGCGCACAATCCGCGACGAGCACCTCGGCATGAAGGTCTTGCTCGGCGCCTGGATCGATCCTGAACAGCCCGGCGACAGCGAACATCCCGATGCGCAAACGCAGGCCCGTAATCGCCGACAGCTCGAACTGGCCGGGCAGCTCGCAAACCGCTATCCCGAAGTCGTGCTCGGCATCAGCGTGGGGAATGAAACACAGGTCTCCTGGTCATCCCATCGTGTCCGCCCGGAAGTACTGGTCGCCTACGTTCGCCAAGTCCGGGCGACGACAAGCGTGCCGATCACCGTCGCCGACGACTACACTTTCTGGCTCGAACCGCGGGCGGCGCAATTGGCACGCGAAGTCGACTTCATTCACGCGCACATTTACGCCATGTGGCGCGGCAAGACCCTGGACGAAGCGCTCCCGTTCACACAGATGCAGTACGCCGCCCTGACGACGCATTATCCCAAACACCCGATCATCATCGGTGAGCTCGGCTGGGCGACACAGATGCACAGCGCCGGCGACCAGGCCAAGTACATCAAAGGTCGCGCGGGCATGGCAGAGCAGACGGCGTTCTATGATGCGTTTCTGACTTGGGCGCGGCGTAAGCGCGTAGCGCACTTCTGGTTTGAGGCTTTTGACGAGAATTGGAAGGGTGGCCCGCACCCCAATGAGGTGGAGAAGCACTGGGGTGTGTTCAACTCGGACCGCTCACCCAAGGCCGCCATGCAGCCGATGGCCGTCTGGGCGCGCCGCGTGCGAGCGCTGGATTGGATCTGTTACTCCCCTACCAACGCCGACCCGGATGCGGGTCAAATGCCGACGATCGAGTCGATCCGCGCTGACCTCGCGGCGTTGCGGACCGCCGGATTCAGCGGCTTGATCACGTATGGCTCAGACGGGGTCCGCGGGCGCGACCTGCCCAAGCTGGCGGTGGATGCCGGCTTCAGTGGCCTGATCATGGGCGTGTGGGACCCGACAAGCGCCGAAGAGCTTGCCGCCGCCCGGAACGCGGCGCAGCTTGACGAGGTATACGGCTATTGCGTCGGAAACGAGGGGCTGCGCGGCCGGTACAAGATGGATGCGCTGCGCAACGCGATCGCCGAGCTGAAGCGCGCTACCGGCAAACCCGTTACCACAACGGAGGAAATCGACGACTACGCCGACCCCGCGTTGCGCGCGGTTGGTGACTGGGTGTTTCCCAACGCGCATCCGGTTTTCCACGGCCGTGTTGATCCCGATCGCGCGGCGGATTGGACGGTCGGCGCGTATGATGAACAGGTGCGCCTGTGCAAGAACTGGGTCTGGTTCAAGGAAGTGGGGTTGCCGACCGGCGGCGACGAGAACGGCATCCTGTCCCCCGCCGCGCAGGTCAAGTACTACACGGCTCTGGCCAAGACCCCGGTCATCTTCGCGTATTTCGAGGCGTTCGATCAGCCCTGGAAGGACTGGCGGCCATTTGAAACCCAGTGGGGGCTCTTTACCGCCGAGCGGGAGCCCAAGCTCCTGGCCAGGCAGTTGATCAAGTCAGGCTTTCCCGAGCGCGGCGTTCACGTGCAGTCCCGGTCGGCGGCGGCCACCGAAACCGACACGCCACGCCGCGCGACCCCGTTCTGGGTCTATCGCGACGCGGAGTCTCCCGAGAACCACTTCGAGCCGAGCGGCCTCGACGGTGACACCGGCGACGTGATGATAGATGCCCATGTCAGCGACCGGCCTCACTCCGGAACAACCTGTTTGAAGCTCGTCTATACGGCCAAGGGCACCGGGCCGCACAAGTGCGCGTACGACCCGCCCTGTCGGTGGGCGGGGATTCGCTGGCTACACCCGGCGAAGAACTGGGGCGACAAGGAAGAGCACGCCGGCGCCGGATTCGATCTGCGCGGTTATCATCGACTGACATTCTGGGCCCGCGCCGACAAGCCGACACGGGCACAATTCATGGTCGGTGGTCTCGATACGCCATACGGCGACTCGCTCGCATACCCGCACGCCCTGGTTGCCGAGCTCGAAACAACGTGGCGTCAGTTTGAAATCGACTTGAAAGCCGGCGATCTAAGCCACATTATCGCCGGCTTCGGATGGAGCACGAATTGGGATTTGAACCCCGACGGTTGCTGCATTTACCTGGATGACATCCGCTTTGAGTAAGCTCTGATGCGGCAGTTCAAGAAAGCCCTGCAAACCGCCATCGGCAGCGCCATGTTGCTGGCCGCATTGGGGCTCGTCGCATTCGGGCCGCGCTCGACGCGCCCCGACGCCGGCGGCCGTACGGTCGTCCGCTACTGGGAGAAGTGGACCGACTTTGAAGGCGAGGCGATGCGCCGGCTGGTCGGCGTATTTAATGATACGGTCGGGCGCGAGCGCGGCATCTTCGTTGACTACCAGACCACGACGCAGATTGATTTGAAAGCGCTGGTTGCCGTATCCGGCGGTGATCCGCCTGACCTGGTGGGTCTCTGGCAACACAACGTCACCAGCTTTGCGTCCAGAGGCGGGTTGCTGGCACTCGACGAGCGCGCCGCCGCCGCGGGCATCACGGCGGACATGCTCATCCCGATCTACTTCGAGCCCTGCCACTATCACGGCCGCTTGTACGGCCTGCCGCTCACGCCGTGGTCGATCGCCCTTTACTACAACAAAGACCTCTTCGCCGAATTCGGCGAGCAGTTGCGTGCCGCCGGCTATGACCCCAATCGCCCGCCGCGTACGCTGGATGAGCTCGCCGGCTATTCGCGCGTGATCCACCGCCGCGACAAAAACGGCGACATCACGCTGATGGGTTATCTGCCCGGCGCCCCGGCCCCATCCATCGCCTGGTACTGCCACACCTGGCCGATCTGGTTCGGCGGGTCGTTCTATGACGCCGATGCGCAGACAGTGCCGGTCGCAAGCGATATCTCCATCCGCGCGCACGAGTGGGTACGTGATTTCGAGCAGCAGTTTGGTGTGGCCGACGTACAGAAATTCGAATCGGGCCTCTCGAACTTCAATTCGCCGGACAATCCGTTCATGAGCGGGCGGCTGGCAATGATGCGCCAAGGACCGTGGTTTGCGAACATGATCCGCCAGTATGCACCCAATCTGAACTGGGCGGCGGCGCCGTTCCCCACGCACGACGGGAGCGAGATCAGCTTCTGTGGCCAGGACGTGCTCGTCATCCCCGATGGGGCACACCACCCCGACGAGGCCTGGGCGTTCATCGAATGGCTGTTGACCGGCCCGCCCGTCAACGTCCCATCGGGCCAGGCCACGCCACAGCGGGGCTACGAGTATTACGAGGCAAGAACGCCCGACGGCATCGAGCGCCGCCCGATGCCGCCGCTGCGGCCGATCGAGTGGATTTGCTGGATTCACTACAAAAACAGCCCCCTGGTGAACCCGTCGCCCGAGTTCATCGAGACACACCCCAGTCCGGCGCTGGCGATCCACGAGCGCTTGGCGCGCCTGCCCGGTGCGCAAACCGAGCCGGGGCTACCCAACTGGATACAGCTCAGTTCGGAGCTGATCCAGACGTACGCCGACATCTGGGCAACCGGAGCGCCGGTGCGGCCGCGGCTGGAAAGCTGTCAGCAACGCATTGACACCCTCATCGAGCTCGCCCGCCGACAACAGGCGCGCCTCGGGGAGCAATACCCATGAGTGATCCGCGCGGTGCCACTGCAACCAATCGGCGTGACACGCTCACGGGTGTGCTGTGGATCAGCCCCTGGATCATCGGCTTCTCGGTCTTCATTCTGCTGCCCGTGATCATGTCGGCGTATCTGAGCTTCTGCACGTTTGACGGCGTACGCCGGCCGATCTTCACCGGTCTCGAAAACCTCTCCACGCTGATCGCTGATCCGCGCTTCTGGAAAGTCCTGAAGAACACGGCGATTTACGCCGCCGTCTCCCTGCCGGTCGGAACGGTGCTGGCGATCACCATCGCCATTCTGCTCAACCAGCGCGTCCCGGGCCGCGCCCTGTGGCGCGCGATGATCTTTGTGCCGACGCTCGTCCCACTGGTGGCCTCCGCCATGATCTGGATGTGGATGTTCAATGCCAGCCACGGCCTGATCAACGCCCTGTTTCGCCTGCTCAACTATCTACCGTTTGTCTCCGGCGTCGATGGACCAAGCTGGTTGACCAGCCAGTACTGGACGATGCCGTCGATGATCCTGCTGAGCTTCTGGGCGATCGGCCATCCGGTGGTGATCTACCTGGCCGGTTTGCAGGACGTTCCGCGGAGTCTCTATGAAGCGGCTCACGTGGACGGTGCAGGCCCGGGTCAACGTCTCTGGCACGTCACCCTGCCGATGATCTCGCCGACCATCTTTTTCAACGTGGTGATGGGCATCATCTATGTCTGGCAGGTGTTCGCCATACCACAGATCATGCTCGAAGGTGGCGGTCCCGGCCGGAATGCTTATTTCTACACCATGTACCTCTATGACGTGGCGTTTCGCGATTTGCGTTTTGGTTACGCCTGCCTGCTGAGTTGGGTGCAACTGCTGATCATCCTGGGCCTCACGGCGCTGGCGTTTCGGCTCAGCAAGAACCTGGTTCACTATCGGGGGGCAGCGCGATGACGGCCGCAACAATCAAGCACATCGTCGCCACGGGTCTCGTTGCGATCGTTGCCGTGGCGTTCGTCACTCCGTTGGTGTGGATGATCGCCACCAGTCTCAAGCCACAAGAGGAGATCAGCACGGCGGGGCTCTCGCTGTTGCCCGACGAGCCGTCCAAGCTGCCACGCTACGCATACGAGAACTATTATGCCGGCCGCCCCAAAGCCATCGACAAGGACGGTGTCGAGCGCGTCGGTTACGAGGGCGTGCTCACCAGTGAAAACGTCCACTTCCTGCTGTACGCCCGCAACACGTTGATCGTCGCGCTGCTCAGCGTCGGCGGCATGGTGCTTTCGAGCGCCATCTGTGCCTACGGGTTCGCGAAAGTTCAGTGGCGCGGCCGAAACGTCGCCTTCGCGATCATGCTCGCGACGATGATGATCCCGTTCCCGGCGGTCATGATCCCCACGTACTTCATCTTCAAGAGCCTGGGGCTGATTGGCACGCTCGCGCCGCTGTGGCTGCCCGCGTGCTTCGGCGGCGCGTTCAATGTGTTCCTGTTGCGCCAGTTCTTCATGCAGATCCCCAACGAGCTGTCCGAAGCCGCCCGCCTTGACGGGCTGGGACACTGGGGCATTTTCTGGCGCATCGTCATCCCGCTCTCACGTCCGGCCCTGGCGGTTGTGGCACTGTTCCACTCGATATACGTCTGGAACGACTTCATCGGTCCGCTGATCTACCTCAACCATCAGGACCTGTTTACACTGGCACTGGGCTTGCAGTTCTACGAGTCCCAACATGGCGGCACACCGTGGAATCTGCTCATGGCCGCCTGCACCCTCGTCACCGCCCCACTGCTGATGCTGTTTGTCATGACTCAGCGGACGTTCATCGAGGGTATCGCCACCACGGGCACGAAGGAGTGACTCGGCCCGGAATTGAGCCGCGCCGAGCACTGCCCGGCGCGACCACGACGCAGCTACAATGATGAAAGGGATTATTTGGTGTCCACAACTTTCGACTTGATACAACGCGCGAGCGGCGATCTGAGCATGCCCGATTATCAACTCGAGCAGGACGGCAGCTACCGCATCAACCAGTATGACTCAGCCGCGGCGTTTTGCAGCTTCTTGCCCGGGATTGGTGGGCCGGCCGGCGTCCCCCTGTGGTGCATGTACGTCAACCGCGCCCAGGCGATTGTGTCTTTCGGCGTACACAACAAGGACAACGCCATCTGCGAGTACCTGCCGGCAACCTGGGCCTATCAGCTTGTCGGCATTCAGGGCTTTCGCACCTTCTGCAAGATTGACGGCAACTACTATGAGCCATTCCGCGCGCCGGCCGATGGACGATCGGGCGCAGCGCGCGCGATGCACATTGAGCCCGATCATCTGACGCTGCGCGAAACAGCCGCACCGCACGGCCTGTCGTTCACCGTGCGCTACTTCGCCCCCGTGAACCAGCCATTGGGCACGCTTTGTCGACGATTGACCATCACGAACACCGGCGACGAAGCCAAATCGGTGGAGGCGCTCGATGGCCTGCCGCTGATCTTGCCGGCGGGATTCACCGACCATGGCATCAAGACGATGCGGCACATCCACGAGGCATATGCCGCCGTGCGACTCACTTGCGGTCACGTCCCGTTCTTCGCCTCGAAGGTCCACGCCCACGATGAAGCCGAGGTGACCGAGGTGCGGCACGGCAACTTCTACGCCGCGTGGACTGTCCGCGATGGCGGCCTGGTACCGGTTGAGCCGTACGTCGACCCGCACGTGATCTTCGGCGGTGGGCATGACCTGATCTCACCACGGCGTTTCATTGCCGAGGATGCACTGTCGCGCGAGCAGCAGATCTGGGAGAACCGACTTCCGTGTGCCCTGGCGCCGATAAGCGCCACACTTGAACCCGGCGCCTCGATCGAGCTGGTTGCCCTGGTCGGCACCGCCCCCAGCGAGAAGCGCCTGGAGGCTTTCCTCCCACGCTATCAGCGGATCGAAGACTTGGACGCCGCGCGAGAAGAGAGCCGGCGACTGTTTGAGAGCCTTGTCACTCCCGCATTCACGGTCTCGCGGTATCCGACGTTCGATGCCTATGCGCGGCAGAATTACCTCGACAATGTACTGCGCGGCGGGCGCCCCGAGATGCTGCCGTCGCGCTCCGGGCCGACGCCGCTGTATCTCTATGCCCGGCGGCACGGTGACCTCGAGCGTGATTACAACTACTTCGTGCTCCCGCCGACGCCCCTCTCGAGCGGCGCCGGAAACTATCGCGATGTCTGCCAGAATCGACGTAGCGACGTCTGGTTCTATCCGGACCCCGACGCCACCTGCATTCGCATGTTCGTCGAATTGCTCCAGCCTGATGGCTATAACCCGCTGTCGGTCGAAGGCTATCGCTGGCGCCTCGGGCGCGACGTCGATCCGCTGCGGCACTGCCCGGCGACCGACACCGCCGCGCGCGACGCATTCCGCACGCTGCTCGACGACACGTTTGTGCCCGGCGAACTGCTTCATTGGGCGCAGCGTTACGCAGTGCCGCTCGACCAGCCGCGGGCCTGGCTCGAACGCGTGCTCGGCGACTGCGAGCGCAGCCTGGTGGCCAACGGTCACGCCGGCGGCTACTGGATCGACCATTGGACATACATCATCGACCTGCTCGAAGCCTTTGCGGCCGTATATCCCGACCGGGTCGAACAAATGCTCACGGGCGCGGCGGACGTTGGCTGGTTCGACGAGGGCGCGAGCGTGGCATCCCGGCACGAGAAGTACGTTCGCCGGGGTGATCAGCCGCTTCAGCTCAATGCCGTTCAAACCGGCCGCCAGGCCACCGCTGCGTTGCCGCCCACGACAATCCTCGGCAAGCTCTGCGCGCTGGTCGCGATCAAGGCTATCAGCTTTGACTACGCCGGTCGCGGCATCGAGATGGAAGCCGGTCGCCCCGGATGGAACGACTCGCTGAACGGCCTGCCAGGCCTGTTCGGGTCCTCCACTTGTGAGGCCGCCGAACTGACACGCCTCGCGGCCTGGCTGCGGGCGGCGCTGCCGAGCGCGCCGAATACGGAGTTACCGGTCGAAATCGCCGACCTGATCGTCGACGTTGTGGCAGACCTCAAGGCGCCAACCTATGACTGGGATCGGGCCGCGGGATTGCGCGAGCGATGTCGCGCGCGGCTGTACGGGGCCGGCGGCGGCGAGACGCGCGTGGTCAGCGGCACGCTGCTCACCGATTTACTGGCCGGCGCTGAAAGCCGCGGACGCCGGGCGACCAAGAACTCGATCGATAGCGCGCGGGGGCTGATCCACACCTACTATGTCGGCAATCCGCAAAGCCACCCCGACGAGACCATCGGCGGATTCGCGTCCGAGCCGTTGCCGCTCTATCTCGAGGGGCAGGTGCATTGGCTGCGCATCCAGCGCAGCGCGGACGACGCGCGCGCGATCTACCAGGCCGTCCGCAACAGCCCGCTCTTTGACCAGGCCCTGCGGATGTACAAGCTCAATGAGTGTCTCGATGGCCAACCTCCCGAGATCGGCCGGGCACGGACGTTTACGCGCGGCTGGTTCGAGAATGAGTCAATCTGGCTGCACATGAGCTATAAGTTCCTGCTCGAGTTGCTGCGAGCCGGCCTGCACGCTGAGTTCTTTGAAGACATCCGCACGATGTTCGTACCATTCATGAACCCGGAGACGTATGGGCGCAGCACGCTCGAGAACTCGTCGTTCATCGGCTCGTCGGCGAATCCCGACCCCCACACGCACGGGCGCGGCTTCATCGCCAGACTCAGCGGTTCGACCGCCGAGTTCATTCACATGTGGTTGCTAATGACAGTCGGCCAGCGGCCCTTCCACATTGAAAACGACACGCTCCACTTTCAGCTCGAGCCCGTTCTTCCTGGCGAGTGGTTCACCACGCAACCAGAGACGATTTCGTGGCAGGGTGAGAAGGTGGAAATCCCAGTAAACGCCTTCGCCTGCGCCCTGCTCGGAAACACGTTGCTCGTCTACCACAACCCCACCCGGGCAAACACCTTCGGCCCCAACGCCGTGCGGCCGGTGGATTACGTGCTCGACGGCTGTTCCTGCGAGCGACAAGCCGCGGGTCTGGCGGGCGAGCTTGCCGAACGCGTTCGCGCCCGGGCATTCACGCGCATCGACGTACACCTGGCCTGAACGACCGCCGACCAGGAAGATTGCCCGCCCAAGCCGGAGTGACCAACGTTGCGCCACGCCGATAGTATCCGGCGCGGCGCGCGTGGAAAACGCGCTTCTCGCCTTGATTCTCACCAAAACCGCGACCTAGCATTGGTGGAGCTATCACGAGATTACTTCCCTCCGAAGGGTTGTCGGCCGCACTTGCGGCTGGCAACCCTTCATTATGGGGCTTCATGTACGCGGGCGATCACTACACCCGTTGCGCGCAGGCCGAGGAATCAGAGCGCATCAACTCTGCAGCGTGTGACTAGCCACGCCCCTCAACACTGAAGCCCGAAAACTGAACTCTGAACTCTTCACGTGCGGCACAACCCAGCCAAAGCGGTACAATTCGAGTAGAGGGCGTTTCCGTGAGGGATGCCAAAATGACTCACGCTCACAAACACCACCACGACAACGAGGCCGCGACCTCAGCGTTCACGCTTATCGAGCTGCTCGTGGTCGTGGCGATCATCTCACTGCTGATTTCGATCCTGACGCCATCGCTGTCGCGTGCGCGCCAGCAGGCCAAGTCAACCGTGTGCCTGACACGGCTCAACGAATTTATGAAGGGCATCACCGCCTACTCCAACGACCATGATTTCGCTATACCTTTGATGCAGTTCGACAAGATCGACCCCAATCAACCGGGATCGACAGCGGCCCGGCACGGCTGGGCGGAGTTGCTGTACACCTACCTCTACTCCGACCACGATTACAGCGACCGGGAAGACTTCCCCGTGCAGCGCAACAATCACGGCCGGCACGAGCTGTTCGTCTGCAAGGAGGCGAACCCCACCACCGACAGCACCGGACACTACCGGGTTTACGAAGTTTCCTGGGCGCGCGGCGTCATCGACCAGGTGAAACTCAAGCTACCGCTGATCACCGACGCCAATCCGGTCGTGACCGACGAAGAGGATCTGCGGCTCAGCTACATTCCGCGCGAGCGCATCGCCGGGCTCGAGGGCGAGGCCTACATCGATGAACGACACTACGGCGGCGCGAATTACGCCTTTCCCGACGGCCACGCCAACCGCAGCACCGGCCTGAAGGAACAACTGGCCCTCGATTGGGACCTCAATCCGGAAACGCCGAATCAATGAACCAACCGACTGTGTACCTGGACAACAACGCGACCACGCGCGTGGACGAAGCGGCCGTCGAGGCCATGCTGCCGCTGTTTTGCGAGCAATTCGGCAATCCCGCCAGCACGCATCGAGCGGGGGCGGCCGTCGGCGCGCTGGTGGATCAGGCTCGCGCGCAGGTCGCCGACTTGCTGGGAGCGCGTCCGGGCGAGATAGTCTTCACCAGTGGCGGGACCGAGGCTGACAATGCAGCGTTGTTTGGAACGCTGGCCGCGCGCCCCACGAAGCGACACGTGATCATTTCGAGCGTCGAGCATCCGGCCATCAATGAGCCGGCTGATCGTCTCGAGCGCGAGGGGTATGAGATCACGCGCCTGGACGTGGACAGTGATGGACACATTGATCTGGCGACCTTCGAGGCGGCGCTGCGCGACGATACCGCGCTCGTTTCCGTCATGCTGGTGAATAACGAGACCGGGGTGGTGTTCCCGCTCGCGGATATCTCACGGATCGCCAAGGCGCGCGGCGTGCTCGTGCACACCGACGCGGTCAACGCAATTGGCAAGCACGTTGTCAACGTTGACGAGTTGGGCGTCGATTTGCTCTCGCTGAGCGCGCACAAGCTGCACGGCCCCAAGGGCGTCGGCGCGCTGTATGTGCGCCGCGGAACGCCGTTCGTACCGGTGATGCTCGGCGGTAAACAGGAGCGCAGCCGGCGCGGCGGCACCACCAACAGTCCCGGCATCGTCGGGTTGGGAGTTGCCTGTGAGCACGCCGCCAGCCGCGACGCCGGCCGATTGGATCGCATCAGACAACTGCGCGACCGACTCGAATCGCGGATCGCCGAGCGTTTCACCAACGCCCGCGTAATCGGCGCCGCGGCCGACCGCGTGGTCAATACAAGCTGCATCTGCTTCGCCGGCATGGCGGCCGAACCGATCGTGTTGCTGCTGAGCGAGGCGGGTATTTGCGTGTCGAGCGGTGCGGCGTGCGCCAGCGGGTCATTGGAGCCTTCACCAGTTCTGCGCGCCATGCGCATTGACCCGGAGATTGCGCAGGGGCAGATTCGCTTCTCGCTGGGCAAGCACAACACCGCTGAGGAGATCGACCGCACGCTCGACGCTTTGTCGGTCGTCATCAAAAAGGCCGCCGCCTCGAACCTGTGCTGAAAAACGTGGGCGAACGACGATTCTATTGCTCAGAGATTTCCGTCGACCGCATCACGCTGGATGCGGAGCAGTCTCGGCACGCGCTGAACAGCCTGCGTCTGAAAAGTGGGGATGCCGTCGTGGTTTTTGACGGACGCGGCCATGTCGCGCGTGGGCGGCTCGGCGGGCTATCAGATGATCCATCCCGCCGCTCCGCCGCCAAAGGTCGATTGGCGCAGGTTGATATCGAGGCGGTCGAGCATACACCGGCGGCGGCACTGTCATTGACCGTGCTGGTGGCCGGCTGCAAGGGGCCCCGGCTTGCCTGGATGGTGGAGAAGTGTACCGAATTGGGCGTTGCGCACATCGCGCTGGCGGAGTTCGTCCGCTCGACCGTCCGTGTCAGCAGCTCCCACGCCCGCAAACTGCGGCGAACCGCCGTCGAAGCTTCGAAGCAGTGCGGGCGCGTGTGGCTGCCGACCATCGAGGTGGGTATCCAGGTCGGCGACGATTGGCGAGCGCGTGGGCAACGCGGCGCTCGCCGTCGCACATCCGTGCGCCGAAGCGCAGCCTTTCGCAACCTGGCTGGATACTCGATTGCGGAACGCTATGTACCAGAGCCGACACGCGGCGGATTTGGGTGGCAATACCCCCGACTCATACGCAGTGGTAATCGGGCCCGAGGGCGGATTGACCCCCGATGAAGTCTCGGCCCTGACTTCCCTGGGGGCCACGCCGGTGCGCCTGGCGATGGATACTCTGCGCGTGGAGACGGCCGCGGTCAGCGCGGCGGCGGTGTGGGCCGCGCAAGCTGCGATACAGCAGGCTCACCCCGAGTGACCGAGGAACTCGCGCACACCCGCCCGCGATTCTTCCGTGAGGCGCATCGTGGCGCTCAGGTGGCGCGCCGTTTCAACACCCGCCCCGTGGTCCATCTGCCGAATTTCATTAAACAGGCGTTTGGTCTCGCGGACTGCGCTGGGTGGGTAGGCGGCGATGAGATCGGCGTAGTAGCGCGCTCGATCCAGCAGCGCTGTATCGGGCGCAATCTCACTGGCCAGACCGCACTGCACGGCGCGTTCGGACATGATCTTCTCGCCGGTGAGCAGCAGGTGTTTCGCGTGCCGATCACCAACCAGCCGACGCAGGTAAACCATCACGATCGCCGCCACCAGGCCCCGCTTGATCTCAGGGTAACTCGCAAACGCCGAGCTGCCGAGAATGACAATGTCACAGACAGTGATCAGTCCGGCGCCACCGGCCACCGCCGGCCCATTCACCGCCGCAATCACGGGCTTGCCGAGATTGTCGATGGTCTCATACAACGTGAGCAGCGCCGAGGCATCGTGCGTGGCCTGCTCCGATGCGACCTCGGCGATCTCGTTGAGGTCAAGACCGGCACAAAACGCCGGCGGCGCCCCCGTGATAATCACGCACCGCACTTCCGGTTCCATGTCCGCCTGACGCAGGCGATCGGTTAGCTCGGCGATCAGCGCGCGCGACAGCGCGTTGCGACGTTCCGGGCGATTCAGCGTGAGCTCGATTGTCGCACCACGGCGGGCGATCTTGAGAGGGGTGTTCATGATGCACCTCCGTTGCGCGCCGGACTGCCCTGCTCTCCGCAAGTAGCGGGCAGCGCCTTGTGACCGTAGAGCACCTCTCCGTTGGGGCGTTCAGCTCCCAAGCGGCGAAACACGAGGCGAACCAGAAGACCAGCGCACAGGTTCGACGGCTGGCAGTCAGTGATCTCGCACACCAACCGGGCGCCGCAATCGGTTGCCACTATGCCGACGGCCCGTGGCGCCGTATCGGCCTCGCGGCCGCGGCACTGTTGGATCGTATATGCCAGCAACCTCCCAGTCAGCGCCAGGCGGTGGAGTTCTGTCCGGCGCCGGCCGCAGTAACGGCAGATGCCGAACGGCGGGTACATGATGCGGCCACAGTCGGTGCAGCGCGTCGCCTCCAGTCGATAGCGCTGTGGTATTTGCCGCCGCTGGCGATCACCGGTCATGGCTGGTTCCACTCCGCGCTGAGAATCGTCACCACGGCGCTGGCGCCGGTGCCGCCGATGCAGTGGGCCAGCGCGTTTCGCGCATGAGACACCTGTATGGGCCCGGCCTGCTGCCGGAGCTGTTGCCCGAGTAACACAATCTGGGCCACGCCGCTGGCCGCCAGCGGGTGCCCGCGTGCCAGCAACCCCCCGGAAGGATTGATCGGCCGCGAGCCTTCGATCGCGGTCAGGCCGTCGGCCGCCGCCGGCCCGCCCTGGCCTGGTGCGAAGAAACCCAGTGCCTCAGTGGCGCGGACCTCCGCGATCGTGTACACATCGTGAACCTCGGCCACGTCGATATCGCCGGCAGTCAATCCCGCGGCATCATAGGCACGCCGGGCGGCGCTGCGTGTCGCGCGGCACACGGACCAGTCGTCACGCTCGTGGAATGCAAGCCGCTCGCAGGCCACACCGATTCCCGCCAGCCGCACCCACGGCGCGGCGCGCAACTTCCGCGCGCGCTCCAGCGTGGTAACCAGCACCGCGGCCGCCCCATCGCAAACTGTCGCCGCATCAAGCGTGTGCAGCGGATCGGCCAGCATGGGCGAGTCCAGCACTTCATGGCGTGTGACGCGCCGTCGATTAAACGCGTATTCGTCGTGGATGGCATTCGTGTGGTTCTTCTCGGCGATCGCCGCAAGTTGTGCCGGTGTGGTGCCGTGGCGTTCCATATGCTCGCGCGCCATCATCGCAAAGACAGCGGCGTGCGACGCCCCGCGCTCGACCTCGTACTCCTGGTCCAGCGTCGCCGACAACGGATCGCTCAGCGATTCGTCATCCACGTCGGTCACCTTCTCCACGCCGATCGCCAGGGCGGCCTCCACTTGTCCGCTGGCGACATCCAGCCACGCCGCGCGCACAGCCAGCGCACCAGACGCATCAGCCGATTCGACGCGCCCCGAGGGAATCGATCCGAGCCCCATGTGGGATGCGATCAGCGGTCCCAGGTGCTCTTGCCCGGTGAGCAATCCGGATTGGGCGCAGCCCACCCAGAGCGTGTCAACCGCCGCCAGGCCGGCATCGTCCAGGGCGGCCACCGCAGCGGCGGAGGCCAGCTCGCGCAGCGACATGCAGACCTGCCACCCGAACGGAACAATGCCGATCCCAGCTATCGCGGCCTCACGCATTGTGGCCTCGCTACGAAGTCCGCGCCGATTGCGCCGCTTGATCGGAGCGGCCTGACCTGTCGCCGGTCAGAGCGGCGCGTTTGCTCGCCATCGCCGCGCGCAGTGATTCGATGCGCGGCCGTATTGTCACTGCACGCGCCTGCGCTGCGGTGATCTGTTCAGTCGTGGTGATCACCAGGGCATCAGCCCCACTGCGCGCATCTGAGGCGCAGATCAACAAGCGTCCCGCGGGCTTGGCCACGTCGAGCAGCGCGGCCAGGCTCACTAATGGGAACGCCGGGTTGGATGGCTCCATGAGGGGATCGAGAAACCGGGCGGCAAGCTGCGTTCCACCAAACCCCAGCGTCGGCCCCGCCTCCAGTAGAGGCTCGACGTCAACCGGGGTGAACGCGGCGTGTGCGAAATCCGCCGGACTGAAACGCCGGCGTGTCATGATGTCGCGGCCAAGCCGCAGCATGGCGTCCAGGCGCGCATCAACGCGGGCGGACGCCTCTTCCTGCGATGCGCCCAACGTGTGCGTCGCGTCGGGCGCCGCCGATGCGTCGCGGAGATATTCCTGATCGTTGACGCGCGCAATCATCCGATCCTCGGCACGCGTGATGACAAACGCCGCGGCACCGCACAATCGTCCCTCGGGGCCTGTGTGCCGGCGATCCGGCGCGTCGGCGACAACCATCAGCCCCAGATTAACCGCGCTGGGCTTGACGATGTTACATACGGCGAAGAACACCTCCACACCGCTGCGCGAATCGGCCTGCACATCCGCGCAATGACAACGCGCCGAGACACCCAGCACGTCTGCCAGCGCCGGAGCGACGATGTGCGGGCCACGCCGCCCGGGCGCTGCGCCAACGTAGAGCGCTCCGATGCCATCGGCCGCCTCAATCTCAGCATGGGCCAGCGCATGACGCGCCGCCTCCACCGCCATGGTCAGTTGATCCTGGTCATCCGCCGGTGATCCATCATCCGGCGTGCCGCGGCAGACGTGACAGCCGTAACCGAGTATTCCAATCATCCTCACCCCACAGTGGAGCGGCGTCCGACCGCACGCCGCGCCCAATTCCCATCCTGGTGGTGGTAGCTTTCGCCAAACATGAAGGAATGTCAACCACCAGTCCGTGGCGCCCGATGTTACGACTCAGCGTGCAAGCAACGCGCGCGCGGCGGATAGCGCTTCGGCGCGCGTCGTGACCTCCTCGTCCAATTGTCGCGTGTAGATATCATCCAACACGCGTTTGAAAACCGGTCCAGGCGCAACGCCGATGGCCAACAGATCGCTGCCGGTGACCAGCGGCGGCGGCGCGATGCGCTCCGCGGGAATGGAATCGATACGCCGACTCAGGATTCGGCTTCGCTCGGCCCCATCGCACATGTCCGCATAGCGCGCTCTCGCCCAGGCGCGCAACGCGCCGAACGACGCCACTGATAGCAAACGCTTGAGCGCCGCCAGCGAGATGTCCGCCGGCGCATCAAGCGTGCTCTGGTTCTCAACCAGCCAGGTGACGGCCACGCGCCGAGCATTGGAGCAGGCGAGCCGCCGGCAAATATCGTCAACTTCACGCGGCGGCCGATCGCCCAGCAGTACCGCCCAGGACAGCTCGAAGCCCGCGTTTTCAGGTAGCCGGGCGATCAACGTCAACGCACGCGCCAGCGCCTCATCAACCCACGTCGCGCCGGGCCAGAGATGTTCGAGCAACCCCGTATCCCGCAGCAGCCCGATCGCGGCGCAGCGATGCGGATGGCGGAGCATGCGGTCGAGCTCGTCGTGGATGCGCTCGGGCGCAACCTTGCTCAGACTACTGCGCGCGTCGTACATCGCCGTGCGGGTCTCCGGTTCGATCTCGAAGTCAAGCCGAGCCGAGAAACGCACCGCGCGCAGCAACCGCAGATAGTCCTCACCAAAACGCTTCGCCGGCTGTCCGATCGCGCGGATGCAGCCCGCCTGCAAATCGCGGCGCCCCCCCACATAGTCAATCACGCGCTGTTCGAGTGGGTCGAGAAACATCCCGTTAATCGTGAAGTCGCGGCGCTGCGCGTCTTGCTCGGCATCGCAATACGTCACGCTTGCCGGCCGGCGACCGTCGTGGTACTCGCCATCCGAGCGAAACGTGGCTACCTCGACCCAGCGGCCGCGCCGGCGCACCAGCACCACGCCGAACTGAGCGCCCACCCGGCGGGTGGCGCGGAACAATTCGCACACACGCTCGGGCCGCGCGTCGGTTGCCACGTCGAAATCGTGCGGGGTCTCGTTGCGCAGCAGATCACGAACGCACCCGCCGGCGAGCAGGGCCACATGCCCCGCGGCGTGCAACGCGCGCACAATCTCCATCGCCGGCTCAGCATCCGCCGGCAGCGTCTTGTTGATTGTGGCAAAATCACCCATACACTAAATCGTACCGTGAACGGGCGAATGCGTCGTTAGCGACGCCGACGACGCCCACGCGCGAGGTGGACCGACCATCCCCGCGCAGAGCCTCGCAACTCGCCGTGCCCCCAGAGTTTGCGACGAGCCGTGCAGTGCCGCGTCAGACCGACACTCGGCCATAGCGTTGGCACACAGCCCACCTTTTTCGCCGCCTGGCTTGACCTTACCATTAATAGTAATAATATCTTATATCGTTAAGGAATCTGCGTATGAATGCCAGCGTGCGACGACGAAATACGCGACAGCGCCAGGTGGTGCTCGAAGAGCTGAAGAAGACCACCTCGCACCCAACCGCGGCGGAGTTGTACGAGCTAACGCGACGTCGTCTGCCCAGAATCAGCCTGGGCACGGTCTACCGTAACCTGGAGTTGCTCACCCAGACCGGGCACGTGCGTAAGCTGGTGGCGGGTGGTTCGGAGACGCGCTTCGATGCCGACGTCACCGACCATTATCACGTCCGCTGCCAGCGCTGTGGACGCGTCGACGACGCACATGACTTACGTGTGGAACCGCTCACACGCGGCGTCGCGGACGTGAGCGGTTATGAGATTCTCGGATACCACCTGGAGTTTTTCGGCATCTGCCCGGAGTGCCGAGCGCAACAAACAGGACCCGATACCTGTCAGGCTTGATCCAGAATTACCTGGAGCGGCTCGGAGCCGCAGGCAAGCCGGTGACACAATTGACATCTGATCATGCGACGGGGATAAATGTGCTGAACCACGAAATGCAGGAAGCGTTAAACCGCCAGATCAACGCCGAGCTGTTCTCTTCGTACCTGTATCTATCCATGTCGGCCTGGCTGGACGCGCAAGGGCTCAAGGGTATGGCCCACTGGATGCGCACCCAGGCCCAGGAAGAAACGTTGCACGCACTCAAGTTCATCGACTTCGTCAGCGAGCGTGATGGACGCGTATTGCTGACGAGCATCGACGCGCCCCAGACCGAGTGGAAGTCACCGTTGGCCGTTTTCGAGCATACCTGCGAACACGAGGCGCACGTCACGGCGTTGATCGGGCAGCTTGTTGACCAGGCCGTTCACACCAAGGACCACGCCGCCAACGGGTTTTTGCAGTGGTTCGTGACGGAGCAGGTTGAGGAGGAAGCCACGGTCCGCGACATCAGGGACAAGCTGAAAATGATCGGCGACACCGGGGCCATGTTGTACATGATTGACCAGGAGCTCGGCCAGCGCACACTGCCGGTGGCCGACCAATCCGGCGCGTAACAGATACATGCGCCTCCGGCGCATGATGCACATAAGGCAACAGAAAGGGTGGAACATGAAAAAGTGGAAATGTGTGTGCGGTTACATTCACGATGGCGACGAGGCACCGGCGCATTGCCCCAAGTGCGGCGCCACAGCGGACAAGTTCGTGCTGCTTGACGACAGCGCGGCCAACCTCGTCGAAAGATCCCGACGCACGAATGCCTTGCACTGCCGGCTGGTCAATCTGGCTCGCAAGATGGAGGCGGCGTGCAAGGACGGCATCGAAGACAACCTCGACCCGAACTGCGTCAAGGTTTTTCAGCAGACGCTCGGGCACAGCTACGAAATAATGAAGCTGGCCATGACCGAGATGCAAGGGCACATGGCCAAAGGTAAGTGGGGATAGACCGTTGTCGGTCCACCTCGCGCGTACGCAACTAACTCACAGCAGGGAGATCACCAACTCATGAGCACTCTGGTTACCAACCCGGCCCCCGATTTCGCGGCCCAGGCCGTCATGCCGGACAATACTTTCGCCGAACTGAAGCTGTCATCGTATCGCGGCAAGTACGTGGTCCTGTTTTTCTACCCGCTTGATTTCACATTTGTCTGCCCGTCCGAGATTATCGCGTTCGGCCAAAAGCTCGACGCGTTCAAGGAGCGGAACTGCGAGGTCATCGGCGTCTCCGTCGACTCGCACTTCTCGCACTGGGCCTGGAAAAACACCCCGGTCGAGAAGGGTGGCATCGGCAACGTGCAGTTCCCGATCGTCGCCGACATCAAGAAGCAGATATCGCGCGACTACGGCGTGCTGTTCGACGACTCGGTCGCGCTGCGCGGGCTGTTCCTGATCGACAAGGAAGGCGTAGTGCGCCACGCGCTGGTCAACGACCTGCCGTTGGGGCGCAACGTTGAAGAGGCGCTCCGCGTGGTCGATGCGCTGCAATTCACCGAGAAACACGGAGAGGTGTGCCCGGCTAACTGGAAGAAGGGCGAGGACGGCATGAAGCCAACCGCCGACGGCGTCGCCGGCTATCTGGCCAAGCACGCGGGATAACCGCCAACAACCGAGGGGATGGGGCGCAGCGCCCGGTTCGCCGGGCGCGCCCCGGATACATCACGCCCCCGGGCAGGGCGTCATGTTGTCCATAAGTTGTACGCGGCGGCAGGGCCAGGGTGTGCCGCCACAGAGGTTCGGGCCATGTTCACGAAGAAGTTTGAGCGCAGGCTGTACATACTCGTCGCCGTGTTTCTGTTTTCGGCGGTGCTGGGCACGTCATTCGGCGCGTATGTGCTGTGGCCCTCGCGGCGCGAGGCCGGGTATGAGCCGCGCCAGCCGATCGCCTATAGCCACAAACTCCACGCCGGCGAACTAAAGATCGACTGCCTCTACTGTCATTCGCAGGCGGACAAGGGGCCACATGCCACGGTTCCTTCATTGACCACCTGCATGAAGTGCCATGAGCAGGTCCAGACCAAGGACGAAGATGGGAACCTCACTCCCGACATGGCGATCTTGCTTGATCACTGGGAGCAGAACTCGCCCGTCATCTGGAATAAAGTCAATGACCTGGCCGATTTCGCGTATTTCGACCACAGCCGCCACGTAAACGTGGGCATCGACTGTCAGGAATGTCACGGGCCGGTTGAGACCATGGAGCATATGCGCCGCGAATACGGATTGAAGATGAGCTGGTGCCTGGCGTGCCATAAGCAGCAGCCGCGGGAAAGCGATCCCGCGTTCAGCAGGCAGGATCCCACGCGCGGCCCGATCAACTGCACAGCGTGCCACCGTTAGGCGACGACCACTATGAGCGAACAAGCGGGCAAAAAACACCACAGCCTCAACACCATGCGGCTCCTGAAGGACGCGGCCCTGCCGTCGCACGCGGAGAACTTCGGGTTGCCGACCGAGATGAGCCGCCGTGGATTGCTCAAGCTGCTGATGGGCGCGTCAGCCGCACTGGCGGTGGGAGTTCCGGGATGCGCGCGCAAACCGGTACGCAAGATCGTCAGCCGGGCACGCGGCCCGGAGTATCAAAAGCCCGGCAAGCCGCTGTACTACTCGTCAACCTGGACCGACGGGCCCTATCCCTACGGGCTGTTGATCAAGACGGTTGACGGCCGCCCGATCAAGATCGAGGGCAACCCGGATCACCCGATCAACCAGGGGACTTCAACGGCCGCCATGCAGGCCTCGATCCTCTCGCTCTACGATCCGGACCGATTGCGCACGCCAACGCGATCGGGGCAGACGATCTCCTGGCAGGACGTCGACAAGCAGGTCATTGACGCGCTGAGCAAAGCCGCGTCGGTTGTGCTGCTGACGCGCGCAACACTGGGTCCGGCCGAACGGGCGCTGATCGACGACTTTCTGGCACGTTGCCCCGCCGCGCGGCACTTTGTACACGAGCCCGCGCACGACGGCCCGCGCAGAACCGCCTGGCAGCAGATTTACACGAAAGATGGCGAGCTGCTGCCCCGCATCGATCGGGCGAAGATCATCCTGAGCCTCGAGTGCGACTTCCTCGGCACTGACGGGGCCGTGCTCGAGAATGTCCGTTCGTTTGTGGCGGGGCGCCGACTCGATGACGCGGCTCACCAGCATGCTGAGATGAACCGCCTGCATGTGGCCGAAGGTGTCCTGACGCTGACCGGGTCAAACGCCGACCAGCGGTTGCGGCTGCGCCCGTCGGCGCTTGGGGCACTGGCATTGGCAATCCGTGCGGCGCTTGGCGGCGACGACGCCGCACTGAGCAGCTTTGCCCAGGAACATCACGTCGAGCGCCCCGTGCTCGACGCCATCGTGCGTGATCTCGCTGAAAATCACGGCGCCGCGCTGGTAGTCGCCGGCGCACACCTGCCCTCATCCGTCCACGCCGCTGTCGCCCTCTTGAATGATGATCTGGGCGCGGCGGGGCAAACGCTCGAGTGGAATCCCATGCCGGCCGCGCTGCCGGTATCAGATCCGGCCGACGTCCGGGCGGCATTTGCAACCGGCGTCGACGTGGCCATCTGCGTCGGAGTGAACCCGGTATACGACTGGCCGGACGGCGATTTCAGCGCATTGCTCGCAAAGGCCAACCTCTCGATCGGCCACGGGTTGTACGCCGACGAGACCTTATCCGTTTGCAACCTCGCTCTGCCCAGCAATCACTATCTCGAATCGTGGAACGACGCCGAACCGCGAGCCGGCGTGAAAACTCTCTGCCAACCGGTGATCGCGCCGTTGTTTGATACGCGCCAGGAAGCGGAGTCGCTGTTGATCTGGACGCGTGGACTGGCCGGCGACGATGCCGCGTCCGGCGAAACGGAAGACTGGCACGGGTACTTGCAGAATCGCTGGCAGCGGCGACTCGTCAGCGAGGACACGCCCGACGCCACCACGCGCCGTGCGCGGGCTTGGGAAGACAGCTTGCGCATCGGCGGTGAGTTCGCCGCGACGGTAACACCGTTGCCCGCGCTGAATCGCGACGTTGCCAAAACGCTGGCTCAATCAGCCTCGCCGGCCGGTGAGTACGAGCTGGTAGTCCTCCCGCACCACGCCGTGCATGACGGACGTTTCGCCGGCAACGGCTGGCTACAGGAGTTGCCGGACCCGGTCAGCAAGCTGGTCTGGGACAACGCCGCCGCGATCAGCCCCAAGACGGCCGAGCGGCTCAACTTGGCGGAAGGCGATCTGCTGGGCATCACTGTCGGGAGTCGATCCGCGATCCTGCCGGCATTGCTCCAACCAGGAATGGCCGATGGCGTCGTCGAGACGACGCTGGGGCATGGCCGATCCGCGGGCGGCAGCGTCGCGCAGGAGGCGGGCGGCACGAACGTAGCGCCATTGATGGCGGGGCCGGAAGGTCATGCGGCACGCCGATTGGTGCCCGACGTGAAGCTACACAGAGACTCGCTGGCGAAGAGCCTGGTGCGCACGCAGAAGCAGGTCTCGATGCACGGGCGCCCCATCGTTCTGGATGGCAATCTTGATGAGTACCGCCACGCCGCCGATTTCGTGAAGCACAGACGCCATCTGCCAGAGTCGGCCGATCTCTACCAGCCGTACGACTATTCAAAGGGGCACAAATGGGCGATGGCGATAGACCTGAACGCGTGCACCGGGTGCGGCGCGTGCATGACCGCCTGCCAGGCGGAGAACAACATCCCGATTGTCGGCCGCGAGCAGTGCGACAAGGGGCGCGAGATGCACTGGATACGCATCGACCGCTATCACGCCGGCGACCCCGACAACCCCACCGTGCATCACCAGCCCATGCTCTGCCAGCATTGCGACAACGCCCCTTGTGAAAACGTCTGCCCGGTCAATGCCACCACACACAGCCCCGACGGGCTGAACGAAATGGTCTACAACCGCTGCGTTGGCACGCGCTACTGTGCCAATAACTGCCCGTACAAGGTGCGGCGGTTCAATTTCCTGCGCTTCCAGGAAAAGCGACTGCGCGACCCCGTGCAGGAACTGGTGTTCAATCCGCAGGTGACGGTGCGCGGCGTGGGGGTGATGGAGAAATGCACGTTCTGCGTACAGCGCATCAACGCCGGCCGGTACACCCTGGCGGATGCGCAAGCGCGCGTGCCGGATGGAACAATACAGACGGCCTGCCAGCAGTCCTGCCCCGCCCAGGCGATCGTGTTCGGCGACCTGAATGACCCGGACAGCAAGATCACCAGACTGAGGGCCTCGGGACGCGCGTTTCACGTACTGGAAGAGTTAAACGTCAAGCCGAACGTGTCATATCTGGCACGCGTGCGCAACCCGCACCCCGGCGCCGCCCCCAAGACTGATACCCACGCAGGGAGCCACGAAGGATGAGTGCGACCCCGATTTCTCTGGCCGCGCCGCCGCTCTTTACGCGCGATGTCAGCCTGCGCCAGATGGACGACGACATATTTCGTCCGCTGGAGTCGTTCCCCACCGGTCGGTGGTGGGTGGCGGTGTTGTTGACGGGCACACTGGCGGGCGTGTTCATGGCCTGTGTCGGCATCACCGTCACGCAGGGCATCGGCGTGTGGGGCAACAACAACCCGGTCGGTTGGGGCTGGGCGATCGTGAACTTCGTCTTCTGGATCGGGATCGGCCACGCCGGCACGCTCATTTCCGCCATCCTGTTCCTGCTGCGGCAGCGTTGGCGTACCGGCATCGCGCGGTTCGCCGAGGCCATGACGATTTTTGCGGTGATTTGCGCGATGCAGTTTCCGCTGATCCACACCGGCCGGCCGTGGCTGGCGATGTTCTGGCTGATCCCCTACCCCAATGATCAAGGAATCTACCAGAACTTCCGCTCACCGCTGGAGTGGGACGTCTTCGCCGTCGCCACCTATGGACTTGTCTCGCTGATGTTCTGGTTTACCGGGCTGATCCCCGACCTGGCGATCGCGCGCGACCGCGCCAAGCACCCGCTGCGCAAGTGCATATACGGCATACTGAGCCTGGGCTGGCGCGGGAGCCACCGCGCGTGGAGCCACTACGAAAAGGCCTACCTGCTCTTTGCCGGGCTATCCACGCCGCTCGTGCTGTCGGTACACAGTATTGTCTCGTTTGATTTTGCGGTATCGGTGGTTCCGGGCTGGCATACCACCATCTTTCCGCCGTACTTCGTGGCCGGGGCGATCTTCAGCGGCTTCGGCATGGTGGCCACGCTGATCATCCTGATGCGCTGGATGTTCAAGCTCGAACACTTGATAACCACCAATCACCTGGAGTTGATGAACAAGATCACGATCGCGACCTCGCTGATGGTCGGATACGCGTACGCTATCGAGCTTTTCATTGCCTGGTATGGCGGCATAGGTGTCGAGCGCTTTGCGTTTATGAACCGAGCGCTGGGCCCCTACGCCTGGGCCTACTGGACGATGGTCTTCTGTAACGTCGTGGCCCCGCAGCTTCTGTGGTTCCGCAAGATCCGCCGTTCGGTGCTGTTAATGTACCCGGTGGTGATTCTGATCAACGTGGGCATGTGGTTTGAGCGGTTCGTGATTGTCGTCACCAGCCTGCACCGCGATTATCTGCCATCGAGCTGGGACTATTTCTCGCCAACCTGGATCGACATCGGCCTCTTCACCGGCAGCATCGGCCTGTTCCTGTTCCTGATGCTGTTGTTCTGCCGCTTCCTCCCCACGATTGCCGCCGCGGAATTGAAGGCCGTCGCGCCAAACGCGCAACCGTCTCATGGAGGGCATCATGGCTGAGAAGCGCACAAAAACGGTCGGCGTGGTGGGGCTGTACGATGACGTTGACGCGCTGGTGCGCGCCGCCGAGTCGGTGCGCGACGCCGGTCTGCGCAAGTGGGACTGCCATACGCCCTATCCGGTACACGGACTCGACCGCGCCATGGGACTTAAAGAGTCGCCAATCCCGTACGTAACGCTGATCGTCGGATTCGTCGGACTGCTGACGGCGATCGCGTTGACCGGCGGGTTGAGCGTTTTTCAGTACCCGATTCGCATCGGCGGCAAGGCGCTCTTCAGTTGGCAGGCCTTTGTCCCCATCTACTTCGAGCTGTTTGTCCTGTTCGCGGCATTGGCCACGATGGCGTCGATCGTCGTCTTCTGCCGGCTCGGACGCTGGCACTCGCCGCTGCACGATTCGGACATTATGCGCGAAATCACCTGCGACCGATTCGCCATCGTGCTTGACGCAGACAACGGCAATCGCGGCGAACAGGAGCTGCGCGGAATACTGGAGAAGACCGGGTGCAGTGACATCCGGCCCCTGGTGCAATTCGAAGAAGAGGATGATTCGATCATATGAGCTCGAACGCGCCACAGGACAATGCGAGCAGCTCGGAATCCCGCTGGTTTGTGCCGGCGTATAAGGCCACGCTGGTAGCCCTGGTCGCCGCGGCGCTGGTCATTCCGCTGGCCCTCGCGGCGTTGCCGTTTATCGAGTTCTTCAACGGCATGGCGGCCCAGCCGAAGGCCAAGACGCAGATGCCCTACGGGCGTACTCATGGACAGGAGCTGCTGTCCGAGCGGCCCGCCGTGGACGGCACGGTTCCCCGCGGATACGTCGCCTACGAGTTTGCGGAAGTTCCGGCCACGCTTGAGGACGCCAAACGCGTGGGAATGCTGCTCGAGAACCCCCTCCCGCGTGACATGGAAAACATGCGCCGCGGGCAGGAGCTCTACAATATCTACTGCATCGTGTGCCATGGGAAGCAGGGCCGCGGCGACGGGCCGGTGATCGGCCCCGATCGCTTTCCGGCCCCCCCATCGCTGCACACCGATCAGGCGCGCGGCTACGCCGACGGCACGATTTACCACATCATCACCAACGGGACGGAGAAAATGCCGTCTTACGCCGACAAGCTTGAGCCCGACGATCGCTGGCAAGTCGTGCATTACCTGCGCGCTTTGCAGCGCGCCATGAACCCCACGCCGGAGGATCTGGAGCCATGAGCAGCGACTGCGCGCCACCCATGACGGAGTTGGTCGCCGCCCCGCGTGCCAACCTGCGGCTGGACCGGGTCGCCGGCGGCCTGTTGGCGGTCGGTGCGTTGCTCAGCGTGGCAGCGCTGTTCGGCGCCGAGAGCCGGGCGCGCTTCGGGTTCGCGTACATCTGGGGTTTCGCTTTCGTCTGGACCACCGTGCTGGGGTGCCTGTTCTTCATCGGCTTGCAGCACCTGACCCGCTCGGTCTGGTCGGTGGTCATGCGGCGCACCGCCGAGGTGTTTGTATCACCAATGTGGCTGCTGGGCATTCTCTTTCTGCCGGTGCTGCTGTTTGTGTTGATGCCGCATACATTCCCGGTGTTCCCCTGGGCTGATGCCGAGTACGTCGCGCATGACGCGCTCCTTTCCGGCAAGCAGCCCTATTTGAACACGCCCTTCTTCATCGCCCGGGCAGTCGCGTATTTCGCGATCTGGATTGGGTTCGCACGGTACTTCGTCAACACCTCGCTGGCCCAGGATCGCGGCCACGGCGGCATCGAAGCCTCACTGGGCGTACGCAAATGGTCGGCACCTTTCATGCTGCTCTTCGCGGTCAGCGCCACATTCGCCTCGTTTGACTGGCTGATGAGCCTCGACCCCCATTGGTTCAGCACGATCTTCGGCGTATACGTATTCTCGGGGATGGTGCTCGCCGCAGTCGCGGTGATCACGATCACGACGGTCAAGCTGCGTGAGAGCGGGCGTCTGGGGGCGGGTGTGGTGACCGGCGATCATCTCTACAGCCTGGGCGCGTTGCTCTTTGCCTTCAGTTGCTTCTGGGCGTACATCGCGTTCAGCCAGTACATGCTCATCTGGTACGCCAATATCCCCGAGGAGACGCCCTACATGGTTCATCGGCTGCGCGGCGGATGGCTGGGCGTGAGCGTGGCGCTGGCCCTGGCGCGTTTTGTCGTGCCGTTCCTGCTCCTGCTGAGCCGTCACGCGAAAACGAACCCGCGTATTCTGCTGATTGCCGCCGTGCTGATCCTCGGCGGCCAGCTTCTTGATCTCTACTGGCTGATCATGCCGGAGTTGCACCATGAGCAACCCGTTTTGGGTTGGCAGGAATTCGGGCCGCTGCTCCTGATGTCGGGCGTGTTGCTGCTCGCAATCTCCCGCTTTCTTGGGCGACATTCCCCGATGGCGGTGGGCGATCCACTGCTGCACGAATCGCTCGAGTTCCGCTTGTAGGAGGCCGCACAATGACGAATCGATCTCCGAACCGGCTTCTCTGTGGCCTGGTGCTCGCGACGCTGGCACCACTCTGCCTGGCCCAGGAGCCTGTCGAAGTCGGTATCGAAGAGCATCTCGGTCAATATATCCCGCTGGACGAACTCTCGTTCATCGATGAGGACGGTAAGCCGATCGTGCTCAAGGAGCTTTTTGACAAGCCGGTTGTGCTCACGCTGGTCTATTACCGCTGTCCGGGGATCTGCACGCCGCTGCTGCAAGAGCTGGTCCGAGTCGCGGACAACTGCGATCTGACACCCGGCGACGATTACCGCCTGGTCACGATCAGTTTTGATCCGCGTGAAGACGCCACGCTGGCCAAGACCAAAAAGGCCAACATGATCGCGGAACTGAAGAACAAGCAGGTCGGCCCCGACGACTGGCGTTTCCTTACCGGCGACGAGGAGAACATCCGCCGCATCACCGAAATCGTCGGCTTCAGGTACATACCCGACGCCAACATGACCGACTTCATACACGCCGCCACTGTGATTTTCGTCTCGTCCGACGGCATGATTGCCCGGTATCTCAACGGCACGCAGTTTAATCCCGCCGACCTCAAGCTGGCGGTCATCGATGCTTCGCAGGGCCGGGCCAGGTCATTCATGCAGCGCATCCAGCGGCTGTGCTACAGCTACGATCCCAAGGGCCAGGCGTACGTCTTGCAGGTCAATCGCATCATTCTGGGCGTTACGATGCTCTTCGTCGCCGCGTTCGGAGCATTTCTGCTGTTCCGGTCCTCGAGCCGGAAAGTCGCCAAGCCGCAAGCAACAGGACAGACCCCATGACAACGGTAGCCGCGCCACTGACCCCCGCATTGCCTGACTACTTGCGCGCCCGCGCCGGCGCGCTGTCATGGCTGGTGACCACCGATCACAAGCGGATCGGCATCATGTACATGACCGGCATGCTGGTCTTCTTCCTGTTCGCCATGAGCATGGCGCTGCTGTTCCGCCTGGAGCTATTTTCGCCCGGGCAGCAATTCATATCCAACAGCCTTTACAATCGCGTGCTGACTCTGCACGGCGTGTCGATGATCTTCCTGTTCATCATTCCCGGCATACCAGCGGTGTTCGGCAATTTCTTCCTGCCGATCATGATCGGTGCCGAGGACGTCGCCTTCCCCAAGCTCAACCTGCTCTCGTGGTACTGCTTCGTCGGCGGCGGTCTGTTGGCCCTGGGGTCGGTGTTCATGGGCGGCCCCGACACGGGATGGACGTTCTACGTGCCCTACAGCATGAAGACCGGCTATAACGTATTGATCCCGATGTCGGCCGCGTTTGTCCTGGGATGGTCCTCAATCCTCACGGGGCTGAACTTCGTAACCACCGTCCACCGGATGCGTGCCAAGGGCATGGGCTGGTTCGACATGCCGCTGTTTGTCTGGAGCCTCTATTCGACCGGCTGGATCCAACTCCTGGCCACGCCCGTGGTCGGCATCACGCTGGTGCTCGTGTTGCTCGACAAATTCGTGGGTGTGCCGATCTTCGACCCGGCCCGCGGCGGCGACCCGATCCTCTATCAGCACCTGTTCTGGATTTACTCGCACCCGGCGGTCTACGTGATGATCCTGCCGGCCATGGGCGTGGTCTCCGAGATCATCCCGACCTTCTCGCGCAAGACTATTTTCGGCTACAAGTTCATCGCCTTTTCGTCGCTAGCCATCGCCGGCATCGGCTCGCTTGTCTGGGCCCACCACATGTTCACATCGGGCATGGCCGATGTGGCCCGCGTGGTCTTCTCGTTCCTGACTTTCTTCGTGGCCGTGCCAAGCGGTGTGAAGGTCTTCAACTGGCTGGCTACGATGTATGGCGGTTCGATCTACCTGGGACCGCCGATGCTCTGGACACTGATGTTCATCTTCATTTTCAGCATCGGCGGGCTCACGGGCATGTTCAACGCCTCACTGTCCACCGACATCCACCTGCACGATACGTCGTTTGTCGTCGCGCACTTCCACTACACGATGTTCGGCGGCACCGGCGTCATCTTCTTCGCGGCCATGCACTACTGGTGGCCCAAGATGTTCGGCGTGATGTACCGGCTGCGTCCGGCGTGCATCGGCGCGATCACGTTCTTCATCGGCTTTAACCTGACATACTTCCCGCTCTTCATCGCCGGCATGGTCGGCATGCCACGCCGATACGCGGACTACCTGCCCGAATACACGATCTACCACCGGCTTTCCACAATCGGATCATGGGTGCTGGCGGCCTCGCTTCTGCTGACAATCGGCAACCTGGTGTATTCACTGTTCAAAGGCAGCCGCGCACCGGACAACCCCTGGGGCGGCGCCACGCTGGAATGGCAGGTGCCCACACCGCCGCCGGTGCTTAACTTCAGCCGCGCGCCCGACCTGAGCCGCGGTCCATATGAGTACCCCACCGAGGTTGAGGAATGAGCAGCGACATCGCCGACGCGGCCGACATCCCCGTTCCGGTTTCGACGCCGGGTGAACACCACGATCCCGTGGCCGGCAAGATCGGCATGTGGCTCTTCCTGTTCACCGAAGTCCTGCTGTTCGGCGCCATGTTCATCGCCTTCGCGGTGTATCTGGGCATGTACCGGTGGGAGTTCCTGGACGCATCGAGCCATCTGGACGTGATGGCCGGCGCGGCGAATACGGCGATCCTGTTGACCAGCAGCCTGACAATGGCCCTTTCCATCGCGGCGCTGGCGCGCGCCAAGCGTGGTCTCTCGCTGGGCCTGATGGTCACGACGCTGGTGCTGGCGGGCGCTTTCCTGGTGATCAAGTCGTTCGAGTGGGAACACAAGTTCGCGCACGACATCTATCCCAGGTCGGCCGCGATGCTCGAAAGGCCGCCGGGTGAGCAGATCTTTTACGGGCTTTACTTCACGATGACCGGTCTGCACGCACTGCACGTGATCATCGGCGCCGTGGTCATCCTGGTCGCCATGGGATTGGTCTGGGCGCGCCGAATCCGTGCTGATCGCATTGTCTTTCTCGAGAACGTCGGCCTCTACTGGCACCTGGTCGACATGGTCTGGATTTTCCTGTTCCCGCTCTTTTATCTGATCGGGTGAGGATAGATATCTGATGTCGTCACACGAACACGAACACCAGCTCGTGCCCTATCGGCTGTACATAACAGTCTGGGCGGTACTGCTCGTACTGACCGCCGTCACGGTCGGCGTTTCGCGAATCGACATGAAGCACGTGGCCGTGCTCGCCGCCATGCTGATCGCCACGTGCAAGGCGACGCTTGTGCTGTTGTACTTCATGCACATACGCTTCGAGAAGCCCATGTATGTCGCGATGATCGTGGCTGTGATGGGCACCTACGCCATCTTCATTGGATTGACGTTCACGGATTACTTGTACAGGTGATTGGCCCATGATGCTGGCGACATCCGATATCACTCGCGAGGTGGACCGCGCCCTCTTGCTGATCGGCGGCATGAGCGTCTTCCTGCTCGTCGGCGTAACGGTTGCGATGATCGCATTCGCCATCCACTTCAGACGAAGTCGCGCGCGCACCACGAAGCAGATTAAAGGGCACACCGGGCTCGAGGTGACCTGGATCATCATCCCGACGCTGATTGTGACGTGGATGTTCTTCGTCGGCTACCGCGGCTTTGCCCTGATGCGCAAGGTCCCGGAAAACGCGATGACCGTCGAAGTCACCGGCAAGCAGTGGATGTGGTCATTTCACTACCCCGAGGAGAAGCTGGACACGGTCGAGATGGTCGTGCCGGTGAACACGCCGGTCAAAGTCAACCTGACCGCGCCCCCCAGCGACGTTGTTCACAGCTTTTATATCCCGGATTTTCGCGTAAAAGAAGACGCCGTTCCCGGCAAAACCACGCACCTCTGGTTCGAAGCTGAGCGTGAGGGCACCTACAACATCTTCTGTGCCGAGTTTTGCGGAAAAGACCACTCGCAGATGATCTCGTTGCTCAGGGTCGTGTCGCAAACGGCGTACGAAGACTGGATCCGCGCTGAGCGGGCCAAGAGGTACCGGCCGCTCGTGTTTGAGGCCATCGTCGATCCCGCCCACAGCACTTTCGGCCCGGACGAGTTGAACATCGACGCGCGCACGCTATACCAGACCTTTTGCGCGGCATGCCATGGCGCCGCCGGCGACGGCTCCGGCCTGCCGGGCGCGGCGCGCGATTTCACCAGTGCCGCGGATTGGAAACACAGCCCGAAAGTCGTGGACATCTTCAGGACCGTGACCGACGGCATCGAAAACACGCAGATGCGCGCGTTTCCCAACCTGACGCCCTGGGAACGTGTCGCCCTGGCCCACTATGTGCGGTCGTTCATGAAAACCGAGCTCCCCCAGGACACGGCCGCCGACTACGCCGCGCTTGTTGAAGAATACGGTCTCGACAAGGTCCAGGCGCCTGGCGAGACCATTCCCATCGAGCAGGCGATGGAGCTACTGAGCGACGACGACCCGGATCGGGGGCGCGAAGCCGCGCCGTAAGCGACTTGCGGGTGTGCCCGCACGCACGGTCCAAAGGCTGTGGAAATGCAGGCTATCTTATCCATGTTGCGCCGTTGGCTGTTGCTCCTGATGACGCTCACGCGCCTGCGCATCACGATCGCGGTCACCCTGACGACGGCCACCGGTTACATATTGGGGGCCGGGTGCGTCGATCTGGGCATGTGGCTTGCCGTCCTCGGCGTATTCCTGCTGGCATCAGGGTCGTCAGCCCTCAACCAATGCCAGGACGCGCGCATCGACGCGCGGATGGAACGCACCCGGCAACGCCCGCTGCCGGCGGGGCTCATCGACCTGCCAACCGCGATCTTCGTAGCCATCGTGCTGATGCTGGCCGGCATGTACGTCCTGGCTTCCATCGGTCGGAACACCGAGCTGCTGCTGGCGCTCGGCGGCCTGGCTATCTTCTGGTACAACGGCGTGTACACCTATCTGAAACGACTGACCGCGTTCGCCGTGATTCCAGGCGCACTGATCGGCGCTATCCCGCCGGTGATCGGATATATCGCCGCCGGCGGAAGCCTGGCCAGCACAACCGTGCTGCTGGTCGGCACGTTCTTCTTTGTGTGGCAGATTCCGCACTTCTGGCTGCTGCTGCTCATGTGTGGCAACCAGTACAGCGCTGCGGGGCTGCCGGTGCTGACGCAGATATTCTCCCCCGGCCAGCTCCTGCGTGTCACTTTCATGTGGTTGATCGCGACGGCCGCCGCCGGTCTGGTTTTTCCAACCATGGCACACGGCGATATGGCGCTTCCCTGGAACCTGGGCCTCGTCATTGCCTCGTTCTGGCTGATGGCCAAGGCTATCGGCGTCTTGCGTCCGCCGGCGCGCGCTGACGGCAAGCCGCCGTTCAGACGCGCTTTCATGCAGGTGAATGCCTACGCGCTGGCGGTGATGGTCTGTCTGTCGCTGAATGCGTTGCAAACCGCCGATATCTGACCGGCTCGTCACGTTTCGCCCGCCCCACGCCATACCTCTTCCCGATAACCGCAACCCCGGGGCCGCGGTCAGTGCGGGCGAAGGATCTTGCCGGAAAGACGCGTTTGACTGGCGCCCAAGTGATTCGCACACTTGTATGTGGGACATTGTGGGTAGTCAGAGCAGCGGAGGGACCAGCGACAGCATTCGTCAGTAGTGTCTGGCATCCGATCGCCGGATCGGAGGATACAAGATGGATGCCGTAAACGAAATCGGGACCGTGGGCGTACCGCCCCCGGCACTGAAACGCACCGACGGCTACGACGTTAGACAACGCGTGGTCGAGGGCGTGGAAAACGGCGAGACTACCGCCACACATACGCACGCCAGCGCCCTCACACGGGGCGATGCGCTTGTGCAGTTGGTGCGCAACTCCGCCGAGGGATTTGAGGAGATGCTCGCCACATCTGCTGAGGCCCAACTGAACGGAACAGGCCTCGGTCAGTTGGTGGATACATACGCGTAGTCCCCCGCCTGCGCGCGCAGCAGCGGCAGTATTGAACGGCTCGCCGAATACGTGCTGGCCGGGCCGGATCTGTGCAGGTTGTCGCATCACGCTGGGCGTGTGGCTTTTTGCGCGCGCGCCGCTTCAACGACCGATAAGCTGGTGAATTGGGGGAGGGAGGAAAAGCGGCTGGATTCCGACGCGCCCGCCGGGCGCAGCGCCACCTCGCGCGGCGCCCGCGCGCAGCTACAGCCGCTTCAGCCACCTACTATGCGGTGGCCGGCTGCTTCAGCACATTCAGTCGACGTGCCAAACGGCTCTTGCGGCGTGCCGCGAGGTTGCGGTGGATCAGCCCGCGAGCCGCTTCACGATCCAGGTGTTTGCAGACGTCGCGATAGGCGGCATCGGCGCCGTCAACTTCCTTGCGCGACAGCGCCTCGAGATAGCGTTTGACACGCTTGCGCAGCGCGGCGCTGCGAGCGCGGTTTTGCTCGCGACGCTTCATGTTCTGTCGGATCCGTTTCTTGGACGAAAGTGAATGTGCCACAGATACTCCTTTGCTACAACACCTATCCCAACGCCTCCAGCCGCTTGCGCGCATCGCCGTTGGCGTAATTGTAATCCATCCGTAGTAACTTCCCGTAGGCCTCCTTGGCCGCATCGGTGTCGGCGTTGGCCTCGTGTGCGCGGGCCAGCCAGTACAGCAACTCCTTGCCGAGGTCATCACTGTTCTGTTCACGCCGTTCCAACGCGTCTTTCAGCACTTCGCGCGCCTGCGAGTACGCTTCGTTCTCGTGGAAACAGCGGCCGATGAGCAATTGCGCCTGCTCGCGTGAACGCGGCTCGCCTTGCGCTTCCTGCAAGAGCGGGATCGCCTCGTCGAACCGCCGCGCCGTGAACAGCACGCGTCCCAGCTTGAACTTCATGCGCAAATCGGTCGGGTATTTGGCGACTCGCTCGCGAAAGATCTCGGTCTCGGCGGTGATCTGCTCGGACGCCGTCAGCCGCGCTTGCTGTTTGTCCTCGGCGCTGCCGGACTCACGAGCTTTGGCCAGCATGCGCCGGGTACGGCGCTGCAATTGACGCATGCGGATGTCATCCGCGCGCATTTTCCAACTGTAATTGTCGGTGGACTTGAAGGCCTCATCGAGCACCGAGATCGCCGCGTCTTCCTCATCTTCACGATCACGCCGCAACAGCGTATCGACATACGCCAGAATCGTGTTGGGCGTCGTCGGATCTTCCTCATACGCCGCACGCGCGGCGGCGATCAGATTGTCTACGGTCTGGTCGCCCTGCTTTACACGTTCGGTGTCGTGCAAGATCTTCTGCGCGTCGGCGTCCTGGATCGAGTCACGGAAAGAGCCATCGCCCTCATACTTCCCGCGCGCGATTGTGAGCTTGCCCGACATCTCCCGTTGCTCATCGCGCAGCTTGCCGTCCGACGGGTTCCGCGCCACGAGATATTCGAGAGAGTTCACCGCCTGCTCGTAAAAATAGGCCGCCAACTGCGTCGCACGCGCGTCGCTGGCCTTGTCGCCCGCCTCGGTGAGCGTTTGACGGAACACCTTGAAGCGACCCAGATTGGGTTTCTTGTCCTTGCGCAGCGAATCGAGGCCCTTCTGCGCTATCCATTTCAGCGTTTCGAAATACCCAGCCTTGGCGGCATTCTTCATCAACCCGTCAATATAGCTGCTGCTGGTCGGATCCTTGGCCATCAGGTATTCAGCGTTGAGCATCGCCTTGTGGGCGTCCTTGCCGGTCATCGACCGTCTCAAGCCGTCCATCATGGTCGGCTTTTTGCCGCCGGCCTGGCGTCGCTGCACGGCCAGCGACCAGAGCGGCATGTGCCCCTCTTCAACCGCCTCCGGCCAAAAGGACAACCCGGTGATAAAACACTCGATGGCGTAATCGTAGTCGCGACGTTCGCGGGTGTCGGCCGCCTTCTTGAACCACGCGCGGGCCTTCTTCTTGTCGGCCTCCGTGAACTCGACGCAGCCCGACTCCGGCTGTTGGTCTGTGGTCTTTTCCGCCATTCGCTACCTTATCCACTGAACAATCGCCGCCCTGATCGGCGGCCCGCATGCCAGGGCACGCGCGAAGTTCTGTAATATACACTGCTTGCGGAGAATCCCAAAGGCCCCCAGCGGACGCCGTGCGCGTTTTTTGCCACCTCCAGAGGCACCTCCGCGGGCTATGCCCGGGCGACAGCGCTGCATTTCGGAGGCACACACTATTTCACCGGCAGCGAGCCGTCCAACAGGCCGGCCACAAGAACAAATGCCCAACTCCCCAGCAGCAACACCAGTAGTGCGGCAAAGAGACGAAACGGCGTCAGCCAGGGCCAATACAGCATTGGGCACCGCCCGACGATAACCACCCAACCGGCCCCAAAGACGACACCTATGGTCGCAAGTGCCAGCACAAATCCGCCCGGCTGAACGCGCGCCGCGCGCAGCCACTGCCCACGCACCGTGTGCGCAAAGGCGGTCGTCATCCCGCACGTCGGGCACGGGTAGCCGGTGGTTACCAGCATGGCGCACGGGCCCTGGTACGGAATCTGCGTGTGGGTGCCGTAACCGAGCGGGTTTGGCTTCAGCCGCGCCGCCATCAACAGGAGCCCCACTGCGCCCAGCATGATCAGCAGGGCAACAGCCCTGGTACGCCATGACGACCGCCTGGCCGTCCACGCCTCCGTCGGCGGTTGCTCCTCGGCCGCCGGCGCCTGATCTGTGGTCTCCCGCGTATCCGTCAACAACTTACTTCCGCCGACCTCGAGTTGCCGTCCGCGCTGTCGCCGGTGGCTTGCGCTTTGGCCGGCGTCCACCCAGTATCTGCAGCGCCTTGCTGACATCTGACACGCGGAACACGCCCAAGGCCTTGCCGTTGCGGCTGCCCGTGGTGACGTAGGCGTAGTTGACACTTATGTGTGCCGAAGCCAGTCGCTCCACGACATCGGCCAAGGCGCCGGGACGGTTCGGCAGCGTTGCCAGCAGGACGTTCGTCTCCGCCGTCGAAACCTCGAGCGACGATAAGCTGTCGCGAGCGGCTTCCGGGTTCTCCGCAACCAATCGTAACACCCCGTGCTCGGTCGAATCCATCATGCTGATGGCTAGTACGTTGATCTTGTCCTCGGCGATGCGCTGGCATACGCGCGCCAAGGTCCCCGGCTTGTTCACCAAAAACACGGAGAACTGCGTTTCGGTTCTGATCGCCTGGTGGTTGTCATTCATGGATGACTCCCCTGCGCTGCCCGCCCGCAATCCCATGTGTCGACCGTTGCGCGGGCTGTAGTAGTATCCCCAAAACTCGCGTCGAGATTCCGCGTGTCTGGACCCACGTGGATGCGAGCATCCGCGCCGGATTGGCCGCCGGCGGCACCCCCAACATTCCCGCCGTGACGCGGCCAGCCGATGGCGTTCGCGTGATCGTCAGTTCACTCCCGCGTTGGTCACTTCACCCATCGTGGTGCCCGGCGCCGGACCGCTGGCGCCTCTCGATGTGTCACTATATCACCGCCGGCCCCAAGCGCCCACTCGGACACGCCGCACGTGCCAGCGGGTCAGCCGGCCTGCCGTCAGATTATACGGCGCAGCGCGCCCGCACGCCGCCGCGCGGCGTGACCATGCCAAGCCAGAACTGGTTAGCGGGCGGCGGCACTGTGTGGCTGGCGACATCGCCGAGCGTACCTGTCCGCCCCTGCCCAGTGTCTAACGCGAATTGTGCCCCCTTCGAAGCGCGCCCGCGCACAACGTGTAGTACGACGATCGTCGGCGTGGTTGCGCGAGTGCAGGGCGCCGCCAACTTGACCGAGAATGAGCGCGCTTAAAACCGTGTCATCTCGCGTGCCAGTTGACGAAGCAAGCGGCGTGCGTTTGTTGGGGTTTTCAGTCCGATAGCGTTGTCGATGGGTTGTGCATGAAACGGTATCTAGGAGCGCCGCCACGGTCCATATATAAAGAGGGCACCAGGGGCCCTTAAGGCGTCCCGGTGCTCTCCGGAGGGGAAAGAAGCCTGGTAAGTCTCGCCTGTTCAACAGGCTATGACAAGCTCCCTCTCATATGATGTCAAACGGCGCGATCCCGATCTTACGTCCGGAACCTGCTTATCACTATACGTAATCATAACATCGGTTGTTCGCCCTGTCACCATTAGCCTAACCAAAGTTTTTTGCCGCGTACTGCGGCCCCGGGAGCCTTCCTGCAATTGTATTTGTAATAAGGACTTATAGATTATCGGAAGTTGGGCCGCCAGAAAAAAGTACCCCTTTTTCCGGAATTTCTACCTTTCATATACCCCCGGAACCGCTCCCAGCCCCCAATCTGTCCTATTTCCCGATGCAGAAGTTTCCGAATATACGCGCCAGAACTTCCTCCCCGACCGGGCCACGCTCCAACAGCTCCAGCGCCATCAGACCTTCGCGAAGCTCAAAGGCAACCGCGTCGGGAGACGTAATCTCATGTTCCGCTTGCGACGCAACTTCGCGCGCGCGTGACAGCGACGCGCGCACGCCGCCCAGGCGCTCGTCGATCGGGCGCGTCACGTCCGTCGCGCGCAACTGGTTAACGTGGCGGTTGATGCACGCCGCAAGGGCATCGATGCCAGCGCCAGTGGCCCCACTTGTTTCGACCACGTCCATGAACTCCAATGCGCGCGGCGACGGCCGGTGTTCGTGCGGCAGGTCCGCCTTGCTGTTAACCAGAACCACCGGGCGTTCAAGAAGCCGACCGCAAGCCTGAATCTCAACATCGGTCCAGGACTCGGTCGTGGCGTGCACCCACAAGATCAGATCAGCCTCATCGGCCGTGCGCTCCGCGGCCAGGTGCGCCGCCAACTCGAGTTCGTCAGGCGAGCGGCCCAACCCGGCGCAATCCTGAAGCACCAGAGCCGACCCACCCACGCAGGTCTCCGCCGAGAGGACATCGCGCGTCGTACCCAAAACCGGCGAGACGATCGCACGCTCGAATCCCAGCAGCGAGTTGAATAGCGTGCTCTTGCCGGCGTTTGGTAATCCAGCGAGGGCGACGTGGGTCTTGACGGCGTTCTGCAAGCCCGCCGGCTGGCGCGAGGCCACGTCCATCCGCGCGCACAGGCCGTCGATGGCCCGGCAGAACTGACCCGGCGTGATGAAACGCACGTCCTCCTCGTCCGTGAAGTCGATGCCGGCTTCAACGGCGGCCAGGAGGTCCAGCAGACGCTCGTGCAGGTCATGGAAGAGGGATTCGTGCGACCGGCGATCACCTCGCGCTGCACGGCGGGCTGCGCTGGCGTCCGCACAATTGACCAGCTCCAGCACGGCATCGACCTCATCGGCGTCGAGCTTGCCATTCAGGAATGCGCGGGAGGTGAATTCACCCGGCAGCGCCCGTCGCGCGCCAAGTCGCAGGAAGTCGGCCGCAACCATGCGCAAGAGCGGCAGCGCGCCGACAGTGTGAATCTCAACCAGATCCTGGCCCGTGTATGAGCGCGGGGTTTGAAACCAGATGACGTCCGCCGGCATGCCGCGTCCACCCGCGCGCCTGACAGTGTGACGCGTCGCGCGCGGGCAGCGCGCAGGAGGCGGCGTTATACCGGCCGCCGCCAGCAAGCCGAACGTCCGCGGGCCGCTGAGTCTGATAACCCCCACTTGCGCCGGTTCCCAGGCGCTGGAAACCGCGATGATCGTGTCGTCTGTGGCGGGAAGCTGCATGACGAGGGCAAATGACGCTACGGATCACCGACCGGCTCCGACGGTGCGTCGGTCGCTGTGCCGGGATTCACCGTCGGCGCCGTGGTCGGTGACGGCCCGGCCGGTTGAATTACGGCGACGGTGGGCTCCCAGTAAACTCGGGCAACGCGCCATTCCGGAAGTGACGCCGCCTTGCGCGTCAGATCGATACGCAGCACCGCCTCGCTGTCGCCGGCCTTGGCCGGGATCGCAGCCGTCACCGCCAGCATATCATCAGTCGGCTCCGGCACGACCATCTGATCGGCATCAAATCCGTCGCGGTAGTACGAAACCAACGCGGCCCAGTTGCCGACCACCTGGCCTACGATCACTTCGCGATCCATCTCGCGGACGCTATTGCCCCGGTACCGGGCCAGCATTCCATCGGCGTCGACAAACTCCATGGCACGCGCCGTACACGTATCGAACAGCTCCGTTCCGTCCCTGGGGCGTAAGTCCAGCTCGATGTTCAGGAACTCGAGCAGCGATCGTACGGCCTCCCGTGGCGTGCCGAGCTGGGGCTGAAAGGCGGCCAGCGCGGCCGCCCGGTCGCCGGCGTCACCCTTCCCGTCGCAGCCAAACATCAAGCTGCCGGCCAAGGCACCTATCATCACGAGGGGGATCGCGGTGTTGCGTCGCACGTTCATCGACTAAGAAGCTCCCGTCTGGCGTCAGGTGATTGCCTTCGGATCGAGTTTCTCAAAGAGAATCTCCGGTTCGCCCAGTCGGTCACCGGGTGTCGGAGGAGGCGGCGGCTCCCAACGAACCGGCTCGTCGCCGACGCCGAGCATATCGCGCAGTTTCTTGGAGGCACCCGGCATGAACGGGTGGCACAAAATCGCCAGGTAATGGGCCGCATGGACACAGGTAGCGATCGTCGCGGCACAGTCAGCCTCGTCGGTTTTGCGTGTCTGCCACGGCTGGCGCTCATTGAAATACTCGTTACAAGCGTGGGCATATGACATCATATGCTCGAGCGCAGCGCGGAACTGGTGGTGCTCGATCAGCTCACCGACCTTGCTCAAGGCCTCATTGCCGCGCTCGATCAGGGCCCGGTCGACGTCGGTCTGCGCGGGACCGTCAGGCACGCGGCCGGCGTAGTGCTTGGCCACAAAAGCCGTCATGAAGCGATTGATGAAGTTCCCGAAAGTGGCAACCAGCTCGGCGTTGTTCCGCGTGACAAACTCCGTCATATCAAACGTCGTGCGCGACGTCTCGGGCGCGACCGCGGTCAGCGCGTAACGCAGCGCATCCGGGTCATACTGCCTGAGGAACTCCTCGATCCAAACCGGCGAGCGCTCGTCGGTCTTGCTCTTGCTGATCTTCTGCTCCTGGCCGTCGATGCGTATGTTCAGGAAGTTGTTGGCCACTACCGCGGTCGGGAGCTGAAAACGTTCATCAGCCATCAACATCGCCGGCCAGATCAGCGCATGGAAGACGGTGTTGTCCTCGCCGATGAAGTGGATGATCGCGCAATCCGGATCCTGCCACCAATACTCGTGGCCGACGCCGTCGCCACGGGCCGCGCACAACGCCGCCGTGAACGAGATATACCCGATGGGCGCATCGAACCAGACGAACATGACCTTGTCTTTGGCGTCCGGATCATCGAGCGGCACAGGAATGCCCCATTCGATGTCGCGCGTCATCGCGCGCTCCGGCAGACCCTGCTTGATCTGTCCCAGCGCGAAATTGAGCACCTGCGGCCGCCACTGACCGCGCTTTGATTCCAGCCAGCTCCCCAGCATGAGCTCGAAATCGGCGAGCTTGATATACCAGTGGGTGGTCTCGCGAATCTCCGCCTTTTGCCCCTCGGTGATGGTGCTTTCCGGGTTCACGAGCAACAGCGGATCGATCATCTGTCCACATGCGTCGCACTGGTCGCCGTTGGCATCCGGCGCGCCACAATGATGACAAGTGCCCCTGACATAGCGATCCGGCAGAAAACGCTTGGCCTGGGGATCATAAAGCTGGCGCGTGGTCTTCTTGGTGAAATAGCCCTTTTCGTAAATCCGCAGGAAGAACTCCTGACTGAGCTTTTCGTGGATGTCACGGAATTCTGGTTGGTGGGTGCCGCCGTAGATGTCGAACTCGATGCCGAGCCCGGCAAAGTCCGCCTTTTGCGTCTCGTGGTAGAAGGTGGAGATTTCCTGCGGCGTCTTGCCGGCCTGCATGGCGGAAATTTCGATCGCGACGCCGTTGTCATCGCTGCCGCACACGAAACACACGTCGCGGCCGCACGCCCGCAGGTAGCGCACATAGGTATCAGCCGGCAGATACGCGCCGGCGATGTGGCCGACGTGCAGCCGGTTGTTCGAATAGGGCAGACCGACAGTAACCAGAAATCGTTTCGCCATGCGCTAGTGCTCCGACAGAACAGCCAAGAGCGACGATGTTATTGGCGCGCAGGGGTACTCGCAAATGAAAAAGGGGACATTCTGATTTCGGTGGGGTTTGAGACCCGCGCAATCCGGCGTAGCGGCCGCCGCCGGCTATCGTGAGCGTGGCACGTGTTTCGGCTAGCGGGCGGCGGGCAGGATCAGCTCGAACCGTGCGCCGGGCGCGCCGTCGGATACGAGGCGTAGATCACCCCCCATATCGCGCGCCATGCGCCGGCTGAGCGATAGTCCGAGACCGACGCCGGGAGCGGAGTGCGCTGCCTGGCGCGCCGACTTGTGAAAAGCCCGGAAAATACGCTTGCGCTCAGACGGGGCGATGCCGGGCCCGTCATCGCTGACACTCAGCACCACGCCGGCCTGATCAACCCGTGTGCTCACGCGGATCGCACCATCGCCGGTACCGGCGGCATACTTGCAGGCGTTATCCACCAGATTAAGCAAAATCTGTTCGGTGGCCGACGCGTCCACGCGCACGCTCAGGCGACGATGCTCGGGGGCGATGTCAATCACGACGCGCATGCCGCCCTGTTCGGCGCGCCGTCCCAGCCGCTCGCCAACGCGATCCAGCAAGTCGTCAATCTGGATGGGCTCAGCGGCGTTGCGGGCGCGACCGCGCTCCAGCCGGGCGTATGACAGCACATTCTCAACCAGGTGACTGAGGCGCTCGGCCTCGATGCGCAGCGTCTCCAGATAACGTTGCCGCTTTGCACCGTCAGTCAACATCCCCTCGGCCAGCATCTCGGTGTACATGCGGAATGTGGTCAGTGGCGTGCGGAGTTCGTGCGTTATCGCCGACACAAACGCGGCGCGGCGTTCGCTGAGCGCCAACGTGCCCATCAACAATACGGTGACGGCCGCCGCCGCGATCACCAATCCGGTCCAGGTCAGCGCCAGCAGCGCTTCCACGGGCAATAGCCCTTCCTCGACCAGTGACGGGAAGTCACCGGGGACCAAGCGAACCGGCAGCGTCGGCAGCAGGCGATTGTCCCCGACAGCCGAAGCACGCGCGGCCGGCTCGAGTTCCGCCTCGGGCAGCAACTCGCGCACCTCGCGCTGAAGCCAGGCGTGCACCGCCTCCCAATCCAGCGCGCAGCCTTGCACATATTCGCGACCGTTGACCTGCACGCGCCGGGCAAGCACCAACGACTGGCCGCACCACAGCGCGCTGAGCGAACCGACAGTCACATCGGCGGCGGTCAAAAACTCGTTGCTGGCCCACTGCAACGTCGGGTCGAGCATCTGCTGCTGGGCGCGCCCGCGCGCCTGTTGCTCGCGCTGGTTCAGCTCGGCCTGTGCAGTTTTGCTTTTCACGGCGCGCTGTTGCGGCTCGGCCATTTGCTGTTGCACCATGCCGCCGGTCTGGCCGAGCGTGGCCACGGTCGGCGGCCCGCGCGTGGTGACTTCCAGTGGCAATCGCGCGATCAACTCCTCACGGTCGAGCTGTCCGCGCAGCGCATCCAGCTTTTCCGCGTAGTCACGGATACGCGCCTCGCTGGTATAGCCATCCTCGGCAATGACGCGCACCTCGCCGGTGGGCACTTGCGGCGAGGTCAGTGCGCCGTCCGGGCCGATCTGAAAGTGCACGAGCACGTACGGCGAGTCAATGGTCAGCAGCGGCGAGGGAATCAGCACGTCGCCGTAGCCGATCGAGTTGAACATGCGCGTGTACGCCCGTTCGGCCGGATAGAACGACGTATATGCGAAGTACGGCAGCGCGCTCTCGCGCGTGATCAGCGGGGCCAGCGCGGAGTGGGTGCGCCAGAGCGCCAGGCGCACGGCTTCTTCGAGTGCCGCCCGCTGGCGCGCCTCGCTCTCGGTGGCATCGAGCCGCAGCAGGGTGGCGCTGATCATGCCGACAGCGACGGCAACCAGCGCCAGACACGCCGCGAATATGATCCAGATGTGCCAGGGGCGTCGCATTGCCGAGATTACCCTTACGGCCGGTGGCTAGGCGGCTTAATGTCCATTTGCATACAGGCCGCGACACGTCGGGGGCCAGCCGGGTCCGACGGCCTGCGAGGCGCCGGCCGCTACATTGCCGGCGCAGGCCGCTACATCGCAGGCGCAGGCCGCCACATTGCCGGCGCAGGCTGTTACGTGGGCGGCGCGGGCCGCTACGTTGCTGGCGGGTCTCCTTTCACGTACTTGTAACCCTTGCCGCGGACGGTCTGGATGATCCGCGGATGCGCGGAGTCATCGCGGAGCTTCTCGCGCAGCCGGGCAATATGCATATCGATCGTGCGTGTCTCGATGCCGCGTGGGTTCATCCGCCAGACGCGCGAGAGGATCTCTTCGCGGTCGATGGCCCGGTCGGGGTTGGCCGCCAGGTACCGGATCAGTTCGCGCTCACGCTCTGACAGTTCACAGATGCTGCCATCGGCGTGGCGTATTTCGCTCCGCGCCAGGTCGACGCACATGTCGCCGATATTGAGCTCGCTGACGTCGCCGGGCCGTTCGGGCGACCGCCGCAACACGACGGCGACGCGCGCCAACAGCTCCTTGACGCTGAAGGGTTTGACGACGTAGTCATCCGCGCCGAGCCGCAGCCCCTTGACGCGATCGGACTCTTCGCCGCGCGCTGTCAGGATGATGACCGGCGCCGTGGGTCGCGCGCGGCGCAACTCGCCGAGAATCTCCAGTCCATCGCGCTGCGGCAGCACCAGATCGAGCAGGATCAGGTCGTACTCGGCGTGCAGGGCGCGCTCGAGGCCATCGTCGCCGGTGGCGGCCTCCAGCGTCTGATAGCCGTCGATCTCGAGCGCATCGACCAGACCTTGGCGAATGCCGGCGTCATCTTCGATCACCAGGACGCGTTTGCGTGCCATAACACTCCTCGCGCTGCGGACCGGTGCCAGGATAACACGACTCGGCGCGCTTGCCAGCGCGGCCGCGCGCACCGCCCGCAGCGGTTGCTCGCTATCAGAGTATCGCCGCGCGCGCGGCGTGTTGCTGTAACGTGTGTGTAACTACCAGTAGCGCTCGAAATGCAGGTTACCGGGCTCGTCACGCGTGTGGGTGCGGAAGCCGCGCTGCACAAGGGCCGACTCCACGTCGTCAATCATCGTCGGATTTCCGCACAGAAAGACGTGGCAGTGTTCGGGCTCCAGCGGCGCCCCCGTGGCCCGCTGATAAACGTCACCCTCGAGCAGTGTCTGCACGCGGCCGTGCAGTCCGGTCCAGCCATCTTCGGGCATGGCGCGCGAGACGATCGGGATGTATGTGAGAGCGGAGTCCGCGCGGGCCGCGGCTTCCAGCTCCTCACGATAACCCAGATCGCGAACGTGGCGCACGCCGTTTACAAGTACGAAACGGCGCCAGCGCCCCGTGCCCTGGTATGTGCGGTACATCGACAGGTACGGGGCGATGCCGGTGCCGGTCGAGATCATGACCAGGTCTCGACCATCCGGCACCGGGTCGAGCGTGAACTCACCCTTGATCTCCTCACTCATCCAGACGCGCCCGCCCGATTCGATCGTCCACAGCTTGGGCGTGAGCTTGCCCTCGGCCACCAGGATCACGAACAGCTCGAGGTATTCCCGTTCCTGGGGAGATGACGCTATGGAATAGGCACGGCGGACCAGGCGCACGCGTGGGCTTTTGCCGTGCTGCGCGAGGATTTCAAGCTCGCGCGCATTCGGCTGACGCGGAAGACCGAGCGTGGCAAACTGCCCGGGTACAAACGCCGGCACCTGCCCGCTGTCCGGGCACACGCGCACGATGCTCAGGTAATCGTTTACGTCGTGGCGCTCGGTGACGGTTGCGTTGAATACCTCGCCGGCATCCGTCGGGGCCGGCTTCTGCTCTTCGGGCATCAGAAGTTCCTCGGGCGGCACACGCATGCAGATGTTGGCACTCACCGGCTATCGCCGGCTACCACCGGTTAAAAACCGGTGCCACATTGGTTGAAGACGCGGTGCCATGTTGGTTGGCGGTTTATTCTAACCGCTGGTGACGGTACCGCCCGTGACGCTGCCAAGCAACTCGACGAGCGCTGGATCCTGGATGCCGGCAAGCCTGACCGAAGTGCCCGGCATGCCGGCGGTG
>CAXXWX010000004.1:0-116963 GCA_963675745.2 Phycisphaerae bacterium
GGCGGACGACGAGCTGGGTAGCGATTACGGCGGTTCTGCCCTGGTCTGCCCGGCTAATCATCGGCAGATTGCTCGAGTTGGGGACCAATTGGGCCGGAGTGGGGTTGCTGGCGGGATTCTCGCTGGTCAACATCATCACCGGTGTCATGCTCCTGACCGCGTGGCCGGCCGGGTTCTGGGGCTGGTTCGCGGCACTCGCGGCCCTGGTGGCCGCTGGATCGTATAACTACCTGGTGGCGGAATATGTTGCCGAACAAGGTGGACGCTAGAGGCTGTTGTAGTGCCGTTATGGCATCGGTGTTCCACAGGTTGGAAACCTGTGCCACCGGGACTTCAGCCCAGTGCATGGTTTGCGACCTGACGATGAAACGAGTGGACGGATGGACGTGATCAACCAGGCAGGTGACCGCATCAGCGAGTACATCCTCGAGGAGTGCGTCGGGGCCGGTACGTTCGGCGAGGTCTGGCGGGCGCGGCATCAACGTCTGGGACAGCGAGCGCGTCGCGATCAAGCTGCCGATCGAGCCGGAGTACGTGCGTTATCCTGCAGCGCGAGGGTGTGGTCGTACACGGTCTGCGGCATCCCAACATTATCAAGCGTGCTCGGGCTGGATCCGTATGCGGACCGAAGCCGTACCTGGTGATGGAACTGGTCGAGGGGCCGTCGCTGCAGGCAGGTGCATTAACGAGCATCTGAACGGCGATGCCGATCGATGCTGGCAAAACGTGATTCTGCGCGGGGCTGTTGACGCGCTGGTCATCGCCGCATGCCCATGCCGGCAACGTTATCCATCGCGATCATCAAGCCGGGCAACGTGATGCTGCACCTGGCCCAAATGCCGATCGAGCCGCTGGCGGAACTCACGATCGAAGATGTCAAAGTCGGTGACTTTGGGCTTGGGCGATCGGCGACGCCGACACGTTGCGCTCGATGATCGAGCAATCGGCCTCGATCGAGCGTGACCACGAGAGCACGGCGCTGGCCGGTACGCTGGCCTACATGGCGCCCGGAGCTGCGTGATGGCGGCCAGATGAAGCCCAGCCCGCGAAGAGCGATCTATATCGCGCTGGGGGTGATGTCTGTTTGAGACTGCTGACCGGTGAACGCGCCCGGCTGGGGCGGAGCTTGCCGAGCACGGTTGCGGGCCGATGTGCCTGCCGCCCTGGACGAGATCTTTCGGGCGTCTGTACGCCCGGCTACGATCGACGTTACGAGAGCGCCGAGGCTGTGCTGGGAGAATTCGAGAGTCTCACGCAGACGGCCGGCATTCCGCCCGTCCCGCCGGTCGCCCCCGGGCGGCCCGGCGCAGCCGTCGGCGGACACGTGCGCCGGTGCCCGGATTGCGGGGGTGGCGTGGAGCCGCAAGACCAGTTTTGCACGCAGTGTGGGTACCAACTGGTCCCCACGGTTCGGCGTTGTCCCGCGTGTGGTGCCTATCCGGCCCCGGAGAACCGCTTCTGTATCTTCTGCGGCGCTGCCCTCCCGACGCGCGAGGAGGCGTAGGTGATGGTGCTTGCGGACACGGGCATCCTGGTGCTGTTTGTCGCCCTGTTTGTGCTGGGCATCTTCGGTTTCCTGGTGATGGGGTTTATGCTGCTGGTGCGCCTGTTGGGCTGGTTTCTGCGCACGGTTTTCGGCGCGGGCCGCGGGCGGCCGCGGCCGGTGGCGCGCGTACGTCGCCCAGGCGCGGCGCGGCGCCCCTGCCCCTTGCCGGGTTGCTCTCACGCTAACCCGCCGGAGGCTAGTTACTGCGGCGGGTGCGGCCGTATGATCCGAGCCGCGGATGAAGTGGACGCCTATGGATGAGCGCAGTCGACATCGCGAGTTTGAGGATCAGTTCCTCAGCCAGTTGAAGGCCCGTGCGCGGCAACTCGTGGCGGGGCAATTGCCTGCGCGCCAGGTCACGGTGGAAGCGCTGCCCGACGGCGATGACTCGGTGCGGGACCAGCTCGCGCGGCTGGAGGTGTTCGAGCGCGACGTGCTGGAGAGCATGCCAGGCCGCCAGGCGCTGCAACTGTGCTTTCGGCGCCCGGTTTTCGGCGGGTTGTACCACACGACGGTTGCCCGTGTGCGCGCCCAGTCGCTGGTCTCGGTTGAGATGCTGGTCGACGACCAAGTGCCCGGTCCGGTGGGGCGCGAACAGGTGCTGGACGCGATGGCCCGCTACGAACTCCTGCCGCACAAGCACAAGCCATCCGCGGTAGTCTTCGCGAGTGCAACGGGATTCACTCCTGAGGCCAAGAGCCTGGTGGAGGGCGACGGGCCGCCGACGCTCATCCTCATGGGTGGCCGCGCGGACGGTGGCTGGGACGTCGCGATGTCCGAGCGGCTGCGCAAGAGTCCGTGGGGCAAGCTTTTCGAGCTGGAGACACAGGATGAGCGCCTCAGGCGTTTCATGCGGCATCTCGACGCACAGGGCCTGGAGCTGGATTCGCGCGGCTTGGCGGTTTCGCGGCTGGCCGAGCAGCTTGGTTTGCCTGAAACTAAGACCGAGGCGCTGGTGCGTCAGGCGTGCCGACAGGATCCGCGCTTGATGACCGTTGTACACGAGGGGACGATCCACATCTGCCGTAGTCCGCTGGGCAGCGAGGGTAAGCCCATGAGCATCTGGAGTCGTATTCTGAGACTCTTCGGCCGCAAGCCGTCGGCGTCTGAACGCGTGCGCGTATTGACTGAACAGCGTGTGCGCCTGGAGCAGGAGCGCTCGTCGATCGACAAGCACGTCGATACGCTGGAGACCCAGGAGCGTGATCTGCTACAGCAGGGTGCCCAGGCTCCCAGCGACGCCGAGAAGAAACAGATCGCCGCCAAGCTGGTCCGCGCGCGCCGCGAGCTGAAGCGACATCGCACGCGCGCCCAGATGTTTAACCAGCAGATCGACGTGCTGGGCACGCAGATCCACCATGTAACGCTGACCGAGCAGAGCAAGCAGGTGGCGCTGCCGACGTCGGAGGAGCTGGCCCAACAGGCGGCTGAAGCCGAGAAGGTGATGACCGATCTCGCCGCCAGCGCTGATCTGGCCGGCAATATCGAGGTCGGCGCGTCGTCGCCGATGATGGTCAGGAGGAAGAGGCGGCGATTTTCGCGGAGTTTGAGCAGGTTGCGAAGCATGGGGCTGATGCGAAATCCTCCACGTCGGCCGACGAATCAGCGCCCGAGGCAGGCTCTTCCGCCACAGACGCACAGGCGAGCGGCGAAGCCGTGCCGCCTCCGCCGAACAAGGACAAGACTGCCAAGCCCGAACCAGGTTGACGCGTGTTGAGAACCGGACGATGAACTTCTTTACCTGGCTGACCACGAAGCGCAAGACGCTCGCGACGATGAGCGTATCTGAATTGCGTGCCCAGGAAATGCTCATGCAGAATGAGCGTGACCGGCTGTACGCGAAGATGCAGAAGCTGGCCAAGGACAAGCAGAAAATCGTCGAGCGCGGCGCCAAGGAGCGCACGCCCGAGATGCGTCGCACCATGGCGCAGCAATTCGACCTGCAACACACCGAGCAGATGATGGTCGCTCGGCACCTCAATATTCGCAGCAAGGAGCTCTTGACCGTTTCGCGCCTGCGCATGCTGCGCGAGAACGCGCAACGCACCGGCGCTGCGAGCGGCGCGATGGCCGCGATCCGACAGCAGGATCTCACCCTGATCGAGAAGCTCATCGAAGATGAGCAGGTCACGATGGACATGTATCAGGAGCGGCTTGATGAGATTCTGCAGGTCGGGCACGCGGCGGACGAGGCGGCGTCCAGCGGTGTGTCGCCGGCGGCGGAAGAGCTGCTCAAGGTCTGGGGAGACATGGACGCCGGGCTAATCAAGAACACCGACGACGCCGTCGATGAGGCCGAGCGCCGCGTGCGCGAGCGTGACCGAGCGGCCGATGCCTGACCGTGCGCCGTCGAAACGAAATGGGATCATGCCCGGACATGCTGTCAGCCGTGATCGACGCCAGGCGCACACGCCGCGCGTCCATCATGGTGGCGTGCGCCGTCACGCTGCTGCCGCTGGCGGTTGCCGAGGCCGGTGATTTGCCCGCGCGCCCGCGGATCCCGCGCATTGACGATGCGCGCGCCGCCCGCATGTACGTGCTGGTTGGGCGCCTTAATGACGCGGTTGGCGAGCGCACCTACGGAGCCGCCAGACAGAGGCGCCAGGATTTGGCCGCGGCCGTCAGCGCCGGCGACGCGCTGATGCTGTCGGCGTTGGGTGATGCGATCGTAGGGTTGGATCGGCGCTACCGGTCAGCCGGTGAGCGGGGCGCGCATCGCGAACGAGCCCGGCATGATGCCTGTCAGAGCCACCTGGTGAACGTGCTCACGCGCGTGCCCGGCTGTGCGTCGCAGGTTGAGGAGATCTGTGCGCGGCCTGACGTTTCGGCGCGATTGCGGCGTGAACTGCTATCGGCACTGCTGCACAGCGTTGACAGCGGCCAGGTGCAGGTATCGCCGGAGCAGATGGCGGGTTTGTATGCGCGCGCGGCATGTCACGGAGACCATCGCGTGCTGATGATTGGGTTGCGGGCGCTGGCTGGATCGGCGGAAGGGGGGTACGAGTGCCGGCCGCCACTGGATCGCGCGACGGCGGTGGCGCTGCTGCGCGTGTTGGCGGAGGACCGTAGCGAGTCGTTCGTTGACCGCGAGCCTTACCTGCGGGTGTTGTGTACGATTGGTGAGGCGCGGGAGTCTTATTTCGCTGAGTATCTTCACGCGGTTGCCGACTACAGCCGTTCGCCGCATGCGCGGCGGGTGTATATCCACAACTTGCGTCACTGGCGGCGATTAAGTGGTAAACAGGCCGCGATGCTCGATTGGATGCTGGCTGGTGATGTGGAATGGTTGCGATCGCCGACGACAACTGCTCTGCGGGCCCTGTCGGGGCACGCGTCGGCGCACGATAATCAGCGTGACGAGTCCGCGGCCGCGAAGATCGAATCACCGCCTTGACTGTTGTGCCGGGCGCACGGGCTGAGCGGTGCCGCCCCAAGCGGGTATTGATATTGAACGCGGTTGCCAAGCGAGGTTGATCATGGGATTGTTCAAATCGAAGGAAGAACGCCGTATCGAACGCGACATCAAGATTCGCCAGGGCATCCGGCGGATCGAGAAAGCGATCTCCGAGCAGAACAAGTTCTCCGACGAGTTCGTCAAGAACGCCCGGCAGGCCAAGCAGATCGGTGACACGCAGTCGTACCAGTTCATACGTAACTCGCTGAAGAAGACGGCGACGATCAAGCGGATGCTCGAACGGCAGTTACTGGCGGTGAAGAACGCCCTACTGATCAAGCGGCAGGCCGAGGCCAGCGCTGATTTCGCGGGGGCGATGGGGCTGATGGCGAGTGAGGTTTCAAAGCTCTACGGCGACACGGACCTGGTCAAGACGCAGATGGACTGGGAAAAGGCGATGATGCAGTCGCAAACGATGGAAGAGCGGATGGCGATGTTCCTCGACGGCATGGAGGACTCGGCCGCGGCGGACGTATCCTCCGCCGCCGAGCCGGTCAGCGACGAAGAGATCGACCGCATGATCGAAGCCGAATCCCAAGTCGAGGAAGCCCGCGAGTCAGCCCAAATGACGGATCTGCGGGCGGAGTTGGCGAAGTTGAAGGGGGAGGGTGAGAAGGAAGGGAAGTAGGCTGGCAAGTGCTTTGCTTCAGTGAGCAGTGTAAGGACGATAGGTCATGGCCAAGCTGGACAAACTCACCATCCGCGGCTTTAAGTCGATTGCCGAGCTCAAGGACTTCGAGCTCGGGAATCTGACGGTGCTCATTGGCGCCAACGGTGCCGGCAAGTCGAACTTCGTCCAGTTCTTCAGCATGTTGCGGGCGATGTCGTATGAGGGGTTGAACGCATTCATTCTGAGGAACGGCGGCGCGGACAACTTCCTGTTCAACGGGCCGAAGTTCACGAGTCAGATTGCGGCGCGACTCGAGTTCGCGCGTGATGCATACACGGATACTTATACATTCGCACTGCGGCCCACCGCCGATGACGGCGTCATGTTTCAGCATGAGGGCGTTGGGGTCACGGACGGAAGCGGCAACCATCGAGCCAGCCCGATCAGCAAAGGTGCTCGCGAATCCGCGCTGCCGGCGAGCATCAAAGCCCTCGACGATTCGAGTCGCGAGCAATCCGGAGTACACCACGCTTTGGAGGCGATCCTGGGATGCAGGACGTACCACTTCCACGACACGAGCAGCCTCGCGTGGGTACGCCGCTATCAGCCGACCCAGGACGTTGATCCGTTCAGGGAGGATGGATCGAATCTCGCCGCCTATCTCCTCGACCTACGTATCACACGACCGGCAACCTATGAGCTGGTCCGCGACACGATTCGCCTCGTCGCGCCGTTTTTCAACGACTTCGAACTCAAGCCAACGGAGAATGGAGGAGACCCGGTCGTCAACCTCGATTGGCGGCAGCGCGGTAACGACTTTCTATTCCGCCCCAGCCAGCTTTCTGACGGCACGCTGCGCTTTGCGTGCCTGGCAACTGCGCTGATGCAGCCGGAGCCCCCGGCGTGCATTGTGCTGGACGAGCCGGAACTCGGGCTGCACCCTTACGCCATCGCGATAATCGGCGACCTGATCAGGAACGCGGCAAAATGCACCCAGGTGATCGTGGCCACGCAATCCCCCCAGTTGCTGGACCGTACTGAGCCAAGCGAGGTTGTTGTGGTCAGCCGAGACAACGGACGGTCCACGTTCAAACGACTGGACGAGGGCGAGCTGGACAACTGGCTCGATGAGTACTCGTTGGGCGAGCTCTGGAGGAAGGGCGTGGTTCAAGGGGGGCCGATGCATGAGTAGGATTGCGGTACTCGTGGAGGGAGAGACCGAACAGAAGTTCGTCAACCATCTCGTACGACCGCACCTATGGAGTTGTGGGGTTGATATCTTTGCGAGGCTTCCCGGACGTCAGGTGCGCCGTGGCGGCACGCGTTCATGGGAGTCAGTGCGTGGAGATGTCGTTCGGACGCTGAAGGGGCGCGGCGCCTATCGTTGCGCGATCATGCTCGACTACTATCGACTCCCTCACGGCTGGCCGGGGCGCCGCGACGCAATGAAGCATGTACCTGAGAAACGGGCACGCGTCGTGGAGAGCGCCCTCCAGGCAAGTGTCACCGAATCGATCGGAGGCGATTTACGGCCTGGCATGTTTCTCCCCTACATCCAGCTCCATGAGTTCGAGGCACTGCTATTCAGTGATACGTCCAAGCTGGCCCACGCAATAGCATCGGCGCCTGTTCACAAACCTGTCGACGAGTTGATCGTGGCGGAACGGCTCGCGCAGATCCTCGAGCCATTCGGAGACCCCGAGCTAATCAATGACGGGCCGCACACGGCCCCGTCCAAGCGGATCCTTGATGTGGCGCCGTATTACGACAAGGCGACTATGGGACCGATTGTCGCCGAGAGGATTGGATTGCAGGACCATTCGCCAACACTGCAGCCACTTTGATGAGTGGTTAACCGCACTGGAACGGACGGCCGAACGAGATCCTCAAGAGCCCACGGCCTGAGTAGCACTGAGAACTGATGCCAACCTTCGCCACATTCAAACGACTCAAGGACAAAGGCGTGGCCGCCTACCAGCAGGGGGACTACGTCGCCGCGCGGCCGTATTTGATCCAGGCCGCCGAGTGCATGATCGAGATCGCCGGCGAAAACCGGGATGGCGCGGCGCGCGCGGAGCAGGAGGCGTATGCCCGCGAGCTGATCGACCTGGCCAAGGAGTGCGACCGCCGCGTCGCGCATGGCGAGGGCAAGGGCCGGCCGAAGACGGAACGGGCCAAGGATGAAGACGGCGGCGCCGATCCGTCCGACTGGATCGTCCGTGACAAGCCGAACATCCGCTTCGACGACATCGCCGGCCTTGAAGACGTCAAGCAGGAAATCCACCTGAAGATGATCTACCCGTTCCGGCACCCGGAGCTGGCCCAGCGCTACGGCGTGGATGTCGGCGGCGGCATGCTGCTGTTTGGCCCGCCCGGAACCGGTAAGACGATGATCGCCAAAGCGATCGCGTGCGAGCTTGACGCGACCATGTTCGTGATCACGCCGGCCCCAGCTCATGAGCAAATGGGTCGGCGAAGCCGAACAGAATGTGCGTAAGTTATTCGAGGCGGCCAAGGCCGAACAACGCAGCGTGATCTTCTTTGACGAAGTCGAGGCCCTGGTGCCGAAGCGCCGCGGACAGCAATCGACGGTCATGCAACGCGTCGTGCCGCAGATCTTGCAGGAGCTGGAGGGATTCGATCGTCAGGCGGGCCGCGCGCTGATGTTCCTTGGCGCCACCAACGAGCCCTGGGCGCTGGATGCGGCGATGATGCGGCCCGGGCGGTTGGATGCCAGGGTCTACGTGCCGCTACCCGATGCCGAGGCCCGCTTCAGGCTGTTCGAAATCGGGTTGGGCCAACGTCCGCTCGATGACGACGTCAATCTGGCCCGGCTGGTCGAACTGACAGCGGGATACAGCGGCGCCGACATCAAGGCTATCGCCGAGCGTTCGGCAACGCGTCCGTTTTTGGAATCGGTAGGGGGGGCGGAACCGCGTAATATCAATATGGCTGATCTGCTCGCGGTGATTGAATCGACCGCGCCATCCGTGACGCGCGCGGATTGCCAGAAGTATGAGCAGTGGGCCCTGAGCCAGCGTTAGCGTGGTTTGGACGCGAGGAGTATCGCGCGTCGCGCCGTTGTCTGTCGTAGAGTGTAACGGCCGGCGCCGAACGTGTTTGGCCTGTAACGGCCTGCGAGGCGCAGGCCGCTACGGTGCCGTGTGTACGAATCGGCCGCCGGCGTAAGGAAGCACGTTTGTTCATCGACGGCCTGCGAGGCGCAGGCCGCTACGGTGCCGTGTGTGCGAATCGGCCGAATGGCCGAAAGGCGTTAGCCTTTGCTTGGAACACAGAGGAGGCCAAGATGCGCCAGACCGCAAAGCCGGACGTCGCTCGGGCGATACCGTGTCCGCACCCCGCGGTGTGACGAGCTGAATGCGCCCGCGGCCGCGCTTCTGCGCGCGTTGCGGCCATCCGCTTGGTCCGCACGCAGATGCGCTGGTGGCCGAAGCATCCGCCAGCAACTGGTGGGCGGGCGTGTGGATGCTGATTATCTCTTGCGCGGCGTTCATCGTCATCAGCCGGGGTGGGCGGCGTGATGTTTGGGTTTATCGCGTTTGGTGTCGGCGTGCCGGTTGCGACGATCCTTGCGCGCCGTCAGCGCTGATCAGGGCCGCCGCTTCCGGCGGAGTGTCGAGATGAGTGATGAGATCCTGAGACAACTTCGCGACGCAACACTCGTGGCCTGGGTGCTACCCGGCGAAGCGTGGCCGCGGTCTTTGATGTCGAGCACGTTGGTTCCGGCGCATTGGGTGGCGCTTGTCGAGCGGGCCCGGCGGGCAGCGGCGTCTCGTTCCCGCCGGCGATGATCCCAAACCAGAGCGTGGCGACCGGCTGTTGCTGGTGCGTAGCCGCCCGGTATCGGTTCCGCTGGCCGCTGTTGGTCAGCGCGCGTCTGATGAGCACCTGGTGAGTGCCCGGGCCGAGATGCGCGTGAGTTGGGAGCCGCACGAACACAACCTCGGCGCGCTGCTGAAATGGCTCGCCGGTGAGCCGGAACTGCGCGTGGACCGGCTGGCGCGCGCGATTGCTGAAGGCGGCGCGGCGCGCGCACTGCGTGACTTCATCCGCGCGCACGAGGCCGCCGCGCTGTGCGACACCGATTGGACGGTGGCCGTGGCGCAGGCCCTCGCCGTAGGCCTGAAGCGGCTGGTGTTTGACAGCGGGCTCACGATCGATCGAGTCACCGGTCTGGCGTTCACGAGTGAGACGCTCGCGCGGCAGGATCGGCTCAAGCGCGAGACGGCGCAACGCGTTGAGCGCATCCGCGCCCGCGAACAGGTTGAAGAGGCCGCCGCCGCCGCCGCACATAAGCGGCTTGACGACCTCGGCGGGCTGCTGGAGAAGCTCAAGGGGGCCGCGGCCGACGATACGGACCTGCGCTGGCACGATCTGCTGCCCTCGCTAACGCCCGGCGAACGTACACGGTTGCTCGAGAACCTGTGGCGAATCACACCCGATCAGTGCATCGCCGACCAGATCGTGGCGGTTGCCGGCCACGAGTGCCTCTGGCTGGAGCCGACGAATCCGGCGGAGCTGGGACGGCGCGTACGGCTGGCCGATGATCTGGGGCCGCTGCGCTCGATCCGCCACGACGCCGATGAGCGCAGATTGCTGATCGGTGCGGCCCTCGGCGTGTGGGTGCTGGACGCTGATGATGGTGGTGTTGTCGAGTGTTACCGCGCCGCGTGCGACAAACAGCCGCGCACTGGCTTCAACGCGGCGGGCGTTGTCGGCCAGCTACTGTTTGCCACGCACTCGGAACTGGGTTGCTGGATGTGGCCGGTGGACGAACCGCGGGGCGGCACTGCCCTGTTGGTCCCCGCCAATGGCGTACCGGGAGCGATTCGCGCGCTTGTCGCGACCAACGACGGGCGCGTGGCGTTTTCCGCAGATGCCGGCGTGCACCTGTACACTCCACAAACTGAAATGACAGATGTGCTGGGACCGTTTGGCGGGACCATCCAGAGCCTGGCGGTGCTTGGAACACAGCTTTACGCGGGAACCACTGATGGCCACGTGTTGCGAGTGGACCTCGAGCCGATCGGCGGCACATGCGTGACCGTTCATCGCACATTCACTTCGATTGAGTCGATTCATGCCCGGCGGTGGAACGACCTGGTCGAGGTTGTGATTCCCGCCGGCGATCTTGGCGTGTGTGGCGTCTTTGGCGAGGAAGCCGCGGTGACGCGCCTGCTCGACGCGCCGATGTCGATTCGCCGGGCGTGGGCTTGCGACGACCTGATTGTGGCTCTCAGTGAGCGGCGTGATCGGTTGCTGGTGCTGCACGCGGCCCTGCCCGGCCGGCACGTGCGCGAGGCGCCGGTTTCGCGTCTGGTGGGGCACTCCATTCAGGACGCCTGCCTGGTAACGCGTGATGTTGAGCGCGTTGGCGAGACGCCTGCATGATGCGGCGGCGCGGGGCAGTTCATTACCTCGCGTAGTCTTCCGATTCCGTTGCACTGGCCGGGGGCGGTGGTTACGATGATACAAGGCTGAAGTGGATCTATGCGTTCAAGGGGTCCTGGTATGCGCCAGCATGCACGCCGGTCGTCCGCGGGGTTTACGCTGATCGAGTTGCTGGTGGTTGTCGCGATAATCGCTGTACTGATCGCGATATTGCTGCCATCGCTGGGTCAGGCGCGGGCCCAGAGCAAGATGGTGGTGTGCGGGACGAATTTGCGGCAAATCGGCTTGGGCATCCACGCCTATGCGAACGAGGCCGACGGGTTGATCCCGCGCGGCCCTGATCCGGTCCACCCATACGATTTTGCGTCGAACATCATCATGACGAACCAGTTGTGGATCGGGACGGGCCTCGATGGCCCTCCGACGCTGCACCCACGCCAGCACATCGGCCTTGGCTCGCTTTACGCGACGGTTGCGCCGGAGCCGAAGCTGTATTGGTGCCCCGCCGATGACAGCCGCAGCCAGGCTACCGAGCTGCCCCAGATCGGCACGGACCATGATTCGTACGGATCGTACTACTACCGTCAACTGGATCACCTGCCGGAAAGCAACGCGCGGGGGTTGCTGGATCGGCTGGGTGTGAACGTGATTGGCGAGGACGAGATTCCGGTTGCCGTGCAGGCTCTGGCTCTGGACGCCAACTCGTTGGGCGCCGGCGTATTCTGGCGCACGAATCACCGCGCCAAGCACGCCAACGTGCTGTTCGTCGATGGTAGCGTACAGCGCTATGCGAGCCGCGACGAGTCACTGGCAATTCCGGCCGCCGCGTATGACAACAACATGGCGTTTCTCCTGCGGTACATCGACCAGCTTCTCACCAACGCCGACTATTCCTTGCGCGGGCAGCCTTGGGAGGCCCCGCGCATCACCGGGTTACCATAGAGCCGTTGACCGGCGCCACCAACGGAGGGACGTGTTATGACACGGTTGCGATCGGGATTCACATTGATCGAGTTGTTGGTCGTCGTCGCGATCATCGCGCTGCTGATTGCGATTCTCCTGCCGTCGCTGTCTGGTGCGCGCGAGCAAACGCGTACCGTCGTATGCCTGTCGAACATGCGTCAATTGTCGCACGGCTGGCACATGTACGCCGACGACAACAATGACACGTGCCTGCCGGGGCGCTACGCGAAGTTCTCGGGTGGCACGTCGAACCCGGCTAATTACTACGATATCGGCAACGGCACGAAGTACCGGCCGCGCTGGATCGCCACGATGGGCGGGTACGTTGGCCTGCCCGCCTGGAGTAACCCGATTCCCGAGGATGATCGGCAGGACTACGACGGCAAGGTCTACCAGTGCCCGAAGGTGCCCAATTGGACCGACACACGCAACCACTGCTACGGCTACAACCACCAGTTTCTGGGTAACGCGCGCAAGACCAACGGGAAGTACCACAATTACCCGGTCAACCGCTCGCGCCTGTCGACCTTCGCGGGGACCGTGATGGCCACTGATTGCCTGGGGACCGCGGCCGGCGTGCCCAAAAGCGAACGGCAGCCGTACTCCAACGATGGCAAGGCGATGGAAGCCAAGGGCAACCACGGCTGGACGCTCGATCCACCGCGCCTGTCAGATCGCTCAGACCGCGGCACCGGCGATGCCGGCTCGCTCCGTACGGCGCCGGATGCGCGTCACCGCGGCCGCACCAACGCGCTGTTCTGTGACGGTCACGCCCGTTCGGCGACGGTTTATGAGCTGGGTTACCGCGTGCTGGATGACGGGCAGTTCATTGACCTGGAACCGACCGAGGACGACCCCCCGCTCAACAACCTGTTCTGCGGTTTCGGCGGCGATCGCGACGCCCCGCCTCTGCCAGAGTAGGCCGCGTCCCGCGCAGACAGCGGCTTTCGTTCGACTGCTTGGTGCGGGCACAAATGTAGCGGCCTGCGCCTCGCAGGCCGTCGGCGTATGTAGCGCTCGCGATATGCGGCGGCCGGCGGGGCGCCGGCCGTTACATATCGCGCGGAAGCGCGGCGTGAAATGCGAGTTTTATCCGCGTGACGCGGCGCTACCGCTGCTCCACGCTCTCCGCTGGTACTACCGGCAACTGCTGCGGCGCGTGTTCCGCGTCGGCCAGCCCGAGCTCTTCCATCGATTTGGTCTGCGGAGCTGACGCGAGGGGCGGGAACTTCGCGGCGATGGCCGTGCCGTTTCTCGCGCGCGAACCGTGCATCTGAAAAGCGGCCAGAACCTTCTTCATCCGCGGTGACATGCGCGGCGTGAATCCGAAGCGTCTCTCATCGTGTGGTGCCTGGATTCGGGCCATGCGCTTCCAGCCACGGTTCATCCCCAGCACAAACAACGCCGTCGTCAGCGAACGCGTGCGCAGCAGCGTGCGCAGGGCACGCTTCCATACCCAGTTGGTTTTGGCGGCGGCGTAACGCAGCTCGTAGATGGCCTCGTCCAACTCGCGCGCTGACATGCGCGCCGGATTGTAGATGGTTTCCACGAACGAGTAGCGCTCCCAATCCTGGGGGTAGTCAGTCGCCGTGATGCGTCCCTCTTCGCGATAGCGCTCATACATCGTCGTGCCGGGCAGCAACGTCAGGTTCGTAATCTGGATAATGTCGATGCCAAGCTGAACGGCGAGCATCGCGGTGTCGGCCACCGTGTCAGGCGTATCCTCATCAGAGCCGATGATGAACCCGCCGAAGACGGAAATACCGGCCCGGTGGAAGCCGGCGACCAGATCGGGATAGCGCAACAGGTTTTTGCGGTTGATGCCCTTGTGGTAGTTCTTGAGTGAGGCTTCATCAAATGACTCGAAGCCGACCAGCATGCCGCGGCAGCCGGCCTTGTACGCCAGCTTGAGCCCTTCAGGATCGTCGGCCATGTTGAGCGTCGTCTGGCTGAACCAGAGACGCTTCCTGCCGTGCTTGATGAGCGCGCGCAGCAGATCCTTGGCCCACTCGGCGTGGCGCGGCCCGACGCCGAAGAAGTTGTCATCGACGACGAAGATAAACTTCTGCGGCGTGCTGTTCCATTCATTGATAATGTCGCTGATCTGTCGGCGGCGGATTTGCGGGCCGTTAAAGCGCGTGACCGAACAATACTCGCAGCCGACCGGGCACCCGCGTGAGGTCTGGATGGCGGCGACGGTGTACTTGCCGTTGATCGGTTGCAGGGCCTGGTCGGCGCCGCCGAGATGATTCGATTCGAGATCGGACAGCGTGCCGGTATAGCGCGACTGCAAGCGCCCGGCGGCGGTATCACGCACGATCTCGGGCCAGATTTCGTCGCATTCGCCGATGGCCACCGAGTCGAAGTGCTGCGCGGCCTCGTCGGGGCACGCGGACGCGTGGGGCCCGCCCATGATGGTGGGGATGCCTTGTTGTCGGCATGTTTGGGCGATTTCGTAGGCGCGCGTCGCGCCACTCGTGTATGAGGTAACGCCCACCAGGTCATAGCGGTCACGCGTCAGCACCGCCTCGGTGGCGTCGGGGCCGAAGATTTCGTCGATGATCTCGACTTCGTGCTCGGCGGGCGCAAGCTGCGCAAGCACCTGCAGCCCGAGCTGCGGGATATAGCTGCCCACGGTGTGGTAGCCTTGGGTGCGGCGTGTGACCGGATTGATAAGCGCGATACGCACGTTACGTCCTTTTGTCGGGGGGGCTGCTGACCGGCGACCCCGGCGGGCCACGGCGTCGCGGCCCTGGGTGGATCAGTGATTCTAGCGGCGCCGGGCGTGCGCAGATATGTGCATGTTCAATATTCCTGCCGCAACCAACCAGTCCGCTTGGCGTATCAAACCGTGTGACCTGCATGCAGTGTCGGCCGAATCCGAGTATTCCACCTGCAAATGGAGGATGTTTTGATGCGCACACGAACGCTGCAAACCGCCGGAATCGCCACAGGCGGCGCGCTGTTTCTAATCGCGATGATCGCGCTGCCGGCCCTGGGACAGCAAGACCGCCCGCGTGGCGCAAGGCCTGACGAAGTACCCCAGATCCCCGTGCGCTTCCAGGCTACCGTGTTCAAAGTCAATCTGGACAAGCAGCACCTTGCCGAGATTGATGCTCAGGCCCTCGCCGCGGCGGGTGGAAGCGCGCCTGAAATGGCCAAGACGCTGTCCGACTTTGGTAAGGTCGAGGCGCTTTATCGCGTTGACCAGGTGCTGTCGCTGACGGGGCGGGGCCGCAATCGAATTATCATCACGCGCGATACGCCGTACACATCCGGCATAGGTATGTCACAGTCCGGTCAGGTCACGACCTCGATATCGAGGCAGAGCGTGGGGGCGTCGTTTGAAATCTACGGCGGGTATGCGTCGAAAGCCGGCGGTGCGCCGCTGAGTGTGCAGATTCAGGTTGAGCTATCGGCGATAACGGACAGCAGCATTGAAGTGGGCCCAAAGGTCAGCTCACCGGTGTTCTGGAAGGTCGAACAGGCCTACAGCGCGCCCACCGAGTACGGCGCTCCGATCGTGCTGCTGACGGTCGACGGCGCCGCCACCACTGGTCACGACAACCCGATCGCGTTTGTGACGTTGATCAAGCTGACCGAGCCGGGATCAAGCTGACCAAGCCGGCGGCCGCGACGGGGCGGCCTTGACGCCTCCGAGCACTTGTCACCTCCGAGGGGGACACTCTCCCTCGGAGGATCATGTGCCAGGGACTGACGTGTGCCGGTTGGCGGCCTGGATGTGGAGCGTTCGTGATACATGCGTGTATACTGTCTGTGGCATAGCCTAGGAGTCACAGACATGCATCGATTTTCCGCGGTATTAGCTGCATCAAGCGTAATCATGCTCCTGGTGGGTACGGGGTGCCAGGGTCGCACGGACAAGTCCGCGCACGAGCCGCGCCCCGGTAAGAAGACCGCGGAGGCCAAGCGCTACAACTATGTGCCGCGACCGTACCCCGTAGATGAGCGCGGGTTTTCCCCGGTGGACAAAGCCCTCGCCAAGGCCTTTGCCCGCGAGGAAATGGTCGTCGCTGATGACGGATCGCTCAATCCGTACGTGATGAAGGTGATCTCGGCCTATCCGCTCGACGGCTCTTATCCCTACCACTGTGGTTGGGATCCCAGGGAATACGATATCTACAACGGCGTCACGCAGGATCTGTGGTACGACGGTCGCGTGGTGGCCAAGGCCTATCCCGATGGCTCGCGGTGCAGCTACTGCTGTGGGCTGACCTTCGAGATATTCGTGCGGGCGATGAAGCTGCGTAACGTGCAGAAAGGGCTGGACCCGGACGATTTCAACGGCATGACGTTTCACGATCTCTTCAATCTGCTGCAACTCTGGTACATCGAGGGCAAGGGTGACAGCCCGCAGCTTGGGATCGTGTCTTACGGGCTGGGGCGCGCGATTACCGATTTTGACGATGCCCGCCCCGGTGATTTCGCCGACTACAGCACGACCCCCTCGGGCGGGCATTCAGTGATATTCATTAACTGGATACGCGACGAACAGGGCAAGATCGTCGGATTCAAATACTTCTCGTCAAACCTCTCCGGGACGCATGGCGTCGGTTATGGCAAGGGGCGCTTCAGCGACGCGAACGACAGCGGTCGCGGCATCCTCCGCAAGTCAATGCGTATTTCCCGAGTCGGCGGCATCGAGGATTACAGGCCGTTCAACCGGCTGAATATCCCGTGCCGCAACGCCTACGCTCCGCACCAACCCGACCGGCTCTTGAGCGAACCGACCGGGCCCTGACTCCATCCGAATGTGGCGGCAGGCACTCGGCCGGAGGTGAACACCGCTGCGTCGGCTACCTCGACGGCCTGCGAGGCGCAGGCCGTTACAGTGCTGCTCGCGCGAAGCCGCTGAGTCAGAGACGGCAGCGGCTGAGCGCGGCTTCGGTGTCTCGCGGTTCGATCCGGCGACCGCTATGCTTGGCAGCCATGGCACTTGCTTTGACAATCCTCCTCTGGCTTGGGGCGATCCTCTGGATCATCTTCCTGCTTCAGTTGGCCGTGAACTGGGTTCTGGTGCCCGCTCTCTGCCGCAAGACGACTAACCCGCCCGGTCGGTGGCCGTCTGTGTCGATTGTCGTTCCGGCGCGCAACGAGGAGCGGCGCATTCGCGAAGCCGTTTCTTCGTTTTGCCGGCAGGACTATGACGACTTCGAGGTCGTGGTGGTCGATGACGGTTCGACCGATGCGACCCCGCAGATTCTGCGCGCGCTGCAATCCGCATATCCCAACCTGAAGGTCGTCGCCGGTCAGGAGCCGCCCGAAGGCTGGCTGGGAAAACCAAACGCACTTGAAACCGGCCGCACTCATGCGCGCGGGCAGTGGCTGCTCTTCGTCGACGCCGACGTGGAATACGCCCCGACGCTCTTACGGCGGGCAGTGGCGTATGCGCTGGAGCAAGACGCGGCGATGCTGTTTCTTTTGCCGGGTCTGACAACGGCGTCCGTCATTGAGGCGGTGATCATGTCGTCGTTGTGTCTGGTCCCTTTCGCCGTTGTGCCGACGTTCCTCGTCAGCCGTACGCCCGGCGCGCTGTTCGCGGTTGGTGGCGGCGTGTTCAATCTCGTTCGGCGGGATGCGCTGGAGACCTGTGGCGCCTTTGCATGCCTCAAAGACGCGGTTATTGACGATATCGGGCTGGGATATGCCATCAAGCGCGCCGGGTTCAAACAGGCCGTCGGGTTGTCCGGCCCCTTGATCCGCGTGCGCATGTACGACGGTGCGTGGGCCACAATCGAGGGTTTCACCAAGAACGCCTACTCGGCGATGGGCCGCCGCTGGTGGGCCGTGCCGGCGGTTCTCGCCACCGGCACAGTTATCAGTCTGCTGCCGTACTACGGTTTCTTTGCGGCGCTGGTGGCGGGTTCGATCAGCGTGCCGGCGACGATCTCGCTGGCGTGTATGCATGTAACCCTGGCCGCACTGGCGATTCTGTTCCGCCAGCCGTGGCAGATCATATTTCTCAATCCACTGCGCGAGCTCTGCTGGTGGCTGATCATGTTCCGTTCCGTCGCCCGGCATCACCGCCACGGCGTGGTCTGGCGCGGTCGCCGATACGACTTGACAAAGAACTAGCTGATTGCCGATGGCGCCTGCGCCTGGTTATGCGCACGCGCGATAGCCGCTAGAATGCCGCCAACCGGGGAATAGTGTTTGCGGGTGGTGCGAATGAAACGTGTATTGCTGGTGTTTGGTACGCGGCCCGAGGTGATCAAACTCGCGCCGCTGGCACATGAGCTTTTGCGACGGCGTGACGAAGTCGAGCTGACACTCTGCTCGACCGGCCAGCACCGCGAGATGCTGCTTGACGCGCTGGCCGCGTTTGACCTCACCGCCGACATCGATTTGTCCTTGATGCGTCCCGGCCAGCAGCCGGCCGAGCTCGTCGGGCGACTGTTGCTGGCCCTGCACCCGGTGCTGGCTGAACGTCGGCCTGACGTGGTGGTTGTCCAGGGAGATACGTCCACGGTCATGGCCGCCGCATTGGCCGGATTCATGCACGACGCCCGGGTTGCTCACGTCGAGGCGGGTTTGCGCACGCGTGACAAACGCGCGCCGTTTCCGGAGGAAGTTAACCGGAGGGTGGCGAGCGTGGTGGCCGATTATCACCTGGCACCGACGGCGCAAGCGCGCGAGAACCTGCTGCACGAGCACATTCCCGACGATTCGATTTTCATAACCGGCAACACGGTGGTCGATGCGCTGTTCTGGATGCGTGAGCGCGTGGCCGACCGGCCGCTGAGAGCCGAACTGGACCCGGAAGGCCGCCGTCTGGTGCTGGTCACGGCCCACCGGCGTGAGAGTTTTGGGGAGCCGTTTCGCGATCTGTGTCTGGCGCTGCGCGAGGTTGCCGAGCGACACCCGGACGTGCTGCTTGTGTATCCGGTACACCTGAACCCCAATGTGCAGCGCCCCGTGCGCGAAATCCTGGACGGCTGCGCGGGTGTGCGCCTGGTTGCGCCCGTCGCTTACGCCGAACTCGTCGCCTTGCTCACTCGGGCACACATCGTGTTGACTGATTCCGGCGGCATTCAGGAAGAGGCCGGCACGCTCGGAAAGCCGACGCTGATCCTGCGCGACAAGACCGAGCGCCCGGAGGTGGTCATGGCCGGCGTGGCTGAGCTGGTCGGCACGCAGCGAGAACGGATTGTCGGCGCGGCGTCACGGCTGCTCACTGATGACGACGCCTACGCAAGTATGGCGCGCGCCATTAATCTGATCGGCGACGGAAAGGCGGCGCCGCGTTGTGCCGAGGTCATTCTCAATGGCCGAATGAACGCGCCGTCGTTTGAGCCGGAAATCATCTAACCATGCGCGTACTCTGGTTGGTGCGACACAATCTGAGAGAGCACCCCGGCGGGGACACGGTTCAGATACTCAATACGGCCGCCGCACTCGAGCGGCTCGGCGTTACGATTGAGCTCACCGCTGATGCCCGCCCGGATTTCCGCGCACACGATCTCGCGCACCTTTTCCACCTCGATCGCCTCTGGGAAAACGCCGATTACTGCCGACGGATTCGCGCCGCTGGGCGTCCGGCGGTGCTCAGCACGATTTACTGGCCAAGCGACGAGTTTGATCGCGCGGGGCGCGCCGGACTACAGGGCCTGCTGGCGCGAACATTGGGCAGTGATGCCTATCGCACGCTGCGCGTGCTTCAGCGGGGATTGCTGGATGCGTTGCAGCGCGGCCGCGCGCACGGCGTGCGTGCCTTTCCATTTAGTTTCAAGCGCTGCGCGCGCTACGTGTTAGAGACGATGTCGGTGTTGCTGCCGAACAGCGCCGCCGAGCGCGACGTGATCGCGCGGCAATTCGACGTGGTGCGGCCGGCGGTGGTTGTACCGAACGCCGTCGATGTTGAGGCGTTCGCCTTCGCCGGGCCGCCTGTTGGCGAGCGCTCTGGCGTGTTGTGCGTTGGGCGCATCGAGCCGCGCAAGGGGCAGCTCGCCCTGATTCGAGCGCTGCGCGACACGGACATTCCGCTCCGACTCGTTGGGGCTTGCGGGCGTTTCAACTCGGCGTACGAACGGCGCTGTCGCCGCGCGGCCGGCGCGAATGTCACGTTTCTGGGGCAGCGAACGCCCGCGGAGCTGCGCGACTTGTACGCCGGTGCGGCGGTACATGCATGCGTGAGTTGGTACGAGACGCCGGGCCTCGCCAGTCTGGAGGCGGGGTTATGTGGCTGCGCGCTGGTGGTCACGCCGGGTGGAAGCACGCGCGAGTACTTTGGTGACGAGGTCGAGTACTGTGAGGCGGGCGATCCCCGGGCAATCCGGTCCGCGGTCGGGCGCGCCATTTCCATCGCGGCGTCGCCGCAGCTGGCCGCGCGCATCGCGCGCGAGTATACCTGGGAAGCGGCGGCGCGCAGGACGCTGGAGGGATATGAGCTGGCGCTGGCGGCGCGCTGACGCGCGACGCGGGCCGCTATGGCTCCCCGGGCGGCCAATCCAGCGCGAAGATGTACAACGTCTCGCTGGGGGGTGTGGTTGTCCTGATACACCTGCCGTATGTGCGGCGCGATGAGTGGGTCGCCGCAGAGCGCTTGCAGCAGAGCGGCGTTTTCGCCGCGCTCGAAGTCGTGCGGGTCATCACTCGTTTCAATCGCGAAGTAGTCGGCGCGCGCGGCGATGAGCAATCCACGCAGCGCGCCAACGTCGGCGGCGTCCTCGTACCACGGCTGCCAGGCGGTGTCGGCATAGAACGCCACGCGCCGCGGGCCACTGCCCGAAACCAGCAGCTTGGAGGTGGCGCGCTGATCATGCCGCGCCAACCAGCGTCCGGCGCGCTGCAGGTAACCCTCCAAGCCGTTGGGCACGCGCAGCGAATAGATGGCAAGCGGCAGAACCAGCACGCCCACCAGCCACGGCCAACGGTGCAGGCGGCCGGAGCGCTGCCAGCGCTTGTGTACACCGGCGAGTGCGGCGGCCGCGAATGGCATCAGCAGCATGATCAATACGAGCGTGTGCCGCGGATTCAGATAGCCGTACTTCGATAGCAACATGAGTGTCAACGTCAGGTGCAATGCAAAACATGTCGCCAGGCCGACAACGGCGGCGTGCGCGAGGTGCCGACGCAACCAGAGGACGCCGATCAATCCAAGCAGCGGCACAACCACGCGCCCGGCGCGCAGTGTCTCATAGAGGGATTGTGGCAACAGTTGAATCGCCGGCATATCGCGCCGCATGAGCTTGGCAAACGCTACCGGCGCGTAGTCGGTACCCTGTCGCTCGGACAATGTCGGGTGTGCCACTGCTCTTGAGCAGTGCTTCCCCTGTTGTACGGCAGCACTGCTCAAGAGCAGTGGCACACCGATTATCTCGAGTGCGGCGGCCCGCTCAAACTCGATCGGCGGCGCGTCGCACCGCAACCACTCCAAGGGGTTCTTCTTGGCGGAGATTCGCCCGGTCACGGCGAAATACGGCCCGGCAACGACAGCGAACGCCACGACCAGCGCCGCGGCGCGCGGCAGCAGCCGTCGCCAACTCGTGGACACGCGCATCGCCAGCAGCGTGGCCGCGCCGGCAAGCAGGACCGCTCCGCCCTCCGGGCGCGTCAGAAACGCCAGCCCCGCACACGCGCCACACAACGCCGCACTTGCCACGCCGCGCATGCGCAGCAGCAGGCACGCGCCTGCCAGGTACCACATCAGGTGAAGCTGATCCGACATCGCGTCGACCGAGAGTTGAACGTTGAGCGGCAGCAGCGTCGCCAGCATAGCCGCCAGGCAGCCGGCCACGCGCGCATCGACCGGGAGTTTCAGCACTGTCACCAGCCTGGCGGTGAGTGCCGCCGCAAGCACGACCACGGCCATGCCGGACAGCAGCGCGAGCAACTGCCCGCAGCGTTGCCAGGCAAGTGGGGTGTCTGTGAACCCGAGCGCGCCGGCGCCGGCTTTGACACCCAGAAGCAATGTGGGGAAGAGTGGGTGTTGTTGGGCGGCTGGATCGCGCAGGAACTCTACGCCGCGCGTGCCAAGATCGCGCGCGTACCAGCAGAACGTGACCGCGTCACGCGACAGGCACGGCATAAGCGTGGCGATGCCCAGCCGCCAGGCGAGCGCAACCAGCAGTATCGTCCCCAGAACACGCCGGTACCTGGGACGGCGCATGCCCGGCGCATCCGTATTGGTCGCGTCATGGGTGGGCATCGTCTGATTTGCTGGCATATGACCGGCTGTGCGACCTCACTGCGCGTCGTCAGCACTCACGATAGCCGGTGCCCAGCGGGTGGACAAGCGGTCAGTCCTCCGCGTGCCCGGGTCTCGCCGAGCTTACGACTGAGGTTCGGTCAACGGAGCCGTCAGAATGCAACGGCAGCGTCAGGTTCGGAGGCCTGACGCTGCCGTCGGATTGGCGTATTCAACCGGTCAGCAGCGCGATGAACGCGTCAATGTCGCCGTTGTTCAGCAAACCATCGCCGTTGCAGTCCGCGTTCATGATGTCGCAGCCCGGATACTGAGCGGCGTATGTCAGCGGATCGGTGACCGCCAGCACAAACGGGTCGATATCGCCGTTGTTCTTGAGGCCGTCGCAGTTCAGATCGCCGACCGGCTCACACTCGTCTGGCACGCCGCTGCCATTGAGATCGGTGGACGTCCCGTCAGCGATATCGCACTCATCGGGGATGCTATTGGCGTTGCAGTCATGGCAGGCGGGGTTGTTCGGGTCGCAGCCGGCGATGTCGTCGGAGTCGGGCACGCCGTTGGCGTTGCAGTCGCAGAAGGCGCCGAAGATGTAGGCCGAGCCAACGGCGTAGTTGTCCTCGACGGAGCCGACGATGATGGTCCCACCCGAGATGGCGACATCCCAGCCGAACAGGTCGCCCGCCTCATTGTCGGACGAGACGATTTCGACACTGGGCTCCAAAACGCCGCCCCAGCCCCACGCGGGCCTCTCAAAGAGGTAGGTGTAGCCAAGCTCATTCGGGTCGTAGATCGGCGCGGTACCGATGATGACCGTGTCGCCTTCGATTGCTACGCTGTGGCCAAACAAGGCATCGATGGTCTGGGTCGGGTCGCGCAGCTTGGCGCCTTGCTCCCAGTAAGGCCCCATTCCGGTGCGCGTGAAGACGTACGCCGAGCCGGAGTTCGGGTAGTCGTATTCATCGAAGAGTGCGCCGATGACCGCGGTCGTGCCGTCGAGATCGCAGGAAAAACCGAACTGCTCGGCGCCGATGGCATCGGAGGCCATCAGCTTGCCATCGAGTGTCCAAGCTCCAACGTAGCGGTAGGCATACACCGCACCGGCCGCGTCGCCGGCCTCGTCATCGCCATCGGCGCCCACCAGCAGGTAGTCACCGTTGATGGCAACCGAGCGGCCCACGCGATCGTCGTAAGAAGCGCCGGGATTGAGCGTCTGGCCGGATTCCCAGGTGCAGTCGTTGGGGTCGTTCGGTTCGCACTCGCGCTCAAACGTGTAGGCTGCGCCTGACCAGTAGTTGGTCCCCGGAGCGCCGACGACTATTGTCTCGCCGTCAATGGCGACAGCTTCGCCAAAGGTCGGCTCATCGTCGGCGGAACCGACGACCTGGTCTTCGTGCATGTCCACCCAACCTCCCGGCGGCTTCTCGAAGACATACGCCCGTCCCCAGTGCTCTGACAGTTGCAGGTTTAGTTTCTGCCCACCGACCACGATCGTGTCGTCGCTGATGTCCACGGCCTGGCCGAAGTGATACTGGTTGAAATACTGGTTGAATTCCGGCGAGAGGATCGCAACCTGGTTCCAGATGCCGCCGCCAAACTCGTAAACATACGCGATGCCGTAATATTGCCAGTTGGGGTCGACGTCGTCCCGGTGGTGCTGCCAGGCGCCGACCACAGCGGTGTTGCCGTCGATCGCGACCGCGTATCCGTAGTTCCCACCACCTTCCGACGGCGTCAGTTGTGTCAGCTCGTTCGACCAGCACATCGGCGGCGTGCATTCGTCGGGGATGCCGTCACCGTCGAGATCCTCGCTGGCGCCCGTGTCTATATCGCACCAGTCCAGGATGCCGTTGCCGTTGCAGTCGTTGGCCAGCGGCCCGATCGGCGGCACTTCGCACTCGTCGAGTGTGCCATTGCCATTGCAATCGGAACACCACACGCTGCCGTCGCACTCACTCATGTCCCACGTATCGGGGATGCCGTTGCCGTTACAGTCGGTCTCGCACTCGTCGGGGATGCCGTTGCCGTTGATATCGTTGCTGAGCGACTGGCTAATGTCACAGACATCGAGTTGGCCGTTTCCGTTGCAATCACTGCACCAGGGCTGGCCGCCGCAGTCCTGATGGTCTTCACAGTCATTGATGCCGTTGTCGTCGCAATCGGTGTCGCAGGGTACGAGGTCTGGCTCGAGCGACACCCATCCCGGATCGCCTGTGCCGGGCGTATCGCCGAACCCGAAATAGAGGCAATCCGCGTAGATGAAGTAGGGGTCGAGGATTCCGCAGACGCCGACGCGCAGGAACAGCTCATCCTCGCACGGCACGCCGGTGAAACGAAAGGCTCCGATCAGGTAGTGGTAGCCGAACGTGGTCAGATCCAACACGCGGCGTGTGTCGCCACTGTGGCCCAGTCCCCAGTAAGGTGCTCCACCGTTGCCGATGAGTTCGATGCAGCCGTCATCGGTTGGATCGAAGTCGCTCTGGTTTGGGTCCCAACGATGGTAGGCGCCCCCCGGGCCCCAGCCGTCGTTGTAGACCGTGGCGGGTTCAATCACCATCCCGTCAAAGCACACGCAGATTTTGGGCCAAGCTCCACCGCCACCCGGCTCGATGTACGCCCACAAGTAGATGATCTCGTCAATACAGGGCACTTCCTCGTTTTCGAACTCATATGGCACGTTGAACAGGTCATCCGAGGTTGAGAAGTAGAACCGAATGCAAACCGCGTCTGTACTCGGCACATTGGCCGCCACCAGCACGGTGGTCAGCACAATAGCAATTCTCAGCATGGTTCTGGACATCGTAGCTCTCCTCCGGGGCGAGTTGCCCGGCGCGCAACCACGGCGAGCCGGCGGTTACTGTCGCTTGTTCCCGCTAACCCCCAATGCGTGATCAATAGCGCACGCTTACCCGACGCTGCCGGTAAACCGCCCGGCCGACGGTCCCTGACAACCGCACGTAGCGACGAGACAACAGTGATCTGCGCGCGTAATAGGTAATGTCGGGGTGACCGTACACGCTCTCACGTGTACACATCGTAACCGCAAATGTGACAGACCCCCGTACATCACATTTTCCCCTGCTGAACTGCACAGCAACTCCAGTTTACACCTTCGCGCGTCGCAGTCAATATCCAAGCGGCCGATCACCGCATCGCCGTTGAATGATGTGTTCCGTGCGTGCCGTGCCATAGCCGGTGCGGCGAGCCGCACCCTACCTTGAAACCGGCGCCGCTACCGCCCGATCAGAAGCGCGATGAACGCATCGATGTCGCCGTTGTTTGTCCAGCCGTCGGCGTTGATGTCGGCGAGCGTGATGTCGCAGTCCGGGTATTCGTCGGCGTATTGTTCGGGATACGACAGCGCGAAGACGAAGGCATCGACATCGCCGTTGTTAACCCATCCGTCGCAATTCAAATCACCATAGCCGTGTGAACCGAATTCGTATGCGCCGATGTCGACGACCCGTGTGTCATCGCTATCGCCGTCCCAGACGCGGACACGGCCCGCCAGATCAGTTTCGCCCAAGTCGGCTACGAAGTTTGGATCACCGGCATCGACGCACGGTGAGTCCGTTGTCAGCCGGTAGTCGTTGTCTTCCCAGGTGTTGGGATCTTCGTCGGAGCCGTCTGGATCGGTAAACAGCGGGTCGGCGTCGATATTGCCCGTGCCGGGCCAGCCACCCTTGACGTCGCAGTAGAGCACAACAGGGGCGCCACTGTAACTGTAGATCTCCTGTGGCGTGTTGTCCCAGAGGATGCAGTTGGCAAGAGCGGGGCCCACGTTGGCACAGTAGATGCCGCCGCCAAGGCCATAGACATGATTGGCGGAGTTGTCACTGATCGTGCAGTTTGTGAGCGTGGCGTAGCTGTCCGCCGCGCAGTACACGCCGCCGCCGTGCGTCGCTGAATTCCCGTTGATGGCGCAGTTGGTGAGGGTTGGGTTGCTGTCGGAGCAGTACACGCCGCCGCCATCTTGGTAGTAGAAGGTGGCAGCCGAGTTTCCGCTGATCGTGCAGTTGTTGAGCATGGGGCTGCTGTTGTAGCAGCAGAGTCCCGCGCCGTCGGCTTCGGCCGTATTCCCCGCGATCGTGCAGTTGATGAGTGTGGCGTTGCTGTTCCAGCAGAGGACGCCGCCACCGCCCCGAACAGCCGAGTTCTCAGTGATCGTGCAGTCGGTGAGCGTCGGGTTGCTGTCGGCGCAGTAAACACCGCCGCCGCCATGGTGAAAGTAACTGCTCGAATTGCGGCTGATCGTACAGTTGCTGAGCGTCGAGTTGCCGCCGGAGTTGCACGAGACTCCGGCGCCGTCGGCGCCGGTGTTGTCCATGACGACGCAGCCGATCATGGTCAGGCTGCTGGCGGAGCAGTAAACGCCACCACCGCTGCCGGCGGCGGAATTACGACTGATCTCGCAATTGGTGAATGTCGGAGAGCCTTGATGGCAACAGACGCCGCCGCCGTTCCCGTCCGAGGCATTCCCTGTGATCGTGCAGCAGTTGAACGTCAGGTTGCTGTTCGAGTCACAGTAGACGCCATGGGCCGGGTTATCGCTGATGGCGCAGTTGGTGAACGTCGGGTTGCTGCCTGCCTGGCAGTGGACGCCGGCATCCGAATTCCCGCTGATAACGCAATTGGTGAACGTTGGGTTGCTGGCGGACTTGCAGTAAATGCCGGCGGCCGAGTTTTCGCTGATGGCGCAGTTTAAGAACGTTGGGTTGCTGTCGGCGTTGCAGGTGACGCCGCCGCCAAACCTGGCCGCGCTATCGCTGATCACGCAGTTGATGAGCGTCGGGCTGCTGTGATTGTGGCAATAGACGCCGCCGCCAATGTCGTAGAACTCGCGCCCGTTGGTGATCGTAAGCCCCTCAACGATCGAGTCCGGGCCCTCGCCGTTTCGGAAATCAATCCCCCGGTCGTCCCTCTGGCAGTCGATGACGCACAGCGCCCGGTCACCCAAGGCGCTGCGCAGGGTGATGGCCTTGCCGCCGAAGTCGAGGTTCTTGTTCCCCGTTCCCGTGTACGTCCCGTCCGCAATCTCCACGACGTCGCCCGGTAGCGCCGTGTCGATCGCCTCCTGGATCGTTGAGGATTCACCCGGTACGTGGAATGTGTGCCCCGATACATACAGCGTGATGACCACGTGGCGCGGTGAGTTCACGGCCTGCGGGTCGGCGATCGCCAGCACGGCGGTGTACGCGCCATAGGGTAGGCCACTGATATCGACGCCGATGGTTACCTCGTCCACTTCGCCGCTCGAATCGCCGCCACCGGGCGCGACCGTCATCCACGCGGGCCGGCCGCTGATTTCCCAGTTCAGCTTCCCTCCGCCGCAGTTACGCAGCGCTAGCAACTGACTCGCCGGGTCGTCTCCGCCCTCCGGCGCGGAGAACTCGAACCTCGCCGGGCTCAGCGCGATCGAGGGTACGGCGGGGTTGAATTCGTAGGCGCCCATGTCTGCGATGGCGATAGCGTCGCCGTTACCGTCCAGTGGGCGCGCGTTGCCGTCCAGATCGCCGGGCGGCAGACCGCCGGCGGGTGCGTTCGTGCCCGCGTCGATACAGGGTGAGTTCGGCGTCAGATATGGGTCACCTGGAAAGGCGAATAGCGGGTCGGTGTCGATATTGCCCGCGCCCGACCAGCCGCCCTTGATGTCGCAGTAGGTCACGACCGCGCTGCCGCTGTAGGTGAGAATCTCCTGCGGCAGGTTATCCCACAGAATGCAGTTGGCGAGCGTCGGGTTGCCGCTGCAGTGGATGCCGCCGCCGTCCTGGTCGGCGGCGTTCCCCGTGATGGTGCAATTGGTGATCGTCGCGTTGTCCCCGCAGTAGATGCCGCCGCCGGAGCGGGCGTGATTCCCGCTGCATGTGCAGTTCGTGAGCGTCGCGGGCGTGTCGTAGTAACAGTAGATGCCACCGCCGTTGCCGCGGGTTGAGTTTCCGTTGATTGCGCACTTTGTGAGCGCTAGGCCGCCGGTGCTGTAGCAGTGGATGCCGCCGCCGCTGCCGCGGGCTGAATTCCCGTTGATTGCGCAGTTTGTGAGCGTTGGGGCGCAGGCGTTCTCGCAGCAGATGGCGCCGCCTGTGCCGCTGGCTGTGTTTCCGTTGATCGCGCAGTTCGTGAGCGTCAGGCAACTGGCCTCGTGGCAGCAGATGGCGCCGCCGTCGTGGGCGGAATTTCCGCTGATCGTGCAATTGGTGAGCGTGGGATTGCTGGAGAACTCACAGTAGATGGCGCCGCCGTTGCCGGCCAGATTTTCGGTGATCGTGCAAACGGCGAGCATCGGGGCGCTTTGGATGCAGTAGAGGGCCCCCCCCAGATCGGCCATGTTTCCAGTAATGGCGCAATTGAGAAACGTCGGATCACTGTTGGAGCAGTAGATGGCGCCGCCGTAGCCGTTACCGTGGCTGTCGTAGCTGACGTAAGCGTTCCTGATCGTCAGCCCTTCGGCGATCGAGTCAGGGCCCTCGCCACGGTTGAATAGAAACCCGCGGCCATCGTTTTCGCAGTCGATGATGCACAACGCCGGGTCGCGCGAGGCGCCGTGCACCGTGATCGCCTTGCCGCCGAAATTGAGGTTCTTGTTGCCCACGCCGGTGTAGGTGCCGTCGGCGATGACGACCTGGTCGCCGTTGTTCGGGTCTGCGGCGTCGATGGCGGCTTGAATCGTGGGATACTCGCTCGGTACATGCAACTGGTCAGCGTGGACCGCGCATACGACAACCGCAACGGGAACGAGCGAGCCCAGGATGCGAAATCGTGGTATCCACATGACACAATCCTCAATTGACCGGCGCCGCTACTGGCCGGTCAGCAGTGCTACGAATGCGTCGATGTCGCCGTTGTTTGTCCAGCCGTCGGCGTTGATGTCGCCGTTCATGATGTCGCAGTTTGGGTATTCGTCGGCGTATTGCTCGGGATAGGACAATGCGAAGACGAAGGCATCGACATCGCCGTTGTTGACCCAGCCGTCGCAGTTGAGGTCGCCGAGGGTGTTTTCGCACTCGTCGGGATAGCCGTTGGCGTTGTTGTCGGGGCTGAAGCCGCTGGCGATGTCGGCGCCGTCGTGGATGCCGTTGCCGTTGCAGTCGCCTAGCCGGGCGAAGTATACGTCTTGCTCGCCGTTGTAGGTGGCGGCGTAGGCCAGGTTGGCGCACGTGTTGTCGGAGACCATGTCGTAATAGTCGCCGATCTTGTTCTGGTTGGGCCACCCGAGGTGGCTGTCCCAGACGGGGCCGACGGGCAACTTGCCCAGCCACGTCTGGCCGGCATCGAGCGAATAGGCGTAGAACAGCTCGCTGAGGTTGTCGGCGCCGGTGTTGCGGGTGTCGTTCCATATCACATCGATACGGCCGTTCGGCGCGACGGAAATGGCTCCGAACCACTGCCACGTGTCGTGTTGCTCGGGGTGGTAGTCTATCTGGGCGGCGTAGGGCCAGGTCAACCCGCCGTCGGTGCTGCGCGTGAAATGCACCTTCATGCCGGCTCCCCAGCTTACGGATGCGAGGACGTAGACGTTTCCATGCGTGGGGCCGCCTGAGTGGTCGGTGACCACCTGTAATTGTCCGGCGATGCCGACAGGGTTGGGCGGTGCGTCTTCTACCAGGAATCCACCCAGGTTGACGGGTATCGTCTGGAAAGTCGGAGTCACGCCGGCGTCCTTAGCGTCGGTCGATATGGCGACGCGCAGCGGACGCGGCGTTCCCAATGTGGACCTGTGACCGGCGACGTAGACTGTGCCGTCGGGGCCGACTGACATCGTGCCATACTTCGGCGAGTCCGGCATCTCTACCGGATACTCGAAGCTCATGCCGTCGTCGATGCTGCGCGAAAACGTATCCCAGCCGCAGCACGAGAGGGCGATCTGCCAGGTTGTGTAGACGTGGCCTTCGCCCATGCCGCCGGTTCGGTCAATTACGAGCCACGGTTTGTCGCCGCCGCCGACATAGACCGGCGCGCCCCAGGTAACGCCGCCATCCAGCGACTTGAAGACATGACATGGGGCGACAGGATAACCGTCTGTGACCCCGAGGTAGTAGAAGTTACCGCTGGAATCGACATCCAATACGGGGTCGCTGCGGAAGACCCCCGGGTCAACAACGCCCGGGAAGGTCCACGTCTGCCCGCCGTCATGGCTGTAGGCCCAGCCGGCCTGGCGGAAGTTGGACCAGATGTGGTCGAACTGACGCCAGCCGATCACGATCTTGTTCGGATCCGTCGGATCGACCGCCAGACTCGGCTCATTCGCCGCATCATCGACGATATTGTCACCGTTGGCGTCGACGTTGACCTGCACGCTAATCACGCCGTGCCGCTCGACAACCATGCCCGGCGAGCGCGGGTGGACGGCGAGCGGTGGGCCAAACGGTGGCGGTGGGTCGCCGAACGTCTCGTGGGCGCCAAGCCACTGGCTGCCGGCCTGTGCCCCGGGCTGGGCGGCACCGGCGCAAAACACAACCGCGGCAGCGCACGCGACGCGCGCCAGACTCCTCGTAATCATGATGTACCCCCTGTCTTCCCCGGCGCGGCGGCGCCGAGGAATCGAGGATCAGTGTGCATCAGCGCCGCCGGACCGTCCGGCGGCGGTATTTTGCGAGATCATCTACTCCACAGCAAAGCCACGAATGCGTCGATGTCACCATTGTTCATCCAGCCGTCGCCGTTTATGTCACCAAGCATGATGTCGCAGTCCGGGTACTCGGCCGGGTATTGCTCCGGATACGACAGCGCGAAGACGAAGGCATCGATATCGCCGTTGTTGACCCAGCCGTCGCAGTTGAGGTCGCCGTAGCTGTGTGAACCGAATTCGTATGCTCCCATGTCAACGACGGGAGTGCCATTGCCATCGCCGTCCCAGACGCGCGCACAGCCCTCTCGATCGGTTTCACCGGACGCGGCGACGAAGTTTGGATCGCCGGCGTCGACGCACGTTGAGTCTATCGTCAGCCGGTAGTCGTTATCTTCCCACGTGTTGGGATCACCGTCAGGTCCATTGGGGTCGGCAAACAGCGGGTCGTCGTCGACGTTCCCGTTGCCGGTCCAGCCGCCCGCAATGTCACAGTAGGCTGCGAGAACGTCGCCGGACGCAATGCTAATCTCCTGTGGCGTATCACCCCAGAGGATGCAGTTCGTGAGCGTCGTATTACCTCCGTCACAGAAGACCGCGGCACTCCACACGGCGGCCCTGTTCTTTGAGATTGTGCAGTTGTTGAAGGTCGGGGCGCTGTTGCTCGAGTAGATGGCACCGCCGTCGTAGGTGCTCACGTTTTCGGTGATTCGGCAACTGACCACCGTGGCGTTGCTGAGATCGAGGCAGGCGATGCCGCCACCGACCGTGCCGCTCGAGTTGTCGGCGATTGTGCAGGCGACAACAGTGGGGCCGGCCGAATTGCAGATTATGCCGCCTCCATAGGACCCGGCGTTGTTGGTGGCGATCACGCAATCGACGATGAGCGGGTTACTCTCGCGACAGTGGATGCCGCCGCCGATCATTGGCGTGGAGTTCCCTGAGATCGTGCAACTGACAATTGTCCCGTCGCTGAAATCAGTGAACGCGACACCACCACCATAGTCGCCCGACGTATTCTCCAGAATCGTGCAATCAGAAATCACAGGCTGGCTGTATTCCTCGCAATGGACACCGCCGCAGGCGTCGGTTGTTGTGTTCCAGGACATGTCACAGTCGGTGATGGTTGGGCTGCTCAGGTAGCACTGAATGGCGCCACCCTCCTCGGCGAAGTTTGCATTGATGGTGCAGTTGGTGATGGTCGGGTCGCTCTCCACACAGCAGATGCCGCCGCCGAATCCGAAGTCCAGAATGCCCCCTTCAGTCGCGTGATTGCCAGTGATCGTACAATCGTCGATGGTCGGGTTGCTCATCTCGCAATAGATGCCGCCACCGTTGACGGATGCCGCGTTCGCCGTGATTGTGCAATGGATGATCGTGGGGTCACTGTTAACACACTTGATGGCACCACCGTTGTCGGCGTATCCGTTGGTGATTGTGAAGCCATCGACGATCGAGGTTTCGGCCTCGCTGGACACAAAGCAGAAGCCGCGGCCGCTGGCTTGGCAGTCGATGATGCAATTGTCCGGGCCGTTCTCGGAGCGGACAGTGATTGCTTTGCCGCCAAACTCCAGGTCTTTGTTCCCTGTTCCAGTGTATGTGCCGTCGGCGACAATGACCTCTCCACCGGGAAGACACGCGTCGATGGCCTCCTGGATCGTGGTGTATTTGTCCGGCACCTTCAATGGGTCGGCCAGGACGGTGGCGCTGGTCAACGCCGCCACTAACACCGACACCCACAAGTTGGCCCCCTTCGTGTACTGCCTTGTCATTTTGCCACCCTCCGTCAACTGAATGAAGCGCACTGCCCGCCATTTCGTGAACGATGCAGCCTGCGCCTGTTCACACCCCCTGGGTTTGACCTGATGCCGAAGACCGGCGCGTTGCCCACTCACACGCTGCCAGCTCTCTCGATTCACCATATGGCCCGGCTCGGGCCACGTCACGCATCCACCTGTCTGACTCATTGCCGACTCTCCCGCGTCCGGAGCTGCCGGTCACTTGTTGCTGAACGAGCGGCGGTATGGTGGCGGTGGGTCGCCGAATATCTCGCGGGCGCCGGACCACTGGCCGTCGATTTGTGCGCCGCGCCGGGCAGCACCGGCGCAGAATACCGCTGCGGTGGCGAACGCTACGCGCGCCAGACTCTTCGTCATCATGATGTACCCCCTGTCTTCCCCGGCGCGGCGACGCCGGGAAATCAATGCCCGGCATGTGTTAGCGCCGCCGGAACGTTCTGAGGCGACATTGAGCGAGATCAGCTACTCGACAGCAGAGCCACAAATGCGTCGATGTCGCCGTTGTTAATCACTCCGTCTTCGTTGCAGTCCGCATTGTTGATGTTGCAGTCAGGATACGCGGCGTCATAGCCGCCGGGCTCGGTCAACGCCAATACGAATGGATCGATATCGCCGTTATTGATCAGCCCGTCGCAGTTCATGTCGCCCAGCACGTCGCCCTGGCACTCATCGGGTATACCATTCTCATCCGTGTCAACCGACAGGCCGCCGGCGATGTCGCACTCGTCCGGGATGTCGTTGCCGTTGCAGTCCTGACTAGTCTCCGCGGCGATGTCGTCGGCATCGTAAATCCCGTTGCCGTTGCAGTCGGCGCATCCATCCACGTTGATGGGGGTACCGGGTGGAGTTGCGGGGCAGGCGTCGCAAACGTCGCCGACACCGTCGCCATCCGCGTCGAGCTGATCGGAGTTCCAGGTAAGTACGCAGTTGTCGCAGGCGTCGCCGACCCCGTCCTCATCGCCGTCCACCTGGGCGGGATTTCGGATCAGCAGGCAGTTGTCGCACGCATCGCCGCGCCAGTCGCCATCGGCGTTCGCCTGATCCGGGTTTTCCGTGTAGTCACAGTTGTCACACTCATCGCCCACACCATCGTCGTCGGTATCGGTCTGGTCGGGGTTGGGCGTTGCGGGGCAATTGTCGCAGGTGTCACCGACCTCGTCGCCGTCGCTGTCGAATTGGTCGGGGTTATAGTCAAGCGGGCAGTTATCGGCCATATCCATCAGGCCGTCACTATCCGAGTCCATCAGCGTGCCACAAATCCACCCGGTAACGGTGACCGCATCCAGGCCGGCCTCCACGTATCCCGAGGGTGGATTATCGCTGGCCGAGAAGCGTAACTCCATCGCCTCACTTAGCGTGACCCCGGCGGCTTCGATGTCACTCTGTCCGATGACGTGCCGTCGCCACTCGAGGTCGCTGGTGTCGTGTCGTGCGATCTCGATCCAGTTACCATCACCGGCCACGTCGCGAATCTCAACCAGCAGGCGGTCGGCGCCGGACTGGTTGTTCATCGCCAGGTAGTAGTAATAACTGATGGTCAGTTGTCCGCCGGAGAAGTCGCGCACGGGTGTGAGCAGCGCGACGGTTCCGCCATCGATATCGCTGTTGCCGGCGGTATTGTCGGTCAGATAGCACTTCCCGCTGCCGTCGCCGTCGGTCTTCGGGTTCCACACATAGTTGGGATCAACGTAGTTGACCGGCACGCCGCGTTCCCAGTCGCCGGTCAGCGCGCCGAGGTTGATCGCCGTCCAACCCAGATCCGTCTCGAAATCGTCGTCGAGCATGATTGTATACTCACCGACCGCGGCGGTATGAACGCCGGCGGGGGCATCGGCGGGGGCGTAGCGGGTGGTGCCCCCGTTGCCGGCGGCGCTGATGTAGTATTCGACAAGCGTGCCGCATACCACCGGCGGAATCGTGGCGGCATAGAGATTCCCACCGAGTGAAGTCAGCGCAGCGCTCTCAAACGTGCCGCCGTCATAGCGATAGTGCAGCGTGCCCGAACCGGGCACATAGCTCTCAGTTCCGTCGACAATCTGCACCACAACCTCGGTGTCCTCACCCGGGGCCAGACCGATTGGAGCACCGTACGGCAGCAAGACGCTCAGCGGCGGATCACTCGCCTCCATGGCGATGATCCTGACGTCGTCGATATTCCATCCGCAGCCGGCCCCCGCCCCATCACTGTCACCCATCGTCCAGCGGATATACACGCTGGCCTGCCCGTCGGCGTAGTCCGCGATGTCAAGATCCTGTTCGACCCAACCATAGTCGAACACGCGCCCGTCATTCTCCCAGACGGGCCACCAATCGTTGCCATCTGTACTCACGCTGATCGCGGCCTGGTCAAACTCGGGAGCCTCGACACCCAGCCAGCGGCGGAATACCACGTGTACCTCGCGCAGCCCGGTGCAGTCGATGGCGCCGGTTGTCAGGTGGGCTGGGGCGAGATTGGGTTCGTAGTCGCCGGCCAGGTTATACCCGTATACATAGCTGCCGGTGCATCCGCTGCTCGGGTCGGTGTTGCCGAGCTCGCCGCCGGCGCCCAGCGGCGTGCCGAAGGCCCATGCGCCGTCGGTGCTCCAGCCGGGGTCTGTGTCGAATGACCACTGGTAGACCACGCGCGGCACGCCGACGCGCAGCGTCAGTTCGCGAACCGTATCTCCGATGTGGGCGCTGCTGTTCACGAACTCGATAGAGGCCAGGTGGTCACCGGTTGGCAAGGTCTCGGCGATTGCGTTCGCCGTTGCGCTGGCTTCGCTGGCGCTCACACCCGGCAACGTGCCGACGCCATCGGCTATTGAGAGCCAGGTCTGTGCCGTCGAGACGGCGAAGTCGATGGCGCCGCTGCCAATGTTCTGCAACGTATAGGCCTGTCCCTCCGGCACGAACGGGCCGCCGGGGACACCGACGAGCTTGCCGGGTTCGTGCGGCTCGATGCGCATGCCGACAACCGGGCTGACCGGGATGGTCGGGTCGCCAAAGAGATTGGCCTCGTAGTAGATCCAGCGCATGCAGGCGCCGCCGATGCGCCAGAGATTATCCTCTTTCGAGTCCTGATTGGCCCGGCCCAATTCGCGCTTGTTTTCCTCGGGGCTGAAGACCGCGTCCCAGAACTCGCGATCGAAACGCTGCGATGGGCCGTCGGTGCTGTAGCTAGTGCCCCAGCCATAGCGCGCATTCATGACCACCGCAAACGCGCCGTGGTCGGTCTTGATGTTAAAGGCCTCGGCGATGCAATCCTGCTCATCGAAGTGTCCGGACAGGCACGCCTGCGAGTAAATGAAGCACAGATCCTCATTGGTCAGCGAACCGGTCACCTGGCCCGACACGAACTTCATTACATAGTTGGGGCTGCCGTGACCGAGGTGGTTGATGATGTGCAGCCCGGTATTGATGCGGCTGACCAACTCTGAGCGGGGCCAGTCCTGATCCGGTTGCCAGTCGCGGTCGTACAAACGGCTGACGGTGTACTCATCCGACGGAATGCCCACAGTCGTATATCCGTGCAGGTCTGACCCATCAACGATCTGATTCATCATGGCCGCGGCATACTCGGCAACGCCGCCAAAGCCCAGCCACTCGCCGCACATCAACACGTGTTCGATGCGTGAGTGCTGATGGTCCAGGTACCAGATGGTCTTATTGACAAAGCGCGCGGCCTCGGTGGTGTCTCCCACCGGCGCGCGGCCGACATACACTTCGGCCAACAGATCGACATCGCCGCCACCCTCGCCGTCCGTTGGCTCACCCCAGCGGGAATCGCCGTCATAGTTCCAGGTGCCGTCCAGGCATCCGAAGTACACGTCGCCGGGCATCTCGTATTCGATCTCGGCACCGTCACCGTCCCAGGAGCGCACGTACAGGTCTTTTGCGGGGATCAGGTCGTCATCGCCGCCGATGAGGACATAGCTGATGCCATCGCTGTTGTAGCGTTCGCGGATGTAATCTCGCACGTCGTCAGGGTCGCTGCCGCCGACGTCACTGGTCGTGCGGATCTCGGTCGCCAGGCCGGCGGCATCATGGAAGTCCTTCAGCGGCTGAAACGCACCCGCCAGCGCCGGCGTCGTCAGGATCAGCAGGTCATAGCCGCGCGATCCGCGCGTGGCCGTCGTGGGGTAGGTGGCCAGCGCGGCCGAGTTCTCGACGTGCGTGGCCGCCTCTTCAGCATCCGACAACCAGCCGCGATACAGCGGCGCGGCCCGGCCGGTTTCTCGCGTGTGGATGATCACCGTCAAGCGTGGGTAATAGGCCAGCTCACCTGTTGTCGGGGTGTATTGCACCGGCTGGAGCTTGAGTGTCAGAATGCGGAAGCCGCGAAAGCACTGCGCGGCGACCACGTCGTGGTGCCGTGCCGGGTATGCGGTGGCCAGCGCGTATATCGCGGGGTCCGGGACGGGGGTGCTCTCAGGCCCTGGCCCCTCGCAGAGCTTGTATGGACGGCCCGCGGGCTCGACGACGTAGCCGGCACCCAGGGAGACGCGCTCGCCGGGCCGCAATTCAACGCTTGCCAGCTCGGTGCCGAACGGAAGCAACACGCGCACGCCGCGCGCGGGCAACGCGGGCGCACCTGGGGCGCCATCGCTGGTGGTGTCGGACATTTTGAGCCGGTGGTACCAGCGGTCTCCAAGCTGGATCGGCGTGATCTCGGGGCGCTCGAAAACACAATCCAGCGTGATATCCGCGGATGCGGCGGTGCTGAGCAGGATGGCGAGCAGTGGGCCGATCAATACTGAAATGCCAAGCGGGCGAGTGCATGACGGTGAGTTGGCTGAGTCCATGCGTGTTGCGTTCCTTTCCGGCTCGTGGTCGGCAGGCGTCGGGGGCCACTACGTGACGCCGCCTCCGACCTGGAAATACCCCTCATGCCGATCAGCGTTAGTCGTGCTGATCGCCGTGGCGCACGATCAGCAACACCGCGCGGCACAAGCACGAGTATAACGCCGCGTTCCCGCGTCCATGGAATCGTCATGTCGAAAATCTCGCCCGATGCTGCCGCGCGCTCGTGAAATCCGCGTGGACGGCCGCTCGAATTCGGCGGCACTGGTTGTTATGTAGCGCGGCGTCCCCGCATGGCCGACAGAGTATCGCACTGGCCCCAGGTTCTTGTGGTTGTTCCAGGGCGGGATCAGGCGGGGAGAGATCCTTCCGGGAGATGTTGAGGCCTACGGAACATCCACACACCGGAGGCTGGCTTCGGCGAGATCCTGTTGCTGCGGAGATCAACTCCACGCAACGCGGCTCAGTCCACGATCATATATATTGCACATGTAGGAACAGAAAACAACATAAACACACTATTATCGACAATACACATCGCTTGTGGCGACAGAAATACACAAAGTTTGACATAAAACGATTATTGTGTCATAATATGTAACAGAGTTATCGCCCTTACAGAGCAATGATGGTGGGAAGTCAACCGCGAGGCGCTCGTACGACCCGGTTGGGTTGAAGGAGGATGTGATGTTCCGCCGAAGACTGGCCGCCTTTACGCTCATCGAACTTCTGGTTGTCGTCGCGATAATCGCGATGCTCATCTCCATTCTGCTGCCGAGCCTTCAACAGGCACGCGACAACGGCAAGAAGGCGGTCTGCCTTGCCAATTTGCGCGGCATTAGCGTCGCTACGCAGGAATACGCCAATGAGGACCAGATGGAGTTGCTCATGCCGATCCACCAGATGCAGGTCAACAACACCGCGCTGTTCAGCGGCGACTTCGCGGGAACTCGCTGGGCATGGATGACGGCGAACTGGTTCTCGTTTGGTGGAGCGACAGCGATCGATGAGTTCTTGTGCGTCGAGGGGCAGGGGCCCCGGCTTGGCCAGGGCCGCACCCGATACTGGGGGGCCCAGACACGGCCGCTCAACAAGTACCTCTACCCGAGCATCACAGAGGATCCGGAAGATGATCGTTACGAGCACAACCTGAAGCAGTTCCAGTGCCCGGGCGATCGCGGCTACCCCGATCACGATGACATCGATGACTCGCCGCGCGCCAATGCCAGGCGTGAGTGTTATCGTACGCTTGGTAACAGCTACCGCGGCAGTCTGGCTTGCGCAGTCAACGCCACCCCGACCGGGCCGACCTACCGCGGCGCGTTTGCGGTTGGCCCGTGGGGACACAAGGTCTCCGATATCGTAAATGTGTCGCGTCTGGTGCTGCTTGGCGAACCGACGTTCTTCAACATGATCGGGGCCAATGGCGATACTGCGCCGGTCGTGGTCGTCACTGGTTGGCATCGTCAGCTTCTGAAAGACAACGTGGCCTATTGCGATGGTTCGGCGCGCACGACCACCGTCGAGCGCGACGCGAACGGTATCGCACTGAAGGAAATTCGTCCCAGCAAGCTCGTCGATGAGTCGTGGGCGAACAACGGATTCCGGGCCACCACGTTCCAGATCGACACCTATCCAACACCCGGTGCGCTGATCTGGGCCGCGAGCGACGAGATCCGCGACGGCCTGACGAGCGGTGCTGAAGGTCGTGCGAAGTGGCCGTACGCGCGCTACCGGCACAACCTCGTGCCGGTCAGGCCGCCTTGGGAGTCGCAATAGGAAGCTGTATTCGAGGATGGAGACAGAAGGATGGAGAGAGTCGGATTGCCGTGGCGGCCGCGCGGGCCGGCCGCGGCATCCGCAGTGCCGATCGCGCGCATGAAACTGTCATATCGACACAGACGCTGCTGCGGTTGCCATCTGCCGCGCGCCGGGCTGTAGCCCCAGTGAATTCGCTCCCGTCTTGCCCGGCCCGGCGCGCCGCCTATCAAGCTCTGTCGGGTTTGAGAATCAGTCCGACGGTTGCTGCCGGGGCGTGGGGCTCGGCCGGGCAGTTACATTGGCGGCGATGCCCTGCGCCAGTTGCCGTAGATCCACGCCGAGGACCGCTTCGAGGCTGGCCAACGACTCAGAGAGGATCTTGGCTCGGCTCAAAGCGGCGCCGGCGACAGCTTGGCCGTCGCCGCTGTCGATAACCGTTACGTTGCCCAGATCGACGTTCTTGACCGTCTCGGCCAACTCCGCCACCACCTGTGGCATCATCTCGACCAGCATGACCTTGAGTGCGTCCGGGTGCTGCTGGATCGCCTGGCCGATCTGCTCGATCGCAGCGGCGCGAGCCCTGCCTTCCTCGAGCGTGTGAGCCGCATCGCCGGCCGCCTTGGCCCGCGCCACATCGCGCGCGGCGATCGCCGCCGCTACTTGCGTCGCCGCCAGGCGGGCCTGTTCGGCTTTCGCCTCGGCCTCTTGTTGGACGGCCTCTTTCAGGGCCGCCTCACGGGCGAGCTCGGCCTTACGGATGCGCAACTCGTTGTCGGCCTCCGCGATGGATTTTTCCGCGCCCAGGCGGGCCTGCTCGGCACGCTGATGTGACTGGGCCTCGACCGTTTTGGCTTCGGCGTCGCGGTTGGCCTTGGCCTTGCGCGCCTCAGCGGTGGCTTCGGCTTCCTTGATCACCGCTTCGGAAGCGCGTTCCGCCTCGGCCTTGCGCGCGGCGGAGATCACTTCGGCGCGGGCCTTGCGAGCGATGGACTCCAGGTACTGCTCCTCGTCATGCACGTTCTGGATATTGACGCTGTCGATGATCAGGCCGAGTTTGCGGAAATCGTCGGTCACCTCGTTCATGACGGTGGCGACGAATTTATCGCGGTCCTCGACAATCTCCTCGGGTGTCATCTTGCCGATCACGGCGCGCAATCCACCTTCCAGCGTTTCGCGCGCGACGCGCTGTAGCTCCTGCATGGGCTGCCCGAGAAAACGCTCGATCGCGTTGGTGCGCTCGGAGGGATCCGAAGAGACCTTCACATTCGCGACGCCGGTGACGATGATCGGCATCATCGTGCCGCCGCCCGACTGGGCCTTGACCTCGAGCCCCACCTGCATGTTGCGCAGGCTGACGCGCGCGACCTTCTCAACGACTGGGATGACCAGCGTGCGGCCGCCGATCAGTGTGCGATAGCCCAAGCCGTCGCGCTGGCGGCGACCGCTGATGACCAGCAGCTCGTTCGGGCTGCCCACGACGACCAGCTTCGCGATCGTCACGATTACCGCGACCGCGATAACCAGCAGAACAAACCCCAGGACGATTACGCCTTCCATCCCGGCGACCAGTAGCGTAGCGTTCATCTTGCGTCCTCCCTATGTTGAACGCGCGCGGCGTTCAAACTCCACGCGCGATACCACTTGCGCCACACCGCCGCGATAGCCGACCACGACCACCTCGGCGCCTGTTGCGAATTCCTTGACCGGCCCGACGGCCACCGCGGGCACGTAGCGCTCGGCGTTGCGCACCTGAAGTGCAATCTCACCCTTGGCGGGTTGCCGGATTGCAATCGTTACTCTGGCCAGCTTGCGGACATAGTCCTGCGGCCGCGTGGCGCTGTCGCCGGAGGTCTGCCGGATGACGCGCAGCAACTGGTGTACCCCCTGGCCGACGATCAGCCCGCTGAGCAGCGCAATCGCGAATGTTGTCCATTGGTTGAGCTCAGTCATGTACCGCAGCACGACGCCGAATGCGCCGAACGTTGCGGCGAAGTAGACCAGGAAGCGCAGCGAGAGCCACGACGACAGCGCGAGCCCATGACCGTGATCGGCGTCGGCCGCGTGCGTGTCGAGCGCGTCGTGCGCATGGAGCGCCTCGGTTCCGTCGAGGTCAGCGCCGAGGGCCCCGTCAGTGTCGAATTCCACGTCGGCGTGGACATCGACATCGAGGCCGCCACTCGCGTCCGCGTCGCCATCGTGCCCACTGAGAAGTGTGAGCGCGACCAGTCCACCGCCGACGATCAGACACACCCAGTACGCACCGGACAGGATCGTAAGTGAGTCCGCCGCCAGCATCATGAGTGTCAAGGGCATGGTCAACCTCCGGTCATCAGGCATGGGGCGTAACCGGCGCTGCGGCCGGTGCCGCGGTTGCCTGAATACAGCGTATCGCTTCACGGAGGGGCGTCCATTCGAATACGCGCGGAATTCCATAATCATCGAATACGCGCGGGATTCCATAATCAGGCGGCGTGGACAGGTCCGGTATGGTCGGGAGCGTGGGTGGCGCGTTTACGAGCGGCCGCGCGCCTTCCGGCGGTCATCTACCGCCGCGTGGACGACATGGAAGCCCACGTGGAAGCGACGGTCGCCAACATGGACGCGGCGATCACGGACGGGGGAGCGGCGGTTGTGCGTTCTCCGGCGGTCATCTACTGCCGTGTGGAAGACGCGGTCGCCAAGGTGGAAGCGGCGGTGGTGCGTCTTTGGGCGACCTTGTGTACGCTCCGGTGCGGGGCGGTTCTCAGATCTCAGATTGTAAATCTCAGATCTCAAATCTCAGATTTCAGATTCCAGAGCCTGGCAACGCACGCACGCGCGTGCGGACGCCCGGTGAATCTGGTTCTCGCGGCATGGCAAAAACCTGTCAGAAACCCCGACGTCCGGGGGTATACTGCTTGTAGAGGGAGCACGTGAACGTGCAAGAGTGCCGCGCCCATCGCGCGGGCACGTGAGGGCCACGTGGCCACGATGTGGCACAAGCCGCGGGCAGGCACGCGCCTTTCGCGCGCCGGCATGTGAGGGTCACCGGGGCCTAGCCGGCACCGCTGAGATCATCGGCGCACGCGCCTGTCGCGCGCCGGCACGTGAGAGCCACCGCCGGAGGGATTGATAATGCTCACATCGCGCACCAATCGAATCGCCGGAGCGGCGGGCGCCGTAGCGGCCCTGTTGTGCGCCGGCGTGCCCGCCAGCGCTCAGATCACGCTGGCCGGCGGCGTGTCCAGCGAGAGCCCCGACGGGCGGCGAATCGGGGTCAATGGCGTGTTCATTCCGGACGCCGGCGCAACCGTCGGGTGGTGGTACTACGACTGGGGCGACGGCACGCGCAACACCGGCTTTTTCCCCATGTACCACCGCTACGCCACGCCCGGCAACTATACGATTCGCCTGGTCGGCTACGACGACCTCGGCAACACGGCCGAAGCAACTGCCCCACACAGCGTGCCCGACCTGCCGCCGACCGACGTAAGTTACGTGGTCTTGGCGCGCACGTTCCTCGGGCTCCAGCCGGCAGACAGCCGGACGGTCATGCTCAGCGCTTACGATGACGCCGGCACACCGCTGTCGCTGGACGGCCGGCTGGTGGAACTTTACGCGCCGGCGCCCGATGTGATTCAAGCTTCGATAGCGCCCGATGGGATCGAGATAACCGCGGTCGATTCGCCGAACTCCGAGACAGCCTCCGCCTGGGTATACGCCTATGTCGACGGCGTGGAATGTCAGCGGCCGCTGTTCGTGATCGTCAACGAAAACCCCGCTGACTACTCCAGCGTTGAGGGTGTACACAGCGCGTTTTATTTGCCCACCTGGTTCTTTGATACGGCATATTTGTCAGAGGCGGACCATGCGACGATCGTGGATCTCGTTTACGACGAATTCAGCTTGTTGATGGGCTGTGACCCGGCGATCGCGGGGGCACCAGCCATGCAGGGGGTTTCCTACATTCCGGCGGTCCACGGCGCCAACGGCAATCCGCTGGTGATCGGCGACAGCGCGGCCCCGGTGAATGGCTGGCCACAATTGGGTATCTTCTTCCACGAAATGGGCCACAACTTCCATGCCTATCGGATGCTGCTCAACTCCGGCGCCGTCTCCGGCGCCCTGTATCAGGAGACATTGGCGGAATGGCATGTGCAGTTCGGGTGCAATCGCCTGCTTGACTTGCACGCCGACGAACTGAGCCTGGCCGCCCACGCCGGCCTGACGCGCGCGCGCGACGACGGCCGCGCATATCACCTGTGGGAGTACAATAACTACGTCGCGGGTGGTATGGTCTTTGACTTCGGCACGATCATGCCGTCACATGTTCTTGTCCAGAAAATCTACGAGCTCTGCGACCTGCACGGTTGGGACAAGCTGCGGACGTTTTACAATCTCTTCGATATCCCGCGCATGGCCGCGTTAAGCGACGTCTACGGTTCGTTCGGCGGCGGGACGGATGTCTATCGCCTGTCGGCGTTGGTTGCGGCTCTCGGGTTGACGTTTGGCGAGGATCTGCGGCCGATGTTCACGTCGCTCAATTTCCCGATTGACGACGCGTTTCATGACGCCGTCTGGGATGCGCTGGTGACGGCGGGGGCTGACATTGACCGTGACAGCGACGTTGACATTGATGACTTCGACTTGCTCGCGGTGTGCATGAGCGGCCCGGCGCTGGCGCCCGAGCCGGTCTGCGAGTCGGCGGACATCACGCTCGACGGCGCCGTGGATCTCTCCGACACGGCGGTATTCCAGCGCGCCTTTGACGCCAGCGGCTATTAGCCCGGCATGATGATGCCGGTGAGGCAATTGCTTTGACGACATGCGGCAAACCGACGCGCAGGGCGGCGTTCTCTTTATTCTGGCGTCGGTGGTGGCGACGTGGAGTCGATGCGTTGCCCGCGACGGCTTTCGTCTGCGTCGCGCTGGCGCTGCTTATCCGGTTGACCATTCGCGACCACATCGCCCTGCTCGCCGCGCTGTACTACGCAACTCCCCCTATCGTGCTGGCCGGGGGCGCGGGGCTGGCGGGTGGTATGTGGTTTAAGCGGGGGAAACGCCGTCCGGCGCTGGTATCCCTGGCCATAGCGCTCGTGTGCCTGGTCTGGTGGCACCAGGTGTCATTCGGATACCGTGCGCGAGTCGATTCGCCCGGCGTTCATCGACTGGTGCTATGGAACATTGCTCACGGTCATCGGAGCCCCGCGGGCATCGCGCGCGAGTTGGCCGCACTGAGGCCTGATATCGCGGTGCTCGTTGAGGCCTGGCTGTCACCAGACTGCCACAGAGCGTTGCGACAGGCTTTTCCGGACTACGAATTCTCGAGTTCGAGCGGTGGCCTGCTGATCATGACGCGCGGGCACCTCTCGCACGGCGGGGTTCACCGGCTCGGGCGCGGCATGCGTCAAAAGACGGTGGACATCGTGCTCGATGAGCAGGAACTCACGCTTGTCGCCGTGGACGGCGAATCAAACCCAGTTATCCCGAGAGCCCCGGCTCTGCGCGCGCTGGCCGACGTAATTGCGCCGCGCGCCGCTGGACCGCTGATCATCGCCGGCGACTTCAATACCCCACCGGATTCGGTTCATTTGAGCGCGCTGCGCAAGCTGGTCAGCCGCGCTGCCGAGACGTGTGGCGTCGGGTACACGCCGACGTGGCCAACACCATTGCCGGTATTGACACTCGACCAGGTCTGGCACAATGACGCGATTCGCCCGGTCAGCCGCTACTGCGCATCGACCTGGCGCTCGGACCATCGCCCGGTGATCTTCGAATTCGCCCGCAGCTCCAGTGAGGGTGGTCTGGATAACTAAATCGGATTTACACAGATTCTGACGAAACCTCGGCCGGCCCCAAACGTATATACGAGTGGATTTCGAGTGAGTGGTTCATTCGAGGAACGCGGCTGACCTGGCACGGCGGCGGGTCAGTCGCGGCTCTTTTTTGCGCGGACTGTGCGGTTGGCTAGGGTGCGGTCGGCGCCATGCCGTCCAGCACATAGATATCGCCCACGCGCCGCCACTCGGCGCCCGCCACGCCATAGTCCGGCTCGTCGCGGTCGCGCGGGACCAGGATTACCGGCTGGCCCTCCCCGAGCCATTTGCGCAGAAGCGCCGCGCGCCGCTCGCGTTCGGTGTCGTCGGGCGTCGCCGCGTACGATTCAATCGTGACCGAGCGCGGTGCCTGGCTCACCGCCTGCGCGTAGAGCAACCCGTAGCGCATCATGCCGTCGCCCAGCAACACGTGGCCATTGTCGCCGGCGTGTGCGAACACGTCTTGATTCAGGCGCTCCGCGGCGTCGTCACCGATCCCCCATGGGAGGAAGAACGCGGCGTAGCCATCGCGATACGGCTTGCTCCCCACGGCCGAGCGCAGTAGTCCACGAGCGGCAAGCACCTTGCTGGTCGCCCAGTACGTGATCGGGTTGAGCGCGATGCTGGCCAGCACAACCACCAGCACGAGCCCGCCACGCCGGCCGCCAAAGCGGCGCGACAGCCCGGCAACTCCCCAGCCGGCGAAGACGGCCAGGATCGCGTAAGTCGGCACAAAAAACGTGTACTGATCGACGATATCGTAGCGCAGCACGAAGAGCACATGGAGGATGAGCTCGGCTAGCAGCACGCGGTACAGCGTGCTTGTCACCGTTCTCCACATCCCGACGCCAACAAACACCAGCAGCAGCGCGAGATTCGGGAAGTTGTAGACCGCGTAGCCACAAGACATTGCCAGCGAACGCAGTGAGATAGAGCTGTTGAACACGGCGTGGCTGAACTCGCCCACCAACGCCGAGCGGATTGTGCCACCCAGGTCACCGGTCTCGATCAGCGTGGCGAGGATCAGCAGTGTGTATGGCAGCGTACCGCAGAGCCAGGCGGTACCCGTCAGCACCAAGTCGCGCGCGCCGACGCGCCCACTCCGGCCGGCCAGCCCGATGACCACGACGTCCACTACCGTCGCGAGCACTGCCAACATGTGAGTCGCAATCCCGAGCCCGTTGGCCAGCGCCAGGGCCACGAGCCAGCGCGGCCGGCCCGTTCGTGTGTAGGCCAGAAGCGCGAGCCATTCGGTACTGAGCAGGGCGGCGATAAGCGCGTACGACTCCGTATGAGTGCCATGCTGCCAGAAGGTGTGGGCGAGGGCCAAAGATGCCGCCGAGACGATACCCGCCGAGCGGCGCCCGGTGGTCAGGGCCACGAATGTGCCGACGTTGGCCACGGCGACGGCGGCGGCCAGGGCGCTGACCAGCGTGATGGCGAAGGCGGGCTCGAGCCACGGCACCAGAATAGCCAGTCGGCCGAGGTAGTGCTGCACCGGGTGTGTCAGCGCGAGTCCGAGCGGATGCTCAATCTGACCGGTGACGATGCGCACCTGCTGCCAGCCGGAATCCTGCCACTGTGGTCCGCGACTGGCGGTTGCCGCGTAAAGCACGAGCGCCGGCAGAAACACGCCGAGCCACAGCCAGCGGGCGCGGCCATCATGGGTGGGCGCACATGCGGCGTCTGCCCGTGCGCTGGGCGTGGTCGGCGAATCGGATGCGGGTATGTTGTCGGTCACGGGGCGCCAGCATATCGCATCGACGCGCGTCGCGAAATGTACCGCGCTTGCAGGCTCCAGCGGGCCTCTTAGCCTGCAACTGATGAGATCATACCAGCGGTTGATTGGAGTCGCGTCCGCCTGCCCGGATAGTCTGCCCGCGCGTGATTACTCGCGCTGCGCGAAGAGATCCTCAACGCCTTGCGTCGCACGCCGCATCTCTTCGAGTAGTTCCTGGTCAAACGGCTGTGCGCACTCTGGACAGCGTGCCTGTTCAAGGCCCACCAGTGGGTATTGGCAGCACTCGCAGCGATAACGCCGACTGGGGTCGTTACGGCGGCGGCGTTCGGCAAGGCGGGAAAACGCGACGAAGCACGGCGCCCATGCAATCAGCGCCACGGCTGTCAATGCCATCAGGCTGTCGCACGGGCGGGCCATGATACGCGTGGGGCCGACGATCCACGCGACCAACAGGAGCGCGAGCGGTATCGCCACGGCGGCGGCGCGCCACGCCTGGGTGCGGATATCGCGGACGATAGCCACGACGCGCCCGCTCTGGATTTTGTCGAGCGTGGCCAGTGCCGCCCGCGCTCGCGACACCTCGTCGGATGGTACTACGAGGTATTGCGTCGGCGGGCCGTCGGTGGCCGGCCACTTGCGCGGCGGACGGAAACTCTCCGCGTGCAGACCGTTGGCGAGCAGATGCCGGCGCGCTGCGCGGGCCAGTTCGGGCCAATCCGTCATGTAGACAACTTCGCGCATCGCCTGACCGCTCGCACAGGCAGCCGGTGGTCGCGGCGGCGACATAGCCCCCGCGACCCGTCATTCTACGCCCTTTGCCCGCGCTGAACCCATCTGCTAAGCTGTGAAACCCGACTATTCAAGAGCGGGCATCGGCTCATGGCCGGCTCGCAAGAACGTCCGACTCGGGGGTCGGGCGCCACAGGCAAACGTGATTGCTTTAGAAAGGTGCAAGCATGTCCGACTTCCTCAAGACCCTCGGTATCGAAGGCACAAACCCCGGCGGCTTTGGCGGTGAATGGCTGGGTTCCGGCCCGACGCTGGACGTGATCACGCCGATCGATGGTTCCAAGATCGCGTCGGTCCAGCAGGTCACCGAGGCCGAGTATGACCAGGTCGTCGATCGCGCCCACCAGGCGTTCTTGAAGTGGCGCGAGTTGCCGGCCCCCAAGCGCGGGGAGGTCGTACGTCTGCTCGGCAATCGGCTGCGCGAGGTTAAGCGGGAGTTGGGGGCGCTGGTGACGCTCGAAATGGGCAAGATCGCCGCCGAGGGCGCCGGCGAAGTGCAGGAGATGATCGACATCTGTGATTTCGCCGTCGGACTCTCGCGCCAGCTCTACGGGCTGACGATGCACTCCGAACGGCCGCAGCATCGCATGTACGAGCAATGGCACCCGCTGGGCGTGGTCGGCGTGATCAGCGCGTTTAACTTCCCGGTGGCGGTCTGGAGCTGGAACGGCGCGATAGCCGCCGTCTGCGGCGACAGCACGCTCTGGAAACCCGCCAGCAAGACGCCCTTGACCGCGATTGCCTGCACCAGGATCGCACAGCAGGTCTGCGAGGCGGTGGGGGTGGACCCGGCGATTTTCTCGCTGACAATCGGCAAGGGTTCAAGCGTTGGTGAGAGGCTGCTGAACGACAAGCGCATCCCGCTCGTTTCCGCCACTGGTAGCTGCAAGATGGGCTATCGTGTCGGGTCGGTTGTCGGCGAGCGTCTCGGACGCACCATTCTGGAGCTCGGCGGCAACAACGCCATCATCGTCACGCCCAGCGCCGACCTCGACATGGCCCTGCGCGCGATTCTCTTCGGCGCCGTGGGCACGGCCGGGCAGCGCTGCACATCCACCCGGCGCATCATCGCGCACGAGTCGGTCAGACCGGAGCTGGTCAAGCGGCTGGTCGGCGCGTATGAGACGATCACGATCGGCGATCCGCGCAAGAGTGACACGCTCATGGGGCCGCTGGTAACGCATCAGGCCGTCGCAGACATGCAAAACGCCATCGGCCGTATCAGGAGCGAGGGTGGGGAGATTCTCTACGGCGGCGAGCAGCTCGACGGGCCCGATTTCCCCGGCGGCCACTATGTCAAGCCGTGCATCGCCGCGGCTGAAAACGAGTTTGCGATAGTCCAGGAAGAGACCTTCGCCCCGATCCTGTACATCATCGGCTACGGCTCCAAGAGCGGCACCGCGGCCTCAGCGGTGAAAGAGATCGACGCGGCTATCGCGCTGCACAACAACGTCCCCCAGGGCCTCAGCTCGGCGATTTTCAGCACGAACATGCTTGAAACGGAGCGCTTCCTGGCCCACGCCGGCAGCGATTGCGGCATCGCCAATGTCAACATCGGCACCAGCGGGGCCGAGATCGGCGGTGCGTTCGGCGGCGAGAAAGAAACCGGCGGCGGCCGCGAGAGCGGCTCAGACGCCTGGAAGGCCTACATGCGCCGCCAGACCAACACGATCAACTGGGGCACCGAGCTACCGCTGGCACAGGGGATCAAGTTTGGAGATTAGGGTCGCGGGCCCGCGCCACGCTGCACAATGGCGTGGGCATCCGGCGTAGCCGACAGCCGTCGCGGCAGCTTCCTTTTGTTGCCGCAGTGGGCATAATGGTGTAGCCATCCATCTCAAGCCGATCCTGGTCGGAGCAGGGTGATGACTACTGATGGCTCGTCCCCCCAGTGCGGCGCTTCATCACGGGAAGAGCGGCTCCAGCGGCTGCTGGCCGACGTTGCTGCCCGGCGTTTGGCTGGTGAGGATCTGCCCGACCGAGACATCATTGCCACGCATGCCGATCTGATGCCGGAGCTCGGCCGGCAGCTCGCGGCAATTGGCCGCGTCGAGCAGGCGCAGCGACATGCCATAGCCAACCCGGACGGCCGCGAAACAGAGGTCGTCACACTGACATCCACGCGGCCCCGGGCCGCGTTGCGCCACCGTGACGCCACCAACGTCCCGAAGACGCTCGGCACTTATCGACTTCTCGAAGAACTCGGCCGTGGCGGCATGGGGTGCGTCTGGCTGGCCGAGAACACACTTCTCAAGCAGCGGGTGGCCATCAAGTTTCTCCTGCACATACACCGTGACCACGACGCATTTGACGCGGACGAGTTCTTCACGGGACCGCGGTCGGCGGTGAATATTCAGCATCCGAATCTGTGCCGCATATACGCGGCCGATGTTGTTGGCGACATTCCATACATCGTGCACGAGTTCATCGATGGAATGTCTGTCGGGCAGCTCTACAGACGTGGCGGCGCGCTCGCGGAGGATGAGGTGCTGTATGTGCTTCATGCAGTGGCCAAAGCGCTTTCGGAGCTGCACCGCAATGACATCTGCCACCGTGATGTGAAACCCGACAACATCATGCTGTCCCGCACGGGGGCAATCCTGCTGACCGACTTCGGTCTGTGCGTGAGGCTAATGGGGGGATTGTCGCGGGTGGGTGTCGCCGGCACGCCGATCTTCATGCCGCCTGAGTCGCAGCCATCGCCTAAGGCCGACGTCTACTGCCTGGGGTTGACGGCGCACGTGTTGCTGACAGGGGTGCTCCCCGACAGGGCGCTGGATCGACAATCGGCGGCCTTTGAGAAGAGCCTGCGGGCGCAACTGGTGGCGGCTTCTGTCAGCGATCCCTGGTGTGAGTTCGTGCGACGCTGTACGCGTCCCAACCCGATCTACCGCTTCAAAAACGGCGCGCAGGCTGCGGCCTATCTGGGTGACATGACCGGCAGCCATGGCGCGCAGGCGACGCGCGACCGCCTGCTTGCCAGGATGAGTCCGGACGCAGGCACACCGGCAATCAGTGCCGACGATGCACCGCCGAAGTCGTACTACGACGCACTGTCCGCGGTCGCGATGAGCAGGAAAGACGCCAAAGTGGCGGAGGCCGCCGTGGAGACGCCCATCCGCCCGTTTCGTGGAGGCCCGCCCGCAGCAAGATTGCATGCGGACGTACCTTGTGCTGGGTGTGGCTATAACCTGCGATACCAGGGGATCGATGATTGCTGTCCGGAGTGTGGTGTGGATGTTGAACGCAGCCTGGATCGCACACGACTGTGCTTTGAGAATCGCGAGACGCTCAAACCGATCATTGCGGCGCTACGCATGACACTGATGTGCTACACGCTTGTATTGGTGTCGCCATTCGTCGCCGTAGGCGTCTATCGGGCAGGTTTGACGTTTCTCCCGGCGGCGGCTGTCATTTATTCCCTCATCACGCCGGCATTGGTCACGTGGCTTTTCTACCTCGGGCGCTTGATTGACCTGCTGTTTGACGGATCATTGGAGTCGCGCCCGTCTCCAATCCCGCGGTCGTGGAAGGACTGGGCACCCGGCGCTCTATTCGCGATCATCTACCCCGTGTACCTGATCTTCAAAGTCATCGCCTGCATCAGTGCCTTCGCAGACAATGCAGAGGTGTTCGCGCAGCGCTTCCCGCACCCAACGGCCGTCTGGCTCTTGCGCAGGCAGCTTCCAGTTTTCGCGGCGACATTCTTCGCACAGGTGGCGGCCAGTTTGACGCTCAATCTGCCGCTGATAGTGCTTGTATCCAGTTTGCATGCCTGGCACCTGATCACACTAGCGGTGCTGCTCCATGCCACGGTTCGTGTCGCGCATAATCTAGTCTCATGCACCGAGCTCTACGCGATGGGGGTCTATGCGGATGACACATCGCCGCTCGAATGAGACGGAGCTGGCACCGGGCAAGCAAGATGGGCGACCGGCGCGGGCACGGTTCGGACGCCCGCGGAGACGATAGGCACGGCTACCGCCGGCTTGGCTCCCGCCTGTAGCAGGTGAGTGGCACGGTTGCTGACGGATACGCCGCAGTGATCGGCGCCGGTTGTTGCCGCATCCGTGTCGGTGGACATGTGTATAAGCCCATGCGCCTGGCCTGCGGGATGGTCTTGGCGCGGCCCTCCTTCGCGCGGAGCATCGTCATGACGAACGGAGTCGTCGCCGCTGCCCGGAACACGCTTTTCGTTGTCGGGTTGCTCGCCGTCGTGGGCGTATCGGCGTATACCGCCGGCACGCTGTCGCCGCGGGTCTCGTGGGGTGCGGGCCCGCCGGCCAAGTTGCCTGATGTCGCCGCCGCGTTCAGGTTTCTCAAGCGCGAGCCGCTCAGTTTTCTGGTCACCGAGCGCGTGGTGACCCAGGTTGTCACCGAGGCGCACAACGGCAACCTGATCCTCGGCTACGGCAACGGGCTGCTGGTCGGCAAGGTCGAGCTGCTTTATGGCGTGGACCTGGCGGAGCTCGATCTGGACGCCGTCGAACTTCGCGGCGAGACGATCCATGTGCGCGTGCCCGAACCGCGCTTGCTGACGTATGATCCGGATCTGACGTCGTTGCGCTATATTGAGAAGAAGTCCGCCCTGTTGGTCGCGGTCGATCGCGTACGCGACGAGAGCCTCCTGCGGCGGTGCCTGGGACGGCTGGAAGCGGCGGCCGGTGAATTCGCCGCCACCAGCGGGCTGGTTCCGCGGCGTGAGGAGCTTGTCAGCCGGCTGAATGACTATGCGCCGGCGCTTCGGGCGCAAGTTGGCGCGCGGGTTGTGTTCGAATAGGAATCAGTAGTGAAACGCGCCGCAATCATCATCGTTCTGAGCGCGCTGGCGCTGTATCTGGTGCTGCGCTTTACGACCTGCTGAGCATGGCGGCCAGCCGCGGGGCGGTTTCAACGGCCACGCGGCTCACCGTCGCTCCCGGCCGACGGGGACGTCGGCCCGTTACTGGTGAGCCTATCCACGTCGGGGGCGACGACGGCGCACGAGGCCGACGATGGACAGCCCCAGCCCCGCAATTGCGACCGTCGGGCACAGGCCTCCGGTAGTTGCCGGTTTGGTCGGCTCTGATCCGTCATTGGGATCAGTCGAGGCGTCGTTGGGGTCGGCAGGCGTCGTTCCGTCATTGGGCGCAGCCGGGCGATCATCCACTTCATCGCAGGCGTCGCCTATACCATCCTCGTCAACGTCCTCCTGGAGCGGATTGGCGACATCGGGACAGTTATCGCTGTTGTCGTCGACTCCGTCGTTGTCGCTATCCAGATCACACGGGTCGCCGAGCCCGTCGCCGTCCGAGTCAACCTGCACGCGTGAGGCGACATCGGGACAGTTGTCGCAAGCGTCACCGACGCCATCCCCGTCGCGGTCGGCCTGATCGGCGTTCTCTACAAGCACGCAGTTGTCACAGAGGTTACCGACGCCGTCCCCGTCCTGGTCTACCTGGGCGGGATTGTAGACGCTTGGGCAGTTGTCGTCCTCATTGAGCAGCCCGTCGTTGTCGTTGTCGCCGTCACAGGCATCGCCGGCCCCATCACGGTCGTAGTCGGTCTGTTCGGGATTGGGCACAAACGGGCAGTTGTCGCTGCGGTCGGGCACGCCGTCGTTGTCGTTATCGCTGTCGCAGACGTCTCCGAGGCCATCGTCGTCGCGGTCGGCCTGGTCGGGGTTGGCCACGGTGGGGCAGTTGTCCACTACATCCGCGAAACCATCGCCGTCACTGTCATCGTCGCACTCGTCGCCGATACCGTCCTCATCCAGGTCGGTCTGCGCGGGGTTATAGGCCAACGGGCAGATGTCCACGTCGTCCGGGACGCCGTCGTTGTCGTCATCGGTATCGCAAACGTCACCTTCGCCGTCGTCATCGTTGTCCGCCTGGTCGGTGTTGGCGGTCAGCGGGCAGTTGTCGATGTTATCCGCAACACCGTCCGCGTCGTCGTCATCGTCGCAGGCGTCGCCCAGGCCATCCAGGTCCGTATCCACTTGAGTGGCGTTGGCGGTCAACGGGCAATTGTCGTCGGTGTCGGCGATCGTGTCGTTATCGTCATCGTCATCGCACAGGTCGCCGATACCGTCCCGTTCGTTGTCTTCCTGATTGGGATTCACAACGAGCGGGCAATTGTCGGCGGCGTTGGTTACGCCGTCGTTGTCGCTGTCGGTGTCACAGGGATCGCCGATGCCGTCGCCATCCGTATCGGATTGATCCAAGGCGGCAAAATCCGGGCAGTTGTCACAGGCGTCGCCGATGGTGTCCCCATCGTGGTCAGTCTGATCGATGTTGCCGACGAGCGGGCAGTTATCGCAGGCGTCCCCCAGATCGTCGTTGTCGGAATTCACCTGGTCGGCATTGGGCGTAGCGATGCAGTTATCGACATCATCGAGCACGCCGTCGTTATCCACGTCGAAGTCACACACGTCGCCTTCGCCGTCGTCATCCGCGTCCGCCTGGTCCGTATTCGCGTGCTGCGGACAGTTGTCGCAGGCGTCGCCGACAGTGTCACTATCGGTGTCGGTCTGATCCACGTTGGCGGTTTCGGGGCAGTTATCGCAGGTACTGATGATCCCGTCCCCATCGGTATCCAATGCGGGATTGTCGGCGATATCGCACTCGTCGATGATGCCGTTGCCGTTGCAGTCGCCGCACCATGGTGACCCATCGCAGTTGGCCAGATCGTTCGGATCGTGAATGTCGTTGGCATTACAGTCGGTGATGATCTGGATCCCGAGATCCTCCTCGGTAGTCACGCTGATCTGGTTCCTGACCTTGACGGTCAGTTGAATGATCGCCGGTGCCAGCGGATCGGTATCCAGTTCGTATTCATAGTGCAGTGAGTCGACGGCGGTCATCTCTGCTTCTTTCACACCGTCGATGAACAGCTCGACGCTGGTCTGCTCCCAGTAGTCCTGGACCGTGGCAGTGATGGTCACGGTGCCGTTGACGCGTGGCGGCGTGTATGAATCGTCCATCGGTGTGGCGCTGATGGTCAGCTCGACCGGTTTGTTGGGTGCGTTGTAGTTATACATGAGCTGGTCTGACTGCCCGCACGGGCCGGACGGACAATAGAAGGCGTCCATCGATACCCAGCCGGTGTGAGATTCGTAATTGACGTGGTACTTGCGACCGCCACCGACATCACTCCATCCGTCGCAGACGAAGGCGTGACGCTTTCCGGTTGCGTCTTCCAACCGGTAGAAGATCGGACGGTTGACATTGATCTCGTCCTTGATGTAGCCAAACCACGTATCCGGGTCCGCGGTGCCCGAGCGCGTCCGCTCCAGCGCGAAGGCGTAGAAATCGAAGTTGTCCTTGAAGCGCCCCGGTGCGTTGGCCGGCTGCGAGTCAGTGAAGCACACACCGAAATCCGCTTCCAACGCCACCGCTATCTCGTAGCACAACTCACCTACCGCATCTTTCTCGGCCTGCGAACTGCCCGTGGTCAGCTCATCCGGCATATTGGCGTAGTCGAACGGTGTGGCCAGATCCACACTGAGCGGGCCGGCGCCGGTCGAGTGTCCGGCGTCACACGAATTGTCCCCGTCCCAATTGTGATCGGTCGACGCTCCATTGCGGTTGGTCCCTTGCGCGGGCCATTCGTGGAAGCGCATGATCTGGGCCATCGAGATTGCCGCCGAACCCAGCAGCGTCCGCCCACCGTCGCCATTGGGGCACAGGGCGTTGTATGGATCGTCCTGCATCCACGTGGTGGTCAACAGCGGCCCCACCTCGGCCGCCCTCCCCGTGAGTCGCTGCTGGAACCGCTGCGGGTCGTACAGGAGCGTGTTCCACTCCTGACGATTACCGGGATCCAGCATTGGCTGACCGCGTTGCGGTTGCGGCGTATCGATGCTGCCGTATTGGTCGATGTAGGAATCGATGCGGCTCTTGAGTTCGTTGCGCAGCATGGTCTCAAAGCCTGCGGTTCCGTAAACGTCGAGATTGCTCGTGTCGGAGTAGGCCTTGACCGGTGGCAGTTCCATCAGCGCCGGTACGACGACATAACCGCGCGGGGCAATGTGAAAGCAGCGCCCCACCAACCGGCCGTCAACGACGATGTCATCGAGTCCGCGCACCGTCGGCGTTGTGTCCCCGGCCCAAGCGCCATGCTGGTACACCATGAGCGTCAGCCAGTTCTGACAGACTGTCTCCATCTGGTCCAGAGTTGCCGCGTCTGCCGACGCGCGCGGCGCTGCGTGCATCACGAAACATAGCGACAGGACGACCGCGAGGATGGTGGTTGTGCGCACGAAATTCTCCTTTGCAACCTGGCCCGCGCCCGGACCGTTGACGGTGGGACGGCGTCAGTGCGGCACCCCCAACTGCCTCCCGCAGCTCAATATATTGGGTCGCAAACTTCGCGTCCAGACTGATCCGGCGCTGGACCGGCGTCGGGTGCAGTCTTGCGGGCGAGTTGCCCGGTGCGAAACCCGGATCTCGGCCGACAATGAGCGGACCCCCTATGATCTGTTGCCACGCGTGCTACGCGTGCTACGCGCGCCACGCTCACGCTGGTACGATGCAGCCCGCACAGACGGCCATCTGCTGGTCGAGCGCGCGCGGGACATGGCCAACCAGGGATGTGGAGATACGACGAATGGCGGCAACCATCGATAGATTCGAGGCTTACACAACACTCATTACCCAGGGCGGCCCCGTCGGCATCTATCGGCTCGCAGCACTTGAGGATGCCCGCCTGACCAGGCTCGCCACGTTGCCCTACTCGATTCGAGTCCTGCTCGAAGCCGTACTGCGCAATGTCGATGGCTTTTCCGTACTCGAAGATCACGTCAAAGCACTCGCCGCTTTCGACCCCCAAAATGTCGGCGAGCAGGAGATACCGTTCAAACCGGCGCGCGTCGTTCTGCAAGACTTCACCGGCGTGCCGGCCCTGGTCGATCTGGCAGCCATGCGCTCGGCGATGCAGCGGCTGGGCGGCGATCCGGCTAGGATTAACCCACAAATACCCGCCGACCTGGTAATTGACCACTCGGTGCAGGTCGACCATTTCGGCAGCCCTCAGGCACTGGGGCTTAATGCCGAGATCGAGTTCAGCCGGAATCGCGAGCGCTATGAGTTCCTCCGCTGGGGGCAGAACGCGTTCAACAGCTTCCGCGTCGTCCCCCCCGCGACGGGCATCATTCACCAGGTAAACCTGGAGTACCTCGCACAAGTGGTCGTGCGCCGCGACGTCGGCGGGAGAACGCTGGCCCTGCCCGATACGCTGGTCGGCACCGACAGCCACACAACCATGATCAACGGGCTCGGCGTGGTCGGCTGGGGGGTCGGCGGCATCGAGGCCGAGGCCGCCATGTTGGGCCAGCCGCTCTATATGCTCATCCCCGAGGTCATCGGATTCCGCCTCACCGGCGAGATGCCCGAGGGGGCCACAGCCACCGACCTCGTCCTGCGCGTAACCGAGTTGCTGCGGGCGCACGGCGTTGTGGGCAAGTTCGTCGAGTTCTACGGGACCGGGCTGGCCGAACTGAGCCTGGCCGACCGGGCGACAATTGCCAACATGGCCCCGGAATATGGCGCCACGATGGGTTTCTTCCCGGTCGATGACCGCACGCTCGAATACCTGCGCCTGACCGGGCGGTCGGCCGACACGGTCGATCTGGTCGAGCGCTACTGCAAAGAGCAGGGGCTTTTCCGCACGTCCGACAGCCCGAATCCAAACTACACCGACACGCTTTCGCTCGATATCAGCACGATTGAGCCCGCTTTGGCCGGGCCCAAGCGCCCACAAGACCGCGTTGCGCTGCGCGAGATGAAGTCCACGTTCAATGCGGCGCTGGGCGCGCCGGTCAAACAGCGCGGCTTCAATCTCAGTGACGAGGACCGGCAACACACCGCGGATGTGACCATCGACGGCGTTACCAGCACGCTGCGGCATGGTTCGGTCGTCATCGCCGCTGTGACAAGCTGCACAAACACAAGCAACCCGGCGGTAATGCTGGCGGCCGGACTGGTGGCGAAAAAGGCCGTCGAGAAGGGGCTCAAGGTCAAACCGTGGGTCAAAACCAGCCTCGCCCCCGGATCGCGGGTCGTCACGGACTATCTCGACAAGGCCGGCCTGACGACCGCGCTCGACCAACTGGGATTCCAGACGGTCGGCTACGGCTGCACGACCTGTATCGGTAACAGCGGGCCGCTGCCCGACCCGATTCGTGACGGCATCCAGCGCGCGGGCCTGGTAGCCTCGTCGGTACTGAGCGGGAATCGCAATTTCGAGGGGCGTGTGAGCCCGCATGTCAGGGCCAATTACCTCGCCTCGCCTCCACTGGTCATCGCGTACGCGATCGCCGGCACGACCGACATCGACTTGACGACCGAGCCGCTGGCTGAGGATTCAGGCGGCAAGCCCGTCTATTTGAAGGACGTCTGGCCGACCGCGCGGGAGGTGCTGGACACGGTCGCCCGCTGCGTCACGCCGGAGATGTTCACAAAACGCTATGCAGATGTCTTCAAGGGCAGCGATCAGTGGCAACGGATTGAGGCTGGCGCTGATCCCGCCTATCAATGGCGTGACGACAGCACATATATTCAGGAGCCGCCATTCTTCAGCGATCTGAAGCGCGAGCCGGACCCGATCCAGGGCCTGGCCGGCGCTCGTTGCCTGGTCATGGTTGGTGACAGCACGACCACCGACCACATCAGCCCCGCCGGCCCGATCGCGCCGGATTCGCCCGCGGGCGCGTATCTCCAGCAAAACGGCGTGAAACCGGCGGATTTCAACAGCTACGGCTCACGCCGCGGCAACGATCGCGTAATGACGCGCGGCACCTTTGCCAACATCAGGCTGCGCAATCTGCTGGCGCCGGGCACGGAGGGGGGTATCACGATCCACTTGCCCAGTGGTGAGCAGATGCCGGTCTACGACGCGGCCATGAAATACCGTCAGGCCGGCACGCCGCTGATCGTGCTCGGCGGGAAGGACTACGGTATGGGCTCGAGCCGCGACTGGGCCGCCAAGGGCACGCTGCTGCTGGGCGTGCGGGCCGTGATCGCCGAGAGCTTCGAGCGCATCCACCGCACCAACCTGGTCTGCATGGGCGTGCTGCCGCTGGAGTTCAAGGCGGGCCAGACGCGTGATTCACTGTCTCTGACCGGCCACGAGATGTTCGATATCCCTGATCTGAACGACGATCTGCACGCGGGCCAGGAGCTGACCGTGGTGGCCAGCGACCCGGATAGTGGCCAGAGGAGCGAGTTCGTGTGCCGCTGCCGCATCGACACCCCGATCGAGGTGGACTACTACCGACACGGCGGCGTGCTCCAGGCGGTGCTGCGCGGGATGCTGGACTAGTGCCGATTTACGGGCGTTATGCACGATAAGTGGTGCGGACGGGGTTTCCGGCGCGGCCGCTCAAGCTGCCGATCCTGCGTCCCGCCCCCCTTGGCAACCGCGGATCAAACACTTATGATCCTCGGGCCTTATAGAGCGTTGCACGCCGTCTCACGTGGGTCGCCTGACCGCGGGGGGTGGTGTGTGCAGTGGACTTCAGGCGGCCGCGCCCAATGGGCGGCGTGGCTGGGAGTGGTGGCAGGTACGCGAACCTGGTCAGCGGCACGAGTGTCGCCGCGTCCGGGTCGCAGCGGAGGATCGGCTCGTGCCGGAATTGGCTGAAATCGAGACCAAGGTCAAAAAGATCGTCAGTGAGCAGATGAACGTCGCCGAGGATGAGATCTCACGCGAGACCTCATTCGTTAACGATCTGAACGCCGACTCGCTCGACACCGTCGAACTCGTCATGGAGCTCGAGGACGAGTTCGAGTTGAGTATTCCCGATGATGAGGCGGAAAAAATCCAGACCGTCGGCGAGGCGATCGACTACATCAAGAAGCACCTAGACAGCGCCGGCTCCTAGGCGCACTGACGGGAACGACTGATGACCGATCGGCGAGTCGTCGTCACGGGTATGGGTGCAATCACTCCCGTCGGCGCTAATGTTGCGGCCACCTGGGATGCGCTGGTCTCAGGGCAGAGCGGCGTGACTACGATCACGCACTTCGATGCGACGCCATTTGACGTTCGCATCGGCGGCGAATGCCACGATTTCGACCCCTTCGAATACATGGATCAGCGGCTCCTCAAGCGGATGGACCGCTTTGCACAGTTGGCCTATGCCGCCGGCAAGGTCGCATTTGCCGACTCCGGGCTGGTGGCCGGCAGCTACGATCCGGCGCGCGCGGGCGTTGTCTCCGCCGCCGGAATCGGCGGCCTCCAGGAAATCGAAAACCAACACCGGCGTCTGCTGGACAAGGGGCCGGGCAAGGTCTCGGCCTTCACGATCCCCAAGCTGATGGCGAATGCGGTCGCCGGTCACCTGTCGATCCTGCTTAATTTCCAGGGCGTCAATACCACGGTTGTCACCGCCTGCGCATCGGCGGGCAACGCGATGGGCGATGCTTACAAGGCGATTCGTTACAACATCGCCGACATCGTCATGACCGGTGGCTCTGAGGCGGCGGTCACCCCGCTCGGCATCAGCGCATTTGCGGCGATGAAGGCGCTCAGCACGCGCAACGACGATCCGCCGGCCGCCTCGCGGCCCTGGGACAAGGATCGCGACGGCTTTATCCTCGGCGAGGGAGCCGGACTGCTGGTGTTTGAGGAGTATGAACACGCCCGGGCGCGCGGCGCGCGGATTTACGCCGAGGTCCTGGGTTTCGGTGCCACGGGGGATGCCAGCGACATGGTCCAGCCTGATCCGGCGGGCAAGGGCGCCGCCCGTGCGATGCGTGCCGCGCTTGACGACGCTGGCATCAACGCCGAAGACATCGATTACATCAACGCTCACGGCACCAGCACGCCGCTGGGCGATATTGCTGAGACTCGCGCGATCAAGGCGGTTTTCGGGCCCCATGCCAGCAAGCTGGCGATCAGCAGCACCAAGAGCTGCATCGGACATCTGCTGGGTGCCAGTGGCGGCGTCGAGGCGATCGCCACGCTGCTGACGATTCAGAACAAGACCATCCCGCCCACGATCAACCTCGATAACCCGGACGACGAGTGCGATCTCGACTACGTCCCCCACACGGCCCGCGACGCCAAGGTCAGCACCGCCATGAGCAACTCATTCGGCTTCGGCGGCCACAACGCATGCCTGGTGTTCAGGGGGGTTTAGAGCATTCTCGGAAACGAACCGGTGTGCCACTGCTCTCGAGCAGTGCGGTTTCGATGCGCAGTTCACTGCGCGCGTGCGACGCGCAGGCGCGGCTTCTTTTGCCAGGTACCTCGGCCAGCGATGAAGCACTCTGAGCCGAGCCCTCACCACCCCACGCCGACGCTTACCGGGCCGATGCCTACGCCTACGCCGATGTGAACGCGGCGGTGGTGGGGTTTCTTGAACTTGATCTTTTTGTCTTTGGTTTTCAGTGGCTGGTCGGTTTCGGGGGCGTAGACCGCAGCGTGGAGACGTAGCTCGTCAGGGTCGTAAAACGAGCGTGGCGGCAGGTCGATCAGCACGCGGGCCTCGAACTCGACCTCGTGGTCGTCCACGTCACTCGGGCGATCGAGCGGAATCACGATCTCCAGCGGCTGGATTTCCACCTCGTCCAGGCGTTCCGGGTCGCCGCCGTGGCGTCGCGGTGCGGGTTGCTCCGCCAGTTGCCGGCCGTGCTCGGTGACGAACAGCACCAGGTCCAGTGGCGGGGCCGTATTCGTGCCTTTGACCTCGACCTCATAGCGCACTTCGAGCACCCACGCCCCATCGAGCCGCAGAAGCTCGCCCTTCAACTCGTCGATCTCGATTTTCGGATGGTCGCCGCGCTCGTGGTCTTTGGCGTGGGCGAACGGGGCGGCCAGGATGGCGGCGGCGATCAGCAGGCAGACTTTTCGGCTCATGGGAAGCTCCACAACTCGGCTCCGTCGGTTGGTTCCGCATCGTAAGACCCGCGTGGCGCGAGTAAGTTAGTGCCGGGCAGGGTTGTTCACATGGTGCGGAGTTATCGGCGATCCACGGTCGCCACGGGGCGGCCGTTACGGCCTGCGTCGTGCGCGCGTAGGCAGGCCGGCCCGATGGCGCAGCGAGCCGAGCAGCAGAGCCAGCGCGATCAGCATCGCCAGATGCGCGCCATACAAGCGCGCCGTCGGCGAGAGCCACGCGAGCATGCCGACCAGCCACAACGCAATCGCCAGCCAACCAAGCCGGCGGCGCAGGCTGCCCAGATTGCGATCGGCCGCCGCCGCCGCCAGTAGCGCCAGCGCCGGCAGTGCCCAGACCAGGTAGTACTGGCGCAGCAGCGGCGAGCAGAGCAGCATCGCAAGTGCGTAGAGCGCTGCTTCGAGGCGTGCGCGCCGGCCCGACAGGTCGCGCAACGGACGCCGGGTGGCGGCGATCAAAGCGAGCGCGATCAAACCCAGCCCCCAGCGCGCAGCCAGCCCAGCCCGTGCCGCGCCGAGCTCAAGTGGTTGCCAGGGCGTGCGATATGGATGTTGCGGATCGAGAGTGCGGGCCGCCACGGCCGTGATTGACTGATTTCGGTGGTCGATGAAGTGCTCACGCAACTCCGGGGCGACCATCCCGCGCCCGGCGGCCCCCGCAATGTTGTGCTGCCACCACTGTTTGTGATACTCCCAGGTGCGTGCGGGACCGAACACGGCGAGGCAGGGTGCGAGGACGATCACTATCCCGAGCAGCAGAAACGCCAGTGTGGCTGTCCAGCGGCGTTTGAGCACCAACCAAATGAGAAAGACGCCCGGCAACAGCTTTATCGTCGCCGCCAGTCCGAGCAGCGCCCCGCCGCGCCACGAGCGCCCGCGCACGACCGCTTCGGCCCCGGCCAACACCAGCGCCAGAATCAGAAAGCTGAGCTGATTAAACCGCGCGGCCTCGTATACGACCGGCAGTGCCAGCAATCCCACGATCACCATCACCTGCTCGGCGGTAACATCCAGCCGTCCGGCGCGGCGCACCCAGCCCAGAAGGATCGCCAGCACCGTGCCCAGCGCGGCGACCTGCATGACAGCCCAGACGACGGCTGCCCCGCGCGGGCCCAACGCCGCCAGCGGCGCCAGCAGGATTGACACAGTTGGCAGATAAAACGGCAACTGCCGGCGATCTTCGAAGGGGCCCTCATCGATGACCGGATTCAATGCGCCGTGGTGCCAGACATACTCGGCGTCTCTGTAGAAATGGTGGAAATCAAACTCGAAGTTCAGCCCGCGCCATAGCGAGACGGCCGCCACGAGTGCCAGCAGAATGGCACACGTCAGCAGCCACCAATTGCGCCGGGCGGAATGTTCAGCGGTCTGATTCATCCGGGTAGTATCTTGTCCACGGTGGCTCGGGCATCTCGCCCGAGGTTATCACAGGCGCGACGCCTGTGCCACGTCGGGTTGCGGCAGCGCGCCCGGATCACGGCGCAGCCACAGCAGCACGCCGATGACCGGTACACCCAGGAGGAACGTGCCCGCCAGCAATGTGCCGCGGGCTTCCACCGGTTCCAAGGCATCGAAATTGTGCAGCAGCAGCAGCGTGATGTGCAGGCCCACCAACAGCGCCAGACACCCGCCGGTCAACCGTGCCCACCAACCGCGGTGACGGGCGTAGTGCAGGCCCGCCGCCAGCAGCGACAATGCAGGAAACGCCAGGATCACGTGATACCGCCGCATCACCGGCATAAGCCAGAGCATCGCCAACAGGAACAGTGCCCATTCAAAACGCATCTGCCAGACGCTCAGCTTGCGCGCGGGCCGGCGTGCCAGCCATATCAGCCCCGCCACGCAGAGTCCGGTCAAAACCGAGTGCAGCGTTGCCAGTGCCGGTAGTGGTAGATTGGCAACGTTGAAGTACTGCGGTTTTTCGTCCAGATGCGGCCAGCGCGGATCGTTCTCGAAGCGCGTTGCGTAGCTCGTGCGGTGGAGCCAACGGGTCAGCACGGCGCCCGTGGCCTGGTTGCGCCAATCCATCTCGCGCTGTTCCAGAATAAGTGCCCGCTGTGAGCTGCCCACCGCGCTGCGACGCACCCAACTGGTGTACTGTGCGGCGGCTCTTTCCGGCCCGAAGACAATCGTGTCGCTGACCGGGCCGGCCACGATGATGGTCAGCACCGCGATTGCGACAACCCGGAACTCCCGCTTGAGCGCGTACCAGATCACCAGCAGGGCCGGAGTGAGTTTCAGCAGCACCGCCAAGCCGATCCACAAGCCGGCGGCGTCGCGGTGGCCCTGCCGCCAGTGTACAAAGCTCGCCACGATAAGTAGCAGTGTCAGGTTGTTGATCTGGTTCAGGCGAAACTCCCAGGACCACGCCGATACCAGTATCAGGAACGGCACCAATTGCACCACCATCCAATCCTGCTTCGGCAGGTCCATCAGGTGTTGCCCGACGACTCGCAGCGTGGTCAGCATCATCAGGACGTTGAGGCACAACCAGACGATGCCCGCCACTTGCGGCGGCAGCAGTGCCGGTATGGTCATCATCCGCGAGACGAACGGGAGATACCACTCGATGGTTCCCCGGCGCTCGATACCTCCGCCGGGGACGCGTTCGATACCTCGATCCAGGCTGCCGCGCTCCAGCAGTGTCGCGCCGCCCTTGTAGAAGTACTCGAAATCCGGCTGAACTTCGCGCGCGGCCGGCAATCCCGCCATGAACATGTTCAACGCGGCCAGGGCGAAAAACACCCCACATACCCAGCGAATCCAACGCGGGGCGACTCTCGTATCGGGGACGGCGGTGAGCTCGGCCTCGGGGGTGGCCGATTGGGTCGCGTTCATTGGCTGCGATTCTAAGTAGCGGCCGGAGACGTCACAACCGCGACGGGTCGCCGCGGGATCACGGACTGTCAGAAGCGGATGATACGGGTGGGGGCGGCCGCGCGGCGTGTGAGCGTTTTCTCGTCCACTTTCACGCCCAGCCCGAAGCCCGTTCGCGGCTTCAGGCGCCCGCCAAAGCCGAATTGCACGACATAGCGTGTGACATCATCTTTGAGCAGCCAGCGTCCGAAAGCGCCTTCCACAAAGCGCACTTCGGGGCAGGCTTCGAGAAACGCGGCGCCGGCGGCGCTGAGCAGACTCGTCTCGCCGACGAGGCAGCCGAGCTGTACATCGAGCCCCGCGTTCAGCGCGGTCCGTGCTATTCGCAGTGACGGCATCAAGCCGCCGTTCTTGGCGATACGGATGTTGAGCACCTTGACGCCACCGCCATCGATCAGGCGCCGTGCATCTTCGAGTGTCAGCAGTGACTCGTCGGCGATCAGGTCGCAGGCGGTCTGTTCGGCCAGCCACGCCAGGTCGCCGTCGGCGGCTTCAGGTAGCGGCTGTTCGAGCGCGCTCACGCCATGCCGTTCGAGCACTGGCAGGGCGTTGTGGGCTTCCGCCAGCGTCCAGGCGCCGTTCGCGTCGGCACGCAAAGTGGCGCGCCCGGCCTTGATCGGCTTTGCCAGGTTGCGACCGGCCCACGCAAGGCGCTCCTCCCAGCCGTCGACGCCCACCTTGATCTTGAAATCACGCAAGCGGTACGCCCGCTGCATGTTCAGGAACAATCCGAGCCGGCGCCGGGATTTCCCGATAATCATGCCGGAGTAGCGCGCCGTGCGAATGCAACCAGGTGGACCGAACCCCGGCAAGCCCATCCAGCCGGACATATCCGCCGCACGACGCCGGAATGTCCGGCCGGCCAGATCAACCAGTGCCAGCTCCAGCGCCGCCCGCGCGGCACACACGATCCTACCCTCCGCCTCAAACGGCAGTTGCTCGATGAACTCCAGCGCATCGGCGAAACTCTGCGGCTGAAAGCTGACCAGCAGCGGTGCGAACTCACGCGTGAGGTCTTCCATCACCGACGCCGGAGTCTCGCCGGTCACATATGGCCGTGCCAGCGTTTCACCATAGCCCGTGAGCTCGGCATATGGGGCGGCGGCGGCCAGACGCACGACGAGCGGGTCGGCTGTGTCACGCACGGCGGAGGCGTGCTCAAACCGGGCGCGCATCGGGATTGCCAGTGGCGTGATCCGCATTTCGCGGATTCTCAGCGGGTCTTTGGCTCTCTGAATAATGGTAATTGCTCCATCGGGGCCGCCCGGCCCTGTTTTGCACGATCCGGTTGACCGCATACACTAACGGCTTCAATCAGGACTGTATATCACAGGCATAAGGGACGCATTGATGGCCGAAAAGACGACGATCGACCAGCTAAGTAAACACATTGGACAGCAGGTCACGCTCCAGGGTTGGCTTCATAACACCCGCTCGAGCGGCAAGCTGCTGTTCCTGATCCTGCGCGACGGCACCGGCCTGTGCCAGTGTGTGCTCGAGAAGACCGACGCAAATGTCGAGGCCTTCAACGCCGCCAAACACCTGGGCCAGGAGTCCTCGTTGGAGCTAACCGGCGAGTGTCGCGCCGACGAACGCTCGGTCGGCGGACACGAGCTGGCCATCAGCGGCCTCAACGTCGTGCAAGACGTGGAGGGCTACCCGATCACACCCAAACCGCACGGCGTTGACTTCCTCATGCAACGCCGGCACCTTTGGTTCCGTTCGCAACGCCAATGGGCCATATTGCGCATTCGTGCCACGCTGGTTGACGCCATCCGGCGTTACTTCAACGACAACGGCTTTGTTCTGATTGACACGCCCATCTTTGCGCCGTCAGCGGGCGAGGGCGCCCAGACGCTGTTTCAGGTGGATTACTTCGGCGATCCGGTTTACCTGGCGCAGACCGGCCAGCTTTACGTTGAATCCGCCTGCATGGCCCATCGCAAGGTCTATTGCTTCGGGCCGACATTTCGCGCGGAGAAGAGCAAGACGCGGCGGCACCTGACCGAGTTCTGGATGGTTGAGCCGGAAATTGCGTATGCGGAGCTCGACGATGTGGTCACCCTGGCCGAGGATTTCACGTGCAGCATTGTGCAGCGCGTCTTGCGGGATCATCGGGCGGAACTGGAGACTCTGGGACGCGATCCCGCGGCGCTCGAGCGGATTCAGAAGCCTTTCTATCGACTGACCTACTCCGAGGTGGCGGAAATCCTGCGCTCCGAGCGCGTCGCGGGCATGCTCGATGACGAGCTCGCCGCCACGCGCGGCCGGGTCACGGAGCTGACCAAGCTTATCGACGAGAAGGAAACGGAGCGGACCGCCCAAGGCACCAAGAAGTGGAAACAGGAGAAGCTGGCCCAGGAAGTGGCTGAGCTGCGCGAGGAGCTCGCCGAGCGCGAGGAGGACGCGCGCAATATCCCCCATCACAAGGAGCTGGCGCGGGCTTCGAGTGGGGCTCCGATCTGGGTGGGTCCGACGAGACCATCATTGCCCGCATGCACGATCGGCCGGTTTTCGTGACGCACTATCCACGCGCCACCAAGGCGTTTTACATGAAACGCAACCCGGAGGATCACCGGCTGGCCAACTGCTTCGACATGCTGGCCCCCGAAGGCTACGGCGAGATCATCGGCGGCTCACAGCGCGAAGACGACCTCGATGTCCTGCTGGACGCCATGAAAGCCCAAGACCTCAAGGAAGAGGATTACACCTGGTACCTCGACCTGCGCAAGTACGGCACAGTCCCGCACGGCGGCTTCGGCCTGGGCGTCGAACGCACGCTGGCCTGGATCTGCGGCCTAAAGCACATCCGCGAGACAATCCCCTATGCACGGATGATGGGGCGGGTGTATCCGTAGCAGAACATCGCGTCGCACAAGTGGTCGAGCTAATCCGGAATGTGCAATGCAGCTACGAGCCGCAGAACTGCGTTCCACGCATCTTCGAAGGGAATAAAACGCTCGCCGGTTTGGCGCCTGATGCTCGCATCGTACTCCGTCGCCGCGTGCGCTCGAACCTCCTCGTCAAACGCGGATTTCCGTGGCTCGATATCTCGCTTCTGGCACTTCCGGATGAAGAGCCGCGTGATCTTCAGAGGATCAAGTTGCGCGTTTGGCTTCAGCCAGTAATGGGCCACGTCGTAGACATCCTGTGGACGCAGGCGATTCCGCAATGGCTGCTGGAGCATCGCCCGTAGCTTCTCCGCAATAATGTCCTCGAGCGTGCATGTTCTGACCTCGGCCCAGTCGTCATCAGAGAGCTTAAGGCCGCGTGTTTCGCATACGGCGTCATTGAAGCTCACTTCCAGCAGAATCGTGGTTGAAACCGGCTTGGAACCGAAGTGTGCGTAGTAGCGGTCGCCGGGGAACTGATAGCCGATCTTTATCTCGTAGGTTGGCCGGGTTGCGCGAGGCGCGGGTGGGTTTCGCCGCACGCGCTGGCAGTTTGCCCTGATGGTGTATCGCTGCTCCACTTGTCTTAGCGCGTGGTTCACCCGTTTTCGCAGCCAGTCCGCATCATCCAGTATGCCGTCCCCGTCTACGGTGAAGTCCAGATCCAGCGTGCTTCGTGGACTGTCGTAGCCGAAGCGGAGGGCGTTACCACCCTTGAAGGCGAGACCGTCACCCAAGATGGAATCCGCTCCGAGGCACCGCAATGTGACAATACTGACGAATCGTCTGCGCCCCTCTACGCGCGGGAATCCACTGTCATGACACCATTTGTCGATTTCGCGTTCAGAGGTTGGGAATGGCCGCGGCGCCATTACTTTGCCCTCAGTTCCGCCAGCAGGTTGCTCGGAATATTGATTGATAGATTCCAACGCTCCGAGTGTGCCGAGGCAAATGGCCGATCGGCTATCAGTTTCGCGGAGCCACCGCGCTTGGATCGCTGTGCCCACTCGTCGAGGGTCTGGCGCCTGGCGCCAAGCTTCTCGAGCACGAAACCCACGCGTTGACAGAGCAACGCTTGCCCGAGTCGTTCCGCGTATTTCACAATCTCGTCCACGCGGATCAGCGGGGCGGCGCGCGCCCAGGCACGTACGACTGCCAGCACGTCACCGCAACGCTTCGGGAAGCGCAGCGAGTCCACGAGTGTTCGCTCCAGGTCAGTGACGTATATGGGCGCCCCTTTGGCATGGCCGATCATGACACCGAAATCCGCTGGGTCTGTTGGCCGCAGCCAGTTTACGCGCCGGCCACGCAGAGTTGCCACCAGGCGGTAACGCGGGGCCGGAACATCGAGCCAATCCTCAGCGGTTGTGCCGAGTGGAGGGCGAGCGGTGGAGTTGCCATAATGTGTCGCGCACAAATCGCCCGGGACTTCGTCAATCAACTCATGGTATGCAAATGCGCTCAGGTGGCTTAGAACGGCCGTGGGGTTTGCCTCCTGCAAAATCGCTTCGTCAGATACCGGAATGGATGAGGCGTAGGGGACGGTGACGAGGTAAACCCCCCCTACGTCCTCCAATTGAGATATGCTGCCCTCTGCCAACAAATCCCTGACGACGGATTTGACGCGCGCTCTGTCGGGAGGCGAGAATCCCTGGTGCCTTGCCACGCAGTCGTAGATTACGAAGAATCGCCAATCCGCGACTATGGTGCGTTGTTCATCACCAAGCGTTTGTAGGATGCAGGACGAGATTCGCTTTCTATGCATATGTCTATTGCCGGTTCAATGTAACGTCCTTAGGACGTTACATTGAACCATCATCAGTGTCAAGGAGAATCTTTTCAGATCGAGAAAGTCCTATAATCACCAAGCTGTTCCACGTTATATGGAGCTGCAATTGGAGTATCATACAACATTTCGATACGGTGGCCATCTCTCCTGGATGTGATTTGCTCGATTGGCTGATCTCGGGCCGCCCACAAACGTCCCGTGCCAGGTAACAGCCAGCGGCTTCAAGACGCAACAATGGTGAGGAGCGCTCACGGGTACTCGATGGGCAGAGCGGGCAGTCGCGCAGCAACGAGCCGAGCCACAGCAACCCACCGGTGCTCGTCTCACGCTGCCTACCACATCCTCGATCATGGTCCGCACTTTGGAGTCGTCCTGGTTTGCCGCCTCCACGTTGTCATTGTGTGGTCTAGCGGCTAGGCTTCGCCGACTTGACTACGCAGAGGGAGAGAACGTATTGATCGCCGTGTTTCCCGGGTTTGACTCGGTGCTTGTCGCCGTGTGGTTCTGGCTCACGCTTCTGATCGGGCTGATCTGGCTTAAGCGCCATATTGACATAAACCAGGGCCAGGCCGAGCCCGCGCTGTGCGCGGATGATGCGCGCACTCCCGCCGACGAGCTGCCGGAGCTGTCGATGCTGGTGGCGGGCAAGGAGGAAGAGGCCAATATCGAGCGGTGCCTGACGGGATTGCTCGCGCAGGACTACCCCCGGCTTCAACTGATCGCCGTCAATGACCGCAGCGAAGATCGCACCGGGGAGATCCTCGACGAGGTGGCCGCCGGCGACGAGCGTCTGACCGCCGTCCACGTCAAAGAGCTCCCCGCCGGCTGGTTCGGCAAGAACAACGCGATGCGCGAGGGGCTCGAACGGGCGACGGCCGATTGGTTCTGCTTCACCGACGCCGACTGCAAGTTTGACTCGACCAAGCTGCTTGCGGCCGCGGTTTCGTATGCCGAGCGGGAGAATATCGAGTTTCTTTCGGTGTTGCCCGAACTGGAGGCCCTGACGTTCTGGGAGTGCGTAGTTCAGCCGGTCGCCGGCGCGATCATGGTCTACTGGAACCCGCCCCGGAAGGTCAATTCCCCCGACTCTTCGTGCGCCTATGCCAACGGCGCGTTCATGCTCATGCGGCGAGAGGCGTACGAGCGTCTTGGTGGCCACGACGCGGTCAAGGCCACGCTGAACGAAGACATGCACTTCGCACGCCGGGCCAAGGCCCTGGGTGTGCGGCTGCGCGTCATACGCAGCCGAAACCTGTACCGTGTGCGCATGTACACGGGGCTGACGAGAATCTGGCGCGGCTGGAGCCGGATTTTCTATGGCAGCTTCGGCACGATGACGCGGCTGATTCGCAGCGCCCTGCTGATGACCGTTGCCAGTCTGTCGCCGTACGTCACATTGGTGCTGTCTCCGCTGGTCGGTGCAAACTGGCCATGGCTGGCGGCGGCGGCGGCGTTGACGATCCTGGTGCAACAGTCCGTGCTATGGCGTTTCTACAAGCTCTCGGGGCTCGCCGGGCCGTGGGCGCTGACATACCCGCTGGGCACGATCTGCTGCATCGGCATGACGTTCAACGCCATGAGCAAAGCCCTCGGCACGACCCAGACCAACTGGCGCGGCACAACCTACACCGGCGGATCACACCAACCGGCGCAATAGCGGCAGGGTAGGGTAGGTCGAGCGCGGCGAGACTGGCCGTCGCCGCTTGCGCTATTCAGTCCATAGCCGACAGGAGTGCATCCGCCGCCTGAGCGGGCGTTCTGATCTCCTGCGCTACTTCGTCGCTGACTGCGGCGTCGAATTCATCCTCAATCGTCATCGCAAACTCGGCCTCGGCGAGGTTGCGAATGCCCTCGGGGTGGCCGGTCTCGCTGCGCTCGATCTACGCTACGGCTACCCCACGGCGGGTCTGCGGCAGTGCCCCCTCAGCGCGGTCGCGTTGATTGCCGGTGTGGCGGTGCTACATGCGGCGGGCGAGGACGAAGTCGGCCATGGTGGCCAGGCTCGCGCGGGCGTCGGATTCGGGCAACGCCGCCAGCGCGTCGCGGGCTTCGGCGATGTAGCCGTCGGCAACGGTGCGGGCGTAGTCCACGCTCCCGCAGTCGGCCAGCAGCCGGGTGACGTCGTGGTGCCGCGCGGGCGGCCCGCCGTCCAGCAGGACACGCAGCGCGGATCGTGTCGCGGAGTTGCCCGTGTGCAGGCAGTGAATCAATGGCAGCGTCAGCTTGCCTTCGGCGATATCCCGCCCGAGCGACTTGCCGACCTCGGCTTCGTCACCGATCAGGTCGAGCACGTCGTCGGTAATTTGAAAGGCGGTGCCCAACGCCATGCCGAACCGCCGCATGCCCCTGACGGTTTCTGGATCGGCGTCGGCGAACTCGGCTCCGAGTTGGCAGCATGTGCCAATCAGCGACGCCGTCTTGCGGGCGATGATCTCGAGGTAGAGCTCCTCGTCGAGCTCGTAATTGTAGCGGTTGGCGACCTGCATCATCTCGCCCTCGCAGATCGTGTTCGTCGTGTGGCCGATGACGCGCGCGGCTTCCTGGGAATCCAGGCTGCTGCACAGATGAAAAGCATGACTGATCAGAAAATCGCCCATCAGCACCGCCCGCTCATTACCCCACAAGCGGTTGACCGTGGCGGCCCGACGCCGAATGTCGGCCTCGTCGAGCACGTCGTCATGCACCAGGGTGGCGATATGCACCATTTCAACGACGGCGGCGAGCACGTGGTGGGCGGGCGTGACCATGCCACAGGCGCGGGCCGTGAGCAGGAGCAGCGCGGGGCGGAGGCGTTTGCCGTGGAAGCGGGCGACGTGGTTGCACAAATCGCTGATGAAGCCTTGGTCGCTGATCAGCTCGTCGCGGAAGATCCGCTCGCAGACGCTCAAATCGTCAGTGATCGGGCTGTATAGCTCGGCGAGTTCGAGTTCGAGCATAGAAACCGCTCCGCCAGCGCGCGGCGAGCCACAGACTGGCATACGCCAACTGTGATCATGGTCGAACAGACGGTGTTTATCCAATTGTGATTGAAATTTTCACAACGATTGAAAATCCGGGCCCCGGGGCGCGGTGAGAAACCGTATGGCGCCGCCCGCCGCCGGACTAGCCGCGCCCGAGCAACACATCCAGCAGCCGCGCCGTCTCGCCTTTGCGCTTCACGATCAGAACCGGCTTGGCGACGGCTGCAATGATTCGCTCGGCGGTGCCACCCAGCAGGGCCACCGCACTTGACGTGACGCCACGGCTGCCCACGCAGATCATGTCCATTTTGCGGGAGGCGGCCAGGTCGCTGATGGCATGCTCGGGCACCTCCGAGCATGAGCAGACCAGCTCAAAGTCAACTCCACTCGTGTCGATATCCGCCACAAACGCCGCCAGCCGCTTGCGCGCCAGATCCTCCATGCGCTCGGAGGCTTCTTCGAGCGTGAGACCGGACTTGGAATAGCCATAGTCAACGCAGAACACCGTTTGCACGACGACCTGAGGCGTTGCTTCCTCGGACGAACGGGCGATATCCAACGCCGCGTCGATCGCCAACCTGGAGTGCTCGGAGAAGTCGACCGGCACCAGGACCCGCGAGAGGTGTACATGCGCGTCCTGCGGAATCAGGAACACGCTGCACGGCGCCTTGCGTGACAGGCGGTTGAACGCGTTGCCGACGGCCACCTGATTCGAGGGCAGCGAGCGGCCGGCGAGCACGAGGTCGAGCTCTTGGTCCCGGGCGGCCTTCAGCACGACGTCAACGGCCCCCGTCTGGTGGACTTCGAGCGTCAGGCGGTCATGGAGCTCGGCCGGCAGGTGTGATTTTACGAATTGCTCGTGTTTCACGGCGCCCGGCGCATCCGGGTGATGCCGTTGCAGGTAGACGCACAGGATCGATTCCGACTCGGCCAGGAGCGCGATTCGGCCGGCGAACGCCAGTACATCCTTGTCGTCGGCCCACTCGTCCAGGTAAACCGCCAAACGCTTGAGCTCTTTCATCACCGGCCCTCGTTCGATGTTGCTCGGCCCGCACCCACAATGCGCTTGCGGCCGGCCAAAGGTACAGACTTGTCGACGCGCACTTTACAGCGCGTCGGCGGAAGATCAAAGCTGTGCGCGACCGCGGCCTGTCGCGGGCTCGGCCGGTTACTCGTCGTCATCGGCGACTGCGTCGAGTGGTTTGAACAGCAGCGCGATGCGGCCGACACAGCGCACGAGCTCGCACGGGATTCTGCCGGCCAGATCAGCCGCAAGTGCGGTGCGGGCCTTGCCCGTCTGCGCGGGCAAGCGCACCTTGATCAGGTCGCGGTTGCTCAGGCAGTGGCGGACCTGGTCGACGACGCCGTCGGTCAGACCGTCGTCGCCGATTGTCAACAGTGGCTTCAGGCGATGGCTGCGGGTGGTCAGGTCGCGCCGCTGTCTGCCGTTCATGGCCATGGATACCTCTCTACCGATCCCGCATACTGTACAGCCGACCGCCTGCCGTTACGATAGCGGTCGATGTTGAGTATCCCCGGCCACAACTGTCCGCAAAGAGGAACATGAGCAGCCACAAGCGAACCGCTGAAACCGAAGGCCCGACACTGTTCGACCGCCCGGCCGGTGAGATTCCGGTGGTTTCCGTCAGTCAGGCGACATTTGTCGCGGCCGACGAAGACGTCGAAGTCACACCCGCGCCGCGCCCCGCCAAGAGCCAGCGCGACGCGGCCCCGCGCCAAAACGCGGGCTCCACAAAGCGCAATCGCAAGCCGCGGACCGTAACGGCCGAGACGCTGGCCAAGGGCCAGCGCGACATATCGGTTTCGGAGTTCTTCGCCAAAAACCGCCACCTGCTCGGATTCGACAACAAGCGCAAGGCATTGCTCACGACCATCAAGGAAGCCGTCGACAACGCGCTTGACGCGTGCGAAGAGGCCGGCGTGTTGCCCGAACTTCACGTCGTCATCGATCAACTCGCCGAAGAGCGCTTTCGGGTAACCGTGCGCGACAACGGGCCGGGCATCGTCAAGGGCCAGATACCGAACATCTTCGGCAAGCTGCTCTATGGATCGAAATTCCACCGTTTGAAGATGTCACGTGGGCAGCAGGGCATCGGCATTTCGGCGGCCGGCATGTACGGCCTTCTGACCACCGGCAAGAGCGTGCACGTTACTTCGCGCACCAGCCCGCACAAAGAGGCCCACCACTTCCGCGTTGCCATCGACACGGCCAAGAACCGCCCGGACGTGATCAAGGACGAGACTGTCGAGGTGGATTGGGAGCGCGGCACCGAGGTGACCATCGAGCTCATCGCCAGCTACTCCAAGGGCAAACAGTCGGTCGACGAGTATCTCGAACAAACCGCGATCGCCAACCCGCACGCGCTGATGTATTACAAATCGCCGATCGGGCAGCGCCGCGAGTTTCCGCGCGGCAGCGATGAGTTGCCCGCCGAGACCAAGGAAATCAAGCCGCACCCGTATGGCATTGAGCTCGGCGTGCTGATGAAGATGCTGAAAGAGGCCCGCGGGGTAAAACTGGCTGGTTTCTTGCAGCAGTCGTTCTCACGGCTGTCCCCGTCGGTCTCGCAACAGGTCTGCGCCTTGGCCGGTCTGAGTTCGCGCGCCGCGCCCAGCACGATTCCCAATCCCGACATTGAGCGGCTTTACCAGGCGATGCAATCGGTGAAGGTGATGGCGCCGCCGACCGATTGCCTGGCGCCGATCGGCGTGCGCGCGCTGCTGGCCGGACTGCTCAAGGAAGTCAAAGCGGAGTTTTTCACGGCCACGACGCGGCGGCCAGCGGTTTACCGCGGCAATCCGTTTGCCATCGAGATTGCCCTGGCCTATGGCGGCAACGTGCCCGCCGATGGAACCGCGCGCGTCATCCGCTTTGCCAATCGCGTGCCGCTGCTCTACCAGCAGTCAGCCTGCGCCGCGTTCAAGAGCGTGCTGGAGGTTGACTGGCGCAATTACGGGCTGTCACAGCCGGGCGGCGGCCTGCCGGTCGGCCCGCTCGTAATCATGGTACACATGGCCAGCGTGTGGGTGCCGTTTACGTCGGAGAGCAAGGAAGCTATTGCCGACTATGACGAGATTCGCAAGGAAATGGCGCTGGCGCTGCGCGAGTGTGGGCGCAAGCTGGCGACATACGTTCGCCGCCGCCGCCGCCAGAAGCTCGAAGCCGATAAGCGCGACATTTTCACGCGCTACATTCCCGACGTGGCCGAGGCCCTGGCCAACCTGACGGGCCAGAGTGAAAGCCGTCTGCTAACCGATCTCCGCCAGGTCGCGAAAGCCCGCACGGCCGAAGCCGACGTCGTGCTCGACGAGGACGGCAAGCCCATCGAAAAGCCGAAGGACAACGGCGACCTCGACCGCGACGATTCGATCATCATCGTGCCGGAAAACGAGGCCAACGATGTGCCCGAAGCGCTGTTCAACGGCAACGGGAATGGGAATGGCGGGAAGAAGGGGCGGAAGCGGACGAAGAAGCGCGGTCGGCGTTAGGGGAACGTTCGGGATTGGGGGGTGTGGTTGGCGCGCTCGTCCAGTGCAGTTAGGATCGAGGTCGAGCACAGATTCGGCGGTTACCAATGCCCTTGGGGAGGTTCACATGAAAAGGGACGTCATCGTTCGCCTGCACGGCAAGTTCGAGGAGATTGTCCGGATGTGGCCGGAGACCGGGATCGAGTTCTGGCTGGCGCGCGACCTCCAGGAGGTGCTCGGCTACGCTCGCTGGTAGAACTTCCGCAAGGCCATCGAGAGGGCCGTAACCGCATGCCAGAACGCAGGATACGACCCATCGGACCATTGTCTTGACGTCACGAAAAAGGTCGAACTGGGGTCGGGTGCTGTGCGCGATGCGGGGGACGTCGCCTTGACGCTCACCGATGTGCACTCGCCCCGAAGGGGCGCGCGTCAGCAGCCGGGGGCGCAGCCCCCGGAAACGGGCCAAACAGTTACCATCGCTCCGCCGGGGCTCGATTGTCATGGCGCGCGTTACCCGGGGGTTTCACCCCCGGCTACTAACCCGCCGCCCCTTCGGGGCGAAGTACTCGCGCCGGGAAGTCAGCCCCTTGCCGATGCGAGCATCCGACGGCTCAATTCGCGACGCAAACGCGGTGATCCTGGCGGGCGGTTACTCGACCGGCGCAGGCGGCACAGATCGCGTGAGCGCTGACCAGTTGTGCCACCAGTTCCTCCGCCCGCTCCTCCGGCACGCTCAGCAGCAGGCCACCCGAGGTTTGGGCGTCCATCAGGATGCCGAGCAGGGTCTCTTCGACGTTGTCGGCCACGTGGAGCTTGTCGCCGAGGTATGCGCGGGAGTCTTTCCACATGCGCGTCAGCACGCCGGCGCGGGCGAATTCGAGCGTATGCTCCATAAGTGGCACCGCCGATGCGTTGATCGTGATCGTTACGTCGCTGGCCTCGGCCATCTCGAACGCGTGGCCGACCAGTCCAAAGCCGGTGACGTCGGTGCAGGCGTTGACGCCGACCTTCATCGCCGCGTCGCGTCCGGGCTTGTTCAGCGCGCGCATAACGTGGATCGCCTCGGCGAGGTCGGCCTGGGGCAGTTTTCCGCATTTGGCGGCGCTGCACAGCACGCCGCTGCCGAGCGGCTTGGTGAGCACGAGCAGGTCGCCGGGCTTTGCGCCGGCGTTTGTGATATAGCGGTCCGGATGCACACGCCCGGTCACGGCCAGCCCGTACTTGATCTCGCTGTCGCGGACGCTGTGTCCGCCGACAATCACGGCCCCGGCCTCGGCGACCGCATCATGCCCGCCGCGCAGGATTTCGCCGAGAATCTCGTAGTCCAGCACCTGATCGGGGTAGCCGACGAGATTTAGGGCCGTCATTGGCTCGCCGCCCATGGCGTAGATGTCACTCAGTGCGTTGGCGGCCGCGATGCCCCCGAACTCATAGGGGTCGTCGACCAGGGGTGGGAAGAAGTCCGCCGTCTGTACCAGGGCCAGGTCATCGGCGACACGAAAGATCCCCGCATCGTCGGCCGTGTTCATGCCCACGAGCAGATCCGGATGGTGCATCGGGGTCAGTTGACGCAGAACCTGCGCCAAGCCGCTCTGCGGCAGTTTTCCCGCTCACCCGGCACAAGACGCGTAATCGGTCAGTCGGATTTTGCGTGCCTCGGTCATTGTTCTCAATGGAAACCGCGGATACAAGGATGCGATGATCCAAGGGGGCCATCAGTGCGCCGCCCTTGAACCTTCGATCCAGTAGACCCTCGGCCCCGACTATCTCCGATGCCTGGTCAGACCTTCTCTGAGATTCGGTCACTGCTCGTGTCGGCGGGACTAGCGCCCCAGCACCGCTTCGGGCAGAACTTCCTCACTGACCTGAATCTTATGCGAAAGCTGCTCCGTGCGGCAGAGCCCCAATCCGCCGACGTTATTCTGGAGGTCGGTCCGGGTACCGGCTCGCTCACCGAGCTACTGCTGGAAACCGGGGCTTGCGTGATCGCCGTCGAGCTCGACCGCGGGCTGGCCGAGCTGCTTCGCGGTCGGCTGGGCCGGCGCGAGAACTTCACCCTGATTGAAGCGGATATCCTGGCCCACAAGCATGAGATCAACCCGGAGGTGCTGCGGCTGCTGAGCGAAAACGTCCCGGGGCCGGGCGGCGGGCGCAAACTGATCGCCAATCTGCCGTACCAGATTGCCACTCCGCTGATTATGGAACTGCTGTATTCTGATCCGCCCTTCAAATCACTGACCTGCACGATTCAGAAGGAGGTCGGTCAGCGACTGGTTGCCGAATTGGGTTCTGAGGCGTATGGCCCGCTTTCAATCATCGCCCAGACTTTGGCGGATGTGAGCACGATCACGACAATGCCGCCGACGGCGTTTTGGCCGGTCCCCAAAGTTCACTCGGTAATGGTGCGGATTGTGCCGCGCTGCGACTCCGAGATCGGCAGGGCCGACGCACTGCCGTTTGCGAAGATCGTGCAACGCGCGTTCAGGCAGCGGCGCAAGATGCTGCGGCGTAGCCTGCGCGACTGGGACATCGCCGAGCCCGAGGCGGTTCTGGCGGAAGTGGGTGTCAGTTCAGATGCTCGTCCTGAGGCGCTCTCGCCCACGAAGTGGCGCCGGTTGTACTCATTGCTGAAGCGCTGCCGCTCTCAATGATGTGGCTGGCCAGCTTGGCCTCCACAAAGTTGGGATTGGTTACGTCGGTATGGCCGCCGTAATAGCCGTACCGCGCCCACTCGCGGCGCCAGCGGATGTTGACGACACGGTCCTTGTGTCGCGGGGGCTTGAGCCCGACGGCGCCGGCGCCGTCCACCCCCAGCTTGCCGTCGATCGTGCCGAAGATCTTCATGGGCCCCGCCAGGATCGCGTCCTGCGGCGAGTAGTAGTTGATGATCTGCCCCTTGATGCCGCGCAGGGCGGGGTCTATGTCGTAGTTACACGAGATGCTCCCGCTGAGCAGCAGGACGTTATCGACCTGATAGTCGTCATCTAGCCGTTCGCAGGCGAACAGCGCTACCCCCGTCCCCGCCGACAATCCAACCAGGTTGATGGGCCGGCCGGGGAATCGATCGGCGTAGCGTTTAATGGTGCGTGCCAACCGCATGCCGCCCACGCGGGCATTGAGCTTGACGGCCTGATCAATCGCCGGATTCAGCGAAATCGTCCATAGGACGCTGGCGACTTCGCCCTTGTAGCCGGCGGCCTCGAGTCCTTCGCGGATACCGCGATCGCCGAAATCGACATTGCCCGCGCCGGGGCAGTAGAAGGTAATGCCGTTTTTTGCCTTGGAGGAGAAAGACGGACCGCACCCGGCCAGGCTGATGCCCAGCAGTCCAAGTAGAGCAAGACCCCTCGCCTGTCGCATTGCCGCGCTCCTTGTTGATGGTGCAAGCAACGATGGTTGTAAACAGCGGGTGGCCTTCGGCAGCTACCGCCCACGAAACGTCAGACCCTGCATGATAGCGGCAGGTTAGTCCTGTGGGAAACGGCGCAGGGGTTGGGGATTGTTCGTATTGCGGGCCGTGCGTGTGGCTGGCAGTGATTATCCGTGATCGCTGGCACCGGCCTTGAATCCGCCGATGCGCAGGTTCTCCACCGGTTTCTCGTCAGGATGGACGGCGAACACCTCGACGCGCGCGATATCCTCGAAGGGGACGACGATCACGTAGGCGCCGACGTTGTAGTTCTCGTCAACGGGGACACACTCGAAAGCCAGGGCACTGCTGGTGCCGATTTCGGCGATCTCGCGCATCTCGTAGCTCAGGCCGTCCTTCAGATACAGAACGATGCGCGTCTCCAATTCGTCCATGTACTTCTGACGCCCATTGGAGCCGTTCTTGCCTGACTTGGCATTAGGGAACTTCCGGGCTGCGCAGCGTCGCTTGGCCTCCTGGACTTGGCTGGTCAGCCCGGCTCCATGGAACCAGTCGTAATTGAACATGAACGCTCCTCTGCTGTCCTGCTCTGGCCACGGCATCAGCACTTGGCTCCGTAGCACCTGCGGTAGTACTATCGTCTGGAATGACGCCTGACGCGAACGCCCAGATCATTAAAAGGCTGGCGCGCGAGACCGGTTTCGATCTGGTCGGGATCGCGCGGCCGGAGCCCACCGAAACCGCGGACCATTATAGGGCGTGGCTCGCCAACGGCTATGCCGCGGGGATGGCCTATATGGCCGAGCACGCCGACATTCGCGCGCAGCCGCTTCTGATCATGCCCGCGGCGCGCTCGGTTATCTGTGTGGCGGTTAACTACAGACAGCCACAGAAGTTACATGCAACCAGCGAGGGGGCGGCGCGTCGCCCCAAAGGCGCCGGTTCAGCCGCCGGGCCGGTTGGCAAAGTGGCGCAGTATGCACGCGGCAGCGACTACCACGTTGTAATGAGGCGGATGCTCGAAGAGCTCGCCGTACGCATGCGGGACGAACTGGATGTGGCGTTTGACCACCGCGTGTGCGTGGATACGGCTCCGATTCTGGAGCGCGAGCTGGCGCGGCGCGCGGGGTTGGGGTGGGTCGGCAAAAACACAATGGTCCTCAGCCGCGAATTGGGATCATACGTGTTCCTCGGGGAGCTTTTTACCACGCTGGACCTGCCGCCCGACGCGCCGGCGACGGACCACTGCGGCACCTGCACGCGTTGCCTGGATGCCTGTCCGACTCGCGCCATTGTGCGCCCGCGCGTGCTCGATGCCACACGCTGCATCTCATACCTGACGATCGAACACCGCGGCGACGTGCCGCGCGATCTCCACGACCGGCTCGGCACATGGGTCTTCGGCTGTGATGTCTGCCAGGATGTCTGCCCTTTCAACCAGCGGGCGCCGCGCGCCACGCACCCCGATATCACGGCCGAAGTCGTGCCCGCCGAACTCGATCTGCACGCGCTCATTCAGCTAGGCAGCGGCGACTATCGCCGCCTGACGCGGGGTTCGGCGACGGTCCGGGCGCGTCGCGGCATGTGGCGGCGCAATGCGGTTATCGCTCTTAAGAACACGCAGCCGCGCACAGCGGCGGCCGAGCGGATGCTGGACGCGGCTCGCCGCGATGCCGACGCGCATGTGCGGCATGCCGCCGGGGGAACGCTCTGACACCGCCGGCGGTCCGGCGCCTGAAGATTCCGAGCACGCAGGCGGCCCGTGACGCCCCGGTGCCGCAAGCTCCTGACGGCGTCGCCGCCGTTGCGATTTCGGGAGGCTGGAGGACGTTTGCCGGCTACCTCTTCGTGGGTCAAACGAGTAAAGTGACGGACTGGACAAAATGTGTTCCTCGATGTGGAGACCTGGTGTGCACACGCAGATAGACCTTTCAAGCCCGGACATCACGCAGGCTGAAATCGACGCGGTTGTCGCTGTTATGAAGACGCCGCGGCTGAGTCTGGGGCCGAAGGTAACCGAGTTTGAGCAGACTTTTATTGATCGTCTGGGCGTCAAGCACGCCATCGCGTGCAACAGCGGGACGGCGGGGCTGCACCTGATCTGGAAGGCACTCGGCGTGGGGGCCGGTGACGAGGTCATCACAACACCATTCTCATTCATCGCATCGAGCAACAGCGTGATGTTTGACGGCGGCCGACCCGTGTTCGTCGACATCGATCCGGCGACGTGGCAGATTGACGCGAATCTGGTTGAGGCCGCGATCACGCCGCGCACAAAAGCCCTGTTGCCGGTGGACGTATTCGGAACCACGCCGGACATGGACGCGTTGGCTGAAATTGCCGGTCGGCGTGGTCTGCGGCTGGTGGAGGACAGTTGCGAAGCGTTGGGAACGGTGTACCAGGGGCGGCCGGCGGGAACGCTGGCCGAGGCCGGCGCGTTCGGTTTCTATCCGAACAAGCAGATCACGACGGCCGAAGGCGGGATGGTCGTGACCAACGATGACGAACTGGCCACCACGGCTCGGGCCTTGCGCAACCAGGGTCGTGACGCCGACGCGGGCTGGCTGGCCCACACGCGTCTGGGCTACAACTATCGCCTGGCCGACATCAACTGCGCGATCGGCGTCGAGCAGATGCGGCGGCTTGATGAAATCCTCGCCACGCGCGAGCGCGTCGCCGGCTGGTATCGCGAGCGCCTGAGTAGCGAGCAGCGCGTCACCATGCAGGCGGTTTTGCCAGACGTGACGCAAAGCTGGTTTGTCCTGGTTGTGCGATTGGCGGACAGCTATACACAGGATGACCGCGACGGGATGCTCCGCGCGCTGGCCGAGAGTGGCATTGGTTGCAGCAACTACTTCACGCCGATTCACCTGCAACCGTTTTACCGCACGCAGTTAGGGTATAAGCCGGGTGACTTCCCGGTTTGTGAAGCTCTCGGAGCCCGCACTATAGCGCTGCCGTTCCACAATTACCTGTCAGAAAGTGAAGTGGACCGCGTTGTCGCCGCTCTGCGCGAACTGCTGTAGCGGCCGAGAGCGTCGGCTTGGCGATCAAACGATGTGACGGCCGGCGCCCCGCCGGCCGCCGGGCGTCGCAGTTCGCGTGCGACCGCGCGTGATACTGCCGGCGCCGCTTTCTCGTTCCATCAACCGGCGGCGGCGGAGATGACGGCGAGAAACAGCCTCGAACTCGTCGCGATTTGGTTGATATCCTCCATCGATTTCCCAGAAAAAGTCCAATGATCCGAGATTCTTCGCCATGCGCGGTAAGATTCAGCGCGGGTTGTGCAAATTGTGATTGTGGAACAGTGAGCCGCACGAAACGCGGCGAGTGTTCAGCAAGCGAGGGATTACAAAATGGCAACCTGGCGACTGGTACTCGTGACCTGCCTCATCACCGTTTTCCATGTTGGATGCACCCCGACCGAGCAGATCCCCGTCACACTGGATGACGACGCACAGACGCAGACCTCAAGGGATGCGGCGTCTCCCGAAGATGGGGCGGGCGGCACGGCTCCGGCGGACGATTCCGCGTCGGAGGGAGACCTTGCCGACGGGAACGGTGGCGGCGAAACATCTGACCTGCCGACGCCACAACAGCCGGTACCCGAGCAGCCGGCGTCCCCATCTGATCCCAGCGGTGGCGGACAGACTCCGGAAGACCCGGCGGCGGGGGGTGACGATCCGCCGCCATCAACACCCGACCCGGTGGAGCCGCAGCCGCCGATCGTTGACCCGCCGGCGGATGATCCGCCAGCAGATGATCCACCTGCTGATGATCCGCCCGCAGATGATCCACCTGCTGATGACCCACCTGCTGATGATCCGCCTGCGGATGACCCACCCGCGGACGATCCACCCGCTGACGACCCGCCTGCGGATGACCCTCCCGCTGATGACCCACCCGCTGACGACCCGCCTGCTGATGACCCTCCCGCGGATGATCCCCCTGCGGACGATCCGCCGCCGCAAGATCCGCTGGCCGACCCGGTCGTGCTGGCACCGCTGTTGTTTGGTGGGGGCAGCTTTGTCACCGGCATGGCGGACCACTACGTCGAGTTCCTGGTCGATACCGTCTTCGCAGCCAGCGCTCATAATGGCGGCGTGGTTACGCTCCACGGGACGCTCACGCAGTCGGCGGACCAGCAGTGGTCATATGACCCCGACCCGCCCGATCGCTTGGTTTCTGTGTTCTTCGGCGGACAACCGATCGAGTTTCAGATCACGCAGTTTGACGGGGACACCCAATCCGGCGCTTCGAGCGTGGCTTGGGGGCAGCACACGCTTCAGTTCAACGTCTTCCACGCCGGCGAGTGCGATCTCTATATCGATAGTGTTGCCACGCCGACTGTGCAGTACACGTCGAGTTGGCAGCGCCACATCACCGGAGAGGCGGTCATGGGCGACCATGTCCTGGACGTCGATCTGATGTACACGGGAGAACGCTATTGGGAGATCGTCGGCGTGTATGAAGATCGCTCCGACGAGGGGGATGCCAGCGGTACGATACAGATTGGCGATGCCCTGATCACCGTTGCCGACGCTTACTTCAAGCGTCACTATCTCAGCGGGATCACGGTCCTGGAGTTCTTCAGCATCGGCACGCACAGCTCGGCCCAGGTCGACGGCCTCACGTATGTGTATGACCGGAACGGGGAAAACGCCGGCGTGCGATGGGAGCTGGACGCGATGGCCGGCACCGTTTACGACTTTGAGTATTGGATTTGCGACGGCGGGCTCTTTCTCGATGACCAGTTGCTGGGCAATATCGAGTTCACCGGGCCGGTGGCGCCGTACACGAAGGGCCCCGACCTCGAACTACAATTCACGAACGGCCAAACCGCGCTGCTGCACACTTTGCTTCAGTAGAACGCGGTGAGACGCGTTAAGCCAAGCGCGAGCACGATGAAGGTGTCAGGAAAATCTTCCTGACACCTTTTTCTGACACCTTTTTCTGTGTGTTACGGCGCCTTCGGCCGGATGTCGCCGTGCTCGGCGGCGATGCCTGAGCGTTCGGCGATGAACTCGGCCACGGTCTTCAGCCTCTCGTTCTTGATGGCGTTGTCGCTGCCCAACATCTCCAGCGCCGGCCCCGACCCGAACGTCACCCGCACGTTCGGCCGCATGAGGACTCCGATCGGCGCCACAAGCCGCTCGTAGACGCCGATGTGCCTGACGTCCGCGTAATCCTGCTCGCACACGGCGACGAGCCCGGCTTTGAACCTGATGCCGCTGTCGTCAACGATCGTGCCGTTGTTCCAGGCATAGAACGACATCAGCATCCCCAGCGTCCCCAGGAACACGACCACGATCAGAAACGCCCGCTGCTCGTCAAACCCGTTCTTCGTGGCTTCGTATCGGTCGTGCAGTTCGACGTCGCCTTCCATCCACCAGGTGACAAATGCCCGCACGGGCGCGTAGCTGACGATAAACGCAAACACCAGGCCCGCGCCGAACCACGGTACGGCACTCCGGTCGCTGTAGAAGGGTTGGCAGTCGCGGCCATGGACGCTCAAGTCCAGCGCATTCAGCAGCCAGGTGAGCAAGACGGTCGAAGCTCCGACGGACATGAGCGTGACGCACACGCCATATCTGTCCAGGCGTCTGATCCGCGGCGCAAGCGCCGCCATCTCTTCGTCGGACAGCAGCCGCGACTCGTCAACCGGTGCCAGCCGCCTCAGCAGCGCCTTCCCGATCGTCTGCTCGAACTGCCCCATTTGGTGCATCCCGAATCGCGTGAGTTGGAGCCTGTGCTCAGCCTCTCAGTCTACCGCGGCGCGGCAGGTCTCGCTGCGCTTGACCTACGCTACGGCTGAGCTCCCTTGGTTGAAGAACATGCCGACGCGAACAGACGTCGGCATGGCACCCGATGCCGTCGGCATGGCACCCAATGCACGGTTGCCCTCGGTCGACGAGTACGTGGGCCGCTACGGTGGGGGGCTGCCATTGCATCCAGCGGTGGAGCGCTGATCAGGCATCGCCTGGTTACTCGGGGGACTCAGGTCCGGGGCCCAACTCCCGTGGCGTGGTTGGTTGGGTGATCGCCGGGCGGCCGTGTTTGGGCATGTCTTTGGTGGGCACGATCGTCAGGAACTCGGGACGCAGGATGCCGCCTGACATGATTGTGCGCACCGCGTCTTCAACACTCCAATCCAGTTCGACCAGTTCCGCGCGCCGGAGGATTTGCAGATAGCCGGTGGTCGGGTTGGGTGTGGTCGGGATGAAAACCGTGGCGAGCTCTTCGCCGGTAACCGAGTCTTTGAAAATAGCCGTGATGAAGCCGACGCAGCGCATGCGCTCCTGGGGGAAGGGGATCAGGGCCACACGCTGGAAATTCTGCGTCTGATCGCCGCCGAACGACGCCACGATCTGCTTGATCGCGCGATAGATGGTCTTGACCATTGGCACGCGGTCCACCGCGGAGTCGATGGTCTCGACGATGCGCTTGCCGAGCAAGTTCGCGGTGAACAGTCCGATGGTGTACAGCACGATGAAGGTGAGCACGACCGAGAACGTCGCGATACCCCACTGCAAGTACCACGGCATGAGGTTCAGAAAGACGTCGCCGCCGGTCGGCATGCCGAGCCCTTCGCGTGCCTGCGTGATCTCGTCGAGTTTCTCGAGGTCGATGTCCCAGCGCTCGAGCACGGTGCGGCCGCTTGGCGTCAATAGGTACCACTCGATGAGGCGTTGCGATGATCCGCGAATGAGCCCGAACACAAGCTGGATCACCCAGATTGTCACGATGACCGGCAGGACCGTAATCAACCCGGCCGAAATCCGCGTGCGCAGCAGCGCCTTGAGCGTACCCAGCACGGTACGTCGTCGATGAGCCGATTGGCCGGGCTCTTTACTATCCTGCGCCGTCATGGGCATCGCCCTTTGTGTTGGTTCAGTGCAACCACCGACCGACACGATATCGCGTCGGCGCAAGCGGGCAAGTGTTTCGTCCAATCGCCGCGCGGAGCCGGCCTCGACAAGGCACCGCTCGACCGGCTACGCTGTCCGGGTCCCAGCCGACGGTGGTGCGGCCATACCGGACATCTCCTATGGCCGCGGAGCCGGCGAGTCAACATCTCACTGCTGGAGTATACGGTCATGATCAGAACCAAGATTATCGCGACCCTCGGGCCGGCCTCGGCCAACCGCGAACGCCTGTGCGAGATGCTGGACGTGGGGCTGGACATATGCCGGCTGAACTTCAGCCACGGCACTCACGCGAGCCATGCCGCCACGCTCGAGTTGGTGCGCACGGTTGCCACCGAACGCAACAAGCCAGTCTGCGTGATAGGCGATCTGTGCGGGCCGAAGATTCGGCTGGGGTCGTTTGCCGATGGGGCGGTCATGATCGAAGCCGGCCAGACCGTGCGTTTCGTGCGCGGCGACGCCGCATGTACCGCCGAACGGCTCACCGTGTCGTGGCCCAGTCTGATCGACGAACTTGCCGAAGGCCAGCGGGTTTACATCGACGACGGGCTGGTGCGCCTGCTGGTGACCGGGAGCGCGGCTGATGAAGTTGTGTGTACGTGTACTACCGGCGGCGCGCTGTCCAGTCACAAGGGGGTCAACCTCCCCGACACGACGCTCTCGACGCCGGCGCTGACCGAGAAAGACCGCATCGACCTGGCGTGGGCGATCGATCACGAGCTCGACTACGTGGCCCTGTCATTCGTGCGCCATCCGGAGGACCTCTACGAGCTCAAGCGACTGATCAAGGCGCGCGGCAGCGACATCAAGGTTGTCATCAAGATCGAGAAAACGCAGGCGCTCGATCACCTCGACGAGCTTATCGCGAACACCGATGCCGTCCTCGTGGCGCGCGGCGATCTCGGCGTGGAAACAGATATCTGGCGTGTGCCGCTCATTCAGAAAGACCTGATATCGCGCTGCCGGGATGCCGGCGTGCCGGTGATCGTGGCCACGCAGATGCTCCAGAGCATGGTCGATAGCCCAATACCGACGCGGGCCGAGGTAAGCGACGTTGCCAACGCGATATTCGACCGAGCGGATGCCGTCATGCTCTCGGCGGAATCCGCCGTCGGCAAATACCCCGGCCTGGCGGTCGATATGATGAATCGCATCGCCGATACGACCGAATCATACCTCGCCACGCTGCCGCCGGTGGACCGACCGTGCGGCGTTGGCGGATTTACGCGGCCGACTCTGGCGGTGGCGCATGCGGCGGTGCGTGCCGCGCTTGACTTGAACGTGCGTCTGGTCGCGGTCTGGACTGCGACGGGCGCCACCGTGCGCCAGATCGCACAGCACCGACTGCCGATGCCGGTGGTTGGCTTGGCGTATGACGAACACGTGTTGCGGCAGATGAACCTGCTGTATGGCGTGATTCCGGTGCGGGTCGAACCGGTTGACCATCCACGCCAGATGGCGGCGGCGCTGGAGGCGCGCCTGCTGGACGAGAGCGACGGCAAGGTCAGCCGATTGGCGGCCGAAGGTGACCTGGTCATCGTTGTGACATCGACTCGCACGCACGCTCCCGGCGGAACCGATACCGTGCTTGTGCATCGTGTCGGCGCCGGTACGTGATATGCCGCGGGCTTAAGCGCACTTGAACGCGCGCAGCAGGCCGACTAGACTGCCACGCGTCTGTCATAGTCAAGATGTATGCCTTCAGGCGTGCGCGGGCAGACGAATAATGTGTTGATGAACCTGGGCACGCCGTGCCCATCTGGTCTTCGTTGTGGAAGGGAGATTCCCGTGCGGTTGATGAAGCAATACCTGCGGCTTAAAAAGTCCGCCATTCTCGCGGTGATGGGTGTGGCTTTTGCCTTTCCGTTCGGCAGTTGCAACTTCGATGAGTTCACGGTGACCACGGCCGTTGATCCCGCCGGCCTGTTGGCATCTGTGTTCCGCACGGCGATTCTGACGCCGATCGACGAATTCGTGACGAACGGGATCAACAATCTCTTCGACGAACTCAAGGGCGAAGGCGATTAGGCCACGCACCGATCATGGCGCGGCCGGTGCCGTTGGCGCGGTACAGTCGCCGGTGCGACCAGCGCTGGGCATTCCTGCCCCCGAGTGGAGAATTACGCGTGAAAACTAGGCGATTGCTGCTTGCGGTTGTGTTGGTCGGTGTGGTTGCCGCGTGCGGCTGGGCGGATGTTGTGACTTTGTCTGACGGGAGCCGCCTGGTTGGTGTGTTCGGGCGCCTCGATGGCGACAAGCTTATCATCGAGACACTGTTCGCCGGCACACTCGAGATCGATGCCACGCATGTCGTGAGAATCGAGACCGAGGGCCCGAAATTTGTGGAGATGTCCAGTGGTGATCGGCTTGTCGGGCGCATCGAATGGCAACCGGCCGCGGACACGGCGGTTGTTCAGACCGAAATGGGTGGCGTCCCCATCAAGGTGGACAACGTCGTAGCTGTCTGGGGGCCCGACGACAAGAGTCCGGAGCAGATGCGCCACGAAGCCGAGATGGAAGCCAAGCGCCCCCGGTGGGCGTTCGAGGCGGAGATCGGCGCCACCAAGAAGACCGGCAACACCGAGACCATGGACTTTCACGGCCGGCTCGAACTTCGCCGCAAGACCGACAAGGATCTGCTGAAGTTCTTCGTAACCGGGGTCTACGGAGAAGAGGATGACCTGCGCAACACGGCCGAAGTCATCGGTGGCGCGGAGTACGAATATCTCTTCACGGACCGGGCGTTCGCCTACGCCCGCAACACGTACGAATACGACGAGTTTGAGAATATTCAGTTGCGCGTCGTCCTGGCCGCCGGCGGCGGGTATTACTTCATCAAAGAGGAAGATCACGAACTGAAGGTCCGTGGCGGCGGCGGTCTGCGACACGAGAGCTATCTGGAAGACGCCAACGGCAATACGGCGCCCAGCCAGACCGATCCCATCGCCGACCTCGGGCTTAACTACCGCCTGGACATCAAACCCTGGCTGCGCTTTACACACTCGACCGGGTATACCCCGTCACTCGAGGAGTTCGGCGACTACCGGCTGGAGTTTGACACGGCGTTTGTCGTGCCCCTCGGAGCGGACGACAGGTGGAAGTGGAAGCTGGGCGTGCGCAACGACTATGACTCGCGGCCGGCGCCGGGCATCGAGCGCCTCGATACGCTGTACTACACGAACGTCCAGGTGACGCTGGAATAACGCCGCTTATGAGAAGCTGGGGGAGGTTGTCCGCTACCGGCGTGGGATCAGCCAGGGGCCATCATCATTGAGCACGATCTGATGACCGGGGACGGCGCCTGCCGGCCCGGAGCGTTTGTCGCACGGCTGACGCCATGCGCAAACCAACCTGCTCTTCCTCGTCGACGACCACCTGCGCGCCGGCGACAGTCAACTCCCAACGGTACACGTGATAGCGCGCCCGCGCGATGATGGGTGTCTGTGGCGAGCTCGCGTGAACCTGCTCTATAACGTGGCGTGCCGCCGTAGGGTCGGGCAGTGTCACGGCGACGGCGCGAGCGGCGTCGATGTGGAGGTGTTCCAGAGTCTCTGTGCGAGTCGCGTCGCCTTGATACGTCCGCAAGCCATAAGCGCGCGCGACAGCGCTGGACTTGGCGCTCAACTCGACCACGACCAACAGTGATTTGTGTCGTCCCATCAGCGCCTCGGCGATGCGGCGGCCGGCGGGACCGAAGCCCACGATCAAGATATGGCCGCGCAGCGCGGCCGCTGCCCCGGGGGCGCTTTTCTCACAGCGCCCCTGTGCCTCCAGCGCGCGCGGCAGGTATCGTCCCACAATGCCCGCGAGTTGCGGCGCCAGCGCGACCATATAGGGAGTCAGAAAGAGCGTGCCGATTGTCGCAGCCACGATCAACTCGAACAGATCACCATCGACCACTTGACCTTCCCGGGCGACTTCGGCGAGCACGAATGAGAACTCGCCCGCTTGCGCCAAGCAGACACCTGTGGCGATGGAGTGCCCGGGCGACGAGCGAAACATGCTCACAACACCGGCGATGACCAACGTTTTGCCGAAGACGATCATCACGACCACACCGACGACCAACACCCAGTGATCCATGATCCAGGCAGGGTTGGCCAGCATTCCGATTGAACTGAAGAACAGCGTGACGAACAGCGTCTTGACGGAAGCTATGTCGGCGCGAATCTGGGTGGCGAATGGTGATTCGGCCAGCAGCAGACCCGCTATGAATGCACCCAACGCCGGCGAGAGCCCCAGTTTGTGAGATGCCCATGCCGCCCCGACCGCGGTAACGATTGCGAGCAGGATCGGCAGATCGCGATTCCGCGCGGCTTGTTCAGAGCTCAGCAGCAGCGGCACGACGTAATTCAGCAACAGAAACAGTGCAGCCACCATCAGCGCCGTAACGCCGGCCGCGCGGCCCAGCTCCCACCCAATCTGGCCCGCCGAACTGGGGCCGTCACCACCCAGGGCCGTTACGACAAACACGAGCGGCACGACGGCAATATCCTGGAGCAACAGAATGCCGAGCGTATTACGGCCATGAATGCTGTCAATTTCCGCGCGGCTGATGAGCAATCGCAATACACAGGCGGTACTGCTCAGCGCAACCATCGCCCCGATCGCCAATGCCGGCCGATTGCCGAGTCCGAGCGCCAGACAGACCGCCGCGGTCAGGCCGCCGGTCAGCAGCACCTGGAGAGTTCCGCCCCCCACGGCGATCGGCCCGATGCCGCTCAGCCGGCGCCAGGAGAATTCAAGTCCGATCGCAAACAGCAGCAACGCCACCCCCAGTTCGGCGATTGCGGTCACCGCCTGGTGATTCGGCATCAAATCCAACGCGTTGGGGCCCAGCAGCGTGCCGGCGAGCAGATAGCCGAGAATGGCACTCTGTCGCAGCCGTTCGCACAGCGCGCCGAGCAACATTGCCGTCAGCAGCAGGATCAAAACATCCAGCAGCGCCGTCCACACATCCACGGGTTTCTCCGCCAGCGCCAACCCCAGGGTACGGTATCAGCACGCGGCGTGATTGGCACGCAGCGCCGCTCGTGTCGTCGCTAATAGCTGATCTCGAATCGTTCCTCGGCGGCGCGGGGTGCCAGATCGCAGCCGGCGACCTGCTGGATGTGTGCGTTGAAGTGCTTCGCGACTAAGGCCAGAAAGGCCGTCACGGCGTCTCGCTCGCCTTCCGCCTCGAGCTCTACCGTCCCGTCCGGCAGATTCCGCACAAACCCGACAATGGGATGATCCTGCGCCAGCGCCCGCGTCGTGTAGCGAAAACCGACACCCTGCACACGACCGGTGTAGATCATCCGGCGGCGTACGATTTCTGGTTGTTCGGTGCTACCCGCGCTCATGTGAGCTCCCGTATCACACAACGGCATCCGCCGGACGTGCCGGCCGGGGCGGCGGTTAATCCTCGATCGCGGCGATGTGTTCGAGCAGACGTTGCATCCGTGCCAGTGTGCGCGCCTGGCCCAGCAGCTCCAGACTCTCGAAGATCGACGGACTCACGGTTGTCCCGGTTACAGCGATTCGCAACGGCTGGGCGACTTTGCCCAGACCTAGGTCGTGCTGGTCCGCATAGGCGCGGATCACGGATTCCAACTCTGCGGCACTCCACACGCCGACGCGCTCCAATTCGCCGCGCAGCGCCTCCAGTATGCGCACGCCGGCGCGCTCTCCTTTGAGCAGCCATTTCCTGACCGCCGGCGCGTCATACTCGATTTCCTGGTCAGCGCGGAAGAGCGCGCCGGCTTTGAACTCGGCATCGCTGAAGGTGCGCAGCCCGGCGCAGAGTTCGAGCACGCGCGCAAGCTGCTGATCGCCGAGCGCGGCGAAGGGTGAACCCGCGTTGACGTCGGCGTAGTCGCGAAACGCCGCCAGCAAGTGTTCGGCATCGGCCGCGGCCAGCGCCGACGTGTTGAAGCTGAGCAGCTTCTCGCGATCGAACTTCGCATTGGTTTTGCCGATTCGCTCGACGGTGAACGCTTCGCACAATTGGTCAAGCGTGAATGTCTCGCGATCATCTCCGGGCGACCAGCCCAGCAGAGCGATGAAGTTCAGAATCACCTCGGGGAGATAGCCGCTGACGCGGAAATCGTGGATCTCGATCTCCGGCAGTGTGACGCCGAGGTCGGCGGCCAGGGCCGCCAGGCCATCCTTGTCGAGCTGTGTTTTCTTCTTGCGCCAGGCCCGGAGCGCGTCGTCGTCCGCACACCCTGACAGCTCCAGCAAGCGCCCTTCATCCAGCGTTCCATTTTTCAAGGCGACGTTGACGGCGTCGCGCACGGCCTTGTCTTTTTCCCGCTTGCTCATCTTCGCGCCTTGCATCGTCAGGATGATCGGCAGGTGGGCATAAGCCGGGGTCGGATACTGGAGGGCTTCCTGCAGTGCCATGTGGTTGGCTGTGTTGAGCAGATGCTCCTGGCCGCGAAGTACGTGCGTAATCCGCATGGCCGCATCGTCGAGCACGACGGCGAAATGATAGGTCGGCCAGCCGTCGGCTTTCACGATCACGAAGTCGCTTAATTCCGCCGCGTGTACCTCCACGTCGCCAAGTATCTGATCGTGGATGATCCAGTCGCGATCGGGCATTTTGAACCGTACGGCCACTGGGCGGCCGTCGGCGCGCGCCTGTCGCGCCTCTGATTCCGAGGGAAACCGTTGCGGCCTGGGATAGCGAAAGCCGCGCGCGCCGTCCTTCTGGGCCGCCTGCCGCATGGCGTCAAGCTCTTCGCGCGTCTCCATGGCGTAGTATGCCCGGCCGCTATCCAGCAGCGTGCGCGCCTGCTGGTCATACGATTCGCGGCGCTCGCTCTGGCGGTATGGTCCGAAGTCTCCGCCGACCTCCGGGCCTTCGTCCCACTGCAACCCGAGCCAGCGCAAGTCGTCGAGCAGCTTCTGATCGGCCGCGTCGATGTTGCGTGTCTGGTCGGTGTCCTCGATCCGCAGGACGAATTTGCCGCCGGCTCGTTTCGCCAGCAGGTAGTTGAACAGCGCCGTGCGGGCTCCGCCGATGTGCAGGTAGCCGGTTGGCGATGGTGCAAAGCGTGTTCGGACGATATCGCTCATGCTCTCCTCAGTCCGCGCGCGGCGTGATCACCAGGCGCACCGGCGTACCTCTGGCGGGCAACGTGTCCGGGTTGACCTCCAGCCCCACGGTCTCACCGCGATACGGGTTGCCCACGTCTTCCATCAGGTTAAACATCGCCGATGGATCGTACCAGAGCGCTACCATCGAGCGCTCGATGTCCGCCATGTACTCCTCGGTCTGCGCATCAGACCCGCTGTAGAAGTACGAACCGGTAAACCCCCAGGTCAGCCGTTCCGGCGCGCCGCCGCTGCGACGATCGACCAGCAGGTGCTCGATTGGATAGCGCTCCCACGACTCGTCCGGCTGGCGCACATCCAGGTCGAGCATAACGGGGGTCGGCTCGTCGGTGCCCGCCCAGTGTCCGGCGGGCGGTTCGGGCAGGCGCGGCGCTCCTTCCGGCCGTTGATCGCCGCTCGCCGCGCTGTCGGTGCGGTAGTCCCCGCGCAAAGGCGGTGCCAGCGGGCCGGCCTGGTATCCGGCCATCAGCAGGGCGGCGTGAAGCTGTGACGGCCGGCAGTTCAGCATGAGAATGCTCTCGTAGTCCTTGCCGCCTTCAGTGACGGCGATGTATTCGAGAATTCCCCGCTCAATGCACACCGTACCGTCAATACACACGACTTTGTCACGGTCATTGAGCGTGACGCCGGGAAAGAGCTCGCGCGGGGCGCTCGTTGCCGCGCAGCCACCGAGTCCGACAACAACGGCGGTCAGGAATAGCGCTGGCAGATTGGCTCGCTTTGCATACATGGTTTTTCTCGCGTAGTTGCAGTGGTTGCCGCGCGGCCGATCACCGGTCCCTCCCGGCTGGCGGCGCGGTATCGGGTTCATTTTCGTCGGTTCGCTCGCATTCGAGGCTGTATTCGCCGCTGAACCAGCGTCCCAGATCCACCCAGCGGCAGCGCTCGCTGCAAAACGGGTACAGCTCGGGCAGGCCTTGCTCGAATGCAACTTCGCGCTGGCAGATTGCGCAGCGGTAGGTCGGCATATCATGCACTCTGATGACAACACCACAACAACGCCCGGCCGTCCACGCGTCGTGCGTCGCGGAAGCCACGGCCCGGATTGTACCGCATTCAGCCCGCAGGGCACGCCGGGAGCCGCTACCGTTGTGAGGGCGTGGTGAGTCCGGTACACTTGGCGTGCTTCGCAGGTGACAGGAGACGCCCAATGGCAGACGAAGAAAAGAAGATCATCGTCGATGACGATTGGAAGGCCGAAGCCCAGAAGGAAAAGGAACGGCTGGCCAAGGAGGAGGAGCAGGCTCCGACGGGCCCGCTACCCGATCCGAACTTCGCCGAGCTTGTCAACATGATCGCCATGCAGGCGATGGCCGGCTTCGGCATGCTGGCGGGCCCCGGTGGGCAGCGCATCCCGCCCAATTACGAGATCGCCAAGCACTACATCGACATGCTCCAGGTAATCGAGGACAAGACCAAGGGCAACCTGACCGACGAAGAGAAGAAACTGCTCGATCAGGTGATGTACGAGTTGCGCATGCAGTTCGTGCAGGTGTCGGGCGGTGGCGGGGGGGCGCCCCCTGCTGCGGGTCCCTAGTCGACGAGCGCCTTACCAGCCGGGCGCGCGCCGTGCCGCCTTGACGAACCACGTAGAATTGATTCGGCGCGATACGGGCCCGCCGGCGGCGTGACGATAGGTGTTTGCTGCGCCCGACGAATGATGTGACGCCTTAGCGATGACTGCCAAACCACAGGCCACCCCGCCCCGTGCAAGCGCGCCGGCCATCACGGTCGACACGCAACCCGATCGCGAAGCCCGCAATCCGTTCTTTCGCTGGTCCATGCATGTCGGTTTGCCGTTGGCCCTCGCGCTGGTGTTCCATGTGTCCGTGCTCGCCACCGCGGCCCTGGTGCGCTTTGCGGTGGTGACCACGCCCGCGATCGAGGTGGGCGAGTACGAGGCCAGCCTGCACGATGTGGACGTCTCGGGTGGTTTCACCTTCGACGAGACTCCCACATTCGACACCAGCGAAGACATTCAATCGCTCGACGACCTCCAGTTTTCCGAGATCTCGCCGACCGACCTTACCATCGACGACGCCACCGATATCAGTGATTTTGGTAGCGGCGATTTCGGTTTGGGGTCCGGCGAAGGTGGGGGAATCCTCGGGCTCGGTGGCGGGGCCGGCGAGGCCGGCAGCGGCGGTCTCGGGAGTGGCCTCGGGCAACGCATGCGCATCGGGAGCGCCGGTGTCTGGAATCTCAACGTCGCCGCAAACCGGATCATCTACGTCGTCGACTTTTCCGGCTCAATCATCACTGTCGACGAGGATCTCAAACGCGAGCTCAAACGCTCTGTCGGCCGGCTGCGACCTTCGCAGTCGTTCAACGTGATCCTCTTCTACGGCGAGCGCCGCGCGGTTGCCGACCCGTTCGCGCCGGCGCTGGTGCCGGCCAACGGTGAGAACAAGGCGCGCTTCATTGAGTGGATCAGAGCCAAGGCGCCCCAGGGGCGCACCGAGCCGCTCGCCGCCGTCGAGCGGGCCCTCAAGCAACAACCCGAGGCGATCTTCTTCTTTTCCGACGGTCGCTTTGAGTCGAGCGTCGTCGACGAGATCACCAGCCTCAACCAGCGCGCCAACGCCCAGATCGTGTGCCTGTTGTTCGACGAGGCCGTTTTTGAGGACACGAGCGGTTTGCCGCCCGGCATCAATGACCAGGCACAACGTCTGCGCAATCTGGCCGAGCAGAACAAGGGGCGCGGCAAGAAGGCGGCGTTCAAGATTGTGACGCTGAAAGATCTGTAACAGCACTTGCAGTGAGGAACCGCATGAACGGTATGCAGCGTACCAGCGTGATCGTGACCATGGCCTTGGCGGGTGCTGTGCCGGCGCTGGCCCAGGAGGCCGCTGGCGACTCGAAATCGATCCTGGATATCATCTGGGATGGGATTGAGTGGCCAACCTATTTCATCGTGCTAGGGTCGATCGCATCCCTGACGCTGATTGTCGAGCACTTTCTGAGTGTGCGTCGCGGCACGATTGCGCCCGCCGAGCAGGTCAAACAGGCCAAACAGCTCATCGAGACGCGCAACTTCCGCGAGTGCATGGACGGTCTCAAAAAGAGCAAGACATTCTTTGCGCGGGTGATGACCTCGGCGATGCAACACGCGCGCCATGGATTCGACGCGATGCACGAAGCCGCCATCGAGAAGTCCGGCGAAATGGGCGGGGCGATGTTCCGCAAGGTCGAATACCTGAACATCATGGGTAATCTCGGCCCGCTGCTCGGCCTGCTGGGCACGGTGCTGGGCATGATTGAGGCCTTTGCCGCGATGGGCGAGGGTGGTGGCGGCAGCGACGCCGGCGGACTGGCCGGCGGGATCAGCAAGGCCCTGGTCAATACCATGCTCGGGCTGGCGCTCGCCATCATTGGATTGGGCTTTTTCGGCGTGTGCCGCAATCGTGTCGACTCGCTTACGACGTCGGCGACGGTCCAGGTGCTTGACTTGCTCGAGTACTTCCGGCCGGCGGCCAAGCGCGCCAGCCAGCAGGCCGCCCAGCAACCGGCTCAGGCGGCGAGCTAGTACATTTTCCCGGCGCGTCAATGGTGTGCCACGGTTATGTGAGCCGTGCGTCTTCGCCGGCACCGAAGTGCGGCACGCAGTCGTCGGGCTGTCGAACAACTGAGAGCGCAAGATGTTCAAGCCTCCCAAACCAGCAAGCATGTCCTTGAACCTGGCGCCCATGGTGGACGTCATGATGTGCCTGATCATCTTCTTTCTGCTGGCCAGCGCGCTGATCGACCAGGAGAACTACAAAGACCTGCTGCTGCCCTGGGCGGCGGCGGCCGAGGAAGTGAAGAAGAGCGAGCTGGGGCGACGTGTGACTGTCAACGTCGTACACGAAGATGGAGCCGAGCCCCGCTATGTCACGGCCGAGTGGGACGGCGAGCAGATTCGCCAGACCGAGCGGACTCCCGAGGCGATCGAGCGCTTGCTGCTGGAACGCGCGGAGCGCGCCCGCGAAGTCGGAGAAGAGCTGCGTTGCATCATCCGCGCTGACGCCGAAGCCACCTACGCCGACGTGGAGGCCGTCCTGCGTGCCGCCGGACAGGCCCAGATAGCCAAGATCGTATTCTCCGCCAACCACGGCGTCGGGCCGGAGGGCGGATCATGAGCCGGAATCGCATGGAAGGCGGCGGCGAAGCCTGTCCCAACATGGCCCCGTTGGTTGACGTCGTGATGGTCCTGCTGGTTTTCTTCCTGCTGAACGTCTCGATTCAGTTCGCCGAAGAGGGCATTCTACAAACGGAGCTCGACCCCAGCAGCGGGCCGGGCGAAGGTGTGGCCGTTGCGCTTAATCCGACGATCCAGATCGCGCTGGAGGACGTGCGCGACGGTGAAGGCTGCAATATCTACGTCATGGAAGAGCCGCTCGACGGGAATTCATTCGACGACCTGTTGAGCTTCATGGCGGCGCGCAAGCGACTCGGCGCGGACACCACGAACGCGGTCGTCATCGGGGCGGGGATGAGCGTCCGCTGGAAATACGTCGTCAAGGCCATGGATGCGACCGTCCGCGCCGGTTTCAGGAACGTGCAGTTTGCCGTGAGCTTTGACGACACGTAACCACTCGCGCCCCCAAGGCGGAACCGATGATCCGATGCATGTTGATAGGTGCTCTCGTGGCCATGTTCGGCGCCGCGGCTCCGGTCGTGGCCCAGGATCAGCCGTCTGACGAGATCGCCGAACTCGTCGAGGCCGGCAAAGGTAGCCGGCTCGAGCGGCAATTGAACGGCGGTAGGACCGCGCGTGATTACGGGCTGTTGGCCAAGGCCTACGAGAACCAGGGCCGGCGCGAACGTCTGCCGGAAGATCGCGAGGCGGCTTACGTCAAATCCGCGGAGTATTACAAGAAGTGGACTGTGGCGCTGGAGAAGTCCGCCACGCTTCAGCCGCTCGAACACCGGGCCCAGCGCGTCGCCGCACACCTGGGCTATGCGAGCATGGTGCTGTCCGGCTGGGCGGATCAGGACCTGCGCTACTACGAAATCACCGACGGGCGCGGGGGAGCGCCGGAGTCGCTGCTGACCAAGCTGCGCCTGGCCGATGAGCAATACGCCGAAGCCTGGAAAACACTCAAACCGCTGCTCGATGAACGTGATGCCCGCGAAGACGAATACTACGCGTTGGGCATCTACGACCTGGTACAGACTCAGCGGCTCGACATAGCGCTGGCGCGCAGTTGGACGAACTACTACCTGGGGTTGCTCGAACCCGAGAAGCCGACGCGCGACCAGGCGCTGCAGCGGGCGAGCGCCGGTTTTCGCGAACTGCTCGATTCGGCGTTCGCCGGGCAGATGATTTACCAGTGTTACCTGGGGCTCGGCATGACGCTGGCCGAGCTCGGCGAATACGACGAGGCGGCGCGCGCCTTCGGCAACATTCCGCAGTACGACCCGGGTGCGGATGACGCTGACAGCGACGCGAGCATCGACCTGCGCGTGCGCGTGCGTTACGAGCTTGCGCGCATGTATCTCAAGACCGGCGCATACGACGATGCGCGTGAGGTGCTCGAACCTCTGCTCGAACGCGATGTCAACAACCTCAGCGATGAGGAGCGTCGCGCGGCGTTTTATTTCAATCTGGCCCCGCTGCTCGAAGCGGGCAGCTATCTGACGGAGGCCGATGAGATCCGGCGTGAGGCGGAGGGCCATCTCTCGGAGCGCTCGCTGCGCAAGCAGGCCGAGCGCACGCGCGCGCGTGGGTTGAGCAAGCTGCACCACCTGGCACAGCGTGGCAAGTCGTGGCCGGCGATAGTGCAGACCTACATCGCGGCCAGCGTGCCCGAGGATGCCGATCCGAAGACGTTGTCGCCGGCCGAGTTGTTGTACTCCGCACGCGCTCTCGGCGCGGCGGGCAAACAGATGCGCGCGATCGAGCGTCTGCGCGAGGCGGCCGGCCGGGATGACCTGGATGAAACGCTGGCCGGCGAGGTGCTGTTTGATCTGGGCGTGGCGCAATACAGGCGGTCGGACCTGCGTTCGGCGGCTGAGTCGTTCGAGCGGGTGGCCCGTGAGTTCAAGGAGCACCCCAAAGCCTCCGACGCGGCCGGCCACGCCTACCAGCTTTGGGCCAAGGTCGCCACCGAAAGCGGCAAGCCTGACGACTATGCCCGGCTGGCGGATACGCTGCTGGAACTGCTCGAGACCTTCCCGCAGCATCCACACCGCCGCGAAGCCCAGTGGTGGTTGCCGGTAGCGCTCCAATCGGCCGGGCGGCTCGACGACGCCGTCCGCGAATTCGGCAAGATCCCGCCGCGCTCGCCACACTGGGAAGAATCCCAGTTCCGGCGCGCGCTTTGCGCGCGTCTGGCGGTCGAGCAAAAGCGCGACAAGCTATCGGCCGACGAGTATCGCCAGCGGGCGCTCGACGCCGTTACGCTGCTGACCGAGTACGCCGACGAGGCGCTCATACGGGCGGCGGCGGGCGGCGAAGCGACGGACGCCGGAAAGTGGGCGGCCCATGCGATAGTCAACGCCGCCGAGCTGCTGGCGTCGCAGGAGATCGGCGACTATGCCCGGGCGCTCGCCACCATCGAGGGCTTTGAGGACAAACACCCGGACAGCGATCTTGTTGGACGCGTGCTGGGTGTGCGCATCCGCGCCTATCGCGGCGCGCGCGAGTTCGAGCGGGCGGCCGCGATTCTGGACGAGTACTTGAGCAGCGTGCCCGCCGAACGCGCCGGAGCTGTGCTGACGTTATTGGCGGCCGGCATGCAGGAGGAGGTGGAGCGGCTGATCGATGCCGGGCGCCGGGACGATGCGCGTGAATTGGCCGCCGAGGCCGTGACCACCTTCGAGCAACTGCTGAATTGGTGCGAAGTTGATGAGTCGCGCCGGCAGAATCTCGGCGTGGTTCGGTCCGGGCTTGCGCGCGTTCAATACCTGGCCGGCAACTACGATGCGGCGTCCGAGCTGGCGACGGAGTTGCTCAAGGAAAATCCGCGCAGCGGCAATTACCAGCGTCTGATGGCACAGATTCTGACAGCGCGGCTGAGCGACACGCCGTCCGACGCCGAGCTGGCCCAAGCCAGGGCCGCGTGGGAGACGCTGCTGCGCGACGGTGGCCTGCGCAAGCGGGCGCCGCAGCAGTATTGGGAGGCACGCTACAACTGGCTCAACCTGAAGCTGCGCGCGGGGCAAGCCGCCGAGGTTAAGACCGGCCTGACCCAGGAGCGCGTATGGAGCCCGGCGTTGGGTGGTCCGCCCTGGAAGGACCTGCTCGAAGGTTTGCTATGGCGAGCGCGACACGCGTGGTTCGCCGGTCTGGCCCAGGCCGCGGACAAGACCGCGCTCCGGGAGGCGGTTTACGAAGCCCGGGCCTGGCGCGATGAGGCCGGCGGCGGCGAGTGGAAACAGAAGATCGAGGCGCTGCGCGTTGCCGCTGCGGAGCATTTAGGTATCGACCCGGAAGTCGGCGCCGAACAGGATGTTCCGGATTGACAGCGTCGGGCGCGCTGCCCGCGGGAAACGGACGCGATGAGCGGCTTTAGAATCGTCAGTGACTTTGAGCCCAAGGGCGATCAGCCGCAGGCAATTGACCGGCTGGTCGAGAGCTTCCAGCGCAACGTCCCGCATCAGACGCTCCTGGGCGTCACCGGCTCGGGAAAAACGTTCACAATGGCCCACGTCATCGCCCGGCTGGGCCAGCCCGCGCTGGTGCTCTCACACAACAAGACGCTCGCGGCGCAGCTCTATGAGGAGCTCAAGGAGATCTTCCCGCACAACGCCGTCGAGTATTTCGTCAGTTATTACGACTACTACCAGCCCGAAGCGTACATTCCGCAGCGCGACATCTATATCGAAAAAGACGCCTCGCGCAACGACGACCTGGACCGGTTGCGCCTGGCGGCCACCAGTGCGATCGTGTCTCGTCGCGACACGGTCATCGTCGCCAGCGTGTCGTGCATCTTCGGCCTGGGGTCACCCGACGAGTACAAGGCCAGTGTCGTGCAGGTCCGCGTCGGCGACACGGTCGAGCGCGATGAATTGCTGCGCAAGTTTGTGCGGCTGCAATACGAACGGGCCCAGGTAGAACTCAAACGCGGGTCATTCCGCGTGCGCGGCGACGTGGTCGAGCTCTATCCGGCCGATGAGGAATATTGCATTCGCATCGAGATGTTCGGCGACGAGATCGAGCGCGTCTCGCTGACACACCCGCTCACCGGCAACGTGCTCCAGCAGCGCGATCACGTGTTTATCTACCCGGCCGTGCACTACGTCATGCCCGAGGACAGCGTCGAAGAGGCTTGCCAGACCATCTCGCAGGAGCTCGACGAGCGCGTCATGCAACTGCGTCATCAGGGCAAGCTGCTGGAGGCGCAGCGGCTGCTGGCCCGCACAAAGTACGACATGGAGATGCTGCGCGAGGTCGGGTATTGCAGCGGTATCGAAAACTACTCGCGCCATCTGAATCAGACGCCGCCCGGAGCCAAGCCCTATACGCTGGTCGATTACTTCCCCGAGGACTTCCTCCTGATCATCGACGAGTCGCACGTCACGATTCCGCAGGTCGGCGCGATGTACAACGGCGACCGGGCGCGCAAGGAGACGCTGGTCGAGCACGGATTCCGGCTGCCCAGCGCGCTCGACAATCGGCCAATGCGCTTCGAGGAGTTTCAGGCCATGTGGCACCGCGTGCTGTTCACCAGCGCGACACCGGGGCCTTTCGAGCTGGACCTGTGCAAAGGTGAGGTGGTTGAGCAGATCATCCGGCCGACCGGCCTGGTGGATCCGGAAGTGGTCATCTCCCCGGCGCGCGGGCAGGTGCCAGACTTGCTCGAACGCATCGGCCGGCGCGAGGCGGCCGGCCAGCGCGTGCTGGTGACGACGCTGACCAAGCGGCTGGCCGAGGATCTCTCCAGCTATATCCAACAGGCCGGCTATCGTGGCCGCTATCTCCACAGCGAGATCGACACGCTCGAACGCGTTGAGATATTGCGTGAGTTGCGGCTGGGCAGCTTTGACGTGCTGGTCGGCGTGAATCTGCTGCGCGAAGGGTTGGACCTGCCGGAGGTGTCGCTCGTCGCCATCCTCGACGCGGACAAGGAGGGTTTCCTGCGCTCCGCCACGTCGTTGATTCAGATGATCGGCCGCTGCGCGCGCAACGTGGATGCCACCGTCGTGCTGTATGCCGACAAGGTTACGGCGGCGATGCAAAAGGCGATCGACGAAACCAGCCGGCGGCGCAAGACGCAACTGGAGTACAACGAAAAACACGGCATCACGCCGGACACCGTCCGTAAGGCGATCCGCAACAGCCTGATCGGCGAGTTGGCGGCGATGCGCCGCGTGCGCGAGGCGGTGCATGCCGACGAAGGCGAGTACGACCGCGATGAGCTGGTGACCGAACTCGAGCGCGAGATGCTCCAGGCCGCCGAGGAGCTTGATTTTGAAAAGGCTGCCGCCCTCCGCGACCACATCAAGGAATTGAAGGAATCGCCGGAGCTGAAGGTGTCGGCGTCACAGGCCCGGCCGAAGTCCCCGACCAAGCGCGGCAAGCCGGACGAGAACTGGAAGCCACGCGGCCAGCATCGGCGACCGCAGAAGAAAAAGCACTGAGCGGTGTACCCTCGTTGGAATCTGGGGCCTAATGACGGGGCTGTGTCACAACCGCCGGGTGATCTCCCCTTGGCTGTTCCTGCCTGACTTGCCCCGCAGGGGCATCTGAATCCAGCCCAGCACGTAGTGCTGGGTTTGGATCGCCTGCGCAGCCACCAAGTCCCGCACGGGACGGCTGAAAGCTCAGCCGTCCCGGTGGGACTCGTGTTGTCACATGGCCACGATTGCCCCAGCACTTCGTGCTGGGCTATGTTCACTTCATCCCGGTGGGATGAGGCGGCTGCTACGGGGCTTCCTGATCAGGCGGCGGAGTTACCTCGTAGACCTTGTCATCGATTACGAAGACGACGTGGTCGCCGAGAGCCAGGTAGCGGGCGAACGCCTTGTCCTGTTTGACCAATTCGAAGTACGCGTCACTGAAGGCCTCGACCTTGGTGGTCTCCCGCTTTCCGTCCCACTCGGTGTCGAGCCAGCGCACGCCGTCAAAGACAAATGTCTTCTTGCCGACGTGGCGGATGATCGACTTGCCATCGGGCGTGCGGATGCCGAACTCCTCGGCATCCAGCGTGCCGTCCTTCTTCAGCGTCGCGAGCAACTTGGAGGCCTCGACGGCACCGCGACCGGAGTGCGCTGGCTGCACCGTGCTCTCGGGCACCATGGGGTCGAACGCGGCGTTCCCATAGGCGGGGGACTGGCCGGCGTCTTCCCGCGCCATACCACCGCCGCCCGCGGCCCGTCGATCTCTCCCGCCGCCTGCGTAGCCGAGCGACTGCAGGCTGGCAGGCTGGGGTCGGGGAGGACTCACGCGTTCCGCCCACGTTCTTCGCGTGTTGAATATTGGCCTTCCCGCCGCCAACGCCGTGTCTTCAACGATCAGCGCCGAGGTGTACGGCGTCACAATGCCGTACTTCTTCGCCAGGCGCTTGACCTCGTCAACCAGCTCCTGGTTCTGCCCGTGCAGGCGAATCTCGTCGAGCAGATAGCCGACCTTGCGCGTGGCCCACAGGCGCGGCAGAAACTCGTTCTCCTCGTTTTTCTTCGGGAAATCACCTTCATACGTCAGCGTCTGCCCGCGGTCGCTTGCCTGGCCGTCGAGATGGACGGCGTGGTGGCCTTCGCCGTCATAACGCCCGAGCACCACCACGTCGGTACCGCGAAACAGGTCGGGCAGGCTCTTTGGATACGCATCTGACACGTTCAGCTCCCCGAAGCGCAGCTTGAGATCGCTGAGCAGTGGATCGGACAGGCGCCCCACCAGCGCACTGAGCTTCAACTCCAGATTCTCATTTTCGATGCAATAGTCGCGCGTGCCGCGCGCGTCCTCGGCGAGAGTGTCGAGCAGTTGCGTGTTCACATCCGTGCCGACGCCCAACACGTGCAGCCGTACATGCCCCTGGTTCCGATCCGCGACGGTCTTCAGAATCCGCCCCGGATCGGTGACCCCGACCGTCGGTTGGCCGTCGGTCATGAAGACGATCAGATACGGCCGATCGTCATCTTTCGGATCGGCCGCGAGCGCCGACAGCAGCGCCTCGTTGATATTCGTGCCGCCGACGGCCTGGAGCTTGCTCACAAAATCCAGAGCCGCCTCGCGGATGTCAGCGTCAACCTTGACAAGCCCGTCGCGGAATGGATGTACCTCGGTGCTGAATGTCAGCAGGTTGAACCGATCGCCCGGGTTCAGGCTGCTGCTGCAGTATTCAAGGGACTTCTTGACCTGCTCGATCTTCCCGCCGGCCATACTGCCCGACGTATCGATCACGAAGGCGATGTCCTTGGGCAGCACCTTGTCGCTGTCGACTTCGATGCGCGGCGAAAGGCGCAGCATGAAATAGCCGGCTTCGCCCGCCGCGCGGTGCGTCAGCAGGCACAGGCCGAAGAAGGCGTCTTTGCGCTGGTAGTAAAGCTGGAAATCAGTCTCGGGCCTGACATTGGAACGTTCGTACGTGACGGTCGCTTCGTGGTCGCTGGTTTGCTTGATCTCGCACTTGTGCGACGGACAGAAGACGCTCGTCAGCGGCAGGCGGCTGTGAATCTTCGCGTGAACCAGCAACTCGCCGATGCTCTTACCGTCGGGTAGCTCGATGCGCAGCGGATGGTGGAAGAGCCCCAGCCCGCCGCTCTCGGTCAGCGCGCCGGAGTAGTCCATCTCGACTTCGACCTCGCCGCGCGGTGGGATCGGGAAAACGCGCGCCTTGTACAGCCGCTGGCCGATGAACTCCAGCAAGCCCGGGTCGCGCATCTTGCGGACGATCTGCTCATATGTCTTGCTGGCCTGGTCGGCGTCGAGCACCTCGCCGCGCATGGTCTTGCCGCCGACCTTCATGACGAAGTCACCGACGGCGACGTCGTCCGGCAGCGGAAAGACGTAGGTGCCCTCGACCTGCTGGTTCAGCGGGTTGACGAAGGTCTGCTTGATGGTGGTGACCGCGACGCCGTCCGTGATCTCGGTGTAGACGCGCTGGTACTTGATGTCGAGCGTAACGTCGCGTGACAGGCCCGGCTGGGGGATGGGGCGCATCGGACGGTCGATGTACACGCGTCCCTGGCCGAGAGCCACGCTCGCGGCCCCCAGGATCAACAGCGTGGCGATAGACCGGCGTGGCGTGGGGAATTCCAGGTTCATCGCGGCACTCCTCTTTGTTTGAGACTTCAGGGCTCCGATTTCGCGAGCCCACAGCCCGTCATCGGCGGCGACCTGTATGTATTCTGACGCGTTTTCCCCGCCGTGGTTCCCTGAGCATCGCAAATTGGCGCGTACGGCCCCAACCAGGGCCGGCTCCCGCCTTGATTCGACGCCGCGATAGCCTTACGCTGGATATGTGGGCCTGCTGGACCGTTGTGTGCACCGGCGTCCACATCCGGGGGTGCGTGACGACCCATATTGCAGCCATGGCTTGTTCGCAACCGCATCCCGACGCTGACGTCGCCGCCGCTGGTGCGCGTTTATCCCGTTGAGATCACTGGAGTAATCGATGAACCCTTGTGAAGATTGGTCTCCCGAGACAATGGCCGTTCATGCCGGTATTGAGCAGAGTGAGTTTCGCCCGGCGGTTCCACCAATCTATCAAACATCGACCTTCGGCTTCGCCAGCGCCGAGCACGGCGCGTTGCTCTTCGCGGGCGAAGGCAAGGGATACATCTACACGCGCATGGGAAACCCCACGGTCGCGGCGCTCGAACGGGCGGTCGCCGCGCTGGAAGGTGGCGCATCAGCACTGGCCTGCGGCAGCGGGATGGCGGCGGTTCACACGGCTCTGGCCGGCCTGCTCAAGCAGGGCGATCATGTCGTGTGCAGCGAAGCGGTATACGGGCCCACCTGTACGCTGATCGGCTCGATCCTCTCAGAGTTCGGCATCGAATCGACCATGGTCGATACGTCGAATATCGACGAGACCAAAGCTGCGATGCGGCCGAATACGCGCGTCGTGTTTGTCGAGACGCCGGGGAACCCGACGCTTGTACTGGCGGACCTCACGCAGGTCTGCGAAATGGCCCATGCTCACGGCGCGTTGGTCGTTGTGGACAACACATTCATGAGCCCGATTCTTCAAAAGCCGTTGAGCCTCGGCGCGGACGTGGTTATTCACAGCATGACCAAGTTCCTCAACGGTCACGCCGACGTCGTCGCCGGCGTGATCGTTGTAAAGGATGAAGGCCTCTTTCCGAAAATGCGCCGCGCACTGCACCATTTCGGCGGCGTGCTCTCACCGCTGGAGTCGTTCCTGGTACATCGCGGCCTCAAGACGCTTCCATTGCGCATGAAGCGCCATTGCGAAAGCGCGCTGAAGATCGCCGCGCATCTCGAAAAGCACCCGCGCATTGAGTGGGTGCGTTACCCCTGGCTCGACAGTCACCCGCAGTGCGAGCTGGCCCGCAGGCAGATGGCCGGCGGTGGGGCGGTGCTGACCTTCTGTTTGAAGGACGGCATCGACGCCGGACGCGCCATGATGAACGCCGTCAAGCTCTGCATGCTCGCCGTTAGCCTCGGCGGGGTCGAATCGCTCATCGAACATCCGGCGAGCATGACGCACGCCTCGATGGGGGCCGAAGCGCGCAAGCAGGCGCACATCGACGACGGCCTGGTGCGCATCTCGGTCGGCATCGAAGATCCCAAGGACATCATCGCCGACCTGGAGCAGGCGCTCGAAGCCTCGACGGGCAGATCCAAGCGCACCCGGCAGGTGCCGGAAGCCGCCGTCGGCTAGAGCAGTCCGTAGCGGACGCCCGCGGCGATTATTTCATGACGTCAATCGCCGTCGGCGTTTCAAAATCGCGGCGCAGCACGACCTGCGAGTGGTAGCCGGGTTCGGGGGCCGCCGGCTGCGCAGTTGTCTCGAACACCAGCAGGCTGTTGCCATAGAAGAGCAGCAGGTCCGAACGGCCCAGCGCCGTCTCGCTGTTGCCGGTGTAGACGGTGATCCCGCCGCCGGCCACATCCGGATGATGAACGGTGCAAAGCACGGACTGCTCGGCGTCGTCGTAGGCTTCACCTTCGATGCGAAAGCCGCCGTCAAACCAGGTCACCGGGCAGTCGGTACGCCGCAACAGCGCGCTGACGGCCGGATCGCGCACCGCGTCGCCCAGTATCAGTATCGCCCCGGACTCCAGGTCTGACGGTGTGAGCTGGTCGACGGTGCGGCGCGTTACGTCTTTCGAGTCGCCGCGACCGCTGAAGCGACTGATGACGGTTTCGTAGAACGGTGAGAGCTGCTCGCTCGCCGTGACAACCAGCAGCTTCGTGCCGGCGGTCGTGAGCCGCGCGGTCGGCAGCATCTCGCCGGGGCGCAGCCGGCGAAAAACGTCATAGTCCGGGTCGAGTTCAACCGAAGTGGGCGGCGCGTCAACCACCACCTGCACCGTCGTCACGGGTTGATCCACAGCCGCGATGATGTCGCGCGGCGGACCAAGTTCGTACAGGAGCCGCAACGGGACGCGCAGATCAAATGCCGGTCGGCCCTGGTCGACGGTGATGGACAGAGTGTGCGATTCCTCATCCCATTGCGCCTGCTCAAGCGTCAGGAACGGGGCGCCGCCCTGTCGCACCCACTGCTGGAAGAAGCGCGTCAGATCCGCTCCGCTCTGCGTCTCAAAGAGTCGCTGAAACGTCTGCCAACTCGCGTACTTGCCCGTGTAACCGTCGGTCAGCCGCCGCAGGGCCGCCCAGAAATTCTCCTGGCCGACTCGCCGCGCGAGCATGTGAAAGACCACGGCGCCCTTGTTGTAACCGATAGTCCGGCCCGCGCCGTCCTCGTCGCCGAACGTGTCCAGCGGCAGGTCTTCGTCCGGCTTCAATTGGGTGAACGCATTACAGGCGTTTCGGCGGTATTTCCGCGCGCCGGCCGCGTCACCGTCCAGGATGTAGCCGTAGTGATTGGCCGCATAGCTGGTCAGCGCCTCGCACCAGTTTCCGTCGGTCGGATCCACGTAGATGCTGTTGCCCCAATAGGCGTGGAGCATCTCGTGATCGAGGTAGCCGTGCATCAGGGCGCGCGGTCCCATTTGCAGCAATCTGGGCGAAAGCAGTGTGAAGTGCGGGAACGCGAACCCCGAGCTGAAGAAGTTCTCGACGATGGTGAATTCGTCAAACGGGAATGGTCCGATCAACGGCTGGTAGCGCTGGACGTACTTGGCCGCCGCATCGAGAAACAGCTCTGCGTTGCGTTCCATTGCCTGATCTGGCGGGCCGGCGGACGGCTGCGCGTAGTGCAGGGCCAGGCTGACTCCGCCGGCGTTGCGGCGTTTGATCACGTGCGGTCCGCCGACAAGCGTCAGCCCGTCGAGCGGATACTTGCTCACCCAGGTCAGGTCGCCCGTTTTCGCCGACTCCTCCTTGTCGAATTCCGCACCGGCCACCAACTCCATACCGCTGACCGGTTCGACGGTCAGGCGATAGCGGGCCAGTTCGTCAACGTTGCCACCTGCTGTGCTGGTCTGGAGTGTTGGATACCAGCATCCGCCGCCGGCGAGGTAGACGCCCTTGGTGCCGATGTGCGCGTTCATCTCGAAGTTGTGAATCTGGCCGGGGCGCTCGCCGGCCTGAACGTCCTGAACGAGCGTGCCATGATACTCAATCAGCAGCGTGAACTCGTTGGCGACTTCGCCCAGCGTGACGTGGTGTACGGAGGCCAACTCACCTTCCTTGGCGGCCGTGGTACGCGTGCCCCAATCGCTGACGCGCGCGTTTGTTCCCGAGACGCGCGTGATCGCCAGGTCGCGCTGCAGACCGAGGGCCACTTCAAGCGTGTCCGCGGGCGGGGTGGCCGGTTCGTCGCGGGACAGCGTCAATGCCGCGACCCCCGTAAGCTCGTGCGTCGCCGGTTGCAGGCTGACGTGGATGTCGTATTGAAGCGTGCGCAGGCGCATCGGCGCGGGAGCGGATGTCACACAGCCACTCGCCGCCAGCACGACTCCACCGTAGGCAAGCAGGGTCAGTATTTGTCGCGTCGTACGGACATGACGTGCATACCTGTCAGTCATATCTGTCTCCAATAATGGTGGCTCGGAAAGCGAGAGCTTAGCGGGCCGCGGTGGCGCGGTACAGGCCGCCGACCGCCGATCGTCGCGCCGCGGAGGAACACGCGCACTCTCGCCTGATCGGTCTTGGTGCCGACGCATACGCCGCCCGGTGCCGCTGCCCGTCCCATGGCCGACGCCGGTGCCCATCCCGTGGCCGACGCCCCGCCCCGAAGGGGCCGCGGCGTTTTGCCACGGGTGCAGCGCAGCGGAACCCGTGGATGCGATTGTTTCCCGATCACTCACCGCCCCGGTAGGGGCGACGGCCTCCCTCGCCCCTTCAGGGCGGAACCACTGTCGAGCCGGCATCCTCCCCACGGGTCCGCTGCGCTGCACCCGTGGCCATGCGCCAGCGCCCCTGCGGGGCGGAGGGCCGACATTGTCATTGGTTGACTCGTCGGTGTCTTGGCTGCCGGTAGCCGCAATATCCAGGTGTTCATGCTGTATTGACGTCGGATGCGCACATACATCGGTAATGCCTGCCGGGGCTCGCGGGCGAACACGCCGGGGCGGTGGTGCATCCGATGATAACATCCGCCGGATTGCGTAATCGATGGACCGGGCCATGTGCCGTATACTGTTTACAGGACCGAAACCGCACACATCCGGCCGGCACTGGAGTTCGTTATGAGCCTGTGGAAGAAAATCAAAGGCGAGCTGATCGACATCATCGAGTGGCTTGATCAGTCGCGCGACACGATGGTCTATCGCTTCGAGCGCTACGGCAATGAGATCAAGCATGGGGCCAAGCTGGTGGTTCGCGAGGGGCAGGCCGCCGTCTTCGTCAACGAGGGACAGCTCGCTGATGTATTTCTGCCCGGCACGTACACGCTCGAAACGAAGAACCTGCCGATCCTGGCGACGCTGCTCGGCTGGAAATACGGGTTCGAAAGCCCGTTCAAGGCCGAAGTGTACTTCGTCAACACGCGGCGATTCACCGATCTCAAGTGGGGCACCAAGAACGCGATCATGCTCCGCGACAAGGAGTTCGGCCCCATGCGCCTGCGCGCCTTCGGCACCTATGTCGTGCGTGTGCAGGACCCGTCGGCGTTTATCCGCGAGATCGTCGGCACCGACGCGCACTTCTCGCTCGAGGAGATCACCGACCAGCTCCGTAACATGATCGTCTCGCGTTTCGCCGACATTCTCGGCGAGAGCGGCATCCCCGTGCTCGACATGGCGGCCAACTATGACGAGCTGGGTGAGTTCATCACGCAACGCATCCAGGAGGGGTTCAAGACCTACGGCCTCGAAGTTACCAAGATGCTGGTCGAGAACATTTCGCTGCCCGAGGAGGTCGAAAAGGCGCTCGACAAGCGCACCAGCATGGGTGTCATCGGCGACCTGCGCAAGTACACGCAGTTTCAAACCGCCGAGGCCATGCGCGACGCCGCCCAGGCCGAAGGCGGGATGGCAGGGGCCGGCATGGGCATGGGGATGGGCTTTGCAATGGCGAACCAGATGGGCCAGGCGATGGCCGGCGGTGCGCAGCAACCCGGCGCCGCGGCCCCGCCGCCACTGCCGCAACAGGCGGCCACGTACTTCGTCGCCATTAACAACCAGCAGGCGGGTCCGTTCGACATGCCGACGCTGGCGCAATACGTCCAGTCAGGCCAACTCACGCGGGCGACGCTGGTGTGGAAGCAGGGCATGGCCAACTGGCAGCCGGCCGGCGACGTGCCCGACCTGCAACAACTATTCGGCGCCACCCCGCCACCGCTCCCGCCGGCGGAGTGAGGTCAGAGACTGCGAGGCAAAGCTGGCCTGTGGCGCTGGTCTGGGAGCAGCGTGTGTGCCACGGCTCTGCGAGCCGTGTCTTAGCAACGCAGATTCTCCAAAGCAGCTCACAGAGCCGTGGCACACGAATGTGGGACTAATTCGGATCACGTGGGACCGGCCTCTGGCCGGTCTGCCCTGGAAAAACGCGGGCCAGCAACGCGCAAAAATCATCCTGACATTTATTTGCCAACATCATCACAGGAGGCCACTCTTCGCGCAAGCGCTCATAAGCACAGTGTTGGCGCGAACTTACGTACTATCTGAATGGCGTTCGGGACAGTCACCGATTGCTCATGCATGTTGCAGGACGATTCGGGAATGTATCGGCTTCGGTGGGCCACGCACCCGGCGGCTATTGGCCTCGGACAGCTTTCTCTGTAAGCTGGAGCGCAAACTCCGCGGGCGACTGCGCCCGCTGCCGATCGGCCGACCGCGGAAGGCGAAGCGAAAGGGCGCGAAATGAAGATGTAAACCGGTGACTGTCCCTATTATGCTGTTCTCTGTAAGCTGGAGCGCAAACTCCGCGGGCGACTGCGCCCGCTGCCGATCGGCCGACCGCGGAAGGCGAAGCGAAAGGGCGCGAAATGAAGATGTAAACCGGTGACTGTCCCTATTATGCTCTATTATGCTGTCCCTATTATGCTCGAAGCATGACATCAATTAGAGAGCGCACCAAGATAATCGCGGCCATCGTGCTCAGCGGCGCGGCCCTTGGCGTTCTTATGCTATTCGCACTGGTCCCCCCCGCGGAGATCCTATGCCACGTGATAGGCGAAACTGAGTATACACGCAATTACTCATGGTTCGCGTATTGCAAGGTTAGGCAGGGTATGACCCGCGCGGAGCTGATTTCAACTTTGGGAGAGCCTTTCTGGGTGCAACGAGGCTGGGAGATCTGGTCATACAACAACCTGAACAGAGAAGAGGTGCGATTCGTTTTAGATCTGGGAGATGATGTCGACAAGGTTACCATCACCTGCAGCCGCGTCGAGACGCGACGGCCCCCCTCAGACCTTAAGAGCCAGACGCTGCAATCATGCGATGCGAATCAGGAGCCTCGATGGCGAACGAAGCGGGACGGTGAACTGGCGGGATATCAGGGGGCAACAGCGGACGAAATCCGGGCTCGTTTTGGAGAGCCCCAGCATGTGCGCAAGGGACTACAGGACCGCGAGCTGTGGCGCTACTCCAGATCGCCGAGCGGCACCCACTACATTGCGCGAGTCGTGAGAGTGGACCCTGAGACTGATAGAGTAATAGCACGGATGAGCTATGTGCACTGGGACTAACGCCAGGCCGCGCACAAGATCAGCGGTGCGATGCGTAGGTAACGGGTAGGTAACGAGGACAGTCACCTGTTTCTCTAGGTAACGAGGGACAGTCACCTGTTTCTCATGCATATTGCAGAGGTAACGAGGGACAGTCACCGATTGCTCATGCATGTTGCAGGACGATTCGGGAATGTATCGGCTACGGGGGGCCACGCACCCGGCGGCTATTGGCCTCGGACAGCTTTCTCTGTAAGCTGCAGCGCAGGCTCCGCGGGTGATTGCGCCCGCTGCCGATCGACCGACCGCGGAAGGCGAAGCGAAAGGGCGCGAAATGAATGTGTAAACCAGTGACTGTCCCTATTATGTCGACTGCAGAGATGAACTGCTATAACGCATCGTGGGGTGAATGCTATGAGAGTGATGCGTGCAGGGACGCCGTCTGTGAGGTGGTCTCATCGGCGGTCTGTCCTATCGCCTGCCCAGCGGACGCCGTTGTAACATGCAGGACTGCTTTGGCAGGTGTTAGAATAATGTACGACTGCCCAGACTAGAGCTAGCATGAGTGCTTCCACCAGAAGACTCCGATATATGCTCAACGTCATTGTGGCGCTAGTGTTTGTGCTCGTAGCCGCCGGATGGGGCGCGAGCATTTGGTATCGCCTGCTCGCAAAGCGCGACGCGATTATTTCATTGAATGGCGGGCAGCTTGATATCATCTGGTATCGTGGGATACGAGAGCAAGAATACATCTGGTTTGTTGCCCCGCGCGAACAAGCACGGGTGTTTGGCAAACATTTTCACGTGTCAGCGTCCTGGGCGGCCGGCTGTGGGAGGATTCACGTTCCGCTGTGGTTCGTCTTCATTTCAACAGGCGCGGCATTCGCCGGTCTCTGCCCTTTCAGACAGCGAGCAGCACGTGAGGGCGAGTGCATGAGATGCAACTACAACCTTAGAGGAAACACAACTGGAGTGTGCCCGGAATGCGGCACACCGCTCAGGACGCAAGGGCGTACCGGTGACTTGCCTTATATAGCCTCAGATTCCAAAACAAATGCAGATGAGTGAGGACATGGGTCTCGGACAACATCGACAACGAGTTCGACGACTTCCAGGCCATCGACGTTGCCGGCCCGTACGCCGTCAGCGCCACGTACTTCAGCCAGCAGGGCGGCGTGACGGTTGATGAGTTTGCAACCGGGGCTGCTCCACAACTTCTGTGGCACCGGTTTCCAACCGGTGAGTCCCACTGGTTACAAACCAGTGCCACAACTCTGGGGTGGCTTCTCACGCGCTGAAGATGCCCACCGGCACGGTGCTGGAGAACTGCACAGGCGTGACGCCAGTACCACCGGCATGCCAGCGTGCGACAAAGGGCTATGGCTCGAGCAGTATTTCTCCCCGGCCGCGGACGCGCAGGGCGACTGTTGATTGATCGCCGCCGGCGATCGTGTGGAAGACGGCGAGGCCCGGCGTGGGCAGGCCGTCGACTTGCTGGATCACGTCGCCCACGTGCAACCCGGCCCGATCCGCCGACGTGTGCGGTTGAACTTCCAATACCACCACTCCCCGTTGGTCCACGCCATCATCGTCCGAACCGGCCACATCGCTGACCTGTCCCAGACGCGCGCCACGCCACAACAGGGCCTCGCCGCGCATCCAGGCAACGCGTACGCGATCGCGGCGCACGGCGGTGACCTGGGCCGCAAAACGCCGCCCGGCACGTTCGCAGATGATCTCGGCCTGCTGGCCAATGGGCGTGATTCCGACAAGGTCGGCGAACTGGTCGGCCGTCAGGACGTCGCGGCCGGCGTATGCGACGATGATGTCGTCGACTTGCAGGCCGGCCTGATACGCGGGGCCGCCGACCTCGACATCGACGATCTGCGGGCGTCGTTGCGGATGGGCCGTATCGCCGGTATCGACGTCGCGCAACGCCAGGCCGAGGTACGCGTGCTCGATCTGCCCGCCGGCCATGAGCGTGTTGATCGCCGCGCGACTGCTCGCGGTGAGCGGAATCGCGAATCCCACGCCTTCGTCCACGCCCGCGCGCGTATACACAGCGGTAACGACTCCGATCACCTCGCCGCGGATATTCAGCAGCGGCCCGCCGGAATTCCCCGGATTGATGGCCGCGGTGGTCTGAATCATGTTTGTGTAGAGACGGTCGTCGTCCTCACCGAGTCCGGGCAGGCGGCGGCCGAGATTGGCAATCACGCCCACGGAGACGCAGGAGTGGCCGTCATCACCCAGGCCGTACGGGTTGCCGATCGCGACGGCCCACTGCCCGCGGCGCACGTCTTCCCACTCGCAGAATGTCGCCGGCTGCAACCCGTGGCGCGAGACCTCCAATACGGCCAGGTCGCTACGCACATCGGATGCCAAGACCGTCGCCGGAAGACGCTGGCCATCGTGGAAGACCACCTCGATGTCGGCGGCGGATTGCACCACGTGCTCGTTGGTCAGAATCAACCCGTCCGGGTGTACTACGGTGCCGCTGCCGTTGACGATGACGAACTGCTCGAAGTTCGTCGTCGGCGTCACCTCCAGCACACACCGGCGACTTACGCGAATGCCGACGACGCTGGGGGCCACGCGGTCGGCGATTTCGGCGAATGCCCGTTGCAGCGTGTCCAGGTCGGGCGGTGCTGATGTCGGCGCAATCCGATCACGCGCCCAGGCCAGGTGCGCCACATCGACCAACGCCGCCATGACCAGCAACCCGACCGTCCAGGCGGCGTATTGGAATAAGCGTGCCCGCGTCCGATACCGGCGGCCGTGGGACTGACTCGCGCAGTTCATACTTCACAACTCCGCTAGTGCTTCGACCAACGGAGCGGTGGCGCTGAGTGGGGATGGCCGATCAGGGCGGCGTGTCCGGCCGCGGCAATTGGCGATCAGCGCTTACGGGACGTGCGCGCGCCGCCGGCGGTGGCCCCGGGTTTCTTGCCGCGCGTCGGCGCGGCTCCCACCGGCTTTTTCTCGGGCTTCACCTCGCTCTCGGGCTGGCTCTTGATCTCGGGCTTGGGGAGCTTCGTGTCGAGAACACGCTGGTGAATCTCGTCAAATACGTCGCGGTTGTCCCGTAAAAACTGTCGGGCGTTTTCCTTGCCCTGACCCAGCTTCAGCTCGCCAAAGCTGTACCACGTGCCGGAGCGGTTGATAACCCCGCAGTCGCCGGCCAGGTCGAGCAGATCACCCTCGGAACTTATCCCGCCGTCAAACATGATGTCGAGCTCGGCCTCTCTGAACGGCGGGGCGACCTTGTTCTTGACCACCTTGGCGCGCATGCGCGCGCCGATCACCTGGTCATTGTCCTTGAGCATGCCGATGCGTCGCGTGTCAATCCGCACCGAGCTGTAGAACTTCAGCGCTCGACCGCCACTCGTGGTCTCCGGGCTGCCGAACATCACGCCGATCTTCTCGCGAATCTGGTTGATGAAAATGATGGCGGTGCGGCTCTTGCCGGCGATGGCGGTGAGCTTGCGCATGGCCTTGCTCATCAGGCGCGCTTGCAGGCCGACCTGGTTGTCCCCCATCTGGCCTTCGAGCTCCTGGCGCGGCACGAGTGCCGCCACCGAGTCGATGACGATCACGTCGAGCGCGTTAGATCGCACCAGCAGGTCGCAGATCTCCAGCGCTTCCTCGCCGCAGGATGGCTGGTTGACCATGAGCTCCTCGAGGTCGACGCCGAGACGCTTCGCCCAGGAGGGGTCAAAGGCGTGCTCGACATCTATGAACGCCGCGGCCCCACCGGTCTTTTGGGCCTCGGCGATGATGTGCAGTGTGAGCGTTGTCTTGCCGGAAGATTCCGGCCCAAAGACCTCGATCACGCGGCCGCGTGGAATGCCGGAGCCGCCCAAAGCCAGATCCAGCGATAGCGACCCGGTGGAAATGCCGTCGGTCAGCGAGACCGGCTGGTCCTTGAGGTACATGATCGCGCCTTTGCCGTAGGCCTTCTCGATCTGCTGCATTGCGCGGCCAAGCGCGGCTTCGCGCGTCTCTTCGCGATTGTCGATCATGACGATCCCTTCCCGGCCCCCAAGATCCGCGGCAGACAGCCGGAATCACAACGGGCCACGCGGTGTATGAAGTGCCCTTCAGTGGCCCGTTACCATCATCCCGGTGAATGCGGGGAGCGGGGCTCACTGCGACCGCCGCCCGCGACAGGCCAGCCAACATCATCCATAGTACAAACAAACACCTAACTGTCAAGAGCCCTCCCGGGTGACAGCGCGACTGTCTTGCCGGGGCACCAGGTCACGCGGCAGCCCGATGTCGGCCACTATCACCCGGCCGAGCACCGCTTTCGCCGTGGGCTTGTCGAACCCCGCTTTCGCCGCCAGAAGCGTGACCGTCGCATCGGCACGGAAACAGGGCGTGCCGGTCAGCCCGGTGTCGGCGTTCAACCCCGACGGCAAGTCCACGGCGATCTTGCGCGAGCCCGCGCAGGCATTGGCGAGCTCGATCAGCGCGGCGCTGCTGCCGCGCGGGTCGCCGCCCGAGCCGGTGCCCAGCAGCGCGTCCACGATCACGTTCGGCACCGTCGGCAAACGGGCGAACATCGGCAACGGCCGACTCCGAGCCGGCGTCAATCAGCGTGAGGCTCATGCGCTCCAGGATTGCCAGGTTGATGCCGGCATCTCCACTCGATCGTTCGCGGGGGGCGGCCAGAGCGACCGCCACGCTTACGCCGGCATTGTGCAGGTGTCGGGCAATCACAAACCCATCCCCGCCGTTGTTGCCCGCACCGGCCAGGATCAGCACGCGCGCTGTCAGCGGGTCGATCAGCGTGCCGAAAATGAACTCGGCGACATTGCGGCCGGCGTTCTCCATGAGCACCAGTCCCGGAATGCCGACGTGCTCGATCGCCAGGACGTCGAGTTCGCGAACCTGCTGGACCGTCAGGGGATCCCCGGCTTCGTATGGAATGGCCATTCTCTCGCTCCGTACAGCAAGGGCGGCAGTCCGTCGACTTAAAGGAGCGCTTACCGTGGTGCTGGTGCTCCTGCACGTCGGTGAACCGCGCGGGCTGAGGTCCACGGCCGCTTGTTTCGCATACCCGTGGGCTGCCAATCACAGATTAGCATCACTGGCGGATCATGGAAACGGTATCTGCCCCCAGGACGCGGCGATGTGTGAATTCTCATCGTGTTATCATGTCCGTTTGCTACGCTGCCG
>CAXXWX010000005.1:0-148666 GCA_963675745.2 Phycisphaerae bacterium
CGTCAATGATTCCGATGCGCTGCGCGGCGGCATTCGGAACCTGGCCGTATGCACGCTCCACGACCCGGCCCGGCCCCAGCCATACCTTCAGGCAGGTCACCAGCCACGAAACCGACAACCAGCCACCTGCGCCAGGCGTACTGCACGTGAACTAGAATCTGCGAACATGAGACACCCTCGTCGTTAGAGAATCCAGGAAAGCGCGCGATAGACACTCAGACGGCTTCAATCTCGCCGTTGCGACGTTGCCGACCAACGCCCGCGGTCGAAGTCGTTCGCGCGCAATCTTATCGAAACGCCCAATCCGCCAGCCAGATTGAAAACCACACGCCACCTGGGACGCATGTGCCGGCGGTCAGGGAGACGTCGGCGGCCGGCGCGCCTGGGCTTCGCGTCGACGTACGCCGTGTCATCCATCAGCGTGGTCTCATCGGTGTAGTCGCCGTCGTCGTCGGCCTGCCCCTTGACGCCGCTCAAGGTGTCAAGGGTGTCGACCCAGAAGCGCAGGCGTTGCAACGCCGCGTTGTTGGGGTCGTCGTCGACCACGACCTTGGCGGTGTACCAGTTGCCGCTGGCGAGGCTGACGGTCGAGCCGGACTGGAGCACCCACTCGGTCTCCGCCCGGCTGGTCGTTTGCCGCCCCAGCCAGACCGAGCCGTCATAGCCTTGTCGAGATCGAGCACCAGCCACTCGCGCGGGCTCAACCAGCGAACGACAAAGCCGCGGACACGTATCGTCGTTCCACCTCAGCGTCCACGTCGCCACTCGATGATCGGCAAACGTCGCCGTACTTGTCAGTCGGTATCGCCGCTGCCTGCCGTGCGCCACGTGCATATGAGCAGCCCGAATCCTGCCACGCTCAGCAGTACCGATAAGCCATACGCCAATACCCAGGTGAGCGCTGCTAGCCCATAAAGGGGATGTAGCTGGTGAAGCAAGGCGAACACAGCTCCCCAAACACCTGCGCTAATCAGGAATGCACTGGCAACACTCGGTGCCGACGTACACGGGAGTGCAGCGCCCATGCCATTCAAGATCGCGATGCGCGTGACCGAGTACGCACCACAAAACACATTGCCGTAACACAGCTCATGCCACGCATCCCCTCCGCGCACCAGTACTGACCGGATCTCGTAGATCAGGAGGACCAGCAGCACAAGCGCCAGCGCGCCAAGACATGAAGCTGTCAGGCGCGCCGCTATGCCGGGGCCCGCAATGCACACGACACATAGCACCATTGCTGCCATGGACAAAACGGTGGCAGCAGCGCAGTGGATGAGGCTGCCGTAGGCATGCCAGTCCCCTGGACTGAGCACGAAGAGGAGCCTAGGAATTCCGTCTGCGCCCATGCGCAACTGCAGGTCAGTGCAACTGCCCGTGGTAGCGACAAGCCAGACATAATAGGGACAGTCACCGGTTTACACCTTCATTTCGCGTCCTTTCGCTTCGCCTTCCGCGGTCGGTCGATCGGCAGCGGGCGTAATCACCCGCGGAGCCTGCGCTGCAGCTTACAGAGAAAGCTGTCCGAGGCCAATAGCCGCCGGGTGCGTGGCCCCCCGTAGCCGATACATTTCCGAATCGCCCTGCAACATGCATGAGAAATAGGTGACTGTCCCGGGTTACCGAGAAGTTCTCGTCATCGACGTAGCCGAAGACCAGCCCGACCTCGTCGCAGCCGCTGTCGAGCGTGGCGGTGCACTTGAGCACCACGTTCTTGTAGTGCGTGTCGGAGACCAGGAAGATCGAGCCGGTGCTGACCGGCCCAAGAGCATCATCGTGACGTCTCTTTTTGCCGACGCACCCGATTTCCGCATTCTGGACAGACACCGGAGACATTTCCGGTTAGGCTGTAGCCACACCCTGCGCACAGCCCTTTTCGGCGGCGCATGTGTCGACGTCGTGGACCGCAGATCAACGACAAGACAGGGTAGCCAGAGAACAGGATTGCGAGAATCCAAAGCCCCAAGGTCAACTTGAGTGTCTGCCGCTGAGCCTCAACCAGCCCAGTCATCATAAGCGACACGTGCGCGCCTGCAGCCTCGTTCGTGCTGCAAGACGTGCGGTACGATGTCGAACGGCCGCGATACCACGAGAACCCCGTCAAGCGCGCTAGCTGCCTTGACCAGGATTGCGGTACATCGCGCGCTATCCGGATGTCGCGTCCATCGGCAAGCATCGTTGCTGGATCCGATGAGCAGGTCGAGAATCCGATAGGTACATGCGAGGGTTGCGCGCGTGACGGCTTCCATGGGGACCTGTGCGCGATCAAGATCTCAATCCTACCGCTGCCTAGCCCCAACCGTGCGCAGAAACGCCCGGTTCGAAGGTCACCCTTCCCGTACGCCCAGACCGCAGGTAGGAAATAAGGAGCGTCACCGCAGGCACCACCGAGACATTGGACGCCCCAGATCACGGCAGTGGTGATACCAAGACAGGTAAGTGCCACTAGTGTCGCTGAGTGAAAAGCATCTATCCAACGCCGACGCATATGAATGTCCCAGCAGAATCGTGTAGACTGTCACGATCGGATCACTTGCAGTGCTGGACCGGAGCACGCCAATACTAGTATTCCGCACCTCACCACCCACCTGCCGGCTCTGATGGCAATATACACTCTCTATCTAGTGCGCACCGACTTCAGCCGTGGAACTTTGTTACTGATCGCCAGCCGCCTCACACCGGCTATATTGCTGTTTCGACGGGAGACGAACACGCTAGGCTACAGAAGACATCCTCCTATTCTTCCCCTGGGGGCTCGGGACAACTCGGGTATCTATCATGAACGAGGCCCTGACATGCTCTGAGCACGGATTTCGCTGGCATCTGCTGGTTGCAGGTGACCTGCTGAAGGCATCTAACAAGCTCGGTTTGACAGCTCGTCATCCCGTCTTGTGGACAGGCCGTGTTATTCTCGAGACAGTCAAGGTGCGCGGTGTAAGCCTCGCAGTCTCGTTGCGCCTCGTTCGGATCGTTGAGATCCCGCCGGCACCTAGGCCCCGTACAGGGAGGATAGACCCGAGTGCAGGTAAATTGCCCCTGCCGCACGCCCTCATGAACTTCCAGACATACTCTTCTGCACGAACCCTCGGGAAGACCAGGATCATAACACGTCATTGTACGACATCCGTCGTCGCCCTCCGGGAGGGGCCCCATCGTCTCGAGGCAGCAAAACGTCGCAGCCCCAGCACCGGCACCAGCCCCTCCCTCGGCCCAATGACCCATAGCCTCTAGTTCTTGACAGGCCTTATCACAGTCTGCATCAAACTCCTCTAGGCCGAGTGGATCTACGTATTCCGGGGGACTGTTGCCAAATGCCCTGTAATGAGTGGCGCCAATGAATGGGCGCCGTGGATCACGTTGCACATATGAGATCAGGGTGCTGGAGTAGTCTCTCCACCGATTCTGATAGCAGAGTTTCTCGGCGTCGAATGGCAATCCCTGATGGGTGAAGACGTTGCCGATGATTGAGGTTAGTCGGGCGTCGGCTTCGTTGTTGCCGCTGGCGGCGCCTTTGAGGACGGTGAAGGTGCCGTAGGGGGTGTAGGTGTAGCGTTCGACGACCTGGCCGTTGGTGGGCGTGTTGGGGTCGTTCGGGTCAGGGGAATACGCCGTCAGGGCCTGGACGTTCCAGTTGCGGTCCTGGTGGACGAAGTAGCGCGCGTCGTCATCGGTGTCGTTCGGGTCGGCCACGTCGGGGTCGCAGTCGTTGCCGTTGGCGGCGTCGCCGTTGATGTCGATGCAGATCAACTCGTCGGTGTAACGCGTGCCCCAGACGTATTGACGGACCGCCTCATTCGAGCCGTTGCGTTCCTCGATGATCCGCCAGCGGTTGTCGTAGTAATAATGCAGCGTGGTGTTTCCGCCGTCGTTGGGGACGTCCTCGACGCCGGAGTTGGTGACCACCTTCTGCGTCCGGCGGTTCTTCCCGTCGTATTCGTACTCGGCGATAGTCGTCGCATCGTTGGGGTCGTCGGCGTCGTAACGTTGCACCTGGCGCAAGCGGTTCCAGGCGTCGTAGACGTAGTTGAAGACGCCGTCGCGAGCGAGATTTCCGTTGTCGTCGTACACCAGCGTCACGTTGCTCGAGTTGAAGTCGTCGCGGGACTGGATAGCGTCACCCGCGTCGAGGTAATCCCCATCACTATTATTATCCAACCCGATCACCACGTCGTCACATTCCTGCGTCAAAGCTGTGTCCCACCACCAGGCGTAGAGGCCGACGTAGCCGGCCGACCAGTTCGCATCGATATACGCAACATCGTCGATCAGCGTGGTTTCGTCGACATCGTGATCGACGTCTGCTGGTCATACGGTGTACCACATTCAGAGCATCGCTCGTCGACGCATCCCCGCAGATCGTAGCCACAGGTTCGACATAGCATCATCAACTTGCGCCGCCACCCCCAGTAGAGGAAGGTCAGCGAAAGCACCGCCACGAGGACACACGCGAGAGCGGGTAGCCACACGGGAACAAACATAAACGAAAAGGAAACACCCGGCATCACGGAGCGCGAGTCATACCAGGGTATGTCATGCGCGGGGCTGGATCGCGCCGTTCTGCAGATCGCGTCCTCGCGCACAACGTCTATGTACGTTCGTATCAACTGTGATTCTCACTGACCAACTCGCGTCGGCCACACAGCCCAAGCAATGGCGATGCTGTGATGGCACACGTCAATCGCGAGCCATGCATTCTCACGCACATGTAGTTCATACGGGCCGTGGAAACACAGATCGGCGACCAAGAGGCATAGCGTGCTGAGGAGTGCCAATCCGGATACCACCACAAGAAAACGGTTGTAGCGCGCCATGGCTCTGAGCATAGCAACAGTGCTCATTCTGTGCTCGGGAGTGCGGGACACGCCGGACACTGGCGTTCATCTACTGCCAACACGGCGCAAAAGGTTGCGATAAGAGCCGGATTCGGATGCCCAGCAGGGCAGTTGGCGGCCGCGGTCACGAGCTTGCAGTCGCACTCGGCGTGCGCGTCAGTGTAACCAGGGGTACCCGGCTGCTGAATGTCGATGTCGTTGTAGTCATAACACTGATCGTGGTCGCCACAAGCCGCATCGCCACAGTCAGCAGCCGGCCCACGGCCGGTCGAAGGAACGTTGCACCCACTCGCTGCGCAGTCCTTCTTTGGGCCGCAGCAGTTGCCGTACAAATCCCGAGGATCGCCGGAGAATCTGCAGTTGCCCGTACTGCAGTCAAGGTAGAACAAGGGACCGCAGAACGGCGGATCGTCCGGAATGTCATCCCATGGCACACAACGACATCCACCATCGAATATGTAGGTTCCGCCGAAGCAAGGGCCGTATATCTCGTAGCAGTCCTTCGGTGTACAGGGCTTGTCGCGCGGAGTGGGTTGTGTCGCCGGCGGCCCAGGCTGTGTTGTCGGTGGCGGCGGTGGTTGCGACGAGGCCGGCGGCAGCGGTGTGGTCGGCTGAGTTGCCGGCGAGCCGGTTGGATCGCGCTGCGCCAGGCGTCCGCCGTACATGAAGGGGTTGCCGACGTTAGATGACAAGCGCGCGTCGCCCTCGTTCGAGGTTGCGCCGCCGTTCGCCGCGCCTTTGAGCACGAGCGTCTTGCCGGTCGGCGAGTAGCAGTAGCGCTCGACAATGGCCCCATTCGTCGGCGCGTTGGGATCATTGGGATCAGGGCTGTACGCCGACAGTGCGGCGATGCCTTGGCGGTTGTGGTGATAGAAGTATCGCGCATCGTCGTCGGCATCGTTGGGATCGGAGGTGTCCGGATCACAGTCGTTGCCGTTTACGGGATCGCCGTTGACATCCATGAGCACCAGCCGGTGGTCCGATCCCCAAACATACTGCCTGACGGCTTCATTCGATCCATTCCGCTCTTCGATTAGTGGTGTCGCCCGTAATAGTAGTGCAGCGTGGTGTTGCCGCCGTCGTTGGGGGCGGCTTCGACGCCGGAGTTGGTTACGGTTTTCTGCGTTCGGCGGTTCTTGCCGTCGTATTCGTACTCGGCGATGGTCGTGACGTCGTTCGGGTCGTCGGCATCGTAACGCTGCACCTCGCGCAAGCGGTTCCAGGCGTCGTAGACGTAGTTGAAGACGCCGTCGCGCGTCAGGTTGCCGTTGTCGTCGTACACCAGCGTCACGCTGCTCGAGTTGAAGTCGTCGCGGGATTGGATCGCGTCACCCGCATCGACGTAGTCCCCATCACTATTATTATCCAACCCGATGACCACGTCGTCAAATTCCTGTGTCAAAGCCGTGTCCCACCACCAGGCGTAGAGACCGACGTAGCCGGCCGACCAGTTAGCGTCGATGTAGGCCGTGTCGCTGATCAGCGTGGTTTCATCCGAATAATCGCCGTCGTCATCGGTGTCGATCCAGAAGCGCAGGCGTTGGAGCGTGGCGTTGTTGGGATCGTCATCCACGACGACCTTGGCGGTGTACCAGTTGCCGCTGGTCAGGCTGACCGTCGAGCCGGACTGGTAGACCCATTCGGTATCCGCCCGGCTGTTCGTTCGCCGACCCAGCCAGACCGAGCCGTCATAGCTGTCGAGGTCCACGACCAGCCACTCGCGCGGGCTCAGCCAGCGAACGACGAAGCCCGGGCAGGTATCGTCGTTCCATTTGAACTTGAACGTGGCGACGTACTTGTCCACGCGCACGCCACGGCGGATCACGCAGTTCTCCAGCACCGTGCCGGCGGGCATCTTCAACGCGTTGTTATCGGAGTCATCAACCGTCACGCCGCCCTGCTGGCTGAAGTACGTGGCGCTGACGGTGTACGGGCCGGCGACGTCGATGACCTGGAAGTCGTCGAACTCGTTGTCGGTCCCGTCCGAGACCCACACGCCAACCCGCCCCGGACCGGCCGTGTAGCTGCCGGCGCCGTAGGCCGAGGCTTCCATGTCGATCGGCACGCCGTCGGTGATGGTGACGCCGTCGATGTCGCGGCTGATCCACGAACCGCTGGTGACCTGGTAGGTGTAGGCGTAGTTGGCCGACTCGCGGTAGATTTTTACCCAGAAGTTCTGGTCATCGATATAACCGAAGACCAGCCCGACCTCGTCGCAGCCGTTGTCGAGCGTGGCGGTGCACTTGAGCACCACGTTCTTGTAGTGCGTGTCCGAGATCAGGAAGATCGACCCGGTACCGACCGGCGGGCCGAGGCCGGTGGCGACGCTCGAGCAGCTCAGCTTGCCGGACGAGGCGCTCCAGGTACCGTCGGTGGTGTTGGGATCGCCGTCCAACTCGCCAATCTCCCAGCCGACGGTATCGTTGTGGGCGAAGTCGTCATCGACCCAGTAACGGATCGCTTCGCCGGTTACGGATGAAGAAGGCCGCGAAGTGGAAGCGACAAACGGCGGCTATGGGGCTGTTGAAAAACTGCCGCACGGAGGAGTAGACCCCGGTTTGTGGCGCAGCAGGCCAGTTGGGTGTTGCGTAGGGACACTTGTTCAACAGCCCCACTGTCCCTTGCGCCTACTTGAATTCGTACGTGGCGACGTACTTGAACAGGCCGCCGTTGGTGAGGTATCTACTATCGTCCGTCGCCTTTAGTCGCGTACACAGGTTAATCATAGAACCATAGCACATAGGTTACACCGAGCCAGCAGTATCCGAGCATGCTAGCACACAACAGATATCGACTTCGTCTGCTCACAGGGAGTCTGGCCCGGAATGACAGATACTCGCTGGACAGTACACAGAACCAGCTAACACAAGCCAACACAGCTGGTGTTCCTATACACCATGTAATATACATGCGCCCCGCGTCACCAAAGGGACTGTCATGTCCGTACGGTGAACCCGCTGGGAAGACGATGTAGCTTGCGTGCGTAATGACGAATGCTAGGTGGATCAGGCACGCTGCGCTTAGGAGCAATGTGGCGATGGCCAATATACGGCGCACCGATAGGACATAACGGTTTCGTACTACTTGTGATTCGCATGTATCCATCCCGCATTCAGGACACAAGCCGGAGGTGTTTCCGGTTAGGTTGTAGCCGCAGTTGACGCAAACACCATCCCCACATCCGCGCCGCGGTAGACACATGATGGGCGTGGTTAGCAGCATGCCCAGCGAACCGATGATCCAGCCGTCCAGCAGCATCCTCCTCCTGACCAGCTTCTCACGCACACCGGCCACGGCGCAAACACGTGCTCAGAGGCGCTTTGTGGCACGCCGCCATGTGGCGCCGTGCCACGGTCCCAACGGACCGTGGGTCGCATTTGGCGTGAATTGGCACCGAGATTCGGGTTGTCGTGAGTTCGCTAGCGTCCTTCCAACGCTGTGAATATGAGCAGTCGGCAGCACGGTTTCGCGCAGAATGAGCGGGCACATGTTCTCTTAGATTCATGTGCCCTGCCCCGGACCTAGGCCGAGGCCAGGCAGGTAGTCAGGTGGCAAGGCCGGCGGCCATCCACCGGCGCCCGGCCCGCCGCCAGGCGTCAAGCTAATTGGCGTACACCAGTAACACAAGAGCGTAACAAACCAGTTGCAGTCGCAGTCCGCGCGCCTAGGCCCCGTACTGTTACAGATAATCGTCAGAGTACATCCATTGGGCACCTTGTAGAAACTATCAAGCGTGCCACCACCGATGTATACGCCATCGATGTGCGAATTCTCTGGGCTCATACACCAAAACCACGTATTCGAGTCCTCGCTCAGACAGACCGCCGGCAGGCCACCTAGAGTTCCCGGCATCGTGAATCCCGAACAGCTGGTGTGAAAGATAACTGTGCCCAGGCCGCTCCAGTCAGTCGTGGCAGTAGGTGAGTCATGCAGGTATGCATACAGGTTGGTACCGTCCCTATAACCAAGTGGATCAGGCTGATCAAAGCGTTGTACCGGTGCGTGATATTCCCTCCACCGATTCTGATAGCCGCCCTTCTCCGCGTCGAACGGCAGCCCCTGATGCGCGAAGACGTTGCCGATCAGTGATGTCAGTCGCGCGTCGGCTTCGTTGTCTCCGCTGGCGGCGCCTTTGAGGACGGTGAAGGTGCCGTAGGGGGCGATCGTGTAGCGCTCTACTACCTGGCCGTTGGTTGGCGTGTTGGGGTCGTTGGGGTCGGGGCTGTAGGCCGTCAGGGCCTGGACGTTCCAGTTGCGGTCCTGGTGGACGAAGTAGCGGGCGTCGGCTTCGACGTCGTTCGGATCCGCCACGTCGGGGTCGCAGTCGTTGCCGTTGGAGGCGTCGCCGTTGATGTCGATGCAGATCAGCTCGTCGGTGTAGCGCGTGCCCCAGACGTATTGACGGACGGTTTCGCTCGAGCCGTTGCGTTCCTCGATGATCCGCCAGCGGTTGTCGTAGTAATAATGCAGCGTGGTGTTGCCGCCGTCGTTGGGGACGTCCTCGACGCCGGAGTTGGTGACCACCTTCTGCGTCCGGCGGTTCTTGCCGTCGTATTCGTAGTCGGCGATGGTGGTCGCGTCGTTCGGGTCGGACGCATCGTAGCGCTGCACCTGGCGCAAGCGGTTTTCCTTGCCACGCGGCATCGTTCGTGCCCTCATCTCGGACGACATGCCTGGATACGTGTACATTCTAGCCTGCGCCGACCGCCATCGCCACGAATGCTGCACGAATGCCGCGTTGCGGGGTCCGTGACACTTGCGGCGGGAATTTCGCGCCGGTGGTTTCCGAGTTGTTCGCCCCGCAGGGGCATCTGAACATAGCCCAGCACGCAGTGCTGGGTTTGCATCGCGCACCCGGTCGCCAAATCCCGTACGGGACGACTGAAAGCTCAGCCGTCCCGGTGGGACTGGGTCTTCACGTAGCCACGATTGCCCCAGTACTTCGTACTGGGCTAAGTTCATTGCGTCCCTGTGGGACGGCACCGCTACCGTCCGCCGATTGTGTCACGGGCCCCGCGTTGCGTTGGCAACCGCCAGGGTTCATTAGCCGAATGTTCGACATTCACTGCGAACCGTTTAGAATGTCGCCGCGCGGCGGGTTCGCCGCGGTTTTGAAGCGGATTTGTGGAAGGATGGTGCCTGATGCTGACCGGCGCTGAAGTTCGTCGCGGTTTTATCGAGTTTTTCGAGGGCAAAAGCCACAAATTCGTGCCCAGCTCGCCGGTGGTTCCCCACGCCGACCCGACGCTGCTTTTTACCAACGCCGGCATGAACCAATTCAAGCCCTACTTCCTCGGTACCGAGCACCCGAAGCACAAGCGCGCGGCCAACACGCAGAAGTGCATTCGGGCCGGCGGCAAACACAACGATCTCGATGACGTCGGCCATGATACATACCACCACACCTTCTTCGAGATGCTCGGCAACTGGTCGTTCGGCGACTATTTCAAGAAGGAGGCCATCAACTGGGCCTGGGAGCTGCTGGTCGATGTCTGGGGTGTCGCGCCTGAGCGCCTGCACGCCACCTATTTCGAAGGCGATGACGCCGACGGCATCGAGCCGGACATGGAAGCGATGGAGCTGTGGGCCCATCTGCTGCCCGCCGGCCGCATTCATCCCGGTAACAAGAAAGACAACTTCTGGGAGATGGGCGACACCGGGCCGTGCGGGCCGTGCAGCGAAATCCACGTCGATCTGACGCCAGACAAGAGCGGGGCCGAGCTGGTCAACGCCGGCGACCCGCGCGTGATCGAGATCTGGAACCTGGTGTTCATCCAGTTCAACCGCGGCCCCGACGGTAAGCTGACCCCCCTGCCGGCCAAGCACGTTGACACGGGCATGGGCTTTGAACGCATTACCGCCTTGCTACAGGGCAAGGACAGTAACTACGACACCGACATTTTCACGCCGCTATTCGAGGCGATCCGCGGCGTCACCGGGGCCCGTGCGTACCAGGGTCTGGTGCCGGGCGCGATTGAAGGCCAGGACGAGATTCTGATCGACACGGCCTATCGCGTCATCACCGACCACGTCCGCTGCCTGACGTTCGCGCTCACCGACGGGGCCGTGCCCGACAAGGACGGCCGCGGCTATGTCCTGCGGCGGATTCTACGCCGGGCCGTGCGTTACGGCTGGCAGCACTTCAACATGCACGAGCCGTTTCTGCACAAGCTGGTGCCGACGGTCGTTGACACAATGGGCGAGGCGTTTCCGGAGCTGACGAAGAACCCGCAGCACGTAATCGACATCGTCCACGAAGAGGAGCAGTCATTCGGCCGCACGCTGGATCGCGGCATCGCGCTCTTCGAGGACGCCGCCGAAGCCGCCCGCAAGGGTCATCACCACGAAATCAACGGCGAAGACGCCTTCAAACTGCACGACACGTACGGCTTCCCGATCGACCTGACGCAGATCATGGCGGACGAAAAAGGCCTGCGCGTCGATATCGGCGAATACGAGCGTTTGATGGAGGAAGCACGCGAGCGGGCGCGGGGGACCGGCAGAGCCGAAGATGACGAGGAAGCACAACTAATACACGACGTGGCCGAGAAGGGTGAGCAGACGGACGATGCCGGCAAGTATGACCGCTCACTCGAGTGCGATACCCGGCTGACGTCGCTCGCGTACGAAAAGAGACCCGGCGACACTGACTCCGCGAAAGAGGGGCAAACCGTCGCATTCACCACTGCTGAGACCTGTTTCTATGTCGAGGCCGGCGGGCAGGTTTCTGACACGGGACTCGCGACAACCGCCTCTGGTGAGATAGAAGTCTCGCGTGTCGAGCAACATGGGGCGGTAATCGTGCATTCAGGCAGGGTCGTGCGCGGCGAGATACAGCCTGGCGCCAAGTGCCACATGCGCGTGTCGCCGCGGCGGCTGTCAATCATGCAAAACCACACCGCCACGCACGTGCTCAACTGGGCCTTGCGCGAAGTGCTTGGCGACGGCGTGCAGCAGAAGGGGTCGCTGGTCGATGATGAGAAGACTCGGTTTGACTTCTCGCATTCGAGGGCCCTGACCGACGACGAGATTTCGCGCATCGAGGATCTCGTCAACGAGAAGATCGCGCAGAAGCTCGCCGTCCACGACGAGTACGTGCCGCAGGAGCAGGCCTTGAAGATCAAAGGTCTGCGGGCCGTCTTTGGCGAGAAATATCCTGAAACTGTCCGCGTGATGTCCATCGGCGTGCCGATCAAGGATCTGCTCGCCAGCCCCGACAGCGACGAGTGGCGTGACGTCTCGATCGAGTTCTGCGGCGGCACACATTGTGCCAACACCAGCGAGATTGAGCAGTTTGCGCTGACGACCGAGGAAGCCGTCGCCAAGGGCATCCGCCGCGTGGTGGGCGTGACCGGTGGCGCCGCCCGGCAAGCCCACAAGGCCGGCCAGGCGCTGGTTGACAAGGCCAAGGCGCTCCAGCAGACGTCCGGCGACACGTTGCCGCGCGGCATCGGCGAACTGCAACAAGCTCTCGCCGGCGCGACGATCACGCTGCGCCAACGCCACCAACTGCGCGACATGATCGCCGAGCTTCAGAAAGCCGCCAAAAAGCAGCAGAAGGAAGCGGCCAGCGACGCGGCTGAGGTCGTCAAGCAGAAGTGCAAAGAGCTGATCGCCGCCGCCGAGCACGTTGATGGCCATGCGCTCGTTGTCGGCGAAATGCCGGATGTGCCGGTCGAGCAACTCAAGCACGGCGCCGACATGATCAAGCAGAAATGCCGATCGGCGGTGATCCTCTTTGGTGTCAAGGCCGGCGCCAAAGCCATGTTGCTCGCCGCGGTTACCGACGATCTCATCAAGCGCGGCATCAAGGCCGGCGACCTGGTAAAGGAAGCGGCCAAACACGTCAACGGCGGCGGCGGCGGCCCGCCCACGATGGCTCAAGCCGGCGGCAAGAATCCCGAGAAGCTCAACGAAGCCCTCGACGCCGGCCGCGCGTGGATCAAGGCCAAGCTGACGTAGTCTGACGCTCTGCCAGCGCGAGCCTGATCGGCTGCGCATCGACTGGAATGTGTGCTCTTGAGCAGTGCCGAGCCTTGGAGAAGACCCGGGACAAACTGCTCAAGTGCAGTGGCACCAGCATGTCAGTTCATTACCCTCGGGAGTGATCCATGCACGCCTTCGTAGTTCTTGTGATCGTCGCCGCGATTCAAGACGCTCCGCCGCCGTTTCTGGGCGTTCAGACTGGTCTTTACAACGAGACCGTCGATGCTGACGGTACGGAGTACGCCGGCGGGTTGCTCATCATTGGCGTGGTGGCCGACAGCGCCGCCGAGGAGGCAGGTTTGTTGTCCGGCGACGCGCTGCTCGCGATCGACGGCACGCGTCTCGATGTCCCGGCCGATGAGCGTCAGGCGCTGTTTCAGAAGCTGATCCGCGCCAAGAGTGTCGGCGACACGCTCGAAATGCTCATCTTCCGTGACACGGTCATTACCAAGGCCATGCTCGACGGTGAACCGACTACGGCGCGCGAGGCGTGGGACAATCCGCGTGCCCTGATCGAGCCGCGCGACCCCGGCGCCAAACTCGAACTCTCGGCCGAACGCGTACGGGCCGTGCTGACTCTGACGGCCACGCTGCGTGAGCGTCCCGAGCTTTCCGAATCAGCCCGGCCCATGCCCGCTAGCGCCGACATTTTCGCCGAGCCGGTGCCACTGCCCGCTGAGGCCGCGCTGGCCGACGAATTAACCGCGGAGTACGACGTCGCCGAAGCATACACAGACCTGCGAAACCGACTAGCGCAGCTCGTCGAAGCCGGCGACCAGTTTCGGCTGTCGCGGGTTGCCTACGCGATGCGTGAGCCCTTCGCGATGCCGGCGCTCTCTCAGCGCATCGCCGAGATGCCGTCAGATTTACCCGGCGCATTGCGCCACGCCGCCGAGTGGACCGACAGCGACCCCGGCCGCGGCCGACCGCGCCCGCTGCGCACCGGCCTGAGTCCGGAGGAGCACACGCAGCAGATTGCCCGCGTGCTCAAGAATGCGGATCGGCAACTGCAAAAGGCCTTCGAAGCGCTGACCGCCGATGACCGTGAGTTTCTCGCCGAAGAGCTGGACGAGTTTGGCGACGCGTTTCGCGACGACATCATGATCTTGCGCGACACCGATCGCGAGCGCGTCGAGCGGTTGAAGCGGTTCGTCGAGTTGTCGCAGCGCGTTGACCGCGCCAGTCTCACGAAGGCCGCGCTATACCTGGCCACGCTGCTAGATAGCGAATACCTCGACGCATTGCAGCGCGATCTCGTGGTCGACGGCAAATCGTGGACCGGCACGACCGAGTCGGAATTCGGCCCGATTGTCATCGCCGGTCCGGGTGATGACTGGCACCAGAACTCCGCCGCGGTCCTCATCGACCTTGGCGGCGACGACTGGTACACCTGCGCGGCGGCGCGGCCGTTCTCGGTGATTATCGACGTCGCGGGCAATGACAGCTATCAGGCGACGTTCCCGGTCGCGCACGGCGCCGGCACGCTGGGTGTGGCGCTGCTGCTCGATCGCGGAGGCGATGATCGGTACATCACGCGCCGCTGGTCGCTCGGCTGCGGCGTGCTGGGTGTTGGCGTGTTGATCGATGATGCGGGTGACGACATTTACCGCGGGGCCGCCTACTCGCAAGCCATGGCGTATTGCGGCACCGGCCTGCTCATCGACCGCCGCGGCAATGACCGCTACGACGCGCCGCGCTTTGCACAAGCCCTCGCCTTGCCCGGCGGTTTTGCGGCTCTGCTCGATGAGAGCGGCGACGATGAGTATTACTGCAAAGGGCGCGACCTGGGTGCCTACGGCACGCCGGGCGTGTTTGCCGGCTGGGGTCAGGGCTGCGCATCGGGCCTGCGCGGGTTGGCCTCGGGCGGCATCGCCCTCCTGCGTGACGACGCCGGCGACGACGTTTACGAAGCCGGCAACTTCTCGCAAGGCGGCGGCTACTATTTCGGTTGGGGCTGCCTCGTCGATCGTGACGGCACCGACACGTATCTGGGCGAGCGCTACGCCCAGGCCTTCGCGGCCCACCAGGCCATCGGCTTTCTCGACGATGCCGCCGGCGATGACCGCTATTACGTCAGCCGGGGCGTGGGCCAGTCCTGCTCGTGGGATCAGACCATCACCGCCCTGCTCGATCACGCCGGCGACGATGTCTATTCCGGCGGCGGCTTCGGCCTGTGCGCGAGCGCGCACAACGGCTTTGCACTGATGATCGACTACGCCGGCCGCGATACATACCGTCAACACAACGGCAGCGTCCGCGCCGGCGGCAATGATTACCACGGCGGCGCGAGTCTCTCTCTTATGCTCGACCTTGGCGGCGACACGGACGACTACGCCGGTGATACTTCCCACAACAATCTCACCAGCCACGCCGGCGAGCATGGCTTCTTCATCGACTCCCCCGGCGACATGGCGCGCACCGCCGCCGGGTTTCGGGAGTGGAAACGCACCGAGAAATGACACGGTGGACATGAATTGTGCAAATCAACCGATCCGTCGGCCTGCGGCGCGCGTACCCATTACATTAGAGGCGCTCTTTTGTAGTTGATCGCGCCGCCACGATGCGTTTCAATGAGTGCGTGGGCTAACGGGTGGATGCAAACGCTGGAACGGGATTGAAGCCGACAGTGCGTGTCTGGATTTGCGCGCTGTGCCGCTGTTGTGGGAACAAAACATAGACGCGTGTAGTCAAAGTCTGTGCGACATTGGACGGGTACGTGAGTACAAGAGGTAACGCACAACCTGCTGTGTCGCGCAGCATTGGTGCCGGCGATGTGCGAGTCTTGATCGACGGCGTGGCGTTTGTTGGTCTGACAGCCCCTGGGAGGGAACGATATGCACGCTACCGCCATCTTCAAGCACGCCGTGATGGCCGGCCTGATCCCTGTCATTGCCTGTTTACTGGTCGGATGTCCGGCCGACACCTCCGGTTCCGACGACGCCGGCACGGTCCTTGACACCGCAGATCTCGCGAGCATGGGGGATTCGTCGGTGCGCCTGCCGGTGAGCCACGGCGTGTTTGTGGGGACCGCCAACGGAACCGAACGGCTCATGGACACACGCACACGCTGCACGGTCTCGGAAGAGCCGATCGTGATTGAGTATAAGCTGCAACACACCGCTGAAGAGCGCTTCCTGGTGAATGGATACGAGGTTGGTCCGCGGCGGATCGTATCGGTCCCCGGCACGTGCGGCTTGCCCACCACCGATTTTGAATACTCCTCGCTGAGCATTGTTGCCAATGAAGTGCGACTGGTCGGAAATCTCACCTGCACTCACGACGACGGCAACAGTTGGACCGGGCCCTTTGTCCTGTCCTTCTCGTGGATTGATGAAGACCACGTAGACTTCTACTACGAGATGCGCACGACCTGGGTGCAGGACCCGGCGTATGAGAAGCTCGAAACCGGCAACGCCAGGCTGGCGCGCGTAGCGACGGACTAGTGCGGTTTCAGGCCGAGGGGGTCCGCGTCTCGCGCCGCGGCCCGCCAGGGAGTGTAACGGCCGGCGCCTCGCCGGCCGCCGGCCGCCGGAAACGTTGTTTCACATCGACGGCCTGCGAGGCGCAGGCCGCTACAATGATGTACGCGCTCAGGTGCCCCATGGCCTGCCAGGGTGCCCCATGGCTTGCCGTGGGGGACTGATTGTCTCTCTACAAGGCCAACCCGCCACCTACAACGTAAACGTGAAATCCTCGATCAACGCACCGGGTAACCGCGAGCTGGCCGTCGAGCGCGCGAAGTAGGTCTCCGCGTCAAGAAGGAACTCGCGCTCCGCGGTCAGCGCCTGCAAGTTTTCGCCCAGCGCGCGGTAGATCGTCTCGTCAAAACGCATCACGTTAAGCGGCCCCTTGATCACGCCGTTCTCAACCCAGAACGTGGCGAAACGCGTCATCCCGGTGGTGCGACAGGCATTGCGGTCGGAGTAGTTCAGATACCACAGGTTGCTGACATACACCCCGGTGCCGAGCTTGGACAACACGTCATCGACCGGCAGGTCACCGGCCGCGAGGTCCACTGACTCCGGCATTTCCCAGGCCGACGCGCCGTTGGTCTGAACGCCGTACTCTTTGGCCGAGCGTGGCGACACCAGACAGTCGCGATAGGCGCCGCGCTCGATCAGCGTGACCTGGTCGGGCCTGAGGAAGCCGGCGTCCTGGAAGTTCGGCGCGACGCCGCCCCGCGTGTTTTCCGCCAGCGTCACCGACGGGTGCAAACGCGCGTCGGCCTCGATCATCTTGATCAGCGTGGTCTGCTTGGTGCGGTGCATCTTTAATCCGAAGCCGGCCCACGCCAGCAGGCTGACCAGCTCGGCCAGCGCCGTCGGCGTCAGGTAGACGCGATAGCGCCCGGGTTTGATCGTCTCGGCCGCGTGGTCAAGCACGCCAAGTTGCTGTTTGGCGCCGTTTACCTTGCGGTCAAACTCCGCCGGTTGCCACTCGAAGCCGGCATAGGCGGTTTTCACGGCCTTGTCGGCCTGTTTGTAAAAACTCCAATCAAAGTTGAAGCTGTGAGTAGTCTGCCAGTTGCGTTGGCCCAGCGAATTGGCAAAGCCCGAGTGGATGCCGCCGCCCGCATAAATACCAACAAGGTCGCGTCCGCTGCCGGCCTGCTGAATCGCGTTAACCGCGTCCTCTGCCGGCGGCAGCTTGTTTTCGGCGATCCGCTCGGTCGACTGCACCTCGGTCGCGTACAGCAGGTGCGGGTCATCCGCCAGTTGGCCGCGCTTGTCACGCAGATCCTTGACCAGCGCGGCGATGCGCGGCCGGTCAAGCTCGAGATCGCCCGCCAGCGTCAAGTCGCCGGCCGCATGCCGTTGTCCGTCAATCAGGTCAACCGTGATCTTGCGCTGCACGACATTGCCGGCCTGACGCACCTGGTTCTTGTTGAACCGAACAAAGTCCGACGCTTCGCCGGAGAATGCGCACGTATAAATCTCGCTGCCGTGTAGCTGGTCACGCAGATAATCGGCGATCTGGTTGAAGTAATCCTGCATCACGATTCACCTCCGAATACGGCGACGTCCGCAAACACACACGGCGGCGACGCGTGCCCCACGCGAACAGCCTGGTTGGGCTCACCTTTCCCGCAATAAGGCGTTCCCATCAACTCAAACTCGGCGCGGTTGCCGACCATCTTCAGGTTGCGCCAGAAAGTTGCGGAGATGCCGCGGTAGTTCGGGTTCTTCACGACACCATCCAGCTTTCCATTCTTGATTAACTGCCCCCATTCACAGCCGAACTGAAACTTGTTCCGTGAATCATCGATCGACCACGAGTTGTTCGTCTCCATGTACACGCCGTTTTCGATCGCGGCGATCATCTCCTCGGATGTGGAGTCAGCCGGTTCGAGGTTCAGATTCGCCATGCGATCGATCGGCGGTCGATTCCACGAACAGGCCCGCGAGTTGGCCACCCCGGGAACGCCGCTGCGTGCCTGAGAGATGGCGCCGCCCAGCGTACGCAGGAGAATGCCATCCTTGATGATGTACTCACGCTTGGCCGGCGTGCCGTCATCGTCAAACGCATAGCTCGCCATCTCACCGGCAACAGTCGGGTCAAACGTGATGTTGAGCAGCTTTGATCCATACTGGTACGAGCCGACCATGTCGGGTGTGACGAAACTCGTACCGGCGTAATTGCGTTCATCGCCCAGAATCCGATCGAGCTCGAGCGGGTGTCCGATGGACTCGTGGATCTGGAGATACATCTGGTCGGGCGCCAGCATCAGATCCATCTGGCCCGACGGGCAATTGGGCGCGGTCAGCAGTTGCAGTGCCTGCTCGGCAAGCTGCGGCGCAACGGTTAAGAAGCCGATCTTATCGAGGTGCTCCAGGCCGCCCTGCCCGCACGGGGCCATGCCGCCCAACGTGCGCGACTGGCTCTCACCATCCGCAAAAGCCGTCACGTTCATTTGCGGGGCCTGCCAGCGCTGCACCTGGTGTACGCGACCGCCGGTGGATGTCAGATACAGGCTCTCCGTCTCGCCATACCATAACCCGGCCGACCAATCGGCGATGCGATCATCGGTCTTGAGACGCTCACACTCGCGCTTGAGCAGATCGACCTTCTCGGCGAGCGTCAGCGAATTCCACGGCTTCTGCGCCGGCGTTTCAAACTCGCCCTGCGGGGCCGCCATGCTCACGCGCGAGAGATCGACCACGCACTTGCCGGCCGTTTGACGAGCCCAGTCATGTGCCGCGGCAACGGCGCGTTTGAGTCCGCCCGTAGTCAGATCGCTGGTAGCGGCATATCCCAGACCGCCGCGATCGATGACCGTCACCATCGCGCCGCAGTCGTCGGTGGTTGCCACCGGTTGCAACACGCCCTGCCGGACCTCGATCTGCTCCTGGCGTTCATGCACGAATCGCAGCGAGCAGAAATCGGCTTTGGGCGTAACCTCCGCGAAACGCTTCTCGATTTGCTCAAGCATATGATGCCTCCTTCGATTGAGTCGGCGATCATAACCGCGGCCCGGTGCCGTAACAAATGCCGGCGCACACGTACGGCGGGCGCGGGTATCCCACGGATTGCGCGGGTGCCCCATGGCTTGCCGTGGGGGGACGGACGCCGGTCAATCGCTCAGCCGTCCGTCAATTCTCCGGCCGGCCTGATCCGCGCGCCACCAGCCACACCCCGCCCAAAACGACCACCCCGCCGGCGAGCGCGTTGGGCATAATCGGTTCGCGCAAAATGACCGCCGCGGCCAGCAACGTGACGAATGGTTCGATATACAGAAAGGCCGCAACGCGCGACGGGCCGTGCTCGCGTGTCGCCGAGAACCAGAGCGCGTACGCCAGCCCGCTGCAAATGAGCCCGAGGAACATAACCGCCAATACGCCGGATACAGTGAGCGGACCGCGGAGCACACCGGTGGCGGTGGTGGCAAGCGCGCAAATCACAGCCGCCACGCCCATGGCCAGTGCCGTCACGCGCAACGCCCCGCTTCGCGCGATCGCCCGCGCACCGGCCAGTGTGTAAACCGTCCAGGTCAGACACGAGGCGACCTGGAGCAGGTCCCCCCACCGCGCTCTTTCAAACTCGGGCGCCGCGCGTAGCGTGACCAGGAGTACGCCGCCCATGCCCACCAGCACGCCCGCCCAGCCCGTGGGCGTGAGGCGCTGTTGCCGGAGCATCTGCGCGCCGACGGCGATGCACACGGGAATGAATCCGATGATCCACCCGGTGTTGATCGCCGACGTGTATTGCAGCCCCATCGACTGCATCAGCAGATGTAACGCCAGCACACCGCCGAGTGCTGCGCACACCGGCATGTCCCGGCTTTGCGGCAGCATCGACCCGCCGCGCAGCTTAATCAGGATCGCCAGTAACGCTGTTCCCATCGAAAAACGCAGCGCGACCAACCCGACCGGCGTGACTGTCTCTAGCGCGATCCGGGTTGCAACGAACGAAGCCCCCCACACCGCGACACAGCTCAGAGCCTTGAGCGAGACGACTCGCGTTACCCGCCGTGCCATCTGTGCCGCATCACGTGTCAAGCCACTTCTCCGACGAATATCACAGTCGACAGCCACAGATCATACGCCTGGCAGTCGGCCGCAGTCAGCCATCGCCAGGTGACCAGTCGCTTGTCTCTGCGCCACCGATCCGGCTAAGCTACGTCCAACCTGGGGAGATCGGCGTGTCAACCAGTTCGCATGACAACGCACAGAACACCGTTGTGCAACGCGTGGGCTTCTGGCTCGGCTTGGCGTTGTTTGCGGGGCTACTGCTGGCACCGCCGCCGGCCAGTATGCGCGACGCGGCCAGAGAGCACTACGCCGACCGGTTGCCGGCAGACACCGCCGCCATCCTGGCAACGCTCGGGCAGCCCGATGCCCCGGTCGACTCGACTGCGTATCGCGACGCCGAGGAACGCGCGGTAACTGGCCGGGCGCGCATCATGATGGGGGCCGCCGCCGTCGCCGCGCTGACCGCCTGCTGGTGGATCACGGTCGCAATCCCGATTCCGGCGACGTCGCTGCTGCCGCTGCTGCTGTTTCCACTGGTCGGCGTGCTGCCGATCCGGCAGGCCGCCGTGCCCTATGCCGACCCGAACGTGTTCCTGTTCATGGGCGGTTTCATGATCGCGCTCGGCGTGGAACGTTGGGGGCTGCACCGGCGCATCGCACTGCACATCGTGCGCATTGTCGGCACCGGCCAGGCGACGATCGTGCTGGGCTTCATGATCGCCAGCGCGTTCCTCAGTATGTGGATCAGCAACACCGCGACCACGATGATGATGCTGCCCATCGGGCTGGCCGTCGTCGCCGCGCTACCGGCTCTGGATGCGGACCGGCAATCGGCGGGGTCGGGTAACTTCGCCGCCGCCCTGATGCTCGGCGTTGCCTACGCGGCGAGTGTGGGCGGCATCGCCACCCCCATCGGTACTCCTCCAAACATCTCGTTTCGCGGCCAGTTCGCACGGCTGTACCCCGAGGCCCCGGAGATCAGCTTCGGTCAGTGGCTGATGCTGTTTATCCCGCTTGTCTGCGTGTTTCTGCCGTTGGTATGGTTTGTGCTCGTCCGGGTTACATGCCGGGTCAGCGCCACAGGGTCATCCGCCGGCCGGAACGTTGTACGAAAGGAATTGGCCCGGCTGGGCCCGCTGCGCGGCCCCGAGATCAGCATGCTGATCGTTTTCTCCGCGACCGCCCTGCTGTGGATGACGCGCAGCATCCCGATCAGCAGCGACTTTAACTACGGTTGGTCGGCCCTCCTGGAGACTTGGCTCACACCCACCGATGGAAGCCCCGCGCGTTTTCACGCGCGCTTTGTCAACGATGCCACCGTTGCACTGCTGATGGCCGTGGCGCTCTTCGCGATTCCCGCGGGTCGCGACGAGTCCGGCCGCCGCCAGTTCCTGATGAACTGGGAGACGACACGGCGTTTACCCTGGGGGATTCTGCTGCTCTTCGGCGGCGGCTTTGCCATCGCCGCTGGCCTGCGCGGCAGTGGCCTGAGTCTCTGGTGCGGCCACGCTTTCGCCGGCCTCGGCATACAAAACCCTCTGTCGCTGGTGATTTGCACCTGCCTGCTGATGACGTTTCTCACCGAGATCACCAGCAATACGGCGACGACCGAAGTCATGCTCCCGATCGTCGCCAGCGTTGCGGGTGTGCTCGGCTTCAACCCACTGCTGCTAATGCTGCCGGCGACAATCTCCGCCTCCTGTGCGTTCATGCTCCCGGTTGCCACGCCGCCCAACGCGATCGTGTTCGGGTCGGGCCAGGTTGAGATGGGACGCATGGTGCGCACCGGGGTTATCCTGAACCTCATCGGCGTGGTCCTGATTACGGCGGTGATCTACCTGCTGGCCCGCCCAATGCTGGGGATCGATATAAGCACCCTGCCGGACTGGGCGAATTGATCGAGCTACACCCCCCAGCCCATCGCCATGACCGCGGATCGCCCTATGCCAGCGGAACGCACGTGGTACGCCCATCCTGGCCGGCCATACGCCTCCGCCGATTGACGGAGGCGCTCGCGTGCGACATCGGGGCAACGCTGGTACAATCACGGGACTATCGCAGCGCCCGGGAGACGGGCGTTGTGTGTGCGCGTAATATGTCGCTGCGCACGTGCGCAGAGCGCGCGCAAAAACTGCTATACGGGAAAGTGACGGTTATGAGCAAGAGCAGTGCCGGGGATTGGCGCGAGCGTTACGCCGACAAGATTGAGACCGCGACGCAGGCTGTTCATCGGATACACCACGGGCAACGAGTATTCGTGGGCTCCGGGGCGGGCGAGCCGCAATCGCTGACGGACGCACTCGCCGCGCATGACAAGCTCGACGACACCGAGATCGTCCACATCATGACGCTGGGCGTTGCCCCGTATGCCCAGCCGAAGTTCGGCCAGCGATTTCGCCACAACGCGTTCTTCATTGGCGCCAATGTGCGCGAAGCCGTCCGCCAGGGCCGGGCCGACTACACGCCCATTTTCCTGTCGGAAATCCCGCGCCTGTTCCACACCGGACGCATCGTGTTGGACGTTGCGCTGATCCAGGTCAGTGAACCCGATGAGCATGGCTATTGCTCGTACGGCGTTTCGACGGATATCGTAAAAGCGGCCGCCGAGAACGCCCGCTGCGTGGTCGCCGAAGTGAATTCGAACACCCCGCGCGCCCTGGGTGACTGCTTCATCAACGTGCGGGACATCAACGCACTGGTGCCGTGCGACACTCCGATTCTGGAGGCTCCGCAAGGCGCGCCCGACGAGTTGTCGCGCCGCATTGCCCGGCACATCGCGGATCTGGTTGAAGACGGCGCCACGCTGCAACTCGGCATCGGCACCATTCCCGATGCGGTGTTGCACTTCCTCGGCGATCGGCGCGATCTAGGTGTTCACACCGAGATGTTCTCCGACGGCGTCATCGCGCTGGTCGAGAAGGGTGTTATCACCAACAAGCGCAAGACCTTCCATCGCGGCAAGATGATCGCCAGTTTCGTGCTCGGCTCACGCAAGCTGTACGACTTCATCGACAACAACCCGCTGATCGCGTTTTATCCCACCGAGTACACCAACGACCCGTTCAACGTCGCCCGCAACGACAAGATGATCTCGATCAACTCGGCGATCGAGGTGGATCTGACAGGGCAGGTTTGTGCCGATTCGCTCGGCGAGATGTTCTACAGCGGCATCGGTGGACAGGTCGATTTCGTCCGCGGCGCCTCGCGCTCCAACGGCGGGAAAGCGATCATCGCCCTGCCGTCCACCGCCAAGAATGAGAGCATCTCGCGCATCGTTCCCACGCTCAAACCCGGTGCCGGCGTGGTCACATCCCGCGGCGACGTGCAGTATGTCGCCACCGAATACGGGGCCGCCTACCTGCACGGCAAGACCATCCGCGAACGGGCCTTGTCGCTAATTCAGATCGCCCATCCCAAGTTCCGCCCGTGGTTGTTCTCCGAAGCCAAGCAACGCAACCTGGTCTATGCGGATCAGATCGAGCTGCCCGTCTCGACGCCGGTTTACCCGGAGGAGCTGGAGCGTTGGCTGGAGCTCAAGGACGGCATGCGCGCCTTCCTGCGCCCCCTGCGTCTCACCGACGAGGCGCGCCTGCGCGACCTGTTCTACAAGCTTTCGGAGACGGCCGTCTACCAGCGTTTCTTCCGGCAGATCAAGTCGATGCCGCACGAGCGCTTGCAGGAGTTCATGCGCGTCGACTACGAACGCGACATGGTGCTGGTGGCCGCGACCGGCAAGTCTGAGGATGACAACATCATTGCGCTTGGTCGCTACAACCTCGACCCGCAGACGAACATGGCCGAGGCGGCGTTCATGGTGCGCGACGACTGGCAGAGCCGCGGACTCGGGACACAAATGCTCGCTACGTTGATCCAACTCGCGCGCACCAAGGGTATCCACGGATTTGTCGCGGAAGTCCTGGCCGACAACCACGCCATGCTGCGCGTCTTCCATAACTCCGGGTTGTCGATCGAGAGCCGCCTGGAAGAGGGCGTGTACTTCCTGACGATGCCGTTCGCCGAGCCGGACCGAACCGAGAATTGACGCCCGCTCAGACCCGCGCGGCGGCCTGGTACATCGCGATGATCTTGTCTGGCGCCGTTTCCGCCAGCAGATTGTGAATGCTGTTGAAGACGTATCCGCCGCCAGCGCCCAGGCACCGGACCACGCGCGCCACCTCGTCCTCAACATCTCGCACCGATCCGTGCGGCAGCGTCTCTTGTGAGTTGACTCCGCCGCCCCACAGCGCAATCCGGCCGTGCGTCTTGTCTTTCCACTCGGCGAATGAGTGCCCTCCCGCCGGCCACTGGACCGGGTTCAGAATGTCGAATCCGCACTCGATCATGTCGTCGATCAGATCGTATATGGCTCCGCAGGAATGCAGAAACAGCCGCACTTCGGGCGCCAGCGCGTGGCAGGTGTCGTTCATCCGTCGCAGATATGGCTGATACAGACTCCGGAAGATCTTGGGCGACGCAATCAGCGAGTTTTGCGTGCCCCAGTCGTCGGCGGCCATCATGAGGATGTCGATATACGGGCTGATCTCCGGCAGCACCGCATGGATGTTTTTCAGCGCGTATTCGGTGGTGAGTTCGTGCAGATCCGCAACATAGGCGGGCTCGGCCAGACACAGGACGGGGTGGATTCCGATGCCGCTGCGTCCGCCGATGCCGATTACCACGTTTATCGGACCGGCGTAGAGAATGGCCCGGTCCGTTGCCTCGCGCGCGCGCCGGCAGTGGTCTACGATCTCCGCGATCTGCTCATCACGCAGCAAGGCCTCCTCAAGCTCGCGGCGCACCTGGTCGAGCGGGTCCATCGGCAAAGCGTCCCAAGTGATGGGCTGACCGCCATGAGCGGCGTCGAAAACGTAAGACGACGGCGGCATTCTGAAGTTCTGTTTTGGCTGCACGATCGTGCCGTCGTCAAGCGTGCGGAAGTCGGACGGATTCTGCACGCGCGCGGGCAGCCGACCGTCGAAGTCATACTCGTGCCATTTCTCCGATTCCTCCAGCGCGTTGGTGACGCCGTAATGCACGGCCACCACGTCGCAGCCGAGCGCATCGAGCACGTCGAGGTCTGGCAATGCGAGCATCTGCGCCGTATCGTGAACGCGCGGCAGTCGTGCCGGCAGGTCGAGCGCCTCGACCAGCCGCGGGTAGGCAAATGCACTGATCCCCGTCGACGCCATGCCTCCCAGGTCCTTCGGCAGTCGATCGGGGATCTCAAAGGCCAGTGTTTTCATCACTCGTTCGCGCGGAGTCATCGGATTGATCCAGTTGCGTCAGGTGTCATTTCCCGGCCGCTGTTGAGGCGGCACGATGTTCGAGCCTGACATGGTAGCGGAGACCGATCATGCGGGGCAGCCAGTTTTTTGTCGAGATCGCCAAGCGCCCCCCCTTCACCAAGCTGCATCCGGAAGTGGCCGCCTTCTTCAAGCAGTACTTCGCCCACGAGAAGATTGTGCGCTTCGGCGAGCAGGTGGTGGTAAACACACATTTCCCGCCCTACCCCAGCCGCGCGTTCGACAGCCTGGTTGATGGCTTTGGCCAGCTCGGCGATGCCGCTCAACGCCGGCTTTACTCGGTGACCTGGGCGGTCACCAATCGCTGTCCATTTGACTGCTGGCACTGCTACAACGCCGGGCGCTGCCAGGTGGATCTCCCGATCGGGCGCATCAGGCCGTTGATCGCCGAGCTACAGGACATGCGCGCCGTGATGGTAACGCTGACGGGCGGCGAACCGCTGCTGCGAACCGACCTGGAGGAGATTGCCGGGTTGTTCGATGAACGCTCGTGTCTGATCATCGGGACAACCGGGGCGGGCCTGACACGCCAGCGCGCGAGAAACCTGCGCGCCATTGGCGTTTTCGGCATTGGAATAAGTCTCGATTCCAGCGATAGAGATGAGCATGATCGCCTGCGCGGGCGCAACGGGGCATTTGACATCGCGCTTGATGCCCTCCGCACCGCGCGCGAAGAGGGGCTCTATCCGTACGTCGTTTCTGTCGCCACGCGCGAGTTTCTGCGGCCCGAGCGGTTCATGTCGTTCATGCGTTTCGCCGCCGATGCCGGGGCGCTCGAGGTGCATTTGCTCGAGCCGAGCGCTACCGGCAAGCTGGCCGGCCAGGCGGACGTCCTGCTCACCGGCGCGGAGCGTGAACGTCTGCTCGCGTACCAGGAGCAGGTGGCCGGTGACGACGACCTGCCGATTCTCTCGTCGTACGCCTACCTGGAGTCAGCCGAGGCGTTTGGCTGCGGCGCCGGCCTGACGCACGTGTACATAGACGGCAGTGGCGAGATGTGCCCGTGCCAATTGGTACCGCTATCCTTCGGAAACGTCACCGACAAGCCGGTGACCGAGATCCTCGGGCGCATGGGCCGCAGCTTTCAACGTCCGCGCGTCGGCTGTGTCGGCTGCGTCCTGGCGCCGCACGTCGCTGATCACGACGTGCCGACACCCCTGGAAACCTCACAACAGCTCTGCGATCGGCACCTGCCGCGGACGCACGACGTGCCCCGCTTCTTCGAAGTGTTGTCCCGGGCACGCGACGAGGTTGGCGGCGCCGAGCTGAGGTCCGCCTATGATCGCGTCCACGACGACTACGACGCCTACTGGCTCACCGAGGCCGCCCGTCCCATCGAGGAACTGGCGCGCCGCCTGCAATTGGGCGGCGCGCAGCGTGTTTTCGAGGCCGGTTGTGGCACTGGTTACGCGACCGCCCTGCTGGCCCAGCGTGCCGGCAGCATTCTCGCCGCGGACCTTTCCGAGGGCATGCTTCAACAGGCGCGCGATCGCCTGCGCGCCGCTGGCGCGGGGAACGTGGAGTTCATGGTCGGTGACGCACTCGAAATCCTGAACTCCGCCGGGACCTTCGACGTCGTGTTTTCGAGTTGGGTGCTGGGATATATCCCGCTCAAGCCGTTCTTTATGGCGGCCGGGCGCGCGCTGGCCGCTGGTGGCCGCCTGGCATTCGTCGTCCACAAGGAAGACTCGCCACGCGAACCTCTGGAGATATTCGCCGAACTTATCGCCCGCGATCCGTCAGCACTGCAAAAACGGGTGGCGTTCGATTTCCCGCATGATTTGGCACATATTCAGGAAGAAATCGCCGAGGCTGCTCTCGATGTCGAACAGGCCTGGGAAGGCGCGGCCGTGTTTCGCTACGCCGCACCCGAAGACGTCTTCGAGCATCTGCTGAAGTCGGGGGCGGGGACGGCGTTCCACGACGCCCTTGATCCGAACCGACGTGCCGCCTTGACCCGCGACTTCATCGACCTGCTTGCCGCGCGCCATCGTCCGGGATCGGAATACGAGGTCAGCCACGAATACGTGGCCTGCATTGCGCGAAAGCCGTAGCCTCGCCGTTGGTCACAACTGAGTCTCGGACCGTCAGCCCGACCAGCCGGCAATCCGCGCCATCATCCACCAGAAGGCCTGCCCCTTGCGGTAGCAATTGAAGCACACCGAATGCTGGCAGTCCTCGTCGTCGACGCAGCCGTGATTTTCGCAGCCGTGTGTCGCACACCACGTCTCACACCATTCGCACCAATCGCTGGCGTCCGGGTAGTAAGTGCCGTCCGGGTCATAGCTCTCGATGTCCGCGAAGTCGAACAGGATCTTGCCGTGGGCCGTGCAGTAGTCGCGAATCTGGTTGTTTCGCGCGCGCAGATTGCCACCCTCGCCGCTGCCGTCCAGGTGCCCGGTCATGTAGACAAACGTGACGCCGGCGTAGTCCTGTTCCAATTGCTCCATCGCACCCAGGTAGGCGTTGATTCCCGCGGCGGTGTTATCGCTGACCCCGCCACACCATGACCACATGACCACGTTGATGCCATGCTGGGGCTCACTCAAGCGCTCGCGCGTGATATCCACCCAACCCAGATCCCCTTCGTGCCCCAGGTCGACGCCGCCGTCTTCTTCGATAAACCCACCCGCCCCCAGCGCGTACGCGAATCTACCGTCACCAGACGCCAGCATATCCATGCCGGCCAGAATCTGGCTTCCATGAGATGTGTGGCCGTAGAAAATCCGAAAGTTGGCTCTGGCGGAGTCGATGAAGGTCGCCGGAATGCTCGCGAAAGCGGCGGTCGCGTCGTGATCGGCCACGAAGCCCGCGTCACCGGTCGCGGGCGTTGCATCATCAGATGGCGTTTCATCGTCGTTCGGCGGTGTGGACTCTCCATCGTCACCGGTCGCGGGTGTTGCTCCATCGTCTGGCGTCTCGCCGTCGCCCGAGGGTGTTGGCTCTCCATCGTCACCGGTCGCGGGCGTTGCGTCATCAGATGGCGTTTCATCGTCACCAGGCGGAGTGGACTCTCCATCGCCACCGGCCGCGGGCGACGCTCCATCATTGGGTGTGCCATCGTCATCCGGGGGGGCCGACGCTCCACCGTCAGTTGCCGCAGCTCCATCGGCAGTGGATGCGGGTTCGGCGCCACCGGGTGTCAAAGTGTCGCCCGCCGTGTTCGGCGCCGGTTCGGACGAGCCCGGCCAGCATCCGAGCACGGCAACCAGTGCACACGCAACCACAACCAGGACAGACGCTGTTGCTCTATTGCCAGGCATGGTGAATACCTCCATCCGTGAGCTGGCTCGGCTCGGCGGATGCCCCGCGTGGCAGTGGTCCGGGTACGCCCCGAATGGCCCCCGCGCTTCGCTTCTATGCCGAACCCGCGCAGTCTAGCACACCATCCAAGACATGCGAACGCCATGCCCGCAGCACATGCCGTATCGCGGAATGGTTGCCGCGGGCCTCCTGCCGGCTGGATCATCCGGTGGCCGAATACGTGGTCTTGACTGGTGCTCCCGTCGCGGGCGGGTTAGCATACTCGTGTGGGGGTCAGCAGTAGGTGTTTTGCGCAAATTCGCAAGGAGTATCGAAAATGAACCGTTACAGGGTCGTCTGCCTCGTTGCTCTCTCCACCATCTTGGCCGCCTCAGCCGCGGCCGCCGCCCGAGACCGCATAATCCTGCCGCAGTCACAGTTGCCGACTGTCAAAGCCCCGAAGTCAGTCGCGCAAGACGGCGACGTGATTCACGTCCGCGTGCTCGCCATCGAGTTCAACCCCGTTATTCCAGCCGCCATACACGCTCCTGATGACACCGACGCCAAGCCGATCACCGTGCGCGAACTCGGGCACTGGAACGACCCGCTTAAGCTCGCCGCCGGATACATGCAGGACCTCTGTGATGCGAGCGGCGGCATTCTCCAGTACGAGATTGTCGAATGGATCGTCGCGCGCGAGTTTCAGAAGAAGACAGACGGTTTCGTCTACTCGCCACAGCAGTATGTCGACTGCTTCCATAAGCGCGAGAAGTGGCACCAGCCCGACGGCATCGACTATCCCCACTTCGTGGCCGACTTCGGCATTGTGCCGCGCGTCGTAGCCGGCGAGATTGACGAGGTTTGGATGTTCGGAGCCCCCTACTTCGGCTACTACGAGTCCGCCATGGCCGGCAAGAACGCGTTTTACATCAACGGCGGCGTCTTCGGCGCTGACCAGGTCAAGTGCAAACGCGCCTTCGCCATCATGGGCTTCAATTACGAGCGTGGCGTCGCCGAGATGCTGCACGATCTCTGTCACCGAACCGAGAGCACCATGAGCCGCGTGTATGGCGGATGGAAAGCGGACGAGCTGGTATCCAACTGGGCACGCTTCGCCGCCAACCACGACCAATCCAACGGCGTTGCGGCCGTGGGGACGTGCCACTGGCCGCCTAACGGGCAGAAGGATTACGATTACGCCAACCCGCGCAAGGTTGCCAGCAGTGCCGACGATTGGCTGAGCTACCCGAAACTGACCGGCCAGACGCGCGAAGTTTCCTGCGAAACATGGGGCGGCCCCGATTACCACCGCAATTACATGAAGTGGTGGTTCTCGCACGTGCCCAAGGCCGCCGGCAAAAATCAGGATGGCCGATTGAACAAGTGGTGGCAGTACATCTTCAAGTTCAACGATTACGACGAGCGCGGCCGGCCGATTAAGATGGGCAAGTAGGAAGTCGCAATCATCGGTTACTGGGATTGCCGGCACGACAAAGGCGACGACCGGCGACTCGCGGGCCGTGGAAGCCATGACGCTCAGCGCCACTTCCACGACCGACGAGGCGCCGGTCGCGTGCAAAACTCACCCTTCGCATTCGCCACGGCGGCACTTGACCGCGCCAAAAAACGCGACGCGAGGTTCGCGACTCGCACGCCCCCCAGCAGTTTCGGTGTTGTCGCTCGGCCCGGCACGGTCACCTGTCCACCGCGAGACACTACCTCCGACCGTGCCCTCACCTCGCGTGGCGCCGTAAAATAAACATAGCCGCGTTATCGCCCTCAGGCAAAGCGAATCTGGCTGGGCGAGACTGTTGACAGGCTGTCAATATTCATGCGGCGGGTGACACGCGACACTAAGCGCTGGCGGCAGCGGCATTACCAACATGCCGTCGCGCAAGCGCGGGCTCTCAAAAAAAGCTGCTATTCACACCTTATGCACCGGCGATCCAGCGCGCGCCACCCTCAATCCCTGAATCCCTGAATCCCTGAATCCCTCATTCCCGAAACCCCCGCTATACTCCCCACATGCGAATTCTACTGGTCAACGACGACGGCATTCTCGCGCCCGGGCTCGCGGCTCTCTATACGGCGGTGGAGCAATTCGGGCACGTGGACGTGGTGGCTCCCGAAACAACCCAGTCGGCCATGGGGCACGCCATCACGGTCCGAGCGCCCATGACGGTCAGCCGTGTACACGTCAACAACATCTTCCACGGCTGGAGCGTTGATGGCAGCCCGGCCGACTGCGTCAAGCTTGCGATGATCGAGTTGCTCGACCGGCGGCCGGATCTCGTGCTCAGCGGCATAAACGCGGGCGCCAACACCGGCGTCAACGTGCTATACAGCGGCACGGTCGCCGGCGCGATCGAAGGCGCGTTTTTCGGCGTGCCATCGGTTGCCATCTCGCTTCAGGTTTCCGATGAGCTCGATTTCACCGCCGCCGGGCGCATCGCCGGGCAACTGGTTGAGCGCATTATTGCGAGCGCCCCCGAGCCGGGGATGTGTTTGAACATAAACATCCCGGCCTTGGATCGCGGCATGCCGCGCGGCGTTCGTTGCTGCCCCCAGGCGATTGTGCCCATGGAGGAGCACTATCGTAAGCAGCAAGGCGCCGACGGCCAGCGAGTCTTCTGGCTCGACGGAAGATTCCCAGACCCCGCCCAGTGTCCTGACAGCGACCATGCGGCCCTGCACGAGCGTTTGGTCACCGTCACGCCGTTGCGATTCGACCTGACGGATCACGGCGCGCTGGAACACGTGGCGCAGACCAACTGGCCGTCAAAGTTCGACTAGGGTGTTTTCGGAAGCGCTCTGGCGTGCCACTGCTCTTGAGCAGTGCGGATTCGACGCCTGACGACTACGGCCTGCGAGGCGCAGGCCGCTACACTGCCATGCGCGTGAGACGGCGGTGTTGGCAACTGCTCTAGTTGACGCCCGCGTCAGCGTCAGCGTCGACGAACACCTTGCGGCCGCGAAAACGCACCGTTCCATCGATCAGTGAGAAGAGCGTATCGTCCTTCGCACGCGCAACGTTATGGCCCGGCAAGAATGGCGTGCCGCACTGCCTGATGATTATCGAGCCCACCTTGGCCCGCTCCCCGGCATAGAGCTTCACACCACGGTACTGCGCATTGCTGTCGCGGCCGTTGCGTGTTGAACCTTGTCCCTTCTTATGCGCCATGGCGTTAAGCTACCTTTCCGTCGAAGTTACTCGCACGATTCAGAGCCCTATAGGATAGTGACGGGATGCCCTTTTGGCAAGCACACACCGGGCGTGTTATCGGACAGTGACGCGGGGGAACGCAATCAGCGCATGATCCAACGGCGGGTCAGGAACACCGGCTTTACCGACCCACGGGCACGCTCTGACCCGGGAAGCGCATAACACAGTTCCAGCGTCTTACGCAACGTGAAGTGCTGCGGGTTGACATCAATTTCACGCCCGCGACCGTCTTTGCCGACCACCGTGGCTGTCTGCGGACGATCCGGGTCATACTCAGGATTGGCGATGAACCGCGTCTCGCCGCTCAGGCCGGCCACGAAAACCGTGAAGCTGTTGACGTTCAGCTCACCGGCCCGCCAGATCGCAACTGACTGGCGCGCATGGTCGTCGCCGGTTTTCAGATCGCCGATTACCTTCGTCGGGTGCATCAGGTAGCGGTGTGTCAGTCTGTGGCGTTCCTTGATCGCCTGAAACACCAGCGGACTGATACCCATATCCGTGTCGATCACCCGCAGATCTTCAGTCACAAGCTGAAACAACGGGAAAAACGGCTGCGTGCGATGGCCGGGGTTCGTCACGGTGTAGACCATATACCAATACACAGTGGGGCTGGTGTGCCCGGGAAGCTGCACGGCGATCCGCTGCGGATGCGTGAACTCGAACTCGAATTCCCAGGCAACTGGTGTCGGCGACGGTTCAGGACCACTGCCTACGCGCGCGTCATCCGCCGTCGGTGCCGCCGTCGTGGAAAAGAGCACAGCCAGAACCAATGAGAACATCTGTCGCTCCTAGCCGCCGTACGTGTTGCGGATGATCTGACTGGCCGGGTTCCCAGGCAGATTGAGCGCCCCGAGCGCCTGCGAGGCCGCCGTCCGGATCACCATATTCTCATCGCTTTCGGCGATCTTGATCAGCGCGTCCACGTGCGCCGGATCGAGCAACGCGCCGTTTCGCTTCGCCGCCTCGGCCAAGGCGCCGAACATGGCGACACGCATCGGTTCGGCCGTTTCCGTATCGAGGGCGATCAAGGCAACGGCATTCTGAGCACCGCCTGAGTGAATGTGCGCCAGTACGTTCGCGACCGCGATGCGCAGCTCGTCATCTTCGGTGGACAGCGCATTCAACAGCGCGACTTCCAACTCCGCCGGCGAGAACAGGGGGTTGTTGCCAGCCGCGAACAGCCGCAGAACTTCGACCGCCTCCTTGGCCAGCGCCACACCGCGATCGGCCGTGATCGACTCCGCGCCGACCGCGCCGGACACTTGCGCCACGACCTCGTTGATCTCCTCGGCTTCGTCGCCAGGATGAGTCTCACCCAGCCGATGATCAGCGCGTACCAGATCGCGCACGCGCCCCTGTTGGGCCTCCTTGGTGATGATCACCACCGGCGTCGCAGCGAAGCGGAATTCACCACGCAGAGACTCGAGTGCCCCGGCCAGGTCGGGATTCGACACATCTGACGCCAGGAAAATGACGTCGATGCCCGGCGTCTGTTCACGGGCCTGCTGCAAACCGGACAGCAGCTCGTTTGTGACGATCACCGCGTAACCCTCGTCGCGCAACGCCCCCGCAATCACATTCGCTGAACCGCTGTCCGGGTCCACGATCAGGGCGTCGCGCATGCCCGCGTGCAGGTTCAGCGTTTCTCCCAACACCGGCATCAGGTTCTGGTAGTCCTTGAATATCTCCGCCGGCTGAGCGAAACCCAACGCCAGCGCCGCCTGAATGCGTACCATTCGGTTGGGGAACGACAGTGCCTGAGCCAACGGTGGTGCGGCGTGTTCGCCGCTGAACAGGCTCGCCGGTCCGGCCGTCTTGCGCAGGGCCGCAATTGCGCCGAGTGCCACTGCGGGGTCGCCGTCCTTCAGCGCACGCGCCAAGGCGCGCTGGCAATACTCAGCGCCGGCGGACTGGGCGAAGTAGACTCCCGTGGGGAACACATCAGGGCGTGTGTTGTCGGTCCGGTCACCCAGTTGTGCTTCGCGCCGCAAATTAGCCGCCAGCCAGAGCGACAGGGCCTCTGTATGGTCCGGATTGAGCAGCAGTGCCTTTTCGCACAGCCGCATGGCCATCACTTCGTTGAAGATATCCGTCGGCACTTCGACATTCTGGAGAATGTCGTCACGCCAATACCACACGTTGGCCCACTCCAACAGCGGGTCGGCGGCCACCGTGCGATGGTCGTCGTAGTACATTTCCGCCAGACCCAGCATCGCATCGGCGGCGTCCTTGACCGCGTCACCCTGGGTACCGCTCACCGCGAGCTCGTCAAGCGCTGCGCGCGCCGCGGTGCGCACCTGGGGGGCGGTCTCATCCTCGGCAAGCAGTTGCAGCAAATACGGTGCCGCCTGAATGTAGCCGATTTGCCCCAGAGCCTTGATGATGTACAGCTTGACCGTGTCATCATCCAGCTCGAGCGCCGCCACCAGCGGATTCAACGCCGGGCGATCAATCTGCGGCAGGCAGCGCAAGATCGGCAAAAGCAACTCCTGCCGATCCGGGTCACGCAGGGCTTCAATCAAAAACGGTGGGGCGTACTCACCAGAGTCCTTCAGCAGGGCAACGCCGTTCTCGAAGGCGCGCGGCGGCCCGCCGAGGCGCTCGATATTGCGTTTGATGCGCACCGGGTCGGATTTGACAATGCGCTCCCCCTCGCGCAGTGCCGCCAGCACGTTGCGCACCGGTTCGCCCATGACGGGATGACCGGCGAGCTGCACCAGGATGGCGTGTCGCCGCGGCAGGCGATCGGCGAATTCCAGCAATGCGACCGGATCAACCTCGCTTTTGAACAGCTCGCGGAAGTTCGCGGCCGCAACATCGAACCGTCCGATTGACGCGAAGTACCAGCCGTCGTCGGCCTGGTTCATCTGTTCGCGCCCGGCGCGCAGCAACTCGACGACCCGGCCCGCGTTTTCACCCAGCTCTTCCTGGTCGTAATCCTGTTCGAGCAGCAGCACCGCCCCACCGCTTGCCGCGCGCTGAGTGGTGTGTTCTTCGAGCAGCGCCATGCGCAGTGGCGAAGGATCCGTCTCCAGGAGTTCGCCAAATGCGGCTTCAACAGGTTCCTGGTCCTGGGCCAGCACTGCCTTGAGCGCGGCTTGCCAGCGCTCCCACGCCTGAGCCGCACGCCCGGTCACGAATTCGTCGGTCTGCGTCTGGGCCACTGCCGGAGTGGCTGCCATCGCGATTGCCGATATGACCAGGACTGAGCTCAGGGGACGAACGACGCGCGTCAAAACACCCATTAGCCACCTCCACGCGGCGCTGTGGTTGGGAGGGCAACGCGCCGCCGAGTGCATGCTGATAACCGTTGCGGATTATAAATCGGGGGCCGACCCTGTCAAACCGACCCGGCGCCGTGGTACGCCCTGGAGTCTCACGGTATGGGGACCCGTTTGGCCAGTGGCATGCCGTCCCGGGCACACGGCTGGCGCTGACCAGCGGTGTGCCCGGCGGCATGCGCTTGTCAGATCGGCTGGTAGTTTATCCAATCCCGCACGAGGAACTCGAAACGTCCCACGAGCAGCGCGATACGGCCCATGACCGTGAAACCGAAGCCGGCGCCGAACGTGACCATCAATACCCAGACGCCTATGCGCGAGATCCTCCCGACCACCCCTTTGTGCTCCAGTGAGAAGAAGAAATACACCAGTGTCGCGAAGAGCCCGAGCAGCAACACGACGTTCTTCAGCGAGAAGTAAAACGCCAATCCGAAATCATAGGGTTGCCCGGCATCAATGCCATCCCGCGTGACGACCAAGGGTGCGGTCGCGGCGCTAATCTGCGCTACAAAGTCCGCCTGGAGGTACGCCACCATGCGGAGGCCGGCGGTGCCACCGATCACGAACGCCAGCGGCCAGCGCGAGATCCACTGCCCCGACGGGGCCAGCCGCCAAAGCAGCATGACACCCAGCACCATTGGAATCCAATACCACCAGTTCATCAGCAGATACCACGGGGCATTGAGTCCCTGACCCACCGCCGCGCCGTAGTCCACTATTCCCCACTGGCTCAACCAGTTTTCCGCCGCCAGCTTCTCGACCCACTCATCGAGTGGATGTCCGGGGGCGAGGTTGAATTTCACGAATCGCGGGAACAAGCGCCCGATGCCGATCGGCACCGCCATGTTCCAGAAGGTGACGACCATCCAGTACGCCGCCGACGCCCCGACAAAGATACTCTCGGCCAGGCGGTAGAAGGGACTGTCCTTGTACAGGAAGGAGAGGATGCACAGCGTGAAGAACGCCGCCAGCCAGACGCCGATCGTGCGGACCGGGCTGAACTGGACGTTCTTCTCCAGCTCGGCAAGCTGCGTCTGCCTGTCGGCGTCAGTGAGCGACTCATCGTGCATGATCTGTGTACGCCGCTGCTCCAGGTCGCCGGTCGTAACGGTGGTGCGCTTGATGGTCTTGCCCTCACCGATGACCTCGTACTGGCCAGTGCCCATGCCGCCCAACAGGGCCCTGACCAGGATCAGGATCACACCGGCTGCGATAATGAAAACGCCGATCTTGCGTCCCATGTTATTGAACCTCGCGTGCGCTGCGTTGCATGGCCAGGATGATGTTGCCGACAATGATCAGCACGAGAATCAGGCAGTGGGCGATGAGCTGTGGGCCCATGCGATTTATGCCCTGCGTGAACTCGATGCGCGGCTTGAGCTTGTCCGCCGCCGTCGTGCTGTACGTCGGCCCGTACGTGTACTCGGGGTACTTCTTGCCGAGAAGAAACTCGTATTCGGCGGCACTTTTGATCGCCCCCAAAAGGCCTTTCATCTGTCCCGGGTAGTACGGATATAGCAGCGGAGCCTGCACTCCCGTGCAACCGCCGATCACGTCGATGTTGTAGGGCGTGCCGGCGTATTGGACCCACTCCTTGGTGCCGGGGTAGCCGGCGCTGACGCTGATGATCAGGTCCATGTCCTGGACGCTGGTGATCTTCTTCGTCATGGGGATATCGTTGAGGCTCTTGCCGCGCCGGTCGGTGTTGAAGAGGTTCTTCAGGTTCGTGACGATGACCTTGATGACCCCTTCGTTTCCGGTGCGGAACGTGAGATTGACGTAATCTTCGCCCTCAACCAGGTCGGGGAAATCCTTGTGAAGCACCTGGCTGACGGTGTCCTGCACCATGTTCACCCCCAGCGGCCACAGCGCCATGAAGTACATCTTGTGGCCCTTCTGGGCACAGTGCCAGGTGAACGATGTGGCCATCGGCTGCAACTCCGGGGCGCTGCCCGGGTCATAGTCGAAAGCCAGCAGAATCTTCGATCCCGATGGAAGCTCTTCCACCGCATCAAAGGCATCCTGCACCAGCAGCGATGGAATCTGCCATGACTGCATCGGGAACAGCACCGGGATGATGACGGCGATTCCCATCAGCAGGAAAACCCAGCGGCGATCCAGGCTAATCAGGTGTTGAACCAACGAGGCCACGGCTTACCCCTTGTCTGAGCCAAGATATGACCGGTCGATTCCCAGTAGCACCTTCAGCGATGTCGCCACGATGCCCAGCGCAATCCCGATCATGATCGCGCGGTTGCCGGCCGTGTTGAATGTGAGCATGATCCAGTCCGCCAGATTCTCGATGCGGAAAAACGACAGGAAACCTGTCTTCGGCAGGGGATACGTGATGGCCGCGCCGGCAGCCGTCCGCCCCAGCAGAATGATGAACGCCGTGCCCAGCAGCATCACTGACTCGGCGTTGCGCGCCCGGAATGCACGGAACGCCGCCGACGCCACGTAGAACGCCAGCATGGCGAACATCGTTGCCTGCAACGGGCGATAGACGCTGGAATAGATAAACCAGAACGCCGACCCGTCGTAGATATGATCGCCGGTCATCCAGCCATAAGGCTGCAATTCAGCCGACAGTGAGCCGATTTTGACGCTGATCGGCTCGTACACGGGCACGTCCGCCGGGTCCTGCCCCGGCCGGGCGATGACCTCGGGAATGTAATACTCCGCGAGGAAGGCGTTTTCGGGCTGTTCATCATCGCTCGCCCACGCCAACGTCATGTCGGCGTTGCCTTTCGCGTCCGTCTCGATTTCGGCACGCCGCACACCGGCGATTTCGATCGGCAGCGTCGCGTCTGCTTCCGCCCCGCGCAGGCTGATGGTCAACTCGCGCGCTTCCGATGTTCCATCAAACGTGATGAGCGCGATTTGCCTGTCCTGTTGCGGGATGGCGTGCAATCCGGTCTGTGGCGGCACACCTACTTTGCCGATACCGACGATCAACGTCACCGCAAAGGCCGTCACGGTGACGGCGCTATAGCCCCAGCCCTCGGTCTTCTTGTAGATCTTCTCACCGTGCGAGCGGAGCAGGTTTCCGCCGCCGAGGATGAAGGCGAAGGCTGCGATGATGTCGAAGTAGACCGCGGTTTCTTCCGACAGCTTTCGGATGTTCGGGATGAACGCCGAGAGTATCAGAATGAAGCCGACAGCCGCCGTGATTAGCAGAGGTACGTTTCTTTTCACGTCAGTGCGCTCCTGGTCGTCACTCGGCCACTTCGAGCAGGTTGTTGCGGACAAAATCGAGCACAGCGCCCACCCAGCTATACTTGGCCTCCCCCAGCATCACCATCGTCGAGAGCAAGACGCCGACCACAATGAACAGCGCGACGATGATCTTGCCAATGTCCTGGCCCTTCAGGCTGCCGAGCTGGTGGGGTTCGCCGGACAGGTAAGCCGACGCCGCGAAGAACTCCTCGCCGATCAGCGTATAGTCACACGCCGCGACAAAGAACGGGAGCTGTGCGGGCATGGCCGTGCCGGCGATCTGAATGGCACCGGTTTCGTTGGCGGTCTCGGCCAGAATCAGCGACTCGGCGTAAAAGGCCCCCATGTAGAAGCAGGTGGCCGGCCGCTTGCGGACCATGGCCCCCGTCACCGCCGCCACGTAGCCAAACTGCTCGTCCGTAGTGTAGTAGATCTGCTTGTCGCTATATGCGTCGGGACGGCCCGCGTTGTCATAGCTGGTCTTGACGATCTCACGCGCCGTCGTCATCACAAGTGAGCGGCTCGTGGGCACCTCCAGCATCGCGTCGTGCTCCGCCGCCGTCTTGGCGACCCGGCCGAGGATGATCAGGCCGGCGATCGTCTGGATGTCGGTGATGTCCTGGATGCCCGGCACGAACATGATCGGCCGGCCCATCTCAGTGGCGCGCCCGACGGCCTCATCGACGGCTTCCAGACCCGCGATCTTGCGGATGTAGATGTCCTTGCCGCTTCTGACCTGCTCGATGTAGAAAACCACCGCCCCGCAGATCACCAGCATGAAAACAAAGAACGGGATTTTGCGCGAGTGGAACCAGCCGCCGCGCGTCTGCGTCACGTTGGTTGTCAACGTGGCCAACGGCCCGGCATCCGCCGGCGTCTCGCCATCCGCGGCCGGCAGCACCGTGACCCGATACCGGTAGCGCTTGCCGATGCGGAGGTTTTTGTCATCCTCCAATCGGCGGTCGGCGGCGGGCGCCACGGCCAGCGTCTCCCACTCGCCGGCCTCTTCGTCAGCCTCGCCCATGACCTGCTGCCGTTCGACCTTGTACGACCCGGCCCGCTGATCCTGTTTCCACACCACAATCAGCTTGAGTCCGTCATCATCGGGATAGTCGAACGCGGCGGCCCGCGGTACGACCATCAGCAACCGGCTTTGAATGGTATCAAGCGCTGACGCCACGTCCCCTTCAGCCAACCCGAACTCTGTGTCATCGAGCCGGTGGTCGGGATAATCAAAATTGTGCAGCGCGTCATAGGTGTCCTGCCAGACGTCATCCGGCAGGTCGGCATCAGCCTCCTGCAACAGGCCGCGCGCCGAGCGCAGGGCAAGAAACATGCGATCGCGATCCGCCAGGCTTTCGTATACATCCCAGACGTCGCGAATCTTGCCCTCATCCTCGAAGACCCGGGCGCTTGCCCCGGCAGCCATGCGCACGTCCGTTGCGTCCGGAGCCTCCTCCTGGGCCGCTGCCAGCAGCGGTATGGTCAGCATCACCGCGCAGCCGGCCAGCAGCCGGCACTTTCGTCTCCAGGTCATTTCGCTTCCTCGAAGAGGCTGCGCCTTGGGCCCGCGCCTACCATGTTCGCGCACCGTTCGTCAGCTTTCGCGCTCCTCAGCAGTGGACACGCCACCCGACGTTTCCCGCTGCCCGCGCACCTTGGGTTCGTCCGCAAGCTCCTCGATCCGGCGGCAAAGCGTCTCGATGCTGCCGCGTTTCTCGAGAAACCCAGTCAGTGTCTTATACTGTTCGGGGTCGAATACAAGCCGGGCCAGCGGGGCGATGAACACCAGAAACTGGCTGGCCACGTAATTGAGTGGGCGACTGCACTCCAGGAACATCAGCGCCGGCGGCGCCATGCCGCGCCGGACGACAGCCTCCGCCAGCCGGTCCACCAGCAGTTGCTCAGATTCGGTCGGTTTGACGGGCCCGGGGGGATCGACCGCGAACGCGTGCTTGAGCCGGCCCAGCAGGCTCCCGTCGCGCTGAGCCTCGACACTGCCGCGAGATGCCGCGCTGCCCGGTCTTGTGGTCGTTGGCGAATCGTCCATTACCGCCCGCTGTCACTTCAAACCCCCGGGTCAATTTCTCAACCAGAACGCGGAATGTTACCCGCAGCGCCGAGGCCTGTCACGTGTCGAGGCGCGAGATTCTTCGTCCGGCGTGGCCGGCGATCCTTACACGTCTCTAACTTTCAGTCCGCCGCCTCTTCGGCGCGGGCAACCACGCCCTCCGGGAGACACTCGCGTATGCGGCGCAGGACGGCATCGCGCTGCCTGCCAAACAGAATGTGGATGCCGCGTCGCCCTTCGCGCCACGAACGCCGGCTCAACGGTGATAGCCAGGCTCCGCGCGAGCCAAAGGCGCACAGCCGCACCTCAGACCAGCTCAACCGCCGACTGCCAAAAAGCGTGTTGACCACTATCTGTTCGCGGCTTATCTCGTAGCCCGTCGCAAAAAAGAACCTGTGCAGTACCAGGCACAGCAACACCGCCGCACCGATTCCCGCCGCTCGTGCCTCCGCGAGCTGGCTCACCAGCACCGCCAGCGCGCCGATCACAATCAGAGCGGCCACGGTCGCCAGCGGACGCTCACGCGCCGGATGTGACTGCCAGCTAAGAATCGCCACATCGTCGGTCGAACCGGCGTCCTGCGATTGATCTGTCGGCGCTGCCCCGTTCATGCCACACATCATAACGCAATGGGCCGTGTGTGGCCGCAGGCGCTGCGGCAAAGACCGTGTGGCAACCAGATGCCGGGTCTTGCTTGAGTTGACCGCCTGCGACCACCTGTGCTAGCCTTACGGAATGGAAAGCAACTCACAAGCCGCACGCGCGCACGCAAACCCGGAGTGGGTGCACAGTCTGAGACTGCTCCTGGCGATTGGCGTGGTCTGGGCTTTGCTACATTTCCTGGTAACCGGGTTGGTGTTGCCACGCGGGCTTGACCGGCCGCCGGTCATCGCCGCCAGTGGCGGATTGGCCGCCCCCGCACTGGTCATCGCGCTCCTGCTCGGAACGACTATCGGTGTCTTCATCGCCGGACGCGCCAACGTACGTGGCGCACTGCTGGTCTCCATTCCGGCCCTGGTTATTTGGGCATCGTTCGGCGGCACGATGGACAAGTGGCTGACGATGTGCAACGTCGAGGCCGGCCCACCAGTTGGGGCGCCCTATTGGCCGTTGATGGCTGATTATCTGGTCTTGTTTATCGCGGTGGCGGGCGTGATAGCGATCGGCGCCGTGTCCGAACGCCGAGGCTCGATATCGCGCGTGCTGCGCCTGAAAGACGCGCGACGCGACCTGGCCGGCGGGCTCGCGACGCTGGCGCTCGTTGTTATCGTGGCCACGGTGGTCATGGGCGTGCTGATGGGACCGGCGGTGAGCCAGACGCACCGCGGGCAAGTGTACTTCGCCGTGCTGGTGGCGTTTTTTGCAGGCGCGTTCACAGCGCGCTCGGTTCTCGGACAACAACACCAGATCTGGTACTGGTTGGCGCCATTTGTCGTCGGTCTGGCCGGATTGATCGTGGCGGCAGCCTGGCCGGCCCTGATGATCCCGGACACATACCGCAAATTGAACCTGCTGCCAGCCTGGTGGCTGGCTCGACCTCTGCCGGTCGAGATGGTCGGCGTGGGCCTGCTTGCTATTATCTGGTCAGTGGGCGGCCACACACCGCGCGACCAGCACCGATCCGCGCGTGATTGAGTATCGCTCCGCCAGACAGCGCCGGCGCCGGCGCCGGTCACCAGTTTCCCGCGGGCTCCAGGGGGCACGGATTCCGGAGCGGCACAATGTCCAGGCGCCGACCGCCCGACAAAGACGAAACCAGAGAGGAGATGCAGCGGCGCCTGGTCGCCGAAACGTCCGTTTATCTGACCGAGTGCCTCAGGCACCCCGAGCTGGCGACACGCATCCCCATCATCCAGGCCGGGACCGGTCATTTCCCACCGTCACTCACTCCGGCCTTCTGGAATGCGATCCTGTACGAGTAGGCCACGCCGCGACATTGCCGCGACGCGGTATGATATGAACGGCCCATGCGGATACTTGCGATACAGTTTGCCTCCAGCGTGACCGGTCGTCCGGTTCCGCGTTTTGACGCGCACCTCGGCACGTTGCTGGCGCTGCTCGGCAGTCGTGGGCACGAGATCGCGCTTCTCGGCCTGGCGCGTTTCGACATACCGCTGATCAAGGCCGCCATGGCCCGCAGCTTGCCGCAGTTGATCTATGCGGATATCAGCGGCGTGTGCGTTGATCTGGCCCGGCGGACATTCGAGCACATCCGCCAGCATGAATCGCTGTCGATTGTCGCCGGCGGCGTGTATCCAACCGTGGACCCCGCCGGAAGCCTGAGCCTGCCGGGTGTACAAGCCGTCGCCATCGGCGAGCCCGACGCCAGCCTGGTTACATATCTCGAACGCATGAAGGACCCCGCGATTGCTCAGGTGGTCCTCGGCGTGTGGTTGCGGGACGAGCGCGGCGTGGCACTGCCCAAGATGCCGTCGCTGGTCGAGGATCTCGACTCACTGCCCCACCCCGAGCGCGACCTGTTTGGCTATGCGGCGCATGTGCAACGCACCAACGAGATCGAGATCGCCACGGGACGGGGCTGCCCGCAACGCTGCGCCTACTGCGTCAATGAACACTTCCGCAGCCGCTACAGCGACGACGATGAGTGGGTGCGACACCGTTCACCAGATGACATACTCGACGAGATCGACCAGCTCAGGGCGCGGTGCCAGCCGGTGCGCCTGGTGCGCTTCCTCGACCATGCCTTCGCTCTCGATACCGAATGGCTCGACGCCTTTCTGGATCGCTACGTATTCCGCTGCGCCTTGCCGTTCCGTTGTCACTTGCGGCTCAACCGGGCGACCGAGGATATCATTGGCATGCTCGACAGCGCGGGTTGCCATCTGGTGGACGTCGAGCTGATCAGCGGCAGCGATTTCATCCGCAACGAGATCTTCCACATGGATCTGTCGGCCGAGCAGATAGAGGCGGCTTTTGCGCGTCTGCACCGCACGAACATCCGCACACGCGCGATCGTGTATCTCGGCGCGCCGTATGAAAGCGAAGCGTCGCTCGCCGACACACGCACACTGCTGCGTCATCTGAAACCCACAGTCGTTGACGCCCGGCCCTATTACCCGTTTCCCGGCACGCTTGCCGCAGAAACCTGTAGCGAAAACGGCTGGGTCCATGCGCGCGGCGTGGACCAGTATCACAGTGATCGCAACGGCATCGACATGCCCGCGTGCCGCCCCGACCTGGTCGCCGCCCAGATCCGCCGGCTGCGCGCCGAATTCCCCGGCGCGCTCGATGAGCCGTGGTGGCGCCGCTGGTCCCAGGCCTCACGCGTCGCGCTGGGGCAGCTATTCGACAAGCGGCGAGCCTGATTCACCACTTTGGCCCCCGCCGATCATCGCACTTCGAGCCTACTCGCTTCGGCAGTACGGGCACCATCGCTCCCAACCCAGCAGCGTGCCGATACCCGCCGCGGTCACGCCGAAGATCAGGTAGGCCCTGCCGTACTTCTGAATCCAGCTCCAGATTCGATCGAACGTGCCGTTAACCAGCGTTGTGCCCGTGACGATGATCACGCTGGATTGGCGAACCAGTTCCTCCGTCTGTGTCTTCCCGTCCCAGACCGTCACGCCGAATCTGCTGGCTCCGACGTTCTTCTGGTTCAGATCGGTGATGCGTACGTTCTCTGAACCCAGCGCGCCGACGAGCGCCTCGGCGATCGCCGGATTCAATCCGATGAGCCCGGCGGTGGCTCGCGACCATCTCTCGCTGACGTGGCCGGCAAGTTCCGTCGCGCATTTCTCCGGATCGTCGTCCCGGCAGTGCAGGCTGGCTTCGAGCGTCCCGAGCGACCGCAGCGTGGCGTTGAGCGCGGCGATGAAGATAGCGCGATCCTGATTCGATGTGAGCGGCAACGCCATCACGTCGCGCAGCGTGCCGCCGAAAGCGCGCGGCGAGTCGGTGAAGGCGTGGCCCTTGGCGCCGTTGACCATGGCCTCGACCAGCCGCTCCTTGCCTTCGATGATGGGGAAGTCGCGCCGCGTGGGGTTTCCGATCGCCTCCTCGGCACTCAGTGCCGATACGGCGACCGCGACGTCGGCGTCCAGCAGTACGTTCTCTTCAACGATCCGCGCAAACTTGAGCTTGGCCGCTGCCAGCGCACAAGTCGAATTCTCCACGCTCATATTCCAACTCCAAAAAACGACAGTAAGAACTTCATCGAGACATAAGCAAAGACGGCGCCGAACACAACTTTCAATCCGGCCGACGGAGACTTGCGGTTCAACGTTGCCCCCAGGTATGCCCCCGCCAGCGTCCCGATGCAAGCCGGACCGGCGATGGCCAGGTCAACATAGCCCTGAGCGTACTTGAACGCCGCGCTGATCAGCGCATTAGCGGCGAAGCAGGTCAGGGAGCAGCCGATGGCGATCTTGATCGGCGTCCGTAAGACCAGCGCGAACGCCGGCACCATGATCCCGCCTGTGCCAATGCCCAGCAGCCCGGGCAGCACGCCGCCGGCCGTGCCGATCGCCAGCTTGTAACCAAGTAACCCGCGCATCTGGCTTGCACCGGCCGGTGGGGCCGCCCGGCCGCCGCGAGACTCGCAAAGCCCCTCGATGACCATGCGTACCGAGATCATCGTGAACACCAGCCCTGTTCCGAGATCCAGCCATCTACCGCGTTGGGCGATCCACAGAAAAGCGAACGAGAAGATGGTCGTGGCAACGACGCCGGCAATGATCACCGGAAAAATCAAGCGGATATCGACATGTCCAAGCCGGTGATGCCGAAAGCTCCCGGAAACTGTCGTGCAGAACACGGCCGCGGCACACGTGCCGGCCGCATACGCCGGGGACATACCGACACCGAAGCGGAGAAAGGGGATCAGAACGATTCCACCGCCGATGCCGAGCAGGCCGCCGAGCGTGCCGGCTACCAACCCAATAACCAGAACTCCCAGCGTCTCAGCCAACTGTCATACCTGGACTTCCCTGATTCCGCTCCCGGTGGTGCGGGCACGATGCGTTCCCCGCGGGCGCCGTGCAGCGGCTCAATATACTTCAGCGTACGTTATCCCGATCCGACAAGTGTACCAAACCGTGTTTCAGCTTCCCCCAGGTCATGAGGACCATTCGACCACGACCAGCTTGGTCAAGCGTGGCGGCCGGCGTTACAATCCGCTCTGCTGTTCGCTTCCGTTTCACGCGGCCATGAGGTCCCATGCATGAACGTGATGGTTGTCGGCTCTGGCGGACGTGAGCATGCGCTGTGCCACGCACTCGCGCGCTCGCGGCTGCTCGACAAGCTCTTCATCTTGCCCGGAAACGCCGGGACCGCGGAGCTCGGCACTAATGTGCCTGGCGATGCCACGGATATCAAGCTGGCCGTCGAAGTGGCGCGGCGCGAGCAAATCGACCTGACCATCATCGGTCCGGAAGCACCACTCGCGGCTGGCATCACCGACGCCTTTGCCGAGGCCGGTCTGCGCGTCTTCGGCCCAACGGCCGCCGCGGCGCGCCTCGAGGCCGACAAGGCCTTTGCCAAACAACTCATGCGCCAGCACGCCATTCCGACCGCCGAGGCGCGCGTCTTTGATGATTTCAGGCACGCCAGGGAATACATCGCCACGCGCGACGACGCGCTGGTGGTGAAAGCCACGGGGTTGGCCCAGGGTAAGGGGGTCGTTGTCTGCGAAGACCCCGCCGACGGCATCAATGTCGCCGAGCAGATGCTCGTGAGCGGCAGGTTCGGCGAGGCCGGCCGGCAGATCATTGTCGAGGAACGCCTCGAAGGCCCGGAGGTATCGCTGCTGGCCATCGTTGACGGTCGCACGGCGTACATTCTCGAACCGGCCAAGGATCACAAACGCCTAGAAGATAATGACGAAGGCCCCAACACGGGTGGCATGGGAGCTTGTAGTCCAGCGGCTTCGCTTAACGCGGACACCTTGCACCAGATCGAGCAACGTGTCTTTGTGCCGGTGCTCGATGCGCTCGTGCGCCGGGAGATTCACTACCGTGGCGTGTTGTACGCCGGCTTGATGCTCACGCACGCCGGCCCGAAAGTGCTGGAGTTTAACTGCCGGTTCGGTGACCCTGAGATTCAGGCGGTGCTGCCACGGATGCGCTCGGACCTGCTCGAAGTGCTTGATCTGGTCACACGCGGCAAGCTCGACCAGGCTGATATCCAATGGGATCCACGCCACGCGTTGTGCGTCGTGATGGCGTCGGGCGGGTACCCCGGATCATATTCAACGGGCCTGCCGATCGCCGGATTGCCCGATACGCGCGACCGCGATGACCTCATCGTCTATCACGCCGGCACCCGGCGCTCTGGCGGTCAGCTACTGACTGACGGCGGCCGTGTGCTCGGCGTAACGGCGCTGGCGGATACACTCGCCGCCGCGCGCGCCAAAGCCTATGAGACCGTTGACGGGATCAGTTTCGACGGCGCGTGTTACCGCCGCGACCTCGGATTGTCCTGACGCGTTCAGTGCCGGGCACCACAGGAGGCGTACTCATGCTCGAACCGGGCGACATTCACATCTACGTAACCGACGTAGCCCGCGCCGTACGCTTCTGGGCCGACGGCATGCAGCTCGAAATCGCCGAGAAAGAGATTACCGCGCACAGCGGCTTTGCGCGTCTGGATTTCCCCGGCGGGTTGATGTCACTGCATCTGGTCGGCCCCGTGGATCCCTGGATCGCCGACCAGCGGCCCGAGCACGGTACGCGCCCGTCCATCAGCTTTGATGTGGCGACGGACGACTTCGATGCGACGCTTGTCCGTCTGATCGAGAACGGCGGCACACAGCTCGGCGAAATCGAGACATACAACGCGCTGCGCGTCGTATCCATCGCCGACCCGGACGGCAATATCTTCGAGCTGCTCGAAATACCGCCCGACGAAGAGTAGTCGGCGCATCATGAGCCCGCTGGCGCGGTTTCAGAGTGGCGCCAATCTGCGAGGCGCCTCCTCGATCATGTGACACACGCCCGGCGCGTTGCTACACTCTCGGCATTCCACATCATGCTCGCTGGAGTTGGGCCACATGCGCGGCAGACTGCATTACTCTGATCTTCATCGGCATGGCCATCGGCGCGGCCGTCGGAACCGGACTCTGGCTGGTGAAACGCGGGGCCGCCGCCGGCGACGTGCCACTGCCGGCCTATTGGGTGCCGACCGTCTGGACGCTCGAGCTGATCGGCCGGCATATGTTCATCTCGGCACTCAAGATGATCATCGCCCCGTTGATCTTCGCCAGCATTGTCGCCGGCGTTACCAGCTTGCCCAACATGCGCGAGGTCGGCGCCATCGGCTGGAAAACTCTGGTCTACTACGCACTAACCACCACCGTCGCCGTGACCATTGGCCTGATCTGCGTGCTCACCATACAGCCGGGCAAGAAAGCCGCGCCGCTCAACGAGCGCAAAGTGCGCGTCGCGCAACTCGCGGCGCGCCAGGTGGAATATCGCGAAAAAACCGGCGTTGAGCCGATGGACCGTGACGGAGAGCCGACGCACGACTACCTGCGCTGGCTCACGCAAAAAGAGTCGGCGGCCTTCGCCGGCACCGGCCAGCAGGCCCTCTTCGAAAAACTGGTGCGCGCCCGGGAGCGCACGCCCGCCGACATGTTCGTCCAGGACATCATAAAGCCGATTCTGATGAATCCTTTTCAGGCCCTGGCCAAGGACCCGCCCAACGCGCTGGGCATCATATTCTTCGCACTGTTGTTCGGCATCGGCTGCACTTTTGTCGGCGACGTCGCGGCCCCCGTGGTCGGTTTCTTCAAGGCCCTTAACTCGATCATCATGCAGATCACCCACTGGATCATGTCGGTTTCGCCCTTTGCCATCGCGTGCATAGTGGCGTGGCTCGTGGCGGAAAAGGGGCTCGAGGTCTTCGTTACCCTGGGTTGGTATTGCGGCACCGTCATCGGCGGCATCGGCATCCATATCTGTATGTTGCTGGCGATCGCATGGCTGGTTGGTGGCAAGACCCCGCTGGCGATCTGGACCGGCATCCGCGAAGCCTGGCTGATAGCGTTCAGCACGCGCTCCAGCGCGGCAACATTGCCCATCACCATGTCGTGCGCAACCGAAAAACTCCAAGTCTCCCCCAAGGTCGCCGGCTTTTCCCTGCCGCTCGGCGCGACGATGAACATGGATGGAACCGCGCTCTACGAGGGCGTCGCTGTCATCTTCCTCATCCAGATCTACGGCGGCCTGACGGATGTGCCTATCGCCGAGATGACCATGGTCGCGACATTCCTGATTTTCATCACGGCTGTGCTGGCTTCGGTCGGAGCGGCCGCGGTGCCCGATGCGGGCCTGGTGACCATGGTGCTGGTGGCCAGCGCCGTGGGCTTGCCGATTTACTACCTGCCGCTGATCTTTGCCGTTGACGCGTTTCTCGATATGTTCCGCACATCGACGAATGTGCTGGGTGATGTTGTGGGCGCGGTGGTGGTAAACCGGCTCGAGCGCAGCCGACTCGGGGACCCGCCTCCATAGCCGCCGACGTCCTCGTCGGCCGTCGCATGCCAGACAATCGTTGTTGGGTACAGAAGGCCCAACGTTACCGACGGTGGCCGCCGTCATCATTCAACTTGCGGCCGGAGAGAGTCAAACCCAACGCGCGGAGGAAACCAATGAGCGCGATTCGACAGCTTGCCATCAAGACCCCCAACCAACCTTCCCTGCACGCGATTCCCGTCATCGGCACAGTGTTGCTTGCCCTGCTGGTCGCGCTGGCCGGGTGTGATAGAAAATCCTCGAGCAGCTCATCCGCGCCGTCGGACGAATCCTCCACCGCCGCGCGGCAGTCATCGAGCCCCGCACCAGCCGCCGCGAAGAGCGACGCGGCGTCGCGCCGTCCGGCCGCGGCCCCGGCCCCGGCCGCCAAGCCGTTCATCGAACGCGAGGACGCCAACGACCTGCGCATCGTCGTTTTCAACATCGACAGCGTCTACCCCGAGCGCAAGTACCTCATGAACCGCGCGTTCAAACGCGTGGTCAAGGCGCTCGATCCCGACATTCTCGCACTTCAGGAGATCGGCGGCATGCACTCGGCCGAGTTCGTAGCCGAGATGCTCGACGAGATTATGCCCTTGGCGGATGGGGCCAAGTGGCACGCGTACAAGGGTACCTCCAATCACATGGCGAACCTGATTGCCGCGAGATTCCCGTTGTCGATGACCGGTGATGTCACCGTGCCACCGGCACGCGAGGAAGGCGACCGCCAGGCCCGTGTCGCGTTTGCCCTGATCGACTTGCCGGATGACCGCTTTGCCACCGACCTGTATCTCACCAACCACCATTTCAAGAGTAGCGGCGGAGAAGCCAACGACGAGCTGCGCCAGGAAGAAGCCGATGCGCTGGTGAACTGGCTGCGCGATGCCCGCACGCCCGGCGACAGCGTGGACCTGCCGGAGAACACGCCCATCGTCGTTGTCGGTGACCTCAATACGGTCGGCGGACCCCAGATCATCAAGACCGTGCTCACCGGTGACATCCAGGATGAGCAGCGCTTCGGTGCCGATGCCGCCCCGGATTGGGATGACTCCCCAATGACCGACGCCAAGCCCAAGCACAATGCCGTCGGGCCGGATGTCTACACGTGGCGCAATGACCGCAGCGAATTCGACCCCGGTCGGCTGGACTACGTCATTTACAGCGACAGCGTGATGGAGGTGGCCCACTCATTCGTACTCAATACCACGACCATGTCGGAGAAGCTCCTCGCCGACGCCGGACTTGAGACCTACGACGTGTGCGACGATGGTGTCGGTGTTGTCTTCGATCACTTGCCCCTGGTCGTGGACTTCAGGTTGCCGGCGCCATCCGGCGAATAGACGACCGGCGTGCAGTACGCGGAACCAGCGTGGCGGCCGACGTCCTCGTCGGCCGCTGCGTCGGGTTGACGCGACACTCGACGGGCTGGGCGAGAACGGGCCACTGTCGATGATCAAGCGAATCAGCATACAGTCGCGCGGACTCGGCCTGCACGAGATTACCGGCGACGTGCAGGCGGTCGTGAGCGCCGCCGGCTGTACCGAGGGGCTCTGCACCATTCTGATTCAACACACGTCGGCCAGCCTGACGATTCAGGAAAACGCCGACCCCAGCGCCCGGCATGATCTGGAGCGTTGGCTCGACCGCCTCGTGCCCGAAGCTGATCCCCACTATACCCACACACACGAAGGCCCCGACGACATGCCGGCCCACATCAAAGCAGCCCTCACCGCGACGTCACTGGCGATTCCCGTGCTTGACGGGCGCCTGGCGTTGGGCACCTGGCAGGGTGTTTATATCTGGGAGCACCGCCGCCGCGGCGGCACGCGCCGCTGCGTCATTCACGTCGCATAACACAGCCGCTCGAACGCCGCGCCCTGAACGGGCGCCCGTCGTGTTCACGCTCGCCGTAGAGGCCGGCGACCCGCCATTACTCCGACCAACAGCAGGATCAACGAAGACGGCTCCGGTGTCTGCGGATCTTCATGAGGCAGATTCGGATCGCTTCCCGGCGGTAGTGGTTCATCGTCTGGTACGTACGGCGCTGGCTCGTCGTACGGCGGGTCCACGAAAACGAGTTCGTCTCCACCACCCGTGCCACGCGGCTCACCCGGCAATGGCGGGTCGAGCCAGTCCAATGGCGGTGTGTACGCCGGCGGTGAATCCCACATATCCGGCACAGTTATGATCTGGCCGATTCCTCCACCCAGCGCCGAGCCGCCCCCACTGGCTCCGCTGCCACCACCGCCACCACCACTCAGCGCGCGCTCGCCCCAATTCACCGAGGTTAGCAGCGCGATGGGCAGCCCGCCCACTTCCACTGTCGAGAACAGCTCGGTCTCCGGCTTGATCGCAAGCACGGACGTGCGGAAGACCACGCAGGCACACGTCGGATCGGCACCGGCCTGTTGGACAATGTCTGCCGGCTCGTGACTGGCCCACATCCAACGTGCCTGGGGTTTGATCTCCGGTATCACGCCATGACTTTCGCCGTCATTGCGGCCGCCGACGTAGGTTTCGTCCCAGGTATTGCCAACGTTGGCAGCCCGAATGATGGCCCGCAGCTCTTCCGGATCGGGCGCCGGATCACTGGCGTCACGCCGTAGTCCGGTGCGCACGACGCGCCAGGTTGCGTCACCACTCGTCAATGTCAACCCGTCAGTATCGAACTGCGCCAGCACGCCGGTGCTGTTCACCGCTGCGCCCCAGACAACCATGTACACCTGATTCTCGCCGTCAACGCGGAACGAGTGTTCCTCGGGCAACGCCCATGCGGCGGGAGTTGGCGGCGCCATCGGTCGCGGTGTGCAGTTACCCCCGATCAACGTCAGGCCTTCGCCCGTCGCCGCACCGATGTAGAGCGCGTAGCAATCTCGTGTTGAGACCACGGCATCCACGTCAGCGGCCTGGGTCACTGATGCCCAAACGCACAGCGGCAATACAAGCGCGAGGAGATACCAACGTCGCATGATCACGCCCTCGAAAAGGCCCGGCGATGGTTCTCGGTTACCCGCGCCGCTTGGTGGGTCAGACCGGTCAGCGCGCGTCGGTGGGAGATTACGTCCGCATCCTGTGCGGCCCTGGTGCTCTGACCAATACTAGGATCGCACGCCGCGCACGATCCACCGGGTCTGCGGTGTGAAAAAAAAACGCGTTTTGCGCACCCACCCGGATACGCCCATCGACCGCATCGTTTATTGGACACCCCCCCGACCGCCCCCACTCACGCAACAATAAAACCCGCGCCTACTCAGACCTTGCCGATAAGCCCGTTACGCCCCCGCCGCGAAACCCGTTCCCCGTTCCCTGTTCCCTGTTCCCAGTTCCCTGCCTTCCTGTACCATCGCCCCTGTACCGACTAGGATACCCCATCAAGTCGCACGCCCGTGCGGCGGCCCGACCTGATGGAGAATCACCCGCGTGAATACCGGCAAAGGCACCCCCGGCGACGCCGAAACCGTCGCTTCGGCTGATCTGTTCAAGGAAGTCGGGGCCATTGCGCGCCGCCTGGGGCCGGCCAGCGTTCTGGCCGTGATCGCCGCCGCCCTGCCCGCCCTCGGCGGATTCGCGCTCCTGTATTTCATTGATACCGCGTCGACCGCGCTACGCGAACACCAGAATGCGGGCCTGGCTATCTATACGCTGGTCTTCGCTCTCACGTCGGGTCTCGCCCTGCTGCCAACCTACGCCCAGGCTCTGCTCGGCGGGTGGGCGTTCGGCGTCTGGATCGGCGTGCCCGCCGCACTTGTCGGGTTCACCGGCGGGGCACTCATCGGCTACGCCGTTGCCCGTCGCGCTTCGGGCGAGCGCGTAACACAGCTCATCAACGAGAAGCCGAAGTGGCGTGCCGTGTACGAGGCGTTGCTGGGCGGCGGTTTCTGGCGCACCCTGGGGCTGATCACGCTCCTGCGCATTCCACCCAACTCCCCGTTTGCGATCACCAATCTGGTTATGGCCGCCACGCGCGTGCCGCTTGTGCCATACATCATTGGCACGATTGTCGGCATGGCGCCGCGCACCGCCGTCGCGGTCTACTTCGGCAGCCGGCTTGAAGGTGATTTCTCAATGGGGCGCCCCTGGTGGATGATTCTCGCCAGCATAATCTGCGCGATCATCATCCTTGCGGTCATCGGACACATCGGCAACCGCGCCATCGCCCGCGTGACCGGCGCAACCACCGCCGATCCCGAAGACACGCCAACTCCCGCAGACTAGCGCATCTTAAGAAACGGCGTCAGTGTGCCACGGCTCGTGGCGGTGAGGTGCCGCCGCTCTGGAGACAGGTCCTATTCCTCCGCCGGCAGCTTGCCGCGCCACTCGGCTGCGGCGTCCGGCTGGCCCCACATATCGTACAGGTCGACCAGTGCCTCGACCGCATCGACCGTCCGCATGTTGCCCGGCCCGGCTGCGTTGAGAAATCCCTCGTAGCACTCGAGGAAAATCTCCTCCGCCTCTTCATATCGCTGCTGACCGCGATAACAGCGCCCCAGTGACATCCGAGCCGTCAGGCGAAACCAGTGTCCCGGCGGTGCGGTTGCATCGACTTTCTCCACCAGGTCCGCCAGCAATGCCTCCGCCTCCTCAAACTCACCCATCGCGACAAGCAGCAGTCCGAGGTTGTTGGTGAACATCAGCGTGCGAATTCCGGTCGGACCATACGCCTCATGGCAGGCTTTCACCACCTGCCGCATGATTTCCTCAGTCTCCGCCAGCTTACCCTGGCCGTGTAACACGCCGGCATAGCCGTTCAGGCAGTCGATGGTCACCGGGTGATTCTCGCCGTGTATCTGGCGCGCGAGCGCGACGGCGTCGGCGAGGTACCCCTCGGCCTCCTCCAGCTTGCCGCGCAGCCGCAACGCGATCCCGAGGTTGAGCAGTGATTTGAGCGTGTCCGGATGGCGCGCCCCGAGGATTTCGGGCGCCTGGGCGGCGACCTCGCGCGAGAGAGACTCTGCTTCCTCAAGCGCACCGGACTCGGTCAGGTGTCCAATCAGGTTCAGCTTGGCCTGCACGGTACTGCGGTGGTCCTCGCCATACAGCTCGCGCGCCAGCCTCAACACCTCGCGCTTCAACGCTCCGGCTTCCTCCAGGCGACCGCGGTCGCCAACCACCGACGCAAGATTCTGCAGCGCGACCAACCGTTGGGGCGAATCCTCACCGTGCCGCTCCGCCCAGAGCTGTTCAATCCCGCGCAGCAGCTCCTCGGCCTCCTCCAACCGCCCGCGCTCGCGCAGCAGAACCGCCAGCCCGTTTGTAGCTTCGAGCGTGGCGTTCGCGTCGTCGCCGAACGCGGCACGCATCACGGTGAGCACGTCGCTCAGCTCCACCTCCGCCTCGTCGATCCGGCCCTGCTCCCTCAGTACGCCGGCGAGTTGAAAGCGCAGGTCGAGCGTGTCCGCGTGGTTTTCCCCCCAATTCGGCGGCGTAGCGCGCGATCAGGTAGCGGTACAGCGTCTCCGCCACCTCCAGGCGGCCCTGTTGCCAGCGCAGCTCAGCCAGGCAGCCAAGCGACGCCCACGTGTCAGGATGATCCGGCCCCAAGTGGGCCAGCCGCAAATCACGCGCCGTCTCCAGATGCCGCTCAGCATCCGGATAATCACTGATATTGCAGTAGACCATGCCGATCGTGTTGTGGATCTCAGCTTGAATGGTCGGGAAACCCGCAAGCTCGGTGTCGATCCGTTCGGCGGCGTCGTCGAGAATCTCCCGCAGCAGACTGACGTCGCGGCCCAGCGCCTCCTGTGGATTAACGTGCCGCAACATGTCCATCAAGAACGCGCTGATCGTTTCCGCCTTGGCGGCGGCGGCCTCCGCGTCAGCTTGCGCGGCCAGTGCATCGTCGAGTCGCGTCGACGCCAACGCCTCGGCCCGCGTCGCGCGCAGCCACTGCACCGTGCTGATCACCGTGCCGGCCACCAGCGCCAAGACCACCACCAACATCGCGCCCACCAGCGTCCGATGCCGCCGCGCAAACTTGCGCATCTGGTATAGCGCGCTTGCCGGTCGCGCCGCGATCGGCTCGTCATTCAGAAAACGCCGAATGTCAGCGGCCATCTCGGCTGCGGATTGGTAACGGCGTCCGCGGTCCTTCTCGAGCGCCGTCGCGACAATCGTCTCAAGGTCGCCGCGCAGCGAACGATTCGCCGTGCTCAAACGGGCGGCGGTCTCCTCGCGAATGACGCGCACCGCCTCCGGCACATTCTTGCCGCGCACTTCGTAGGGCAGTTGACCCGTGAGCGCTTGATACGCGACTACGCCCAGCGCGTAGACATCCGAGCGCGTGTCCAGTTGACTCGAATCACCCTCGACCTGCTCCGGGCTCATGTAGGGCAACGTGCCGATCAATTGCCCGAGATCGGTGTGCATGGTCGTCACGCTCACGTCGGCATCGGTCATGCGCGCCACGCCGAAATCGAGTATCTTCGGCTGTCCGGATTCGGTGATCCGGATGTTGCCAGGCTTGAGGTCGCGGTGAATCACGCCCTTCTGATGGGCGGCGTGAACCGCATCGCAGATTCTGGCCAGCAATTCAAGGCGGCGACGCAGCGAGATGCCGGCCCGCTCGACGTAGCGGCCCAGCGCTTCGCCGCGTACCAGTTCCATGGCGAGGAATGGCTGCTCGACCGTCACGCCGCCGGCCCGCGTGACGGTGGCGGTGCCGGCTTCGTATATCTGCGCGATTCCCGGGTCCTGAAGCTGTCCGAGCACATGTGCCTCGAACTGAAATCGACGCATCACGTCTCGCGACGCCAACCCCGGGCGGATGATCTTCAGGGCGACGGTGCGGCGCGGGATATCCTGCTCCGCTTCATACACCACCCCCATCCCGCCGGCCCCGATTCTGCTGATGACCCGGTAGCGACCGATCTGGGCCGGCATCTCCTCATCGGCCTCGGGCCACGGATCGAGACCGGATGAGGGCTCGTCCTTGGCGGCACCCGGCGCAAACGCGCGCAACGCCTCCGCAGCTTCAACCGGTCGGCGAATCGGCAACGTCTGCTGATCGTGAGCCAGCAGCGATTCAACTTCCGAGCGCAGCTCGGCATCCGTCGCACCCAGGCGGTCGAGGTACACGCGGCGCTCTGCCGCCTCCAGGACGCAGGCCTCGCCATACGCGCTCTTGATTTGCTGATATCGTTCCGGTGTCACCGGTACCACCTGCCCACGGAGTGCGTGCTCCGGGTCGTGCGCACGTGTTAACAGGGTCTCGGCCGCAACTCATGCGGCTGCCAACCCCAGCGCTGCCCCCGGCAGATCGCGATTATAACCGAACGCACCGCCGAGTGACGCGACTTATATCTGGTCGCGGCGTCAGTTCGGGCAAACCGCCACAACCCACACCGTTTCGTAGCGGCCCTTAACGTAGTTGAAACCTGTCACGCCGTTCCAACCCGCCGCTTCCGTCCCGGATGCCAGGCCCGCGCGATCGAGCAACTCGCCGGCCACGATCACTACCCTGGACTGCCCTGTGCATGTCAGTTCCTGCGCGATTTCCCCGCGCGGCACGATGCGCGCCTGACGCTTTAGGTAGTAGTAGATCGTGGGCTCCTCGTCGGTGGTCGCGACCAGCTCGACGTCGGGCGTCATAAGCGCATTCGCCCGCTTTGCTACGTTCACGCTCAGCCGATGCGCTTCGAGGCTTGGCAGCAAGCACAGTCCGACCATGACGTGGAACACGCCTGTCACGCCGGCGGCAGTGGCCCAGGTGACAATCAGGCGGCGCCGCGCGGCAAACCACGCGACCAGCACGAACCCACCCACCAGCGCGCCGCCGCACACCAGCGCCGCGCTACCCCACGTTTGCCCGCTGCCGAAATATCCGGCACCTGCCAGCGCGCCACCACAAGCCGCCGCCAGCGCGATCCAGACGAACAGCACGACCCGCTGCCCGGCGGTGATGGTCGCGTCCACACCGCGGTCCCACATTCGCCCGAACATGATTGCCAGGGGCACGAAACAGGGCAGCACATAGTGCGGCAGCTTGCCCGGAATGAGCTCCAGCAGCAGCCACGGCACCACGAACCAGATCACCAGCAACATGGCACGCCGGTCATCCCGCCGCGCGCGCCATGCTTCGAACAGCGCCCCCGGCACGAGCACGCTCCACGGCATCCAGCCGGCCAGCCCGACTACTGCGTAATAGCCCGGCGGCCCGACGTGCCCGTGTGGCGGCTCGGTGAAGCGCGAGATGATCTCGTACCCGAGGAACTGCTCGGCCAGCGCCCCACCCCCGTGTCGGCCGATGTACCAGTACCAGGGTGCCGCGATCATGATCGCCACCGGGCACGGCAACCACAGCCGCCATGACGCCAGCCAGCGGCGCGAGCGCGCCGATTTGAGCAGCGCCAACCCGAACCCCGCCAGGAACAGGGCCACCACCGGCCCCTTTGTCAGCACCGCCAGGCCGACGTAGAGCCAGAATACCATGCCGCCGCACAGCGTCGCGCCGCGCTCGGATGTCCGCCAGAGCGCGCACATCGCCGCCAGCATCCACAAGAGCAGCAACGCATCGGTGATCATCAGACGCCCGAGAATCACCGGCATCCCCGCAGTCACAAACGAAACGGCCGCAATCCACGCCACCCGTCGGCCGTACAGCGCGGCGGCTAGCGCTGCCAGTAGCTGCACCACCGCCGCCATCGCGATCACGGACACAAGCCGGCCCGCCCATTCCTGCTGACCGAACACACGCCAAAGACCGCCCACACACCAGTACAGAAGCGGCGGCTTGCCGATCCACGGCTGCCCCAGATAACGCGGGACCAGCCAATCTCCGCTATCGAGCATCTCGCGCGTCACCTCGGCGTACCAGCCCTCATCCCGATCGGTGAAGCTCACGCCGAATGTGCCCGGCAGGAAAATCGCCAGCGAGATCAGCAGGAGTGCCACCCGATCGCCGATCGGGAGCGAGCCGCCTGTCCCGGGCGCCACGTGGTGTTGAACGGGGTCGTTGGACATGTGCCTGGCATGCTACTCGCCGCGCCGGGCTTGCGAAACACGCGCCCAGCCGTTTCACTTCCCGGATGTCGCGCGATCCGACCATCCGCCTGCCCTGGTACCCGCTGGTCATCGGCGCCGGCCTGTCCCTGCTTGCGGTCTTTATCGACCAGCCGGTCGTGGCCGCCCTGAGCCAGGGAGGCGCCGCGCATAACAACGTCTGGCTCGTCATCAAGCTGCTCGAGCCGATCGCCGCCCTGTGCCTGTTGCTGGTGTTCATGGTGACATTGTGGCGGCGGCAGCGCCTGGCGCGCGCCCTGATGTTCCTGGTGGCCGCTATCGCCGTGAATATCACGCTGGAGCTGCTTCGCCTCAGGATCGCGCCGGATTCTCCTGGGGCCGCAGCGCTTCAGTCGCTGCAGTCCGGCGTCGGATGGGCGTTGGTGCTCGCGCTGCTGAGTCTTTACGCGAATGGCCAGCGTCTGTGCGCCGGCTTCCTGACGGCGGTTGTGGCGTCAACCACGCTCACGCACTTGCTCAAGTGGCTCATCGGACGTGCGCGACCACACACCGATCTGGGCCTGTTCCACTTCAATCCGCTGCATGGTGGCCAGGGCGACTTTGAGTCGTTCCCTTCCGGCCATGCCAGCGCGGCCGCCACGCTCGCGCTGCTGCTCAGCCTTTACTTCCCGCGTGCCCGGCTGCTGTTTCTTGCCACCGCCATCCTGACGGGATTGGAACGGATCGCCGCGGACAAGCACTTTCCGTCTGACGTGCTGGCGGGCTACGTGCTGGGTTTGACAACGGTATACGTGGTGGTACGGATTCTGGGCAGCGACTATTACCGCCTGGAACTCCCCGCGCCCCCACTCACCGATGCCACGCCGCCATCGGCTACGGGCTCACAATCTTCTCTCTGATCGCGTATCGCGCCAGATCGACGCGGTCGCGCAGCCCCAGCTTGCGTAAGAGGCTCGTGCGGTAAGAATCAGCCGTTTTGTAGGCGATGGCCATCTTTGCCGCCGCGTCGCGCAGTGTCATCCCCATCGCCAGCAGCGGGAGCAGCTCGGCTTCGCGCCGCGACAACGCCGGTTTGCCGTTATTGCCGCGTCCCCCGAACAGAATCCTCGCCACCGAATCGCTGAAGTGACGTCTGCCGGCGAGCAGCGTATCGACTGCGATCGCCAACTCGCTCACGTTGGCCTGCTTTGTTACGAAGCCGTCCAGCGAACACCCGCGCCACGGCAGCAGCGAGGCTTCGTCCGTCGCCCCGGACAGAACCAGAATGCGCGCGCGCGGCTGAAGTCGTGGAACCATCTGAACCGCGTCCGACACTTCCGGGGTCGGATGATCGCAGTCGATGACAACCAGATCGGGCTTTTCGCGCAACGCCGTCCACACCGCGGTGGCTTCGAACCCCGTGTCCTTCGCAATCGGACAAGCCAGGTCGTGTTCGAACAGGCGGCGCATGGACTGCCGCACAAGCGTGTACGGCGCCATCAGGTAAACCAGCGCGTCTGAGCGATGCATGACCAGTGACTTGCCGGGCCGCCGCACGTCGCAGCGCGTGTCGGCGGGTTGGGTTGCACTACGTTGACCCAGGCGAACACCCCACACCCGTCGGGCGAACGCCCCAACCGCATTGCCCTAGCCTAACCGCTAACGGCTCAGGTGAATGCCTGTATTATCAGAACTTTTGCCTAACTTCTGGACCCGCCTGGAACTGCGATCCCCATGAACCTCATAACCTGCTGCAAGTCTTCCCACGTCTTGCCCTTCTCACCCGGACTGCGCAGCAGATACGCCGGATGAAACGTCGGCATCAGTTTGACGCTCGGAAGCCCGAAGCTCGCCAGCTCGGGCGGCGGAAATTCGTGGAACGAACCCCGCAGTCGCCCTATCGGCGTGCGCGTCAGCAGCAGAGCCTGCGACGACGGACGTCCCAACGTCACAATCACCTTTGGTCGCAACACCGCCAATTGCCGGAACAGATACGGCGCGCACGTGGCCATTTCCTCGTCGGTCGGCGTGCGATTTCCCGGCGGACGGCACTTCACGATGTTGCTTATGTAGACCTGCTCGCGCGTCAGCGTCATCGCCGCCAGCATCCGCGTCAGCAGTTGGCCCGCCCGCCCCACAAACGGCACGCCCTGACGATCCTCTTCGGCCCCAGGCCCTTCACCGACGAACACCAGCTCCGGCCTCGGGTTACCAGCGCCAAATACCGTCCGCGTACGGCCCTGGCACAGCCCGCAGCGCGTGCAGGTCTCCACGTGTTCCCGGTTGAGCTGATCCAAAGCCGCCTGGGCTTCATCCGGCGACAGCTCCCGCTCGTTCGCCTCCGGGAGCTCTTTCGGCATCTTGATATTGCGGAGCGGAGCCTGTCCCGCCAGCGGCTGGAGAGGTTCACGCGGCGGGGCCGGCGCGCGATCATCCGACCACAACGAAGAAGATCGCGTCGGCGTGGCGGGCTCGGGTGATGCCGGGCTGAGCTCCACGTCGGGCATCTGTTGAGGGCCCCCCCTTCCGATTGACCGTTCGGGTGAGACCGCCACGTGGCGAATGCCGAGCCGCCGCTCGCCGCGCAGCCACTCCCGCAAACTGCCAGTAATCTGATCGCCTTTCCCAGCACTCACGCCAACAGGATATAGACGCGCCGCGCAACGTACAAGGTCAGGGCGAGCCAGCGCCGCAGCCCGGAGTAGCGGCCCGCGGGCTCACGCACTGACGGTGATCACGAAAACACCCGCCGACAACTCGTGAATTCCATGATGATACGATTCACTAATATGGCAACGGCGCGGCGGGCTCTGGCGTAACCGCATCAACTACAACCGGTTACGTCCCAGTGGCCGGGGAGCCGTGACCGTTTGAGGTTCTGTCTGCGGCCGGTCGGTTTTTGGTTGATAACGCCCCCGCGTTCCAGTAACATTGGGGTGGATGAGGAGAAAGGCTGTCCCCAGCCTTAGTTTGTGCAACGTACTAATAGCATGTCTATTCTGACCATGCAGGAGGAGGATGGTATGAAACTCAAGTTCAGCATTGCGGTAATCGCCGCGCTGGGCATGTTTGCGAGTGGTGCGGGGGCCGACACGATCGGCTACTGCGACTCAGTGGTGTTCACCAGCGATACTCAAGCCGATCAGAGCATTGTCTTGCCGGCGTTTGATACAGCCGGTGGCACGCTGACGTTGACGGGTGTTTCTGTCTCGGTGACCCACGACGGATCATGCGACATTCGCGGCGACAACGATGACCCGTTCAAGACGGCGGACGTTCAAGCGCGGATTATTCGTCAGGCTATGGTCATTGGACCGGGCGTCTCCGCGTTTGCCTCCAAGACGATTACGAGCGATGTGGAGCATCTGCTGGCGGACGACGGTGACCTCACGGTCTTCGACCCCACCCCGCCGGACGGCCATGATTTCGGCTTGCTTACCTATGTTGATGAACCTGCGTTTGGCTCACCGTTCAGCCCCTCGCCGGCGCTGTATGCCGACGTGGGCACCGTCACGTTTACGGTTGGAAACGGGCAGCTACTGATGGTGAACGACCAGCAGTTCATCGGTACGGCGCCGGATTCCTGGCAGTTGGAAGTTGAGAATCCGCTCTTCGAGATCGAGGTCTGCGTAGAGTACACGTACATCCCAGAGCCGGCGTCGTTGTCGCTGTTGTCGCTGGCCGGCCTTGCACTCCTGCGCCGCCGCTAGCCGGGTCGGTGTCAGGGGGAGTTGAAGATTCGGGAAACAGCGGGGTCGCGTGGTAGCGCGACCCCGTTTTTGTTGCTGCTGCCGGAACTCAATCAGCACGAATCCTGCCCGCGTGTTTCGTGGGCGTGTTACCCGATAGTCGGGAAGAGAGATTCTTGTCTATGTGTGCGCTGCATTCTCCCCCAAAGGCGGCCATTGCGGCGACGCTCCTGTTGCTGCTGGCCGGGGCGCCGGTGATTGCCCAGACGGCCATATACGTCGACGCGGAGAACCCGCCGGGTGACGGAACAACTTGGCAGCAAGCCCACAACGACCTGCAAGTCGCCCTGTCATATGCACCGGCCGGAACGATCATCCGTGTTGCGGCGGGCACCTACTACCCCGACGGCCTGAGTGGAGATCGCACCGCCACCTTCAACCTCCCGCTCGACGTGACGATTATGGGGGGCTACGCTGGCTACGGCGAGACCGACCCGAATGCGCGCAACCCGGAGATATATCGCACAACCCTGAGTGGCGATATCGGGGTTGCCGGCGACGCTGCCGACAACTCGTATCACGTTGTCACGATTCGCAACACGGGCAGCTCGACGCAGCTAGACGGCGTATCAATCACGGGGGGTAACGCCAGCGGTAGTTCCCCTCACAACATTGGTGCGGCCCTCTATGTCGACAATGCGCAGCCCAGCCTGCACGATTGCATCCTCAAACAGAACCAGGCCGAATCGGGCGCAGCCGTCTTCGCGGTAAACTGGAGCTCGCCGACCTTCGTTGACTGCGTCTTCGCCGAAAACACCTGCCAAGGCAACGGCGGCGCATTCTTCGGCATCACCGGTGCGCCATGGTTCTCCAACTGCACGTTTCAGGACAACTACGCGCTGGTTAAAGGTGGCGCCATTTGCACTATCATCTGTGACATTCAACTCGATGGATGCACGTTCGGAGACAACTACACCGAGACCCGCGGCGGCGCGATCTGTCTGGCCGGGGGAACTCCAGCACTGACCGAATGCACATTCATCGACAACTCCGTGTTAAACCAGGGCTTCACCACCGACAGCAGCGGCGGTGCGATCGTGGTCGAATCGGGCAATCCGCAAATCGTCGAATGCGTGCTCTATGATAACCTGACGATTGATAATGGCGGCGCGCTGGCAATACTGGATGGCGATGCACAAATCGTCAACTGCGCATTCATAGACAACCTGGCAACTGGAAGCGGCGGTGGCGTGTACAGCGAAACCGGGACGGCTGTGCTCACAAGCTGTGAGTTCATCAGCAACACTGCCTTTATCAGCGGTGGCGGCCTGGCCAACAAATACGCCACCGTTGCGGCAAATGGCGTTACGTTTCAAGGAAACGTGTCACACGGGATGGCCGGCGGCATCTATGTCGAGAATGGATCCGCCTCACTCGTAAGTTGCGTCCTCTGGGAGAACCGCGGCGATGGCGGCAACGATGAGCCCGGCCAGATCACCCGCGTCGGCGGAAGTCTGTTCGTTGACTTCTCATGTATTCAGGGACTGACCGGCGCCCTCGGCGGTCAAGGCAACATCGGCGTGGACCCGCTGTTTGTGGACCCCGATGGGGCCGACAACATCGCCGGGACGCTCGACGATGACCTGCGCCTGCAAGTCTCGTCCCCCTGTATCGACGGTGGCGATCCAGCATATGTGCCAGCGCAGGATGAGACCGACCGGGGCGGCGACGCGCGCGTGATCTGCGACGTGATTGATGCCGGCGCGTACGAATTCCCCCGAGTCATCGCCGACCTTGACTGCGATCGAGATATCGATCACGACGACCTGCAACTCTGGTTGGGCTGCGCGGCAGGACCTGGAATGATCGTTCCAGGCGATTGTGATGATGGTGATCTCGACGCCGACACCTTCATTGACATGACTGATTTTGCTGAACTCCAGGCGCGAGCCACCGGCTCTGGCGTCTAGCCCGGGACCTCCCGCGCCGCCCACCGCAGTGATGCCAGCTACCGCTTATCTCCCCGCCGCCTGTGCCAGCAGTCGTCGGATGCGCTCTTCAGTCTTGGGGTGCGTGCTGAACAGCGTCGCGCCGATGTCCCGGGCCGACAACGGTTCCATGATAAACATCTGGTTGAACGCCGGGTTCGCGCCCATCGGAATACGCTCGTTGCCCGCCTGAAGACGCCGCAGCGCGTTGGCTAGCTTGCGCGGATCGCCGCACAGTTCGCCGCCGTAGCTGTCCGCGGCGTACTCCCGCTGCCGCGAGATGGCCATTTGAATCAGCATGGCCGCAATTGGCGCTAGAACAATCATCGCGATCGTGCCAATCGCCCCCAGCGGGTTCTCACGGCTGCGACCGCCGCCGCCGAACCACATCAGCATCCAGCCGGCGTAGCTGATCATGCCGGCCATTACGGCCGCGATCGTCGAGATCAACACATCACGGTGCTTCACGTGTGCCAGCTCGTGCGCCAGCACGCCCTCAATCTCCTCCGGCGGAAACCCGCGCAGCATGCCCTCGGTCAGCGCGACGGCCGCCTTTGATGGGCCGCGGCCCGTCGCAAACGCGTTGGGCGCCGGCTGTGGACAGATGTACACGCGCGGCATCGGCATGCCGGCCCGCTGCGCCAGACGCTCGACCATATCGATCAGCCAAGGCAGTTCGTTACGCGTCACTTCCCGGCCACGCATCGCGGCGATCGCTATTTTGTCGGAGAAGAAAAACGCAATGATGTTGCCCAGCCCGCCGAAAATCAGGCCGATCAGCATCCCGTGCGGCCCCAGGAAGAAATGCCCGAGCAGCATGCACAGGCCAATGAGGCCACCCAACAGCAGTGCCGTTTTGGCGTTATTCACAAATCGCATAGTGCCTTCACCTCATCCAGTCGTTCATGGCGGCAAGCTCGTGGCGACCACTGGATATCATATGGTCGCCGCAAGCTGACTTATCTGCAATCTCCGTTCCACCGATGCCGGAGCCCGGCTCCGGGTGGCGACGCCTCTTAACTTCTGTGATATCAGCATGATAGAACGCTACAGCCGTGGGGCAATCCGCTCCAACGGCCGGTGTGAGCGCCTGCCGAAATTTGCCGGGCCTGCCATATGGGCGCCCCCCTTGCGCCGCATCGGCTGCGTGGTTAGAATCTCGGTGGTGCGTAGCAGGCGCGTGGCCGCGTGGCGCGGGATCAGTGTACCACCGCCGCCGCACCATAACAGACGACCCGTGCTGCGGGTCTGCGTCATCCAACTGGGCTTCAGATGCGAACGCTTGTGGTGCAAATGCCCGCGCGGCTGCTTGTATGGGCCGGCGCATTGACACTGATCGCCGGCTGCGAGAAACCCGTCGAAACCAAGAGTTTCCAGGGGTTTGACGGGACGGTCATCTCGGTTGACTTGCAGACGTCCGAGCTGTTTCTGCGTTTGGGTAACGATAGCTCGACGCGGGACGGCCGACCGCGCACGCTGGTCTGGCTGGTCAACGACACGAGCGAAACGTATGTCAACGACCGGGTCGCGTCGCTCGGGGCCATTCGTCCGGGCGATCATGCCGAAATCCTCGGCTATCGCGACACGGATCCGGATCGGCCGGCCCAGTACATAGTCAGCGTCGCGCATATTCGACGCGAGCAACCGGTCCCCGAGCCGCCTGATCTGACCATACCGACCGCTACGCCGACCACGGAAGAAGGCGGATAACTGGCCGCCTGCAAAGGAGTCAAGCATGGCAAGCTGCCCCACCATCGAGTCGATTCACGCGCGCGAGATTCTCGATTCGCGCGGCAACCCCACTGTTGAGGCGGACGTGCGCCTGAGCGACGGCACACTGGGCCGCGCCTGCGTGCCGAGCGGTGCGTCGACCGGCGAAAACGAAGCCGTCGAACTGCGCGATGATGATAAGAAGCGATTCATGGGCAAAGGCACGCTGAAGGCGGTTGCGAATGTCAACGACAAGATCGGCCCGGCACTCGTCGGTCTGGACCCACATTGTCAGGAGGCAATCGACCTGCGCATGCTCGAGTTGGACGGCACGCGCAACAAGGGCAAGCTCGGCGCCAACGCCATTCTCTCAGTTTCCGTTGCCGTCGCCAAAGCCGCGGCCGCCGTCAGCAAGCTGCCGCTCTATCGCTACCTGGGTGGCGCATCAGCCCGCACACTCCCGGTGCCGATGATGAACATCCTCAACGGCGGCAAGCACGCCGACAGCACCGTCGACTTCCAGGAATTCATGGTCCAGCCGTGGGGCGCGCCGACGTTTCGCGAGGCGTTGCGCTGGGGAGCTGAAATCTTCCATACCCTCAAGAAGGTACTGAAAAAGAAGGGCTATAACACCGCCGTCGGCGACGAAGGCGGTTACGCGCCCAGCCTCAAGAGCAATGACGAGGCCTTCGAGTTGATCGCCACCGCCGTCGAGCAGGCCGGCTACAAACTTGGCGAGCAAGTCTGGTTCGCACTCGATCCGGCGTGCAGTGAATTGGCCAACGAGGCCAAGAAGAAGGGCAAGTCGGGCTACTGCTTCTTTAACAGCAATCCCGATCGCATCGTCAGCAGTGCCGAACTCGTCGATTACTGGGCTGAAATCTGCGGCAAGTGGCCGGTCCGCAGCCTTGAAGATGCGCTCGGCGAGGATGATTGGGAAGGCTGGAAAATGCTCACCGCGAAACTCGGCGATCAGTTGCAGCTCGTCGGCGATGACATTTTCGTCACCAACGTCGAGTATCTCGCGCGCGGCATTCGCGAGAAGTGCGCCAATTCTATCCTGGTCAAGATTAACCAGATTGGCTCGCTCACCGAAACCTTCTCCGCAGTCGATCTGGCGATGCGCAACGGATTCAGCGCCGTCATCAGCCACCGCAGCGGCGAAACCGAAGACACCACAATCGCCGACCTGGCGGTCGCCAACAACGCCGGCCAGATCAAGACCGGCAGCGCGTCACGCAGCGACCGCATCGCGAAATACAACCGGTTGCTCCAGATCGAGGAGGAGCTGGGCGACGCAGCCCAATTCGGCGCGCAGTTCTGGTCCAAACGCTAACCAGACGACTCAATCGGAGCCGTTTTTGCTGATAGCTGAACGCTGAAAGCTGATTGCTGAAAGCTGACCAACAATGTCCAACGGCGGCGGCATGGCAACAGTCCTCTTCTGGGTGATGGCCCTGGTGGGCTGTGCCGTGCTGGCACCCTGTCTCATCCTGCCACCACTGTTCGACTACCACGCCACGCTGGAAATCAACCGCCAGGCCGACCGGCGCAATGCCGCCATGCGCGATCGGCTCGCCGTGGTGACAAATCAGATCGCCACCATCGAGCGCGACCCGGCGTACATCGAACGACTCGCACGGGAGGAGTTTGGCCTGACTCCCAGCGGCGTCACCCCGATCCGCGTTGAATCGGCGGACGCCGTGGCGGCGGACAGCGGGCTCAGCACTGATGAAGAGGCCGCCGATCTCGCCGACAGCAAGCTCCCGGAGGTATCGGAGATGGCCCAGCGTCTGGTGCGCGAATACCCGCTGGCCCGCACTTTCGTCATGCCGGAGACGCGGCCCTACGCCCTGCTGTTCGGCGTCGGCATGCTATTGGCCGCCGTCCTGCTCCTCGGTTCGCCCCCGCGGCGCACGGCCCAGCCCCCGACGGATTCGCGCGGCTGAATGGCGACGTACGTGCCTGAGGGCCCCCGCGCTGTCAGTCTCCGCCGCGCGTGCAGCCAGACGAACCGCCCGGCAGCCGTGTCAACGTGTCTTCGGCGAACAGCAAAGCGGCGCGCTCAACCTCAGCCTCGGTGCAGACGGCCGCCTCGATTCCGTTGCGCGACAAATCCGTCATCAAACGCGGCCCCATGCCACGCGAGATCAACGCCTGGCAATCGGCGAGCGCGTCGAGCAACGCCGTGTGGCTGTGCCCCGACTTCCCTTCGTGCGCGTGGGTCTCCGCTCCACAGTCCCCTTGGGCATGATGCGTAAAGCGGTTCGCCCGAAACTCGATACGCTTGGCCAGGCCGTCGATGATCTCGTATATCACAAACCCGCCGCAGCGCCCGGTGTGGGCGGCGATGTGCTGCTGATCGTCGGAAGCGATCGCGATTCTCATGGCATCCGCTCCTCATCAGATGTGTTGTGTGCCAGGTGTCTCCGCCGGCGGCCACCGACACCGCGCCCGCGGACACGGCTGCCGGACTGGCCGCCGGACCGGCCGTGATGGCGGCCACGACGCCCGCCCGCTCCGGGGGCATCGTTTGCGCGGTGGATATTGGGCGCACCACACTTCGGGCAGGCCGTCGGCCGGCCGGTGCCGTGCGGCTCGGCCCATGTGTGCCCGCAAGCGACGCAATTGAATGTTCTCTCGATTGCCATTGTGTAGGCTCCCGACTCGAAATGAAGCAGCTTGCCGTGCAACAGCGCGTCCGCGATCTTCTGACGCGCGCCCGCGACAAGCCTGGCGAACGTCGGCCGCGAAATCTCCATGCGTTCCGCGGCGGCGTCCTGATACAGCCCTTCAAAATCCGCCAGCCGTACCGCCTCGAGCTCGTCATGCCGCAACAGCACAACCTCCAATGCGCGCCCCGGCACGCCCTGTGGCTTGAAGCCGGCGGCAACAGGTTCACGACTCACTCGGCGGCACTTCGGGGCACGTGGCATAGGCAGTATCTCCGCGGCTATTATGAACATATGTTCATAATACGGGCCTGTCAATCCCCTTGTCTTGAATCAAGGGGAAAACGCCTCGTCGGCGCCGCGACGCGACGCCGTCAGGATAGGTCCGGGGGTCTACGAACTGCGTAACGCCTTCAGGCCGGCCTTTTGCCGGATGCGATTGGCTTCCGCCCAGGCCTTCGGCGTGGCCGCAAGGAAACGGGTCAAGCTAGACGGACTGACGCCGATGATCTCGGCCGTTTCCTTCATCCCACCCTTCTGATCGGCCAGCACGTCCAGAATCCGCGCCAGCAACTCCACGCGCTGCGGGTTCTTGTCGCTGATACGCAGACTACCCTCCGGCGAGACTGCGCCGGGCGGCCACTGAATCGGCTCGTTGGGCGCCACACGAAAACCGATGCCGATGGCTTCGCGCAGCCGCCGTAGCGCGCGGGCCTTGTTTTCATGCTGCGATCGGCTTTCCTCGGCCGGGGCGCGCAACCCGCTGGGGCCGTGGTGCAGGCGCACGGCTGACGAGGTCTTGTTGCGCTTCTGACCGCCGGGACCACTCGCGCGATAGGTGTGAACCTCGCATTCGGCCAAAAGCTCGGCGTCCGAGTAGTAAAGTCGCTCGCGTATCGCCTTGGCGTCATCTGGGGATGCGGGCATTTCGGTTCCACTCAACGTGTCAGCGCGCCTCGCGCGTCGCAATGGCCATCGCCTCCTACCGGTCAACTGGCGCCATCCAATCCGGAAGAGCCACCAACCGGCGTAAGTACAGGATAGCACCTGATCCCCGCCGGTGTCATCAACATTGGACCCTTGACCGTGAGTGAAGCCGGGCCGTTTTGGTATAATGTTGACGGGTCGCTGTGGATCGCGTTTTGTGCCACGGCTCTGTGAGCCGTGCTTTGGGGTCGACATTCAATGAACACGGCTCACAGAGACATTGCTGAGTGGAGCGTCGATCCCAACGGCGTGTACAATTACGACCCGAACGACCCGAACACGGTCGAATACGCCATGCTCGCGGCACGCGAGTTCCGCGGCGACGGGATTGGACGGTATCTGGTGCGTGACGTGAACCCGAATACGCTGTCGCCGATGGGACCGACGATCTGGACGGATCGCGTCGGATCGGCGGCGTATGGCGACTTCGTCACCGATTACGACCCGAACCTCGTGGTCGCGGACACAACGCGTTACCTCGGCTTCGCCCAGCAGGATTACAACGGCGCGAGTTGGGACAGCACGTTCCAGCATCACGACATGCTCGGCTCGACCACGCTGACCGCCGAAGACACCGGCCAGCGCGAATACGAGTTCGTCTACACGGCGTTCGGCGAGCTCTGGAACTGGCCGGACGACCGCGACCCGAATTACGTCAACGAGCCAGGCACGCCGCCGCCGACGCGCTATCTCTACGCGGGCAACTGGCAATACGAAACCGGCCAACTCTACCTCTACGGCACCAACGAAGACCTCCCGCCGATCGTCCTCCAGCACGTCGGCGAGCGCTGGTACCAGCCGAACATCGGGCGGTTCATACAGAGGGATCCGATTGGGATTCGTGGTGGGTTGAATGTGTATTTGTATTGTGGGGCGAATCCGCTAAGTGTTGTGGATCCACTTGGCTTACGGACGTGGGCTGAGGCGTTTCTCGACTGGACGGGCGGTCGCGGCCACGTGCCGGTTATTGACTACGGACGCGCTCACACGATTGTGGTCCGCACCGCAGAGATAGTATCATTGGCGTCACCTGGAGGTGCGGCCAGAGGCACCACGGTGCTGTGCGCTAGAGCTAGTAAGGTAGGTAAGATCGCCCGCACCTTGAAGAGGACAACCGACGAGATCAAGAAGGCCATTGAGAGGGCCAAGGGCGGCGGAAGGGCAAGCGGTGGCGCGGGGCGGAAGAATCCAGACGTTGAAATTGAACTTGACGGTGATGATATCGGCGAGATATTCATCGAGGGCACAGACGAGGGGATCGGGAACATTTTTGATTTCTTCTAGACATGCGACGAGAAAGATTCAATCTGTGCATTCGCATAGTTGGTCCGCGTCTGGACCCAACGCTTGCAACCGAGCTCATTGGGCTTGAGCCATCTTCTACGATAAGAGTTGGCGAGTCTCTTTCAAAGCGATACCCCCAGAATGTCGCTCGTCACGCAGCTTGGTCACGTATCCTAGCCAAGGACGTTCCCTTGCAGGCGCTGGGTTCGACAATCATGCGTGCGGAGAAAGCGATACCCGTGATTGCCGATACGGAGCTCGACGCGGACATTGATCTGTTCGTGAGCCTCTACGATGTCGAAGACCAAGCATCCATAGAGCTCGAGGCGGAATTACTGCTTGCGTTGGGCAAGCGCGGTTGGGCATTAGTATTCGATTTGTACCCAGTGATTGATGATGTTCCAGCGCCAGATGAGTAGAGGTGGGCGTTGTGGAGCGTGCGCGCGGTGTTTTGACTGGACCGGCGACGGGATTGGACGGTATCTGGTGCGTGACGTGAACCCGAATACGCTGTCGCCGATGGGACCGACGGTCTGGACCGATCGCGTCGGCGGCGCCGCGTATGGCGATTTCACCACGGAGTACTCGGGCGAGACGCTCGTGGTCGACGACACGACGCGTTATCTCGGCTTCGCCCAGCAGGATTACAACGGCGCGAGCTGGGACAGCACGTTCCAGCATCACGACATGCTCGGCTCGACCACGCTGACCGCCGAAGACACCGGCCAGCGCGAATACGAGTTCGTCTACACGGCGTTCGGCGAGCTGTGGAACTGGCCGGACGACCGCGACACAAAACGCAGGTAGCCGTGCGATGACGTCAACCACAGTCGAGCGTGCGCCGGGTCTCACTGGCCGCTGAGATTCTCCGGGATTCGCGCGACGACCAGCGAACCGTCCCCGCAACCCCACGCGATTCGTCCTGAATCCGGCGAGAACGCAACGCGGCGGGCCGCCGTATCCGTGTAGATTCGCAGCAAGGCACCATCGGCGGTGCGCCAAACCTTGATCGTCCCGTCATCGTGACAGGAGGCCAGCAGCCGGTAATCCGATGAGCAGGCTGTCGCGATAAACTGGCTGTCGTCTTCAACGTTACCCAGATGCTCGCCGTCCGTCATACGCCGGAACCAGAGACTATTGCCCGACTTGGTGATCAACATCCGGCCGTCGGCGTCAAACCCGATGGGCGTCTCGTCCACGCTCTGCGACCAGACAACCGCGCCATCGCTCGTCTGGCGCAGCAGGAGCTCCTCCTCCCGGACGGCAACGTGCGCGCCATCCGGTGCCAGCACCGCGGCCGTGGCGAAATACTCGAAGTCGTTCACCAGGGTATATAGCTCCGTCGCTTCGGGAATCGCCCAGATGGTCAGGCCGGCCTGGCCCGAGCAGCACTTCAGCCAGACAGAGCGGCTGGCGATCAGCAGCGACCTGCCATCAGGGGCAAAGCCCATGCCAACGACCGGCGCCACCGGTAGTACACAGACCACCTTTTCGTCGGCGAGACGCACCGCGGTTACCCCGCATGTGCAGTATGCGCCGCCAATCACCAGGTATTGCCCATCAGGCGAGAACCGCAGCGAGCCGATCTGCCCCCTTCTACTGAACACACGTAGCGGAGTGCCGTCGTCGGCCTGCCATTCACGCGGCGTATCGAAGTACCTGACCGATGGGACGCCCGAATTAAAGTCGGGGCCGTCGCCTCCGCCGGCCGAGACGAGCGTCTGCCCGTCGGGGCTGAACGCCACCGCGCCGATCGCGGAGTAATGTGTGGGCAGCTTGCCCAGTGACTCACCGTCAGTAGTGCGCCAGAAGTAGACCCCCAAGTTGCCGTAAGTAACCAGTTCCTGACCATCGGACACGTACGCAACATTCCAGAAATGCCCGGGCGCATCGAAGTGGCCCATATTGATCTGTGAAACCACTGTGCCGTCGCTGGTGCGCCAAGTGAACAGCGAATACGACAGAGCGCTCAGAGTGGCTCCGTCGGGGGAAAACACGGCCACGTCGCCGGCGTCGATCTCGGGGTCGCCTGCCAAGGACGTGCTGCCTTGGAGTTGGCCGTTCGTCAGGTCCCATACCGCCAACGACGCCGGCTCGCGCGTAACAGCGCTGAGTGTCTGCCCATCCGCGGCAAAGCGCAGAGCGATCGCCGGCGTTGCCAGTGTCTGCTGGACCGTGCCGGCCGCCACGCTCCAGATATTCACCTCCTGTTCCGAGGCCCAGGCGATCGTCTCGCCGTCCGGCGCGAAGGCTACGACACCACTGCCGTCTGAGTCCGAGAGCGTGCGCAGCAGCCCCCCATCAGAGACGCGCCGCAGATGCAGGGTGCCGTCGCCAACCGTGGCCAGCGTCCGGCTGTCCGCGCTGAAGACGAGGGCGCTGGCCGCCTGCTGATGCTCATGTGCCCGGCTCCAAAGCAGAACACCGTCCGCCACTCGCCACAGGTTCAGCAGGCCATTCGGGTCGGCGGCGGCGAGCATCGTCTCGTCCGGCGTGAAGGCGATGCAAGTGGGGATGTCCATCAGGCCGGTGAGGTGTGGACCGGGCCGGTCGTCGTCATGCCGCCACAACTGGACTCCGTCAGGTTCCGGCAAAGCGAGCAGGTTACTGCGAGGCGCGCTGACGAGCGCGGCGGTGGCGGAGTCAAACGTGGGGCTGTAGCCGGGAGTTTCCCACAGTATGTCCGGCGGCTCGGGTGTGGGTCGCGGGCCCGATCGAATACTCAGATCGGTCGGTGAACCTGTGTTGGGATTGCCGTCACCGCCCACTCCCGCAAGCTGCGGGCAGCCGCTCAAGGCGCACAGCAAGCCAACCGCACACAACGCACCCATCGTCCGTTTTGGCATCGGTCGGTTCCTCCTCACAGCGCGTGACGCGGTGCTCAGGTTTGGCACGCTTCCCCCGCGCAACACGCACAACCGGCATACCTCAGCGCGTTTTCGCATGCGGCGGACCACCCGAATCCAAGACTTCACCGTCACGGATGTGCAAGTCAGTATACTACACATCCACCGGAGAGGTGTCAGCCCCACAGAAAACGTGTCACCCACAGAAAACGTGCCAGGAAGATTTTCTCGCACCATTGACCACAGAAAAGGTGTCAGGAAGATTTTCTCGCACCATTGACGCCGGACGAACACGGCTCACAGAGCGTGGCACACTGCTGCGCCAATGGCGACGGGATCGACACTGTCTTTGACGAACATCCTGTCAGCCGATTACGCGAAGACGCATCTCCGCGAGTGGATCGTTGCGACTAACGCACCTGGTCCGCTTTCCGCCCTCGGTGCGGGATTGCCCGGCGGCATCCCGCACAAGTGGGCCGGGCGCAATACAATCACGACGACGTAGTTGATACACGGAGAATCTTCGATGAGCGCGCGACCTTGCTCGCGTGCGACCGCCGCGGACCAGGAGAAGACATGCCAGTTGATTGGGTGGACAAAATCCTCGATTGCGCCATCGCCAATGAGGAAAAGGCGGCCGAGTTTTATCGCTACCTGGCCGGCGAAGCCCGGCGGGAGGAAGTCAAGCAAGTCTTTCTGGACTTCGCCCGCGAGGAGGATGCGCACAAGGTCAAGCTGCTGGGCATAAAGGCCGGTAAGGGGCAATTGCTGAGCGAGGAGAGCATTATCGACCTGGGATTAGCTGAACAACTTCCGGATGAGCCGATCGACCTGGCGGGGAACATGGATTATGAGCAGGCCCTGTCAATCGCCATCAAGGCCGAGCAGGACGCCCACGAGCTCTACAGTCGTCTGGCCGAGTCGACCACCGACCAAGCCTGCAAATCAGTACTGCTCGGTTTGGCGCAGGAAGAGGCCAAACACAAGCTGCGTTTTGAGCTCGAATACGCCGCCCACACGCGGAAAGAAGGCTGATACCCCCCCACCTCAAAACGTAGCGGCCGATCCCCGAGTCGGCCGTTGTTACGAGCGCGTGCGCTCATGCCGAAACCACGTCCAACGCCGGAACGGCGCGCAATCACGCGGCGACTCTACGGCCCCGTGAAATATGCCTGTAGCAGCGAGACATCGGCCAGGTCGACATCCAGGTCACCGTCGCCATCCTCGCCCGCGCAAATGTGACCCGGCGCGTAAGTCGTGCCCGGCCCCTTGAAGCAGAATACGAAGATGTAGAAATCGTCAATATCCACGTCCCCATCATCGTCGTAATCGAAATCGACGCACAACACATCAAAGTTCTCGGCGTGTGCCCCGTGGATGTTGTCGTCGTTGGCGAAGTATTCGTGGTGACCGATGCCGAACCGCCCGGATGCGTGGGTTGTGTCAACAACGTCGGCGATCACCGCGCCATCGACGAGATAACGAATCGCCGTGCCGCTGCACTCGATGCGGAATGTCCGCCACGCCGTGCTCGGCTCATAGAGCGGGCCGGCCTCAAGAAAGTCGGTGAACGCGCCCGCGACAACAACGCCGGCACGGACCCGGCCGGTGTCGGTGTCAAAGGTCAGTGCGTAGCAATTGCCGCCGCCCAGCTCGCTGGAGTCAAAGTTGGCGTTACCGTCATCGCGTGTGAAAACGCCCACGCGCTCAAACCCATCACCAGCCACCTCGGGCCGATACTCGCAGTAGATTGATGCCTCCACCGTACAATCCGCATCGCCGCAGAGGCCGACGGAGGCTGTCTCATACTCGCCCACCGGGTTCACAAGCTCCATGACGTAGCCGTCACCCTCCGGCGCCGGCGGCGCGTGCGCGACGACCGGGTTGGAGCTGAACTTGTCATCCCAGGCCAGCGCGCGGCCGGCCGCGCTGAATGGGTCGCTCAGCGGCGAAGTCGTCTCGGTCTCGCGCTCGACCAGCAACAGCGCATTGGGCACACCACGCTCATAGCCGGTGCAGGGCGGGTCGGCGCCGTCCGAGGGGCAATTCACCACGCCTCCGTTGATAACCATCGTGGTCGATCCGCCGCCGTCGAAATTGACTGCGTGCTCAACCTGCAAGCAGTCCACCAAAAAGTCGGCCATCTCCTCGTATGTCATCCCGACGCTATAGCCGTCCTGGCGACCGTCGCACGTTACAAACCAATGGCGCTTGCCGCTCCACGCCAACACGGTGCGCGGATGTCTGACCGGCGCGTGCCCGTAGTTCCAGCCGTCGGGGTACGGCGCCCCATCCTTTACCAGCCAGCCCGACGCGCCGCCGCAGATCACGCTGGCGTTGTTCAGATCGAGTGGTTCCAGCGCGACATGCGCGCTGACGGAATCTCCCACAAAAGCGTGGGCGAGGAGGTCCGCCTCGGCCCCCGGACAGGCGGCCAGCACAAACCCGTCGGCCGGAATCAGGTTGTTCACCGAAGCCGGCCCCGTGCGTACATCAGTGATCACGCCGCTGACCCACTTGTTCGGCCGCCAGGGATAAGAGACTTCCTCGACGATAACCTCCACGCCTTCAGCCGTTGAGCCGGTGCGCGCTCCCCAGATGGGCGTGTAGATGGCCAGCGCGTTCGTCGTACACGAGTAGTTGAACACGTCAACGCTCCGCTCCGTGCTGTCGGCGAAACGCACGGTCGGATCGGCGCTCGGCGTGTTTGTGGCGACAAACGCCGCGCCCGACTCCTGGAGCACATAGGCCTCTTTGGGCCAGGTCAGCGTGGGATAGCCCACCACACTGCCGTCCGCTCCCTGCATGCCGTGTATGAAGATGTCGGCGTCGAAGTGGGAAGCGTTGATGGCGGCGATCACGTCATGCGGGCTCATTTCATAGCGCGCCGCGATCTGGCTGGTAGCCTCCTTGCTGGTGTAGTTACGCTTGTGTTGTGCAAAACCCATCTCGATCGTGTACTGCCGGTTCTCCAGGTCAAAATCGAGCACATGAAGCACCTGGGGTGCCGGTAGAGTCCACACCGAGTGCCATACGCCGGGCGCGACCTCGGTTGGCGTCGGCGGCACTACCGGGCAACCGCCATCATCGCCAAAACGCACGGCGTCGGCGATCGTCGCAGTTCCACCCGTACTTCCACCAGCATCCAGCGTGATCAAGCTGTCGCCGGCGTTGAAGGTGTACGTGCCGAGCGATTCCCATCCATAGCCCCCCACGCTCTGATCGAGATACACCGTGTACGTCTGGTCCGCGGCGAAGATGTCATACTTCGTCGACGTGGTGCGGTTTGTGCCGGGGACGTACCAGACGAACACCTCGTAGGCCCCCGCGTCGGGCAGATTACCCGTCCACGTAGCCGTCTCGGAGCCGCCGGGCGTGGTCCACCGATAGGTTCCACCGTCGTAGCCTGTCGAGCCGCTGGTGGACCAGGTGCCGGTCTCGACATACGCCGGCGACCCGGCGTCATTATCCACTATGACCGCGCCGAGCACGCTGCTTGCCGACAGAAACGCCCCCAGGACAGATACGCGGAAGGCTCTCCCGCAGACGGACATGTCCGTTACCCCTTGACCCCGACTATCCAACGAAACGCGATAGCATCAGTGAGACGCAGCCGAGTGACCCGCTGCGCGCCATCTACAGCATAGCGATTCAGCACGGCCGATTGCAATGGCTAACGGTGAAGCGGCTCAGTGGTGTGTGCGAGACCAAAGCAGGCCCCGCTACACCGGCTCTGGGGTGGCATCGACACGCAGCATCGAGTTCAACCAGCGCTTGAGGGCATTATCGTCGCCGGCCAGGGCTTTGAAGCGGTCGATTGAGCTTTGAATTGACGAGCGGCCGATCTTGGCCGCGCCGGAGTCACGTTCGGCGCGCGAAAGTGTCATCGCCCCCCAGGCTATTGGCAGTCCGCAGAAGTAACGCAGCTCACGCGCGTGCGATGGCAGCGCCAGTACAAACTCGATGCCGCGTTGCAGGCTGGTACGCGCTTCGGTCAACGCCAACCGGTATATCTCGCTGGGCGAGAGCGTGCCGTCGCTGGTCGTTGGCAGATAGCGGCGACCGTGCTTGGCGTCGGTCAGCGCGTCTTTCAGCACGTTCACCAGTTGCAGGCCGATCCCCAGCTCAATCGACAGCTCGCGCAGTTGCAGCAACCCGGGCATCTTCAGATAGCGGGCCATCAGCTTGTTGAGCATTACGCCCACCACGCCGGCCACGTAATAGCAGTACTCGCGCATCTCGTCCGCATCGCGGATCGCCGGGTATGGGCGCCCACGCTGGCCGGCCCGGGCCATGATCTTCCGCACCCCGCCCATCATCTCGCGCGCGCAATCGTAGACCGCTTCGCGATCAGGCGATTCAAGCCCGCGCAGACGCTCGAGCACCTCCGCCATATCACCCATCAGCACGGCTTCGGCGTCGGTATCGCCGATCGGCTCGCACAGCACGTCCGGCGTTGGCGCCTGTGGATCAGCCAGCACTCGCTCCAGCTCCGCAAACCGGGCAAGTCTCTGCTCGTCGTCCAGGGCCGCACAGTCTTCGAGCGTATCCACAACACGCATCAGCAGATACGCCAGCCCGACCGTGTCCGCCAGGCCCCGCGGCAGCATCGGTACGAGAATAGCATAGGTGCGCGACACACCTTGCAGGTGGCGCGCAACAAAAGCATCCATACTGTCAGGTCTCCGGTACGCGAAACACTCGGATCAAGGCCGCTTGACGGTCCCTGGTCCCTCATGGGCGGTGGAGTGTACCGTGTTTCCGGCGTGCTGACGAGAGGTGCGGATGGCCCGACGGGCTGTTTCGGCGATGCCCGCGGCGTCAATGCCCGCCTCTGAGAGCTGGCCCGCTCGCGAACCATGCTTGTAGAACTTGTCCGGGGCCAGGCCCAGGCGCACGATCGACTCGGATGGTAAACCGAGTTTGTTGGCCGTTTCGAGCACCGCGCTGCCGAACCCGCCCGTTACCGCATGGTCTTCAACCGTGATGACCGGGCCGCCGCGCGTGATCGCCGTCGTGAGCATGTCTTCGTCGATCGGCTTGGCAAAGCGGGCGTTGACGACGGTCATATAGATGTCTTCGCCAGCCAAAGTCCGCGCCGCTTCGAGCGCGAAGGGCACCTCGCCTCCATACGCGATAATCGTGCCGTCCGGTCCTTCGCGCATGACGCGCGATTCGCCCAGCGCCACCGCCGGCGCCTCAACGGATGCGTCCGGCACGGTATCGCGCGGATAGCGGATGACGCTGGGACGATCCAACGTGACAGCCAGTCGCAGCATCGCGCCGAGCTCGGGCTCATCGGCGGGCGCCATCAGGACGATGTTCTGGAAATTGCGCAAGTACGCGATGTCGAGATAGCCGTGATGGACAGCGCCGTCGCCTCCCACCAATCCCGCCCGGTCCACACAGAAGACCACGGGGAGGTTTTGCAGGACCACCTCCTGGAAGACCTGGTCGAACGCCCGTTGTAGAAACGTCGAATAAATGCAGACCAGCGGTCTGAGACCGGCTTTGGCCATGCCGGCGGCGACGTCCACCGTACAGCTTTCGGCGATGCCGCAATCGAGGCAACGCTCGGGCAACACCTGCCGGATCTTCGCGATTCCCGTGCCGTCCGGCATCGCCGCGGTCAGCAAGTGGACCCGCTCGTCCTCTTTGGCGACGTCGATGGCGGCGTCGGCGAACGCCGTCGTCCAGCTCTTGCGCTCGCTCTTGACGACACTGACGATGTCGCCCTCGATACGCAGTTTGCCCGGACTGTGAAACGCGCACGGGTCTTTCGACGCCCAGTCACATCCGCGGCCCTTTTCCGTGTGGACGTGCAGGATCACTGGCGTCTCGACATTGCGCAGCAGTGTCAGCATGTCGATCAGCGCGCCGAGATCGTGCCCGTCCACCGGCCCCACGTACAACAGACCGAGCTGCTCGAATATCTGGTGCGGCGAGACCGTGGCCTTGAGACCTTCCTTGAGGTGTTCGAGCACCTCGGTCATGCTCGAACCAACCAGCGGCACCCGGCTCAGCGCCGACCGCACGCGCCGCTTGACGTCGTCGTAGAGTGTGCTCGTGCGGGCGCGCGCCAGATACGAAGCCAGCCCCCCCTGCGTCTTGGCAATGCCCATCGAATTGTCGTTGAGGACAACCAGAAACTGGCGTTTGAGCACGCCGGCCTGATTCAGTCCTTCAAAAGCCACGCCGTTGACGATACTCGCATCCCCGACCAGGGCGACCGTGCGGCGGGTGTTGCCGAGAACCTTATCGCCGCGCGCCAAACCCACGGCGGTGGCGATCGCCGTACCGGCATGGCCGACGTCGAACTGGTCATGTTCGCTCTCGGCAATACTGGGAAATCCGCTGACGCCGTCGCGCTGCCGCAGCGTGTCGAACGCGGCGTTGCGTCCGGTGATTAGCTTATGGACATAGCACTGGTGGCCGACATCCCAAAGCAATCTGTCACGGTGCAGGTCGAACACGCGGTGCAGTGCCAGCGTGAGCTCGACGACGCCGAGATTGCTGGCCAGGTGTCCGCCGTTGGTGCTGACCACATCTATGATGCGCTGTCGGATCTCGCCGGCCAGCGTCTGTAGTTGCGCAAGCGTAAGCGGCTTCAGATCGGCCGGTGATCGAATCGATTCCAGTATCGTCATGTTTTGTTCCAACACGCCGGAGTTGCTACCGCGTTACCGGCATCTTCTCAAAATAGCGGCCTGCGCCGTCTGCCACGGCACTCAAGCAGTGCTATTCCCAGACCCCGCTTAAGCCAATCAGCGGTCGCGCGACAGCACGAACCGCGCCAGCCCCCGGAGATTTCCGGCCTTGTCACCGAATATGCGCAGCGCGGCAATCGCGTCGTCGGTCTCCCGCCTTGCCTGTTTGCGGCTCTCCTCGTCGCCGAAAACCGCCGGATAGGTCTGCTTGCACACGTCGGCGTCTTTCTGCGTTCGCTTGCCGAGCACCGCGGTTGATCCGGTACAGTCCAATAGATCATCGACAATCTGGAACGCCAGGCCGAGATGCCGGCCGTACTCCCCCAGCGCCTCGACGGTATCATCCCCGGCGCGCGCACAGATTGCGCCCAGGCGGCAACATGTCTCGATGAGCCGCGCGGTCTTGTGCATGTGAATGAAGTTGACCAGACCGGCGTTCGGCGGCCGGCCTTCGCCCTCGATGTCGGCCCCCTGTCCTTCGACCATTCCCAGGCTGCCACGTCCGAGCGTGCGTACCAGCGCCGCCGCGATAGCCGGTTCGACCGCGGGATCGGCGAGCAGCTCGAATGCGTGCGCGACGAGCCAGTCGCCGGCCAGAATTGCCAGCGCCTCGCCAAAGACCTTGTGACTTGTGGGGTTGCCACGTCGCAGATCATCGTCGTCCATCGCCGGCAGATCGTCATGAATCAGTGAGAACGTATGAATACACTCGACGGCCAGCGCCGCCACCGACGCATCAGTAACCGAGCCGCCGCACACCGCGCAGCTTTCTCGGACGAGGATGGGCCGCAGCCGCTTTCCGCCCTGGTTCATCGAATAGGCCACCGCCTCAAAAAGCCGGCTGTGACCCGCATCGTGCTCGCGCAGATCGCTGACGTGCCGCTCAATCATACGGTCGACGGCGGCGCGTTGTTCGATCGCCCACGCTTTCCACTTGTCGAGATTTACCTCATGTGCTTCGGGGAGAGTCGCGCTCACTGCCTTCTCCACTCGCCGGGCGCTTTGGAAACTTGTCTGGACACCGCCGAATCCGTCAGGATAAAGTGTTCCCGGCGGCCATGCCAGCGGATTCTCGGACGAGCGCGCGGCGCCGGCCGCCGGTTGAACTGAGATATCGGCCCAGACCGGCACTTGAGCCATGACCGAGCTTACCCCCGAACTTGTCCTGCACGGATATCGCGTCGGGATATTTCCAATGGCCGACGAGGACGGGGAAATCTACTGGTACAGCCCCGATCCACGCTGCATCTTCGATCTGGACCGCTTCCACGTCCCGCACGGCCTCAAACCGGTGCTCAACAAGGCGAAATTCGAGACCCGCATCGATACCGCGTTCGGCGACGTGCTCAGCGCCTGTGCGGACCGCGTCGACGGCTCCTGGATTAACGATGACATCCAGCGGGTGTATAACGAGTTGCACGAGATGGGCTCTGCCCACAGTGTCGAGAGCTGGCTGGACGGCGAACTCGCCGGCGGGCTGTACGGTATCGCCATCAACGGCGCGTTTTTCGGCGAGTCCATGTTCCACCGTGTGACCGACGCCTCAAAGGTCGCCCTGGTCATGCTCAAGCACCATCTCGTCGCGCGCGGCTACACGCTGCTCGACACGCAATGGACCACGCCGCACCTGGCGCGCTTCGGAGCGATCGAAATCCCACGCGCCGAATATCTGCGCAGACTCGAAGCCGCCCTCGAGCTAGACTGCCGGTTTGGGGATAGGTAATGAACGCTCACGAACGTCGTGGTCGAATTGTCGCGTTGCTCGCAATGCTGGCGCTGACGCCACCGGCCTTGGCCAACGCCGGCACGCCGCTGATGTGGCTGACGATGGGCCACCTGCTGATCGGTAACGCGCTCATCGGCGTGGGCGAAGCGGTCTTGATTGCCCGTCTGTTCAAAGCGCGCCTCTGTCTCGCGGTTCCCGTACTAATCGTGGCAAACTACGTATCAATGATCGCCGGTGCCGCGCTTGTTGGCCATTACGGAGGCGACATCGGGGGAATCGCCCGGCTGATTGTCGGCGAGGAGTCGCTCAGCAACGCCATTCGCTTCAACCTGCTGGCGTTGTTGTCATTGGCCTTTGTGACAACACTTGTCGAGTGGCCGTTCGTATTCGCCGTGTTGCCCGCCAGGAACCGCGTCGCACGCTCGATCGTCGCCACGCTGGCCGCCCAAGCCGCGTCATACCTGGTGCTCACCTTGCTGTACTTCCGGGTCAGCAACATGTCCGTCGTCACGCAAACGGTCAACACTGATCCGGCCGACTTCGCGCGCACGACCAACGCTTGGGTTTACTACCTCCCCCTAGACCGTAGCGGTCTGTGGCGCGTGCGGCCCGACGGCGCTGACAACGCGCGCGTGCGCGAGATCGGTGCGCCCGACGAGTGGGCGCGGCTGTACTGGCTGCGATCGACTGACGGAGCGGGCTGGGATTTGTGGATCACAACTCCCGCGGATCGCCCCACGTATGTGCCGAGCGGTCCGCAACGCCCGAAACAGCCGTTGCTCACGGGGCTGGCCGGCCGAGCCGCCATGCATCGGCGCGATGAGACGCCGGGGGGGACTCGCACCAACAATTGGACTTCCTGGGGCAAGGCGCCCGATCTCCGGCTGGCGGGCGCGGACGAACTGAGCGTCCGGGCCGGTTTCTGGCCTGCCGAGGGACTGGTTGTCGGGAAGGGAGACCTCTACACTGGGCGCTGCTTCGCCATGGAGACACCAGTCACAAATTGGGTTACGCGAAGTCCCACGCTGCTCCCACACGACCAGGTGGTCTACCAGCTCGGCGACCAGATTGTGCTGCTCGATCTTAACACGCGCCAAATCGGCCTGATCACACGCGGCACCAGCCCGGTTGTCATCATCGAAGAAGCCCCGCCAACCAGCGCGCCGTCGGCCCCTTAGTCTCGCCGGCCCACAAACCGGGTGTGGCTATCCGAGGAACAGGCGGCGTAAACGGCTGCCGATGTTGCTGCCGGAGAGGCGCGACAGCTCGCCGGCGTCGAGCCAGTTGCCGTAGCACACCGTGCAGCTATCGAGAATCGTGCCGGGACTGAGCCGGCTGTTGAGCTTGATGAGCGTCGCGCCCTCGCAACGCGGGCACTTGAGCTGCGCGCCACTCGTGCCGGAGTCCGCTTTGGCGAACACGCGATCCTCGCCGAGCAACGACTTGGGGTGGGCCTCGAGCAATCGTTCGAGCTCGAGCGCGTCAAGCCAGATTCCGTTGCATTGCGGACATCTGTCGATCTCGACGCCTTCGATTGTCTCGGACACCAATTCCTGGCCAGTGCATTTCGGGCAGTGCATGATCGCTCCTTGTTCCGCGGTCGACCACTCACCACGCATCATACCAACCACACGTACCTCCGTCGTGCGGTCAAGCGCATCGACCTGCCCAACAGCGCGTTTCTGACTTCCAACTTCTGACTTCTTACTTCCGCGCCGCGAGCGCGCCACCGGCACCAGCTTTCCCCGGGAACGCGCGAAACACCACAAAAACCCCGCCGGCGCGCATCAGCGCCGGCGGGGCAAACGATTACATCCGGAGATTGAGACGCCCGGGGGCTACATCGGCGGCATGCCGCCGCCATGACCGCCCTTCTTGTCGTCCTTCTCCTTGATTTCGCTGATCACCGCGTCAGTGGTCAGCAGCAGGCTGGCGACGCTGGCGGCGTTCTCGAGCGCGACGCGCTCGACTTTCAGCGGGACGATCACGCCCATCTTGATCAGATCGCCGTACTCTTCGGTCAACGCGTTGTAGCCGAAGTTCTTGTCTTTGCCTTCCTGGACCTTCTGGCAGACGATCGAGCCATCCAGGCCGGCGTTCTCGGCGATCTGTTTGATCGGGGCGCGCAGCGCGCGTCGGATGATCTCGACGCCCGTCTTCTCGTCGCCGCGCACCTTCTTGTAGGCCGCGTCCAGGGCGGCATCGCAGCGCAACACCGCCGTGCCGCCGCCGGCCAGGATACCCTCTTCAACAGCCGCCCGGCAGGCGTGCAGAGCATCTTCGACGCGGGCCTTCTTTTCCTTCATCTCGACCTCGGTCGCGGCGCCGACGTTGATCTGGGCCACGCCGCCCGAGAGCTTCGCGAGCCGCTCCTCGAGCTTCTCGCGGTCATAATCGCTGGTGGTGTTCTCGATTTCGGTCTTGATCGACTCGATGCGACCCTTGATGTCGCCGCTCTTGCCGGCACCCTCGATGATCGTGCAGGTTTCCTTCTCGACGATCACGCGCTTGGCCCGACCCAGGTCGGCCAGCTCTGTTTTCTCCAGGGTTACGCCCAGATCCTCGAAGACCGCCCTCCCGCCGGTGAGCGTCGCGATGTCCTCGAGCATTGCCTTGCGGCGATCGCCAAAGCCGGGGGCCTTGACCGCCGCGCACTGGATGATGCCGCGCAGGCGATTGAGCACCAGCGTCGCGAGGGCCTCTCCCTCGATATCCTCGGCGACTACCAGCAGCGGCTTGCCGGCCTTGGCCACCTTTTCGAGCAGCGGCAGGAAGTCCTTGATGTTGGTGATCTTCTTCTCATGAATCAGCACGTACGCGTCATCCAGCACGCATTCCATGGATTCGGGCTTGTTGATGAAGTGCGGCGAGATGTAGCCCTTGTCGAACTGCATACCTTCGACCAGGTCGACCGTGGTTTCGAGGCTCTTACCCTCCTCGACCGTGATCACGCCATCCTTGCCGACCTTCTCCATCGCCTCGGCGATGATGTCGCCGATGCCCTTATCCTGGTTGGCGGCGCACATGCCTACCTGGGCGATCTGGACCTTGCCCTTGACCGGCGTGGCCATGTTGGTGAGCTCGGCGATCACCGCCGCCACACCCGCGTCGATGCCGCGCTTCAGCGACATGGCGCCGGCGCCGGCGGCGAGGTTCTTGAGACCCTCGTCGAAGATGGCCTCGGCGTAGATGGTCGCGGTGGTCGTGCCGTCACCAGCGACGGTTGACGTCTTGCTGGCAACTTCCTTGACCATCTGAGCGCCCATATTCTCATTGGCCTCTTCCAACTCGATTTCCTTGGCGACGGTTACGCCGTCCTTCGTCACCGTCGGCGCGCCGAACGATTTCTCCAGTACGACGTTCCGGCCGCGCGGGCCGAGCGTGACCTTGACGGCCTTGGCCAGGGTTCGCACTCCACGGCGGATGCCCTCGCGGGCTTCCATGTCATAAGCGATTTGTTTCGCTGGCATCTACTTCTCCCTGCTGCGATGTGTCGCATCTGTGGTGTCAGGCCGGTGGGCCTGTCGAGGTTTTGCTGGTTTCTCTGGTGAGCTGATCGAATCGTGACGTCGAGACTAATCGAGGATGGCGAGAATATCGCTCTCATCCATGATGATCATCTCTTCGCCTTCAACCTTGACTTCGGTGCCCCCATAGCTGGTGAACAGCACTTGATCGCCGGCCTTGACCTGCAAGCTCTGGCGCTCCCCACTGTCAAGCAGCCGACCATCGCCGATGCTCAGTACGGTGCCGCGCTTCGGCTTTTCCTTGGCGGTCTCCGGCAGCACAATCCCGCCGGCGGTAACGTCTTCGGCGTCCATCCGCTTGACCAGAACCTTGTCGCCCAGAGGACGAATCCCAACTCGCGCCATGCTTTGCTCCTTCGTTCGCGTCGTCGCGTTGTCAATCCTGCCATTAGCTCACCCAACGGGCTCTCCCTGAGCCTGTAAAGGTGCGTGGAGGTTATAATGGCAAGCAGCGTGCCACTCGGAACAGCCTTCAGGGCAACATTCCTAAGTGCCGCTTGATACTGCTGTTATGAAAACGCCCTATCCGTGGCCAGTCCCCGGTTCGCCCCTTTGGCGGCAGTACCGCCTCCGCCGACTGTCAAACCGGCAGGCCACTTGCGCCGGCAACCAGAGCACGCCGGTACGCACACGAGCCGCCGGCTGATGCCTGCGGCTCGTGCGTGATCGTGCCGTGCTGGAGGAAACCGGCGGCCGATGGGCCAAACGCGACGGCGACACTCCGGCCACCTTCGGCGTTGTCAAGGCCGGACTACTCCCCCTCGTCCAGCCCCAGGTGTTTGACGAATGCGTCCATCTGCGGCGGTCGCCCCAGGTAATCGGTCAACATCTCCATTTCGTCGCGCGTCCCGCCGCGCGCCAGGATCTTCTCGCGAAACTCCGCCCCCGCCTCCGGGGCGAGCATCCCCTGCTGGCGGATTCTCTCGGCGATGTCGTGGGCGTAGACGAGCGACCACAAGTAGCTGTAGTAGCCCGCCTGATAGCCGAGCAAGTGGCCAAACCCCGCCTCGAAGAATGTATTCGGAGCCGCCGTGTAGAGAGTGACCTCAGTGTACGTGTCATTTCCGACGGTCGTGGTGTCGACGTCGCCATCGGTGTCGGTGTGGTAGCGCATGTCGGTCATGCCGAGCCAGATCTGGGCCAGGTTCTTCAGCCCCGAGCAGAAGTTGCGCGCTTTGATCATGCGGTCAACCAGCTCGTCGGGAATCGGCTCGCCGGTCTTGTAGTGTTTCGCGAAGCGCTTGAGCACATCGCGATCCCAGACCCAGTTCTCGAACATCTGCGACGGAGTTTCTACGAAATCGGTCGTCGTGCGTGTGCCGCTGAACCGGTAGTAGCGTGACTCGCTCAGCAGCGTGTGCAGCCCGTGGCCATACTCGTGGAAGAACGTGACAAGCTGCTCGTGAGAAAGCAGCGGCGGCTTGTCCTCGCCGGGCGACGTGAAGTTGCAGAGCATCACGATGAGCGGCTTTTCGACCGTGCCGTCAAGCCACGTCTTGCGCGGGACGGCGCCCCAGCACCACGCCCCCTGGTCCTTGGCCTCGCGCGGGAACAGGTCCATGTAGATCGTGCCCATGGTCTTCCCGCTGGCTTTGTCGCGGACCTGAAACACGCGAATCTCGGGGTCCCAGACGGGCACCGGGTGCTTGCTCGCGTCATCGGTCACGTTTTCGTATGCGAGCCCGTAAAGCGTCCCGGTCACCATGAAAAGCCCGTCGAGAACGCTGTCGAGCGGGAAATACTCACGCACCTTCTCGGTGTCCACCGCGTAGTTCTCGCGCAGCAGCATATTCTGATAGAACGACTGATCCCACGGATTGAGCGTCGCCGCCGGGTCGCCGGTGTGACGCCGTTTGGCGGCCAGCAATTCGTCGAAATCCACTTGGGCCTTGCGCGTTACCAGTGGAATCAGATCTTCGTAAAACTTCCACACGGTCTCGACGTTCTTCGTCATCTCGGTCTCGAGCTGGTACGAAGCGACCGTGTCGTGGCCCAACAACTCCACCCGCTCGTGCCGCAGCTTGAGAATCTTCTTCAAGACGTCCACGTTGCGTTGCCCCGCCTGGCGGCGCGCGGCAATGTAGACCTTGTGGCGCGTCGTCTCGTTTTCGCAGAAGTCCTGAATCGGCGCGAAGATCGGCCAGTCCAGCGGCACGATGTATAGCTCGCCGGACATCTTCTGCTTGAGCGCGTCAAGCACGTGTTGCGGCGTGCCCTTGAGCTCCTCGGCGGTGAGCAGGACTCGGGTGGGGTCTTCGTTGATGTTCCGGTCAAACTCGATGCTGAGCTCGGTCAGTTGTTTCTCAAGGCCTTTGAGCTTTTCGCGTTTTTCCGGTGGAAGTGCCATGCCGGCTCGCCGGTAGTCGCGCAGCAGGTGGTCCAGATAGCGCTGCTGCACCGGGTCGAGCTGAGGATTGCGCGCGGCGAGCGCCTGGATCGCATGATACAGGTCCTCGCGTTTGCTGAACTCGGTGGCCCAGTCGCTTTCGTCCTTGTTGGCCTGCCACCCAAGATCGCGCTTGGCCGGGTCGGTCGAAACCGAGGCCATGAGCTGGGTGTACCAGACATCCTTCTGCAACTGCATCTGCATGTCATCAAGGGCGCCGATCGTGTTGTTGAAATCGCGCTGATCGTCCGGGATGTCGACGATCTGCTGTATGGCCGCGTCGGCCCGCTTGAGCGCATCGGCGATCGGTGAGTTCTCGGGGATTTCGTAGGCCAGGCCTGCCGATGTCGCCGCCAACGAGGCGAGGACACATCCCCAGGCAAGTGTACGTAGACGGATTAGTGAGCGCATGTCTGTTGAAGCCTCCGTTTTCAGGCCCGCAACAGAGCTCGGCCCAACCCCGAGCGGGCGGATAGTGAGCATACGCCTGCGCCACACGGAGACGGCTGCTGAGGCTCCGGTCGGGCGGCGTTCCTAGTCGATTCCCCCGATGTCCTGATTGAATACCAGCATGGTAATCATGGCCTCGCGCTGGTTGTGTTGCGCGGTAATCGCCATGAATCGCTGGATGCGCGCCCCCGCATCAGCTATCAGCAGACGGTCGCTGCACTTTATCTGATCCAACTCGCCCGTGATCCACTCCGCCATTTTGAGGATTTCGTCATGCTCGTGCTTGATCCGCTCGACCTGATCAGACAACGTCGGCCGCACCTCGAGCACGTGCGCGAGATAGCCCCCCGAGCGTTTCACATCGTAGTTGATCTTCAGGTGCGATTTCAGCCGCTTGAAGCTCTCGCGCAAACCTCTCAACCAGTCGTCACACTCGACGCCCGGCTGCGCGACGATGTGCTCCTTGATCATGTGGTTGAGATCCAAAAGCGCCTTGTGCTGCTCCTGCATCCAGGCGGCCATTTCCTGTTCCGACATCGATCCTGAACTCATTACGCGACTCCTTGCCGGCTAACGCATCCTGCGGCAGAACGACCGTCTATCTCGGCCGGAGTATATCCGAACAACCCGGCCAGTGGTAGCCAGCGCCGCGAGCAGCCCCTGGCCGGGGCCGCGACACCTGCGGCGGGAATTCCGCGCCGGTGGTTTCCGAGTTACTCGCCCCGCAGGGGCGCCTGAACATAGCCCAGTACGCAGTGCTGGGTTTCGATCGCGTACCCGGCCCTTGAGTCCCGCACGGGACGACTGAAAGCTCAGCCGTCCCGGTGGGACTGGGTCTTCACGTGGCGACGATTGCCCCAGCACTGCGTACTGGGCTATGTTCATTGCGTCCCTGCGGGACGACATGGCTACGGCCCCCGACTGTGTCACCGCCCCCCCGGGCCGTGTGCCGCCGGATAACACGCCGGATGCGTCCTTACGCGCCCCGCTCGCTATCCATGCGCCGGCAGGTAATAATCGCGCGTGTAGTCGCCCAACATCCGGTGCGTACTGAACTGCCCGCACACGGACCGCATCGAAGCGTGCATCATCTTGACCCAGCGTTTCGGGATGCCGTCCCGACCGCGATCGTAAAACGCCGGCACGATTTCCCGTTCGAGCAACTCGTACAGCGCCCCCACGTCGTAGCTGTCCTGCCGCGCCTGGCTCTTGAACTGTCGGCCTTCCCCAATCTGCCAACCGTTCTTGCCGTTGTAGGCCTCCGGCCACCAGCCATCCGGGATCGAGCAGTTCAACCCGCCATGCAGCGGCGGCTTCATCCCGCTGGTACCCGAGGCCTCCCGTGGCCTGAGCGGGTTGTTGAGCCACACGTCGCACCCGCCGGTGAGCATGCGTCCGACGTGCATGTCGTAATTCTCGAGCAGGACCACGCGCCCGTGAAAGCCGGCCCGGCGCGCGTGCCTGTAGATCTGTCGCGCAAAAGCCTGGCCGGCGGCGTCCGCCGGGTGGGCCTTGCCGGCGAAAACAAGCTGCACCGGCCGATTGGGATCACCCAGTATGCGCGCCAGGCGCCGGGCATCCTTGAATATCAGCGGCGCGCGCTTGTACGTGGCAAACCTGCGGGCGAATCCGATTGTCAGGGCACACTCGTCCAGCGTTTCGTATGCCGCCATCAGATCTTCCACCGGCCCCAGCCGACGCCGAATCTGTTCGACCAGGCGCTGGCGGATGAAGAGCACCAGCTTGCGCCGCAGCACGCCGCGCGTTTTCCACAGCTCGGCCGGTGGAATCCGGCCGGCATGCGACCACGGATTGCTGTCCGGCCGCGCGCCGAGCCATTTCGGCTTCAGATAGCGCGCGTACAGCGCGTCCATCTCGGGTGCCAGCCAGGTTTGAGAGTGAACGCCGTTGGTCACATACCCGATCGGGACGTCCTCAACGTGTGCGACATTATGCACGTGGCGCCACATTTCCCGCGAAACCTGCCCGTGAATCTTCGCCACACCGTTGCGGCGCTCACTGAGGTTAAGCGCCAGCACGGTCATGCAGAACGGCTCGGCCCGCGCGCGGGGATCTTCTCGCCCCAATGCCAGGAATCCGGCTCGCGATAACCCCAGATCGTTGGCCAGCGGGCCCAGGTAGCGCATAGTCAACTTGGGATCAAAGCGATCGTGGCCGGCGGGCACCGGGGTGTGCGTCGTGAAAACCGTTGATCCGCGCACCTTCTCAATCGCGGCTGCCTGTCCGACGCGCTTGCCGCGAAGCTGACGCAGTCGTTCGAGGGCACAGAACGCGGCGTGCCCTTCATTCAGATGAAACACCGTCGCGCGGATTCCGAGCTGTTGCAGCGCTCGCACACCGCCAATGCCCAGCACAATCTCCTGCTGAATTCGCGTTTCGCTGTCACCCCCGTATAGCTGCCGCGTGATTGCGCGATCGCGCGGCCGATTCTGCGGAATGTCCGTATCGAGCAGGTAGAGCGGAACGCGCCCGACCTGAAGACACCAGATCCTGGCGGCGACCACACGTTTGCCGAGCGGCACATCGACACACCGGCCCGTATCGGTCAGCGGGAAACGACCGAAGTCGTGGGCGTGACGCGCCACGATTGTCGCGCCGTAGCGGTCAAACGACTGGTCGTAGAATCCCTCCCGATAAAGCAGCCCCACACCCACCAGCGGGATACCGAGGTCCGAAGCCGACTTGAGATGATCGCCCGCCAGCACACCCAGGCCGCCGGAGTACTGCGGGAACGACTCGTGGACGGCGAACTCGGCGCAGAAGTAGGCCACGCGCATGCGTCGCTGGCGCGGCGTCGCGGTCTTCTGAAACCAGGTCCTGGCGGACAAATAGCGCTTCAGGTCGCGCTCGACATTCGCCAGGTGCCGGACAGACGCGGCGTCGCCGGCAAGTTGCGCCAGACGCTGTGGTTCGAGGGTACGCAAAACATCGAGAGGCGCATGGTTGGTCGCCCGCCACTGCACCGGATCGAGTGCGGCGAAGAGGCGCTGCGCATCGTGATTCCAGGTCCACCACATATTCCGGGCGAGCGCATCAAGCCTGTCGTGCAGTTTCTCACCGACGTTGCGGCCGGTTTGCTTGGTCATGGTGAGTCTCCAGCTTCCTGCGTGTAATCGTGTGTACCGATCGGCGTTTTCGGGCCTCGACAGCCCACACAGCGTCGTCCGCCACGATGATCATTGCGGGACCACGAATATCATTGTGGGACCGGTTTTTAACCGGTCATGAGCACAGGCGGCGCCACCATGCGCCGGCATATCCCGATCTTCCACGCCTCCTCAGCCGACGGGGACGTCGGCCGCTGCGGTTTTGGTCAGTGGCGCCTCTTGGTCGTGCTCGGCAACGGGCGCACGCGGTCGTATGCCTCGGACAATCCGCGCAGCCGACGGGCGAGCCGCGCCGTCAGGCTCTTCGCCGGCAAGCGCCAGGTCCAGTTCCCGGTCGGTTTGCCCGGGACGTTCATCCTGGCGGCGTTGTCCAACTGGAGCACGTCCTGTACCGGGATAATCGCGGTGTTGGCCGACGATATGTAGGCGGCCCGGATCAGGTCCCAACATATTTCGTGCCCGTCGGTCCCGACATAACGCAGCAGACGGTCGTATTGGGACAAGCCGCCCCGCGCCCGCCGTTGCCGCTTCGCTTCGCGTTTGATCCGCTGGAACCAGCCCAGAGCCGTCTCGTTGTCATGCGTGCCGGTGTACACCACGCAGTCAGGCGGATGGGCGTGCGGTTCATCATAAAACTGCTCGCCCCAGAACGCATTCAGCAACAGACGCATCCCGGGGTAGCCGAACTTCTCGCGCAGCTTCACCGCCTGGGGCGTAACCAGCCCGAGGTCTTCCGCGATGATCTCGACGCGTCCCAACGCGCGAGTAACCGCGGAGAGCAACTCATCGCCTGGCGTGGGTATCCACTTCCCGCGCCGGGCCGTCTTGGCACGCCCCGGCACCGCCCACAGGCGACAGAACCCGAGAAAGTGGTCGATGCGCGCCCCGTCAAACTGCTCGACCAATCGCCGACAGCGCGCAATCCACCATGCCCACCTGGTCCTGCGATGTCGCGGCCAGGCGTAATGCGGGTGGTTCCAGAGTTGACCATCTTTCGAGAAATAGTCCGGCGGCACGCCGGTGACAATCTTCGGACGCCGCTGGGCGTCAAGTGCGAACAGCTCCGGGCTGCCCCAGACGTCGGCGCTGTCGGTCGCCACGAATATGGGCAGATCGCCCACCAGCCCCACGCCGCGCTTGCTGGCGTAGGCGCGCAATGCCGCCCACTGGCGGTCAAACTCGAACTGGCAGAACCGCTCGAAGTCGAGCTCGCCGGCGAAATCTCGCCGAAGTTGGCGCAGCTCGGCGCGGCTTGCCAGCCGCAAGGCCCGCGGCCACTCAAACCACGCCTTGCCATGATTCCGGCGTTTCAGCGTGGCGAACAGGGCCCAGTTGTCGAGCCACCCGCCTTGTTGCTGACAGTAGTGCTTGAACTCGGGATCGGTGAGCCCGCCGAGGTCGGCAAAACGCACAAAAGCCCGGCGCAGCCGCGCCAGGCGATAGCGCATCGTCGTGCCGAACACGACCCGCTCGTCGCGCAACCCGGCAACCGGTCGCAGGTCCGCCGACTTCAGCAGGCCCTCTTGCTTCAGACGATCGAGGCTGATCAGGTGCGGGCCGCCCGCGAATGCGGAGAGTGGGCTGTAGGGCGAATAACCCAGCCCCGGCGGGTTGGTCGGCAGCATCTGCCACCAGCGCTGGCCGGCGTCCGCCATGAAGTCCACAAAACGGTAGGCCGCCGGGCCAAGATCGCCGCTGCCGCCGTTGCCCGGTAACGAGGTCGGGTGCAGCAGCAGGCCGCAGGCCCGCTGATCAAAGCGAAACGCTGGTTTCATCGGGCGCTTGCCTCGCCTGGATCACTTGGGCGTCGCGGCGCGGACTACGACGCCGTCAACTGGCGGGAGCTGCAGAGTCAGTGTATCCGCCTTGCTCTTGAGCGCGCCGACTTCACCCCAGACGCCCTGCCACGCGGACGGCGAGCCTTTCGGCAACTTGACGCTGATCTCGCGCGGCTTGTCCGATGCGTTCAAAGCGACCACGAGCTGCTCGTTGGCGTCACTGCGCAGGAACGCCCACACATCCCGCTCGTCATCGACCAGGAGTGTCTCGAACAACCCGGTGCGCAAAGCCGGATGCGCATTGCGCAGCGCGATCGCTTTCTGGTAGTGCGCCAGGTGCTCGGTGATTACCGAGTTTTCTTCCGGCTTCTCGTAGGGCTCCAGGTCTTGCCACAGCATCGGCTTGCGGCAGGTCGGGTCATCGGCGCCCCACATTCCCGCCTCGTCCCCGTAGAAGATCATCGGAGCGCCGATGTAGGTCATCTGGAGCAGCACGATCAGCCGCGCTCGACGATAGGCTTCCGCGGGCGGCTTGTCATTGTTGTAGTTCGGGCCGCTGTCCTGCACACGGTTGGCGTCGTCATACTGGCGATCGGGGTTGATGACCATTGATACCAGGCGGTCGGTGTCGTGGCTGTCCATCAGGTTTTGCAGCACGAGCGTCGCAGGCAGCGGATAGGCCAGCCGCAGGTCCGTCAGCCGCCGATCGAATTCGCTGACGCTGATCTTGTTCTCGTGATCGATGATCCAGCGGACCACCGCGTTGGCAAACTCGTAGTTCATGACCGCGTCGAAGTGTTCGCCGTCGAGCCACGTATCGGCCCGGTCCCAGATTTCCCCCGTGATATAGGCGTCCGGGTTGATCGATTTCACCAGGGCGCGCCACTCGACCCAGAACGGAGCGGGGATGCTGCCGGGCACATCCAGGCGCCAGCCGTCGATGCCGTCGCGCGGATCACCGTCGCCGTCCGGGTCCATCCAACGGCGCGTGACATTGAAAATGTGTTGCTTGGCCTCTTCACTTGCCAGACCGTTCGCCGACTTGCGAAACTCCGGCAGGGCGTCGAACCCGCCCCAGCCGACATACTCAAAGGGCTCCCACGACGTCACGCTGAACCAGTCGGCGTACGGCGAATCCTGTTTCTTCTCGAGCACATCGACAAACGCCGGATGGGCCGTGCCCACATGGTTGAACACGCCGTCAATGATGATGTGAAGTCCGGCGGCGTGAACCTGCTCGATCAGCTTCAGGAAGCGCTTGTCGGACTTGGTCCACTTCCAGGTCGCGGGGTCATTGAGATCCTCGCCGGCTGTGATTTTGTCGTAGTCATCAGCGGGCCCGGCGCCAAAGCACGGGTCTATGTGCAGGTAATTGCGTGTGTTGTATTTGTGGTGACCCTGGGCAATAAAGACCGGATTCAGGTATAGCGCACCGACGCCCAGTTTCTTAAGGTAACCGAGCTTCTCCGCCAGCCCATCAAAATCGCCGCCGTACATGCGGTCAAACACATACCAGTTGTAAAATGACTGCCCCTGCGCCTCGCGCTCTTTCTCCCAGGGTTGAGCCGTAAACCAATCACTCGTCCACGGGTGCGCGGGCTGAACGTCGTTCGACGGGTCGCCGTTGCGGAAACGCTCGGGCATGATCTGGTACCAGACGGTGTGCTTGGCCCAATCCGGGGTCTTGAAGACTTGCGTGTCGGCGAAGCTCTTGGAGTACACGTTGGGGGCGCTGGCGCGCAGGTTGCCGTCTTCGAACACGAACGTGTAGCGGATCGTGGTGACATCGGGGTCGTCGTTGTCGCTCAACCGGACGTCGGCTTCGTACAGGTCAAACATCGGAGTTTCGCGCGCCAGGTGCATCGGCGTAAGCTCGCCCCCTTTGACCGCCACCCAAGCGCGCTGTACGTCGTTGGCGAGCACGCGACAACGCAGTAACATGCGATCCGTCGCCAGCGGCTGAAAGTAGAGTGGCAGTTCGCCGCGGTGCTCGATCCCCATGGCGTTTATGCGGCCATCGCCGCGCTGTGCCTCCGAAACCGACAGGTTGGCGAGTTCGCCGAGCCGCAGCAGCGAGTTGCTGCCGCCGCGCTGGTCGTCGGCCCCGTCAGGATTCTCCGGATCGGGAAACCACGCCCCGCCGTCCACGACAAACTTGTACTCGTGTCGTCCCGGCGCCAGGTCGACCGACGTCATCCAGTAGCCGTCGCCGCGCGGGCCACGCAGGCGCGTGGTGGTGGAGTTCCATCCGTTGAACGTGCCGGCGAGCGTGACCGATTGTGCGTCGGGACCGGGCTTGAAACGAAACGTGCAGTGCCACAGGCCGCCGTCGGCCATCTCGGCCTGAACGCTGGGGGGCAGACGCCCCGGGTCAGTCGCCATCTCTACTTCGAGTGGCGGTGCTGGTGGCCATGATCCCGCGACGGCAACCCCGGCGAGTAACCCCACGAACAGCAGCGCCCAGCCGCCCCGCATCATCAGCCCTTCATCACAACGGTATCTCATCGGCGTATCTTCCTGGCTTCGTCTCGTACATGGATGCCGCGAGTGGCAAACGTTCCGCCTATGGTAATGGCGTAGGCGCCGTTAAGCCAATATCATGCGTCGATTAGACCGGAGTTGCGGCACTTGTCTGGGAGTGGAATGGCACCGCAGGATAACCACATCACCACCGACCGCGCGCAACCGATCTTGACCGCTATGCGCGGCGTATTCTGGGCCGCGCTCGCGACTTATGTCGCCTGTCGGTTGCTCTGCGGTTCTCCTGTTCGAATCGATGGTCCGCAGTGGTGGCCGTGGCTGCACGGGGCGCTGGCTTCGTTGCTCCTTCTGCTGGCCGCCGGGCGCGTCGTGGTCGCCACGGTCAACCGAAAGCTCTTCCGCGAGATTCGGGTCGACGTCGCTATCTGCGCCGTGATCCTCGTCGTCTGGGCGTTTGGCTGGGTCATCTCGCGGCCCTATCGGCTCGCGGCGGAACGCGGCGATCAGATCGAACTTGTGCTGATGAACTGGTCCGGCGGTGGTGGCCAGAAGGAAGAGCAGATCGTCGCCGACATGATCGACCGCTTTCAACGCAGCCACCCACATATCAAGATCAAGCGCATCAACCCCGGCGACTCCGGCTCATACAACACCAAGCTCCAGACCATGATGGCCGCCGACGTGCCGCCCGACGTCTTTTACATGGCGTCCGAACGCTTCTCCACGTTTGCCGCCAGCGGCCACCTGGCTGACCTCGAAGCACTCATCGCCGCGGATAGCGCCAACAGCCGCCCCACATTGGATCTGGCCGACTTCTTCCAGAGCACGGTCGATTGCTTTCGCTTTGATGGCGAGACCACCGGTCGCGGAACGCTGTATGGCATCCCCAAAGACTTCACCACCTGGGGTTTCTACTACAACAAGAACCTCTTCGACCGCGCCGGCGTGCCCTACCCTAGCGACGATTGGACCTGGGACGATTTCGCTGACGCCGCGCGACGCATCGGCGCTCTGCCCGGCGTGCTCGGCGGCGCCGAATTCTCCTGTTGGGACGACCCCATTCGCAGCTATCTGTGGACCTACGGCGTCGACGTGGTCGACGAAGACTTCAACTCGCGCGTTTTTGATCCACCGGTCCACAAGATTCTCGCGCAGCTTCGCGGCTGGCGCTTTGACGAGGAAAACACGCTGGTCAGCGGCGACAGCCAAGTCGCCCAGGGCCAGGACATTTTCGTCACCGGACGGGTTGGCATGGTCGGCCCGCTGGGACGCTGGGTGGTGCCGACCTACCGCGCCATCGAGGAGTTCGACTGGGACTTCGCCCCCCTGCCGCGCGGCACACAGCGCGCCAACGTGGTGGCGACGGTTGCGTGGTCGATGAGCGCGCGGTCAGAGCATACCGATGAGGCATGGGAGCTGCTTAAGTACCTGAGCGGACCCGAAGGTCAGCGCCGCGTGGCCGAATTGGGGCTCGCCATCCCGACGATCAAATCCGTCGCCGATACAGACGCCTTCAAAGACCCCACACTCAAGCCGGACAACGACCAGGCCTACCTCGACCAGGCGGCCTACGCGCGCATCGCGACGACGCCCGGTTATCCGGAGTGGAAGAACACGCTCTCGAAGCGCTTGGAGGAGTTTCTGCGCTCGGGCAAACCGATGGACCAGACGCTCAGAGCGCTGGAGGCGGACTGGGCCCGCGATCGCGACAACCCGTTGCGCGTCGGCCACTATCCCCCGGTGAGCTGGGCCTGGGTTGCCCTGGTCGTGCTGGCGCCCCTGCTATTGGTGCTGAGTATAGGCGGCACGCTTTGGTGGCGCGGCCGACCTCAACGCATCGCCCTGCGCGAGGAGCTTGCCGGCTATGGATTCGTCAGTCCGTGGCTGATCGGTTTCTGTGTGTTCATGGCGTTTCCGGTGATTCTGTCGCTCGTGTTGAGCTTCTCCAAATGGGCCGGATACTCGACGCTGGCTCAGGCGCAATGGGTCGGCCTGGCGAACTACAAAACGCTGCTGTTTAACGACCCGCGCTTCTGGAGCAGCCTCTGGGTCACCGCCTATTACGCGCTTTTCGCCGTCCCCATCGGCCAGGCGCTGGCGCTCGGTGCGGCGGTGTTGCTGAACCACGAGCTCAAGTTCTCAGCGTTCTTCCGCAGCGCGCTATACCTGCCCAGTGTGCTGGCGGGCGTGGGCATCGCGATTCTGTGGCGTTGGGTGTTCGACGGCGAAGTCGGCCTCATGAACACATACCTGCTCGCGCCGGTGCTGGGACCATTTGGCGCCGAGGCACCCAAATGGTTCACCGGCGATGCGCGCTGGTTCGGACCGCCGGCCTTCGCGGTTATGAGCTTCTGGGCCATCGGCGGCACGATGGTAATCTACCTCGCCGGCCTCAAGGGCATCCCCAAAGAGCTATACGAAGCCGCCTCCATCGACGGCTCGACGGTGCTTCAGCGCTTCCGCAACGTTACGCTGCCGATGTTGAGCCCGGTGATGTTCTTCAACTTCATCATGGCGATCATCGGCTCGTTCCAAGTCTTCACGCAGGCGTTTGTGATGACCGGCGGCGGCCCCGGAGACGATACGCGCTTCTACGTGCTGTATCTCTACAACCTCGCGTTTGATGACAGCCACATGGGCTACGCCTCGGCGATGGCCTGGTTGTTGCTGGTCGTGATCCTGAGCCTGACGATGCTCACCATGTGGGGCTCGAAGCGGTTCGTTTACTATGAGGCCCTCAAATGACCCGCATGACCGCACCCCAGCTAAATCCCACCGCACGCCGCCCGATGGAGCGTGATTGGAACCGCATCGGCTACATGACAATGGTCTACGGCCTATTGACCGTCGTCGCCGTGCTGATGCTGTTCCCGATGTGGTGGATGATCGTCGTCAGCCTGGAGTCGGCGGACGAAGCGCGCCAGGCCGCCGCCGCCGCCGCCGGGTTTGACCTGCTTCCCAGTCAGCCGCAATGGGTCAACTATCCCGACGCACTGGCGGAGATGGGAACGGCGCGCTGGCGCGGTTTCCTCGACGCTTTCGCCAACACCATCGTGGTGACGACACTGAGCGTCATCGGACAGGTGCTTTCGTGCAGCCTGGTCGGGTATGCGTTCGCGCGCGTACGGTTTCGCGGGCGCGGCATGCTGTTCATCTTCATGATTTCGACCATGATGCTACCGCCCCAGGTCACCATGATCCCGATGTTCATCATGTTCCGCTCGTTCGGCTGGATTGACACGATCCTGCCGCTGGTCGTGCCGACCTTCTTCGGCAACGCATTTTTCATCTTCATGTTCCGGCAGTTCTTCTCGCAGATACCCGAAGCCCTGGTCGAAGCCGCCCGCCTGGACGGCTGCGGCGCATTGGGCATCTGGTGGCGCATCATGCTGCCGCTCTGCAAGCCGGTCATCGCGATAACCGCGATCTTCACCTTCATGTTCGTCTGGAACGACTTCCTCGGACCGCTGATCTACCTGCACGGCGAGGAACAGGCCACGCTCGCCATCGCCCTGAACTCTTTCCGCAACCAGTTCGGCGGCGTCGGCCAGGTCCACCTGCTCATGGCCGCCAGCATAGTCACCATGACCCCCTGCGTGATCCTGTTCTTTGTAGCCCAAAGACAATTCGTCGGCGGCCTGAGCATCGGCGCCGTCAAGGGCTGAGGTTTGCTTCCCGATCGCCGGCGCTGCTGGCTGCCGACGACTCCCCGGTCGGACGCACGCGCAGTATCGGTGGCGTGATTGAAACCTGATGGCCCGGGGCGACGGCGCGCGTGAGAAACACCGATCCGCCGACCACCGCCCCGTCGCCGATTTCCGTCTCGCCGCCGAGCACGATCGCGTTGGCATAGATCGTGACGTTGTTGCCGACCGTGGGATGACGCTTGTGTCCGCGGATCAGGCGCCCGCGCTCGTCTTTGGGGAATGAGAGGGCGCCCAGCGTGACGCCCTGGTAGATCTTCACGTTGTCGCCGATGACCGTTGTTTCGCCGATGACCACGCCGGTGCCGTGATCGATGAAGAAGCTGCGGCCGACCTTGGCGCCCGGGTGGATGTCGATACCGGTCAGGCAGTGGGCGTGTTCGGTCATGATGCGCGGCATGAGCGGGACATCCATCAGGAACAGCTCATGCGCGTACCGGAAGATGGTGATCGCCAGAATCGCCGGATAGGCCAGGATCACCTCGGCGCAGCCGGTGGCCGCCGGGTCGCCGTCGTACGCCGCCTGCACATCGTCGCCCAGCATGCCCCTGACATTCGGGATGCGCTGGATAAACCGCTGGGCGATTTCGGCGGCACGGTTATGGCAATGGTCGCCGGAGCAATCCAACGCCTCGCGCAACTCGTCATCAAAGCACAGGCACTGCTCGATCTCGCACAGCAGCTTCTCGTACAAACGCGGGATCAGCTCGCCGACGTGATAGCTGATATTGTGGCGTGTCAGCCCGACGCGGCCGAAATAACCCGGGTAGGTCAGCTCGAGCAGCAGTTTGCAGACCTCGATCGTCGCGCGCTTTGAGGGCAGGTGCCGCTTATCGATGTGATGCGTCCGGGCCTCGGCGCGGTAGCTGGCCACCACGCGATCCACCAGCCGCGGCAACGCCTCTCCCAGTTCATATCGATCTTGCGCGTTCATGTTCACGTGTGCGGTACGGGGCGACCCCGTTGATCATAGCACTGGATCTGAACCTGGTCCTGACTGAACGGCGGCTCGGGACGGATGGTGATGACGCGCCGGTGTTTGGCCTCCAGGTCGTACAGCATCGACCGCTTGCGGTTTTGCAGCGCGTTGGCCACCTCAGGGGCGAGCGCGATCTCAATCTGGTGTACGTGCTCGCGCGTGGCCGCCAGTTGCACCAGGCGCATCACGTCGATCACGACCGACTCCAGCGTTTTGACCAACCCGCTGCCGCGGCAATGCGCGCAGTCCTGATAGACGTTGCGTGTCAGAGATGCCCGCTGGCGCTGGCGCGTGATTTCAATCAGACCGAACTGGCTGAACCGCAGTACCTTCGCGCGTTCCTTGTGCTTCTTGAGGCTGTTGGTCAGGATGCGCTCGACGTGGCGCTTGTGACTTTCCAGCCGCATATCAATGAAGTCGCAGACGATTACGCCGCCCATGTCGCGCAGCCGGAGCTGCCGGGCGATCTCCTCGGCTGCCTCCACGTTCAGTTTGTAGGCCGTCGACTCGGCGTCATCCTCGGTGCGAAAGCGCCCACTGTTCACATCAATGGCCACGAGCGCTTCGGTCGCGTCGATGACCAGCGAACCGCCGCTCTTCAACGACACGCGGCGTGAGTGCAGCCGTTCGAGCTCGGCCTCGATGCCGTACTTGTGGAAGATCGGCTCGGGCGACTCGTACTGCTGGACGATATCGCGCGAGCGCGGACTGAATATCGACAGGAAATCACGCGCACGTTCGGTCACTTCCGGATCGTCCACGATGATCTTCTCGATGTCGGTGGTGAACGCGTCGCGGATCGTGCGGATGACCAGGTCGGACTCGCGGTACAGTTCGGCCGGGGGCTTTTCTTCCTTGATGCGTCGCTGAATGGTCCGCCACAGCCGTGTGAGGTAATTGAGGTCGCTTTGCAGCTCGCGCTTGGTATGGCCCTGGCGGCGGTTCGGGCGATAAAGCCGATGCCTTCGGGCAATTCGAGATCCGTCAGTTGTGCGCGCAACTTTTGACGGTTGTCGTCGTCTTCGATCTTGCGCGAGATGCCCAGCCGGTGCATCCCGGGCATCATGACCAGGAATCGACCGGGGATGCTCAGGTAGGTGGACAGCGTGGGGCCTTTGGTGCCGATTCCCTCCTTGGTGATCTGCACGACCAGCTCCTGGCCGCGGCGCAGGCACTTCTGGATCGGCGGACGCGCGCGGCGCGGCATCTTGCGGCCGACTTTCTCGACGACGCTGCCGCCGCTGGGGAAATAGTCGGGGTTCAGATCGGTGATGTGCAGAAAACCATTCTTGCCCAGCCCGAAATCAACAAAAGCCGCCTGGATACTGGATTCAACGTTGGTCACCAGACCTTTGTAGATACTGCCGACATGATTCTCGTAAGACGCGCGTTCGAGGTATATCTCCTCGAGTTTGCCGTTTTCGATGATCGCGATGCGACACTCATCCCGCGGCAGGAAATTGATGATCATCTCCTGATGCCCGGCGCTGGGCGCCTTTCCTACGGGCTCGTCTTCCTCCTCAGACGCCTCCTCAAGCTCCTCCTCGGTTTCAGGCTCGACCTCTTCCTCTTCGGCGACCGCCGTTTCGGCGGCGACCACCGGCCCGGCCTCCGCCTCGGCGGTTCGATCGCGGGACTTGCGCCGCCGACCACGGCGTCGCTTGGCCTTGGCGGCGGGCGCGGCAGCTTTCTCGGCCGGTTCGTCATCAGGCTCAGTTGCCGCTGCCTTGGCGTCCGGCACATCCTCCGGCGTCACCGCGACCTGAGCGTCAGCGGATTCGGTCGCCTTGTCGGCCGCCTTGCCGTCGTGGCGACGTTTGCGGCGCAGACGCCGCTTCTGGCTGCGCGTGAGCTTGTCGGGCTCGGCGGCCTCGGTCCGGGCGGTCTCGACCGGCGCCATGGGCTGCTCATCGACGATAAACGCGCTACCCTCGCTCAACTCGAGACCGTTGACGTCGGCTACTTCCGTGACTTCATCCCAGGTCAGCGCGCCAACTTCGCCATCCGGCGGCGCCGTCGCGGGGCGCTGATCTGCGGAATCCTCGGTTGTTACCGGTGCTTCGGCCTTGCCGGCGGGGGCAGTGCCGCTCGCGAATGGCGGTTGGGCGACCGGCGGAAACCGGATGACAATCGAGCCGTCATCAGCTTCATGTCGCGTTACCGCGGCACCATTCGGGCTGTCCGCCTCGGCCGTGACAGCCGGCGCTGCCCGCTTGGCTTTCTTGCGCGTCCGCCGCGCCTTGCGCTTGACGGGGGCGGTGCTTTTGCTTTCAGCGGTGACGTCCGCCTGCGGCCCAGAGCCGGCCGCCGCCTTGGCGGCCTTCTTGGTTGAGCGCGTGCTCGCTGTCTTGCGACGGGCCTTTTTCTTGCGCCCTGTCGGGGCGACGCTCTTTGGCGGTGCTTTGGCATCCGCCTCGGCGGTCGTCCCGCCGCTGGATTCAGCCGCCGCCGCCTTCTTGACCTTCTTGGCGACGCGTTTGCGCGTCGTCTTCTTGACCTTTTTCGCCAAAACCTGATCCTTCCTGCGCAGTGGTCAGTCCATCAGGACTCCAAAGCGCGTGGTTCCATTCGACATCGACCAGCCGAATTCGATGCCTGTACTCTGTCAGGCACACACCTAATTCCTGCAAGACCTCGAGTGGGCGAGCGCTACGCTGCTGGTCGAAGGTCAGCCCCACCCGCAGCAAACGCCCCTCGGTCTCTATTGATTTGATGTACGGCCGAATATCCACGTTGCGCGGCGGCCGCGACGGTCCTGAGGCGCGCGACACGACCACCGAGTCACGCGCCAGCAGGGCCGCAATACGCGCATCCGACGGCGCGTCCCCATCCATCAGCCGAATCTCATAGCACGCGGCGCGCGCATGCGCCGTGGCGGCCGGGGCCGGCATGATCACGCGCAACAGCGTGCAGCCGCTCGGCAGCGCAGCGCCGAGGCGCGCCGCCGAGTCCGCCCCATCCACATCCCGGCTCAGGCCGACCACGGCCAGTTGACAGAGCGACTCCGTCCCCAGCGGCCGTGGCAGCGCGATTGATATCTTGGGTGAGGGGTTGAACCCGCGCGAGTACGCGATCGGCCACCGCGCGCGGATCAGGGCTCGTGACAGCATCCGCAGCTCATCGTGATGCGAGATATAACGCAGGTCACCCAACAGCGTGTACACAATCCCCGCGCGCGCCTGAACAACCCGCTCATCGGCCGCGTCGGGGGGCACCTGCCGCGTGGTCGCCGTCATCATCACAGTGACTCCGGCACGACCTTGCGCAGCTCGTCACGCAAGTAGTTCATCACCTGCCGCTCGGAATCAAAACGCCGAACGCGGTTGGCAATCGTCCGACAACGCCGGGACGTGGTTGAACGGATGATCTTCTTCACCTCGGGGATGTCCTTGGGGGCCATCGAGAGCTGACGCAGCCCCAGACCGATCAGCAACTGGGTGTAAATGGGCGCGCCGGCCATCTCGCCACAGATGCTGACCTCCACGTCGTTTTGCTGGGCGGCCTTCATCACGTGGCCGATCAGCCGCAGCACAGCCGGGCTGTGCGGGGCATATAAATGCGCGACACGCTCATTGGCGCGGTCCACGGCGAGCGTGTATTGCGTCAAATCGTTGGTGCCGATGCTGAAGAACGAGACCTCCTTGACGAAACCGTCCGCCAGGAGGGCCGCCGCGGGTGTCTCGACCATCATCCCGATCGGAATGTCACGCCGGTAACCGATCTCCTCCTCATCCAGATCCTCCATCACATCGCCGAGGATGTGCTTGGCTTGGCGCAACTCCATCAGTTGCGTGACCATCGGGAACATCAGCCGGACGTCACCCTCGGCCGACGCGCGCAACAACGCGCGCAAATGTGTCTTGAACATGTCAATCTTGCGCATGCAGTAACGCAGCGAGCGCAGCCCCAGCACCGGATTCTGGTCGTGGGCGGCATCCAGCGCGCCGGGAATCTTGTCGGCGCCCAGATCCATCGTCCGAAACACCAGCGGACGGTCCTTCATTATGCGCACGGCGTCGCGAAACGCCTCGTATTGCTCCTCTTCGGTCGGCAACTGGGAATGCGCCAGGTAGACAAACTCGGTCCGGTACAGCCCGACGCCTTCGGCGCCGGCTTCAACCGCGGCGTTGGTCTCATCCGACAGCTCGATGTTTGCGAGCAGCGACACGCGTTTGCCGTCGCGGGTTGTGGCGGGCAGGTCACGCAGCTCACGCAGCTCGGTTATGAACCGCGTGTAGTCGCGCTGACGAGCGCGGAAACGCTCGATGATCGCTTCGCCGGGATCGGCAACCACGATCCCGTGCGTGCCGTCAACGATGACCGTGTCACCGCCGGATACATCACTTGTGAAGGTCTCCAGCGCCACCACGGCGGGGATGCCCAGCATGCGCGCGATGATCGCAGTGTGCGAAGTCTGGCCACCCACGTTAATCGCCAACCCGAGAATGTGCTCGCGATCGAGCGAGACAGCCTGTGACGGGCTGATGTCGTGCGCGACGATGATCACGGGCTCGGTGAGCTTGGCGATGTCCTCGCGCGCCCGGCCGAGAATGTGCCGCAGTACGCGCTTCTGAATGTCGAACAGGTCTCGGACACGCTCCTTGAGGTACGGGTCGGCGACCGAGCGGAAGAGCTGCTGCTGTTTACGGATGACCTGCTCGAAGGCGAATGCCGCCGTGTAGCGGTTGCCTTCAATCAGATCAACGGCGGCGGTACGCAGCTTCTGGTCGGCGATGAACTGTTCGTGAAACGCGAAGATCGCCGAGGTCTGCTCGCCGAGCTTGCGCGTCGCCCCCACACGCAGCTCACTGACTTCCTGACGTGCGGCATCCAGCGCGTCGTCGAGTATGCGTGTCTGCGTCGAAACCTGCGCAGCCTCGATCTCGCGCCGAGGTATGCGGTACTCCTCGGTGTCAAGAACCAGGGCCGGGCCGATCGCCACACCTGGTGATGCGCTGATGCCGTGTTTGGATATCATAAACCGCGGATACCGCGCCATGGGCGGCCGTCCGGGCGCCGGACGACACGCCGTTGGTTCGTTCGTTTCTTCAAATTCCGTGAGTGGTCCGGCTTACTCTTCGCCGAACCCCGATTCGATCAGCGCCGTCAGCGCGTCGAGCATTTCGTGTGCGTCCGATCCTTCCGTGACCACACGCACTTTTGTGCCTTGGGTGGCGACGAGCATCAAGAGCTCCATCGGGCTGCGACCATCCGCCTGCCGCTCCTGGCAGTGGACCGTCACCCGAGCCTTGTAGCGCGCAGCGGCGTCAACAAACTGCATGATCGGGCGAAAATGCAGTCCCTCCTTGTTGGGGATCACCGTCTCCCGTTCCAAGGCGTTGCCCGGTTCTCTTGCTGCCTCGGCCATCTGCCCTGCGCCGTCAGCTCACCAATAAGTTCTCGTCGGCTTCCACCAATAAGTCGTAGATCTTCTCTTCACTGTCCGATTGCCGCAGAAACCTGCGGAATTTCTCCTGCTGGAGCACGCGAAAAACGACATCCATCGCGCGCAGGTGCGTCTCGTTGTCCTCCGCCGGGCTTACGATCAGGAAAACGCCGAATACCGGTTGGCCGTCCAGCGAAGAAAAGTCGACGCCATCCACGCTACGACCGACGGCGGCCACGACGCGCGGCAGGCCTGCGACCTTGGCGTGCGGTACGGCGACCCCCTTGCCAAACCCCGTTGTGCCCCGCGAGCGCTCGCGCGCGATAATCGATTTCGTCACGCGTTCGACCGCATCAGCCTCAATCTGGTCGCTGGCGGCCAGAATCGCCACCAACTCGCGGATCACGCCGTTGCGGTCCGCCGACTTCAACTCGGGTACGATTGCCTTTCGGTCAACCAGATTTAGCAGTTTCATGCAGTACTCCGCGTCTGCGTTACGATGCCTAGGCCAGTTCCGCACCTTCGCTGGTTCGTGGGGGGTGCTTGCGGTTACGCATTTTCCCTTTATGACGGGTCAGTTGACGCTCTATCTTGTCGATCAGCAAGTCAATCGCCGCGTACAGGTCTGCATGTTGCTCGGTAGCCACAAACGGCGGGGAACCCTCGCTGTGAACGATGATCTCGGCATCATGCACGCCTGCATGACCGTCCAGAATGACCTCGATCGACTGGATGCGATCGTAGAATCGCGGCAGGCGCCCCGCCTTGTCCTCGCAGTACGCGCGCACAGAGTCACTGATGCTCATGTGACGGCCCGAGACGTTTACTCGCATCCGAATCTCCTCTTGGCGCCCGTCCCGCGTCGCTGAGCTCCCTGGGCGCGCTGGACAGACTGACATCATTCCCGCACCGAGCATGCGTCGGCGCGGGGTGTGCTCGCTGAGTGGTCCAACTCGACAGCGCGGAATCTAGCGGATGAGTGTGGAGACCGTCAAGCCGGGCGTGGCAACTCACGCCACCAGAACAACGGCAGTTGCCCCACGCGCAACCGTGAATCAACCGGGAGTTGCTTGTTAAGTGTTTGCTAGTCAAGTAGTTAGGTCGCAGATTGCAAGCGGACGCGCCCACCTATGCCAACCGGCTCGACTTGCGCTCGATGAGCGTCGGCGCCACCGCGGTCTGCCCGGGCGCGTCCAGGCGGGTCTTCGACAGACGCTGCAAAGCCAGGTCCATGGCGCGTCGGCCGATCTCTTCGCCCGATAAGTCGGTAGTGGTCAGCGCCGGGCGAATCTGTGCGCCGGCACGCGAATTGCCCTGTCCGGCGACCGCGACGTCCTCTCCTACCACCCGACCGGCGTGCTGCAGCGCCAGCATGACGCACAACGCCACTGCATCGTCACAGGCGGCAATGCCCCGCACCCGACCGATGTGTGGCTCCAGTGCCATCCGCAGTTCAGCCGCATCCGCGTTCGAACCGAGTTCGATTGTAGCGGTCGCACCGGCGATGCCGCGCTCCGCCAGCACCTGCTGAAACCCGTCAAGCCGTTCGCGCCGGGGGCCCTGTTGGACGTACAGCACATCCTGCCCCGCCCGGTCGAGCAAGTGGCGCGCCACCAGTCGCCCCGATTCGGCCTCGTCGGACACTAACACATCGGCATTGATGCCGCCCGCTGGCTGGCACAGCACGATCGTCTGGCTCGCAAGCGCTTCACGCACCGGCGTCGTCAACGGTGGCTCCAGCCGGGCCGCAATCAGAATCCCATCCACGCGCTCCCGCGTGATGCGGTTGGCACGCGCCAGTCGTTTATCAGCGTCCGCCCCGAGCTCGACCACGTAGACCGCATAGCGGGCGTCTTCGGCCCGTGCGATAACGCCGCGCAGGAATGACGTCGCCGACACATCCAGCAGGTCATCCACGACGACAGCCACCGCGTAGCTCCGGCCGGTGGCCAGCGAGCGGGCCGCCTGGCTGGGCACATAGTTGAGCTCGCGACACGCCTCCAACACCCGCTGCTTGGTGTGGGCGCTGATGTCGGGCCGATCATTCAGCGCGCGCGAGACCGTTCCGCGGGAGAGTTGCGTCTGCCGGCTTATGTCTTCGATTGTGACTTTGCTCATGATCGTGCCCGCGACGAAGAGAAGCCCCGGAAGTGCTGGGGCGACCGCATGAGTCCCCACTGGGCATCATTGTCCTGATTGTACCGCGCGTCCGATATGTTGCAAATCTTGCCTGCGGAAACATGACTCAGCGCCGGACTTGCTCGCAAGAGCAGGTTAATCGCTGGGCGCTGCCGCCACAATTGAGCGCATTCCTGTGCCGCTATTCGGTTCCAAACAACTCTTCAAGCAGTACGGCGGCGTCCTGCGTGCCGATCGCCGGCGTGTTGTATTGTTCGAACGGGCGCAGCGCGCCTTCGGTGAATTCCGGCGCCGTCGTGACTATTGTGCCCAGGTTGCCGTTGCCGTCATCCCAGAGCTGGATCAGGTCCATGATGTCATTCGAGGTCAGGTCCTGGTCTTCCGTGCGCCGCAGGCCCATCAGGAAGCCCATCTCGTGGCCCGTCGCATTACCCAACACCAACCCCATCAGCGTCGGCGATAGCGTGCCGGTCACGTTGAGGATCCCCTCGAGGCCGACAATTGCGGTGCCGGTCAGCGTCTCGTTGCGCGGGTCAATGTAGTCGGCGCGGCCCAGGTCATAGACGCGCCAACTCCCCGAGCGGGTATACACGTACGGCGCGTTGAGCGAGCCCGAGAACAGCCAGTTCACCTCGGTGGTGAAAGTGCCGCCAAAGTATACGGTCTGGTATGGCTGTGCGGGCGGCGGGCCCTCATCACTGGTCGTCACCTCGACGTCATACCCAATCAGCAGCGTTCGTACGCGTTGCACGAGTGCCGGCTTGATCAGGTTGTCGATCTCGTTCGGGTCCGGGTAGAAGTCCGCCAGAATGTCATTGAACGGGCGAACCAGTACGGGCAGTTCGCCGGCCACGTTGACCACGTCCGCGCCAGTGAAGTCCAGGTACACACGTTGCTGCCGCGGCGCCAGCCGCGTTTCCAGCTCCTCATCGCTCAGCCCCAGTTCATCAACGCGTTCAACGCGGATCTTCACGCTGGTGGCCGTATCGGTGACGAAGTAGTGCGACGAGCTGTTTGTCCCGATCAGCAGCTTGGCATCTGGCGTGAACAGTATGTTCGGCGCGTTCGGATCCGGCGCGCCCTGGTACCAGGTCACGGCGCGCTGCTCGCGATCAAGCACCATCACGCTGTAAAACCCGTCGATCTCCGTGCCCTCGTTGACGGTCTGGACCGCGTTATTGATCGTCGAGGGGAACTCCAGCTCGCTGTAATACTCGTCGTATCCCGGTTGGGTCATGAAGCTGAAGAAAAGGCGATCGCCGCGGCTGAGCGTGCCGATGTCGAATATCTGACGTCGCGTCGAGGGCGCCACCACCACGGCGACCTCGTTGTTGTACAACGAGACGCGCGGCGTGTCCGTGCCGACTGTGCCCGTGAACGGCTCAACAACCTGCACCAGCGTCTGGGCGTATACCCGCGAAGGTTGCGTGCGATCCGTCGCCACCTCGGCCCACAGGAAGTAAGTGCCCGGCTCAACCGCCGCCCCGGCCAGGTCGAGCGGCTGGGGCGTCGTGAGATTCAGGTCGTTGCCGTTCGGCACATCGGCGGAATCAAGTTGCAGATCGCTGGAAGTGGCCACCGCGATCACCAACTGGTCACCCGTGTTGGAGAAATCAACGTCGCTGATGATCGAGGCACACGGAGCCAACGTCTGCTCCAACTCGCCGGTCTGAGCGTTCCAGAGCTTCGCCGACCAGTCGCGGCTGCCCGTGGCCACCTGCGTGCCATCCGGCGAATACGCGACGGCCACCACCGGCAATGTGTGGCCCACGAACGTGCGCACCAGCGACCCATCCGTGACGTTCCACAAATGGGCGCTGTTGTCGCCGCCGCCGCTCAGAATCTGCGTCTGGTCCGGCGAGAATGCCACGGAGTACACCGGCGCGTCGTGGCCGGCGTATTGCAGAAGCTCCGCTCCGCTCACGCGGTCCCAGAGCCGCACCGTGCCATCAATGCTGGAAGTGGCCATCAGTTCATTCGAGAACGCCACGTCGGTCACGCTCAAGTCGTGCCCGACATACTCCCGCAGAACCTGGGCGGTTGCGATGTCCCAAAGCAGTACACGCCGGTCGGTGCTGACCGAGGCGAGTTGTGTTCCGCCGGGGGAAACCTCGACGGCGTTGATCGCGCCGCTGTGCAGTGCGAAAGTTTGCAGGATGGCGCCGGTCTGCGCATCACGCAGCATAACGCGCCCGTCCTCAAGACCCACCGCGAACTGCGTCCCGTCCAACGCCCATCCGATGGCTGTGACCGCCGAGTCGTTGCCCGTGTACGTGAGGATCAACTCGCCGGTTGCGGCGTCGTGCAGGCGCATGGTGCCGTCGGCGCTGGAGGTCAGGATTGTCGTACCGTCAGGTGAGAACTGTGACGCGAGCACGCGGTCTTCGTGACCGGTCAACCGCAGGTCCTCGCCACCGTTGTCGGTACTGTAGACAACAGCCTGGGCTTCGCACTCATCGAGGTCGCGATCCAGACCCGCGCGGACGAAGTGCGGCACGCCGCGCTCAACCTCGTAGTCCACGTGCGTCCACAACACGGCGTCTTGCGGGATCACAATGTTCTGGATGGTGGATGGCGGTGACAGAAACTCAATCGCCGGCCGCGCAATGCCGACGTCGATGACGACCAGGGCCTTACCCTGAATCCCCGTGGCGTCGGTGACCGTCAATTCCGCCCGGTAAGCGCCCGGACGCGCATACGTGTGCGCCACCGAAGGCAGCACCTCGGTCGTACCATCGCCGAATTCCCAGAGGTACGAGACAATGCCGTTGTTTGGCGCATTGGGTTCGCGGTCGGGGTCATCCGAACCGGAAGCGTCGAACACGAAAACCGCTGGCGCCGTCTCCGACGAGGTCCGGTCGACACTGATGCGCGCCACCGGCGCGTTGGTGACGGCGATCTCGATCGAGCGGCTAGCGCTTGCCGCCGGGACCGCGTCATCGGTCAGCGTCAGCGTGACTACGAAGACCCCGGTGGTCTGAAACGTGTGGATCGGCGAGATTTCCTGGCTCGTCGTGCCATCGCCAAAATCCCACCGGCGCGACACGATCAGGCGATCATCCGTGCTGTCAGATGATGAAAAACGTACCGTGAGGGGGGCGATCCCCCGGGTTACGTCAGCCGTTATGACGACGTTCGGCGGCAGGTTGAAGCCCCCGCCCACCACCGCGGAGCCGCTGATGGTGTCCGTTGTGCAGCCCGACGGAGACCCGAGTAATACACAACAAGTAGCGGTTGCAATCGCCAAGACCAAGATCCATGCACGCATGATGGCTCCTAAGGGAACAGACGCCTGCTTGCCGGTCGCACAGTGACCGCCGTAAGTATGGGCCGGGTAAGGAGTCCCTTCAAGAGCTTGACGACGCCGATAGAATAGGAATATCGTCGCTCAGTGAGCGTCAGAGCCACTTGCAGGCATGCCGGAATCACGATGAAAACACGCAATTTGATCCTGAGCCTCGTCCTGGCGGCGATTACCGCGGCTGCCGGATGCCCAGTCACACCGTCGGGCGGTCTGGGGTCTGACATTCCGGCCTCTTCAGGCATTGGCTCGGGGGGCGGCTCGACCACGGAACCGAGTTCGACGGCCCCGGCCGGCACGCCGGTGACGGCGGGCAGCGGTAGCGGGGCCTCCTCAGCCACCGAGCTGCCCGGCTGCCTCGAACCCGCCGACGCCGACGCGTGGCGCCTCCGCGTGCTCCAACTGACTAACCAGCAGCGCGCGGCCCTGGGTCTGCCGCCACTCAAGCGCAACGCGACACTCGAAGACCAGGCCAACCGCTATGCCTGCGAGATGATCTACTACGATTTCTTCGATCACGTAAACCCCACCACGGGCAGCACGCTCGATGTGCGTGCCGCCGAGTTCGGCTATCAGTATCTCAAGATCGGCGAGAATCTGGCCGCCGGTCAACGGTCGCCCGAGGACGTCGTCGAGGATTGGATGGGCAGTCCGGGCCACCGCGAGAACATCGTCGACCCCGAGTTCACCGAGATCGGCATCGGAATCCGCCAGGGCGGCCAGCACGAGTATTATTGGGTTCAGGAATTCGGCAGTCCCTTCCCCTGATCCTCCGACCCACCCCCCACCGCGACACCGCCGATATAATGCCGCCGCGCCGGCCAGGGCAGCGGCCGATGCTGCACTGCCGGTCTGCACGCATTATCGGCGACGCCCCGCCGGGCTTCGATAGCGCGATACGCGCGGATTTGCTTGGACTTCACGCATGCGAACGCATAAAAATGGGTGTATACAACGGCAGTTGTTCGGATGGCTAATGACGTTCCCATCCGGTGCCGGCGTTAATGGTCTGCCGACCTTTGGAGGTTGGGAAGATGTTTGTGCTTTGGACGCCACAACGTATGCGTGTCGCACTCTTCTTCGTCGCCGCCTACCTGGCCCTCTGCTGAGTAGCGTTCCGGCGATCCGTGTGAGGCGTGCCGGCCGATGAGCAACACGCCGAGATGACATCTCCACGATTCAATATCGAAGACCTTCGTCCTCTGATCGATGTGCGTTTCGCGCGCTCGTCCGGGCCTGGTGGCCAAAACGTCAACAAGGTCAACACGCGCGTAACCCTACTGTTTGACTTCGCGAACTCCGCCGTGCTGACGCCCGCTCAGCGCGGGCGCATTCGTGACCGTCTGCGCACGCGTCTGTCGAGTGATGGGCGGCTGCGCGTCGTCAGCCAGGCCGAGCGCACCCAGCCGGCCAACCGCGCGCGCGCCGAGTCGCGTCTGCTGGAGCTGCTCACAGACACGCTTAAGGTCCGAAAGGCCCGTCGTCCGACCCGGCCCACAAGAGCCTCGCAGGAGAGGCGTCTGCGCGCCAAGCGCGAGCACGGCCAGAAAAAAAGCCAACGCCGCGCTCGGGTGGGCCGCGACGACTGACCCCTCCCGGCCACGGCATCGGGCCGGGGCCCCCGCCGGTGTGCCGCCTATTCCAGAACTTGCTGATACACGCGAATGAGCGCATCTACCGCCGCGTCGGTACCCGCGTGCGCGCTTGCCCAGCTCTCTGCCGCCTCGGCCAACCGGTCGCGCAGCGCCGCGTCCGCGTGCAAGCGGCGTAACGCGCCCGCAAACTCAGCCGCCGAATCACCAGGCACCAACAGCATGCGCTCATTCGCACCCGCTATGTCACGCAGCGTCGGCAGATCACTGGCGACGATTGCCAGCCCGAATGCCATCGCTTCGAGCAGCGCGTTCGGCATTCCTTCCGTCAGGAAGGCAGGCAGAACACATCCGCCGCCGACATCACCCGTCCAACATCGGCCTGCCAGCCCAGCAGTTGGATACGTTCCGCGACCGGGCTTTCGGCGACCATCCGCTCAACTTCCGCGTGGTACGGGCCATCGCCGGCGATGAGAACGCGCGCGTTCAAATCGGCGAGCTCCCGCGCACAGTCGATTAGAACGTCGATCCGCTTGACCGGGTCAAGCCGCCCTGCCCACAGCACCACAAAGTCGTCACGGTCGACGCTGAACATCTCGCGCGCCGTGTCACGTTCGATGCGCGACGGCGCGACGATCGACGGGGGAATCACGTGTACCTTGTGCCGCGGAACGCGAAACGTCTCGACGACATGGTCGGCCAGCGCCGGGCTGTTCACGATATGGCCGGCATCGAACGATGAGCTCGCCCGCTCCAGCCACGCGTGCCATTGACGCTCGACTTCGATCGTCGCCGTGGATGTCAGCACGGGCACGCGGCATCGCTGGCCTACCAGCCGCGCCGCGACATTGGCGTGCATCAGCGTGGCGTGGATCAGGTCGGGTTGAAGATCACGAATGCGTGCCGCCAGCCGTTTCACTGCGGCCCAATCACGCGCGCCGGCCGCGTCGCACGCGAACGTCGGAATCCCATCGCGCGCCAGGTCCGCGCTCACCGGGCCCGCCGGCGCCAGGCAGCCAACATGCACGTCCACGCCCGCCCGCGATAACCCGCGCGCCAGCCGCGCAATGCGCAGCGGCGTCCCTCCGCGTTCGAGATCCGTCACCAGCAAGACTATACGCACAATCCACCTTTCACCGTGCCGCGCGATCGACAGCACCGCAGCCCGTGTCCGGCCGCCGCGCCGGTTCGCCGTCCACGCCGGCGCACAGCCTACCACCGCGCGACACGCTGTTGAACCCGCGGCGCGGCGGCTTCCCCGCGCCAAGGGTGCTGCACGATGGTGCCTTCGCTGATAAGCTATGGTCCGCCGCTGACCTCAAGTCGGCGTGCCCGCGGCCTGTAAGGAGCTTGCAAATGCGCATCCTGTGCATCAAGACGCTGTGGGGCCACACCGAGGGCCTGACTGATGATGATGACCTGGCGCGCATAAAGGCCGCGGGTTTTGACGGCGTGGAATGGTCCGCGCCGCGGATGGAACCGGCGCGCTGGAAAGACGTGTGTGAGAAGCACGGTCTGGTCTATATCGCGCAAGTCTCTGCCGATACGCCATCCGAGCTGGCCGCCGTCGTGGCCCAAGCCATTGCGTACGACCCGATCCTGATTAACGCGCAGGACGGCCGCGACCGGATGACGTTCGAGCAAGGCACGGAGTATCTCCGGGAAGCACTGCGGATCGAAGCCGATTGCCCGGTCGATATCGCGCATGAGACCCACCGGCGGCGACTCCTCTACACGCCCTGGACAACGGCGCAGTATCTCGACGCTTTTCCAGACCTGAAGATTTGTGCCGATTTCAGCCACTGGTGCGTCGTGTGCGAATCGCTCCTGACCGATCTGGAGGATCTCGTCGAGCAGGCCTGTGCCCGGGCGATTCACATCCACGGTCGCGTCGGTTCCGAGCAGGCACCGCAGATCGCCGATCCACGCGCGCCTGAGTTTCGCCCCTATCTCGAACGGCACGAGCAGTGGTGGGATCGCATACTCGAACTGCGCAAGCAAGCCCTGTGCAAGCAGACCACCTTTAACCCGGAGTTCGGTCCGCCCGGCTACATGCCCACGCTGCCCTACACCCAGCAGCCCGTCACAAACCTGTGGGACACGCACGTGTGGATGGCGCGGCGGCTGCGCTCGCGCTGGGAGCACTGATCACGCGCAATGAGCGCGGCGGGAGATTTCCGTGGAGTTGAGTCCGGGCAAGCTGCTTTGTATCGCGCTGGGCGGGGGCATCGGTTCGGTGCTGCGCTACCTGGTTGCCTGGATGGCAGCGCGCTTCACCGATGACTTCCCGCTGGGCACACTGCTGGTCAATGTTACCGGGGCGGCCCTGCTCGGGTTTCTGTTCGCCGCCACGCGCCGTGGGCCGCTGCTGATCGACGAGACGCTTTACGTCGCGCTGACCATTGGCCTGCTCGGTGGGTTCACCACTTTTTCGACCTTCGCCAACGAGACTCTCAGCTTTGCCAGCGAGCGCGAGTGGGGGTTTTTTGCCGTTAACCTGCTGCTGAACAACGGTCTGGCACTGGTCGCCGCGTGGATCGGCTGGCGGTTGGCACAGAGAACATACGGAGTGGCGTAGCAATGAAGATTCCCGGAGACGGCTACCTGCTGCGGATCTTCCTGGGTGAGAGCGATCGCTGGCACGGACGGCCTCTGTACGAGGCGATTGTGATGAAGGCCCGCGAACTGAACATGGCCGGTGCGACCGTGCTGCGCGGGCCGATGGGTTTCGGCGCCAAGAGCCATATGCACACGGCGCGAATCCTGCGGCTGAGTGAGGACTTGCCGATGATTGTCGAGATTGTCGACAAGCGGGAGAACATCGACCGGCTGTTGCCATACATCGACGAAATGCTCACCGACGGCCTGGTGACGCTGGAGAAAGTGCAGGTCATAAAGTACCGAGCCGAGAAACCGGCGGACTAACGTCATTCCCGCTCCCGCGTAGCGGCCGACCCCCGAGTCGGCCGGTATCATGCCACGCAGTTTGCGGCCGCTACGCGCATCGGAGCCAATAAGGAGCACACTGTCACATGCGCGTCGCCGTCATTCAGACCCCTGGCAGCGCACTCAATGCGTGGCGCGACAGCCTGGCATCGCTGGAGCGGTTGGTGCGAGACGCCGCCGCCGAACATGCCGAGCTCGTCGTCTTACCCGAGTGCGCATTTCCGGCATATGTGCTCGATTCGGTGGATGCCTACTGGACGGCGCGCGAGGCCGGCATGCCCGGTGATCGCGAATTCCTGGCCCGGCCCTGCGAGTGGGCCCGACGCGGCAAGCTGACCCTGTGCATCAGCTACGTCGCCGAACGCGACCGGCGGCTCTACAATGCCGCCAGCCTGGTCACACCCGACGGGCGGATCGCCGGCACACATCACAAATGCTTCATGTGGGATTTCGATCGGCTGTGGTTTACGCCCGGCGAGACAATCGACCCGTGCGACACCGATCTCGGTCGCATCGGCATGATGATCTGTGCCGATGCGCGCCTGCCCGAGATTCCCGCGACGCTCGCCGCGCGCGGCGCTCAGTTCATCGCCCAACCGACCGCGTGGGTCAACACCGGCACACCCGAGAAGCCGACCAACCCGCAGGCCGAGTTCCTGATTGCAGCTCGCGCGCGCGAGTTTGGCGTCGCCGTCGCATCGGCCAGCAAATACGGCTACGAAGGTCAAACGCGTTTCATCGGTTCCAGCCTGATCTGTGACGCCGACGGCGTTGTCCTGGCGCGGGCCGGCACCGACGAGACGACCGTCATTGCCGCCGACGTCCTGCTCGCCCCACCCAAACCGCCGCACGTCACATCCGAGGAGCTTGTGGCTCTCGCAGAAACTCCGGCGGACGCACAATCCGGCGATCTGCCGCCGCTGGCGATATTCCTGCTCCCACCGGACTGCCCGCCGTCAAAGGCCGAAGCCCTCATCGCGCAACGGCCGTCGGCGCAGCGCGATCAGCCGCTGCTGATAGTCTCACCCGCGCCCTCAATCGCGCCGGCGTCTTCACCGCACACGCTGACCGTCAGTGACCCGGCGCCGAGCGTGCACACGCTCGCCGGAATTGGAGTTGGCGCTGTCAGCGCGGCGGATGCGGCGCGTTTCGCGCCGATTCGCGCGCTGGCCTTGCGCGGCGCGAATCTGGCAGTGGTTTTCGGTGCCGGCGTCGGCGAGATCGAGCTGCGCGCGCGGGCCCTCGAAAACCGCATTTACGTACTGGCCGTCGGCGGTCCGGAAGCAACCCTATACGCCCCCACCGGTGGCCGATGCGCACTCCCGACGACCATCCCCGTGGCCGACACCGTCGACAAATGCGTGGCGTGGAAGACCGATGTCCTGCGCGACCGCACTCCCGGTCTGTATCAGTTCGCTTAGCGAGCGACACTAACCCAATGCGGTGCAGACCGCGCACAAAAACGCCGCGGGAAGCCAGACTCCGGCAACCCGCGGCGCTTAGTGTTCTATGGGCTGTGTGCGTTACCGGCGACGCAGAAACAGCGTGCCAAGCAACAGCAGCACGATCGCGGAAGGCTCCGGCGTTACCAGGCCATACCGCGCGGGCGCATCCGATACCAGGCGGGCGCTCTCAACGATCGGCGCGACGTCGGTGCCAAGACTGTCGATCGGATCAAAAACCAGCGTGCCGTCCGCGTCAGCCGAGATCGTGTACCCGGCGACCAGCGCCTGGCGTTGCCACGCGTCGGCGAGGGCCGCGGAAACCGCATCAGCCGGCGACTGCGGCGAGAGCCGCGACAGCTCCGTCGTATCCACCCCGATCGCGCCCATGAAGGAGATGAACAGGTCGACGAAGACGTTGCCTTGAAGCGTGATGGGGCCGATGTCGAAATCCAGCTCCTCGTTCGTGCTGTCGCTGAGCGTGTCTACCACCAGCTCGGAGTTGTCATTCGAGATGTTGATCTGAATCGTATAGAAGCCGAGCTGGTTGATCTCGAGTGCATTCGCCACATCAAGCGTGCCCGTGAGCTGCGCATCGAGTGCCCCGCTCTTGACCGCCGTGCGGTAATTCAAGTCGCTGGCGACAAACTCCATGTTCCCGGTCAGCAACCAGCGATCAGTGTAGCTGGCCGTCATCTGCGTCGCGCCGGCAAGCTCCACCTCAAACTGTCCGAGATCGAGAATCTCGGGCCGCCCGCGGCTGTCACGCCCGAACGTGCGGTCAAACTCGAGGCGGTGTCCGTCGCCGAAATCATTCGGCATGATTCGCAGACGCCCCAGCCGCGCGCCGTTTACGCGCGATCCATCCCCGAGTGTGGACAGCGGGCTGCCGCTGGGAGTCGCGACCAATTCGAGGCCGCGATAAAGCTCGCCCCATAGGCCCGCCCCGGCCGGTGCCGCGCACAGTGCATACACCATCACCCCGGCCAATCCAAGCGCTACACGTCCTCGCATGTGTTGTTCCTTTCGACTTCGGCGTAAGCGAACCTCGTACCGGATTCCAGCATAGACGGTGTGCCCAGACACATCAAGGGTTACTCAGCCGGTTCGCTGTCGCGTAGTATTTTCATCGGAGCGGGTCGCGGACAACTTCAAATCACCACGCGGTCGCCAGGCTGTCCGGAACCGCTCCAGCCAACGCCTCCATCAGGTGCCGCCACCGGCACGCCGGGATTCAAAACACACAATATTGCGCCCGGGGACTCGGCAGGCTCGCGGAACGCCTTATAATCACGCAGAATCCGTCGCGCGCAAGCTTCGGTCACGGACGGACCGGACCATATGGACGCTAACCTCTCGTCCAGGAGAGAGTCTATAAGCGCGGACGATCAAGGCGGTTATTACACGATGGTACACGCGCCCCGGCTGCTCGCGGTCATGCTCTCAATGGCGATAACGGCAAGTTTTGCCGCCGCCCAGACTCCGCAGACCCAACCCACCACCCAGGCGGCCTCGCCGGATCGGGAGCGGTTTGATCGGCTGATCGCCCTGGTCGCGGACCAGAACTCCCCCGAGGCACGCCGCACAGGTGTGCGCGAGTTGCTGCTGGCTGATGACATGCGCGCGCTGGCTGTGCCGCACCTGGCCAGAATTCTCGCCGGACCAAACCCCGCGGCCGCCACCGCTGTTGCCGACGTGTTGGCGGAGTTTCCGGAGTATCTTCAGCCCGAATACCTCGCGCCACTCACCAGCATGCTCGCCAACCCGGACCAGGGAGCCAGCGCCGCCATTGTGCTGGCCGCGTATGCGGACGACGCTGGTATCGAGCATCTGCGGGCGTTCGTGGGTGACCAATCGATGCCCATCGCGGCGCGGTTGCAGGTCGTCGATGTACTCGGCGGCCTCGGGCGGCGCAGCGTCGTGACCATCCTGGTCGGCCTGCTCGATTCGCCGGAAGCGCCACTGCAGGAACGTGCCCTCAGGGCATTGGGCCACGCCACGGGCATGACCTTCGACAATAACCCGCGCGCCGCGCGAACGTGGTGGCTCGAAACGCAGGAGAGCCTGCCGCTGACCGAGTGGCAACAACGCCAGATTCAACGACTCGTGCTGCAGGATCGGCGCCGCACACAGTCGATGCGCGAAATGGAGACGCGCCTGATCCGCGCCCTCCGCACCGCCTTTCAGCGCACGCCCGAGGCCGAGCGCGACGCCGTGCTCAACGGATACCTCTCCGAATCTCTGGGTGTGGTCCAATCCCTGGGCCTCGAGTTGGTGCAAGCGCAGCAGGCCGAAGGAAAAACGCTGTCCCCCGACACCTGTCAGGCGGTTCGCGCCCTGCTATCAGCGCCCGAGACGGTCGTCAGAGCGGGGGCGATCCGCGCTGTGACCAGTTTCCGCGATCCGACGGACGCCGCCACGTTCGCCACGCTGCTCGAGGCCGAGGTCAGCCCGGAGGTGCGCGCGGCGCTGGTTAGTGGACTGGGTTACATCGGTACGGCGGACGTGGTGCCGAGCGTGCTGGCACTGCTGGAACACTCGCCGCCGCGTTTGCAGGCCGAGATTCTGACGGCCCTCGGTCGGCTGGCCGAGCGTGACATGCTGGATGACGACACGCGACCGGGGGTCGTCGCCGCGCTTGTGGCAACCTTCGACGCAACCGAGCCGGGTTCGGTGCTGCTGCGCGAGCGCGCCCTGTGGGCCATGGGCCGCGTCGCCGACCCCGCTTTCCTGCCGGCGTTGGCGGGCGCGTTGGGTGCCGAAGAAGCCGCCGGTGTGCGCCACGCGGCCTTGCGTGGTCTGGCGGCGATCGGCGATCGCTCACAAGCGGACCTGGTAGTCGGCACAACATCCGACGCCGATGTCGGTCTGCGTCGTCAGGCCGTGGAGTTGCTCGCACAGTGGGCCACCAGCGACGAGCATGTGAAGGCGTTGTTCGACCGCCTGCCGGCGACGCAAGAGCCGGACGAGGCTATCCGCAACGCCGCCTGGTTGGGAATCGAGCGCGCCCTGACGGGTAGACCGCCCGAGGCGATCGATCGCTGGATCGCGCAATTGCCCGACGACGGCGAGACGCGCGCCAAGCGTACGCTCGATTTGCTGCGTCTTCAGCGGGAGCAGCTCGACGCACAGCAGGCTGCCGCCACCTCGGGCAATCTCAGCACACGGATTGCCGAGCAACACGTGCTACTTGGGAATGTGGAGGAAGCCATTGCGGCGTATCAGGACGCGGTCGTGCACCTTCACGCCGCCGATGGTAACAGAGCAGCGCGCGTCGCCGTGGAGTTGGTGCGCCTTGCGTTGGCCCACGCGCGCTATACGCCGGAGCTGGCTGCGCAACTAAGAGCGCTGAATCCCGCGCTTGATGGCGCCGCGGTGTGGAATGGCCTGGGCGGCGAGATCACGGTGGAGATTACAGCGGATACCCTTGACGCCGTGCTGACGACGCTTCGGCTGCTGCGGGAGCATCCCCCGGTTCCCACGTGGCCGGACGAGGCCACCGCCGCGCTGGAAAGCCATTGGCAGCAGGCAGTCAGCATGCGTGTCGGGCGCGACATCGATCAGGCCGCCGCCGCGCTGGCGGCCCTGCAAGCGAATCCGGAAGACGCGTCGGCCCAGACACAGATCGCTGAGCTGACGCCCCGCCTCTCCGCCGATCTCCGCGCTGTCATCGCCGGTGCGGAGCCCAACGCCGCGCTCGAGCAACGGCTGCACGATCTGCTCAAACAGCTGGTTCCCGAGTGGTCCGGGTTCGCGGCGGACGCGCCGCCAAACGACAAGCTCAAAGCGCTCGAATCTCTGCCGGCGAACAGCACCGGTTAGCCCTTTCCCGCCGGAGACGTTCCGTGTTTCGTGCTGCGCTTCGGCGCGACGCGTAACGGCCGGCGCCCCGCCGGCCGCCTGACACCGGAAACGCCGTCTCGTAGCAACGGCCCGCGCGGCCCACGCCCCTGTCACGCCATACACGCGCAGCAATCGAACCGGAAACGACACCGGGGCCGTATCAACCCAACCGTAGCCTCAGGCTGACTCTACGATTTGCCTGTGGCCGCCTTGGATCGGGGAATGAGCGCAATCAGCGAATACACGAACGCCGCCACAACCAGGAGCGCCAGCAGCGCTGACCGTATCCGCACGTCCGGATCGTGGATGGCCCGCATCCACAGAAACTGCGTCATCTCGAATGTGCCCACCAGCACCAGGACCGCGGCCGGGAAGATCCAGACCCACGAGTGTACCGCCAGTGCGATCACCGGCGGTATGCAGTAGTAGATGTAGCGCTCGTGGGCGGCCGTCGGCAGGAAGAACGCTGCGAACAGCGTCAAGTAGACCACCACCGGCCACGAATCCGCGCTCCAGCGATACTTCCGCGCGCAGCCGGCCCATGTCGTGAGAATCCCCACGCTCAGCAGCAGCAGCCCCAGGCGGTCGCGGCGCAGCCCCAACACCGTTTGATCCACGCCGTAGGCCCGCTCCTGCCATTCGCGGTAGGCCTCGCGCTCCCGCGGCGGTGGCCCATGCGTCAGCATGTCCAGCCACCAGATGTTCAGTGCGCTGAACGTCGAGCGCTTGAAGCGCTCCGCTCCGATGGTCCCGGTGTAGCTGCGTTTGAACCATCGGAAGACGCCGTCCTGATTCGTCGGGCTGGCACCGTCGTGCAGCATCACCGGCAACGCGATTATCGCCGCCACCACGAGCGCCATCACAGCGGTCTTCCACAACTGAAGCGCCTGCCGCCACGTTCCCCCTTGCATGAACCGCAACGCGAAGAACACATAAACATACACCGGCCCGAACAGAATTGCCTGCGGCTTGGTCATCAGCGCCGCGCCGTACAGCACGCCGGCCAACAGCCAACGTCGGCGCATGAGCATCACCAGACACCACACCAGCAGACATGTGATCCACGAATCGACTTGTGTCCAGAACGCCGAGTCCAGGAAGATCGGCGGTGCCAGGAGCACTATGCCAAAGGCCAGTATCTCGCGCCAACGGCGGCGCGCGCTGCTCAGCGTACGTACAAGCGCCGCAACGCCACAGGCCAACACAAAGTCGAAGGCGACACCCCCGACCGCTCCGGCCAACCGCGACGCCCGCGTGTCGATGACGCGATAGCGCTGGCTGGGGTCCAGCCCGGCGCGCAGCGCTGTCTCTTCCGGTATGGGCAGTGCTTTGACATCGTGGTCGAGCATTTGCCACACCGCCCCCTGGATGGCGAAGACATAGCCGCTGAGCGGCGGATAATTACATGAGAATGGATCGCGCTCGGGCACGTCCGCCGTCTGTCCCGAGCGCGGATCGACCCTGCGGACGAGCACTACGTCGCCGGCGGGCTTGTCGTAGATTGCCCACGGACCGTGGCGCCAGGCGTATTCCGACCAGCCCATTATGCTCTTGTGATCGGGCAGATACGACGTCTGGGGCGCTGCCAGAATAGCGATCAGCCGCGCTACCAGGCCGGCGACAACCAGTGCGCCTACGCCCAGGCGTGTCGGCGTCAGCCACGCGGCATCCGCGCCGGCCGGTTGAAGGTTCTCGCGCGTACCGGCTTTGTGCTGTTGCTTCGCAGTCATCTACTCACCAGGCTCGACACCACCGAGACATGCGCATCGGTGCGCTCAGGAATCCGGACGGTGCGACAGAAATCCCACACTGGACGCAAACAGCCGCTCGCGCAAAGCGCGCGACGCGGACTCATCGCGCTCGTCTTCGGTGCGCAAGTCTTCCAGATTCGCAATGCACCGGTCGCAGCCCAGCAGGTTCACATGAAAGTCGACGTAGCGTTCCATGCCCTCGTCGAGCACGCCGAGCAGGTGCTTTCCCAGCGTCGAACGCTTGAGGCACGAGACCCCCTCTTCCCGCCAGATACGCCCGATCGTGGAATCCTGCGCGAGGTCGGTGGCTTGCCAGTCGTGCGTGGTGGCGGCGATCTGCGTCAGCTTCCGCCATTGCTCCAACACGCGGAACTTGATACCCGCCACTCCCGTCTCGCTGATTTCCAGGTCGCTGGCGACTTCTTTATTGCGCAGCCCCAATACCACCAGCATCTCGACCACGATCAGGTCCTGATACCGTTCTTGCTGCCGGCAGTGTTCCACCCACTGGCGCAGCACATCAACCAGCGCCGCGCGCTGCGCGGCGATTTCTTCACGACTTGCCATGTGACGACTGGGCGTCTCGGGATCAAGCCACGCCTGCGGCGCGTCGTCAAGTTCGAGTTGATCGAAGCTCTGCCGCTCGCCGCGCCGCTGCTTGCGAAAATAGTCGGTCAGCTTGTTGCGCAGAATGGCGAACAGGTATGTCTCCAGCGGCCGGCGCTGATCGTAGTTGGGCAGGCTGCGCAGCAGGCCGAGAAAGGTCTCTTGCACCAGATCTTCCGCCTCGGCCCGCGCGGCCAATCGCCGCCGCGCAAAACTCACCAGGCGTCCCTCGTAGCGGCTGATGATCTCCCCCCATGCGTCCTGGTCGCCGCGTTGTACGGCCTCAATCAGGAACGCGTCACCTTCGCTGTAGGGCATCGCAGCGGCCTCAATACGCACGCACCCGCGCCGCCGGACAGCCTGCCGGAATCGACGGAAGGGCATGGCAAGTCATGACCTGCGATGAGAATACCGCCCAATCCCCCCCGCGGCCATTCGCCGGCGGTGATTTGTCGCGCGCTCATGCCGCCCTGCGGTTCCGCCCCGACTCAGCGCGCGCGTACGGTGGAGCGCAGCAGCACGAAAGCGACCACAACAACGCCGATCGTCGCCGCAACCTTGCGAATCCCCCGCACGGGAGGTCGTGCTCGACTCTGAGTGTGGATGACGGTTGGCGCGATCAGGTTGCGCGCAATGCGGTCGGCACGCGCCGGGCCGCCTATCACACCAGGCGCCGGTATCGCGGCGGCCGGGTCGTCAGCGTCAACAATGAGTACCTCGCAGGTGTTGTCCTGGTTGTCATCATCGGGTCCGGGGACGCTGATCGCGATGTTCGGGACCGCGTCCCGGGCACGCGCGCGTGCCGCCGCAGCGTGTCGCCGCACCTCCGCGCGGATCTCGGCGGTTTTTGCCACCGCATCGGCGCGAAGGCGCTCCGCGTCGCGCACCTCTCCCCGCAACAGGAACAAGGCTATGCCTCCGAGCATGGCCACGCCCAGCAGCGGAGCCAGCACGGCCGCTATGATGCCGCCATGATGGCGCAGGGCCACCGCACCGGAGATTACGGCCACAACCAAGGTCACCAACAAGCCAACCAAAACGATCAGACCGACCCAACTGATGTGCATACCGTCCATATCGCCTGTATCCTGTCACACACCTTGGATCAAATCACCACCTGGTCGCGTCTGCCGTCCGGCCAGGAAATCAGCACGAGCGCCGCCAACAGCGGAATCGCCGTCGCGGCCAGCGGGCCATACGCGCTGGCGTGACGCAGCACGCCGGTGTCACCCGTTGCCAGGAGCAGGGAAACGACCTCGCCGGCCGGTCCAAGCGCCATCGCCGCCGTCCACAGCGCCAGAACGCACCCGACGCAGCCACGGATCAGGTGCAGGCCGCTGCATTGTCGTCGAGCCATGATCACCAGCAGGCAGCCCAGTCCCAGCAGAACCGTGTAGCTGAACTCGGGGAATGCGCCCAGCGATTCACGGAGAGGATCCGCCTTCCAGGGACCGATGGTCCGCACCGTCGGATCCTGCAGGGCATGGTACAACAGCGCCCCGGCCAGGCCCGCCACCATGAATAATTTACCAAAGAACGAGCCGCCGCCACTCGCGCGGCCCGCGAATGACGGGCGCGCCGGCTCGATCGTCTGCACTGTATTCGGCGCCACCGTCTTGGCCTTAACCGGCTCGGGCGGCGGCGGTACTTTGGCCACGGCCACCTCGTCGCGCGGTTCGACTCTCACCGGTGCGATCGCCGGTGGCGGCTTGATCGCCGTTTCATTGCGCGGCTTCAGCGCGTCGGAATGCGGCCACATCGCGGCCGTGGCTTGTGTCAACATCGAAACCGTCGCCGCGGTGGCGGCTGCCACCATCACGTAGTCGTCGGCATCGAGCATTGACGCCGCCACCAGGGCCACCACGGCCGGCATGACAGCGTCCCCCCCCCGCACCTTGCCCCGCCGCCCGGCCTCAATACGCTTCGCCCAGTCGCAGATCAGGATCGTCAGGCACACCGCGGCCCCCAGCGCCACGCCATCATCGCTATGGCCATACATGCCCGCATCGCTCAACGCCGCAAAGCCGATCAGCGAAAAGACCGCGGCCGTCGATGCGTACACCACCCGATCAAGGAACCAGTGACGCGTCTGGAGGTGCCGCAACAGACGCAGATGCGCCAACAGCGGCCCAAAAACACAACCCATCATCAGAAAGGTCAGCCCGACACCAAGTTCCTCCCGACCGCCCGACAGCACGGTCAGCGCGATTGACACGGCGATTGCGACGATGATCACGACCAGCAACTGCGGCGCCCGCTTTATGCGCGGCTTTTCCGCGGCGCCGGGTCCGCGCCCCGCGCCAACCACACGCCCCCTGCCGCGCCGACCGTACACCTTCCCGAGTTTCTGCTCCAGCTTGGCGGCCTTTGCCTCCAGCTTGCGCGCCAGCTTCTCCGCTTTGGCGTCGGCCTTGCGGCGAATCTTGTCGCCGATCCCGGCCTGTCCCACACTCTCGGCGACGCGCGCAACCTGCTCACCGGCGTTGCGAATGCGCGCCTCCCAGGCACGCTCAGCGGGGCGCGCATCAAGATCAGGGATCGGTGGCAGACGCCCCGGCGACGTGCGCGTCGGGTCTTCGTCGCCGACAGTCGCGTCGCGCGTGATGTCGCCGATGACGCTCGGGTCAAACTGGGTGAGCCGTGTGCCCACGTCGGCCAGCTCTGCCAGGGCGTCCGTCATCTCGTTCACGTCCTGGTAGCGCTCGTTGGGATCCTTGGCCATGGCCTTGGCGACGATCGGCGCAAAGCCACGCGGCAGAATACTGGTATCAGGATCGTCATTGAGATGCCGCATCAGGATTTCGGCCATGCTCTTCCCGGTGAACGGCAGCCGGCCGGTGAGCATCTCGTAGAGCATCACGCCCAGCGAGTAGACGTCGATGGCCTTGCTGTAGTTGCCCGACCCGATCTCCGGCGCCATGTAATGTACGGTGCCCACACTGACAGTCTGCCCGCTGTGGGCGCTGACCGAGATGTGCTTGCTGAGCCCGTAATCACCGATCAGCACATAGCCGTCGTCATAGAAAATGTTGCCCGGCTTGAGATCGCGATGCACTATGCCGCGTTCGTGCAGATAGCTGAGACCCTGGGCGATGCCGTTGATGAAGAAGACCGCCTTCTCAGGGGGCAGGCCGTCGGGTTCGGCCATCATCACGTCGCGCAAGGACGGTCCACTGACATACTCCATGACGACAAACACCTCGCCGTCGTCATTCTGGCGCACGTCATAAATCGTGATCAGGTGTGGGCTCTTGAGGTTCATCACGATGTTGATGCCGCGCAGCTCAATATCCGGATTGTCGCGGAGGTACTTCACGGCGAGTTGCTTGCCCGCGTCGCTAAGCGCGTAATAGACCTCGCCGAATCCACCGCGGCCAACTGCGCGCTGAATCGTGATGCCCGTCAGGGGACGGTCGCCGTGTTTGTAGGTGTATACTGGCACGCTACCACCTCCGCGCGGAATCTCTATCCGGCCACGTCCGCTCACGCGTGGTCGGGCCCCTCCGCGCCTGTGTACTTGGTCACCGTGATGCTCTGGTCTCCGACCTGTTCAGTCTGGCCGAGCGACAGCGGGCGCGCCGGTCCCGCCGGTCGGCCGCCGCCCCCTGCCAGCCGTGCGTAAAGCTGCCCGTCGCGCATGAGCAATACGACGCGGCTTTCACCTTCGCGCGTGCGGATGTGGCAACTGGGTTGCGGCCCGATTACGCAAGTGTCGCGGAACAGCACGACATAGCTGACGTCCATCGGCAGCCGGCAGCGGTCCGCCACCTTCAATACGGCCGTTTCGCTCTTGGCACTGGGCTTGTGAAATTCGAGCTTGGCCCGCGCGCCCAGCCTGATTCGATCACCATCGCGCAGCAGCGCGCTCTTGATCGCTTCACTATTGACTCGCACCGGGCCGCGCGGCATCAGAAAGAAGTCATCCCCACGCGTGATAATGTCCGCATGGTGCGAATTCAGATCCCCCGGTACCGGCACATCCACCAGCGACGACCCACCGGCACGCCCGACACGCACCAGATTCTGCGCCAACAGCAGCGCGCTGCCCGTGCCGTCAATGAGCAGCAGGAGCGGCTCGACGCTCTTCACCGGCCGAATCGCAGCGGCGACCGTCTCATGCAGGCCCCCTGCCACGTTTGCCGCTTGCGGAGTACTCATACCGGACGTGCTGAGCGGCGTCATCAATCCCAGCGGAGAGGCCAGCAATCGGTCCTGTCCGCCGCGCACCTGCTCGACGGCCTCAATGCTGTCCACCACCCAGCGCGCCGCACTGCCGCCTGCACGCAGGCGCAACAGCGTCTGCCGCAATCGCCGATAGTCGTGGCCCGCCAGTTGTCCAGCCGCCGAGCGCGTCAACTCGGCCAGTCGATCACATTCCTCAAAGTCAGCCGGCCGCCGCTCCCTCAGTGGCGCGACTGCCGCACTTATTGACAGAAACCGCTCCAGCCGCCCTTCGTCGAAACTGCCGCGCAACAGATCGCATATCGCCGGCACCAATCGATCCGCGAACGTATCCGCAGCCTGCGTGCAACCGTGCCGCTCACACGCCGCACGCCAGTGGCGATGGGCGGCGAGCACATCACCGTTGTCGAGGGCGCTGGCGGCCTGATCAAGCAACTCATGGCTGCGCTGGACCCGCGCATCCAACTCCTCGACCAGTTCCTCACGGTGTCGGTCATCATCCACCCGCGCCACCGCGATGCGCCCGGACTCCAGTCGGCCTTCATCGATTCGCTCAGCCGCGCGCCGATACGCGTTCTCATCGGCGGCGCGCTCCGCCGCCCTTTGCGTCCGCTCCGTCATCACACGCCGGCGCAGGTTCGTGCGTTCCGGCTCGCCGCGGTTCACCGCCTCGAGCCGATCAAGGTCCGCCAGGGCGGCGTCATAGCGACCGGCCTGGGCATGCACCCGTGCGCGGGCCAATAGCGGCTTGACCAGCCTGTCGAGCAGCGCCCGTCCGCGGCGGTCGTCACGCAGATCGGACGCCGTGGCACCGTCGTAGGCTGCGTCAAGGCGCCCTTCCTTCAGAGCCCGTTCGGCGGCTCGAAAACGCACATGAAACCAGGGAGCGTGCATAGCTCGATTCCTAGAAGGCGGTCACGGCACTCACGTCGCCTGCTGAATAGCATACCGGCGGCCGCGCTCGCTTGCAGGCGCTGGCTGCGGCGTGGCACAGTTGAATTCGCCTGCGGCCCGCGGATATTTGGCGCGGTTGAGTGTCATCGCGAGGTGTCTGACGCACACCCTGTTTGCTACGGCGGATCTTTCAGGTCCGGTAATGCGCGGTTATCGGACACGTGCGACGAACAACACCTCGCCACGGATTCGCCTGATTTCCTTGCTCAAGCATACGCCTCGTGATACGATACGACCATCGGGATCAGATGCGGTCTCAGGCACACTGGCCCCGACGGTTCAGCGAAAGAGTGAACGCCGTCGGGCTGTGTTTTGTCCAAGACCCGACGCGAGCAGGCGTGCGACGGGCGTCTCCGCCAGCGCTGATCACAACTGAAGAACGACGAGTGCATCCGGCATGACGGCAGAACGTCGTGTCTTTTTGAGGCTCGCGGGCATGAAACGTTTCGTCCCACTGGCTTTTCGACCAATCTGCTTCGTCAAGCCGCCATTCTCACACGTCTTGCGCGCCGAGCCCACGCGTCGAGGCAGCCACGTCGCCGGCGCAAACACCTGCTCGCTACGCTCAAGATCACCTGGGATCGGACCGTTACATGACCAGGGAAGATACGCATACGCATTAGCACCTTAACACGGTGACCCGTTGCACGCGCGATCTACAATTATCTGTGGTATCGGCCAAAACATGAACCGTTTCGATTCAGCACGATGGCTACATGCGACACGCAGGCCAGTGAGCGCTCGCATTCATTCAATCCCAGGCTCGCCACGTCGGCGGCCTTGTCAACGCTGCTCGGGCGCCGTATGCCCGACCGCAATCTGTCGATTCACGCACACGTGTCCAGATCGGCAACGTGTCCGGTCCTAGCTCTTGGGAGGCAAGCACATGAGGAAGAAGTATCTGACAGCCGCAGTTGCGTTGCTCTGCTGTGTAGGCATGGCATACGCAGTTGACGGGTACTCGAACGATTTCTCGAGTCTCGACGACATCTCTACAATCGCCCCACTCGGGCCACCCTACTTGGACTACGGGGATACTGCCGTTTCGGTGGACAGCGAGCCGAATGCAGCCGGCTACATGACCACCGTAATCGCCGTCGCCAATGGATCAGAGCCCATTAATGCAACAGATGGCACGATGACGTTCACATGGCGCTTTGATTACACGGGCGGCGGCACACCGCCGGGACCGACGATGGGCATGTGGTTCCGCGTGTACTCCGGTACCTACGTCGTCGATCCCAACGACCCAAACAACACGGGTTGGCAGCAGGGGGCGGCCGCGGGCTATTTTCACGAAGTCACCATTGACAATGGTTGGGGTACCGCGAATTGGGATGTGGATAGCCCCGATTACCTCGAAGGTGGCATCCCGCTGAACCCCACCAGCGTCTACGCTATCGCTATTCAGATCGTCTACTGGGATCTTGGCTACACGCCTTGCACGTGGTCGTTTGACGACCTTGTCATCACCGGCTTCCCTGCCAGTGGACTCCCGGTTGCGGACGCCGGCGCTTCTCAGGCCGACATCCCCTGTGGCGATGCGGTCACGCTGGACGGCAGCGGCAGCTATGACACCGACCCCAACGGATACATAGTAAACTACATGTGGTCCTGGCCGGGCGGCAGCGCGCAGTCAACATCGCCAACCGTGCCGGTACAACTGCCGTGCGGCGCGAGCACCATCGTTACGCTGGTCGTCGAAGACAACGAGAATAACTTCAGCGACCCGGACACCGTCACCATGACTGTGCTCGACTGCCCGCCCGATCCATACGGCTACACCAATGACATGTCAGCGCTCGGGCAGGTTACCAGCGGCGCCGGCATACCCTACCTGGTTGACATCGGTGGCGATGACGCGATCGAGGTTGAGGTGACCGAGTCGTCCGGCGCGCGGCAGTTCAGCTTCTACCCGCCATGCACGCCGGTGGATATCACCAACAGCGAATACACGATCACGCTCGGATTCGCCGGCACGCTGGTCGATCCGAACGACCCGCAGGCCGAAGTCGGCGGCTGGTTGCGCGTGTTTGACTCGAACGGCAAGAAGCTCGGCTTCTTCCACTACGTTCCGGCCAACAGCGGTCTGGTTTCATTCAACGACCTGCTGAGCAATTACAACCCTGATCCGGGCGCATCGGACCCCGACTTTGACCCGACGCTCGTCACCGCGATGAGCTTTGACCCGTTCTATGTCACAGATGCCAAGTGGGTGAAGCCCTACTATCTCCAGGTCGGCCATCTCGAGTTCGTCGCCCTGCCAGGCTCCGCTCCGGTCGCCGACGCCGGTCTCCCGCAGACCGTCAACTGCACCTGGGACGGTGGCGTGGTCACGCTCGACGGCAGCGAGAGCTATGACGACGGCGAGATCGTCCGCTACCTGTGGAAGGAAGGCGCGGTCGTGGTCGCCGACACTGACGTCCCGACCATTGATGTCGGCCTCAGTTGCGGCGCGGTCCACAGCCTTTCGCTCGAGGTCATGGACGATACCAACCTGTGGAGCACGCCGGCGTTCGTCGACATCACCGTCAATGCCGGGCCGCCCCCGGCAGTCGCCGACAGCGCGTACGTGCCCTTCTCCATCAAGGCCGGCGATATCTCCGGCACTTCGCAGCACCCGCTGATTGTGCCGACGGAGAATGTCGCGCTGGAGCTCGTGGACCGCGGCGGTCCCAACACGGACCCGACGCAGGACCGCCAATTGCTCTTTGACGCGCTCAGCAACGTCTACTTCATCAACTGGCACGGCGCGCTCTATAAGCTCTCGCCGAGCCTCGATACGCTGTGGACCAGTTCGTTTGAAGATCCGCCCACGTCGGGCAACTACACGACCTACTCACCCGCCGCCGGGCGCGCCGCGACGCTGATCGTTGGCGAACGCTGGGTCTACACCCTCGGCGGACAGGATCGCCCGACCTCACCGTGGAAGGGCTGGGTCACCGCGTTTGACAAGTCCACCGGCCACATGGTCTGGGAGACCCAACTCACCGACGGTGTGTATTTCGAGGACTTCGACTCTGAGCGTTCCCGCACGCTGATGACGCTGTACAACGACAAGCTGTACATCATCGGTGCCCCGGACGACGCCGGTCTTGGCAATCTCGCCACGGTCCGCGTCTACCAGGTGGATGCCAGCACGGGCGTAATCGACTGGGTCACTCCGATCTCGGTTGGTGGCCGCTGGGCCGTCAACGGCCACATGGCCTTCGTGCCCGATCTCTACGCGACCGGCATCCACGGGATGTTCTACTCGTCTCGCAGCGATGGCGAGGCTGACGGGCTTTCAGACGCCGTCGGACTCCGCATCGATCCGACCACCGGTGCCACCGTCGAGTGGGGCACCGATGCCGGGTACACCAGTCTCAGCCGCATGATCTACAGCTCGGATACCGGCTGGATCTATGGCGTCTGTGAATGGAACTGGGCCGGTAAGGCCTTCTGGTGGTTCGACAAGAACACCGGAACAATCGGTGGCGCACGCGGCGGCGACTATGCGTTGCAGCACCGTGGCGAGTCCGCCGCGCTGTCCTACGACGGCGTGACGGTCTACACCGGAAGTGATTGGGGACGGGTCTATCGCTACACGCCCATCGATCCCAACACCGCCCAGGTCGACACCGAGGAGTTCTCATACGACCTCGCGGGCACCGCGGACGCTCGCGCTTTCGGTCCGCGCTCGGTCATGATGGAAGATGCCAACGGCGACGAGATCATCGCCACCGCTCGCATCGAGTATCGCTGGTGGGATATGGATCCGAACGATCCGACCAACGACGATCGCTACCAGAACGAGATCGTGCTGCTGAATGTCAGCGATGCGGTCGCCGGCGGCACCGATGAGCAGCTCGACGACGGGCCGATACTCATTGACAACGTGCAGGTTGTGCTCAACAGCGCAGTTGTCTGGAGCGAGGACTTCGAGTCTTATGACCCGAACGATGCCTTCTTCCCGCCTGCCGCCGATCCCACATGGGCCGATGCGTCGTCCAGCCCCGCACCAGGAACCCAGGTCCTGCCGGCGATCATCGATTTCGGTGGCGACTATGGTAAGGTTCTCAAGCTCGACCCGTATGGCGGCCACGGCGAAATCAGCGCCGTTATCGCCAGCCTGCCAACTGGCTACGGCGGCAACTCCGGCGACGAGGTCATCATCCGCTGGCAGCAGCTCAAGGTTGACCAGACCGAGAAGATCTTCGTCGGTCCGGGCGGATGGCCAATCCCAGGTGGCACCTTCCAGGGTGACGGCACCGAAGCCGATTATCCGATCGATGAGGTCTGCGCGCTGGGATCAGATCCAGGCGGCAGCACCGCGGCCGGCGGAACCTCCGCCATGGTTTCCGCTGACGGCGTCACCTGGCAGGAAGTCGAAGCCCGACTCTTCTACCACTCCGTACTCAGCAACCTCACGATCTGGTCACGCGACCTGCCCAGCGGCGGCTTCTCCACCAACGGTGGAACGCCACCTCTGCTCAGCACGCAAGACCCGGTCACCCAGGTCAAGTTCGAGATGTCAGCCACATCGGCGACCAGCAGCGGCTATGTCCCGCCGCCGCTCGTCCCCATCGCATCTTTGGCCACAAGTACCGTGGACACCGGCGAGACCGCCTGGGGTAACGACCGCAACGATTGGGATTGGCCGGACGCATTGGCGGTCGCCCCCAATGGTGACCTCTACTACATGCAGTTCGGTATTGGCGGAAAACGCTACTCGCGCGTCCGCATCACCGGCACCACGCCGCCGCAGTACGCACTCGGCGACATGAACTGCGACGGTTTCGTCAACAACGGCGACATCGACCCGTTCGTGCTCGCGATGAACTGACTCCGGTCTGTATACGAGCGCAGTATCCCGACTGCGACATCAACCTGGCGGACATGAACGACGATGGTTTCGTCAACAACGGCGACATCGATCCGTTCGTCGGACTGCTGTCACCGTGATAGGCGTTTGTAGTCTGTCTGTGGCCAGCGCCGGCTGGGAGCCGTGAGATCGGCCACACTATGTGAGACTGATTTCACGGCGGAGCCGTCGCCGGCTTGTCCCGGACGAGCCACCGGCTCCCCTGGACAGGCCGAGTCTTGACGTTCTGACACCAATTCCACCACTCACGCCGGCCGGCGCAGCACGCGTCGGTCGGCGTTCTTTTCGCGCCGCCCGTCAGTCGGAGTCATGGCTTATTGCGATAGAAAGGTGTGCGGAGCCGCTGTTGAGTGCGCGGGCCGCCCCCTACTTCCCGAAACGCTGGCGAACTTCCTGTCGGCCGTCGGCCTTCGGCAATTGGATTACGCACTCCAGGTAATCAACACCGAACTCGCGGCAACGGCGTTTGGATGGCATGAAGATGTCGACGGTGTTATGACGAAAACGCTTATGCGTTCGGTCGGTTACGACAAACGTCCGCTTCAGCGCCGGGATGTAGATCTTCGAGCCGAACGGAATATCGGCCGGGGCGGCACACTGTCCGACGCCCGAGGGCACCCCCGCCGCAGTCGTACCGCGGTCGCAGTACGCCGTCACCCGGTGAATCCGGCGCAGACTCGCGGGGCGCGCGGTGGTCCCCGGCGTTGACTCCGCATCCGCCGTCGATGACCGACGCACCGGAGGGATTATCGGCATGGCGCGAGTCGCTGTCGCTGGCGCAACGTCGGCATCTTCCGCCCGACCGGCCGCCGACTGCTCCAACGCTAGTGACGCCATTGACAGCCCTGTCAACATCAGCGCCGAGGCGGCCATAATAGCCACCGACCTGGCGTGTGACATCTATTCTGCTCCGACACTCGAATCCGCCTCCGTTCCTGGCAAAGGCGGGGAGTCCGCAGTCGCCCAAACTGCGAGACAAGTCAGGCATTGTAGACAAGCACCCACTTCCAGAGCAACCGGACGCCTCACAGTTTTTTCGCGATCCCCACGAGCATTGACGGCGCCGGCCTTTTCGCGTTGACTATCGGCACTCGGCCTCGAAACCGATGACAATCCAACCGATCGGAGGATTCATGATGCGCCGCCCGCTAGTAGCCGGCAACTGGAAGATGAACATGACGCTTGCCGCCGCTCGTGATCTTATCGGCGGCATAGCGAAAGGGCTTGGCGCGGGCGTGGCGGCGGATGTTGCCGTTTGCCCACCCGCCGTGTACGTTCACGCCGCTATCGAAGCCGCTCGTGGCACTCCCATCACCGTCGGTGCCCAGAATCTCCACCACGCGCGCCAGGGAGCGTTCACGGGCGAGATTTCCGCACAGATGCTCGTGGATATCGGTGCTACGTCCGTTATTATCGGGCACAGCGAGCGCCGACACACAATCGGCCACCTCGAAGACGACCGCATGATCAATCTCAAGACCAAGGCCGCTCTCGGGGCCGGCCTGACGCCCATCTTCTGCCTCGGCGAGACCTTGGCCGAGCGCGAATCTGATCAGACGCTCGATGTCTTGACCTACCAGTTGCGTGCCGGGCTGATTGGCGTGGATGGGCCGCAGCTCGAGCGCGTTGTGGTCGCCTACGAGCCCGTCTGGGCCATCGGCACCGGACACACCGCATCCCCCGAGCAGGCCCAGGAGGCCCACCTCCATCTGCGCAACGAGCTGCGCCGGATGGCCGGTGAAGTCGCCGACAGAATCCGCATCGTCTACGGCGGCAGCGTAAAGGCCGACAATGCCGCCGCCATAATGGCACAATTCGACGTCGATGGCGGACTCATCGGCGGGGCCAGCCTCAAGGCCGATGGTTTCGTGGCAATTGTCAATGCGACGGTGGCAGCCAAAGCCGCCTTGTGATAAACTGCCCCGTTCATGTTGACTTCGGCCCGCGGGGTGAACGCTGGCCGTGTATGCTCACCAGTTCGGTAGAGACTGATAGATGATTCTGGCAGCTTGGTACCATGCGATTCTCGCGGTTCTGTTCGCGTTTATCGCGATTCTGTTGATGATCGTGATTCTGCTCCAGCGTGGTCGAGGCGTCGGTCTGTCGGGCGCGTTTGGCGGCGCAGGTGGCCAGTCCGCGTTCGGCGCAAAGACCGGTGACTTCCTGACCTGGGTCACTGTGACGATGGCGATCGTCTTCCTGATGTTCACTATCGCCCTCAACTACGTCTTCCGCCCCGCCAAACCCGTTGCGGCGATGCCCCCGCCCGTGCTTCCCACGGAGACGCCGGCGCCCGCTGACACACCCGCGGGTGGCGGCGAGGAGACTCCCGCCGACCGACATGCCTGATGGCCCCGCCGGAGCGTGGCACATCATCCTGCGTGCGGACCAAGTGTTTGTCTAGACGTACCGGGAATTGGGCCGGGCCGACGCCCGCATCCCGTCGCCGCTGACTCTGGACGCCGCCGCCTGTTCGCAGTCGGTGCGGCGTCAGGCCTCCGTGCTTGGTGAGGCCTGTGCAGGAACCTTGTGCTCAGCCGAACCTATGCGGCGAACCTGTGGTCCGACTGCGGGGGCCGGCTGCCACGCGAAAGGTGGAACCACTCTATCCATCAAGGCTACTAATCCTCTGAGCGCACAGCTCCCGAGAGTCAACATGATCCAATCGATGACGGGCTTTGGGGAAGCACACCTCGAAGCCGACGCCAGCTTCTATCACGTCGAAATCCGCTCGGTTAACAACCGCTACCTGAAGATCTCGCTGAGACTGCCGGAAGAATTCGCCTTCCTGGAGGCTGATCTCGAGCGCTTGATACGCCGAAAGCTGGCGCGCGGCTCGATAAACTTCAGGCTGCACATTCGCAGTCTGGGTGAAGAAGGCGCTTATGAGCTGAACGCCGGCGTCTTGCGGTCGTATGTTAAGCAGCTACAGCACGCGGCTGGGGATTTGCCACGGGCGACCATTGATCTGGCCGGCCTGGCGATGCTCCCCGGCGTCTGCCAGCCACGCGAGTTGTCGGAACAGGAGCGCGGGCGGCGCTGGTCTATCGTGTCGCAGCTTGCCCAGCAGGGGCTCGACCAGCTTATCGAGATGCGCAAGGTCGAGGGCGAGGCGCTGGCGGCCGACCTGACCGGGCAGTGTCGGGTGATGCGTGAGTGTCTCGACAAGATTCGCACGCGCATACCCAACGTCGTGCGCGAGTATCACGAGCGTCTGCGTGCCCGCGTTGACGAGCTCATCGCCGACCGCGGCGTCAGTCTCGCCGAGCAGGATCTGGTCAGAGAGGTGGCCATCTTCGCCGAACGCAGTGATATTAACGAGGAGCTTTCAAGACTCGACGGGCACCTCGAGCAGTTCGAAGCGGCGCTGGGCCGATCGGAGGCCACGGGCCGCAAACTCGATTTCATCGCGCAGGAAATGTTGCGCGAAGCAAATACCATGGGTTCCAAGGCCACCGAGGTCGAGTTGGCCCGGCATATCATCACGATCAAGGGCGCCATTGACCGGATCAAAGAACAGGTCCAGAACGCTGAATGACACGCCGTCGGAGCGGCTGTGCGCTCCAGGCGGGATTACGGACCCTGACTCTACATGCTGATTGACAGCCACTGCCATCTGACATTCGAGGAGTTGGCCTCGCAGGTTGATGCTGTGCTGGCGCGGGGGCGTGCGGCCGGTGTCGCACACGTCGTGAACATTGCAACCGACGCCGACGACGCGCTGCGGGCGGTTGAACTGCTCGCAAGTCACGCTGACGTCTCGTTTGCGCTGGGTGTACACCCGCACGAAGCCGCCAAACCGACCGGGCAGGTCGAGCGCATCGCGGCGCTGCTGGCCAGCGGTGGCCTACCGGACGAGATTCGCCGGCGTATCGTGGCGGTCGGTGAAATCGGACTGGATTATCACTACGACTTCGCTCCGCGCGAACGCCAGGAGATTGTGCTGCGCGAGCATCTGGAATTGGCCGTCGAGCACGATCTGCCGGTGGTCATCCATGCCCGCGAGGCTGAAGCGCGCGTTTGCGACATACTGGGGGAATATCCGCAATTCGCCGGCCGCGCTGTTTTTCATTGCTACACGGGTTCGCTGGAACATGCCCGGCGAATCCTCGATGCTGGGTACTGGCTCTCGTTCACTGGTGTTGTCACGTTCAAGAACGCCGGCGCTCTGGCCGAGGTGGGTCGGTTGGTACCTGACGACCGCTTCATGCTGGAGACCGACGCGCCGTTTGTGTCGCCCGAACCGGTTCGCAACACGCGCCCCAATGAGCCCGCACTCATGGTGCACACTGCCAACAAGCTAGCCAATCTGCGCCGCAGCACGGCCGACGCCGTCGCGCGGCAGACCACCGCCAACGCGATTCGCTTCTTCAACCTGCCCGAGGTGCAAACATGAGTGTCTGCCTGGTAACCGGCGGCGCCGGCTTCATCGGCGGCCATATGACCCGTCGCCTGCTGGATATGGGTCGCAAGGTGCGCGTGCTCGACGATCTCAGCACAGGACACCGCGCCAATCTGGCCGATGTCGAGTCCGACCTCGAGTTCATCGAGGGCGACATACGCGACATCCCGACTGTTGAGCGGGCCATGCGCGATGTCGAGGTCGTGTTCCACTTCGCCGCCCGGGCCAGCGTCCCGCGCAGCGTCGAACAGCCCCGTGACGCGCATGACATCAATGTCACCGGCACGTTCAACCTGCTGCTGGCCGCGCGCGACGTCGGTGCGCGCCGGTTCATCAACTCCGCCAGCAGCAGCGCCTATGGCGACACGCCGACGTTGCCCAAGATCGAGACGATGGTACCCCAGCCACTGAGCCCCTACGCCGCCAGCAAGCTCGCCGCCGAGGCCTATTGCCGCAGCTTCTGCCAGGTCTACGACTTGGAGACGGTGTCACTACGCTACTTCAACGTCTTTGGCCCGCGCCAGGACCCGAACAGCCAATACGCCGCGGTGCTGCCGGCCTTTGTCAGCCGCATGCTCCGTGGGCAGAAACCGATCGTCTTCGGCGACGGTGAGCACTCCCGCGACTTCTGCTACGTTGAGAATGTTGTGAACGCCAATGTTCTCGGCATGCAGGCCGATGAATTGCACGGCGAGGTGGTGAACATCGCCTGCGGGGAGCGCACCACGTTGAACGAGATGATTGCGCAGATCAACGCCGCCCTCGGGACGCAAATCGAGGCCGAGTATCAGGCCCCGCGCGTCGGCGACGTGAAACACTCGCTGGCGTCCGTGGAGGCGGCCAAAAACGTGCTTGGCTACGAGCCCAAGATCATGTTCGCCGATGGCCTGCCACTCGCGATCGAGTATTACAAGTCGTTGGCGCAATAGCACAAATGCCGACAATCGGTGCGGCGTATCGGCTTCGGGCCCATCGCCGGTTAACGCGCGCACACAGCAGCCTCTGTAACGGCCAGATTGACCTTGCGCCCCAACGCGGCTACCGTAATGGCCTAGCTCGGGCGAGTTTGAACTGACAGCGAACAACAATAAGATCATGAACCGGGTCGCACGCGCATTGGCTGACATTGGCGGGTGGCACGGTACGCAGACCGGGGAACGGCCCACGGCGCGCGGGTGGATAATCACCATTAACCCAATCGAGTGAATCTCACGGAGGTCTCAACCATGAATCGAATCACTGTCGCGACGTTCTTGCTCATCGGAGCGTTTCTAGTCACCGTCGGCTCGGGGCCGCAGATGCCCGCCGCCCTCGCCGCGTTTACGCAGGCGTCGGGCGCCACAGGTCAGCCGATTATCGAGATCAGCAAAACCTGCCCGTCTCTCCGCTACCTCGGCCGCACCGCCACTTTCGAGATCAACGTGGCCAACCGCGGCGACGGCCCGGCCAATAACGTCACCGTGACCGACGTCATCACCGGCGGCATCGAATTCCGCAGCGCCGACAACAACGGCACCCGCCAGGGAAACAACATCGTCTGGCACCTCGGAACCATGGATGCCGGCGAAACACGCACCCTCAAGGCCGATTTCCTCTGCAACAAGATCGGCACAATCCGCAACTCCGCCAGTGTGACATACTGTGCCGAGCTGCGCGACGAGTGCGAACTGGTCGTCAAGGGCATCCCGGCCATCCTGCTGGAGTGCATCGACGATCCCGATCCGATCGAGGTGAACGGTAACGTTACCTACCTGATCTCCGTGACCAACCAGGGCTCCGCGGTCGGCACCAACATCGTGATCAAGTGCAAGCTCCCCGCCGAGCAGGATCACGTTTCATCGACCGGCCCGACCAACGCCACCGCCGCCGGCAAGACTATCACGTTCGCGCCGCTGGCTTCGCTCGCGCCCAAGGCCAAGGTCGTCTACAAGGTGAATGTCAAGGGTGTCGGTGTGGGTGACGTGCGCTTCGGCGTGGAGATGACGTCGGATCAACTTACGTCGCCGGTGACCGAGACCGAGAGCACGCACATTTACGAGTAAGCTTCTCCCCGACCCGGCCCGCCGTGCCACCGCCCTTGAGCGGTGCTGTTTCTGTGCGAACACGACAGCCCACAGAGCGGTGGCACGCGGCCGGTTGACGGGTCTTCACTTGAAACCACGCTGAGTCGACTCCTGCGGACGCCGTAGCGCGGCGTCCGCGTGCTGCGGTTTTCTGGCGGATAGGCACTGCAACGCCGCAACACCGCAGGACGAGGTGGCCACAATGACCGAACGCCAATCCGGATTCCCGCCTCATTACAGCACCACGGTCCGCGTCTTGCTGCGCTATGCCCTGATCATGCTCATGGTCGGACTGCTCAGCGGTGTGGCTTATCGCGAGTCGGCCAAGAAGCTACCCCTGACACCGGCCCCCGATGGACCACAATTCTGGGATGGCGCCCTGCATCTGGCACTGGTCCACGGCCACCTGATCCTCATCGGCGTTCTGCTGCCGGTCGCGCTGGCCGGAATGCTGCACCTGGCCAGAGCACACGGCGGACGCGAACTCGGCCCGCGCTCGCTCGCCTGGGTGGTGTACCTGTACCTGCCGTGCGCCACAGTGACCGGCCTGCTGATGCTGTACAAAGGCTATCACGTGCTGCTCGCGGCGCGCCACGGCGAAGCCGATCTGGCCCGCATCGACGAGACTTTCTTCGCCGGCAATACCGCCCTGCGCTACGCGATCTACGGACTGAGCCACACCGGCATGGCGGTGGGCCTCGGCATCTTCGCCTGGTGTCTATGGCGAAGCCTCGGCACAAGAAGGGCCACGGCCTGACGCTCGCAATCCGCCGGCCGCTGGTGCGAGACTCGCTGTCGCTGGTGCGAAACGAACGCTGGTGCGAGATTCCTATCTCGCACCCACCCCCGCAGGATTCCTATCCTGCACCCTCAACCCGCGGGAACGGATTCCCGCAAAAAGACGTGCGAGAGAGGATTCTCGCACGAGCGTCTACGCCGATCCACTGCGGCGTTCGCATGTCGCGTCGGTTAGCTTGACAGTTCGTCCCACCGCCCCGAGAATACGCCCTTTGTAACGGGTGTACGATGCCGACACGACTCATAAGTTCATCACAATCAGACACTTACAGTGCATCCATCGCCGAGGCTGCGGCCGCGCTGCGTGATGGCGCGCTGGTGATCTTCCCGACAGAGACCGTCTACGGGATCGCGGCCAATGCCGCCGTCGATGCCAGCCTGGAGCGCCTGCGCGACGCCAAGGGACGCGCGGATGACCAGCCCTTCACAATCCACCTCGGCGACCGCCGCGACGCACGGCGGTTTGTACCGGCCCCATCGCCGTTAATGCGCCGGCTGGCGCGGCAGGCGTGGCCCGGTCCGCTGACGATTGTCTGCGAGGTCGACGACCCCTCGCGGGCCGAGATCGCCGCCGATTTGCCCGCCGCAAGGGTCGACGACATCTACCGTGACGGCATGGTCGGCCTGCGCTGTCCCGATCATGAAGCCGCCAGACAGCTTCTGACGCGGGCCGGCGCCCCGATCGTGGCCAGCAGCGCGAATCGTGCCGGCCAGCCGCCGCCCCTCGACGTCGTCTCGGCCATGCACGCATTGCCCGACATCGCCGAGTTCGCGATCGACGGCGGGCCAACGCAATGTGCCGGTGCCTCGACGATAGTTGAGGTACGCGGCAACGATTGGCGGATTTTGCGGCCGGGCGTGCTCGAAGAGCGTACGCTGGAGCGCCTGGCGCGCAGCGAGGTGCTGTTCGTTTGCACCGGAAATTCCTGCCGTTCACCGCTCGCCGAGTACCTGTTCCGCCACAAACTGGCACAGCGATTGGGTCTGTCCGTCGCGGAGGCCGCGCAGGCAGGGTACACTGTGGCGTCGGCGGGTACGTTTGCCGCGACCGGCGGAGCGGCGTCCGAAGGGACGCTGGCTGAGCTGGCCAAACGCGGCATCGATGCGCGCGGCCATGCCTCGCGCCCGCTGACACCGGAACTCGTGCAACATGCACAGCGGATTTTTGCAATGACGGCTGATCACCTGGGTGGCGTATTGGAGATTGCACCGGGTGCCGACAGCCGCGTGATGCTGCTGGATCAGGATGGTCCGGTGGCCGACCCGATCGGCGGCGGCCCGGCGGCGTACAGCCAATGCGCAAGCCAGATCGAGCGTGCCGTGGAGCGGCGCCTGGAGGAGTTTCTGCATGAAGATCGCGATTGGTAGCGACCACCGCGGGTATGAGGCCAAAGAACGCGTCAAGGCCCTGCTCGAATCAATCGGCGCAGAGGTTCTCGATTGCGGCACCGACTCGCGCAAGGCCTGCGACTACACCGACGCCGGCTTCGCCGTTGCATGCGCTGTCGCCAATGGCACGGTCGAGCGCGGCGTGCTTTTCTGCGGCAGCGGCATCGGCATGTCAATCACCGCCAACAAGGTCCACGGAATCCGCGCCGCTTTGTGCCACGATGAGCTGACCGCACAAATGTCTCGGCGTCACAATGACGCCAACGTCCTCTGCCTCCCCGCCGACCTGGTCGGTGACGCCCTCATCAGGAACGTGGTGCAGCTCTGGCTGGAAACGGAGTTTGAGGGCGGCCGTCATGCCCGTCGCGTGCAGAAGATCACCGACTTTGAGCTGAATGGCGAAAAGTCGCAGGTGCCCGCGGCCGATTGCCCACCCGCCGGCGAGTGATGTGCGCGTAAACCAGCGCACGGCCCCTTGCGGAGTGCCGTCAATCTGCCGCCCGGTGATGCGATGCGCCGAAGTCAGCGTCTATCCGGCGACGCCCCGCGAACCCGGCGCTATCCTCGTGCCAGAATGACACTTCGGGTTCGTCCGGTTGCCAGCACAGGCACACGCGCCGACCGTCATGCATCGCGGGGAAGTCGATCAACCCCTTGCCCCAGTCTTTCAGCTCGCAACCCACTTCCGCGATTTCGTCGTTCAGCGCCGCAAGAGTGCGCACAACACTGTCCATTTCGTCGCGCAGTTCCGCGATGCGACCGTCGGGCAGCGCCGCGGCCCGGCGATGATCATACTCGGCCTGTAACTCCTCGAGTTGCGCATAGCGCGACACAACGTCTAGCACAATCCGCCGCACATAAACCAACGCTTTGTTCGCCGATTCAACCGTGAACAGCCGCGTGGTCTTGGCGGCTCGCCGATACTCGGTTTTGACCTCTTCGAGACTCATGCATCCATCACTCAGCAAGTGCACGTGCCTGGCGGCGGGCCGGGGTGCAATCCCCGAATCACGCTCCCGAGCACAAACGTATCGAGATTGTAGTGGCGAATCACCGGAGAGCAGGATGAGTATCAGCGCGACCCCAAGGCGGTCGCATTCTCGAGTTTGCGGCGATGTGAGGTCGTAGCGTCGGCTACCGAGATGGTCGCTGACGCTCGCGGCTCTGCCTTGCCGCCGCCGCCGCGTCTACCCGGCCAGAAACATGACCAGACTCGCAACCAGGTTTAGACAGGGGCAAACCACCAGAATTCCCCCCACAACCACACTCATGACCCCCCGCCAGTTCCGCGCGATCCGCAGGCTGACAATCGACAGGGCCACCGCTACCACCGCGAAGAAACCTGATCCGAGCAACGCCGCCGGCAGCCAGGGATAGGCCTGTAGCACCTGAATCCCGATCTGCTCGGACTGCTTCATCATGTCATCGAACGAGGTGGCAGTCGTCCCGCCGATCGGCGCCCGGCTGAAAACCGCGACTATGTACGTGATCCAGAACACACCCGCCAGGACAGCGGCCAGGATCGCGCTGATCAAAGCATAATTACCCCAAGAGATCGCGCTCGCGCGGCGCGCTAGCGCGTCGGGATCTGATAGTGGCGTGTAGTCCGTCGGATACGGCGGCGCGCTGGTTTGCAGGGTCGGCCCGGCGCCATCGGCGGGGGTGCCTGGCAAGGGGGCCACCGGACGCGCATCCGCCGAGCCGCGCGCGTCAAGCGCTGACTCCTTCGGCACTCTCACAACCACACGGCAGTATGGGCAAGTTGCCGTCTTGTCAGCAAACTCGTCGTCAACTTCAATCGGGCTCGTGCAATTCGGGCATGTAAACTGAATCGCCATGCGGCACTTCCAATTGCGCTAACCAACGTCGTCCTTGCCAGCCGCGCGAGATTACCACGAAACCCCCGCCAATGGTAGCGCCCAACAGTCACCGCATCGCCCCACTGCCTCGTTGCCCAGTTGCCTGGTTGCCTTGTTGCCTCTCTCCTGTCCCGTTGCCTCCCCCTCTGCCGCATCATACGATGCGCCTCCAGTCCGCCCCGAACCACCGAACGCGGAGAGTCTGCAAATGACCGACGACGACGACGGGCGTTTTCGCTATCCAATCTGGACGCGCGGCGATCTTGACGGCTTCTTCGGCCTGATGGTCGATAACCTGGTGCAGGTGCTAATGATCAGCGCGATGTGTACGACCATCGCCGGACTACCCGTCGAGATGGTCTACCAGCGCATCATGCCGGGCGTGGCCATCAGCCTGGTTGTCGGCAACCTGTTCTACGGGCTTCAGGCTCACTACGTTGCCCGACGCCACCGCAACCGGCAGTGCACCGCCCTGCCGTACGGGATCAACACGCCCTCCGTTGTCGCATTTGTGATCTTCGTCATGGGGCCGGTGTATCACGAGGCTGTCGCCAATGGCACGGCGGCCGAGAGCGCGGCGCGCCTGGCGTGGTTGGCGGGCGTTGCCGCCTGTCTGGTCAGCGGCCTGGTCGAGTTTTTCGGCGCATTTGTGGCCGAGCGACTGCGCCGGGTAACGCCGCGTGCGGCTTTGCTCGGCGTGTTGGCCGCGATCGGGATCACGTTCATCGCGTCGGACTTCGCGTTTCAGATTTACACGAAGCCCATGGTCGGGCTGCTGCCCATGGGGATTCTGCTGCTGGCCTATTTCGCGCGACATCGGTTCCCGCTGCGGATTCCCGGCGGGTTCATCGCCGTTCTGCTCGGCTCACTGATTGCTTGGGGGATGACGGCCGGCGATGTGCGATCTTTCGGCGGGACAACCAGCCTGGCGTGGGGCAACGTCACAGCCGCGCTGGGCAACGTGGGGTGGATCACGCCCAGGTTCTGGGGCGCCGAGATCGTCGAGCTCTTTACCAGCACCGACCTCGCGCTGCGTTTCCTGGCCGTTTCGATCCCCATGGGCTTGATGAATCTGTTGGGTTCGTTGCAAAACATCGAGTCCGCCGAAGCTGGCGGAGATCGATTCGCAACCGCCCCTTCGCTCGCCGTCAATGGCATCGGATCAATCATGGCGGGCCTGTTTGGCTCTTGCTTCCCCACAACAATCTACATCGGGCACCCGGGCTGGAAAGCGTTGGGCGCCCGCTCGGGTTACTCGATTCTCAACGGGCTGTTCTTCGCGGCCTGCTTTCTCTTCGGGCTCGGCCCGTTGCTCGAGGCCATCGTCCCAATAGAGGCCGGTGCCGCGCTGGTGATGTATATCGGTATCATCATCACGGCCCAGGCCTTCCAGGCCTCGCCGCGCGAACACGCACCGGCGGTCGCGATTGCCCTGTTCCCCGCGCTGGCAGCGCTTTTGATCGTGACGCTCAGTGCTTTTCTACGCGATGCGGGCGCCGTACAAACCTTCGCCGATCTGGTGAAGTCACCGACGCCAGGCACATTGACACTCGGCGGAATGCTGACGCTGACAGGGGCCAATTCATCCTGGATTGTCGGCACACTCATTATCGCCGCAATGGCCGCGGCGCTGATCGACCGCAAGTACGTTGCCGCGGCGGTATGGAGCGCGCTGGGGGCCGTGCTGACCGCGGTCGGGTTGCTGCACGCCTATCGGCTCGAGGGCAACCTGATACGCGAGTTGTTCATCTGGCAGGGCTGGACGCGCGCAACCGAGGTGGCCACAACCCAAGCGGCGGAGATCGCCGCAACAATGCCCGCCGCCGCCACGACCTACACCTACCGCGCATGGCCCATAGCGGTCAGCTACGCATTGATTGCACTGGTATTCGTCGCGGCAGCCAGGTGGAGAAGTAAGAAGTCAGAAGTATGAAGTCAGAAACGCACCCACCGCGCGTTTCTGCATTCATCATTCTTCATTCTGCATTCTACTCATACCTTAGCGCCTCGACCGGGTCCTTGCGGCTGGCGCGATACGCCGGGTAGAAGCCGCTGACCACGCCCACCCCCGTGGCGGTGACGATGGCGACGATGACGATGAACGGCGTGATCTCGGTATAGAACATGCCCTTCAAAATGCGCGCGATCAGGTCGGCGATCATCCAGCCGAACAGCAACCCGAAGATGCCGCCCAGCAGGCTGATGATCAGGGCTTCGGTGAGAAATTGGAGCATGATGTCCGAGCGGCGCGCCCCGACCGCCATGCGCACGCCGATTTCACGCGTCCGCTCAGTCACCGACACCAGCATGATGTTCATGATGCCAATTCCGCCCACTACCAGGCTGATGCCCGCGATACTGTAGAACACCACCCCGAAGATCAGCGTCGCCGAGTTGATCTGCGTCAGCGCTTCCTGCTGGTTGAAGATATTGAAGTCGTCCTCCTGGCCCACACGGATGTTGTGCTGGCGGCGGAGCTCGCTGGCGACGCGCTTCTGAAGGTCTTCCAGCTCAACACCGTCGGCCGCCATCACTGACAGCGTGTCCAGCCACTTCCGGTTGAAGAAGCGTTTCAACGCCGACTTGATCGGGATATACACCGCCTCGTCGGCATTCAGGAAACCGACATTGCCACGCTTCTCCATGACGCCGATGACGCGATAAGGCGTGTCGCGGATGCGCACCGTCTGGCCGACGGGCGCCATGCCCCCGAAGAGCTTGTCGGCGACTTTCGAGCCCAGCGTCACGACACGCACCATCGGGTCCGCCGATTCTGCCTTGTTGATCACGCGGCCGACTTCGGCTTTGTAGTCGTGGATCTCGAAGTAGCTGTCCGAAGTGGCGATCACCGTGTAGTTCGACGATTTGTCAAAGCTCTTGATGCTGGCGGCTCCGGTCGCCATCGGCGCGATGGCCGCGATGTCGTTGCCGTAGGCCTTCATCAGCGCGGTGCCGTCTTCTGGAACCAGCGTCTGCGCACGGCCGACCACGCGCCCCGATACCTGCGCATTGGCCGGTATGACATACAGCAGGTTGTAGCCCAGCGAGCGGAAGTTCCGCAGGATCCGATTCGACGCGCCTTCGAGAATGGACATGCTTGCCACGACCGACGCCACCCCGATCAACACGCCGACTGTCGCCAGCAGTGAGCGCAGGAAGTGGCTGTCGAGACTGCGGACGGCGGTGACAAAGAGTCGCAGATAGAACATAGGCACTTGGAAGTCAGAAGTGGGAAGTACGAAGTCAGAAACGCACAGCCGGCGAGCTTCTGACTTCTTATTTCTGACTTCTTACTTTTCCTCCCCGCCGCGTGCGGGCGAATTCGGCCCCGGTCAACGCCATGAGGCCGATCAGGGATGTAAAGCCGATCGGAGCGCACAGGCCGCCGATCCCACCGCCGGCTTCCAGCGTGGAGACCGGGACGCCGGTCGGCGACTCACGCTCCTGCAACAGCGCGGCCTGCACCTGTTTGCCGGTGGCCTCCCCCTGCGTGACCGCGATCACGTCGGCCAGCAGATTCAGCGGCGTACCGAGCAGACACACGGCCGCCGTTCCGTCCTCGGCGTTCTGGGCGTCGATTTCGAGCGTGACGACGATGTCGTAAGCGCGGCCGACAACCACGTCGTATTCATAGTCGAGTTGGACCAGCGGCAGCGTCGCCACGTGGGCCGCATCAAAATCCGTCGCCAGATTGGACAAGTCCACCACCAGCACACGATCGGAGGGGAAATCACCACTGACCTGCGTCAGCGCGTCGCTGCCCGATTGGCCCTTCAGCAATACACCCCCGGTGAACACCGTGACCGGCTCCGACGCGTCGTTCGGCTCGCGCGACTCGATCACCACGCTGGCCTTGAGAGATACACTCACGCCGGCCAGATCGGTGCCCGGATCACCGCCGAGCAGCGCCAGCACACCATCGAGAAACAGCGTGCCGACCAGTGTGGCGGTCTCGCCGTTCGCGCGGTTGTTGAGCTCGTCGGGGTGGAAGATGACGCTGCGCCGTTCGACCAGTTTGGTGGCGGCCTCGTAGCGCGTGGTGGCTGATGCGCTGCTCAGCGCGAGATTGACCGCAAATTCTTCCGGGTTGGCCTGGTCGAGGTCACGCGGGTCGGCGAACTGTGCGCCGCAGGCGGCGGCCGCCTCCTCGCTCGCGCCGACAAGATCGACGATCACCTGCATCGGCAGTTCGACAACCGTGGTCGGGTATGCGTCATTGGCTTCCACGGTGTCGCCGATTGTCGTGCTGCCGTCGCCGGCCACGATCAACTCGGTCAGCTCAGCGCTGACGCTCGCCTGAATATCGGTGACTTCCGCGGTCAGATCGGTCACGAAACCGCCACAGGCTATCAGGGCGGCGAGAAACCATCGGTGTGCCCGTATCATGCTGCGTCCTCCTTTGGCGCATGTTCACCGCGCCGCCAGACGGCGCGGCCGGCCAACCCGGCTACCCATAACAGCATAGGCGCATCGCCGTGTCCCGACAACTCGCCCGGCGTGATGATTGGAGGCGGGGAGCAGGAAGCAGGGAACGGGGAACGGGGAACAGGGAACAGCAAGCCGCGAACACCATCCGTCATCCGCCGCACCGCCTTGTGGCCTTGTTGCCTCGTTGCCTCGTTGCCTCGTTGCCTCGTGGCCTCGCTGCCTGGCTGCCTGCGCCCCTTCGGGGCGGGCATCGTGCGGGCCGACGCGATCCACGGGTTGCGCTGCGCTCCACCCGTGGCTACGTGCCAGCGCCCCATTCGGGGCGGCCGACCAACACCCACGATCCGCAACTCGCCGTTGTCCCGCCCCGAAGGGGCGCGGGCGCATGGCCACGGGTGAAACGCAGCGCAACCCATGGCCACGGGTGGAGCGCAGCGCAACCCGTGGAAAGAATGCCCCCTCACCCAACCGCCCCGCAGGGGCGCGGGCGCATGGCCACGGGTGGAGCGCAGCGTAACCCGTGGAGAGGATTCCCACTCACCCAACCGCCCCGCAGGGGCGCGGGCGCATGGCCACGGGTGGAGCGCAGCGCAACCCGTGGGAAAGAATGCCCCCCCACCCAACCGCCCGCGAAGGGCGCGGGCGCATGG
>CAXXWX010000006.1:0-290182 GCA_963675745.2 Phycisphaerae bacterium
CGACAGCAAACGTGCGGCATCCTGGAGCGCGCTGTCCGGCATGCGGTCAGTGTAATCGGAAAAACGAGGCGGTGGGAATGCCGCCGGCAACTTGCGCTCTTACGGCTCAACCGGTTGGGTCGCGGGCGCCGGCTTGATGATGGACCACTCGTCAACAGTGTCGCCGAGGACATTGACCTGGCGAAAGTCCAGCTTGTCGCCGTCAATCCACACGTGCGAATAACTGTGCATGTCGGCATAGAAGACATCGACGTAGCGCTGCCCCGGCGAATCCGGTGTCTGCTCGTAAAGCCGGGCGCCGCCCGCCCCGGTCACCACGTAGCGTACGGACGGGCCGCTCTCCACCGGCTCGCCCCGCCAGATCGGCTTGATGCGCTGGTAGTTGTGGTCGTGGCCGGCGAAAACGACATCGACACCGGTTTCCTCAAACACCGGCACCAGCGTCTGCTGCACGATCAGGTTGGGGGGATATTTGCCGCCGGTATACGGTGGATGATGCAGCGAGACGAACTTCCAGCGCTGTGCCGACGATGCCATAACCTCGCGCAGCCAGGGCGCGACGTGTTCGCGAAGCCGCTGCTCGCCGACATTGCTGTCGACGACGGCGATGCGGGCCGAAGCATAGTCAAACCAGTAATGATGCTCGGCAGGTTCGTCGGGCGGACCGTTGGTCGGCAGATCGAACACGGAGACGTACGGCGTGGCCGCGCCCCGTTGCGTCCACGTCGTGGTTTCCGAGGCACGGCCAGAAGGCGGAGCGCGCGAGCAGCTTGCGATACGGGGCGAAAAACCGGGCGCCGTAACGCCGTCGCGCTCCATCAGGATACACCAGGTCGCCGGTGTGCAGGAGGAAGTCGGGATCGGCGTCATTCATCAGGCCGGCCAGAACATATTGCTCGCGCTTGGCCCGGCCGCTATCGCCGAAAACAATGAAGTTGCAGGGAGTGTCGCCGGTCTTGCTCGTGTGGACGATGTCGCCCCCCAGCTTGCGATCGCCGGCGCGAATCTCGTAGGAGTAGCCGCAGCCGGCGTCAAGGCCGCCCAGCCGGGCGGTGTGCCGGTTCGCCTCGCGCTCTACCGGCACAATCACGTCGCCGCTATCCAGCGCGAGCGTGACGGCGCAATCGGCGCTGCGCGACGTTGTCCAGACCAATACCGCACCGTGCTCATCGGCGAGTTGTACCATGGGCCCTTCGGATATCCGGACCGGCAGGAACCAATCGCCGTACACGATCAGCAGTATGCTGAGCGCGGCGAGTAAGGCCAGCGCGAGGATCGTCTGTCCGGCGGTCACATGGCGTGTCATCTTGTCTGGCGGGGGTGAGTCGGTCATGTTGATCAGGGCGTCTTGGCGGGTTGCGTGGTCGGCGCGGCACGTTCACTCGCGGGCTTGTCAGCGTTGTCCCGATGCCAGAGCACAAACGCGCGATGAGCTTCCTCACGCGCCTCTGAGCTTTCGAACCCGCCGCGCGATTCACCGCCCTTGCCGATGGCGACGCCGAGCTGCGCCGGCTGCAAATCATAGATTCGACAGAGCGACAACAGGGCCACGTCGCCGAGCGTCTGCACGGCACGGCGGCCGGGGCCCAGTGCGACTTGTCCGACGAGCGTGCGGTCGGGAAGCAGCTCGATCAATGGATCAGCGGACCGCTCGTCGCCGATCCAGCCCAGGGCTTCGACAACACCCTCAATGCGAATGAGCTTGCTGCGCGCGGCGGAAGCGCGTAACAGCTCCAGCGACTCGAGCAACGCGGGCACGCTGTCAGTGGCCTTGGCGCGCGCACACACGCGCGCGGTCTTGTCGATCATGTGAGCCAACACGATTCGATAGGTCATTTCGTCGGACTCGAACGCATTCTCCCGCATCGCCGCGTTCCAGCCCCGCATGAGCCGTGTCAGTCCGCGGGCCACGACCGGATCGTGTAGCTGGTAACTGATCTCGAACGCCACCTCAATGACGTCGAAGTCCCAGTCTTCCACCTTGGCGGCGATCAGCACGCCGGCCCCGCTGTTCGGCTCTAGCGGCACCCTGCGCAGGGCCGCGACGCGTTGCTCGGTTTGATCCGCGAAAAGCTGCTCCACCAGTGCGGGATGGCGTGCCGCGAACGCATCAAGCAACGCGCGATCGGCCTCCGGCAGCTCGACGCGCAGTAATTGCACGCGCAACGCCCCGTTGACGCGGCTGAGCGCTGCGTGCAGGCGCTTCTGCTGCTCGATCGGACGATCGCCGAGCGGGCCCAGCGCTTCAACCAGCGGCGTGATCACGCCGTCAACGAGCGCATCGGCCGCGGTCCCATCTTCATCCTTCCCGGTGGCGATACGCTCGACCAGTGCGCTGAGCTCCGGCGCGGCGGCTTGCTCACCAGCAACCGGGCCCCCGTCAGCGACAAGCAACGCGGCGATGAATAGCGCGGTGGGGGCGATCATCGTTTGCCCAGCTTTCTATACAGCGCCGTCACGACGTTGGCCGGGACCAATCGCTGGATCGGCGCCTCGCTGCCCCCGCCGAGCTCGAAAATCTGCTTGATGTATGTGCTGGAAGTCAGCATGTACTGGTCGCTGGTGAGCATGAAGATGGTCTCAATCCCTCCGATCATCATGTTGACATTGGCCTGCTGGAGTTCGTGACTGAGGTCATTAACGTCGCGGATGCCGCGCAACAGCACGCTGCCCTTGCACTGGCGAACAAAATCGATCGTCAGCCCGCCGTAGATCTCCGCGCGCACATTCTCAAAATCGGCGATGTGCGGCAGGAGCAACTCACGACACTCCTGCGGCGTGAACAGCTCTTGCTTGTTGGGGTTTTGCCCGATCCCGACGACGACCTCGCTGAAGAGCCGCGCCGCGCGCTGGATGATGTCGAGATGGCCAAACGTCACCGGATCAAATGAACCCGGGTAGACCGCGGTGACAGGTTTTCTTCCATCTGGCATGCGGGTCCCTTTGTGACTGGTGCGTGGCGCTCCTTACACCTCGGCGCATGCTAGCGGCGACAATGACGCCTGTCCAAGGTGGTTCACAACAGGCGCGCCGCGGCCGTCGAACGGCCGTGCCCGGCGGTTCAAAGGGTCCCCAGATCGGCCGCTAGCACCGCGTGGTATTCGGCTCCGGTCGGTTTGAGGCGGCTCTCGAAGAGCGTCACGTGACTAACAACCATGCTGTGCGGGCCCGGCGGCGGCAGCCGTTCCAACTGCTCGCGCATGATGTTACCACCCCGCCGGCGACTTGGCGCGGCCCAGCGTCACGTGGGGCGAAAACGCGCGGTCTTCACGGGCAAACCCGAGATCGCCCAGCAGCGGGTCGGCGAGCTCCAGCCAACGGCGACAACCCTGGGTCTCGTCACGAATTCCACACCAGAGCACGCGCGGCCGGCGCGGATCGGGAAACGCGCCGAATGTCTCCAGCCCGATCTCAAACGGCGCGACCCGCGCGGATGCGGCTCTTATGACCGCGCACACCGGTTCGATATCCGCCGGCTCCACATCGCCCAGGAACTTCAGCGTCACGTGCAGTTGGCGTTCCGTACACCAGCGCACATCGCGCGTGCGCGGAAACTCGTCACGCAATAGCTTGACCAACGGCCGGCGCGTGGCGGTGTCAAGCTCGACGGCAATGAAGCAACGCATGGTCAATCTTCGGCCGACGGTTTCGGGCGCAGGCTGGCAAGCACAAGTCGTGCCTGCTCAAAGTCGCCGCGATGCACAAGAATGCTGACTTCGCCGGGGGCCTCGGCCCGCAGCCCGGAGGTCAGACCGCCGATCATCTGTGCCTTGATACCCGTGTCGTCCAGCGCCGCGATGAGAATGGCAGCCTCCCCTTCTGTCGGAACAGTTGTGAGCACGACCGGGTCATCGGGCCTCTCGCTCATTGTTCTACCTCCCACCGGCTCACCGGTGTGCCGCGACTCACTCGAAGCGTGACATCGCCGCCAGGGCGGAGAGACGCTCGTCAATATCGGCGGCCGTCACGGCGGCGGACGCGTCCACCGAGAATGACTCGATTACATATGACGCCACCACCGAACCGCGGGCCATGGCGGCACGCAGTGTTGGGCCGTCATAGCGCCGGGCGGCGTCGAGATACCCCATCATGGCGCCGGCGAAACTGTCCCCACAGCCCGTCGGATCGACCAGCTTGGTTGTCGGATAAGCCGGCAACACGAACAGGTCATCTTCCGAAACCAGCATGCTGCCATGCTCGCCCTTCTTGATCACCACGAAGCGCGGCCCCAGCTTCAGAATGTCGCGGGCCGCCGTCAGCAGGCTGCTTTGGCCGGTCAGCATGCGCGCCTCGGCATCATTGAGCACCAATCCGTGTACAACGCCCAGAGTCTTCTTGAGTTCGTCCGGCTCACCTTCTATCCACAGATTCATCGTGTCGCAGACAATCAACGCCGCACTCGGGAACTGGAGGGCCACTTCGCGCTGCAACGCCGGATGGGTGTTGGCCAGAAACACGCACTCGCTGTCGCGGAATTCGTCGGGGATTTTCGCGCCGGCTTCGGTCAGGACGTTCAGGCGCACATCCAGCGTTTCCGCCTCGGCCATTGTGCCCACGTATTTGCCGTGCCAGCGAAAGGTCTGACTCCCCGCGCGCACCTCAATGCCGCTCAAATCGATCGATGGACGCCGCAGCGGCTTGAACATCTCCATATCGAAATCGTCGCCCACAACACCAACAACACGGACATGTGTGAAGTGTGAGGCGGCCAGCGCAAAATAGACCGATGACCCGCCGAGAGCATCGGCGGCCTTGCCGATCGGCGTCTCCAGCGTGTCGAGGCCGATCGAACCGGTAACGAGCAGGGACATCTTCAAGCCCTCGTATCGCGAATCCAGTGGAATTTGTCAGTATCGCAGGGTATCGCACCCGGCGCCCGCTGGCCATACCGGCGGCGCGGCGGTTCTTCGCGATGGGGCCCTGGATCAGTGCCGCAAGCGTCAGCAACCGGCTCGATCTCGTGGACTCTGAGCGGATCGCGCCGGCGGCCCCCACCCCAATCCGGCCCCCGCTTCTGATTCCTTGCTTTGCGTGCTATACTGGCCGCGTGGATTCATGTCGAATCGCAGTTGGCACAACCCGCGTCGCGACAGTGCCGGTGCGCACGTCGGTCGGGCTGCGCCGTATCAGGCCAATATGTTGAGCGCGTTCGCCGTTTCCGCGCGCGTTGTCGCGCGCCTGGCGACGTCACTTGGAGAGAGCCGCTTATGACAACCGAGCTACTGCTGGGCGACGAGGCGATCGCGCATGCGGCGGTGCATGCCGGCATCGCCGGTGCCTTCTCATATCCCGGGACGCCCTCCACCGAGATCTTCGAGACAATTGCCGCCATAACCAAGGGGACCGGCAAGGTCTTCGCCCGCTGGTCGGCGAACGAGAAGGTCGCGTATGAAGAAGCGCTCGGCATGTCATACGCCGGCAAACGCGCCATCGTCACCATGAAGCACGTCGGGCTGAATGTCGCCGCCGACCCGTTCATCAACTCGGCCATCACCGGCGTCAACGGCGGTCTCGTGCTGTGCGTTGCCGACGACCCCGGCATGCACTCGTCGCAAAACGAGCAGGACAGCCGTTTTTACGGAGAATTCGCCAAAATCCCCGTCTTCGAGCCCTGCGGCCAGCAGGAAGCCTATGACATGACGCGCCTGGCCTTTGAGCTCTCCGAGGAGCTCAAGCTGCCGGTCATGATCCGCATTGTCACGCGCCTGGCCCACAGCCGCGCGAATGTGACTTACGATCTTGATAGCGCCATCGAGCAGCACGGCCCCCTGCCGCCACCCGATCCCAACGATTGGACGCTCGTGCCATCCAATGCGCGCCGCCGGTTCAAGCACCTGCTTGACTTGCAGCCGCGCCTGCGCGAATTCTCCGAACAGGCTCCGCAGAACATCCTGACGCTCGCGGGCCGGCGCGGGATCATCGCCTCGGGCATCGCATACAACTACGTGCGCGAGGCTCTGGGCGGAACCGACGACGATTCTCTGCTCAAAATCTCGGTCTATCCGCTGCCGATCGGCAAAATCCGCGACCTGGTCACGCACTGCGAGGAGATCTTCGTCGTCGAGGAAGGCTATCCACTTATCGAGGAGCGATTGAACGGGCTTTTCGGCGTGCCCGGCAAGGCCGTACGCGGCAAACTCAACGATGTGCTCCCGCTGACCGGCGAGCTCACGCCCGAGATTGTCGCCGCCGCCCTGGGTACCGTCGAAGACGAGAGCCCCGGCGCCGAAGCGGATCTGGCCACGCGGCCGCCGCAATTGTGCAAGGGTTGCCCGCACGCGGATACATTCAAGGCCCTGGTCGATGCGGTCACGGAGTTTGAGCACCCCAATCTGTTCAGTGACATCGGTTGCTACACGCTCGGCGCGTTGCCGCCCTACAAGGCGGTCCACTCGTGCGTGGATATGGGCGCATCGATCGCGATGGCCCACGGGGCGGCCCAGGCCGGCGCCCATCCCGTGCTGTGTACGATCGGCGACTCGACGTTCACACACTCGGGCATGACACCGCTGATCGGGGCCGTCAAAGCCGATGCGAACATGACGGTTATCCTGCTGGATAACTCGACAGTGGCGATGACCGGCACGCAGGAAACGCTGGCCTCAGGCGATGAATTGCTCAACGTGCTCAAAGGGCTGGGTGTCAAGGACATGCAGGTTTTTGAGCCGATTCCAAAGAACCACGATGCGATTGTCGAGTTGCTGAGAAAGTCAATGGCGCACCGCGGGCTGTCAGTGTTGATCGCGCGCCGTTCTTGCATCCAGATTAAACCGCCCAAGAAGAAGCCCGTTGACGCCGCATGCGAGACGTGCCAGACCTGCGGGCAGGAGCCGACGCGGGCATGACCCGCCCACGCCGTTGCCGCGTGGCGAAGTCCTGATCAGTGCCGGTCGGGGGGCGCCCGGCACGAAAGAATACTGTCGAACGAGGGAAATCCCGTGGAACACAACCTAGTTCTCGCCGGCGTCGGTGGGCAGGGCATCCTGACAATCGCCAAGGCACTGTCAAAAACCGCACTCGACCACGGCCTGTACGTCAAACAGGCCGAAGTGCACGGCATGTCGCAGCGCGGCGGCGCCGTGCAGTCGCACGTGCGCATCAGCGACAAGGAGCTCTTCAGCGACCTGATCGCCACCGGCCACGCCGACATCATCCTGTCGGTGGAGCCGCTGGAGTCGCTGCGCTATGTGCAGTTTCTCAATCGCGACGGGGTGATCGTCACCAGCACCAACGCGTTCATGAACATCGGCAACTATCCGCCCATTGAGAGCGTGCTCGAACGCATTGCCGAGTTCCCCCAGCACGTTCTGATAGACATGGAAAAGCTGGCCCGGGCCGCCGGCTCGATACGTGCGGCGAACATGGTAGCCCTCGGGGCCGCGTCATTGTTTCTGAATGTTGATACCGGCGAGCTGGAAAACGCCGTCGCCGAGATGTTTGCCGCCAAAGGTGAAAAGCTCGTGCTCGTCAATCGCCGAGCATTTCGCTTTGGACGCAACGCCGCGGCGGCTTATCGCGATGGATTGCAACGCGGCGGCACGTCGCGCGCAGTCCGCCAGTGGATCGACACACTCGATCCCGAGCACCTCGCCGGCGACGAGGCGCCGCAGCCCGATGTCCTCGACCTGGCCGAAGATGTCGATCGCCTCTCCGGCGCCGAGGCCCATGCCTTCGAACGCACACTGGTGCGTGCCTATGAGGAAGGCCGCCGGCAGCTTTACGAGCACGAGGTATATACACTCGTCGAGCTCGTCGGCGCCATCTCGCCGCCGCGCTATGTGTTCGTCGAGAAAGGCGGCACCGTCTCAGCGGATGCGTTGGCGCGCTTCCCCGGCGACCGCGTGGTGCTCAAGCTGGTTTCGCCGGACGTCGTACACAAGAGCGATGCGGCGGCGATCGTGTTCGTACCCAACCAGCTCGCCACGGTGCGACGGGAGATAGACCGGCTGGTTGAGCGACATTCACAATCCGCCCAGATCGCCGGTGTGCTGGTAATCGAGTACGTCGATCCCGAGTATCGCGGGTTTGGCAGCGAGCTGTTTGTCGGTATACGTGCCACGCGCGAGTTTGGACCGGTGATCGCCGCCGGGCTGGGCGGCGTGGATACAGAGTACCTGGCAACCAAGATGCGACCAGGTGTGGCTGTCGCCAAGGCCGCTGCCGCCGACACCTCCGCTGAGCAGTTCCTTGATATGTTCAAGGAAACCGCCGCATATGACGTCCTGGCCGGCCAGACGCGCGGTCACCAGCGCATTGTCTCGGACGGCGAGCTGCTGCGCTGTTTCCGGGCGTTTATCTCCATTGCCCGACGCTTTTGTGTCGACCGCGGCGAAGAGGGGCCGGATATCGGCGAACTCGAGGTAAATCCGTTCGCGTTTCGACAACAGCGCCTGGTGCCGCTCGACGGGCGCGGGCGCATGCGCACCGCCGCCAAGCCGGCTCCCGCGCGCCCGCTCGAAAACGTGATGGGTCTGCTGGAACCGAAGTCGATCGCCGTGCTCGGCGTATCCGGCAAATCAATGAACTTCGGCCGCATCATTCTCAACAACATCAAACGCTGCGGCTTCCCGGTCGAACACCTGCACGTCGTCAAGGAGGGCGAGCGCGAGATCGACGATATCAAGTGCGTCGCCTCGCTCGATGCGCTGCCCGAGACCGTCGACATGCTGGTGATTGCCGCCCCCGCCGGTGCCCTGCCGGATATGGTCAACGACGTCAACGCCAGCGGGAAGGTGCGGGCGGCCATCATGATTTCGGGCGGCGTCGGAGAGACCGAGGGCACGGAAGAAATCGAAGCGCAGGTGCGCGACGCGATTCTCGCCGGCCGCGCGGCACCCGACGGCGGCGCGGTTTTCCTGGGCCCCAATTGCATGGGCCTTCAGTCGAGGCCCGGAAAATACGACACGTTTTTCATACCGACCGCCAAGCTGGATACACGCTGGACGGCTCCCGCGCGCCGCGCCGCCATCATCTCACAAAGCGGCGCCTTCATCGTCTCACGGCTCAGCAACCTCCAGACGCTGGATCCGGCACTGGCTATCTCGATCGGCAATCAGATCGACCTGACCGTCGCCGACCTGCTCACCGCCGTCGGCAAGCGTGATGACATTGACGCGATCGGCGTTTACATGGAGGGGTTCGCCAGTCTCGACGGCCTCGACTTCCTGCGCGCGGTCGAGTCCGTCACCGCCGCCGGCAAATCCGTCGTCTTTTATAAGGCCGGCCGCACCGAAACGGGACGATCGGCCGCCGCGGGACACACGGCATCGGTCGCCGGCGACTACGACATCTGCATGGCCGCCGCCGAGCACGCCGGCGCCATCGTCGTCGAAACCTTCAAGGAGTTCGAGCAGATGCTCGAACTCGCCACATACGTGCACGACAAGAAGATCGGCGGGACGCGACTGTTCGCCATGTCCAACGCCGGCATGGAAACCGTCGGCATGGCGGATTCGATCCGCGGCGCGCGCTATGAGGTCTCGATGAAAGCGCTGTCAAAGGAGCTGCGGGCGGACCTCGTCAAGGTGCTGCGCACCCACAAGCTCGACCAGCTCGTCAACGCCCGCAACCCGCTCGACGTTACGCCGATGGCCGACGAATCGGCTTACCTCGATATCGTGCGCCTGATGGTCAAGAGCGATGAGATGGACGCCCTGATCGTCTCCTGCGTGCCGCTGACCCCACGGATGCTGACCACGCCGGACGAAATCACGAAGCCCGAGTCGCTGATCCACCAGTTGCCGGCGCTCTTCAAGGAGTGCCCCAAGCCGCTGGTGTTTGTCGCTGATTCCGGACCGCTTTATGACCCGCTGGCGGCGGCGATTCGCGAGGCCGGCGTACCGGTCTTCCGCTCAGCCGACCAGGCGGTACGCGCCCTCGGGCGCTACATCTACCAGCGCGCCATGCGACGACGTTCAATCCCAATCACCAGCGACCGTAACCACGTCGCCTCGGAGATCATCAACAACACCGCCACGAACGCAACCGACAAGACGGTGCAGAAGACATCCTGACCACACCGCACGCTTTCGCGCAGCGGCCGACCCCCAAGTCGGCCGTTGTCGCTGTGCGTTACTGAAACGGCTGACACTGGGGGAGGCGGATGCGTGACACTTCGGGCGGGTAGCGCTTATGCCTGGAGGTAGGAAACGCGTTCCATATCCGGGCGTGCAGAGTGCGTGGCCGGGAGCCGGCGTTTGTCGGCTTCAGCCGACCGGTCATTGCCACCAGTCGCAACTGGTGGTGCCGGACGCCGCCGCCCTCGCGGTCCTTCAGAGCCGGGCTTCAGCCGACTTCTCGCAATGCCGTTGGAAGCCCGGCTGAAGCCCGGCTATGTGTGCAGGGGAATCCAAGTAGCCTCTGATCCACCAACTGAAGTTGGTGGCAACGGTTGGTCAGCTGAAACCGACCGGCGGCCGCGAGGCGCCAATTCAACTGGTCACTCGCCCGCCTGAGGCATCACGCGCCCGGCGATGGCCGCTACGCGGATCACTCCCGATCGTAGTCATGTGCCGATGTATCTTGCGTAGATCGCCCGGGCCGTTGCGATGTCGCTGGTGCCTTTGATGATCGCGCGACCGTCGCGGAAGAGTGTTACTTCACATTCGTCCACGCGAAAACGCAACAGGAAGTTGTTAAACGCCGGACTCGGCGCTGATCCAAGGCGGCCGGCCAGTGCCTCAAAATCGACCTGGACCGTTGCGGGCGGCATCACCTGCACCGCGTTTCGGCCGCACAAGATGGCAGACGTCGAGACCTGGCCACCCTGAAGAAAGGCGTACTCCCCAGCGCCACAGCACGGGCAGGCGTCGCCGGCGCCTTCGCGGGCGATATCCATCGCGTGCCAGCGTCCGCTCCACACATCAACGCTGACCAGCTTGCGATTGAGAGCGTCAGTGCGACCACTGAGGATTTTGAGCGCCTCGGCCGCCTCCAGGCTAGCGACCACGTTGACGATCGACGCCAGCACGCCCGCTGATTCGCAGGTCTCGGTGCTGCCGGGCGGCGGTGCATCGGGCCATACGCAGCGCAGACACGCCGTCCGGCCGGGCACGATCGGCATCACGCGCCCTTCCGATGCGATACACGCGCCGTAGATCCAGGGAATCTCGTGCTTGACCGCCACATCATTGACCAGGTAACGCGTCTCGAAGTTGTCGGTGCCGTCCAGGATCAGGTGCGCCCCCTGGCAGAAACGTTCGATGTTGGCCGGGTTGGCGTCGGCGATGATCGGCTCAACCGTCACGCCCGAATTGATGCGCCGCAGCTTGCGGGCCGCCGCCTCGGCCTTCGGCAGGTTGCCGGCCGCGTCGTCTTCGTCGAACAACACCTGGCGTTGAAGATTGTCCAGCTCGACAAAGTCGCGATCGACGATGCGCAGGAAACCCACGCCGCCGCGCACCAGCGTATTGGCCAGCACCGAGCCCAACGCACCGCACCCGATCAACGTAACGCGTGAGGCGAGCAAACGCCGCTGCCCATCCGCGCCGATGGGCGCAAAGCACATCTGCCGGGCATAGCGCGCCAGGTTGTCAGCACTATTCGTAGTCATGGGGTCGCGGCGCGACGCCGCGCGCGGCTTGAGCCATGCACTCCAGCGTGACCAGGCGTTTCGCGCCGAACTGCCATTGACAATGCCGAAGATGATCAGCAACACGCCCTGCATATCCCCATATACGAGCCAGACGGCCCCCACACCCAGGCACAGCACCGTCGCCACGCCGGCAAGCATGGCATCCAGCGCCGCGGCGAATCCCACCTTGGCCAGGTCCAGGCCGGCAACCACCAGCAACCCGATGCCAACGATGCGCGCCCCCCAGACCAGCGCGGTGACCGATCCATCGTAGATCGCATTGCCGCTCACCCCAACCAGACCCAAGCCAAACCCGACGTACAGAAACAGCAGCGCCGCGACCAGTGACCAGATCGCCGAGCCACCGTCGTGCGCGGGCGTATACTGCACTCCCGGCGGTCGTTCAGGTTGCATTTCAGGCACGTCGATACCCTCCCGCTGATCACACGTTGAGAATCTCGGAGGCCGTGTAGCGCCCCGCGACGGTCAATGGAAACGTCTCTCCAAGAATCGACCGGTGCGTTTGCAGCGCGATGTCCGGGTGGTTGTTGTCTTCACTTAGATGGGCCAGGGCCACCCAGCGATGACGCGCCGCGCAGGCCTTGATCAGTTCCGCGGCCTCGCGGTTGGACAGGTGCCCGCCGTGGCCGCGGATGCGTTCTTTCACGTCAGCCGGGTAGGAACCCGCGTCCAGCATCTCGGGGTCATAATTGCTCTCGAGATAGGCCGCGTCTACCGACGCCAGGGCGTCACCCAGACCCGGGAACGCATGCCCGACATCCGTGAAAATCCCCAGGCGCTTGCCTGCCAGCTCCACGGTGAACACCACGCCGTCAACAGCGTCGTGCGGCGTTGGCAGCGTGTACACGCGGACGGGGCCGAATTCGATGACATCGCCGGCGGTAAAATGCCGCACATCGTGCATCTTCCCCAGATAGCGCCGGGCGCGCGCGTACGTCGCGCTCGTCATGTAGACGGGCATTTTGAACAGGCGTTGCAGGACGCCGGCGTTGCAAACATGGTCGGAATGATCATGAGAGATAAGCAGCGCATCGATGCCGAAAATCTCCCGGCCATGTTCGGCGAGGCGCAGCTTGGCTTGACGCCCGCTGATACCGGCATCGAACAACAGTCGCCGGCCACCACCCTCGACGTAAATGCAATTCCCGTTTGACCCCGATTGCAGCGAGAACGTGACCATGGATTGCGACATCCAAGACCCTACAAGCCGATGAGACGCGCGCTCGGGCCGCTGGACGCGGCCGGTTCTCGTAGTATAGCACGCAAGCGACAGCGGGGCGCGGGAGCCCGTGGGCGGGCGCGCTGTCGTGGTCGGGCTATCTGCGGCCCGGTAGGATAAGCCCATGGCAGCCGTGCAATGTGAACTCATCGACGACCCAACGGCCCTGACCGACCATCACCGGCCCGATGATCGCTTTGTGCCGCTGCGCGCCGGTGATCTGGTTGACATGCTCGCCGCGGATGAGGAGCTGCTTGGTCCCGATGCGCCGCTGTTGCGTGATGTCGCCGCCGCGCTTGAAGATGTAATCGAGCAGGAGACCACGGCTTTTCAGCGTGATCTGCTGCGAAGCTATGCCGCCGTAAATCCCGATCGCGACACACGCTTCCCCGATGATGTTGAAACGCGCCGCACGCCAGCGGCCCACGCGGACTTGCTGCGCCGAATAACTTACCTGCTCGAAAAAGCCAATTTCGAAGACCTCACGCAGGTGCAGGTGGATGCCGCCGTGCGCAAGGCCAACTCGCTGGGCGTGCGCGTACGCTTGGAGCCCGAGCGCGTCGAGCAACTTCGAGTCTGGGTGCGCGGTCAGGCGTCGCGCACGCGCCACGTGCGCACCTGGCGCCATCCGCTTCGAGGCATGCCGCGCGAAATAGACGTCTACCGCAGACTGGCGGTTTATGTTCGGCTGAAGAACGACCCATACGTCCGGCTCAGGCTCTTCAAGGACATACCATCCGAAGACATCGAGGCGCTGCTGCCACACGCCCAGGTCGGCATGAACCTCCTCGACCAGCTCAAGCTCTTTGGCAGCGGCGCCGGCGCGCTGGGAACCACCGCGTGGAAGCTGGTGCAGGCGCTGGCCATCGGGACCGGGGCGCTGCTGACGCTGGGGTGGATAATCCTGGTCGGATGTTTCTCGTTGGGGATCAAGACGTTGACCGGCTACCGCGCGGCACGTGTGCGACGCGACTCATTGCGCACGCGCCACCTCTATTTCCAGAACCTCGCCAACAACGCCGGCGTGATCCACTCCCTGCTGGCTATGATCGCCCAGGAAGAGGTGAAGGAGGCTCTGCTCGCGTATGCCTTCTGTACCGCGGCCAAAGAGCCGGATCTGTCCGCGGCTCAGCTAGACCGGAATATTGAGGCGTATCTGCACGAGCGGTTCGGCGTCGCCGTAAACTTCGACGCTGATGACGCGCTTGAAACACTGGCGCGCCTCGATCTCTTCATCGATCGATCCAGGCTTTCCGTCTGCCGGCCCGCACAAGCCGTCCAGCGCTTGCGCCGGCACTGGCAGCAACGGCTGAGTCAGGATTACCACGCCCGCTCGGCGTCAGGTGGCAGCGCCTCATCAGCCCCGCCATCGACGCGGGCCGGAGTTGTCTGACCAGCTTGTTGCCCTCCCGCGGGCGGAATACGATTGCGGCATGCTACCGGCGTCGCGGCAGGTCGTGCCGATGGCCTGCGTTGTCAGCGAGCGCGTCTGTCCCAGCGGAAAGGAACCACCATGCTCCGGCTGCGTCTGAACTCTGATGCACTTCGCGTTCTTGGCCCACTCGCCGTGCTTGTCGCCGCCGCCGCGACCGCCGATACCACGCCGCTCGATCAGCGCATCAAAGCTCTGAGTGAGCAACTCGAACAGGCGCGCGTTGACCAGCACATTCCCGGCCTGGCGATCGTGGTCGTCAAGGACGATGAAGTCATTCTGTCGCGCGGCTTCGGCCAACGCGACCTCGACGCAGACCTACCGGTCACCGAAGAGACGCTGTTCGCCATCGGGTCAACAACCAAGGCTTTTACCAGCACACTCATCGGCATGCTCGTCGATGAAGGCAAGATGGACTGGGACGACCTCGTTCGCAAGCACGTGCCGCGCTTCGAGCTCAAGGACAAGACCGCCAACGAACAGGTCACTATTCGCGATCTGCTCTGCCATCGCACGGGTCTGGGGCGTATGCCGTTGCTCTGGGCGGCGAACCAGGCCAGTCCGCGCCGCATCATCTCGCAGATCAGTCGCGCCGAACCGATCGCCGAGTTTCGTGAGAGCTGGCACTACAACAACGTGATGTTCTGCGTGGCCGGCATGGCCGCCACGCAGGCCGCCGGTGTCGACGACTGGTCAACGCTGCTCCAGCAGCGCATTCTCGATCCGCTGGGCATGGCCGATACGCACACTTCAGTGCCGAAGATGCGTGACGATGCGCTCGCTTCCAAGGGCTACAGGTGGGACGAGGACAGTCAGGACTGGGACTGTTTGCCGATGCGCGTGCTCGACCGCGTGGCCCCGGCCGGCGCCATCAACTCGAATGTGCGCGACATGGCGCACTGGTTGCGATTCCTGTTGGCGCATGGCGAGTACGACGGCCAGCGCCTCATCAGCGAGCGGCAACTCGACGAAACCTGGAAACCGCAGGTTGCGATGGGGCCCGGCGGTAGCTACGCCCTCGGCTGGATGACCGAGACATGGCAAGACCATGACATCGTGCAGCACGGCGGAAACATCGACGGATTCTCCGCCATGGTCGCCATGATCCCCGATCAACACATCGGCTTCGTGCTGATGATGAACGTCGGCGTGGCGCCGCTCCAGCAAACATCCCGAGCCATGGTCTGGCAGGCTCTGCTCGGCGAAAGCGTCGCAGACTCGACCACGGACAGCGCCCCTGACACCGGCGCGCTGTCTGCCGAACAACTGCAAGCCTATGTGGGCAAGTATCGCCTCGAGGCCATAAAGGCCGACGCCCAGGTGCTCATCAAGAACGACCGCCTGGCCATCGACATCCCCGGGCAAATGGTGTTCCCCCTGAAATGGCCGGACGAGAATGGACGCTGGAAATTCGACTTCCCCGCCGAGATCGAGATTGAGTTCGAAGAGCCCGAGAATGGCGTCGTGCCGTCCGCCACGATGTACCAGGTCGTCGAGCTGACACTGCCGCGCAAGCAGGACGGTCCGCCGCCCGTACCCCTCGCAGAAAAGCTCCCCGATCCGGGCGAAGCCTGGTCCCACGATTTGCTCGAGCCACTCGTCGGCAAGTATCGCGTTGGCCCGGGCGACGCCGGCATCTGGACGATATTGATCAAGGATGACGAGCTCGCCGTGGACATACCTGGCCAGACGCAATGGCCACTGCACTGGCCCGATAAAGACAGCCGCTGGAAGATAAAGGTCGACACCAACCAATCTCTGGAATTCAAGACCGACAGCAAGCACCGCGCGACGAAACTGACGTTCCGTCGGCTGCTCGTCATGCCGATGCCGCGCATCAAGGCTAACGCCGCGCTCGACATCACGTTGGACGATCTGTTCGCGCTGCGCGCTGATGAGCACCTGGAGGCACTGAAGGACCAACGGCTGCGGTTCACAGGCGATATGAATTTCGTGCAGCAGGGCGTGCGCGCCAAGTTGACCGTGTTCGTGGATGGCGCCGGCCGAACCATGATGCACATGAACGCCGATCCGTTCGGGTACACCAAGTCATTTCTGGCCGGCGACGAGGCCTGGATCGACTCGAATCTGGAGACCCCCGAGGAAATCGACGGGGTCAAGCTCGAACTGGCCAAGCTCGACCATCCGTTTGTGGCTTTCGGGGATTGGCGCGGGGCATTCAAAGACGTAACGCTGCTCAAGAAAGACCAGATTGATGGTCAAGACGTCTACATTGTCGAATGTACGCCGCACAAAGGGGCCGCGATTCGGAAGTACCTGAGTGCCGAGACTGGGCTGGTGGTGAGACAGGACGCCTACATCCCGAACGAGATGCTGGGGAGCGTGCCGACCACTACGACTTACGGCGATTTTCGAGAGGTTCTGGGCGTGAAAATGCCGTTCCTGGCAACCGTCGAGAACAAGCACACCGGGAAGGCCATCATACGCTTCAAAGAGGTGGAAACCGACGTCAAGATCCCCCGCCACATGTTCGATCCACCCGAGAAGCAATAGACGTGTGCAAGCGCCGCGCGGCACCGGCCCTTGTGGCACCGGTTTTCAACCGGTGAGTCCCACAGGATACGGACCTGTCCCACGATTTCAGCGTGAGCACCCTACTTGGCGGTGGCGGGTTTGACGTTGCCGGCGGCGTTGCCCGGCGCACGGGCCGTCTTCCTGGGGTTGAGCTTATAGCTGGCGAAACCCTCGATCAGCAGCACCGTGATCAAGCCGAGATTCATCCACACGCCGTCCCAACCTTTTGACACGCGCCCGAGAAAGCTGTCGCCGAAGCATCCGCAGTCAAGGTCGTGCCCGTTGAGCAGCGCATAAATCTTGAGCGTGGTGAAGGCGACCAGCATCAGTTGGATCAGCAGGCGCGCCTCTTTGCGCCACAGCCCGATCAGAAGCAGCGTAACCGTGACGACCTCGAACCACGGTATCAGATAGGCCATCGCGTTCGTGCCGACCTCTGGAAAGACCGCGTAGCCACGAATGTCCCAGGCGAATTGTGTCGGGTCGCCGATCTTTATCGAGCCGGCATAGAAGAAGAAGAACGCGACGGTCAGTCGCCCGAGCCACGCAATCAGATGCCAGATGACCTTGTTCCCCGGCTTGACCTGTTCAGCCATCGCCACCACCTTCGGGCCACTCCATTCCCATGTTGGGGTCGTCCGCGCCAAACCCGGCCGGCCCGCCGGTGGTCAGGAATTCGTTGTAGCATTGGTCCATGATCAGGATCGGTTCCATGAGACCGCGGCCGGTGGCGACAGCGAGACCGGCTTCCGTGATGCCGACCCACCCCTCCGGGTACAGATACAAGCCGTCGGTTTTGCCGTGCGTATCGGAGATGAGCTGGTAGAGGACCTTCGAATCGTCGCAATCCAGCGACTCGCAGTAGATCACGATCGGCGCGCCCTCGTCGAGCAGCATCTGCAACTCGCCGATCCGCGCGTCAACATCGATGGACGCGACATAGACATTGATGATATACGGAGCGGCGAGATGGGACTCCTCAAATACGTCAGGCGCGCGGGCGTCGATGATGAGCGCGCCGCCTTCAGCGAGCCGTACCAATGTGTCAGTATCGATCCCGGCCTTCGCGAGGATGGCCTGCTCGGTCTCGTCTTTCTGTACGTGAGCCAGCGTCTTGCGCACTGTCTTCTCAATCGCGCGCGTCTGCTGCGATGGGATCCAGTCCAAGTCGCTGTGGAAGCGCTCGATGTATGTGGCGCCGAGCAACATCGACACGCCAACGATCCCCAACATCCTGAGCAGCGATGCACGCATCCAGGAATCACTCCCGATCGATACAACTCAGCCGCGCCGGCTATTCGCCGCCGGGCCCGTCCGGCTTGGCCGGGTTGTCCTTGTTTTTGGCGTCAGTCTGATCAGCGGTCTTGATTTTGACATGCTCCGCGCTCGGCCTCGTGGTGGTCCCGCGATTGCCCAACCTCGGATCACGCGTTGCCCGGCCGCGCTTGGTTTCGACGGCATGGCCGGTACCAACGCGGCGCGGCGTGATCTTCACGATCGCGACGTCGAGTTTTTGGTACTCGGCATCCTGGCAATCCGTGTGAATCGTCAGCTTCATGCCCTTGTCCGGAACCTCGGCGCCCGGAGGAACCGTCACGCGCAGGCGGTGAAACGCATTCGGGCTGTTCCCTTGCGCCTGAGGAACCTCCACGATCTCCCAGTGGACCCGCGGATCATCGCATTCCACCTTCGTGATTTTGATGGGCTTGTCCACGCGGTAGACAATCGAGACGTCTTTCACCGACTCGAACGTCGTCTTTGGCGATACGGTGATCTGGGGCGGCGTGACACGCACCGGCGGCACCACGTAGCCGTTGATGCGCACCTTCATGTCCTTCAGAAAGTCCAAGTCGGACTCGAGATGCGCAACCGCCACAGTCGAGCCCGCCGACAGTGGCGGCTTGGTGGTCGCCACCAACTCATAGACCTTGCCGGCCTCCAGCTCCTTCAGCTCGAACTTATACATGCTCGGCGACATGTCCTTGAGCTTCAGGTGCACCGGCCCTTCCTTGTACAAGCTGGTGATCTTCACACTGTTCGTCTTCACCTCGTTCTTGTCCAATTGACCGAAACGCATCCCCGGCACGGGGATAAGCTTCCCCTCGGTTTCGAACTCGAACATCGGCTTGCACGTGCCCTTGACGAGGAAGCTGACCGCCGGCTGTGCCGGGTCGTTGGATTCGACGCGGACCGTCTGCTGGACGGCCTCCGTCCCTTTTGTCGAATCGTACACGATGTGCAGCTTCGTCGATTCTCCCGGAGCCAGCTCGTTCTTGTCCACCGACGCCGACGTGCAACCGCAGAATTTGCGCACCGCGGTGATCTTCAACGGAGCGTCGCCCACATTGGTCACCTTTGTATCACTGTTTTGCAGGGGAGTGCCATACCACACCTCTCCGAAATCCCACTCCGCCGGTTCAATCCTGATCTTGGGCGTTGGGCCGGCAGTCGGGGTGGCCGGATTGGCGGCCGTCGCCGGTTCCGCCGGTTTAGGGGCGGGCGGCGCTTGCGCCACGGTCACTGCTACGGCGATCATTGCAACCACAATTGCCGCTAATCCACGGCCACCGATCTCGTTACGCATGGAAACAGTCTCCTCATGCTTATGCAATGCGATCCAATGCGACGTATTCCGTCAGCCTGGGTGGTCGCTTGCCAGGAAGCGCACCCAGCGCAACGTCCCTCTTAGAGCTTATACGCCCAAACGCCGCAAACGACGCAGCCACTTCAAAAACACCAGGCCCGGCAAGTCGCCGGTCAGGGGATCGAAAACCCGAGCCAGGTCGGCACAACCAGCGCTGCCGCTCGGCAGCGCGGGATACAAGTCCAACATATTACCTCTATCGTGGAGCCCCACCAACCGCCTTGGATCACCCTAATCCGCGGCGGTTTCCCGGCGCGCCCCATACACGGCCTGCGCCAAGGCTGGATACACCATTTGTGGTGTACAAATGGTTGCACGGTCACAATATGTCGTTGACAGCGGTTGCGCGTGCCTGGACGACTACAGAGAAGGATTGTCCTTGAGCGCCTCGATCATGCGCAACGCCGCGGGGCCGCCCAACACGATTCCCAACGCCGGGAAGATGAACAGGATCAGAGGTATCAGGAGTTTTACGGCCGTCTTCTGGGCCCGCTCCTCCGCCGCCTGTTGGCGCTTGCTGCGCAGCATGCTGGCCTGATTTCGCAAGGCCTTGGCGATACTCGTGCCGAACTTCTCGGCTTGAACGATGACCGACACGAGCGAACGCAGCTCCTCGAGCGCGGTTCGGCGTGCCATGTTCTCGAGTGCCTCGTGGCGCGGGATGCCCATCTGGCCTTCCATGGTGGCGATCCGCATTTCTTCCGACAACTCGGGGTGTACAATCGCCATCTCATCGCCGACGCGTTTGATGGCGGCATCCAGCGCCAGGCCGGATTCAATCGACACCACCATCAGATCAAGCGTATCCGGCAAGCCGTGCTTCAACTTCTCTTTCCGTGAACTGACCGCCAGCGACAGCCACATATTGGGGAGCATGAAGCCCAGGCCGGCGCCAAAACACGCCGCCCCGACCGCCTTGGCCAGCGGTAAGCCCATCGAGGCCGCGATCGCGGTGCCGACCAGCAGTCCGACAACGCCCAGAATCGACTTGCTGGCCAGGAACGTCGTTTGCGCCTGCGGAGCGCGAAAGCCCGCGTGCGTCAGCTTCATGCGCAGGTTCGTCTGGTCTTCGTTACTGGTCGGCATGACGATCCGAGAGAGGACCGGCGTGGCCCGCTTGACAAGCTCGGCGGTCGCGGACTGGTGTGCCTGTTCGCGAATCCCCGCCTCTTCATCGCGAGCATTGCGCCCACTCAGCCGTCGCTTGACGGTGTCGCGGTCATTTTTCGATTGCGGCATGACGCTGTAAGCGATCAGCGCCACGGCGACGATGACCAGAACGGCAACAAGAATCATGTTCATGGTCGCAGACCTCGCTAGACCTTGATATTGACGATCTTCTTAATCATCGCCCACCCCATCAGTTGCATCACGCCCGCCCCGGTCAGCAGCATTCGGCCCGCGGGCTCCTCAATCAGCAGCATCGCGTATTCCCGATTGATAACGGTCATTACCGCGAAAACCAGCGGTGGCAGGGCCAGCAGAACATAGCCCGACAAACGCCCCTCCGCCGTCAGGGCCTGCACCGTCCCGAAGAGCTTGATGCGATCGCGGATCACCCCGCCGATTTTGTCCAGAACCTCGGCCAGGTCGCCACCGGTCTGGCGTTGGATCAACACCGCGGTGACGAAGAAACGCACGTCGAGCACGTCGGTGCGATCCGCCATGTTCTTCAGTGCATCCTCGACCTTGAGGCCCAGGTTCTGCTCGTGGAACACGCGTCCGAATTCCGCGCCAGCCGGGGCGGGCGTTTCCTTCGATACGAGTTGCATGCCGCTGGCAAGCGAGTGTCCCGCGCGCAGTGCCTGGCTGAGCAGCTCAAAGACGTCCGGCAGTTGCTGCACCAGCTTGTTCATCCGCGACTTGCGCCGGTGAATGAAGTACATCACCGGCATGACAAACACGGCCGCCGCAATGCCCAATGCCGCCAGCACTGACACTCCGAAGGCGAGCAAGGCCGCGGCGAGTATGCTGGCAATCGCGGACAGATTGACGAGCAACTGCGCCGCCGACATGCGTACGTCCGCCTGATCCAGCGTTGTTTGCAGGTTCCGCGTGAAGCTCATGCGCGAGAAGAACCCGGCCAGCGCCCCGGTGGCGTCGGCGGCTGATCGTCTGAACTGCGTCGGGTCGAACGCCGCCGGTGTATCACGCCGCGCTGCGGAACCACCCTTCAGGCGATTGATCAGACGTTTGCGGTCGCTCTTGCGCAAATCGAGAGTAACCTGCGCCACGCCATAGGCCAGCACGACCGACCCCGCCAATGGCAGAACAATCAGCACGATTGTTCCCAGGGAACCTTCGAGTGTTAATGCCAGCATGCTCGTAATCATGGCTCATTCTTCCTGGTCGCAGATGAGGTCCCGCGGTTTGAAGATGTCGGTATCCAAGGTGCAGCCCGCCGCCTTTAAGCGATCCATGAAGCTCGGACGGACGCCGGTGGAAACGATGCGTCCATAAGCCTTGCCCTCGCCATCCACACCAATCTGCTCAAACTTGAAGATGTCCTGCATGGTGATGATGTCGCCTTCCATGCCTTGGACTTCGGTGACGTTGATGATCTTGCGCGGCCCACCGGTGAGCCGGGCCGCCATCACGATCAGGTTGATTGCCGAAGCGAACTGCTGTCGGATCGCCCGTGTCGGCAACTCGTAGCCGGCCATCATGACCATTGTCTCAACACGCTGGACCGCGTCGCGCGTGCTGTTGGCGTGGACGGTGGTCATGGAGCCTTCGTGCCCGGTGTTCATCGCCTGAAGCATGTCGAGCGTCTCCCCACCGCGACACTCGCCGACCACAATCCGGTCGGGGCGCATACGCAGCGAGTTGATCAGCAAATCACGGATCGTGATCTGCCCTTTGCCCTCGATGTTCGCCGGCCGCGTTTCCAGGCGCACGACGTGCGGCTGACGCAGTTGCAGTTCGGCGGCGTCTTCAATCGTGACGATGCGCTCGTCCTCGGGGATAAAGCTCGACAGGTTGTTCAGCAGCGTGGTCTTCCCCGAACCGGTACCGCCCACGATCAGCACATTGAGACCGGCGACAACACACGCCCGCAGAAACTCGACTATTTCCGGCGCGCAGGACTTGAAACGCACATAATCGTCCCATGTGATCGGATCCGCCCCGAAGCGTCGAATCGACATCGACGCCCCATCGATTGCCAGGGGCGGGATGATCGCATTGACACGACTGCCGTCCTTCAGACGCGCATCGACCATCGGACAAACTTCGTCACAGCGGCGTCCCAACGGCGAGACGATCTTGTCGATGATGTGCAACAGGTGAGCGTTGTCCTTGAAACCCACATCGACCAATTGCAGGTTGCCGTTCTTCTCGATGTAGACCTGCTTGGGACCGTTGATCAATATGTCTGATATCTGCGGGTCATTCAGCAGGCGTTCGAGCGGACCAAGCCCGAAAGTCTCGTGAAGAATCTCATCGGCCAGATGTTGGCGCTCGGATGGGTTCAACATCGGCGCGTCTTCCTCGAAGAGCGCCAGGACAATCTGCCGCACGCGTTCGCGAGTCTCGCCCGTCGCATCACGCTCGAGCTTGGCCATGTCGATCTGCTCGACCAGCTTGCGGTGAATCGAGTCTTTCAGCTCGTCATGCTGCTGCTGCTTGGCGGCACTCGCCGCCTGCTTACGCCGCTGTACCGAGGCAGCTTCAGGTGACGGCGCCTGCGTCTTGGCGGCGGGCATCGGCTGCGCCACCGACGTCTGAGCCCCACCCGCGGGCGGCGCTGCGCTCGATGGTTTCGGCGAAGCCGGCGGCCGCGCCGCAGCGCCATTTCCATTGCTCTGGCCCGGCGCGTTCTGTGGTGGCGGCACCTTTCTTGTGAACATGCCCATCTAACTACCCTCAACCATAGGCCGACGTACTCACACCTCGACACTCGCCCGACCGCCCGTCGCCCTGGGCCCGCCCAGAAACGACAGCAAGCCGCGACGCGGAGCGCCATCCTCGGATTCACCTTTGCTGCCCCCGGACGCGGACACGTTCGCCAACTCGCCTGCGATCTGCCGATACCCCGCGCGCAACTTGCACTTCGGCGCGTAGCTCAACAGCGGCGCCCCCATGTTCACCGCCGAACTGCTCGTGCGCCAATCGTCGGGTAACAGCCACGACAAGCCGCGCCCCAACGTTGCCTCAGCGTCCGCCGGCTCGAGCAACCCCGCCTCGCGCCCATAGCGGTTGCACACGAGACGAACCCGATCCAGGCTGTAGCCCGCCGTGGCCATTGCCTGCAATATCCGATCTGTGTTCCGTACCGCCGGCACCAGCAGTTGCAGCACCACCAGGCACACGTCGGTCATGTCGAGTACGGACCGCGCTGTGGGATCGAAACGCACGGGGCCGTCAATCACCACGAAGTCGTAGTACTCCTGTAAAACCGCAAGGGCACCCGCGACCTGCCCGGCACTGATTCGCTCCGCCTGGGCCAGGTCGGCCGGGTGGGCCAGAACGTGTACACCGCTCGGGTGTTTGACCATCGCGCGATCGATCATCTGGCGATCGAGCTGCTCCGGTGTCTCACACAGCTCCGCGATGGTGTAATTCGGTTGCGCGTCGAGGAAAAGCGCTACCTGCCCAAAACGGAAATCAAGATCAACCACCGCCACGCGCGGCTTGCTTTCTTCCTGGCCACGCCAGCCCTCGACCTGAGCCAGTTCAACTGCCAGGTTGGTGGCAATCGTGGTCGCCCCAACGCCGCCGCACGCCGCAACGACAGGAATCAGGCACCCCAGACGCCGACCGGTCTGCGAGGTCTCCTGGCCAACGCGCACCAAGATCTCGTTGAGCTGCTCGGGAGGAAACGGCTTCCAAAGGAACTCGCGCATGCCGGCCCGCATGGCGCGCACCACCAGGTCCGCGTCGCGGTCTTCGCTCATGCCCACGGCCGCCGGACAGCTCTCGCGCGATTCAAGCACCGGCGCGATAACGTCCATCATGCCTTGTGGGTTGGGATCAAGGTGAATCAGCAGGAGCTCGGCCGGAAATTGATCGAGCACCTGGCCGAGAAACGCCGGCTCCTCAACCTCGGCGACGATCTTGAGCCCCTCGACGCTCAGGAGATGAGCGCGCAGTTCTGGCGCGGCTTCTTCGTCGGCGTTCACAACAATGACCCGCACCGTCGTACTCACTGCCGCGCGTGTCCTCCCGGGAGCGACCGTAGCGCTCCCACCACTCCATTGGCGTTGTGTCGCCGGGCTGCCGCGGCCTGCCGAACTCCGCGTTACGGAGTTCGGCGCCATGCCGCGTCGGCACCCGGCCTTCCCTGCTGGCGCGCGAGATCCACTCGCGCTCTACTACTCGATCAGCACCACCGGGCGCTCACCGCCCAGGGCGCGGAAAATCTCTCGAAGCTGCTCGCTGTACTCCTCGGGGTTACCGACGGCGTAGAACTCCTTGCCGTTGCCGGTTTCCGCGACTTCCTGCATCAAAGCGCGGTCAACGCCATAGCCGACACTGACCGTGTAGATCATCATGCCATCGTCGGCGGCCAACTCCGCCTGGTAACGCGCATAGTCCTTGGCGCTGTAACCGTCTTCGCCCACGTTCGCTTCGCCATCGGACATCAGGACGATGACCTTCTTGGCCGTCGCGCGCGCCCGGGCCGATTTCAGCTCCACGCGGGCGCGACCCAACCCGGCACCGATGTTCGTCGTGCGGTCATAGTGCCCCGACTGCATCTCATACAGCCGCGACGGTATCGCCTGAAGGTTGTCGGTCAGGATTACCTCCGGCGGCGGTGAGGATTGGGCAAAAACCACCAGTGACAACTGGTCGGGGCTGTCCAGCGCATCGATGTAGTCCGCCATCACCTGAACGGCATCTTTGACCGCCCGCAGGGGTTGCTCGGGAGTCGCGTTCAGGATCGGCGTGTTTGCGAATTCCGGCCGCCTTTCCATCAGAAAGTCGGTGAACGTCTTCAGGCCGTAGCGATACTGGAAACCGCCCCTCGTCGCCCCGGTGCTCCTGACGCGATCGAGATAAGTGGCCCACGAGAGGTTGCCATAAAGCTCATCAGGCAGATCGACCCAGTTTTTCGTCTCGCCGTCGCCGACCCAATCGTTGCCGTTCCCCTCAGATACGGGGAACTTTCCGTCCACCTTACCGCTGGCCCAGTCCGCCAGGCCCAGCAGTACGGCGGTGCGATTGCGGTAAGATGAAATCTCGCTGTCTCTCGGCCCGTTGAGCAGGGCGTTGATCTCGGCGCTGTTGTATCCACGCGCCACCAGGCTGGATGCCAGAACCGATTCCGTACACGAGGCGTAGCGCGGGATGTAGTACAGCCCGGGATCACTCGATGGGTTGTAGCCGGTCGGCATCAACGGATCGCCCCATTGGTTCATGAGTCCGTACGTCGGGCCCGTGTCGTCGGCATACTCCGTCTCGAGCTCCGACCCCGGTACATACGGGATCATCGGCTCGGGACCGTCGAGCGCGCACCATATGTCGCGCAGATTGGAGTAACCGCCGTCGCTGCGCGTGTAATAGCGCGCCTGGCTGTCCCAGCACATCGAGTTGGACAGGTCGATAACGACGACGATGTCACGCGGCACCAGCGTCGCCGTCGCGCGCGCCGCAATGTTCGCCTGGCAGGTTCCCAAAGCACGCCCAAACGTCATCAGCACGCCCGTCGCCCCTTCACGCCGCGCCGTTACGCGCACCGCATCGTACGTGGTGCCGCCCGCACTGAAGGCGAAGCGACCGATGCTCGGGTCGTATATGGCCTTGCCAAACTCGACATCGTTTTCGAGATCAAGTTCAACGGGCGCGTTGTTGGCCGAGTTCTGCCGCGCGTAGTAGTCCGCTTCGGCCCGGGCCAGGTCACGCGGGTCCGTAACGCCGTCACCTGAGAGCTGCGCGGCGGCCGCCAGGGCGGCAAGATCGGCTACCGCCTGCAACTCAGTCTTTGTGGTGTACATTGATCCGACGTCAACGGCGAGCGCGCCCATGCCCATGATGACCGTGGACATCACCGCCACCTGAACAACCACGCTTCCCCGTCGCAGAAACCGCTTCTTGCGTTGTCTTGCCAGCATCTCACACCTCCGGAACTGCTACTTCCCACCTGCCTGGACACCTCTGGCCGAATGCACACGCGCCCGGTCTGTCTCGAACCACTGCTGTCACGCGCTACTCGCCTCCGGAGGGCGGCTTGCCAAAGCCTGCTGACTAGCGGCAACGCGCTCGTCTACTTACCTCACGCTCCTGTCTCACGATCCCTCACTGCTACCGGCGGGCCCAACCGGGCCGCGCAATTTCATCACGTCCACGGATTCGTACGCGCCGCTCGTCTGCGTCGGCCTGACGCGGTTGACGTGCGGCGTCAGCTTGGGAGTCCCCGGTTCGCCACTGCCGGTTGTCTGCCCCAACAAGAAGAACTCAAAGTCGTTCGGGGCCTGCATGTTCGCGCCCGGCACCTGTGCCACCTGCTGAGGCGATATGCCGCTGACGAGTTCGGGAGTGATCAGTACTACCAACTCGGTCTGGTCTTCCTGATACTCAATCGAGCTGAACAGCGCGCCCAGCACGGGAAGATCACCGAGTCCGGGGACTTTCTGGCTGACGCTGCGGACGTGCTCGCTGAGCAAACCGCCAATCGCGATCGTCTGCCCGCTGCCAACTTCCACCGTCGTCTCCACGCGCCGTTCGATCAGACCCGGCACAAAGAACCCGCCAAACTGCACCGCGGTGCTCATGTCCGGCTCACTGATCGTCGGTGCGACGTGCAAACGGATGCGGCCTTCGGTCAGCACGGACGGCGTGAACAGCAACTGCACGCCGTAATCGCGGTACGTGATGGTCACCGCGTTGTCGCCCTGCGGAACCGGCACCGGGAATGATCCGCCGGCCAGAAAGCTCGCTTCCTGGCCACTGATGGCGATCAGGTTTGGCTCGGCCAACACGCGCAGCAACCCGTTCTCACGCAGCGCCTGAATAAAGACCTGCATGGGCACCTGCGGGAAGCCGAGGCTCAAAGTCGTCGCCGTTGATACCGGGATACCCGCCGCGTCAATCGCAAACGGCACCAGGCCGGCATAGCTGGCCTCGACGGTGCCCGGCAGCGCTTGCGGCGGCGATACTATCGAGCCGCCGGCCGCACCGATGTTGGATGGATTTATGCCACCGATATTGCTCAGGCCGAACACACTAGGGGTGTTGTCGCCCGCGATCCAGCCGTTGAAACCCAATTGCCGCGTCGCGGTCCGATTAACTTCCGCCACCGTACAGCGCAGCAGCACCTGGTGCGTGCCGGCGACTCGCAGGTGGTTGATAACATGCTCGGAGAAGATCGCGGCGATCTCGCCGATTCGTTCGGCGGATTCGGCATCCGGGGCGGTCCCCGTCAACACCACGGTGTCCAGCAGCGAGTTTACCTTGACGCGCGCACGCGGGGCCGCCGTCCGAATACTCGCCGACAGCCGATCCAGCTCCAGATCGACCGCCACGTCGAACACCTTGTGCGTATCGCCGTTCAGCTTGACGATCAACTGCGTCGTCCCGAAGCTGACGCCGCGCACCAGAAGCTGGTACGGGGTAACCGGCTCGACCTCGGCGATAGCTTCCTTGGCCACACGCACTTCGTTGACCGGAACGCTGAACTGCACAAGGATCGCCTTGTTGACGGCGACGCGCAGCAACTCGCCGGGCGCGTTGACATCCGAGACGCTGACCGTAATGGCCGGATTGTCTTGCGCCGTCGCGGACGCCAGGGCGAGCTCGTCCGCGCCCGCCCCGGTGGCGATCACCCCGGTGGCCAGGGTGGCGACGAGCACTGTCTGGCGGAGCGACCGCCTCCACACATGTGTCTGACGTATGTAGGACATCATTCTTCGAGCTCCTCTGGCTCAGGTTCGTCGGTTGGCGCAGGATCCGTCGCCAACGGCTGGTCCGGATTCGTATAGTGCGACGTGCGGTTTGGCTGTGGTGATTGCGACGACGGTCCGGTCGCCAGCAGCGGAGCCTTCTGGTAACGAGCCAGGTCGTCTTCGGCCACCGCCACCGGGGGCTCTTGCGAGTGAACTCCCGGCCACCACATTGCCATCCGGTCTTTACCGCTGTAGACAATCGTCATATGCCCGGAGTCCAGCGGGTTGGGGGCTGCTTTGGTTACCGGCGGCGTGGGCTCCGCACTCTTGGTCGGCTCGGCCTCAACCTGAGGCTTGGCCTTGCCGAACAGCCATCCCGCCAGACCGGTGGACACTTTCGCAACAGTTGGCTTCGCGTGCCCAAGCACCTCGCCTTCGTCAACCGATCGATGCTTGGTGTGTCCGCTTCCTTCGATGCTGTTGCGCATCGACAGCTTGAGCTTGCCACGCTGCTCGGCCAGATGCAAAGTCGGGACTTGGGCGGGCTTCACAAAGAGAGTTACCGCCCGCACCGGCCGCGCCGTGCTGGTGCTCTTCTTGCCTTCGTCTCCATGCTCAGTGGTGAGCTCCGCCGATACGCGCTGCCCCACCGCACCAACTTCGACATTCTCGATTATGGTGCGCGCTACGGTCTCCTGCTTGCCGGCCGTGCGTATATTGAAATACGCCACCACATCCACATGCGAGCCCGGCTCCAGGTGATAGTCAACGCCGGAGCTTTCATCGACCTTGACCGCAACGGCCCGCATACCTTCCGGTACCTCAAGCCCGGTCGGGGCGCCTTTCGGGCGCATGGCGCTTTCGGTCAGCACGTCACCCGCCAGTCGCGTGGTGCGCGCCACGCGACCGACCAGTTCCTCTCGGTCGGTAAAGGCCCCTTCCGGCACGGCGTTCGGTGGCATGCTGACTGACGAGAGCATTGATGCTTCGACGCGTTGGCCGCGCACGATGTCCCGCGCTGCCGACCAGACCGTCACCCCCTTGACCTGTTGTCCGCCTTGAGCGCGCTTGAGGGCATCGCTGCCCATCTTGAGCGCCAGTCCCCCGATCACCAGTCCTGCCACCAATGGAATGATTGCCTTGCCGCTCATGGTCTCGTCCTAGGTTGTCTGCGCCTGTCGTGGTCCTGAAAATCCTTGATTGTCATGCTCTTGTGCTGCCGGTAACCGCCGTGGCGCCGGTCTCTCGGTCCTGGCTAGTCAAAACCCTCGCGCCGCGCCACGCAGGTAGCGCTCAGGATCGAATCGGTGCTGCCAAAAAACGCACCGACCAGCGTTACCTCGTTGTACGGAATCGCGACACGCACAACCTCAGTTGGCGTCTCAGGCGTGGCCCGCGTCAGCTCGACGCTGCAACCCGTCAGCCCCAGCGGGGTCACGACCTCGTCTATCTGCTCGTAAATCTGGTCATCGGTGGCGCCGGGCAACGATGCCGTTCGCGCCCCCTCGCGCGCCGCCTGGACGAGTGTCTGGCGTACCGCCGAGATCCACCCGTACTCAATGATCCCGAACACCATGGTCAGTAGCAGCGGCGTAACCACGGCCATCTCGACCGTGGCCGCCGCGCGCCGTTTTCTTCGTTGTCCCGTTTTTCGTTTGAGCATCACAGCCAGCTACCTCCGGTAAAGAACTGCGTCAGCAATACGCCAATCGTGCCAGCGGTCAGCGGCACACCGTACGGAAGCAGTTGGCTGGTGCTGCCAAAGGTCTTGGCACCACCAAATGTGCCAAACGCCGTGTCCCAGCGGCGTAGTTTCGTCCGGATCGTTTGCAGGTTTGACAAGGCATGTACTGCTCGACCGGTTGAGAAGATCATGATCAGCGCGACGATCCCGCCGATAATCGCTCCGGCGGCAAAGCTCCATAGCGTGAGCCACGGACCCAGCCAGGCACCGATCGCCATCATGAGTTTCACGTCACCCGCGCCCATGCCATGCATGAGCCAGGGAATAATCAACACGCCGAACCCGGCCAGCACGCCGAGTCCGCCCCAGCCGACACCAAGCCAACCGAAGTAGCTGAATTGCACGATTAGTCCGGTAAGTAGAATGGTGGCGTTGAGCCAGTTGGGCACACGTTTCTGCGCGTAATCAATCCAGGAAGCATAGAGAATCCCGGGGATCAGCATTACCAGCGTTATTTCCCAGAAATCCACCTGCATGGTCCCGTATACCTCGCTGTCGAGTCGTTACGTAGCACACCCCGGCACCTGTGGGCACCGGGTCGATAGTCTCATCGGATGATCCAGTGGCTCGGGCAAGAAAAGACAACAGCGGCACGCCGCAGGTCGCGGCGTGCCGCCGTCCATGTTGCCCTTTGTTGAGCCGATTGCGTTGCTGGCCTACAGGCCCTCGCCCTCGAGAGAAGTTTTCACATTGTCAAAAATGCCCGTAACCTTGGTGCCGAGCGCCGAAATCGCCGCCAACGCGACGACAATGATCAACGCCAGCATCACGGCGTACTCAGTCGCGGTCGGACCGTCTTCGTTGACCAGAAATTCACGCATGCGATTGAACATCGGTGGTTCTCCAGTTAGGTAACGCCCTTGGTTAATGCCGCCACCACACTCCCGCGCACAACGTGCGCCTGTGTGCCTGCCCGCGCCGGATCAACCACCCCTGGCGGGCACAGGACCGCACAGAACCGACCGCCAGTTGCAACCCGCATCCGGCGGTCACGATGGCTCTGCCATTGCAGCAACCTAAATGTGCGAATTGTCCCGCACGGATGCAAAACCATTTTGGAAAATGATCACCCCGGCCCCACTGCCCCGACCAGACGTCAGGCGTGCAACCCCGCCAATACTCGCCCCATCAGGCCCGTCGGCGGCGTGCGACCGTGCCAGAGAGAGTACTGCGCCTCGGCTTGACCGATAAACATAGGCACCCCCGACACTGTGCCACACCCCGCTTTCTCAGCTTCGCGCAACAAACGCGTCCGCTCAGGTGTGTATATCGTGTCAAACACAACCGCCACGCGATGCAGTGCCGAGCTCGGCACGGGACTCGCATCAATCGCCGGCGACATCCCCACACTGGTGCAGTTGATCAACACCTCACCGCTCACTTCATCGCGATCGTCCCAAGGCTCCCACGCACAGCCCATCTGTCGCGCCAGCGCATCGGCTTTCTCGGACGTGCGGTTATAGATCGTAACCGCCGCACCGTGCTCGATAAGTGCGGCGACAACCGCGCGCGCCACACCCCCGGCACCGATAACGTCGAAGCGACGGCCGGCCAGTTGATCAGGCTGGAGCCCCGGCTGTGTCGCCAGCGCCGCTATAACACCGGCGGCGTCAGTGTTGTCGCCGCGCCATCCGTCGACCGTGCGCGTCAGCGTGTTTACCGCACCACAACGCTCGCAGATTCCACTGACGACGCCTCCACGTGCTTGAAGCCAGCGCAATGCCCGCTCTTTGTGCGGAATCGTGACACTCAATCCACGCACGTCGAGCCAGTCATTGGCGTCAAGGTAGTCCATGAAAGCCATGAAATCATCGACGCCCGGCGCGACCGGCAATGGGACATAGACGCCGTCGATCCCGTCACTGGCCATGGCGGCGTTGTGCAGGCGCGGGCCCAGCGAATGTGCCACCGGCCAGCCCACGACGCCGTAGACTCCGGTCTTCGCGTTGATGCTGTCCCAGCGGTACAAGCCGCGCAGCTCGGCGATTGTCGGTTGACCCGGCGCCGATTCCTCACCGCGCTGAATCGCCGCGAACGACAGCGCTGTGCCGAATTTCGGCGCGAGCACGCGCGTGATCAAACCGGCCTCTCCCATCGCCAATGCGGTGACGTCACGCCGGCCGGTGTGCCGGCGTTGCTCAGCCAGCACGCGACATGCGTCGGTCGCATCGCGCGCCGTGAAGACCGCCTTGATCACCGCCGCCGGTGTCGCCGCGAGCTGGTCAAAACAGGCGGTGAGATCGCCGGGAGTGTGGCGCAGGTCATGGTGAGATATAACCAACGCATTCCGATGACGGTGTGCGGCGGCGTCCACCTCACAGATCAGCCCGATCTTCTGACGCAGGTTGGCCGAGCGCTGCCATGCGGCCAATTCGATATCCACATAGCCCGGCAACAGCAGACCCAGCTTCAGTAACAGCGCTATGCGCTCATCGTCGCCGCCGTCCCAGTGACCGCCCTCGCTCGCCGACCGGATCGTGAGGATGAACGGCACGTCGTGCGGCTGGCTGAGCAGAGTTTCGACGGCGGGGATATCACGCAGCATATCGACGCGCAGTTCAACGATCTCCGCTCCCGCCGCCACCGCCGCGCGCACCTGTTCTCCCAGCGCTGGCGTGGCCTGTGTCAGCGGAACGGCCAGGAGAGTCTTGTGTCTGCCGGATCGTGTAGTGTTCAATAGTCTTCGAACAACTTCGCCAGGGGAGTGTGCAGCACGCTGCAGATTCGCGCCAATGTCCAGGTCGTCGTGGCATTCTTGCCCAATTCGATCTGCGACAATTGAGCCGCGGTGATCCCGGCGCCGCCGGCCACGTCTTCCAGCGTACGCCCGGCGCGCTGACGCTCCGCCCGCAATCGAGTGCCCAACCGCCGATTGAAATCCTCCTCGGTGTATCCACGAATGCCGATTTCCGCCAGTTGGCGCTCGATCGCCGTGAGCAGCAACTCCGGCTGGATCGGCTTGGTGAGCACGTCGCGGGCCCCGGCGCGAACCGCTTCCAACACCTGGGGCGTGTCCGGGAACGCGCTCATGGCGATGATGCGGGTCTTCGGCGACGACTGACTCAGCGCGGCAATCACGTCCGTGCCGGCCACATCCGGCATGCGCAAATCCACCAGGGCCAGCTCGCACGGAGCCCGCGCGGCCAGTGCCAGCCCCGCATGCGCCTCAGTAAAAGTCACAACTTCGTGCGCCGCTTCGGTCAGCCACGTGTATATAGAACGGCAGACCGATTCGTCGTCATCGATAACGAGTGTCCGGATGGGGATGCGTTTTTTCATGGTGAATCACGAGAATACCGTCGGTCAGCCGAGGGTATGAGCACGATTCGTGCGCACATACCCTCATTCAGCGTCCCATTGTCCGCTTTTGTACAAGTTTGTACAAATCAGCGCCCGCTCATAGTAGCGATTTCCGGGCGCCGCATACAATCGCAACCGTGTGCGGCGTTGCGTGTCAACCAGGTGAGACGCACCGCCGTCCCTGGCCGCCCGTGGCTGCCATCGTCTCCGGCAGCCACTGTATCGAAGGAGGCCCGCGGCGCATCGTTATTTCGGTCCGGTCAACCTCTGCCACGGAGGGTGCTGACAATGACGCGCCTGACACTTTGGATCGCCCTGCTCATCGTCGGCGCCACGCCGCACGTCAGCGGTGCCCAGACCACCGCCGGCGAAACTGAACGGCCATCCGAAGGCCTCTGGATCACAGAGCGCATGTGGGACGGCATTACGAAGCGCGTTGCGAACCAACTCGCCGACCGCTACGGGTTTGACGAGGACCAGCGTTACCTGACCCGCCAGGTGCTTCGTGAGCGGGTCGTGCCGTGGTTCGAATCCAACCGCGCGGGCGTCCAGCCCGTGGTGAACTGGTATTTTGAAATGCTGCTCAATGACGAGCCACCCTCGGTGGACGAGGTCGCCGAATGGGCCAAGCAGGCGGGGCCATTGTTGGAGCAGTTTCGGACAATGTTGGTCGAGACGGGCGATGAGATGCGCGGCTTCATGACCGAGGAGCAGCAGGAGCAGATGGACATCGAGCTCCAGGCCGCCGGCGCCATGCTCGACATCGTCGATCGCCGAATCGGCGGCTGGGCCAGGCATCAGTATGACCCGGTCACCGACTGGTGGGAGAGCCCCAACCACGATCCCCACGGCGCTGGCCCACCTCCCGACCTGGCTGTCGACAACGGCGCGGATGCCGCCGAACAGCCCGAAACCGCGCGGCGCTTCGTACTCAAACCCGGTTTTGAGGACCCCTGGGAAACATACGTCAACGCGTTCATCAAACGCTATGCATTGAGCGAAGAACAGCAGGCTCTGGCCCGGCGAGTCCTGGTCGTCGTGGCCAACCAGCGCGATCGCTATCTGCTGCTCAAGGGACCCACGTTTGACTGGATCGAGCGCAAACTCGCCGCGGCAAAAGACGAATCAGAAACCAGGACCCTGATGGCGCGCTACGAGAAGCTCGTCCGGCCGCTGGACACCAAGTTCCAGATCCTCAAGGAGAAACTGCACAAGCTGCCGACGCGCGAGCAGGTTCAGGCGGCGTCGGACAAGCCACCGCTGTCCGAACCGGAGCATTTGGCGCTCGGAGCCCTCGCCGAGCGCTGACTACCGGGCCGCGATGGTGTATCTTCCCGCATCGGCAAACGAAACGGAGGTATTTTCATGTTGAAGGGATTCACGCGCTGGTCGCTCCTGCTGGCAGTAGCGCTGCTGCCCGCGGTCGCCGCAGCCCAGCCCACGATGTTCGAAGAGGAAGAAGAGCCCGAGCACATCGACGGCCCCTGGCTGACAAAGACCATGCAGGAACGCCTGATGAACAAGATGGCGGACGACGTTTCGCGCCGCTACGACTTTGATGAGGACCAGCGTTTCCTGACCCGCGAGCTGTTCCGTGAGCGCATACCGACGTGGCTCACTGAGAACCGCAGCAAGATCCAGCCGCTGGTCAACACTTACTTCGAGGCAATGCTGAACGATGAGCCGCCCGATCCGGCCGAGGTGGCGGTGTGGTCGGCGGAAGTGCTCCCGCTCATGGAAGACTTCACCGGCATGTTGGATGGCGTGGGCGACGGTATGCGCGAATACATGACCGAAGACCAGCAGATCATTCTCGAAGGTGAGCTGGCCGCTTTCCACGCGGCTGAGCAACTGCTCGTCGGCCGCTTGAGGCACTGGGAACAGGGCGGCTATAACGCCGAAACCGACTGGCCCGAGAGCGAGGGTTTTCGCGAGGCCGAACGCGCGCGACACGCGGAAACCAACGACGCGATGCGCACGGCCCGCAAGGAAGCGGTCGGTGATGCGCTTGGGCGCGGCCCGATTCCACCGCCAAAGCAACTGAGTGACCCGTGGGCCAAGTACGTCGAGGAGTTCATCAAACGCTACGACCTGAATGCCGACCAGCAGGCCCAGGCCCGCAAGCTCTTGCAGCGCTACCAGGAACAGCGCGACAGCTATCTCATGCGCCGGGACGCGGACATTGATCGCGTGGAGGAAATGCTGCTCAAGGCCGAGACCGAGGAAGAGAAGGCCACCTGGATCGCCAAATACGAGAGCCTGGCCGAACCCGTCGAGACGAAGTTCCAGGTCTTGAAGGAGCGACTCAACAAGATCCCGACGCGCGCGCAGCGCGCCGCCGCCGCGGAACGCGAGAACGCCGAGAAGAAACCCAAACCTGAATGAAAGCCCCGCCCGCCTGACCGTTGGCGCAAAAGCTGAGGATCCGAGCTCGCCGTAACTCGGACCCTCCAAGCCAGGCTGCCCGCTCTCTCGAGCGGTGACCCACAACCTTACCCGTGCATCGACTGTGCGTGGAAGGTGCATCAATTATTGAGGGAATATCCCCGGGCGATTTGTGAATCGTGCGGCGGCCGGGGGCCGGGGGTCCACCAGCGCAGAATGAAGCTGGGCGGCGGGGGACCTGCCGCGGTCCGGCAAACTGGCAAAAGCGGCCGGGGGGCGGGTTTTCCTTGACATACCGATAACGCGTATCCGATCAGGAGTAACGATAGATCACGGTCGGCGAGCGCTGCCATTGTGCAGCGCGCGAGTTATCGGAGGTTCGGTAGCCTGACATGTCAGATCCCTGCGCTTCCCACCGCCACCCGCGGCACACATGGGCAAACCCGTGCCTGGTAGCGGCCCGAATCGGCCTGCTGGCCATCGTGGCGGCGACCCCGCTCAGTCATGCCGACGAGCCGGTCACCACCACCCAACCAAGCGACACCTTTGAGCCGGCCGCGGAGGCCGCCAACGCCCCCAACGTGACAGTCAGCAACGTCGGACTGCTTGACGTAAATGTCCACGACACGCCCATCGCATCAGTGCTCGAGATGTTGAGCTACCAGGCACGCTCGAACATCGTCACGAGCACATCCGTCACCGGAAACATTTCCGCCAATCTCTACGACGTGACCCTCGAAGCGGCCCTCGATGCCATCCTGATTCCCAACCAGCTCACCTATCGAAAGATGAACGGCGTGATCTACGTCGGGACGGTTCAAGAGACCAATGCGAATGGACCGCTGCCACAGCCACGCGTCTTCGAGTTGAAGTATATCTCACGCGCCACGGCCGCCGCCGCCGTCGAATCCCTGCTCAGCGAGCGCGGGACTATCGCTGCCGCCGAAAGCCAGAGCAGCGGCAGCGGCAGTGGCGGTGCCGATTCCCTCTCGAGTGTCTTCGGCGAGGCCGGGGTTGATTATCTCATCGTCATCGACACACCCGATCGCCTGAAGGCGATTGAACGCGTGATCGGCGAGATCGACGTGCGTCCCAAGCAGGTGCTGATAGAGGCAACCATCCTGCGCGCCACGCTTAACGAGGACAATCAGCTCGGCATTGACCTCACGCTGTTGAACGGGGTCGACTTCCAGGACGTTACAAGCACCAGTGACGCGGCCGCCAACCTCCAAACCGGACAGGTCCCGCCCCGGCGCTTCGATAACACGACCTTCAACGTGAACACCGACCTGCTTGATGGGTTTCCCGGCAGCGGCTTCACCTTCGGGATTATCAAGAACAACGTGGCGGCGTTTGTGCGCGCCTTGGAGAGCGTCACCGACGTGTCCGTGCTGGCCCATCCCAAGGTCCTCGCACTGAATAAGCACGAAGCCGAGATCATCGTCGGGCGGCGCGATGGCTATATAACCACGATGGTCACCGAGACCGCCGCGGTTCAGTCAGTTGAATTCCTCGAAACGGGCACGCAGATCCTGCTGCGCCCGGTGATCAATCCCGATGGGACCGTGCGATTGGACGTGCGCCCCAAGGACAGTAACGGCGGCCTGAACTCGTCAAACCTCCCCTTCGAGGAGACCACCGAGACCCACGTGCAACTGCTGCTCGATGATGGTCACACGGTCTTGATCGGCGGACTGTTTCGCGAGCGAACCGTCAGTTCGAAAACACAGGTACCCGTGCTCGGGGACGTTCCGATCCTCGGTCATCTCTTCAAGCGCTCGTCGGACCAAACCGTACGCGAAGAGGTCATCATTCTGTTGACGGTACACGTCCTCAAGGAGACACCCGAAGAACAAGAGCAGTTCCGGGAGATCATGGAGGATATTGAACGCATCCGCGTCGGCAGCCGCCAGGGATTGATGGGCACCGGGCGTGATCGCCTGGCGCAGGCCTTCTATCAGGAAGCGTTGTCACAAGCCGAGGCCGGCAAGTTCGACCTGGCGCTGTTGAACGCCCGCATGTCGCTGCACAACCAGCCGCGGCACTTGGGCGCATTCAAGCTCAAGGAGGAGCTGCTCGGCCGCCGCATGTGGGACGGCGGTTATTCGCGCAGCCAGACGGTTCTACTGGATTTGCTGGACGGAGCCAGCGAGGCGACCGCCGGCGAGCCGGACGCCGGACACTTCGGCCATCCGCCGCTCGACCACCATCTGATGTCCGGGCACGCCGATGTCATTGAGAAGGGAGAGAAGTCACCATGAGATGGGCGTCTTGCGCAGCGCCGGCGGCCATGATGCTGGCCTTGAGCGTCCAATCCGGATGTCACTCCCCCGCGACGCAGGCCACGGCACGGCAGGAGGCGGAGCGGCGCTGGAAGGTCGCCCGTGCCGACGTGAAGGCGCGCCTGGCAGCCGACCAGTTCGCCATCGGCCGGGTTGAAGCCGCCGCCCTTCAGCTTGCCGAGGCGCAAGAGCTTGATCCGAACAACTTGTCGCTCAAGCTGATGGAGGCGCGTATCCTCCTGTCGAAAGGAGCGGCCGATCGTGCCGAGCGGATTCTGAAGACTCTGGAGTTGAAGCCCGCGCGCCAGGCGGAACGGGACTACCTGCTTGGAGTGATCCATCAGCAACGTCTGCGCTGGGAGCAAGCGGCCCAATGCTTCATCGCTGCCTGCGACCGCGATCCACACGAGGTTGCGTATCTGGCCGCCTCCGTGCAGGCGCTACTTCAATTGGGACACGTGGCGCGCGCGCAGGAGTTGCTGGCGGCTCACGCGGATGCCATCGGCTGGACCGCCGCCTACCAGGCCGCAATGGCCGAGTGCCACGAACAAACCGGGGACTGGGCCGAGGCGGCGAGCGCCTGGAAACGCGCATCCAGCACGCAAGAGGATCCCGTCGTGCTCGAACGCCTGGCATTGGCACAGTATCGCGCGGGACAATGGGAACGGGCGGCGGCAACGCTGCGCAGCCTCTTGCGTTTGGCAGGCGATGCTGACCAATCGTTCAACGTGCGCCTGCTGCTGGCCGAATGCCTCTTGGAGAGTGGTCAGACCATTGCCGCACGCGCCGAGCTGGAGGGGTTGCTCAAGACGGCTCCGAGCGATCCGCGCGCCTTGCACCTGCTGGCCCGCGTGCACGTCGAGGCCGGCGACCTGACGCGAGCCCTGGCAATTGTCAACGCCGGTCTCGCGACCACGCCGCACAACGTGCCTCTGCTGGAACTCGGCGCGGTTCTGGCATATCGCACTGGCGACAGCAAGCGGGCCGCGTGTATGGCCCACGCCTTGTCAGAGGCGACCGGGTCCGAACCCAACCCGATCGCCGCCCGCGTGCTTGAACTCACCAAATAAGTGCTTGGGGGGCAGGTACTTCACCGCAAGGGAAAGCCGCGGGGCGAGCGACACCGTGTCGTGTCGATCGCCCGGCGGCCGGACCGCTGTGGACAAAAGTGCGGACGGGTCCGGCACCTGGTGCCGGGCCCGTCGGGCGGCCCTCTCACTTGGGATCAGCAAGTTTGCTAGTAAGTGTTGTAGGCGACGTTGGCCTCGTCCAGTTCCTCACTGTTGGCGAGAAACTCGCCGGTTGTGGGGTTGTACACCCAGCCTTCGCCGTCGGTGGTATCAACATCCGGCGGCGAGTTTGCGCTGTCAATCAGCACGCCGGTCGGGTCGGTCGGGTTGCCCACCGGGCAGGGCGGGATGGCCAGCAGATAAGGGCCGTATTTGTGCGTTGCGTCACGGGCGCCTGCGGTGGCGCCGGTTACCGATGAGTACTTGAGCAGATGATCGCTGATGGTCCCGCCGTCATGTCCCGGGTACTTGTTGTTGTGCTCGGCCGCATACATATTGATGGCGTTGCGCATCACCGACAGGTTTCCCGAGAGGGCCGCATCGGAGGCTCCGGCGGAACCACGGCTCAAGCGTGGAATCGCCATCGCCGCCAGAATCCCGATAATCACGATCACCACAACAAGTTCGACAAGTGAGAAACCGCGCTGATTGGGGCGTTTCCGCGTGAGCATTACACCAGTCTCCGAATGAGAGTGCCTCGTTCTTCCCGCCGACCGTTGCTGTGGTGGCTGGGACAGCATGTCTTGGTCATATGTCAGATCGGTTGTCGCCAATGGTGTCTTCATTAAGTATTGAGTGGATTCACGCGACGCCGCCCCGGACGGTCGGGACGTGAGCGGCCGTCGATCATATGTGGCGTCAGCGTCCACCGGCGCCGTCCACGTGCAGGACAACTTCGTCCTCTGACGACCGAAAAACCACGCTTTCGCGGCGAATCTGCGTCAACTTGTAACCGTCCACCACGGCCCCAAGCCGAATTACCCGGCGATCGATGATCGCCGCCGGTTCGGGACCGGCCAGCACACCATTCAGCTTGTGCTGCGCTGAAAAGAGAGTCTTCTTTGCCGCGAGCGGCTCCTCGGTTTGCCGGCGCGCGGAGATTTCCGGAGCGGGAGCCGTGGCGACAACCAACATCGTCTCCGATAACTCGAAAGGGTCACGCCGCAGCGCGCTCATATCCAGCGGCGGCCGGTCATTCGGGCTACTCGACAGCGTGGCGATCAGAGTGTCCACGTCGATTACCGCGACTTCCGCAAGTGGTGGACCCGCATCATCGACGGTCATGACGGCGGCATGCGCGGTGCGCGGGTGTGTGTCGCCGATGAACTGATCAACGACCCACGCGGCGACGACAATCCCCAGCCCGCCGAACATGATTCTCTGCGATAGCGTCAGCTTCTTCATGACGGGGTCCCCGATGGAGCAACCGTCGCGTCTGTCAGCAGATACAGCCGCAGGACCAGTGAAATACTGGGCGTTTGCGATTCATCATCGCCTTGACGGACGAGTGAATACTCGCGGATCGAGTGGTAAGGCTGCCGCCTGGCCAGTACATCCAGGAAACTGATCAGCGTGCGCATGTCGCCCCGTGCTTCGATGTGTACATCGGTGGCCAGATATTCATCCACCACCTCCGCGGGCCTCGGCAGCACGCTTTTGATTTCCAGCCCCACGGCGGCCGCGTGCTCGAGGACGGCGCCGAGGATGGTATTCAGATTGGCGGCGGATGGGGCGTTGCTCAGCTCCACGGCGACAACTTCACGCAGGCGGCGTGTCTCGTCGCTCAGCATCGTCAGACGCGCCGAAGTAATGTCCACGTGCGCCTGGGTGGTGGTGACGGCGTCGGCCACAGCGCGCATTTCACGCGCCTGACTCTGCTGGGGATGAACCAGCCCGACATACGTGGCGACGGCCATCACGCCGATAATCACGCAGGCCCACACATCCACGTCGTGAAATCGACGCGCGCGATGCCTGTTGCTCATGGCGCCACCTCCTCCAGTGGATCACACTGAAGTTGAAACGCGACGGCCACACCCGCGCGATACGGCTCACGTGTGGCACGCACGAGATTGACTTGCCGCCATTCGGATGTGTCTTGCATCGCGCGCATCATGCTGTCGAGTTCATGGTGATCCAGAGCGTGGCCGGTAACCGTTGCCGAGCGCGGCTGGGTACCGTCCGTGCCGCGTGCCATGGACACCCCGCGAACCTGGTCGAGGACGACACCCTCGGGCGTCAACTGCGCCAAGGTCAACAGACGCTGTGGCACCGGGTGCGTGCGGCGCAGACCTATCAAGGCGCCGGCCGCGGTGACGATTTCGTCATGGTCCGCCTGCGCGCTGCTGAGCTGCGCCGCCCTGTCCGCCTGGGTCTGCTGCGCCTCGGATAGTCGTGTCATCAATTGCCGCGCGGTGTGCAGCGTGTGCAGATAGTGTATCCCGGCGCAGGCCATCAGCGCACACATGCCAAGCCCCACACCCAGCCACATCTTCATGTGTGTTCGGCGGGACTGGGCGTCGAGGCAGTCAATCGGAATGAGGTTAACCACGTCCATCACCGCGCCTCCAGATCCTGAATAGCGCCACCAAGGGCGGCGACGGCCTCAGTACCGATTGTGCGACCGCATACACCGGCCTCGACGGCAATGGGCGTGGTGTTGATGTCAAGCTCGCGTTGCATGTGTTCGCACAGCCCCGACAGATTCGCGCCCCCGCCGGCTAGAAACACGGCACCGACGCTGCACTCCGGATAGCTCTCCAGCACGTACGTGAGGCACAGCCGCGTGTCACGGACCAGGTGCTCGCTGGGTTCACGCAACGCCTTGTATACCGCCGTGGAGACATCCTCCGCGTTTTCCACCGCCATCGCACCGGGGCCGTTCGGCGCGGCGACGGCGGCGGCCAGTTCGCTGCCGCGCTTGAGCTGCTCGGCCTGGTCGTATGGCATATCGAATGCCTCGGCGATACGACGCGTACAGTGGTGTGCCCCGGTAGCCAGCGTACGGATGTACACCGGCACCTCGCCGACCAGAACAGTGATCACGGCGCGCCGCCAGCCAACGTCGACAACCGCCCAGACGTCACTCGCTTCGGGGTGATACTGTCGCATGGCGGCTTGCGCCAACGCCCGCGGTGTTACGTTGATGCGCTGCAAGAGAAACCCACGCTCGGCAAACTCGCCCACCCACCGCCGGGCGGCGGATGTCGGCAGGGCCACCGCCATGACGTTGAGTCCCTCGCGATGGCGCGGCGGCAGGGGCCAGTAGCGCACCTCCATATCGTTCGCCTCGGTACGCGTCTCGCGCGCGATTTCCCAGGCGAGAGCCTCCTCGATCTTCGCGGGGGCATAACTGAGGATCTTGGCCGGCAGCCGCACGGCATGGAAAGTCACCTCGGGCGGCGACAGCACCAGCGTGGCGCGCCGCCCGGCGAACCGGCCCTGAGTTGCCAGACGCGTCAGGCGATCCACATTCAGCTCGAGCTTGTGCGACTCGTCCGTTGACGGGTCGGGACGCAGTTCGATATTGAGTGCGTCATGCACCGCGAATCCGCCGCGGCGGCGCTTGACCTGGCAGGCGCGTATACTCGCCGCGCCCACGTCAAAGGCGATCGCCGATGTTCCTGATAGTGACCACGCGCACATGGCAGTTGATCTCCGCAACTGGCGCTCAGCGCTTAACCGGCCCCGGCCGCGATATCGAACAGCGGCAGAAACAGTGACATTGCCACCAGACCGACCACCACACCCATCACCGCCAGCATCAGCGGTTCAACCAGGCGTGTGATGCCGGCGACCAATTGGGTGTTCTCGTCGTCGACCCACTGCGATACGAAATCGACCGCCTCGGAAAGCCGCCCGTTTTCTTCCCCCGTTGTGATCGCGGAAGCAATGATCGGGTCCACGTATTCAGAGTCAGCCAGCACGGCGCCGATCGATCCACCGGATGAGATGGACTCACGCACCTTGTCAAGCAGGCTTACAAAAACCTGGTTCGAGGCGGCGCCGCGCGACTGTTCAATCGCGTCCAGCAGCGGGACATTTGAGCGCAGCAGGGCCGCCCAGACCCGCAGCACCTGGCCGGCCTGGAGGCGGCTCAGCAGGTGGCCGACCAGTGGCAGGCTTAGCAGCAATGGATCAAGGTGTTGACGGATCGCGGGTCGGCGCAGCGTAACAATGATGATCACGAGGGCCAATGCGAACAGTATCACCAGCACCAACCAATACGCCCGCAGGAGATCTGAGGCGGCGAACATGACCTCGGTACTGAAGGGCAGCGCGGTCTGCAAACTCTCAAACAACATGCGAAAGCGGGGCACGACAAACCCGATCATGAGTCCGATCACGCCGATACACATCGTGCACAACACGACCGGGTAAAGCAGCGCGCCAATCACCGCCTTGCGCGTCTGGCGTTGCCGGTATGTAAGAGTCGATAACCTGTCAAAAGACTGCGGCAGAGTCGCCGTCGCCTCACCGGCGGCGATCATGCTGCAAAACACCGGGGAGAACACATCGGGGTGGTCACGCATCACTTCGGTGAGCGTCCCGCCGCCTTCAACGTGGTCGTGGATACTGCGGATCAGCGAGCGGAAAGCCGGCCTCTGAATCGGTTTGCTGACGGCATCGAGGGCCGGTACCAGGGCGGTGCCGGACTCGAGCAGCATCTTCATCTGCCGGGCGAACAGCAGTATGTCCTGTGTTCGCGGTCCGCGTTTGAGGCCGAGCGCGGGTGCATCGCCCCCCGCATCCCCTTTGCCGGCCTGTTCCAGACGCATCACGAGCAAGCCGCGTTGGCGCAGCTCGTCCGCCGCGTCCTGCTGGCTGTCAGCATTGATCGCGTCGGTGACCAGTCCGCCACCATGGCTCATCGCTTCGTACTTGAACTGCGCCATCGTTCCTCTGCGCTATGCAATTGCCGGGATCGGTTGCTGCACCTCGGCCCGTGTGCGGTTTTCAGCTTCGGCGTGCGTCACGCGCAGCACTTCCTCCAACGTTGAGCGGCCGTCGATGACCAACTGCAAGCCTTCCTCGCGCAGCGGCCGCCAGCCGTGCCGGCGAACGACCTGGATCAGCCCGGACTCATCTGTCAGCGAATGGATCGCGGTGCGTACCTCGTCACTGACTTCGATGATTTCGAAAATTCCCAGGCGGCCGCGATATCCGCTGTCGTGGCAGTGTTTGCAACCCTCACCCTTGTAGCACACGCGATCGGGCTCATCCGCCCAGCCGGCGTCGCGCAATACCGCCTCGGACGGGTAGTACGACGTGCGACATTGCGGGCAGATCGTGCGGGCCAGGCGTTGCGCAACAACCCCATTGAAGGCCGAGGCCAACAGGTAGCTCTCGATACCCATATCCGACAGGCGCACAAACGCCCCGGGCGCGTTGTTGGTGTGCAGCGTCGACATCACCAGGTGACCGGTCAGCGCGGCCTGGATCGCAACGCGCGCGGTGGGCTCATCGCGTATTTCGCCGACCATCACCACATCGGGATCCTGTCGCAGAATCGAGCGCAAGGCGCGCGCGAAGGTCATCCCGATCGTGTCGTTGACCTGGATCTGGTTGATCAGATCGAGCTGATACTCCACCGGGTCCTCGATGGTCACTATGTTCTTCTCGGGGGTGGCGAGTAGATCAAGAACCGAGTAGAGCGTGGTGGTCTTGCCGCTGCCGGTGGGACCGGTGACCAGCACAATGCCGTGCGGCTTCTGGATGATGCGCCGGAACGATTCGAACTGGTCAGCGCTCATCCCCAACATATCAAGCGAGACCCGCAGCGCCGACTTATCGAGGATTCGCAAGACGATCTTCTCACCAACCAGCGTCGGCATCGAGGAAACGCGCAGATCGACGTCGCGCCCCTCGGCGACCACGTGAACACGCCCTTCCTGGGGCAGACGCCGCTCGGCAATGTCCATCTTGCCAATGACCTTAATGCGCGAGATCACGGCGGCGTGCATCCCGGGCGGCGCGCTCATCAGCTCGCGCAGGCGCCCATCAATACGATAGCGAATGCGCGTGGATGACTTGGTCGGCTCAACGTGAATGTCACTGGCCCCGTCGCGAATCGCCGTCAGCACGGCGAGGTTGACCAGGTTGACCACCGGGCTGCCCTCGACCATGCGAGTCAGCTCGTGGGCCGGCTGTTCGTCAACCGTCTCGTTCTCGATGACTTCGACGTTGGCCTCGGTCAGCGAGACGAGAAACGAGTCTATATCGACCTGCTCTCCGAGGTACTTCTCCTGGAACTCCTCGATGTTGCTCGGCAGGCTGAGCACCGAATTGATCTCACAGCCGGTAAGCCGCGTGAGCTGATCAATCGCGCGCAGCGACTGCGGTTCGGTCATGGCGACCGTCAGCCGATTGCCGACCTTGAAGAGCGGCAGCGCCTTGAGGCGGGCGGCTTCCTCGTAGCTGAGCAGCCGGGCGACCTCGGGGTCGATCAGACCATGCCGCAGATAACAGGCGCGCACGTGCAGGTGGTTGGCCAGCGCGCCCAACAGGGCCGTCGGGGAGAGCAGCTTCAGTTCGACGAGCGTCTCGCCCAGGCGCTTGTTATCACTGCCCTGGTGCTTGAGGGCGCGCTGCAGGTCGGCCTCGTCGATCAGGCCTTGTTCGATCAGCGTATTGCCAAGTTTGTTGCCGCGTTTCAGGCTCATCAATCTACTGCTTGTAGCTGCGGATCGCGTTGTCGACCGTATCGAACACATCCAGATGCGTGAGCACGTCGGTGAGAGCAAGTGCCTCGCGACAGGTTTCATCAAGCTGGGCCAGGCGCGGGCGGTTAAACGCATCAACCGTGCCGCAGATATCCAGCAGCGTCTCAATGCCGCCACTGTCAACAAAGGGCACCTGAGTCATGTCGAGCACGACGCGCCCTTCCTTGGCGGACACTGTTTCGTCAACGGTCGCCCGAAAGTCGCCCAGCTCGTCGCGCGTCAGCGGCCCGTGCGGCACCACCACGGCGACCGTGCCATGCGACTGAACGTCGATCTTCATCAGTCCGCTCCCGCCACAAGTTGGTCTTCGGTGGGCGCTGCGATTCGCTCACCGCGACGGCGCGCCGACTCTATCGCGTCAAAGGCCTCCACCAGCAGCATGTCAAACGGCTTCGCGCCGGCGATGCCGGCGACCAGGCCGAGGCGCACTTGCACGTTTCCAGTACCCTCGCCGGCGCCGGCGATGGCCTGCTCGACACCCCTCAGCAGTTTCTGGGCGATGATCACGCCGAGCCCGCGATCAAGTCGACGCAGCACCATCACGAACCGATCGTCGGAGAAGCGCCCCACAATGTCATCGCTGCGAACGCGCTTCGACAGTTCACGGCCCGTGTGCTCAACCAGGGCGTCACGCGACGGCCAGAACCCGTGATCATCAAGTCCGCGCAGACCTTCCAGGGCCAGCACCGCGACAACAACGGGCTCCTCATCTCCCTCTGGATCAGCCATGATCGTGGCGGCCTGTTCAAAGAAATCTTCGCGTGTCAATACTCCCGACGCCTTGTCGGTCACGCGGGCACGATCAAGCTCGGTGTCACGCTGTACGTTCAGCCAGAACACACTGATGATCGACAATACCGTTTCACACAGATGGCGCTCATGGGCGCTCTTCTGCGGCAGGGCCGCGATCGTGATCAGGCCGACCGTCGTGTTGCGCGCGCGAACCGGCCAGACAACCTGCCACTGCCGGTCCGGCTCTGTCGGCGCGTCCGTGTGTAAGATCGGCCTCCCGGTGCGTGCGACCATGCCGAGCACATCATCGTGCAGCTCGGCACAACACTCGCCGCCGTCGTCCGTATCAGAACGCCCGCTGTCCAATGCCGACAACGGGCAAAAGACGCCGTCGCGATTGCCCGGCCGCAGACAACGCGCTTTCGTGGCCTGCACGTAGTTGTCCAGCGTTTCCCTGACGAACTGGTCAAACGCCGGCCAGACATGCTGATCACTCGGCGCTTCGGCGTGCCACTTGGAGAAGTCCGCCACCAGACGCCGCGCAAGCGCGTTCTCGTCGATGGTGGCGTCATCGGCCGGATCACTGAGCGGCAGGGGTGCCGGCAACACCGAGCGCGACTCGCCTGAGAGCCGTGCGTTGGCGATTGCGAAGACGCCCGCGCCGAGTATTGCGTATCCCGCCACGGCGCCGCCGGTCAATATCAGCAGGTCAAAGGACGGCCACCATGTCGGCAGACTGAGTACGTGATAGGATGCCAGGATCAGCACGCCGCCGCCGATCAACCACAGTCCCGTGCCGGCTCTGCGCGAGCTTCTCATGGTTCGCCCCCTTCCGTTGACGGGAACATCTCCGCATACATGTCGGGATGTTCGGCGCGGAATCGCGCGAATGTCGCCATGAAGGCGTCCACAATGAGCGGATCGAGCGTGTTACCGGCGAGCTCCTTTACGATTTCCAGCGACCGTTCGACGGAGAATGCCTGCCGGTACGAACGTGTCGAGCTGAGCGCATCGAACACGTCGACCACGTGGATGATGCTGGCGAACTGCGTGATCTCTGAACGTGACAGCCCATCGGGATAGCCGGAGCCATCCGGGTTCTCGTGATGATGCAGAACGCCGTCGAGGATCGGCTGCAGGCTCTCGATCGGTTTGAGAATCTCGTATCCCATGCGCGGGTGCTTCTTGATCTCATCGTATTCTTCGGTCGAGAGTTTCCCGGGCTTGTTGAGCACGTCCTCGCGGACGCCAATCTTCCCAATGTCGTGGAGCAGGCCCGACCACTCGATCTGGTCGAGCTGCTCGGCGGGCAGGCCGAGATGCACGCCGGTCAGACGTGACATGAACCCGACACGTTCGGAGTGGCCGGAAGTGTAGTGGTCCTTCTTGTCGATCGCCGAGACCAATGCGCGTGTGGCCTCGATAGACATGCGCCGCAACTGCGTGTGCAATTGACTGTTGTTGATAAGGTTGCCGCCAAACGTCAGCAGCGCTTCCGCCATTTGCAGATCGCCGGAAACAAACTCGGGCGCATCGGGTGGTCGCGTGGCCAGCACCAGGTCGTACGGCTCGGTCAGCCGCGGCAGCGGACAGATCAGGCAGTGGCCGTCCGGCATCTGGCGCACCGTGATCTTCTGGTGCTGAAAGGCATCGTGCATGACCGCTTGCCAGCCGTCACTGTATGTCTCGTGCCAGGTACCATCGACCACCCTGCCAGCTTGCACATCGTGGCGTCGCAGCGCGCCGTCGTGACTGACCGTGTCAAGCGTGCTCACCCTAAGCAGCTTGGCGATGCGGCGGAGGAGCAACCGCTCGAGTTCTTCCGGCCGTGTGACTCCTGCGATCTCCTTCGTGAAGTCGAACAAGAGGCTCAGTTGCTCGTAATTCTTGAGCACTTCCTCGGCCAATTGAACATTCTCACTCAGGGCACCTTGCAGTTCGGCTGCGGTTGTCGCCGCGGCATTCAGCGCGCCAAACACCGCCGGAGGGCCCGGTGCTTGGCTCTCTGATACCGCCTCATTCGCCGGCTGGGAGCACGGAATTGGTTCGAATGGGTCCATATGCATTGTCCTCAAAACAACTGCAAACAGCGGGCGCAGGCACCACCTACGGCAGCGCCTGCTCCGTCGAATCCGCTTCCATCTGGCTGATCAGATCCGCCAGGTTGGTCGGACTGAACGGCTTGGGTATCACGTGTACACCGCGAGTAGCGAGCGTCTCGCCGATTTCCCGGTGGTCCCAACGATTGGTCAGCACGACGATGCCGCGCGGTTGCACGGGATCATTACGTAGCGCTTCGAGCAGCTCGATCCCGTCCATCACCGGCATGTTGACATCGGTAACCAGGATGTCGGGTATGTGCGTCCGGATGAGCTCCAGGGCCAGTTGCCCGTTCCACGCTTCGAAAACCGTATGTCCCTGGCGCGTGAGCCACAGCGAAATCACGCGCAGGATATGAGCGTCATCCTCGGCAATCACAATTCGGCAGGCCATGCCAGTCTCCTACTTGCGCGCCTCTGCTTCCACCGGCAATTCGATCGTGAACGTCGAGCCCTTGTCCGGCTCGCTGTCGAGCGTGATATCGCCCCCGTGCAGCCGGGCCACCTCGCGCGCAATTGCCAGTCCCAATCCGGTGCCCTTGATCCCACGCACCTCTTCGCTGTCGGCGCGATAGAACTTGTCAAACACGCGTTCGTGGTCTCCCGGATCGATGCCGATGCCGGTGTCGCTCACGGCGATTTCGACACAGCGCTCCTGTGCCACCATCACCACCTCCACTCCGCCACCGGCGCGCGTGTACTTGATCGCATTGCCAATCAGGTTGTTCAGTAGAACCGCCAGCCGCTTCTTGTCGCCACGCACCGGCGGCACCTTCGGCGGGAGCTTCAAACGCAGCTCAACCTGCTTCTCGTCCGCCGCGGCCAGGTTGTCCTGTACCATCTCACGCAACAGACGCGCAATGTCGATGTTGTTCCACTCGATGCGCACCTTGCCGATCTCGAGCTGAGACAGGCTGAGAATGTCCTCTATCAGCGCCGACAGCCGACGTGTCTCGCTGATGATTACGTTGTAACACTCCTTGCGCGTCTGCTCGTCATCAAAGTCGGGTTGACTGAGCGTCTCAGCGTAGGCCTGAATGTTAGTCAACGGCGTGCGCAGTTCGTGCGTAACGTGATAGAGGAAACTATCCTGGATTCGGCGGCTTTCAAACAGCGGGCTGACATCCGAGACGAACAGCACCGGCTCATCGTCGTCGCCGGCCGCCGAACGCAGCATTTGCAGGCGAATCGTCATCGGGTGCTGCTCATCCCCGATGCGTCTGTCGAGGGCGTGCGCCTGGCTGCCGCTGGGACGTGCTTCCAGCAAAGGTTCCGCACTCTCCGCGCCGATCACGTCCTCCAGCGGACGCCCCACAATCCCGTCCGCTCCCCCACCAAGTAGCTGTGTCGCGCAGGCATTGGCGTACTTGACCTGCCGGTCATTGTTGACACGCACCACACCAACAGGCAGGCGATCCAACAGCCGCCGTAACGAACGACTCTCGAAACGCGAAAGCGCGTCTTCCGGCGACGCGCCCGGACTCACCTGCTGTTCCAGTCGCGCCGCCTGCTGAATCAGTTGGTTCCAGCCATGCGCCGTCTCCCCCATCGAGTCACTCAGCCCCAACGCCAATAGCTCGCGCTCGATGCCGAGGGCATAGCGGTGCAGGTTGTCCTTGACCGCTTCAATCGGTCGCACATGAGCGCGCAGATGGCGGCACAGCACCAGGTACAGCAACAAGGCAGAGAACAGCACCAGCGCTGTCATACCGATCAGAGTCGGGCGGTAGTCCCCCGCCCGCGCCAACGCCGGCCGGACCACTGCGGTCCCCAACGGCGCGCCGTCGGTACCGAGAACTGTGGCGCGGTATGCCTGATTCGGCGTTTCGTCTGATGCTGGCGCGGCGGCGGCCTGATCAGCCGTCGGTGCCGGTGGCCACGCGAAACGCACCGACCCCGCCGGGTCTGACCAGGTGATTGATTGGAACGACCCCAGCGCGCCCAGGGCCCGATTCACATCGGCGGGCGGCTCGCCCTCGGCGGCGGCGGCCCCGAGAACCGCCGCTACCGCTTCAGCGAGCAGTTGGCCGCGCGCGGATTCGTGCAACTTCGCTTGTCGTGCCAGCATCAGGTTGGCCGCCAGCGCAACGGAGAGCGCGCCGGCGATAATGATCGCCCCAATACCGACACCAACCGTGTCGGGGATTACTCGACCCCACTTCTGCTCGCGACGCGGCATGTTATCGGCGGCAGGTTCCTGATCAGACGCAATGGTCATCGGCGCACCTTTCCCGTGCTTTCATACGCTGGCGCGAATACACACATGGGGGATATCGGAGCAGGTACGTCCATGCTTAAAGAGTGTCGCGCGACGGTCGGAATGTGACGAATGTGCGCGTCCGGCGATTCGAGGCCGCCCGTCTCACCCGCCGGGGAGTGGAATCGCGCCACCACCATCCAACTGCTGGACTTCAGCGCCGCCGAGCAACACGCCCAAGTCCGCTGAGGCATCATTCAGCAGAAACTCGCCGGTTGTCGGGTTATAGACCCAACCACAGGGTTCGAGCGACCGCGCAATCGGTGGACTGGATGTGGAGTCGATCAGCACATCCGCGCTGCCGGCGTTTGCCCCAAGCGGTGCCGGTGGGATGGCGTGCAGGTATGGTCCGTATATGTAAGCGCCGCCACGCGTGTGCGCTGTGTCGCCAGCGCGCGTCGAGTATTGGGTGAGCTGGTCCGCGAATTCCTCAGCCGTCGGCCCTGGGAAGGCGTTCTCGTGTTCCAGGGCGTAGTACATGATCGCCGCCCGCACCGCCGACAGATCGCGGGCGGCGGCCGAGATCGACGCCCCCTGGCTTCCGCGGCTGAGTCGCGGAATCGCGATCGCCGCCAGCAGACCTATAATCACAATGACTACGATCAACTCGACCAGCGAGAAACCACGCCTGGCTGTACAGATAAGCTCAAACCGCCGCATTGGACACCAATGGCCCCGGTGCGCTTGTATCGGTCAGCTTGTGCTGGTACTTGGATCTGTCGTTCTAGAGTCTGGGAATATTGTCGCCGACCAGCGTTGAGAATGCCGTAAAACGCGGTGCCAAGACGCAACCTGCAAACGCCTTAGCCTCCGCCATTGTCAACCGGTGCTGTCGACGGCACCTCCGTCCGTGAGGGCCTCATCAGCCGAAGACTCGAGCGATGCAAACGCTCCCTCCACGAATCCGGTGAAGAGCGCGATCAGACCGGCCTGTAAGTTACCCACGGCGGCGTTGCGAAACTGCACAAGGTTGTCCTCGGCGGTATCGTTGGAATCACAGCCGACGCTCGCCAGGCACAACGACGCCAACATGATGTACGTCACCGCCGATCGGCATGTACCCCGCCATGATTGCGCAAGAGTGTGTTTCTGATACGATCTGGTCATCGCTGGCGTCCTCGTCTGGGCTGCTGACACGTATACTCTCGTCTCGTTCATCGGCAGAATCGCCGACTGACTCGTTCAACGCGTCATGTCTGCGCCCGACTCGCCGGTGCCGATAAAAACAGGGGCCAGCCATGCCACGCGCATCGACCAATCTGACGTCGCGGATCTTCAAAACACGCATGGGACCGATGGCATTCGTTGCCGGCGATCGAGGGTTGCGCTGCGTGTATCTGCCGCTGCGCGACATCGATGCGCAACGGGACGCACTGCACGCGGATTTTCCGGAGGCAGTCGAGGACCATCAGCTTGCGCCGAGTCTCGTGAGCGAGCTCACCAGGTATTTCGCCGGTGAGCGGGTGGACTTCAATGTCGAACTCGATTGGACAGGTCACAGCCCGTTCAACGTTCGCGTGTGGCAGGCCTGCCGCAAGGTCGGCTACGGGCACACTGTATCGTACGGCGAGCTTGCGTCGCGCATCGGATGTCCGGGCGCGGCCCGCGCCGTTGGTGGAGCAATGGGCCGTAACCCGTTCCCGATCGTGGTGCCCTGCCACCGGGTGCTCAAGAGTGACGGCACGCTGGGCGGCTATTCTGGTCCGGGTGGCGTTGAGTGGAAGCGCCATCTGCTGGAATTGGAATCAACGGAGCGCGAACGGCTGTGAAACTGCCTATTACGGGTCCCCCACCCCTTGGGGTGGGGGACTGACTGTTGTATCGCGCAAGGCGGCCCGCCGGTCGTCATCCGTCCCCCACGGCAAGCCGTGGGGCACCCTTGCAATCGCACACCCGGCTCTTATGCATCCAGAACAGTGGCACGCGCGTTGTTGCGCGATATGAGTCGACGGGCGGCGCACAGCAGTATGCCGGTTGTCATCGCCAGCACGAGGATGGCGGCAATTGTCAGTGGCGCGGTGGCGGTACCGCCGGGGATATATACCCGCGTCAACAGCCGCACCAGCATCCAGATCGAAGTGGCGAACATGAAGATCGCCGGCAGCAACGTGTACCACAGCGGGCGCTGTTTCGCCGCCAGCCAGCAGGTGGCAACGAGCAGGGCCAGGGCCGCGAGCAGTTGGTTTGACGAGCCAAAAATCTTCCAGACGGCCTCGTAGCCGTTGGTCAACGCCAGCGCGAGCATCAGTACCACCGCGATGCCGGAGTTGACCCAGTAGTGTTGCAGCGTTCTCAGCAGGAAGCGCGCGGCGCCGCGGGTGGGGATCGGCGGTGCGGCAGATGGCTCGGGACGGAGGTCGGGGCGCTCGGCCGTCAGGCCGCCGGTGCCGATCATTTCGAGGGAAGCTGTGGTTGCGGCGTCTCTGCCAGAGGCCGGTCCCGCATGAGCGTTTTTTTCGGCGAAGACGTCGTAGCGGCCGAAGAATGTCGCCCAACCTTCCTCGATCATGTAACGCGTCAGGCGAATCGCCGTGTCGAGCGTCGTGACCAGGAAGCCCTCGAGCAGGAGCATGGCTCCCAGTGCGCCGGCGGCGATCGGCAAACCCAGGCCGATATGAGCCGTGTGCCCCACGCTCATCGCGAAAGTAAGCACGGCGTTGCCCTGGCCGCCGGGGACGCGATACAACTCGTAGTCCGTCATGGACAGGCCGACCAGCACACACGCCACCACGCAGACCGCCAGGAAGCACTCCAACAGCATGCCGTAGTAGCCGACGTGTCGCGCCGCGCACTCATGGCTGAGCTGCTTGCTGGTAGTGCCGCCGGCACAGAGGCTGTGGAATCCGCTGACGGCGCCGCAGGCGATCATCACAAACAGCACCGGCCAGCCAGGGCCCAAGGCCGTGCTGGCGGCGGTCCAGTTGCTGGCGGGGATGCTGGTGCCCGCGGCGAGCGCGCCACCGCCGCGCAAACCCACACCAAGCAGTGCCACAACCAGGAATGCGATTCCGATGTACAGGATGTGAACGTTGATGAAGTCGCGGCTTTGCAGGAACAGCCACACCGGCAGCCCGGCCGAGATCAGCACGTAAGCGCTGATCGCCATCTTCCAGGTGAACTGTGAGACCGGCATGGGCAACAGCGTGCCGATGAAGATCGACAGCGCGCAGATCCCAATGGCCAGCAGCGAACATATCCAGACGGGCACTTTGCGTTTCAGGTAGAGAAAGCCGATCAACGGCGAGAACAGCGTGATGACCACAACGGACGTGGATGCAATGCCGCCGATCAAGGCCCGCTGCTCGTACACAACCACCCGAGGCTGACCTGACTGGTCGGCAGCTTCGCGCTGCACGGTATATGAACGCGATCCGTCGGTGAGCCGCCAGCGTGTGCCATCATCGATCGTGGCCAGCACGGCGGCGTCCGAAAGCGGACGGTTTTGTTCGGCAAATCCCGCAGCCAAATCGGCAAGCAGGGGTTGTGTGGCCGAGTCGGCGACGTCGGCGCCTGATTCACACGCGAGGATCTGCCGGTCGCGCACGCGGAAGAGCTTCTGATCCGGAGTAATGTGCAAGGTCTCGACGGCGACCTCCGACGTAAGCGCCTTCGCAGAGAGATCCAGAAAAGCCGCACACACCAGCACCAGCAGCGCGACGAGCATGCACAACATCATGACGAACGCGCCGCCGCCGATGTAACGTCTCGTGATGACGGCGAGATTCTTGCCGCCTTCGCGGAGTGAGATGTGTGTGGCCACGTAGTCATGGACGGCGCCGAGGAACACGCCGCCCAGCAGAATCCAAAGCAGGGCCGGCAGCCAGCCGTAGTAAATCGCCAGGATCGGTCCCACGATCGGCCCGGCACCGGCGATTGAGGCGTAGTGGTGTGCGAAAACGACCGGCGTGCGCGTGGGGACATAGTCGCGGCCGTCGTTTATGCGCACGGCCGGCGTTGGGCGGTCCGCGCGCTCTCCGAGCACGCGCGCGATAACGGGCGCGTAGTATCTGCCCCCCAGCCACAATGCCGCCGCGGAAACAAGCAGGATGAAGAGGATATTCATGCAGGCGTCCCTATTTGGCTCATCACGTCGAAATAGTTGGGGAAGCTCTTGGAGACACAGTCGGCGTCCCTGATGACGATGCCCGACGCGCGCAAACCGGCCAAGGCGAACGACATGGCCATGCGGTGGTCATCGTAGGTGGCGATTTCAGCGGGTGTGATCTCGGCGGGCGGCTTGACGGTAAGGCCGTCATCACGCGTTTCGACCACGGCCCCCAGCTTGGCCAGCTCGCGCGCCGTGGCGTCAATGCGGTCGGTCTCCTTGATACGCAGGTTGGCAACGTTGCGCACGTTAGTGGGACCGTTGGCAAACAGGGCCGTGACGGCGAGTGTCTGCACCGTATCGGGCATGGCGTTCAGATCCTCATCAACGCCACACAACCGGCCGACCGGCGGCCCTTGCACTTCTAGGAAGTCCGGTCCTTCGCGAACCTCGCAGCCCATGCGTTCCAGCACATCCACGAAACGCGCGTCGCCTTGATGGCTGGCGCGGGTCAAACCGTCAACACGCACACAGCCGCCGGTGATGGCCGCCGCCGCCCATAGATAAGTCGCGCCGCTGGCGTCCGGCTCCACCTCGAAGTCGCCCGCACGATAGCGCTGTGAACTGGCCACCACGTAACGCGGCCCCGCACCCTCCAAGACCTCGACGCCCAGCGCCCGCATCACGTCGATTGTCATGTTGACATACGGGTGACTCGGTAGGCCGCCTTCGATGGCGATATAGACATCCTGGCAGGCGTAGGGTGCGACCATCAAAATGGCGCTGATGTACTGACTGGATGGCGGCTCGCGAAACTCGAGCTGCCCACCTTGCAGGCCGCGCGCCTCCATGGTCAGCGGTGGATAACCGGGCACGGCGTCATACCCGATCGCGCCGCCAATGTCGGTCAACGCGTCAACGAGTTGACGGATTGGACGCTCGCGCATGCGCGGCGACCCATCCAGCCGATAGCGCCCGCGGCCCAGGCAAGCCAGCGCGGCCAGGAAACGCATCGTGGTTCCCGCGTTGCCGACGTCAATCTCGGCATCAACCGCCGGCAGAAATCCGCCTCCCCCCTCCAGGCTGATGGTCTCGCGAGCCGCGTCCGTCTCGACGCGCAAGCCAAGCGCGGAAAGTCCGGCCGCCATGCGCTCGGTGTCGTCACAGATGGCGGCACCGGTGATTGTGCTGTGTCCATCCGCGAGCGCGAGGCAGGTCAGGAAGCGATTGGTGAGGCTCTTTGATCCCGGCGGGCGGAGGCGCGCATTCACCGCGGCTCCCGGAGCGAGGATGACATCCGCACCTCTGTGCTCGACGCGCACTGGAAATCTCCCTGGTCAGGCTAGGCGGCGGGCGCGAGGCGGTAGAGCACCTCCAGCGACCACTCCAGGGCAGGGCGCGCCACGCGCTCATTAGCGCCGTCACTCAAGCGGCCCAGCGTGACTTCTTCCGCCGTGCTTGCCAGCCAAATACGACAGCTCACGGTCCGATCGTCCGTGAGCCGGTACAGGGCTGGTCGCCCGTTTTGCGGCGCGGATCCGAGCGCGACCAGCGCCACATCGCCGGCGGCGAACATGGGTGTCATGGAATCATCGCCCAAGCGCACGCCGAACAGCCCGGGAAACGCGCGCGCCAGTTCGGCACTGCGCAGGAAGTCTCGCCGGCGCTCGTTGACCAGCACCTGGATCGTAGTCACCTCGCGCCAGTCACCCGCCGCGTACTCCGTCTTGGGCTCAGCCAAGCGACTGCCGCTCTCGGCGACGATATTCGCGCCGGCCGTCAGGGCCGGAAGGGCTTCTGCTTGTACAAGCGACGCCTGTTCCAATTGTCGGCCGAGCGTACGGGGTACGTCATCGGGGTCGAAGATGGGCACCAGGTCGCCCTGATCGGGCATCGACAGCGCTCGCTCAGACGCCGGCCGCGCAGCACCTTTCTCCAGCAGCAGGTCCAGAAATGCCTCAACAGGGGATGCCAACGTTGGGTTGCTGTCGAGGGCGGCGGCCAGACGTGTGAGCAGATTCTGATGCCGCGAACGCGTGCCGGAGATCACGACCGTGCCGCGCGCGGCGACGCCGGTCAGGAGCCACTGGAGGTCTTCACCGGTGAGCTCGCACATGCGCACCAGGGTCTCGCCGGGCGGAATACTGCCGCGTTCGAAGCGTTCATAGTCGCAAAGCGGCAGCCCGAGGCGCTCGGCGAAGACGGCTTTGCCGCGCGCGCCGAAGTGTTTGCGGCGCAGGTCCGCGATTCGTCGACCCAGTTCCCGCTCGGTACTACCCACGTTGTGGTTACGCTCCAGCGCTGGCCTATACCTGTGGCACCGGTTTTCAATCCGCGATCCGCGCAGATTACAGACCTGTGCCACCGTTCTGGATGAGGTTCCACGGATTTTACCGTATTTCGGCGGGGGATACGTAGCCGGTCACCGGCAAAAGATGCGAACGCGGCGGACAAGTGACCGTGAAATCCCGACCGGCGCCCCTACCGGGCAGGTTTCAGCTTGAGGCGAATCCGGCCGGCGGTAATCTCCAACTCCTCCAGCGTGAAGACCACGTCGCCATTGGGCCATATGAACTCGTTGACGTAGGCGAAATCGGCTTTGTCGCTCGCCAGGGCGCCGCTTTCGCGCGCCAGCCGCGGGGCGTCTATGACGCGCCTGATCCACGCTCGGGGCATCGAAAGCGAGCCGAGCTTCGCGGACGAGATGCGCAGAGCCACCTGATCGTCGGTGCGTGTAATCTCCAACACGCAGGAGATGATGAGTTCGAGTCCGCTACGCGGCAGCAGTGCGGCCACACGGATGTGGTTACCGTCGAGCAACGAGATTTGCGGATATTCCAGCGGGTCAATGGTGACTGTGGCCACGTCGGGCATTTCTGAACGCGCGGTGATCCAGCGGTTCAGTTGCTGCTCGTCAAACGTGAGCGTGATGGCGCGGCCGGCATTCAACGCCACCCCGATGCTATCAAGCGATTCGACAAGTGCGCGTTTGTCCTCGGGTAGACGCTCGTAATCGATCGTGATCGGCGAGAACCAGGCCGGGCGTCGCAGAAGCGAGCAACCCGCGACGATGGTGGCCAGGAACACTATGCCGCTGGTCGTCAACCACACGATGCGCAGTATGCGCCGCCAGCGTGGCCGGCCGGTTGAGCCACTTGTCTTTGCTTTGCGGGATGTCCGGGGCTGATGGCTGGTACGCGTCACTGGCTGGGTGGCTTGTCGCTGCGGACCTAGACGAGATCCTCGTCTTCGTCATCTTCTGCGTCGAGCAGATCTTCGACGGCCGACAACGGGTCCGAAAGGTCCAGCTCGTCGTCGGAGATTTCAAACAGATCATCCTCGGTGAGCGTCACCTCATCGTCAGCATCGTCATCGTCGTCATCGTTGCTGGCATCTTTGGCGGCTACGGTCGTCGGTGATTCGGCGGCGTCAAGATCGACCAGATCCATGCGCGTATCTTCGGGTGTGATCTCCGCCGGCTCGCCGTCGATCTGCACCACGAACAGGGCCGGGCCGACCTTCAGGCAGTCGCCGGCGTGCAGTTCGGCTTCGGTAATCAGCTCCCCATTGATCTGAGTGCCGTTGGCGCTGCCCAGGTCCTTGACCGACAGGCTGTTCTCTCCGACCGTGATCGCACAATGCTGACGCGACACATCCGCCGTCTGCACGCGCAAACCACAATCCTGCCGGCGTCCGACGATCGTCTCGCCCGGCTGGAGGTTGAACTCGCGTCGCTGTTTTCCCTTAAAAATGACCAGCACGGCGTCCATGACAGTCGTCCTTCATAGTCCGGCGACCCGGCAACCACCTCGCCCCGACAATCCCACGTCGCTGACCATGCACTACAATACGCGTGGTCAACGATTCCGCTCCTCCGAATGCTACGCGAAACCGGTTGTAACGACAATGCCGCAGGCGATTACAGCCCTCTACGTACACGTCCCCTACTGCCGCAGGCTGTGCGGATATTGTGACTTCTATTCCGAGATGCTCAAGCGCGACGAGGTGCCCGAACTGCTGGCCGCAATGCAACGGGAACTCGGGGCGTACCGCGAACGCACCAACCTGCGGCCGGACACCATCTTCATCGGCGGCGGTACACCCACCGTGCTGCCCGCCGCGGCGCTCGACCGGCTGCTCCGAATCTGCCGGGTCGACTCCGCAGCCGACGCGGACATCGAGTTTACCGTCGAGGCCAACCCGGCCACGGTCTCGGACGAGATTGCCGCCGTGCTCAGCGGCGCCGGCGTCAACCGCGTATCGATCGGGGCACAGTCCTTTGCCGCGAATGAGCTGGCCACGCTCGACCGCGATCATGCTCCCGCGCGGGTCGCCGAGACTATCGCCACCTGCCGGGCGCACGGTATTCGCCGATTCAGCCTGGATCTGATCTTCGGGATTCCCGGGCAGACGCTGGCGAGTTGGCGGACCAGCCTGCGCACGGCTTTGACGCTCGATCCCGAGCACCTGTCATGTTACGGGCTCACATATGAACCTGGCACACGGCTGACGGAGCTGGTGCGCCGCGGCGCCGTCCGCCCAGTCGAGGCCGATCTGGGGGCGGACATGTACGAGGCGGCAATCGACGACCTCGCGGCCGCCGGCTTCACCCAATACGAGATCAGCAACTTCGCGCTGCCGGGGGCCGAGTGTCGTCACAATCTGCGGTATTGGCAGAACGAGCCATATGTAGGTATCGGGCCCGCCGCGGCCGGTTATGTGGATGGGCTGCGGTACAAGAACGTGTCCGACACTGCTGCTTACGTACGCGCGCTCGGGGCCGGCGCGTCGCCACACGAAACGGCCGAGCGCCTTGATACGCCGAAGCAAATGGGGGAGACGGCGATGTTGGGGCTGCGGCTGTGTGCGGGCGTGGATCGCGCCCGCTTCCGGGAGCGTTTTGCCCGCGACCCGGCGGACGTCTTCTCAGACGCAATCTCGAAACACACCGACGCAGGGCTCCTCGAGATCGATGAGCAGGCCATTCGGCTCACCCGCCGGGGGATCCTGTTAGCCAACCGCGTGATGATGGACTTCGTGTAGCAGGCGCGGGCCGCCACTGGGTGTTATGCGCTGGATTGACATGGCGTTGGCGTAATGCGCCGATCAGGCGGCGACGCTGGTGGAGGGCTGATCGAGTGGAACGGGGCTCTCCGCTGCAATGCGGGGCTTCGCCGGCATGGCCGTCGGCCGGGAACCCCAGCCAAGCGAGATCAGACCAATGGCGTACGCCAGCAGGAAAATCCCACCCACATAGTGATCAGCCACCAGGAAGAGACCCCATTGGGCGAGACATGCCACGCCGAGACTGATCTCAATCAGCCACAATCGCGAGCGAATCGCGTTGTACGCGTGTTTGCGGCGCACGCGACCGGCACTGCCCGACTTGGGCGTCCGGATAAACTCGCCACCTTTTTGCCACAGGCCGACCAGGACGGCGTGAGCATTATTGACGGATAGTCCCAGGCCGAGCACGATCAGCTTTGGAATCTGGAGCAGGCCGCTCAGCCCGCCGCCGACGCGCCAGCGTGCGTATACATATGAAGCCGACGGGGCCGCGATGACGATCGGCAGAATGGCCCAGAACGCACCCATCCACGCCTGCTGCACATCTGTGGGGATTTGCGTGAGGATGACACGCCCGCCGGCGGCCATCAACACCATGAAAATCGCGATTGAATATTGGGTCATGTGAAGGGTGGCTTCGATTTTCTGAAGCAGGCTCAGGCGCGAGCGCCACACAACCGGCAACAGCTTGACGGCGCATTGAATTGACCCGGTGGCCCAGCGACGCTGTTGGGTCTTCATGGCGTCGATGCTGGCGGGGATCTCCGCCGGGCACAACTCATCGTTGTGGTAGAGGATGTGCCAGCCCGCCATCTGGGCGCGGTATGACAAATCCAGATCTTCGGTAATCGTGTCGCCGGACCATCCACCAACCGCCGGATCTTCGATTGCCGCCTTGCGCCAGATGCCGCCGGTGCCGTTGAAGTTCAGGCAGAAGCCGAACGACGAGCGCGCGGTCTGTTCGAGGGCAAAATGGCCGTCCATGGCGAGCGCGAGCGACTGCGTCACCCAGGATTCACGCTGGTTCAGGTGCCCCCAACGGCCTTGAACGCAGCAGGCCATCGGGTCGGAGGCCAGCAACGGCACCATCCGCTTCAGGAAACCCGGGTCGGGGACGAAGTCGGCATCGAATACCGCGATCAACTCGCCGCGGGCCGTCTGCATCCCGTGCGCCAGCGCGCCGGCCTTGAAATCCGCGCGTGACGGCCGCCGCACGGCTTTGACGTCGTAGCCGGCGGCACGCAGCTCGGCGCAGACCTCATCCACGATCGCGCACGTACCATCGGTACTGTCATCCAAAACCTGAATCTCGTGGCGGCCTTTGGGGTATTCCATGCGCGCCGTGGCCTCGATCACCCGCCGCGCGACTGCCAGCTCGTTATACAAAGGTAGCTGAGTGGTGACGATCGGCCAGTGCTCGTCCGGGGTCTGGCTCTGGTAGCGCGCGATGACCTCGGTGTTCGTCCGGCTGGCTCGGCGTCCGCGCAGGTGCGCCAAAACCGCCAGCAATGCCAGATGCAGGCCATAGAGGCCGGGCACTACCATCAGAACCAGGAAAACGATTACGTATAGCGTGACCAGCAGGAGACTGTTCCTCGCCAAACAGATTCAGACCGCGCCTAGGTTGTTGCCGCCCATTCCGTGAATCTGACTCTAGTTACGAGACCCCGGGGTGTCAACCGCGCGCAGCGCCACCGCCTGCTGCTGGCGACCGTGCAACAGCGAGCTCGGGGCAGGCGGCTGGCCCGCAAGTCGGTTGAGGGCGGACCGCCCGGAACACGCAGCTTCGCTCATCAATGCTCGGCGGTTATACTCGGTCGCGCACCCAGTGAACCGGCGTGTCGAGGCCCGTGGAATGCCCGAACTTGACCCTGTAACAACCTACCTGGTTCTCGGTTCGATTGCGGTGATTGTCTTCGTGGTGGCGTCGGTCGTCTGGCGGCGTGTGCAATCCGCCGCGGCCCGGGCCCGCCACCAGGCCGAGCTTCGCCGGCGTCAGGCAACGCAGGAGCGGGAGTTGGAAGCGCAGCACCAGCTCGCGGATCAGATTCTCGCCACGAGCTCAACCGCCGAGATCGTCGGCTTCAGCGTGGTCCGCCAAATCGAGGCTGTTTTTACCGATGGTCACAAGACGCCGGCGGCGGCAATTGACACGCTAAAGGCCCTTGCCGCTCGCAAGGGTGCCAATGCGCTGCTGAACCTGGTCGGCGAGCGTCAGCCGGGCGGCGCATGCACGGCACACGCCGACGCCGTCATCGTCAAAACGCTGGATGCCCCCGACCCGCCCGGCCGGCGGCGTTGACAATCGAGGGGCGGCCCCTAGAGTCTGGCGTGGGCGACGGTGCCAGGAGCTTGTGGCTCGGCCGGGCCGCCACAGCGAGGTTATCCGTGCAACTGCCACGCCAATTGGCCGGGTTCGCGCGCCCGTCGGGGGTAATCAAGGGCGATTACGAAGATTTCGTCGTCGACGAGGTGCCGCTCTATAACCCCCAGGGTTCGGGCACGCACACGTATTTCCTGATGCAGAAGGCGGGCCTCAGCACCGCTCAGGCGGTAAACGACATCGCCATCGCGCTAAACGTGCGCCGGCGTGATATCGGTTTTGCCGGACTGAAAGACGCGCGGGCGGTGACGCGCCAGTGGCTGTCGATTGAGCACGTGGATCCCGAGCGCGTCCGCTCACTCGTGATTCCCCGGATCGATATCCTCGAAGTAAGCCAGCACCGCAATAAGCTGCGTATCGGCCACCTGGCGGGGAATCGCTTCCAGATCCGCGTGCGCCAGACCGCGGTGGAGCGTATCGCCGAATTGCAGGACCAGCTCGCCGAGTTGGCCCGTCTGGGTGTGCCAAACTCCTTTGGCGAGCAGCGGTTCGGTACGCGCGGCGACACCTGGAAGATCGGCCGCGCGATTATCAAGCGCCGGCCAGACGAAGCGGTGGACCTGACGCTCGGTCGGCCGGCGGCCACCGATCACGGCAGCGTGCGCCGGGCGCGCGAGCTCTATGAGTCGGGTCACTATGGGGAGGCCATCCGCCACTGGCCCAGCATGTTCCGCGAGCAGCGGCAGGCGCTGCGGGCATTGGTCAGATCGCATGGCAAGAAACAGCGCGCCTTGCACGCGATCGACAAGCGCACGCGACAGTTCTACGTTTCGGCGTATCAGTCATACCTGTTCAACCGCGTGGTTGCCGAACGCATCGCCGGCGGCCTGGGGCGGCTGATGGACGGGGATCTGGCGTGGATTCATCACAACGGCGCCGTCTTTCGGGTACATGCTGCCAACGACGAGCAGGCCCGTGCCGACGCCTGGGAGATCAGCCCGTCCGGCCCGTTGTTCGGCCCGCGCATGACGCAGGCCGAAGGCGCGGTGGGAGAGCTCGAAGCACGAATCCTCGCCGGAGAAGGCCTGGCAAGCGACGCGTTTGGGGCTGTCAAGCTGAACGTCAAGGGGGGACGCCGACCATTGCGCTTCCGTTTGTCGGACGCGAAAATCGGGCTTGGCGCTGATCACGCCGGAGCCTATCTTGAGCTGTGCTTCACCCTCCCGCGCGGCTGCTATGCCACGAATGTCCTGTGGGAATTGTTTGATGTACGTGCGGGCGGCCCCACGAAGCCGGAACGCGAGGAACCGGAGGCATAAGCGGGCCATTCCCGACGACCGCGGTGTGTCGCGGCGCACATGACCACCTTCACCGGGCAACACCATGGCACCGGCCGATCAGTTTCCCTGGGATGCGCTGCTGCAGAAGCTCCGCGCGCAATTCCCCGAGCTCTACCGCGCCTGGTTTGATGAGCTGCCCCCCGGCGTGCTCGAGCGCGGGGAGTTGCACATCAATGTCGGTGACGCGGCCAAGGCGCAGTTTCTGCGCGAGCAGTGCGGTCGGGCGTTCATCAGCGCGGCGATGAGCCTGACCGGGTATATGTTGACAGTGCGGTTTCTGCCGGATGACAACAGCGTGGACCTGGCGGTCGCGCATGATGAGCCGGCTATCGCGCCGACCACGCTGAGCCCGGACTATACATTCGATCAATTCGTGGTCGGCCCGTCGAACCGCCTGGCTCACGCCGCCTCGCGCGCGGTGTGCAGCCAGCCCGGCACGCTTTACAACCCGTTGTTCATTCACGGGGCATCCGGGCTGGGAAAGACGCACCTTTTGCAGGCCATCTGTGCCGAGATGGCCAAGGCGGGTTCGGACGTCAAGTGCGTGTATATGAGTTGCGAGACGTTTGTGAACGAGTTCATCCGGGCCATCGAGCACGGCCGGCTGCCGGAGTTCCGCGGGGCCGCGCGCACCGGCGATGTGCTGGCGATCGATGACGTCCAGTTCCTGGCCAATCGCGAATCCAGCCAGGAAGAGCTCTTCCACACCTTCAACGTGCTATACCAGAACCGCCACCAGTTGATACTCAGCGCCGATTCACGCCCCAGTGACATCCCCACACTCGAGGACCGGCTTGTCAGCCGCTTCAATTGGGGCCTTGTCACCCAGATTGACCCGCCAAACCGCGAGACGCGGCACGCGATCCTGCAAAAGAAGGCCCGGCTGCGGGGCTGTGAAGTGTCCGACGAGATCCTCGACTACATCGCCCAGCGCGTCGACGACAATATCCGCGTGTTGGAAGGTGCCCTGACCAGGCTGATCAGTGAACGCCAGATCGCCGACACGCCGCTGACAATCGCGACAGCCCAGCAGGTGCTGGATGACTTCCAGGGCGTCGAGCCCAAACCACTCCAGGTCAGCCACATCCTGCAGACCATTGCCCAGCACTATGGCATCAAGCTCTCAGAGCTGGTGGGCCGAAAACGGTCCCGCTCGGTGGCGCTTCCCAGGCAGATCGCGATGTACCTCTCGCGCAAGTTGACCCCCTTGAGCCTCGAGGAAATTGGAGGGCACCTCGGCGGGCGTGACCACTCGACCGTCCTCCACGCCGAACGCGTCATCGAGGCAGCCCGGACGAGTGACCCGCGGATGGCTGACACGCTGGCCCGTCTGACGCGTCAATTGCTGGCTCACCACTAACACTCCGGCCGCCCAGCGGTTATCATGTGCCCGTGGAGCCGGCCGCCACCGGCCTGGTGTCGGCGAATTGGTCACCTCGCTGTCGGGCGCGTCGATTCTGTCAAGTGACCGGCGACGCATGTGACACCCCGGCGCCTGGGTGGAAACCATGCGACCAGCGTGGTTTACGCGGCACGGCGCAAGCCTGTCACAGGATTGACAGGCCTTATTATGAAGACGATGAAATAAGTTATTTAGTCTTCATCTTCATAAGCAGATGGCAGCGGTTGTTGTGTAGTGGGATAAAGACGTGTGATTTCCAGGTACGCGTGCGGCGCGCCCGGCGGGACCGGGGGCGTGACGCCAGGGTGAGAACAGAATCCAATGAAGACAAGATTGCCGCGCCAGGAGTTCCAGGAGGCACTCGCCGCGATTACGACGGTCACGCCTACTCGCACGACCAAGCCTATTCTGAGTTGCGTGATGCTGGCGACGAGCGGGGAACGTGTCGAACTCAGTGGCACGGACGGTGAGGCCGCCCTGCATGTCAGCATGGTCAGCATCGCCATCGAGGAGACCGGGCAGGTAGTGGTGCCGGCGGATCGCCTGTTGGGCATCATCAAGGAGCTGGACGACGTCGAGATCGCCCTGGAGGCCGATGATCGAACGTGTGTGATTCGCGGCGAGGGCAGCGAGTTCAAAATCTTCGTGATGAATCCCGCGGATTTCCCGCCGATACCGGCGTTTGAGGGCGAGCCGGACCTGGCTGTCAGCGGTCATGAACTGCGGCGTATGATCAGCCTCACGATGTACGCCGCCGCGCGCGAGACCAGTCGCTACGCGATAAACGGGGTGCTGTGGGACAAGCACGGGAAGAAGATGTTCCTGGTGGCCACCGATGGGCGCCGATTGGCGCGTGCCGGCGGTAGCCTGGCGGACGCGCGCGGGGGAGATTTTCAGCTCATCATGCCGACCAAGGCGCTGAGCGCGTTCGAGCGGGTCTTCCCCCCGCCGCGCGACGGCGACAACTGGACAGTCGAGGTGCGCGTGCTGCCGACGCAGGTCATTCTGCGCAGCGAGGACCGCGTACTGGCGACGGCGCTGGTCGAAGGCAATTTCCCAAACTATGAGGACGTGATCCCGAAGGACAACGACAAGCGCGCCGAACTTGACGCGGGCGATTTTCACGCGGCGATCAAGCGGGCGGCCCTGCTGACCACGGAAGATTCGCGAGCCGTGCGGTTGGCCTTCAGCAAAGATCGCCTGGTGATTAACGCGAATTCGCCGGAAGAAGGGGAAGCACGTCTGGAGCTTGGCATCAAGTATGACTGCGATCCAGTCGAGATCGGCTTCAACCCGACGTTCATAGGCGACGCTCTGCGCGTCGTGCCATATGAGCGGGTTTTCATCGAGCTGCAAGAGAGCTTTCGACCGGGCATCATTTGCGGCGAAGATAAGAACCAGTTCCTGTGCGTCATCATGCCCGTCTCGCTTTCGCCCGGGCGCTAGGGTGACGTGTGATGACGGAACGTCAGTTACGCCAGACCTTGTCAAACCGGACGCGAACTGGTCCGGGGGCGCTATTCAGCGAGCAATGTGTAGCCGAGGTGCTCACAGGCGCGTCACGCGTGCTCCATACGCTTGAGGACGCCGGCGCGGCGTGGGCGCGGATCGCGGAACCGGCCTGGCTGGCGCGTACCGAAGTAACAGCCTTCCGTGACCACACGCTGTCGATATCTGTTAACGGCAGCACGCTGCGCTACGACCTGGCACGGCGCGGCGCGGCGCTACAGCGACGGCTGGCCCGCTATGTTCACGGTATCGCGCGCGTGCAGTTTATACCGGCGGCCATGCCCGAGGAGGGGACGACGGCGCAGTAGCCCCCGCCGAGGAGTTGGAAGTTGCCCATCGATACACCTGCCTCTGAATACGACGAGAACAGCATCGTAGTGCTCGAAGGTGTCGAGCATGTGCGCAAGCGGCCGGCGATGTATATCGGTGACACGGGGCTGCGCGGCCTGCACCACCTGGTGTACGAGGTGGTGGACAACTCCGTGGACGAGGCGATGGCCGGCGTCTGCGACCGCATCGCCGTCATCATCGGTTCTGACGGCAGTATCAGCATTGAGGACAACGGGCGCGGCATCCCGGTCAAGACCAAGGAGGAGCAGGGTCTCTCGGCGCTGGAGATCTGCCTGACCCAGCTCAACGCCGGCGGCAAATTCGAGCACGGGTCGTACAAGGTCTCGGGTGGTTTGCACGGCGTGGGTGTGAGCGTTGTCAACGCCCTCTCGCGCTGGCTCAAGGCGCGCGTGTGGCGGCACGGCAAGATATGGGAAATGGAGTTCGAGCGCGGCCGCACCGTCGGTGAGTTGCGCGAGGTCGGCGACACCAATCGCACCGGCACGTATATCCACTTCATGCCGGATGACCAGATATTCGCCCAGACTGATTTTCACTACGACATTCTCGCCAAGCGTCTGCGCGAGCTGGCCTACCTGAACGCGGGGGTGAAGATCCCCTTCACGGATGAGCGCAGCGATCAGGAGGAGGTCTTTTACGCCGAGCACGGGCTGCGCGAATTCGTCGAGCACCTGAACGCGGGCAAGACGGTATTGCACGAACCGGTGGTCTTCCAGAACACGGACGAGGCCGGCGGGCTCGTGTGTGATGTGGCCTTTCAATACACCGACGGCTACAGCGAAACGACGATGTCGTTCGCCAACAACATCAACACCGTCGAAGGCGGCACGCACCTGTCCGGTTTTCGCAGTGCCCTGACCCGCGCACTGAACAACCACGCGCGCAAGCGCAACCTGTTCAAAGCCAACGACCCGGTTCCCAGTGGCGACGATATCCGCGAGGGGTTGATCGCCGTTGTCTCCGTCAAGGTATCGGAGCCGCAGTTCGAGGGGCAGACCAAGACCAAGCTCGGCAACAGCGATGTGGGCACGTTTGTCGAATCCAGTGTCAACGATCGTCTGAGCAGCTATCTGGAGGAACACCCGGCCGAGGCCAAGCGCGTGATCGGGAAGGCCGTGCAGGCCGCGGTCGCTCGCGAAGCCGCGCGCAAGGCCCGCGAGACTGCGCGCAAGACGGCGCTGAGTGGGGGAGGGATGTCGCGCAAGCTCGTCGACTGCTCGAGCCGCGATGTCGAGTCGACCGAGATTTTCATTGTCGAGGGTGACTCGGCGGCCGGATCGGCCAAGGGTCACCGCGATGCGCGTACACAGGCGATCCTGCCGATCCGCGGCAAGATCCTCAATGTCGAAAAGGCCCGCCTGCACAAGATCCTCGGACACAACGAAATCGTCGAGATCATCAAAGCCATCGGCACCGGGCTGGGCAAGGAAGAGTTCGACATCAGCAAGCTGCGTTACGGCAAGATCATTCTCATGACCGACGCCGACGTTGACGGCTCGCACATCCGCACTTTGCTGCTGACGTTTCTGTTCCGGCATATGCGGCCGTTGATCGAGGCCGGGCGGATATTCATCGCCCAGCCCCCCCTGTTTCAACTGATCAAAGGCAAGCGCTCAGAGTATCTCGTCGATGACGCCGCACTGAACGCCCGGCTGACTGAACTGGGTATCGAGGATACGGAGCTGTTAATTCAGCGGTCCGGCGAGGCGCCGCACGTGGTGGATGCCGCTCAGTTGCGTGGTCTCCTGCCGCTGCTGGAGCATATTGAAGCTCAGGCCCGCACGCTGGGACGCCGTGGGATCCTCTTCGAGCCGTTCATGAAGACGTACTATCGCGCGGGGCGGCTGCCGATCCTGCGTGCCCTGCTCCCCGAGAGCGAGCACTATTTCTACGCGTTGGAGGAGTACGACGAGTTCAAGGAGCGCCACACGTCGGAGGGCACATCGTTCGTGAAGAACGAGTTGCCCGAGACACGCGCGCTGGAGGAGAGTTTTCAGCGGCTGGGTGACTACTCCTGCACGGTCGATGACCTGTTCCTGCGGCGCGAGGAACAGATCACCGGCGAGCTGACGCCGGCCATTTTCGTTGTGCGCAATCAGCAGCGGGAGCCGCGCGAGCTGGACAATCTGCGCGGGCTCCCCGCCGGTATCCGCGCGATCGGCATGCACGGCTGGGAGCTGCGCCGCTTCAAGGGTCTCGGTGAGATGAACAAGGAGCAGTTGTGGGCAACCACGATGGACCCCGAGAACCGCGTATTGCTGAAGGTGATCGTCGGCGAAACCGATGACGACCCGGAACAGGCCGATATCGACGCCGTCGAGGCCGATCGTATCTTCAGCATTCTGATGGGCGAGAACGTGGAAGCCCGGCGGGAATTCATCGAGACCAACGCGATACACGTGAAGAATCTTGACATTTGAGGCGCCAGCGCTGGCGGAGCACAGGAATGAACAAGACCATTCAGCTAATGATACTGGCTATCATCATCCTTCTCATCGCGGTTGGAGTCATCGTCGCCTTGACTTACGAGCCCGACCGGTCGATCCCGCAGACAACCGAGTTGCAGTCGGCTGAGCCCTCCAGGCCGTCGCGCGCGATACCCGACGACGATGGCGAGTAGGCATGTTCGGCGCCGGCGCGCGGATTGAACGTCGGCGGCGCGTAAGTTAACATAGCTGGTCTGGCGCCGAAGTGGCGGAACTGGCAGACGCGCGGGATTCAAAATCCCGTCCTGGCAACAGGGTGAGGGTTCGAGTCCCTCCTTCGGCAATCATCAGGTCGTATCGCGCCGGGCCAAATGGGGCTCCTGGCACGGCCCCGCACTGAAGCGGAGTTGGTGGGTTTGCCACGTAACACCCAGCCTGCCCAGCGTGTTGGCGACTGATCTGCTGTGCGACGGAGAGTCTCCCTTGGCCCGCCCGGAAAAGAAACGCTCACGGGGCACGCGGCCGACCGCCGCGCCCGAGCGCGAGGCACTCGAAAAGCCGCCGTCAGCCGTCCCCCTTCCGGGGTATCTCAAGTATCTGCAAGTCGGCGTCATCCTGCTGTTTGTGGTGGCGTGTGCGCACGGGGTGCTGGAGGTGCACTCCTCGACCGACACCTGGATCGGTCTGGCCGCCGGCCGCGCCATCTTCTCCGAGCCGGAGTTTCCCGTTGCCGACACTTTCAGCTACACGTTCAACGGCGACACCTGGTTCAATCAGAACTGGCTGAGCCACGTCTACTTCTGGATTCTCTACGACTACATCGGCCCCGATTGGGTCGTTTACGGCACGTGGTTTCTTGGCGCGATCACGTTCGTCAGCGTTTTGCTGGCAACCAGGCTGCGCTGCGGTTCGTGGTTTGCCGCCACGCTGGCAGCGGCGGTGGTTGCTTTTGCCACGCGCGACTGGCTCAGCGCCCGACCCGCGACCACGCAGTTCGCTTGTATTTCCGTACTGTGGCTGGCGCTGATGGCGCTGTGGTCACAAGGAGAGCGCCGACGCTGGTGGCCGCTGCTCATCATCCTGCTGGATTTCCTGGCATGGACGCACGCGCACGGCAGCTTCATCTTCGGCTATATGCTGATCGTTATGTTCCTGGGTTGTGCGCTGCTGCCCTGGATCGCCAGGGGCATCTGGGGCCGGCAACTCGACATCCAACCCGGCACCGCACTCTGGCAATTGGGCGTTGTGGTGGCGCTGGCGCTGGTTACCGCCGTGCTGGGGATCGTGCTCAGCCCCTACGGCGTCGATAATTTCACGCACCCGTTGCTGGTGACCGAGAGCAAGGTATTCAGGCAGGTCTCCGAGTGGCGGCCGCCCTATCTCAGCGCGAATTTCCCACATGTCGGGCGCTTCTGGACCGCGTTTGGTATTGCGGTGGCGGCGCCGGTCATCGCCTTGATCCTGCTCGCGGTGGACCGAGCGACGCTCGCCGGCGCTGGAGCGCAGAACAAGCGGCGCAGCGTGCGGCCATGGTACCTGGGGGCTGAACTAACCCTATTCGATATCGCCGCGGTCGCCGGCGGGTTGTACATGGTGATGTTTGCGCGCCGCTTCGCACCGATTTTCTACATCCTCTCCACGCCGGCGCTGGTCGCCTGGATCATGTTGATCGTGCGACGGATGTCCGCGCAGATGCGCTTAATGGCACGCGCGGGGCTGGTTTTTGCGGCATGTATCGCGGCGGTGGCACTCGGAAAATGGACATTCCAGTTGGCCCGCCACGAGCTTTACACGATCAACCCACCCGATCGCCACTACAACCTGCTCGAGCGTGTCACGCGTTTCGATCACACGCCCCAGGAAGCGCTGGAGTTCATCAGCCATAACAAGCTGTCTGTAAACGTGATGGCGGAGTGGACGCAGGCCGGGTTGATCATGTTCTTCGCGCCGACGGCGAAGGTGTTTATCGACGGGCGCTCACAGCAGGTTTATGACGAGAAGCACTATCTGCTCTACACGGCGCTGTTGAACTTCCCGCCTGAACACGAGTCCAAAGTCGTTGAATTGCTGGCTTCGAAGGGCACGGAGATGGTCTTGCTGCGCCGCACGCCGGCAACGATGCGCCTGATGAACGCGGTGGCGCACGCCAAGGACTGGCACATCATATACCGCTCGCAATACGCCTTCATGTTCGTGCAGCGGGACGGGCGGTTTGAGCAGACGCTGGCGATGCGCGAGCGCGCCGGTGACTTGTGGTGGCCCGACACGCCGGAAGGCCTGGCGGCGCGGGGGCGTCTGCTGGTTACCACGGAGCCGGCTGAAACGGTCCGCGGGGCCGCGCTCGGGATGGCGGCCATCGAGCGCAAACCGGAAGTCGGGCTGGCCGGCTATGCCTGGATTTGCGGGGCGATGCTGCGTGACGCCCGCGCCGACGAGGCACTGGAGTACCTGCGCACCGAACGTGCCAGGCTGGCAACGCGACCGCCGGATATGCGCCAGGATGTACACGCGGCGTTGCTCAAGGAAATCGCGCGCTGCGAGCAATACGTCGGCAATTGGAAAGCGGCTCAGCGCAGAGGTACCGCTCCGGCCAGACAGCCCTGATCGCGGACCAGCGCCCGGCATTCCGAACCCACTGCACTCCATATACGGTGAATCATGGATAGAACCGTCGACCTTAGAAGCGACACCGTCACCAAGCCGTCCGCGGAAATGCGCGCGGCGATCGCGGCGGCCGAAGTCGGTGATGACGTGCTCGGTGATGACCCGACCGTCAACCGTTTGCAGCAGCGCTGTGCGGAATTGCTGGGCAAGGAAGCGGCCGTATTCGTTCCATCCGGCACGATGGCCAATGCGCTGGCGATTCGCAGTGCCACCGAGCCCGGCGACGAGTTGATCATCGATGAAACCACCCACAGCTACAACTATGAGACCGGTGCGCCGGCGGCGCTGGCCGGTTGCAGCTTCCGCCTGTTCCACGCGCCGCGCGGCATCTTCGATGCGGGCGACGTTGAGGCTGCATACCGGCCGCCATCCGACCATTTCGCGCGTTCGCGCATGGTGATCGCGGAGAACACCAACAATCGCGGCGGCGGCAGCATCTGGCCGGTCGAACGTATGGCGCGGATTCGCGAGGTTGCGACGCGCCTCGGGCTGCATGTCCACATGGACGGCGCGCGTCTGATGAACGCTTGTGTCGCCAAGGGCTGTGCGCCGACTGATTACACGCGTCATGTTGACAGCGTGTCGATGTGTTTCTCGAAGGGCCTCGGCGCGCCGGTCGGGTCGATTCTCGCAGGCCCCGAGCACTTCATCGAACGGGCTCACCGTTTTCGCAAAATGTTTGGCGGTGCGATGCGCCAGGCGGGGCTGCTGGCGGCGGCGGCCCTCTATGCGCTCGACCACAATGTGCAGCGCCTGGCGGAGGATCACGCCAACGCCAGGCGCCTCGCCGACGCCATCGCCGCCCTGCCGGGCATCAGCCTCGACCCGCAAACCGTCGAGACCAACATCGTGATTTTCGGCGTCGCGCCGGAGTTGGGCGGCGGCCCCGCATTCGCCCGGAAACTGCACGACAGCGGCATCCGCGTCCTGACCGAGCTGACAGGAAATATCCGCGCCGTCACACATCTTGACGTGGACCGCGCGCAGATCGATCGGACAATCGGAGTCTTCGAGAAACTCTGCCGGCCGTAATCACCGACGGCTGTATGCACGGTGACCGCGATGGATGTCGATCTCCAGCAACTGCCCATCCCGGACTGGGGACTGCAATGTCCCCAATGTGAATACCCGCTCTATGGACTACCGACGCACCGCTGTCCGGAGTGCGGCACGATCATCGACGTGGCGTCCCTGATCCGCACCTGGACGCGCCTGCGGGACCCGCTGTTCACGGGACACGAGCTGCCGATTCCCGAATACGGCATGTTGTGCTCGGCCTGCGGCTGCACACTGGATAATTCGCCGACGCTGGCGTGCCGGGGCTGTGGGCGCGATGTGTCGGACCAGCTCACGCCGCCCAAAACGCCGTGGTTTCGCGTCCACAGTAGTATTTGTCGGCGCTTCACAATCCCGCAGGTGGGAATGCTGCTGGAAGCTGAGCTGATTCCCTTTCTGCTCAGCGACGAGCGCTCGGTAATCGAGATTCACGCGGGCGGTGCGGCGATTGGCGGGCGGCTGAGTGTGCCGAGCGAGTTCTATTTCGACCTGCTCTGGCTGCTGGAGCGCGAACGGCGCAAGAACGAAGCGGCCCCGGCGCGCGGCGCGCACGCCGCCTGGGACTGCCAGGCCTGTGGCGAGCACAACCCGGCGAATTTCGACATCTGCTGGAACTGCGGCACGGCGTGCGAAACCTAATCCCCCATGACCTGCACCACGACTTTGCGCTGGCGCCCGCGCGTGTCAAAGTCGATGAGGATGATCTGCTGCCAGGTTCCGAGCGTCAGGCGCCCATCAACGATCGGCACGGTGAGTGACGGACCCAACGCCGATGCGCGCACGTGGGCGTGGCCGTTGTCGTCGTGCCAGGTTTCTTCGTGCTTGTAGTAAATATCCGCGGGGGCGATCCGCTCGTAGAACGCCTCCAGGTCGTGGGTGAGCAATCCCGGTTCGGATTCGGTTGTTGTAATGGCGGCGGTCGACCCGATCACGAACACGGTCGCCGCACCCGCCCTGATCCCCGACTGTCCGACGATCCGGGTAACTTGCTCGTTGATATCGATCACGTGCGCATTGCCGCGCGTTTTGACATCGATTTGCCCGGTGTGAACCATCTGTTTTCCTCGATTTGGTTGGCGCCTCGTGGTTCGAGCGCTGGTTGGGTACAATAATACGGGCAATCTGTGATTCCAGACAAAGCGGATGCGGGGCCAGGGCGTCTTTTGAGATCGGGGTCATCATGGGAACAGAGCTAACAGACGATCACCAGTTGCTGGTCGACGCGGTGCGCGATTATGCGCGGGCCGAGCTGATCACGCGCGACGGCGAGTGGGATCGCACCGAGACGTCGTGCTGCACCGAACTGTCCCAATTGTACGAATTGGGGCTGATGGGGCTGCGCGTGCCGGAGTCCAACGGCGGCATCGAGTGTCCGATGGTGCCGTATGCCCACATCATCAGGGAATTGGCCTATGCCTCACCCGCCGTCGCCGTAACCGTCAGCGTTCACTCGATGGTCTGCGAAGCAATCAAGATGTTCGCCACTGAGGCCAATCGCGGCGAGCTGCTCTCGAGCCTGGCGACCGGGGGGCACCTGTCCGCGTTTGCGATCAGCGAAGCCAACAGTGGCAGCGATCCGGCCTCAGCGCGAACGCGTGCGGAGAAGGTCGACGGCGGTTGGCGGCTCAACGGCGCGAAAATGTGGGTCACGAACGGCATGACCGGTCGCTGGTTCATCGTGCTGGCGCGCACCAGCTATCGCGAGGATGCTCGCGACTTGTCAATGTTCCTCATGGACGCCGAGCAGGATGGCGTAACGCGCCGACCGATTCACGGGAAGATGGGCATTCGCGGGTCGGAGACGGCCGAACTCAGTCTCGAGAATGTCATCGTGCCCGACGACCATCTGTTGGGCCGGCCGGGTCAAGGTCTGAGTATCGCATTATCGGCTCTCGATGGCGGGCGCATCGGCATAGCCGCCCAAGCCACGGGGATCGCTGAAGCCTGTCTCGATCTGATGGTCGCCTATGTGCGCGAGCGGGAACAATTCAAGCGGCCGATCTCGGAGTTTCAGGCTATCCAGTGGATGATTGCTGACAGCGAGACCGAGATATCCGCCGCCCGACTGCTCTTCGAACAGGCGGCCGACTTGAAGGAGTCCGGCAAGCCTTTCACGCGCGAATCAGCCATGGCCAAGCTCTATGCCAGCGAAATGGCGAACCGCGTGGCATATCGCGCGGTGCAGGCCCATGGCGGTTATGGTTTCGTAAACGAGTTTCGTGTTGAGCAGCTCTACCGTGATGCCCGTGTCACCACCATTTACGAAGGGACCAGCGAGATCCAGCGTTTCGTGATCGCCCGCGACGTGATAAAGGCCGGTGAGCTGGCGCCGCGCTGAGCGCCTGGATTCAAAGCGGGGCGATTAGAGCACAAGTGGTCCGTCCCGGCTGATGGCGCCGCGGTAGGCGTCGACGATTCCGAAGATCCAGACGATCGGCAGCAGCACGAATCCGATCAGCAGGAAGCACAGGAATCCGTTGATTATCTGGATCAGCATCAGGAGCAGGCCCTTGAAGATCTGCCCGTTGTAGATCTGCCCTAGTCCGGTGATGAAGAAGCTCAGGACGGCGGCGATGCCCGGGTCTTTCATGTTAGACCTCCCTCTTCCGTGTCTGCCGACAAGCCGGTCGGCACGCATGGGAGTATTCGGACCAGAAACGCGTATATTTCCGCCTCATAACCGGTTGCCGGCCGTGAAAACCGCCGCGGCGCTTGTATGGGTGCGTGATCGCGGAATAATCGAACATGCATAGCGTGTGGCGGCGTCCGGGCAGCCCTGTTGGACGGTCGCGACACGACACGTTCATTGGAGTACCGCGGATCGATGGGTACGAAACGTAAAAGAGCCGGAGTCGGCTGGGGTGCTACCAGCGCTACGGGTGGTGGCGGCTGGGGCGCCGGTGGCTTTGTGGCCCCGCAACCGACGCAGGATCTGAACGTTGCCCGGACCGAGCCGCTGGTTTCCCCGCGTGACGCCAAACGCGATTTGCCCATGACCGTCCCAGCCAACCGCACGGTCGTCGAGAGCCGCGAGACCATCAAGTCGATTCTCAGCGGCACCGATCCCAGAATGCTGGTGATTGTGGGGCCCTGCTCGATCCACGACGAGGGCCTTGCCATCGAGTACGCACGCCGCCTGGCCGAGCTGCATCGTGAAGTCTGCGATCGGCTTTTTCTCGTCATGCGGGTCTATTTCGAAAAGCCACGCACAACCGTCGGGTGGAAAGGCTTGATCAACGACCCGCACCTGAACGGGACGTTCGATATGGACCTGGGGATTCGCCAGGCGCGGCGAATACTGCTGGCGCTGGCGGAAACGGGCGTCGCCGCCGGTACGGAAATGCTCGAGCCGATTTCACCCCAGTACATCGCCGACCTGATCAGTTGGTCGGCCATCGGCGCGCGCACCACCGAATCGCAGACCCACCGCCAGATGGCCAGCGGCCTGTCGATGCCGGTGGGGTTCAAGAACGGTACCGACGGCAACCTGCAAATCGTCCTGGACGCCATGAATTCGGCGCGCCACGCGCACGGTTTTCTCGGCATCGATGAGGACGGACGCACCGCGACAATCCGCACGCGTGGCAACGCGTGGGGGCATCTGATTCTCCGGGGCGGCACGCGCGGGCCGAACTATGACGCCGCCAATGTCGCAGTCGCGCTCGAGGCTCTACGTAAGGCCAGGTTGCCCGATGTCGTGATGGTCGATGTCAGTCACGCGAACTCCGAGAAAAAGTGTGCAAACCAGGGCCGTGTCTGGCGTAACGTGATCGAACAGCGCCAAGCCGGCAATCCACGCATCATCGGTGCCATGCTGGAAAGCAACCTCTGCGCGGGCAATCAGAAACTGGGAGACGACCCGGCCGCGCTGAAATACGGCGTTTCAATCACCGACGAGTGCATAGGTTGGGAAGAAACCGAAGAACTGCTCCGCGAGGCGGCCCGCTCACTGACGCGCTGACATCCGCCTCATGCCCGATACCGGCGTCCCGGGATAACCCACGTCCAATCTGCCGCGTGTTCAGGGGGCCGCGTCCAGAGGCGGCGCATCGCCTCTGATCGGGATCGGCCGGCGATCATCATCCACCGCCACGAACACGAGTGTGGCGGTGGTTACACGTATGGACTTGCCGGGCCGATCGAACCGCTCAGCTTCGACATCGACACGGATGGTGATTGACGTGCGCCCGGTCCGCACCGCCGTGGCGTAGAAGCTCAGCACGTCACCGACGAAGACCGGCTCGTGGAAGACGACTTCATCCATCGCCACGGTCACGACGCGCGCGCACGTGTGCCGCCGCGCACCAATGGCTCCGGCCTGGTCGATATAGCTCAGCAATACGCCGCCGAAAATCGTGCCGTGGGCGTTGGTGTCGCGGGGCATCATGGTGACGCGAATGGCGGGGCATTCATGCCGTGGCGTTTGGTCGTGAGTTTGGTCAGTCGGCATTAGTGTCTGCCTGTGCCGCGGGGTGGTTCTCCAGGGCCTGAGTTGTCGCCGCAATCACGCGCGGCACCACATCATCCCAGTTTCCAGGTGGAGTGGCGCCGGCGGCGCGGTGATGGCCGCCGCCGCCGAATTGCCGCGCGATCGCCGCCACATCGAGCCACCGCTTGCTGCGCAGATTAACGCGTACGGACCCGTCGGCGTGTTCCGTGAACATGATAGTGGCCTCGAGCCCGGCCAGTGTCGATGCGACGTTGACCAGATCCTCGGTCATGCTGTGGTCGGCGCCGGCCGCGCTGAAATCCGCCAGGCGCAGCCGCAGCACAGCCAGCCGCCCGTCGGCCATGAGTTCCATCGACGACAGCAATCGGCCCATCAGGGCCAACTTGGCACGCGGTTCGCGCTCGTGTACGCCCTGGTAAATGTGCTGGCTATCCGCGCCGGCATCAATCAAGGTCGCCGCGGCTCTCAACGTCCGCGCGTCGGTGTTTGAATAACGAAACCAGCCGGTATCGGTGGCAACGCCGACGTAGAGGGCCGTCGCGATCTGATCATCCAACGGCGCCGCGACGGTCTCCACCCATTCGGCCAGCAGTACGCAGGTAGCGGCGGCGGAAACGTCGCACAACCGCAGATCCTCCGACCGTGTTCCGATTGAATCGGCGGTCGCGTGATGATCGACTACCAGCGTTGGTGGTGGGGCGGTGAGCAGTCCGCCGGCCGGTTCAAGCTGCGCCAGCGCACACGTGTCCAGTATGATCAGTGCGTCGCATGTGCTGGCCACCTCCGCGCTCACATCTTCCCAGAGCCACCAGGGAACCGCGTCGCGCAACAACTCGTAGCGGGCCGGGAAGTCATCGAAGAGCGTCGCGCGCGGATCCTGACCGCGCTTTGCCAGCACGCGTGTTATTGCGGCCAACGCGCCCAGCGCGTCACCGTCAGCCCGCCGGTGAGAAACCAGCAACGGCCGCGAATATCTACGCAACCATTCGTCCATCCGCCGATAGTCGTCTTGGGTGATCATGGCTGGTATTGTAGTGCCGAGTTGAATACATGATACGACTTGGGCGGTTCATAGCGGCCGACAATCGGACGGACCAGGCCTTGGCGACGCTCGCGCAACTGTTGGACAGAGAGAACTACCGGCCGTGTGACTGGGATCTGGTCACCGATGCGGCCGGCCGCGACTACTGGATAGAGAATTTCATAGCGCACCTGGACGTGCAGATGGAGATGATCAGCGCGAGCTATCCCGATGCCGACGATGAGCGACTGGCGGCGTTGCGTCGGGATTATGTGGCCCTGATGAACTCGTTGCGTGATGCGCCGGCCCGTTTCGGTCGGCTGGATGTTCTGATGCTTGACGAACTGCGCCAGGAACTGCTGGTGCGGCATGGGTTCCCGGATCCATTCAAACGCGTTAAAGAGCGTGAGAATGCGGCGGCGCTGGCGCTACTGCCGCGCCTGCTGGCCGAAATCGACGCCATGCCGCCCGCCGAGCGTCCGGCGCGTCTGGTGGAAGGCCTGCTGGCCGGGAACATCTTTGACCTGGGTTCAATGCCGACCGTGGAGCGGTACAACAGCGGCGAGGCGGATTTCTGGCACAGCCTGGTGTCGCTCCCGGCGCGTCCGTGGTTTCGCGATGATCTGGACAACTGGCAGCGGCGCATTGCGTCGCGCGCCGCTTACCGCCACGTGCTGTTCTTCGTCGATAACGCCGGGGGGGATATTGTCCTGGGTTGCCTGCCGCTCGCGCGCATGCTGATGCAAAGCGGGGCGCGCGTGACATTGGCGGCCAATTCGCTGGCGGCCCTGAACGATATCACGGCGGATGAACTGCTTGCACTGATCGGGCAGGCGGCTGAGAGTGATGCGGCGTTTGCCGATCCGCGTTTGCGCGTGGTCGCAACCGGCAACCGGGCCCCGCTGATAGACCTTACCAATCTTACGGCTGAATGTGTGGCGACGTCGGCCGACGCGGACTTGATTATCCTGCACGGAATGGGGCGATCCATCGAAAGCAATTACCGGGCAGGCTTTCAGTGTGACGCCCTGTGGACCGCGGTCGTCAAGGACGAGGCGGTCGCCCGGCACATTGGCGCAGAGCTATTCGACTGCGTATTTCGCTTCGAGGCCGGCCGCTCTACCCGCTAGCCAGCCCATCGCCGGCGTAGCCGATCAGGAACAGGAACTGGCTCTGCGTGATCACCGGCACGTATGTGGCGCGGGCACGGTCGATCAACTCGTTGAAGCTCGAACGATCGAGGGCCCGGGCTTCGACCTGCTCCATGATCACTGGTGTGGCCTCTTCACCCGGCGGCAGGTCCGGTACGAATGGCGCCGTGCCGACGATGACGAAGTCAGTCGTCTCATCCAGTTCGTCGACGACCTGCCCGCCCCACTGCCGGATCATGTTGATCACTGTCTCACGCCCGCCGCCGGCGTCGGCCGTTCCGTCGTAATCCAGATCAAAATCACCACGGACCACGAACTTGGGCAGCCGATTCCGCTCAAACGCGATGTTCACAACGTAATCGCCCTCGATAATCGGGTGGGAAGGCGTGGTGCGTGTGACACGGCACTCGGCGGTGTCGGGCATCATCGATTCGATCTCTAACGAAGCCTTGCCGCGCACGCCGCGCGGCACGTCAACGGGCGAAAAAACCTCAAAGCCCATGCCGACCTTGAGTCCGTCGTTCTCGCCAAGGTTGATGTACACGAGTTCGCTGCCGGGGATGGCCCGCAGGATCTTGCCGTCGGCCTTGGTCAGGATCGCCTGGGGATCGAGTCCGGGCGGCTGGATTTCGAGAATCTTCTGCCGCAGGTCTTCGACCAGAGCGTCGAGGCGGGCGATTTCGCGGTCTTTGACCTGACCGCCGCGCTCGATCTCAACGCGCATCTGCTGCAAGGCCTGGGTGGCCCGGTCGAGGTTATCTTGCAGGGCGTCGCGCGAGCCCTCGGTTTCGGACAAGGCCGTCGCGTGCTGCTGCTCGAGCTGAGCGCCGCGCTCTTTGAGCCCTTCGACTTCCTCCTGAAACTCGTCGCCGATGGCCTTGGCCTGCTCGGTGAGATCGACAACCTTCTGTTGGGCGTCGGCAAGCTGCCGGGCCAGATCGCCACTGCGGCGTCGCTCTTCGGCCAGCAGGCTGGACAGCCGGCTGAATCCACCGATAAGCGTGTCACCGGGGTTGATCAAGCCCTCGTGCATACGGGCGGCGTTGGCGATCGCCCGGTCGGCCTGGTGCTTGACCGAGGGGAACACGGCCTGCTCGGTCCCGTTGATGAGCATGCCGTAGCCCTGCAGATAGCCGTCCATCACCGTGAAGACCTTTGTGCGCCGGTTCCGGGCTTCGTCGCGATAGAATTGCGGCGCCCGGCCATACTCGTCCAGTTGAGTCTGGACTTGATCGGCCTGGTCTTTGAGCTTGTTGTTTTGGGTCAATTGCAGGATAAACGCGCCGAGAGAGAGCACGCTCACGATCACGAACGCGATCAGTCCGTAATGCAAACCGGTAAGTCCGCCGCCGCGGCTCGCTGGTCGACCAGCCATGCGCCATACTCCTTCACGCGAATATCCACCGCCCGACTTCCGGTGACTCCGCTGCGGCGCGCACCGCCACACGCAATCCGGAGTCGCCGGAGCGCTTGCGACCGGCAAGTATCTTGTGAACCGGGGCCGATGTCAAAAGCCAAAAACCGCCCGTGCGCTCCCGACGGAGCCCTTGACCGCGATCGCCAAACGGTGATCATGCGGGCGGCAGAGCCAGTGGCGGAAGCGAGTACCATGGCAAAGTCCTCAAAACGTCCCAGCTTCGAAGAAGCCATGCAACGCCTCGACGAGATTGTCGAGGGCATGGAGTCGGGTGAGATCGGCATCGAGGAGTCGATCTCGCGCTATGAAGAAGCCATGAAACTGGCCGCGCACTGCCGCAAAATCCTCGATACGGTCGAGCAACGCATCCAGAAAATCCAGACGGTCGCCGGCTCTACGCCCCGCGCGGTGCCGTTCACTCCCGCATCGTCGCCGGAAAACGATCCCACGGATGAGGAAGCCGAACCCTGATCAGGCCCGCAATCCTCTCACTTTCCCGCTTTGTGCGGCTTGCGGGTCACAGCCTGCTCGATGCCGCCCTGCCGCAAACATGTGTAATCAGCAATGAGTGGCTGCCGTCCGGCACCGGCCAGGTAAGCCCGGAGGCGCGCGATGCGCTCGAAGCCCGGGCGGTGCAGTCGTATTGCCCGCGCTGCGCCCGAAGCGCTCGCCCGGAGACCATGTATGACGGCGGGTGTGGCGGCTGCCGGAAGGAGCGGTTTTGGAACGTCGCCGAAATTGTACGCATCGGCGCCTATGACGCCGTCTTGCGCGGCCCACTTTTGAAGCTGAAGTATGCCGGGCGTGAGGGTTGCGCCCGCTATCTGGCGGACATGCTGGCCCGGCCGTTGCGCCGACGGCCCTGGACCGGGGAGTTGGACGCGCTGGTTCCAGTGCCCAGCCACTGGATTCGTCGATGGCAACGCCCGTGTGACCACGCCACCGTGCTGGCCGCCGAGGTTTCGAAGCGGATCGGCATTCCGGTGATGAATGCGGTTCGGCGGGTCAAGTATGGTCCGAGCCAGGTGCGTGCGACAACCGTGGCGCAGCGGTTCGAGAACGTCGCCGGCTGTTTCGGCATGCGCCGGCGGCACGATGTGGGCGACATGTCGGTCTGCATTGTGGATAACCTCGTTACCAGCGGGGCGACCTTGCACGAGGTCTCGAAGGTGTTGCGTGCGGCGGGCGCCAAACGCATCTACGCCGCCGTGGCCGCCCGGACCACTAATGTCCGCGCGCCGCAACCGACATAGTACGGATGGTGGTTTGAATGACGCTACTCCCGCCGCTTTCGCGTTCAGTGCGGCTGGCTGGGTAAGGGCGCGAACTTGGTCCGCCTGCTCACGACCAGCGGCTTCTTGCCCGACTCGTAACGCACGCCCGACCAACGCAAACGATCAAAATCGTACGTGCGTACGGCTTGCAGCAGGCAGACGTACAGATCGGGCTCCAGGCGATCGTTGAAGATTCGTTTGCCCGAGACGTAGATTTCCACCGGCTCGTCCCAGTCGATCATGCCGTCGCCGACCCAGATTGTGACCTGACGGACTTTCTTGCGGGCCACGGCTATTTTCTGCCCGTCAACCTTGCCGGTAAGTCGGGCGACGCGCCCGGTGATGGTGCGGATGAACGCGGCCTGGTAGTCGTTCGGGTCCTGGGGATTTTCCTCGGCGGTGAATACGACCTGGATCACGCCTTCCCCGCCGAGCACGTTACCAACCCAATCATCGGCCTCGAGCCAGTGGCAATGCGATTCGGCCGGCGCACGAAAGCGCTTGTCGACCGTACGCGGATACTGGGTTCGGCGGCGCGTGAGCAGTTTGCGCATTGCGTCGCGCGGCGGGTCTATGTTGCTGTGCGCGCCGTCAGGGAACTCATGCCACGCGACCGGCAGGCCCAGCCCGTCAGCCGCCGCGGTGATACGCTGGTTTGCCCCCGCGATACCTCCGGTCGGGCTCTGCTGATGATTCGCCCCAAGCGTATCGTGGGCCCCCCAGGTCGCAAAGACGTACGTATTTGAGAGATTCTGTAAGAAGATGTCGGCAAGAAAGTCGCGTGGGAGATTTAAACACCCGGCGATCGGCATCACACCGGCGAACTCCTCCGGCATTACGACGGCTTGCGCCCAACTGGCATGCCCGCCCATCGAATAGCCGGTGGCATACACGCGGTCGCTGTTGATGTTGATGAGCTGCTTGATGCCGCGCAGCAGCGCGCGATGTTGGAACAGTGGAGGACGCCCCAGGTCAACGCGCGTCTCGGTGTAGCCGTCCGGCGCTGCAATGACGTACCGGTCCGCCGCCGTGCCGAGGGCCTGCCGATAGTAGCCAATGATCCACTCCCCGGTGCCACCTTGGCCATGCAAGGCATAGATCAGTGGCCAGGCCTGTTGCGGGTCGTAACCCGGCGGGATGCGCAAAGCTACCGTCATGCTCTTGTTGGTATCAGGTACCGGCAACTGGATGCGATGCTGCCCGGGCTCGTAGTCCTCAAACAGGCCGGCCCGGTGCAGCCAGTCGCTGAGCGTGCTACGGCTGTAAGCCGGATCGGATTCGATGAGCTCGACGATTCGCGCGCGGCGGGTGGCGTTTTCGGTGTCGAAAAACGACTTCAGATGCCGCAGAACGTCGCCCTCGTCAGCAGGTGCCGTCGGGGCTATCAACAGCGCTGCCAACCAGCACGTATTCGTCAGCACGGCGTGTCGAAAACGCATGACAACTCCCGGGTGCGTGTTCGGCACATTGTAGCACGTTCGCACGGCGCGCCCCGGCGGACCCCGGGCGGTTGTGGGCCGCCGGCGGGGCGCAGCCTGTCAATTGTCGGCAATTGTCGCCTGAGCGAGCGGCAACGTACCACAGGTTGAAACACGTGACTGCGAATACTGGCTTGCGGCGGCCGAATACCAGTACGCGTGTTGCCGAATCGAGCGCGCTGCGGGCCGTGCGCAAGTCACGCGCCGGCACAACGCACACGTTTTGAATACAGATCACAGTCACCAGATCAACCGGAGAATCAGTCATGTCGCCGCGAACCACCGTACCGCGATTAGTCGCCGTGGGAGTCGTTGTCCTTGCCGCCGGTCTACCGGTCGCCGGAGCGAAAACTCCCGCCGACAAGTTCTACGAAGGGTATTACCTGGAAACGGTCGCGCAAGACTACGCGGCCGCGGCGGATTTGTATCGAGAAGTCACCAGCGCCGACCAGGCCGCACCGGGAATCCAGGCCAAGGCACGCGCACGGCTGGCGATCTGCCGCGAGGATCTGGCGTGTCAGGATTTCACGCGCCTGATGCCGCCCGCACCGCTGGCATATGTCGAGATGAACCGACCGGGCGAGCGGGTCCGCAAGCTGCTTGGTCAACTCGGTCTGCTGGCCGATGAGAATGGCGGGGCCCCGGCCGCCGACCAGATCGCGATCCGGCCGGCGGTGATCGACACCCTGCTGGGTGTGCGCGGGGCGGCCGTTGCGATTACCGGTTTCGACCCGATGACGCAGATGCCATCGGGTGTGCTGGTCTTTCACCCCGGCAACATTGATCTGGTGCGCAGCGCTATCGAGTCGGCGCTCCCCGTTGCCGCCGAGCCGGTCAGCCCGATCGGGGGTTTCGCCACCTATCGCGTCGACGAAAAGGTATTCGTCACACTGACGGCGCGGCTCGTCATTGTCAGCACGACCGAAATGCAGATCGAAGAGGTGCTCGCACGGCTTGCCGGCGATGACACGGAGTCATTGGCGACCAACCGCGATCTGGACGACATCCGGCCGGGCCACGATGACGCCCTGCTGCTCTTCTTTGTGAATCCCAAGCCGCTTATGCCGATGATCAACGCGATGCTCACAGCGGCCGCCGCCCAGGAGCCGGAGCTCGCGACCGTGCAGGCCCTGCTGGACATCGGCAGTCTGCGCTCGTTCAGCGGGCGCTTCGACCTCAGTGACCGGGGGTTGCTGTTCGAGCTCAGCCTGCGTTTGGACAAGGACCATCACAACCTGGTGTACAACTTCCTGCGCGGACCGGCCATCGACCCCGAGACGCTGCGCTGCATCCCGCCGGATGCGGCCTTTGTCGTCGCGGGAGCGTTGAACCACGCGCCCGAGGATTATGACGCCCTGCCGCCGATCAAGCGCGAAGGCCGGCCGATCGTGACGTATCTCGATCTTGGACGGGAGATCTTCGCGAACATCAACGGCGTGGCATTGGCCGCCCTGCCACCTACTGAAGCCAAGCCGCGCGGAGACGAGCCGATTCCCGACATCGCGTTGGTGATAACGGTCAACGATCCGAAGATGTCGCGAGTGCTCTGGAACCAGATCCTCGGCTTGGGCAGCCTGGCGTCGGGTGCGGCAAGCATGCGCGGCCAAACCCACAAAATCGACGGCGTCAGTGTGCAGAGCTACAGCTTCGAGGACAAGGTGACCGTCTTCTTCGCCACCGCCGGGCACCACCTGCTCGTCGGCACATCCGAGTCGGCGATGGCCCGCTCGATTGCGGCGATGAAGGGGGAGTCGGTGCTCGATGAGCCGGCTTTCGAGGAACCGGTGGCGCGCCTGAATGGCCACACGAGCTTCGCGGCGTTTATGCATCCCGCGCGCTGTGCCGAGATCGGCAAGTTGTACATGTCGGCGCGCGAAGTTGCCGAGATGGAGCAGTTCATCGCGCCGATGACCGATACGGTTGCGTCGGTGATGGTGACGCATTCCGATCAACTGCTGCGCCTGACCGCTGCGGTGACCGGGATTCCTGACGTGGGCGAGGTGGTTGCAAAAGCGATTGCCAGAGAGCGCGTCAAGAACAAGCTCTCTCGCGCCAAGGCTGCAGGAGATTGGAAGACGGCGGGACGGATCTACGACCGCATGCTGGCCGAGCGGCCCGGTGATCCGGACCTACTGCGCGGCAAGTTCGACGTTCTCGCCATACACAAACGAGACCACGACCAGGCCCTGGCGCTGGCGGATGAGCTTCTGAAACAGTGGTCCGACAACGCCCATCAACTTAACAGCTTCTCATGGGCGCTGCTGACCAGTGATGTCTACGGCAAGCAATACACCGACGTTGCGCTGCGGCTCAGTCGGCGTTGCAACGAGCTGACCGAACACAAAGTCGCCGCGTATGTGGATACGCTCGCCGAGGCCTGCCAGCAGAACGGCGATATCGAGCAGGCCCTGGAACTCCGCAAGCAGGCACTCGACCTGGTCGGCTCGAGCTATGCCGGCGACCGGCCGGACTATGCGACGCGCTACATTGCGACGCTGCACGCAGCGGGGCGGGATGGGCAAGCGGCGGCGTTTGCCGAGCAGGCGCTCGGCGATATCAGGGATCAGTTCGGCAATCGAGGTGCAGAGATGTTGTCAGTCGTTACAAGCTGGGGAGCCGGGCTGTCCAACGCCGGCTATCCCGCTTATGCCGTGCCTCTGTATCGCGAGGCGCTCGAAATCACTCGCGAGCAGCAGGGGCCCGCATCGCCCGCGACCGCCGCAGCGCACAACGCGCTTGGCGTCATGTGTTCGTGGAGTGGAGACCCGGCAACCGCCGCCGACGAGTACCGCGTGGCGCTGGGGGCCTACCGCGAATTGGAAGGAGACGAGAGTCTCAACACCAGTCAGGCGCGGACGAACCTGGCGGGCACGTTGGCGGAATTACAAGAGCTCGACGAAGCCGAGGAATTGGCGCGCGACGCGGTTGCCGCCTTGCGTAAGTTGCGCGGCGACGATCACTTCAACACGGCCGAGGCTCTGCGCACGCTCGGGTGCATCCTGGTCGAGCAAGGCAAGCTGGCTGAGGCTGAGGACGCTTTGCGCAATGCGCGCGCGAGCTTGAGTCGCTTGAATCTGGCGAGCAGCGATCGCTGGCGGATCGGGCGCGCCGAGGGCTGGCTCGGGCGCTGTCTGGTCGAACAGGGTCGCTTTGCCGAGGCAGAGCCGCTGCTGCTTGGCGCCTACCAAGCACTGCACCAGTCGCGCGGCGATGCGTTCTCCGATACCCGCACCGTGCTTAGACACGTGGTTGCTCTGTATGATGCATGGGACAAACCTGATCAGGCTGCCCAGTGGCAAACGAAGTTGCCGCTCGCGGAGAAGTCATTAACCACGCGCGGGCCGGACAGCTAGCGCCGCCTCCCCATCGAGCGTAGTAGCCGACCCCCGAGTCGGCCGTGCTCCAGCGCCGGTGTGCCCGAGGAGGCTTCGCGCGAGAGATCCTGCGGTTGGCCCTGCTGTCGGCCGTTGTGGATACACAGAGTTTGGGTCGGGTGGGTGTGTGGCCCACCAATACCGCCGCGGCTGGCAATGGACGCTGGCCGCGGCGGTTACTTCTGTTTGCGTCGGGCCGGATTACTGGCGATTCAGCCGCTCGACCATCCTCATGAGGCGCAGGGCCAATTGGCGCTTGCTCATCAACGGCAGTGGCTGCCACTCGCCGCCGCGTGCGAGCACTTCAACGCGGCTGCGCGCCGTGCCAATCGCGGCCGGTGCGTTGAGCACGATCGCATCGAGGCCCTTTTCGCGCAGTTTCTTCTCGGCGTTACGGCGCGGCTGGCGATCCTCGAGCGCGAAGCCGATCACGGTTTGACCTTTGCGGCGCGTGCGGCTCAGGCGCGCGAGGATATCGGGCGTCTGCTTGAGTATGAGTGAAAGCTCGCGGCCGGTCTTCTTTCGCTTGTGCGGCATGACACGTGCGGGCACATAATCCGCGACCGCGGCGGCCATGATGAGACAGTCGTGGTCGTGCCAGACATTGCGGCATGCCTGCCACATCTCGCGTGCGGAAACGACGGCGATCGGCTGTACGCCGGGCGGCAATGTCAGCGCCACGGGACCGTGTACCAGCGTCACCGCGTGACCGCGACGCACGGCCGCCTCAGCCAGCGCGAACCCCATCTGCCCGGAGGAGTCATTGGACAGGTAGCGAACCGGGTCGAGGTACTCGCGCGTCGGGCCGGCGGTGATCAAAATACGCGTCGGGTGCTTGTCGGCGTCGGACGGCCGACGAGAACGTCGGCCGCTACGAGTGCTCATTCGCGTGTCTCGGTGGCTGCGAGCGGAGTTGCTGCTGAACGACATCGAGAATGTGCTCGGGCTCACTCATGCGCCCCGGCCCCACGCCGCCGCACGCCAGCCAGCCGTCCTCCGGTCCGACCAGCAGCGTGCCTCTCTCGCGCAGCAGTGTAACGTTGCGCTGCACGGCCGGGTGCCGCCACATGCGGGTGTTCATGGCCGGCGCCACCAGCACCGGGCAATCCGCGCCGAGCAGCAGTGTGCTGACGAGATCGTCGGCGATCCCCCCGGCGAGCTTGCCGATAACGTTGGCGGTCGCCGGCGCAACCACGATCAGGTCGGCGCGCTCGCTGAGCGCGAGATGCTGCATGTTGGAGTCGCCCACGGGCTTCCACATGCTGGTATGCACTTGCCGCCCGCTGAGCGCGCGAAAAGTGAGCGGTCCGACGAAGCGGCGGGCGTTGCGCGTCATGGTGACCGTCACGCCCGCGCCGCGCTGCACCAGGTGCGAGACGAGGGCGGCGGTCTTGTAGGCCGCCACGCCTCCGGTTACACAGATCACGACTTCGTAGCCGCTGAGTGCGGGCTGCCGGCTGGGTTCGGCTGGTGGGGTCTGATCAGGTGGGTTTGACGTCGGCAAGGCCTGAAGCCTCGTAGTCAATCTTGATCTTACCTTCGGCGATTTCCTGGATCACAACTTCCATGTCGGTCTTGCCCGTCGGATCGACCAGCGGTCGCGCGCCCTGCATGATTTCGAGCCAGCGCTTCTGAATCAAAGCGGTGAACTTGAATCGGCCGCCGACCTGGGCAATTACATCGTCGCTTAGCAGTGGATGGAGCATACCGTACCTGTTCCCTAGCTGATAATGTCTATAACGCGGCTGATAGTCTCTTCTAGTATATCGTTGGTCACGAAGTATTGGTAGTGACCGCTGCCGCGGGCAAACGCGATCTCTCCGTCGGCTTCCTCCAGCCGCTTGTGTTGCAGGGCCTCCGATTCCGTGTGCCGGCCCGCCAGGCGCGCCTGAAGCGTCTCCATGGTCGGCGGCAGCACGAAAACACGCAGCGATTCGGGCATCTGCTCGGCGACCTGGGCCCCGCCCTGCACATCTATCTCCATCACCATGATCTCGCCACGCTCCAGAGCTTCCTCGACCGGCTGGCGCGGTGTGCCGTAGATGTGACCAACGTACTCGGCGTGTTCCAGCAGCTCGCCCGCCGCGATCATCCGGTTGATCTCGTCGCGCGAGACGAAGCGATATTCGCCGCCGTCCTTTTCCTGGCCGCGTGGCGGCCGGGTGGTCACCGAGACCGACCAACGCGCGTTGGGCACGCGCTCAAGCAGCGCGTTGCAGATCGAGGTCTTTCCGGCCCCGGATGGGCCGCTGATCACCACCAGTTTTCCACGCTTCGGTTGGGCCATGGTCTGGGTTGCCTAAAGGTCCTATAGACAATTCTGTAGCGGACTGCGCCTCGCAGGCCGTTTGCGCTAAAGGGTGTTTCCGGGATACGCCCTAGCTCGTCGATTGCAGTGCGCTGAGTGTGCTCAGTCGGCGCTGCTGGAGAACGCGTTCGGCGCTGCCGACGTCGGCCTCGTCCAGTGCGCGCCGGGCGTTTTCGACCACCTCCGCCGTAACCTGCTCGGCGAGCAGCGCATTGGGCGTGAGGACGGCCACATCATTGTCGTGTACCTGGGCAAAGCCACCGTCGATGAACACCCGCCGTGCGTGGCCATCTGTTTCGTAGCGAAGCTGGCCGATGCCGAGTTCGCACATCAGGGGGGCGCGCAGGTTCAACACGCCGATCTCGCCGTCGTGAGCCGGAATCACCACCGCGGTTGCCGTCTCGCGCACAACCTCGCGCTCGGGCGTGATTACCACCAGGTTGATGTTCTTGGACTCGGCCATGGCGTTTGGGCTTGTATCTGGAATCCCGGGGCTAGTCAAGTTCGGCGGCGAAGCGCTGGGCTTGCCAGCGGTCGTCAGTCATCCGCTTTCGACGTATTGGTGCCGGTTGTCGCGCCGGCCTTGTTGTCCGCGGTGCTTTTCTTGTCGTCTGTTTTGGGCTCGCCTGTCTTTTTTTCGGCCTCGGCCGCTTTTTTGTAGGACTCGCTACGATAATCGGTCTGGTAGAACCCGGAACCCTTGAATATGAGCCCGGCACCGGTCCCGATCAAGCGTTCGAGCTTGCGCGCGCCACACACCGGGCACTTCTTCAGCACGGGTGCCGTGATCGACTGGAACTCCTCAAACTGGTGGCCACACGCGCTGCACGCATAGTCATACGTTGGCATCAGTCTTCCTCCGGCGCGTTGTCGTCGGTATCCGCATCGGCCGGGGCCTTGCCACTGGAGACAATCACGCGTGTCGAGCGAATGACGCGGCCGAGCATAACATAGCCGCGCTGCAATTCCTGGAGCACGATTCCAGCCTCATGGTCATCGCTGGGCTGCTGCATCATCGCCTCGTGGAAGTGCGGGTCGAACTTCTTGCCGACGGCCTCAATCGGCTTTATGTGCCGTCCATCGAGCACTTTGAGGAAGTGCTCGTATACGATGCGTACGCCGTCGGCGAGTGCCTCCTGATTAGCGCCGTCCCTGGCCGATTGCAGCGTGCGTTCCAGATCGTCCAGCACGATGAGCAATTCGCGGGCGAAGTCGGCCTCGGCGTATTTGAGCGCGTCCGCCTTTTCACGTTGGGCGCGCTGATGTGTGTTGCGCACCTCCGCGGCCAGACGCATATTCTCGTCCTGGAGCTTCGCACAGCGCTGCCGAGCGGCCTCGAGCGGATCAGGCTCGTCGCCCGCCTCCGCCTCGACTGACGGCTCCGCGGGCGACACGTCATCCGCCGCCGCGCGCTTCGTGTCCTGTTCAAGGTCAGACGATTTCGCGTCGTCCATCACTTCGTGTTCCTCAGGCGCGGTGGCCGCCCCTTGTGGCGGCCGTTGGTGTCCGAGTGATCATTGGCGCTCGCCGGCCACTTCTCATTATGTATGCCGCATGCGCCGTCATCCCGCTAACCCTGATCATCACCGGCACCGGTGAGATAGTCTTTCAAACGCTCGAAAAACCCCTTCGATTCAGGCAAAACGTGCCTGTCCTCGGTCTCCGCGAACTTCCGCAAAAGCTCCTTCTGATGGGCGGCGAGCTTCTTGGGCGTCTCGATAATCACCTGCACGATTTCACGCCCGCGACGACCGCTGCGCATGTTTGGCAGCCCTTTGCCCGACAGCTCGAACAACTCGCCGTATTGCGTGCCCGCTCTGATGCGCAGCGGCGTGGTACCGGTGAGCGTCGGCACATCCACTTGGGCGCCCAGGGCCGCCTGCGTGAAACTGATCGGCAGTCGACAGATCAGGTCGTCACCCTGCCGTTCAAAAAACTCATGCTCCTTCACGCGCACCACACACAGCAGGTCGCCGCGCGCGCTGCCGAGCGGACCCGGCTCTCCCTCGCCAGGCAAGCGAATGCTCTGGCCTTCGTGGATGCCGGCCGGGACTTTGACGTTGAGCACGCGCTCTTTCTTGGCGCGCCCGGAACCGTGACAGGCGCGACAGGCCTTCTCGATGACCTGTCCGCGGCCGTGGCAATTCGGACACTCAACCACGGTGCGCGTGACAAGAAACCCCATCGAGCGCTGCTGCTCAACCTGGCCATACCCGCCGCAGGTCTGGCAGGTCTTGCGGTCCGTGCCGGGCTCGGCGCCGCTGCCCGCGCAGACATCGCAGAAGTCGTTGCGCAACACGCGCAGCGTCTTGGTCACACCGGTGGCGACGTCTTTGAGGTCCAACTCGACCACCGTCTGGACGCTGACGCCGCGCGTAGCGCGTGACCGGCCACCGAAGGCTCCGCCAAACGCATCGCCGAACAGATCGCTGAAGACGCTGAAGATGTCGTCGGCGCGCATGTGCGAGAAATCGTGCAGCCCGACACCTTCAAGCCCGGCATGGCCGTAGCGGTCATAGCGCTGCCGTTTCTCGGGATCCGAGAGAACCTCGTAGGCTTCGGATGCCTCCTTGAATTTCTCCTCGGCCCCCGGCTCCTTGTTGCGGTCGGGGTGGTACTTCAGCGCAGCCTGGCGGTACGCTCGCTTGATCTCGTCGGGCGAGACGGATCGCTCGACGCCGAGCACATCGTAGTAGTCGCGCTTTTCAGCCACACCGGTACTCATCGTTGTTGTCGCGGTCGCGCGTCTCGTCGGCCCTCACATGGTCGCTCGTAACTGGCCGAACGTCACAAGACAACAGGGGCGTGAGCCACGCCCCTGCCGTGCGGTTGCCGTACTTGCAGCGCGGCTAGTGGGTCGCGCCCTCAACGTTCTTCTCCGCGTCCTCCTTGTACTCCGTACAGAGGACATCGGTTGTGAGCATGAGGCCGGCCACACTGGCGGCGTTTTGTAGCGCCACACGCGCCACCTTTGCCGGATCGATGATGCCGGCTGTGAACATATCGACGTATTCGTCGGTGGCCGCGTCATAGCCGATGTTCTTGCCCTGCGACAGGATCTCATCCACGACCACGCCGCCATCCTGGCCGGCATTGTCGGCGATCTGCCGCGCCGGGTACTCGAGGGCCTTGGCGATGATCTGGTAGCCGAGCCGCTCGTCGCCTTCGATGGTGCGCAGCGCGTCGTTGATCGGCTTGATCGCGTGCAGGAATACCACGCCCCCGCCGACCACAACACCCTCTTCGGCGGCGGCCTTGGTGGCATGGAAAGCGTCATCGACAAGGTCTTTGCGTTCCTTGACCTCGATCTCGGTGGACCCGCCGACCTTCACGAGCGCCACGCCCCCGGTGAGTTTTGCCAGGCGCTCCTGGAGTTTCTCGCCGTCATAGTCGCTGGTGGTCTTCTCGATCTGCTTGCGAATCTGCTCGATGCGCGAGTTGATCTCTTTCTTCTTGCCGGCCCCTTCGATGAGCATGGTGTTGTCTTTGTCGATCACCACGCGCTTGGCGGTGCCCATCATGTCGAGCGTGACACTCTCGAGTTTCAGGCCCTGGTCCTCGCTGATAAACGTACCGCCGGTCAGGGCGGCGATGTCACCGAGCATGGCCTTGCGCCGATCGCCAAAGCCGGGCGCCTTGACGGCGGCCACCTTCAGCACTCCGCGCAGTTTGTTCACGACCAACGCCGCCAGCGCCTCGCCCTCGACATCTTCAGCGATGATCAGCAACGGTCTGCCGATGTTGGCGGTCTTCTCGAGCACGGGCAGAAGATCGCGCAGCGCGCCGATCTTCTTCTCGTAAATGAGAATGGCCGGGTCTTCAAGAACGGCCTCGAGCGCGTTGGGGTCGGTGATGAAATACGGGGAGATGAAGCCCTTGTCGAAGGCCATGCCTTCCACATGCTCCCAGGTGGTCTCGGTGCTCTTGCCTTCCTCGACCTCGACCACGCCGTCCTTGCCGACCTTGGCAAACGCCTCGGCCAGCATCTTGCCGACTTCCTTGTCGCCGTTGGCGCTGATTGTGCCGACCTTGGCTATGTCGTCCTTACCTTTGACAGCCACGGCCTGTTTCTTGATGCACTCGACGGCGATTTCAACGGCCTTATCTATGCCGCGTTTCACTGCCATCGGTGCGGCGCCGGCCGTGATGTGCTTGATACCCTCGGCGAGGATGGCCTCGGCGAGAACGGTGGCGGTTGTCGTCCCGTCGCCGGCGACGTCAGACGTCTTGCTGGCGACTTCGTTGACGAGCTTCGCGCCCATGTTGCGGAACGGATCGGGCAGGTCGATTTCCTTGGAGACGGTTACGCCGTCCTTGGTGACGCGCGGCGCGCCCCACGACTTTTGCAGCAGGACATTGTGTCCGACAGGGCCGAGCGTGGACTTGACCGCGCGGCTGAGTTGGCGGACACCGTCCAGCAATTCGGCGCGGGCCCGTTCCTGATTCAACAGTTGCTTAGCTGGCATCTAGCGCTCCCTTTGGTCGCTTGTAATGCAGAATGCGGAATGCTGAATGCAGAAACTCGCAACGCAAGCAGCACGACTATTCATGCACCGTCAGTGAGGTAAACACCTCACGGACGGTAGTTTCTGCATTCATCATTCATCATTCATCAATCTCACACTTGTACCGCCAACACGTCGCTCTCGCGGATGACGACGAGCGTATCGCCGTCGATTTCGACCTCGGTGCCGCTGTACTTGCCGTAGAACACGCGGTCGCCGAGCTTGAGCGACATCTTCCCGCGCTCGCCGGTCTTTTCGATCAGTTTGCCGGGGCCCAGCGCTACGACTTTGCCCTGATTGGGCTTTTCGCGGGCGGCCTCGGGCAGCACAATCCCGCCGGCAGTGACTTCCTCAGCCTCGAACGGCTGCACAACAACGCGATCATCCAACGGACGAATTGTGACTTTCTTAGCAGTGGCTGTTGCCATGTCTAGAGCTCTCCAGTGTTACGATGAATACCAGGACAAGAAGTCAGAAGTAAGAAGTTGGAAGTAAGAAACGCGCTGGCGTGGCGATGTTGCTCAATGCTGCAGTTTCTGACTTCATACTTCATACTTCTTACTTTCCTACATCATTCCCATGCCGCCCATGCCGCCCATGCCACCCATGCCGCCCATGCCGCCCATGCCGCCCATCTCGTCGCCCATGCCACCGGGGCCGGCGGGGCCGTCATCTTCCTTGGGCTTCTCGGCGATCATGCACTCGGTTGAGAGCAACAGTCGCGCGACGCTGCTGGCATTCTCCAGCGCGCAGCGCACGACCTTTGTCGGGTCGATGATGCCGGCCTTCAGCATGTCGCCGTATTCGCCGGTGTCGGCGTTGAATCCAAAGGCGCCGGTCTTCTGCGAGACCTTCTTGAGCACGACGGCGGGCTCGTAGCCGGCGTTGTGGGCAATCTGCTTGATCGGCGCGGTGATCGCATCGAGCACGATCTTGACGCCCGCCTTGCCGTCGTCTCCCTTGATGCGCAGCGAGTTGAGCGCGCCAGCGGCCCTGACCAGTGCCACGCCGCCGCCCGGCACGATGCCTTCCTCGATAGCCGCCCGCGTGGCGTGCAGCGCGTCTTCGATGCGGGCCTTCTTTTCCTTGAGCTCCGACTCGGTGGCGGCCCCGACGTTGATCTGGGCCACGCCGCCCGCCAGTTTCGCCAGCCGCTCCTGGAGCTTCTCGCGATCGTAATCGCTGGTGGAATTCTCGATCTCGCGGCGGATCATCTCAATGCGGCCCTTGATATCGCTGCTCGAGCCGGCACCTTCGATTATGGTCGTGTTGTCGGCATCGATGGTGATCTTCTTGGCCTGGCCCAGGTCGGAAATGCCGACACTCTCCAGGTCGATGCCAAGATCCTTGAAGATCGGCTTGGCGCCGCAGAGGACTGCGATGTCTTCGAGCATCGCCTTGCGGCGGTCGCCATAACCGGGTGCCTTGACCGCGGCGATCTGGATGATGCCGCGCAGCTTGTTGACGACCAGCGTCGCCAGGGCCTCACCCTCGACATCTTCGGCGATGATCAGCAAGGGGCGCTTGGCCTGTGCGATCTTCTCGAGCAGCGGGACGAGCTTGTTGACAGCGCTGATCTTCTCCTCGAACACCAGGACAAAGGCCTTGTCAAACTCGACTTCCATATCGTCCGGGTTGGTGACGAAGTGCGGGCTGAGGTAGCCGCGATCGAACTGCATACCCTCGACCACGTTGACGGTGGTTTCGAGCGTCTTGCCCTCTTCGACCGTGATCACGCCGTCTTTGCCGACCTTCTCGAACGCATCGGCCATCATCTCGCCGATCTGCCGATCGTTGTTTGCCGAGATGCTGGCGATGTTGACGATGTCCTCGCGTTTGGCGAGCCGAACCGGGCGGGAGCTGTTCTTCAACTCCTCGACGAGGGCGCGCACGGCGATCTCGATGCCACGGTTGATGCCGTTGGGGTCGTAACCGGCGACGACCATTTTCAGGCCGGCCTTGTAGATCGCCTCGGCCAGGACGGTCGCCGTGGTCGTGCCATCGCCGGCGGCGTCACTGGTCTTGCTGGCGGCCTCTTTTACGAGTTGAACCGCCATGTTTTCATATTTGTCGTTGAGCTCGATCTCTTCCGCGACGGTCACCCCGTCTTTGGTGACAGTGGGCGGGCCCCAGCCCTTGTCGAGAACCGCCGTCCGGCCGCGCGGGCCGAAGGTGCTGCGAACAGCGCCGGCCAGTTTCTCGACGCCGGCCAGGATGGACCGCTGCGTCTCCTGGTCAAACGACAACTGCTTAACCGCCATGCAGACGTCTCCTTGTGTGTGCGACTTCCTGTTGTGCACAGCCTCACGCAGTGGTGAGACGGAATCATGCTGTACGTCCCCCTGCGCGTGTGAAGCAAAACAGGCGCCAAACGATGCCACAACTGCCTGATTCGCACGCAAGTTGTGTTGTATAGCTGATTTACGACCAACGGGGCTCGATTGCCCCGCCCGCTTGGCCGCGACCCGCTGTCCAACTGGCAGTGTCAATCTGACAGCCCTGGCTTGCTTGCGACCGTTTGCGCTGACGGCTATTGTTACTCCGCCGCAGGTGACGCCATGACAGGCGTCAGCCACACGTGATCAGCGGTCAGCCCCCCCGAGAGGCCCAATGAGCATCGATCCCGCCCCAGCAAACGGCCAGGCAGGCGCCATACTGGCTCGATTGCGCGGCAAGAAGGTTTCCAAGCTCTCGGCCAACAAGGCCTTCTGGCGCATGCTGCGCCTCGTCCGGCCTCATCGCCGCGTCCTGGTTTTCGGGCTGGTGTTGAGCTTTGGCGTGGCCTTTACCTACGCCGCCAGTCTGGTCGGTCTTCTCCCCGTCCTGAAGGTGCTCGTCGACGGCGAAAACCTGCGCACCTACCTGTACAGCATTGCCGACCGCTGGACCGAACATGGCGGCATGGCAGCCCTGGCGGCCCCGGTGATCTCATGGGCCGCCCAGATCTTCCCCGCCGCGACGTTCGGCGCCACCGGCAACGCGCCCATGCACACGCTGCTGATCCTCATGGGCCTCTTGCTGTTCATGAACCTGCTGGGCAACACGCTGCGGTTTGTCTCCCAATACTGCGTACTGTACGCCTGCACGCGCGCCATCATGGACCTGCGCCGCTACATGTACCGCAAGGCGCTGCGCATGCCCGTGACCGCCCTCGGCGGCGAAGTCTCCAGCACCATCAGCCAGTTCCTATCCGATGCCCGCGAGGTCTTCCTCGGACTTGTCACCCTGTTCGGCAAGGTGGCGCGCGAGCCGCTGAAGGCCGTCTGTGTATTGGCGGCGGCGCTGTGGCTGGATTGGCGACTGACAGTCGTGGCCATCGCGATCGCTCCCGTCGCGGTCGGCCTGTTGTGGTACTTCGGACGCAAGATCCGCAAAGCCACCGTCCAGCTTCTGCAGGGATATGGCCAGATGCTTACCGGGCTGGAGGAGTCGCTCCAAGGGCTCGATGTCGTAAAGGGTTATGCACGCGAGGGTTACGAGCGCAAGCGTATGTGGCGGCTCGAACGCCGCATGTTCAGGCACCAGATGCGTTTGGCGCTGATCGAGGCGCTCAGCTCCCCGCTCATAGAAGTGGTCGGCGTGTTCTTCGCCGCTTGCGGGATCGTCTGGTTGGCGTCGCGCACGTTTGCCGGCGAGATCGAGCCTTCGCACTTCATCACGATGGTCGCCCTGCTGGCGGCGATGCTCGACCCGGTGCGCAAAGTCGCGAACGTGTACAACATGGTGCAGCGCGCGGGGGCGGCTTCGCTGCGTATCTTCGAGACGCTCGATCATCCGGAAGAGGTATCGCCGCGGCCTGCGACGCCGATCCCGTCCGATGGGGCGCCGGCGATCGCCTTGGAGCACGTGACGTTTCGCTATACACCTGAGGCGCCTCCCGCCGTCCACGATGTCAGCTTGCAGGTCCAGCCTGGGGAGTGCATCGGTCTCGTGGGCCCGAACGGAAGCGGCAAGACGACGCTGATCCGCCTGCTGCCGCGGCTGCTCACGCCGGAAAGCGGTCGTATCACATTGGCAGGCATAGACTTAGCTGATGTGAGTCTCAAGGAACTTCGTCGGCGTATCGCTGTCGTGACGCAACACTCCGTGATTTTTGCACGCAGCGTGCGCGAGAACCTCGTCTACGGAAACCCTGGGGCCACTCTCGACCAGGTGCGTGACGCTGCCGGACGAGCGCACGCTTCGGAGTTCATCGAGGCATGGCCCAAGGGTTATGAGACAGTCCTCGGCGAGGGTGGCATGACGCTCTCGGGTGGCCAACGGCAGCGGTTGGCGATCGCGCGGGCATTCCTCAAGCCGGCGACGGTGCTCGTCTTCGATGAAGCCACCAGCCAGGTGGACGCCGACAGCGAGCGGAAGATTCACGACGCCTTGGTCGAACTCAGCCGCGGCAAGACGACGTTTCTGATCGCACACCGTCACACGGTGATGGACATGGCCGACCGGATCGCGGTGATGGACGTGGGTCGCATCGTCGATCTCGGCACGCGCGACGAGCTGCTAGAGCGCTGCCCGCTATTCGAAGCCCTCTACCGCTCGCCGGTGGGGCACTGACTGGGCAACGCACTGCGCGCATCATAGCCAACACAGCTTCACGCACGGCAAAGAAGCGGGTGCAACCGCTCGACTCCTGGCACGTGCTCCTTACTCGCCAAGCTCGCAGGCGTTCCTGGCGCGAGTCTAAACGATGGGAACCACTGGATGGGTTGCCTGTCTGTCTATAAGTCCTCCCACGGATTGACCAGCATCGCCCCCGTATCGCTGAAGTCGCCGACGTTGCGTGTCATGATGTGCAGGCCGTCGTGAATCGCCGTCGCGGCAATCAGGCCGTCGGTGGCGGCGATGGTGCGGCCGCGCGACTGGGCATTGGCGGTGAGCTCACCCCGGAGGCGGGCGACTTCCGCGTCAATGGGCAGGATGCGGTCGGCGTAGTCGCGTTCGAGCGTGCGTAGCCAGGCTTGCAGAGCCGACTTCCTCGCGCTTGCGGGAAGCAAGGCGATGCCCTTCGTGATCTCGCCGAGATTGATGACACTGAGAAACAGGTCGGCGTCATCGAGGCGCTCGATGCTCGCACGGACGCGCGCGTTACCCTGCTGCCGGCCGAGTTCGGAGATAACGCACGTATCGAGCAGAACCCTCACAGGTTCACTTCCCGCATCGGTGCGGCGTCGCGTTGCAGGTCGAGCCCGTTCAGGTCGGGGGCATCGAGCAGGAAGTCCCGTAAGCCGGCGCGCTCGCCGGCGAGACGCTCGTAGTCGGCCTCCGAGAGGACCACAACAGCGTCGTTGCGGCGCAGGACGCGCTGCGGCCCCTCATCGAGCGCGCGGCGAACCACTTCACTGAGTTTCATCTTGGCGTCCGCGAGCTTCCAATCCATCGCTGCAATCCTCGTAATAGCCTAGATCACCTAGTCTATTTTATGATGCGATTGCGGTGCGGTCAAGTCCAAGTTGCCGCCACTGCCAACAGGACGGTGTACCGCCGGATTCTGACGAGCACACACATCTGAACGCCGCACGCTAATCCGGGGCGTGGCTCGGCCTCCCGGCGGGTCGGTTTCGGATTGGCTCGGAGCCCATTCGCGATAATCTTGAGGCGGACTTGTTGGAGGTCGTGACGAGCGATCTGGCGAGCGAGGAGGCCCGGCGGAACATCGTGCTCAAACGTCCCATGTGGCTACCGGCGTTCGATCGCCTGGTCGAGCGCGTCTCGGTGGTTGGATCGGCGAGATTCGACTTGGGCGTGCCGCTGACCTGCGAAGATGTGCCCGTTCTGTGTGCCGCCGTTCGGGCAAAGTGCGACTGCCTTGTCACCGGGGACAAGCGCGACTTTGGCCACTTGTGCGGCCGGGTTGTCAAGGGCGTACGAGTCGTGATGCTCGCCGAACTGGCACGCCTGCTCGCCGGCCGGCGTGGCGACGAATAGAGCCGGTCAGGCCAATCCGTGGCGTCGGGCATCCCGGCTTAACGAATCAGGCTGATGCCGTCGGCGGTTCAACGGCATCGTGGATGCCGCCGTCGCATTGACCGGCGCTTGCCAAAGCGCTGTGGGCGGCGTTATGGTAAGTAAATGGCCGAGAATCAGAAGAAGTCAACGACACGTGCCAAACGGGCGACGATTCGCGATGTAGCTCGCGAGGCGGGGGTGTCCGTCGGTGCCGCCTCGACGGCGCTGCGGAACGTCAAGAGCAGTGTGGTCTTGAGCCAGGCGACACGGGCGCGGATTATCCAGGCCGCCAAAGAGCTGCGCTATCGCCCCTACGCCGCCGCCCGGGTCATGGCCGGGCAGCGCCTGCAAACCATCGGCATCCTCGCCACCGAGTTCTGCATGATGGGCAGCTATTGGAGCACGGTGATGCGCGGGGTGGCGACGACCGTCAATCGGTCGGGGTATCACTTGATGCTCAAAACGGTTCCTGACAAGCTGGACATGCGCAAGGCCAGCTTTTTCGCGGAGCAGCAGATTGACGGGGTCGTAATACCGGCGGAAACCGAGTCACAGACGCGCGATGCGCTGCACCATTTTGACATCCCGCACGTGTGGGTTAACACCAAGCTGCGCGAGCCGACGAACTGCGTTCACCCCGATGAATACCAGGGTATGCGGCTGGCCATCGACCACTTGTATGAGCTGGGTCACCGGCGTATCGCGTACATGCACCATACGTCCGGCGAGGTGCATCACACGACCGTCGAGCGTGAGCGCGGCTATGTGATGGCGATGCAGGCTCGAGGGCTGGAGCCGATCCCCACGTATGAGCGCTACATGAACGTGCCGGAGCACGCCGACGTGTATGCCGACATGACCCCGCGTCCGACCGCGGTCGTGGTCTTCTCGGATGCGATGGCGATTCTGGCGATGAACCGCTTCCAGGATCGGGGCTTGCGCGTTCCGGACGACATCAGCGTTGTGGGCAACGAGGGGATAATCTGGCATGAATACGCCTATCGCCCGCTGACGACGGTCAAGGCCCCGGCGTACGAATTGGGTGAAACCGCCGTCAAAATGCTGATCCGGCAGATTGAGAACAACGAAAGCAGCGAGTCTGTGGTGTTGCCGCAGACACTGATCGTACAGGAATCGACCGCGCCGCCGCCACCGAACGCCTGACACGCACTGAGTAATTCCACCGCCGAGCGCCATAATGGGACCGAGACAACACGGGCCGCTGACGGTTGCCGTTGCAGTCGATGCGATGTTTCAGACGAACACACTGCTGCTCTGGCCGGCGGACGGCCGGGACTGCTGGATTGTTGATCCAGGGTTTGCGCCCAGCGCGGCAACCGTCCTCGACATGATCAAACGCCATGAGCTGAAGCCCGCCGCCATCGTGCTTACACACGGTCATGTGGACCATATTGCCGGAGTCGGCGAGGTGCGTGAGGCGCTCCCCGACGTGCCGATCCTGGCGCCGCGCGACGACGCGTTCATGCTCCCCGACGCGGCCGCGAATCTGTCGGCAAACATGGGACTGGCCGTGGTGGCACCGCCGGCCGATCGGGAGGTGGCCGGCGGCGACACGCTGGCGCTCGGCCAACTCACGTTTCAGGCACTGGATGTGGGCGGCCATTCGCCCGGCGGCCTCGCGTTTCACTGCCCCGCCGCCCAATTGGTCATCACCGGTGATTCACTGTTCGCGGGTGGCATCGGCCGAACCGACTTTCCCGGATCAGATCACCAGCGTCTGATCGGTAACATCAAGGACAAACTGCTGACACTGCCGGCCGAGACCGTGGTCTATTCCGGGCATGGTCCGACAACGACGATCGGCCGGGAGCGCGACAGCAACCCGTTTCTCATGCCAGGTGTCGCGTTGTGAAAGCCCGATTCGGCCTTGTCGCGGTGTTGCTGCTGATCGCGTACGGGGCTTGCCGTGAAACTCCCAACGAGGCGCGTGCGAAACGCCAATCCACCCTGCCGGATCGTGTGTTGAAGCCGCAGGTTGCGGCCGAGGAAATCAACGGTCCGACCCGGCGGATCGTCGCCGCGGCGCCGAACATCACGGAAATCTGTTGCGCGCTGGGTCTCGCCGAACAACTCGTCGGGCGCACCCGCTACTGCACCTATCCGCCAACCATCGAGGGCGTCCGCGATATTGGCTCGCTGGTTGACGCCAATGTTGAGACGCTGCACGCGCTGCGGCCGGACCTGATTCTGGTGGCGGGGACGAGTCGCGCGATGTCGGAGCGCTTCGCGCACGCCGGTCTGACGGTCGAGACGCTGCCGGATGTGACACTGGGTGATCTTTACACATCGGTGTTGCGCGTGGGCGAGTTGGCGGGCCGCACGAAGACGGCGCGGCAATTGGCGGATGGCATTCGCGCGGATCTGGCGTCTGTTACGGAGCGATACCGCGATGTGCCGCCGGCGCGCGTGCTGCTTTTGATCGGTACACTAGCCGAGCCGCCCACGCCGCCGTTCGTTGCGGGGCCGGGGTCTTTCTACGACGACCTGCTGCGCCTGGCGGGTCACACGAACGTGGCCCCCGAAGGTGGAGGCGCATTCGCACCGTTGTCGCTGGAGGTCATTGCGAACGTTGACCCGGATGTGATCATCGAGCTTGATGCCGACGGCACGGCGCGGCCCGGCGGCGACGAACAAGCGCTGCGCGTGTGGCGACAGCTTGGTGACTTGCGGGCGGTAGCCCGGCGGCGCGTCCACGTGCTCACCGGTGCACAGCACTTCGTGCTCGGGCCGCGCGTGGCCATGACGTACGAGGCGTTGTGCGGCGCGATCGGGAGGGCGGACGGTGAATAGTCCCAACAATCCGGCGCGAGAGTCGGCCGGCGCCGCACACAATGTACCGGCTGGCGCCGCACGTAATGTACCGGCCGGTGTCGCACGTAATGTAGCGGCCTGCGCCTCGCAGGCCGTCGCCGGAACGCTGCACCCGACTGCTGGGCCCGGTGTCAACGACGTTCACCAACTGGAGTGCCGGCGGCTATCCGTGCGACGCGGCCGGCGTTTGGTTCTGCACGAGATTGAGCTGGTCATCCGCGACGACGAGTGCGTGACGCTCATTGGTCCGAATGGATCCGGCAAGACCACACTGATGCTGGCGTTACTCGGCCTGCTGCCGCCGGCCGCGGGGCACGTGCGCATCGGTGGTATCGACGCCCACCGTTTGCCGCCACGCGCGCGTGGCTGTTTCGCCGCATACGTCCCGCAGGTTGTGGAGCGTTTGCCAGGGTTTCGCGTTCGTGACATCGTTGCCACGGGGCGCTATCCGCATCTGGGGCCGCTGACGCCGTTCTCGCGCGCAGACCTCGACATCGTCGCGCAGGCGCTGGAGCAGTGTGGGCTGGCGGCGCTTTCAGAGCGGCCGATCAACGAAGTCAGCGGGGGCGAGCGTCAGAAGGCGCTTATCGCGGCGGCCGTGGCGCAAGATGCGCGCGTAATGTTCCTGGACGAACCCAATACGGCGCTCGACCCGGCCTACCAGGTCGATCTGGTGCGGCTGCTGCGCGAGTGGCACGCACGCGGTCGGGGCCTGGTGCTCATCAGCCATGATCTGCACCTGCCGGCGGCGCTCGGGGGCCGCGTGATCGCGCTGTGCGAGGGACGCGTCATCGCCGATGGCGCAGCGACCGACGTGCTCGATCCTGAGAAGCTCGAAAGCATCTACGGGACACAGTTCGACATGGTGACAACCCGTGCCGGCCAGCGCGTGGCGTTGCCGCGCTGGTAGGAAGAGCGGCACGTCGCCGGTCGCGCGTTAGCGCGGCCACCAGTTCGACTGTTTCACGCGGATGGCACTGTAACGGCCTGCGCCTCGCAGGCCGTCGCCATGAAACGCCGTTTCCGACATCACGCGGCCGGCGAGGCGCCGGCCGTTACGCTGAAGCGTGGCGCGAAACACGGAACGCCTCAGGCGGAAACGGCGTTAGCGCGGCCAGCGCTGCTCGACTGGCGGCAGGGCCGGGAATTGGCCGTGCGGTTCGGTCTGGTACCAGTAAGCCACCGAGGCGATATCGTCGCACAGCGGCTGGAACTTGCCCGTCGGCCACCACCCCAGCGCCTGGATCGTCACGCGCAGACCCTGCTGGAAGCGGATCGGGTCCATGATGTGCCAACGATACAGGCCGAACTTGGGCACCTTGTTCACCACGTGATGCACCAGTGGCAGCCCGAGGAACGGCGTTGAGTAGGGTTTCTCGCGCTCGTTTTCGCCATAGAAACCCCAGGCCCCGCCGAAGTAATCCTCGGTGCCCGTGCCGCATATCGTCGGGTGTTCGGCGTCGCCGTCGATGTAGAACTTGATCTCTCCCTCCCCCCACCAGATGTCCGATGACGTGGCCCAGGCGAGGTAGGTGCCCACGTAATGCCCGTGTCCTTCGACACCTTCGATGATGGTGTGCTCGGGGCACTCGCGCGTGGTCAGAGCGCGGCGCCATTGCGCGTGCAGATAGGCGGCGTCGTCCGGCACGGGCTGAAGCGCGTAGGTAATCTGGTAGAAGAAGCCGGTGACGGTCTGGTTGTGGTCACTGGTTATGGTGACGCGCGCCGATTTGCGGAACGGCATGGGCCAGTAGCTGTTCAGGCCGCATTTGGGGTTTACGGCGATCGGCAGCGAGCTCACGCCGGCCTCAAGGTTGTGCCCGCAGCAGAAGAAATCTCCCAACGGCACCTCGATCGACGGATGGGGCTCGGCGTCCCAGTAGAAGCGCAGCGTGAGGTCGCGCAGGCGTTTGGGGTCGACCGTGATCCAGATGTGCTGAATTACGCCGGGACCGTCTATCTCGGCCAGTGTCGCCGTGGCGCCGGGGTCTATGTCGATGCAGGGGCGGACTTTCCAGCCGGGGCCGAGATCGCGCGCCGGGCTCTTCTCGTCGGGGACCGCGCGTGCAGCGCCACCTTTCTCGCCGGTCGGGTTTTCCGCACAGATTGAACGCGTTTGCGCGGTGCTGAGCAGGGGCAGGTTTCCGAGGCCCTGGCCAAACGGTGTTGCTGGCGGCATTGTGAGTTCTCCGTTGATGCGCAGTTGTCAGTTAGAGCAAGCTGCGTTTGCCCGTAGCGTACGCCCCCCGAGTCGGACGTGTTTAACCGGCGTACGTTCTCTCGAGGGCACGGCCGACTCGGGGGGGCGGTCGCTTACGCTCGCGATGCTGATTGACGACGCCGGATCGCGCACGGTTGTTTCAGTCTCCAGTACCGGCTTCGTGTTTGGCGCTGGAGGTCGAGACGTTCAGTTCCTGACCGCGCAGTAACCTGCGGATATTCTCGTGATGGCGCGCGATGATCAGCAATCCCAAAGCGGCGGCGACAACCACCAGCGGCCAGCACGCCGCCAGCGGCACGCCGGAGATCGGCACGGCATAAGTGAACACCGCGACCGGAAACACAACAGCGATGGCGAGCGACCCGAGCGAGACCTTGCCGCTGGCCAAGCGCACAGCGAAGTAAGCCACCAGGGCGACGACCATTGCCACGGTGAAGTACGGGAATACACCCAGCGCCACGCCGATCGTCGTCGCCACACCCTTGCCGCCTCGAAATGCCAGGTACGCGGGATACAGGTGTCCGAGGACGGCGGCCACGCCGACCGCCAGCCAGGCGAGCCAGGCGCCGGCAGCCGGATCCTGGGGGACGCAGAAGAGGCCGAATAGCAGGGTCGGCGCCAGGCCCTTAAGTATGTCTAGCACCAGGCACAAGATGCCCCAGCGCCGCCCGAGGACGCGCCCCGCGTTGGTGGCACCGATGTTGCGGCTGCCGTGCTGGCGAATGTCAACGCCCCGCATTTGCCCGATGATGAATCCAAACGGCACCGCGCCCAGCAGATAAGCGCCGAGCACGAACACCAGGACAAGGACGATTGAAGGCATCAACGGCTCCATCGCTGCCGCCGGTGGACCCGGCGCTGGTGAAGCAGGTTAGCGTGGGCGGTGAGACGTGGAAAGCCGGCCGCGCAGCTAATCGTCATCGCGACGGATACGAAGCCAGCGCGGGCGCAGTTGATCGCGCAGCCTGTCGGTCATGCGCAGTCCCATACCACGGGTTTGCTGGCGATAGATGTGGCGCTGGACATCAGCGACACTTGCGCGTGGTCGGCGACGGGAAGCCAGCCAGGCGCCGAGTGACCAGCACCAGGCCACGACTCTCGCGTGCCAACTGCGGCGTGTCAACGCTGGACGGCCTGCCTCACGCTGCCGAAGACTTCGTCGGCGGAACGGGATGGTATCGCGGGTTCGCTCCATAGCTGCATTTTGTCGATGACCCGTTGGGTCTGCTCGCGATAGTTCGTCACGTGACTTGGCCCGCCCTCCGCCGTATCACCCCCCGCGTAGTCAAACGCCAGCAGCCAGCGGCTCATCTCGCTTTCATACTCCGCCGGGTAAACCAGGGCCGTCACGTAGCGACCACGCTGGGCCTGGCGTCCGCGGTCGGCGAGTTGCGCCGTCGCGCGGCAGGGTGGCGCCTCAATGTCCGCGATGGCGCGCAGCACCGAGAAGTCCTCGTGGGCCAGCTTCAAGTCGTCACGATAGAAGAACATCCCGCTCTCGAGCTCAAAGCGCGTCCGCGGAACGCCGCGCAGCTCGACCTGTCCCTCCGGCGAGGCATTCTGAATCTGGTACACCTTTCCATCGCGATACTGTTCGTTTTCGAGGAGCATCGCGATTTCCTCGGCGGTGTATCCGACGGCGCACCACTGTCCGAAGTCGAACACGTACAGTCCCTTGTAGCGAGGTGGCACCTCAAGCGCAGGTAGTTGCATGCGAATTTGCTCCCGCAGACAGGTTCAGCAGAAGTTCACAAGTGCGATTATAGCCTGTCCGCGGGCGGTGTTGTGCGCAAAATGGGTGGAAAAGAAAGGGGTGGGCGAGCCGAGCATGGGCGTTGGCGGGACTCGACTCGCCCTACATCAGGGGAACGGAGGCTCACTAAATCCAGGCCGACAGGCCGCTCCAAAGAACGACCCTGGCCCTTGAGTCGGCTCGGCGCCTACGGGCTCGTAACGGCCCCGCCCGGATCTTCCTTACCCTAAGCGGGGCAGCTCGTCCGTGAGCACGTCACGAGCCGACTCACAATTTCAGACGACCGCCGTCCAAAGCGGCTGTTCCAGCGTGGCGCTACGCGTTGACCTGTTCGGCAGCGGCCGTCTTTGTTTCACTTCAACCCGCGCCTCACGTCAGGCTTGCGGCGCACGCCTGGCCGCGCGGGGCATCTCCACTTGCTCACCGAGCAGACCCCAGGTGAGCAGTTCATTATGTACCAGTTCCTCGAGCAAGCCGGCGGTGATCACCCGGTAACCCAGGTTGAGCACGCGCATTTCCAACTCGCCGGCGATGATCCGCGCCGTGTCGTGCATGACGCCGTACCGCTTCTCGAGCAGGGTGACCAGCGCCGCCTTACGCCAGGGGCGCGGGCCGCGCTTTGAGTGTCGGCGTTGAACTTGGACGCTGTGGCGTTTGACTCGGCGCCAACGGCGATGCGCGGCCAATACGTCCGCGACGTCCGACAACCCAGTTTGCTTCAGAACGGCCTGCACGCAACGGAAGAGATATTCCGACGTCGGCGGCCGCGGCTCGTCCCAGTATTGAAGATGGACTTCGACGGCCTGCACCAGCGGTTCGGAAAGCTTGGGATCGTAGTGGCACGCGCGCATCGCCACGGCGACCATGCGGCGCAGCTTGGCGGGCGCAAACAACTCCTGCGTCCCGTCGTGCTTGGCGATGAGAATGGACTTCTTGGCCGTCCTCACGACTTCGCACCTTCCTCAAACAGACTCCGTTGCCCCGGGATGTCTTCGGCGCGTCGCTCGATGACATCCCGGGCTTCGTCAATGAAGTCGCCGACGTCTTCGAACTTTCGGTAAACGCTCGCAAACCGAACGTAAGCCACTTGATCCACTCGCCGCAACACCGCCGCTATGCGCTCGCCGATGGTCTGGCTGGCGACTTCCTTCTCAAAGTTCGCAATCACGTACTCCTCGACCTCGTCCGCGATCTGGTCGAGTCGTTCGGACGAAATCGGCCGCTTGTAAGCCGCGTGCCGAATCCCGTCCATGATTTTCCCGCGGTCATAGGGGACACGTGTCCCGTCGCGCTTGATGACCGAAAGCCGAATGGCCTCTTCGATCCGTTCATAGGTTGTGTAGCGTCGGCCGCACTTGAGACACTCGCGTCGCCGGCGGACACATTGGCCCACATCACGCGATCGCGAGTCCACGACTTTGTCGTCGTCTTCATGGCAAAACGGACACCGCATGCATCCGTCACCCGTTGAACTGGGACACGCGACAAAACACGCCGCGCCAGATGACACCGCTTACACCAGCCACGACCCGCGCACCGCAGAACTGACAAGGCTGTGGCCACACAACCCATTGTGCGAATATCAGCATAGAGCACAACATAATGTGTGTCAATAGGAACTGTGATACCCGGGAAGACATTCCGCGCGAATCCAGGTATAAACCGGCGCATGGCCGCGTCGTTCGAAATCAACCACGAGGGCATTCGCATCGTCGGGTATTCCGCGGCCGGCGAGCAGACCTGGTTCGCGCTTCCCGAGCACGACATCGGCTTCGACTTTGGCCGGGCCCCGCGCGAACTGCTCTCCATCAACAACATTTTCCTGAGCCATGGACACATGGATCATGCGGCGGGGGTTGCGTATTACTTTTCACAACGCATGTTCATCGACAACGCCCCCGGGCGTCTCTACGCGCCCGACCCACTGCTCGATCCGATTCGCGAACTACTGCGAGTCTGGCGGGACATCGACGGGCAGGAGCCGCCGGCGTATTTACAGTCGGCCATCCCGGGCCAGGATATCGCCACGCGCCGCGACCTTCTCGTGCGGCCATTCGAGGTCAATCACCTGTGTCGCGGACGCACGGGACGCTTTCAAGCCCTCGGCTTCACGTTGATCGAGGTGCGCAAGAAGCTGAAGGACGAATATCACGGGTTGATGGGCCCGCAAATCGTCGCGCTCAAGGAAAAAGGGATCGAGGTTACGCGCCGGATCGAGATGCCGCTGGTGACGTATTGCGGCGACACGGGCCCGGGGCCGTTCCTCGAGTTGGACTACGTGCGCAACAGCAAGGTGCTCTTGCTGGAATGCACGTTTGTGGAGGCCGAGCATCGCGAGCGCGCGCGCGCCGGAAACCACATCCACGTCCAGGATCTGGCGGAGATCTGTCCGAAGCTGAACAACGAACGAATAGTGCTGATCCACCTGACGCGGCGGACAAACCTGTCAAACGCGAAGAAGGCATTGACCGCCGTATTGGGCAGCTCGATGGGCGACCGCGTGAGCTTTCTCGGTGAACACCGCCGCCGTCGCCGCCCCACCAATCACCAGCTACGTCAAGACACACCATCCACGCCGGGTGGCTAGTCAGGGTTTATTCGGCGTGGCAGGTTCGCCGTGACATCAACGTCGGCCCTCTGCTTGGTCCTCGAACTTTGCACAGCGTTTGGTGACGAACTGCCGGGAGCGGCCACAAGAGCCGCATCCTGACAGGCCCTTCCCGCCGCTCCTTGCTACAATCAGCGTGATATGAACGCATCGAAACACACATTGCCGATCGCGAAGGCCGAGCGGCCGCGACGCCGGTTGCCGGCCTGGTTGAAGCGCCCGCTGCCGGCGGGTGACGCGATGCTGAAGACGCGGCAGCTTGTCAACGGGTTGAAGCTTAACACCGTCTGCGTCGAGGCCCGTTGCCCGAACCTGACCGAATGCTGGACGCGGGGAACCGCCACATTCATGATTCTCGGCGACTTGTGTACTCGGCGATGCCACTTCTGTGCCGTGACGACCAAGCGGCCGCTACCGCCGGAACCGGATGAGCCCGAACGTCTGGCCTCGGCCGCCGCACGCATGAACTTGCGACATGTTGTGATCACATCGGTCGCGCGCGATGACCTGCCCGATGAGGGCGCCGGACATTTCGCGGCGTGCATTACCAAGACGCGCGAAAAACTGCCCGAGGCGACGATCGAAGTGCTGGTGCCGGATTTCCACGCCGACCGCGAGTTGATCAAGATCGTCACTGATGCGCAGCCGCGCGTGTATAACCACAACCTGGAGACGGTTGCCAGCCAGCAGAAGCGCGTGCGGCCCGGCGGACGTTATCAGCGCTCGCTGGACGTGTTGCGGACTGCCAGGGAACTGGACGCGCGCATGTTGACCAAGAGCGGGTTGATGGTCGGACTGGGCGAGACCCGCGAGGAGCTGGCCGAGGCGATGAAGGACCTGCGCGGCGTGGACTGTGATCTGCTGACCATCGGGCAGTACTTGAAGCCCGGTGACCGGCACGCCGACGTGCAGCGATATTACACGCCCGCGGAGTTTGACGAGTTGGCGGAGGAAGCACGACGACTGGGATTCATGGGCGTGGCCAGCGGCCCGTTCGTGCGCAGCAGCTACTTCGCCGAGTCGCTGATCAGCGCGGTGGGGCAGGCTCCCACAGGCGGTGGGCCGGCTGATAATGTGTCCGGCGCGACCTAGCGTGTGCGATTACGGCATCGCGATCGGGAAGGTCCAAAAGCAGTTATTTGTTGCTCACGGTGTGGCTGACTTGTAGAATCAAGCATCAGAGCGTAATCGCCGTTCCGGTCGCAGATCATACGCCGGGTGGACTTGCGGCAGTATCGGTGTGGTGGAAGGGTTAGGCGTGCCGAGGCGCGTTGGCGTTGCGTACGCTGACGGGCCGGTGGTCGGCATGTCGAAACACGGTGCCGACAGGGCTGCAAGCACCCGTATCACCGGGGTTTAGCGCAGACCTGTGTCGTCTCCGTTGGGCAATCACGACAAGGAGTCCACAATGCGTCTGCGCAGCACGGTAGCGGTAGCATCTCTCGTAATCCTGTTCGGCCTATCCGCGCCGCAGGTTCTGGTCGCTGAAGACACTTTTGACACGCCTTACTACTACACGTATTTCGATCAGCCGGTGTGGCTGGGCCTGCGCACCGACGCAGTGGCCGTCTTCAACGATGCAGGTATGGAGGTGCGTGGTGGCGAGCTGACCGCGGTTGGCAAGCTCGAGGCATTCGAAATCATGGAGAGCGACTTGCAGCCGGTACCGGTCAACGGCTGGCAATTCGCCACGGTTCCGGCACCGGACGCGGCGAGCGTGGAGACGTGGGTTGCGACGCTGTCCGAGTCGGAGGCTGCCCAGTTTGTCTCCCCGGTTCTGTTGAACGAGTTCGGCCCGGTGATTATCACGCCGAAGATGTTCGTGCAGTTTGCCGAGGACATTACCCCGGCGCAGGCCGACCTGTTGCTATCAAGCGTCAATGCCGGCGAAGTTATCGATCGCAGCTTTGGCGGCGTGGTAAATTCGTATCGCGTCCGCGCGACGGCCGGCAATGGCTTTGACGTGTTGAACGCGGCCAACATCCTGGCCACGCTGCCCGAGGTGGTCTATGCCGAACCGGCCTTTGTCTGGCGCGGCAAGCTGGACTTGATCCCCAACGACACCTACTGGAACTACCTCTGGGGGCTGCACCAGACCAGCAACTACGACATGGACGCGCCCGCGGCCTGGGACATCAGCACCGGCAGCTCTGACATCAAGGTCATGATCATGGACCTGGGTATCCAGCAGGATCACCCGGACATCAACCAGATCCCCGGCATGGACTTCACCGGGCGCGATGTTCCCGGCGGCGGCCCCTACAACTACTGCGACAATCACGGCACGCAGGTTGCCGGTTGCGTCTCGGCGATCATCAACAATAGCATCGGGGTGGTCGGCATCGCACCGGGCTGCAAGTCGGTATCGGCCAAGATCGGCGAGGCCGACACGCCGTGCAGCGTGTACTTCAGCGGCAGCTCCGAGTGGATCGCCAATGCGCTGTATTGGGCGCGCGACAACGGTTATCGCGTCAGCAGTGCCAGCATCTCGACCGGGACGTCCGGCGCGGTAACGGGCGCCTATAACACGACGCGCGGTGACGGGATGGTCCACTTCGCGGCCAGCGGCAACGACGGGGCCGGTACGGTCGATTACCCGGCCAGCCTTGCATCAGTCAACGCCATCGGCGCGATCAGCTCCAACGGCAATCGGGCCAGTTTCAGCAACTACGGCACCGGACTGGCATTTGTCGCTCCTGGTAACAACATCTATACGACTGACCGCACCGGCTCGGCCGGCGACTTCGGCGGCGATTATGCCTTCGGCGTGAGCGGCACGTCATTCTCCACGCCCTATGCCGCCGGTGTGGCGGCGATGGTGCTCTCGGTCAATCCGGCGATGATTCCCGAGCATGTCGAGCAGGTGATGCAGGACAACGCCATGGACCGCGGCAGTGCCGGGTACGACACCGTTTACGGTTGGGGCATTGTCAAGGCGTACGGCTCGATGGTTGACGCTCAGAACTTCCAGACCGAGGTTACTGTGACCGTCAATTCGCTGCCGACCAGTGGCGCGTGGGTCAATACCATTCCAGCCGCCGACCTCGACGGCCTTGGCAGCGGTTTCACCGATTTCACCCGCCGTTATGATGTCGATACGGGCATTCTCTACACCGCCGGTGCGACGCTGAACGGCGCGCCGTTCCTGGAGTGGCGCGTGGACGGTGTGCCGCAGGGCTCGAGCACTTCGGTGAGTCTCACGGTGAGCGACGACGTGGAGGTTACCTCGGTCTACGCCACGTCCATCTACGTTGATTCGGATCCGACCGGCGCGTACATCGCGATCGTGCCGACCACCGATGCACTCGGGGCCACGACCAGCGGGATTGCTCCGCGCGACCTGGCATTTGCCGATGGCACGTTGGTCACGCTGACCGCCTCGGCCACGCACGGCGAGCGTGAGTTTGTCGAGTGGCAACTGGGCGGCGTGCCAGTGTCGGCAATCCCGACATACCAGTTCACCGTCAGCGGCAATGCCGCCCCGGTGGCGATCTACCAACTGACCGGGTACCCGGTCGGTGACCTCAACTGTGACGGCTTGATCAACAACGGCGACATCGACCCGTTTGTTCTGGCGGTTACCGACGAGTCCGGCTACGCAGCGGCTTACCCCGAATGCGACCGAATGCTCGCTGACTGCAACGGCGATACCCTGGTCAACAACGGTGACATCGACTCGTTCGTCGCGCTGCTTTCAGGGAAATAGCCACAGATTGAACTCACGATGCAACCACAAGCGGGCGACACCGGCGACAAGACGGTGTCGCCCGCTGTCTTGCGCCATGGGATATGCCAGGCCGCGGCTCGCGTGGCAGCGTTCTGCGGTGGCTGGTCACACCAGTCGGCGCAGTCGCAGGGAATTGGCGACAACTGTGAGTGAGCTGGCCATCATGGCGGCTGTGGCGGCGGCCGCCGGCAGTGCGGTGAAAACCGCGACCGGCAGCATTACCACGTTATACGCAACCGCCCATAGCAGATTCTGCTTCATGACTCGCGCGCTGATCCGCGAGAGTCGAATCGTCTCGGGAATCAGCCGCGGCGAGTGGCCGACCAGACAGATGTCCGCGGCCTCGCGCGCCACGTCGGCCCCGGTGCCAATGGCGATTCCCACAGTGGCGGCGGCCAACGCCGGCCCGTCGTTAATCCCGTCGCCGACCATGACCGTGCGGCAGCCGTTGCTGACAAGGTCGCGCACGCGGGAGACCTTCTGCTCCGCTGTAAGTTCTGATTCGTAGGCTTTGATATTGAGCTGGCTCGCGAGGTGGCTCACGGTCAGGTGACGATCGCCGGAGAGGATCCGTACGATTACGCCCAGGCTCTTCAATGCGGTGATTGCTTCGGCTGATTCGGGATGAAGCTCGTCAGCGAATCGCAACGTGCCCGCCAGGCGCTCGCCGATCGCCAGCCACACCACGCTCTGCCCGTCGCCGGTCATCTGTTTGACGTGTTCAGAGAGGGCGCCGCCGCGAACGCCACGCTCGATCAGCCATGCCCGGCTGCCCATGACGATCATGTGACCATCAACGACGCCGCAAAGGCCGGCTCCGGGCTTGGATGAGAAATCGTCAGGCTTCGGTGGCGTGACACCTTGGGCTAACGCCGCACTGACCATGGCCCGGGCCAGTGGATGCTCGCTGTGTTGCGCCAGGGCCGCCCCCCAGCGCAAGATATCCTCGCGCGAGCCCTCTCCGAGCACGTCGATCTCGGTCAGGGCGGGTTTGCCGAACGTCAGCGTTCCGGTTTTGTCGATCACGACCTCAACGGCCCCGCCGGCTGCCTCGAGGGCTGAGGGATCTCTCACGAGGATGCCCTTCTCGGCGGCGCGTGTCGTGCCGACCAGCACGGCCGTCGGAATTGCCAGCCCCAGTGCGCATGGGCAGGCGACGACTAGAACCGCGATCGTGCGCTCCAGCGCCCAGATCATGTCAGCCTGGTCGCGCGTCAGCCAGAACAGCAGCGTAGCGCCGGCCAGCAATACCACGGCCGGTACAAACACCGAAGCGGCGCGATCGGCCAGGCGTTGCCAGGGTGGCTTGGCCGCCTGGGCATCGCTTATCAGGGCCGCTATCCGCGCCGCGGCCGAAGTCGCCCCGGTGCCGACCGCGCGGATGTCGGCGATGCCGTCCACGACGCGCGTGCCGCCAAAGACGCGCTCGCCGGCCGTGTGTTCCACCGGCAGCGGTTCGCCGGTCAACATCGATTCATCCACGCTGATTTGCCCCGACACTATCTCGCCGTCAACGGGGATGGCGGCGTGTGCCGCGGCGCGCACGATGTCGCCCACCGCGATAACGTCGATCGCGACTGTCTCGGCTTTGCCGTCAACCACGCGAATCGCATCACGCGGTACGCGCTCCAGCAGGGCTTCGAAGGCCGCCGACGCCTGTCGCCGGGCGCGGGCTTCGAAGTACTTGCCCAGCGAGACGAACATGATGATCATCACCGCCGCCTCAAACATCACCAGCTCGGGTTTGCCGAGGACCAGGCCGATCAGGCTGCTTGCGAAAGCCGTGGACGCGCCAAGCGTGACCAGCAGGTCCATGTTCGCGCGCGCGGCGCGCAAGCTGTGTACCGCCCCGGCCAGCATCGGAGCGGCCGCGCCGGCGAATACCGCCAGAGTCAGGATCGCCTGGATGATCCCGACCGCGGTGGCGCCGATGCTCGTGACCAGCGACTGGGGAAGAAAGTGCGCAATGACAACCGGCAGCCCCAACACAAAGGCCAGCACGACCCGACGACGATGGCGAGACGTCTGTTCGGCACGCTCCCGTTCCCGCTCAATCGCGCTCGCCCCGAGTGCGGGGCGGGCCTCATAACCGGCGGCGCGCACCGCTGATGTGAGTGTGGTCTCGGCGCCGGTTTCGATTCCAGCGGCAAGCGTAACGGTGGCCAGCTCAGTGGCGAGATTGACGCTCGCATCAATCACGCCGGGTGCTTCCTTCAATGCGCGCTCAACGGAGCTGACGCATCCGGCACAGCGCATGCCGCGCACCGAGAGTTCCACGCGCCTGGTGGTGTGAGTTTCCGACATCATGTCGCACGATGATAGTGGGAAGGCCGGGTGGTGGGCAATTCGCTCGGGCAGCGCCGATTGGGCAGCCTAGCCCGAAATGCCGACGCCCGGCGCGACTCGATGTGAATCGCGCCGGGCGCTGGTGTTTGAGCGGTTTACTACCTATTGTCGCCGCGGGCGGCGAACGAACGCCACGGCCAGGCCGGCGAGCAGCAGCGCGACGACCGGCAATGCACAGGGGCCGCTGGTCGGAGTGCTTCCGTCTGTTCCGCTGATGTCACTGCCATCACTGGTCCCATCGCCGGCGGCGTTGGGGTCGTTGGGATCGGCGGGGGCGTTCGGATCGTTCGGATCGCTCGGACTATTCGGGTCGTTCGGGTCGCCCGGTTGCACAGGCTGGGCCGCGAGCGTGCTGAATGACCACATGGGCCCGGCGTTGACGCCACGAGAATTCCGTGAGACCACGCGCCAATAGTAAGCCCGCCCCGACTCCAGGCCGGCAACTTCAACTTCCGTATCGGTCGTCGTTGTGATCAGGTCATCCTCGTTCGGAACCAGCTTGGTTGTCACGTAGACGTCATACTCATCCGCGATCGGCGATCCGACCCACGCGAGCTTCACCGGCAATTCCACGCCGCTCGCCAAATGGGCTGGATTCGGCGACGTGGGGGTGGATGGCCGCGCGAACGAGACCCGCTCTTTCTCGGTGATAACCACTACGGCGGCGGGGATGCCCGTCGCGGACGCCTGGATGCGACCGTTGTTGTTGCGGTTGTCCGAGTCAGCCACCGCCTGGACACTGACATATTGGAAGACGTTGTAGGGCGTCTCGCCGTCGGCACGTGTGAAGGTGAGCGTCGTCGGCCCGAGCAGCTTGATGTCGGGGTCGCCGAGCAATTCGGCCACGCTTACCAGAACATCGCCTTCCGGCTCGCCGTTAAGTCGCACACCAAAGTCGACCGTCTCCCATTCACCAATCTCCAGCGTTGACGTTGATAATTCGAGCAGTAGCTGGTCGTTTTCGATTTCCGTGACGCGCAGATCCTGAAAGAGCCCCTGCTGGGTCGCGAAATTCACGCGGAACGTAGCGCTGCCGTCCACCCGATCGGCGTCCTCGAGCGCTGAAAACGTCACGGGCAGACCGCCGATCCAGTTAGTCTCGTCGAATGTCAGGACGTCACCCGACCGCACGCTTACGTCGCTATCACCTTCCAGACGCTCGATGCGAACTTCCATCTCCTCGCCGTCGGGTGGCGGTGCGTTCAGCGAGACGAGCACTGAAACCTCGTCGCCTTCGGGCACGCGAATCTGCCCCGTGCTGGTGACGACCTTCAGTTCATCCTCGTCCTCATCGTAAACATCAACGGTCTTGGAAGCCTTGATGGCGGTCTCGGCGATTACCACGAACTCGGCGTGCCCGTCCAGAAAGTCCTGCGGGTCTTCGGCGGCTTCGACAATCACCTCGCGCGGCGTGTCCCAGTCGGAGATCGTAAACGTCAAGCGTGGATCGGAGATGATGTTGATGTTGTGGGCACCGCCCGTCTTGGCGAGCGTGACCTTGGTTGGTACGCAGGGCGGATTCGCCAATTGGACCGTAAACGTGCCTTGCTCTCCCTCCGCAAGGTCGATGCGCGTCGGTGAGACTTCCAGATCCACATCCGTATCGGCGGCCACCGCGTTGACGTCGGCCGAGGGACGATCAACGCCCGCGGGATAAGAAACGCGTATAACGGCCTGCTCATCACATGCATCGGCGTCGGAATTGGCCGTCAGCGTCACCGTCTGTGGCACGGCCCAGTTATCCTGCGTAAACGTCAGAGTCGCCGGCGACGGTGAGGTTATCGCAATGCCCGTGTCGCCCGACACGTGCTCGACCGCGAGCGACCACGCGGGATCGGTCGGCGGGGTAACGAGCTGAACCGAGAAGCTCGCGCTCGAGCCTTCGGGGATCACCACGTATTGTGGGCTGATCAACGGCGCCAGCGTGTCTCCAATTGCCATCGCACCGGTGATAACGATGGCGAATTCCTGCTTCCCTGCCCCCAGTTCGGACAGCTCCTCACCCTTGTGCGTGACCGTGATTTCAAACGCGTCGTCACCCGGATCCTCGACCAGGATCTGCTCCACATTGTCGACCGTATTGTCGCCCAACTCGGCCGGCGCCGACGGTGTCGTGGGATCCAGCCTCCATGGCTGGTACACCGCGCCGCTGGTCGTGGAACGCACGCGGACGTCCAGGTCATTTACCAGCATTGCATCACGCGGGTTCAGCGAGGCCGCAACCGGCGTGCCCGGCAAATCGGTCCAGACCATGGTCACCTTCAGCGGCTCACCGACTTCACCCAGTGGCGGGGCCTTTGTGGTGGATGTCGCGGCGTACAGCGTGACACTGGCTGGTACGGCTTCGCCGCCACTTTCCGGGTCTTCAGGTTCGAGCGTCTGAAGCGAGACCGTCGCCGGCAGTAGTAGATCGCGGCTGATGACATCGACCGCTTTCTTGACGTTCATCAGCCCCCAGCCGTAGACGTAATCGGGCCCCACGGAGGGGCCACATTCATCGGTGGTGTGGATCACGAGCGCCTTCAGCATCGCCGAGTTGAGGTCATCGGGCGTGTGCGTGTTTCCGTAGTGCTCGATGAGCAACCCCAGTGCGCCGGTCACCGATGGAGAGGACATGGACGTGCCGGAGTATTCGGCATAGGCCTTGGTGGAACCGGTCAGGGTGGAATACGTGTCGACACCCTTGGCGACAACGTCGGGCTTTACGCGGCCGTCGTCGACCGGTCCCCACGACGAAAACGTGGATATTTCGACGCTTGCCGGACCGCCGTAGCCACCTTCAATCTCCTTGACGGCCCCGACGGACAGGCCGTTTTTGCAGGTGGCCTGGCCGTTTATGCAGTCATACCCCTCTTCGTTGCCGTCAGGGTTGCGATCCGCCGTGCTCTGGTCAAAAGTGAATGACGACGGATTGAACACGTAGTGGACGCCGCCCGCCGGCGGGCCGGTGTCCGTGCGATCGTTGCCAGCGGAAAAGACCGGCAGGTAGGACTTTCGATTGTAGCAGATCGTGTCCCAGCGCTGCGCCTCGATGTCGTAGAAGCCGAATTTGTAGTCTTCCTTGTCGCTGATCGATGTGTCGCCATACCAGAACCAGATCTCTTCGAACCCGAAGCCGTAATCGACCTGAAAGCCGGCCGCCCGGCCGTATGAGTGGTTGGATGCGCGCAGGCCGGCGGCGGCGGCGGCGGCGGCCTCATTCATGTCGTTGTTGAAGTCGTAGGCGTTTACGGTCGCCGCGTACGACATGCCCCTGGCGCGCGAATCGACACCGGCGGCGATCATGGTTCCGGTTACGTGAGTTGCGTGATCATCCTCCCAGAACGGGTTATCCATCTGCACGACGCGGCCGCGCAGCTCCTGGTGCGCGTCGTTGACGCGCCCGCCGTCCCAGACGCCGAGCGTGACCCCCTCACCGGTCAGCGTCAGTCCCGCACCTCCGCCGGGCCAAACCTCGTCGGCGCTGATTGTGTCCGCCGCTCCCAGGTTGTGCGTGACGTAATACACCGGCCAGCCGTCCTCCACGCGCTGCAATTCCAGCACGCGTCCGTTCGGACCCACCGAGCGGATCGGCCAGTCGTACTTCTGCGCCATGGCGATGGCGTCTTCCTGCTCGATGATCGTGACTTCGGCGGCGATGCCGGGGACCGCGAGCACGATGACAATCAGTGCCCGACACATAAGTCCGGTGCGAACACCCTTCGGTGACGAATCCATGCGCGACATCGCAAACCTCCGCTATTCCCCGCGACTACCGGGTTACGCCAAGCGGCGTGCGACGATGGAACTGACCACCGTCAGGCGTCACCCGGCAACATATGGGCGGGAACCTGTTCATTCAGATCCGGCTACACTTCTCCCGCGTCACGCCCAGCGCGCAAAACGAAGCGCACTGGCGCAACACCAGCACACCCTGCCACTTCTGACGATGCGGCAGGTAGTCCACTGTGTATATGCTACCACCCCTGGCAAGATCGTCCAGTCGGCGAGCGGGTCGAGCGAACGACCGTATTGGCCCTGGGACTTTCGCCGACCGCGACGCGACGTATGATGGACCGCCATGAGTGACACACGCCGTCACTTCGTTTTCGCCGGTGGTGGTACCGGTGGCCACCTGATCCCGGGTATCACCGTCGCGCGCGCCGTGCGCCGACGACAGCCCGACGCGCCCGTAACATTCTTCACCACCAACCGCCCGCTCGACCGCCAACTGCTGGCGGAAGATGATTTCGACCAGGTCGTGCAACCGGTGCAACCCCTGACCACACGGCCGTGGCATTGGCCGGGGTTCTTGCGGGCGTGGCGGCATAGCGTGCGACAAGCACAGGAGTTTATCCGGACGCACAAGCCGCTGGCCGTGCTTGGCCTGGGCGGATATGCCGCTGGACCACCCGTTGTCGCCGCACACCGTCTCAACATGCGGCGTGCCATACTCAACCCCGATGCGATCCCCGGGCGTGCCAACCGCTATCTCGCTTCCCGATCAGAACTTGTCTTCCTCCAGTGGGCGGACTCCGCCGGGCGATTTCCGAGCGGCACACGGTGTGAGAGCGTTGGTTGCCCGATCCGCGATGGTTTTGGGCACATCAGCCCAGACGCCGGTAGGCAGGCGTTTGGCCTGGACCTTGACCGTCCAGTGCTGCTGGCCACCGGGGCCTCGCAGGGGGCGAGGACGCTAAACCTTGCCATGCAAAGAGCTTGGCCCAAGCTCGTGGCCGGGCACCCGGAGTGGCAGCTACTGCATTTGACCGGTCCGGCGGATGAGAATGCCACGCGTGCGGCGTACCAGGCCGCCGGCGTCGGCGCTCATGTAGTGGCCTTCACGCACGAGATGCCGGCGGCACTGGCCGCCGCCGATGTCGTCGTGTCGCGCGCGGGGGCGTCAACGCTGGCCGAAATCAGCGCCGTCGGACGGGCGGCCGTGCTGCTGCCTTACCCCTATCACCGCGATCGCCATCAGCATGCCAACGCGGACGTGCTGGTCAAAGCCGGCGCCGCGGTTGTCGTTGAGGATCAACGCCTGCCCGAGTTGAACAGCGGGCCGCTGCTAGCCGCAATCGAACCGTTGCTGAATGCGCACCATCGATCCGCGATGGAATTGGCGTCGAGACACCTGGGACGTGCCGACGCGGCGGAGCGTGTGGCCGCCTGGTTGCTGAGCTAACCGGAGGCCGGCAAACAGGCTGCCGGGACGCGCAACCGACAACGTGGTGCGATCCCGGCAGTCTGTTTGCCCGTTAGCCTGATGGCAGTTCTATTCGCTGGCCATCTGCGCGATGAACGCGTCGATGTCGCCGTTGTTCACCGCGCCATCTTCATTGCAGTCCGCGAGTTCAAAGTCACAGTCCGGATACGTGGCCGCGTAGGCCGTCGCGTCAGATATCGCGAGCACAAACGCATCGATGTCGCCGTTGTTGGCGACTCCATCACAGTTCAAATCGCCGAGATCGAAACCTGCATCGCACGGCCCCAAACCAGAGAAGTTCATCTCGACAAAATCGAGCGCGACACCGGCACCGTCAGAGAGCCCGACCGCCGCGTCCGGTGTGTCGATTCCCAGATAGCTGAGCACAATCACGCCGTTGAAGAACATCTCGAACTGGAACGTGTTGCTGCTGGAAGTCGAATACTCGGGGACATTGGTGAATGTCACGACGAAGCGATCGCCGAACTCCTCATAACTCACGGTGCCTCCCGCGTTGGGCGAGAGATCGTCAAAGAGCGCCGAGACTCGCGGCAGATCGTAGTGATCCGAGATGGACTCGGTGTAGTCGGTGTCGCTTTCGGTGAAAGTGAGATACCCGTTGGAACCGATGTATACGCCGCTGTAATCAACGCCATACAGGCTCACCGTTCCGGCGGTCAGCGTTATGTACTCGGATGAGTCGTCGGATAGGGTGAGCGTTGTCGCGCCGGGCGCCGAAGGCAGCGCCAGGATGTCCGTGCAACAAGCATGGTAGAAGTCCACCGGATCGCCCGGCGTGAAGCGCATACTCAGATAACCCAGGTCCACCGGCTTGGTGTCGGTGAACAGCTCGGCAAAGAAATCGGGCACCTCGGGTGTATGGAAGGAATAGCAGGCTCCACCGTTGTCATCGATGCTGATGTTTCCGGCCTCGTCCTCGACCTGCATGATGTAATAGTAGGTGACGTTATCCATGAGGTCCGTAAGTGTGATGGTCGGCGTGGTTGTCAGCGATCCGCCGGTCGCCTGCTCGGTCAGGTCACCACAACTGAGGCCGTAGTGGACGGTGCCGAACGCGGGCTCATCCGTGTCGCAGGTGAGCGTTGCCTCACGGGCTTGCACGTCCAGCGCCTGGACATTTGAGATCGCCGGCGGTATGCAGTCGATTGACGCCGTGGCAACCACCGGCACGCCATACCCGCCCTGTCCGTTGTCATCGTCGATGTAGGTGGCGCTGAGCGTGTCAGCGGGCGAGACCTGTACGATCCCGGCGCCATCCACGTCGCTCAGCGTCACGGTGCCTTCAAACTGGGCCGTCGCCGGGCCGGTTTCGTAGAGCACGATATCTTCGCCGGCCGGTTCGGTATTGGAGGCGATGTTCACCGACACGGACTCGACGGCGTCCGGGTTGGTATTAAGTCCACAGTCCGCCACGCGCACGATTGCGTCGATGTTGCACGCATAGATGTCACGGTCCAACCGGATAGTCCCGGCATCCATGCACGTGACGCGCATGCGCAGGGCGGGATCGCCAAAGATGTGCCACGTGTCGAACATATCGACACCGCCGGAACCGTACTCGTCCATCATCAGGCACGAACCGGCGTAGCAGAGCGCGCCATAGCTGATGTAGCTCTCGGCGACGAGCAGGTCGACAAACTCATCCTGGGCGGCCATGGGTGGTGCCCACGACTGGTTGATCGAGGACATATAGGCGGCGGCGGCGCCGGTCGGTTCTCCATTATTCGTCGCGCGCAGCCAGGCCTCGCCGAAGCAAGTCGGGCCGTCGAAGTCGCCGTTGACGCAGGCGACGCTGAAGATCACCGGCAACATGTTGTCGTTGACGAGGCCGTTGACATTGGTGGTGCTGAAGCCGGTGGTTGACCACGACGTGGTGCTGCCGTGACCGACGTAGTTAACCAGCCCGCGGCCGGCATTAAGGGCGTTGGTGACGTCCGCGGACGAGGCGCTCGGGTCGTAAATCTGGTCGACCGGATCGTAGCCGTAGGCCAACAGATCGGCGCGGATGTTGTCCATGTGCTCCCAGTCGGCTTCGCCATCATCGCCGATTCCCGCCCCTTGGTCCGACGCGATGCCGGTGGCCCGCCAGAACCAATCCTGCGTAGGGGCCGGCATGGTCTCGTACTCGACGGTGCGCTCGACCTGCGTGTCAACGTGGGCGGCGGACTCCGCGGAGAAACGACCAACGATGATATCGGGGTAGTCGTCGCCGCCGGCGAGCTTGGCATATGTCGGGTCGGCGGCATCGCCGCCCGTCATTGCGGGTGCGACCTGCGTGTAATCACCCACCAGCAGCACAAATGCCAGATCGCTGGTGTTATACAGGTTCTGGATGTAGTTCTTGATCGAGGTCGAGTCGTTGCCGATCGTCGAGACGCCGACCAGCGTGGTGGGTATGCCGACGGCGTTGCGGTGATCGACGAGCGGTTGCACGTTTGCCAGCCACGCGTCATACGCGATGATCAGCATCTCGCCTTCTTCGTCGAGCGGCGTGTAGCGCAGCCCGGCGCCATAGTTCACGAAGTGGTGGCCATAGATCTGATGGAACGCCAAACTGAGCTTCTTCTGCCGCGTATCGGCTCGCGGCGCAATGAGGGCCGCGGTGCCGTCGGGCACCACTTCCAGCGTCAGATTTGTGTAGACCCGCAGCGTGCCGCGGACCGGGTTATACTGGAACGGGTGTACCTTGACGACGACGCCACGATGATCGCGCAGAACGTAAGGCTCACCCAGCGACGCAATGTCGCCCGGGAAGAACGCATCAGTCTTGTAGGCGGGGCCGAATGAGTACGGCACCGTTTGCGGATCGATTGTGCGGAGCAGGTTACCTTTGGACGGAGCGATGTCGGCGGCAATCTCGTAGTAGTCCGCCGCGAGAACATTCACGGCCACGTCGAACTCATCCGAGATTATTACGCTGCGATGCACCTGGGGCAGCGCGGGCGCTCCGGCCTGTAGCATAACCGGCTCGCCGCTCAGCACCGGAGCACTGTATTTCGCGCCGTTGATCTCGATCGTCCTGGCGTTGAACTCGCCGAACGAGTATTCGAGCACGACGCGATCGGGCGAGTTTTCCAGCACTTGCAGATCAACGGCGGCGGGGGCTCCGCCCATGCCGGCTGTAACCGAGGTGCTGCCAATCAAAACCGCCAGACAGCTCAGCGCCGTGCCGATGTGCCCAACGTGTGTGCGACCGAATGCCATAACGCTGCCTCCTGATTTGGCGCCGAGCGCTGCTCGGCTGTTACAGTCCACGCGGCGTGGTCCCGTGTGCCCTGCGCATGAACATCATCCGGGATGACGGTCGACTCCGGCGACTCGCCATCGATTCTCTCAATCACCGCCACTGGAGGATCGATAGAGCAGCTTCTTCGGCCGCGCAGACCGCAGCAGCGCGCGCTGCGATGTGTACATAACGTCGGCCACCGATACGGGGGCGTTTACGCGCCGAGGCCGAGGCACGACCCGGCACGGTTGGTGGGCCGAGTCGTACAGCGAGCAGATCCGTTTGCCCTCGCGCGTATGTGCCCTTGCACGCCGGTCTTGCGCGGCGTGTAACCTCCAGGTGATTTCCATATTAGCGGGGAGTTGGTATGTGTGTACACAGATAAATGGAGTATGGCGCGGAAGTCCTATAATGCTGCCGGCGCGTTTATCCACGGAGACCCATGGATAACCCTCGATCTGAACAGTTCGATACCGGAGCGATCGGGCGCGTTCGCCGGCACTGGTCAGGCACGTGGCGCGGCGGCCTCCTACTGTGCGCGGTCTGCCTGATCCTGCACTTGCCCGGCACGCTCGTCCTGCCGCCGATTGATCGCGACGAGTCTCGTTTCGCTGAAGCCACACGCCAAATGCTCATGTCGGACAGTTGGCGCGGGTACATCGTGCCGGTTGTCGAGGACACGCCGCGCCTCAACAAGCCGCCGCTGACGTACTGGCTGCAAGCGGCGTCGGTGCGGCTCGTCGGGGGAGGGCCGGACTTCGAGTCGGGCGCGTTGCCCACGGGTGGCATCGTGGCCTATCGGCTGCCCTCGCTTCTGGGGGCCCTGATCGCCGTGCTGCTCACCTGGCGGCTTGGGGTAGCGCTGTTCGCCGGCCCGGTCGGCTGGCTGGCAGGCGCCCTGCTGGCGTCCTGCACGCTGATCATGGTCGATGTGCGCCAGGCGCGCGCCGACGAGATTCTGCTCGCGTGTACGGTCGCGGCCCAGTTGTCACTGTGGCACATATGGCATCACCGTCGCCACCCGGGGCCCGCCACAACGCGCTGGAGCCTGCTACTGTGGGTGGCGGTCGGCTTCGGAGTGTTGGCGAAGGGGCCGGTCACGCCGGCGGTTGTGGGATTGACTTGTCTGTGTTTGTGTTTGACGGCCGGGGAGTGGCGCTGGGTGTGGCGACTGCGGCCATCGGTTGGCGGCATCATCGTGCTGCTGATGGTTGGGCCGTGGGTATTGCTTGTGACCGGCGAGGTCGGGTGGGGCGAGTACTGGCGGCGGTCGATCGTGGACGAGATTCTGGGCCGCAGCGTGGTGGCCCGGGAGAGCCATTGGGGGCCGCCGGGATATTACGTTGCCCTGCTGCCGATCATGCTGTGGCCCGGCTCGCTCGCGCTGGTGCCCGCCGCGTGCCTCGCCTGCCGCCGGGGCCTGCGTTTTGGCCGGCCGCCTGGTACATCGGTGGCAACGGCGTGGCGCCGCTTGTGGCGCTTACGCTCCGGCCGCGACGCGGAGTGTTTCTGCGTCGCATGGGTCATTCCGACGTGGCTGTTGTTCGAGATTGTCAGCACGAAACTGCCACACTATGCACTGCCGGTCTATCCCGCCCTCGTGCTGTTGTGTGCCCGTGCGCTATGCGCTCGGCGAGCGATCTGGACCGGTTTTCTGGGCACGCGGGCTGGGCGCGTGGCGGTTGGGGGCTGGGTCGTCCTGAGTTTCGGGATGGCACTGCTTTTGCCGTTGGTGATGGCGAGTTGTCTGCGCACGGAGCCCGGGCTGCCCGCGATTGGCGCCATCATCATCATTCTGCCGGCGATCGTCGCTTTGCTCGTGGTGGTCGTGCGGAGCGCGCGCCGGCAGCAGTTCCTCCGCGCACAGTTGTACAGCATTGTGCTGGCCGCCGTGGCGCTTGGCGGCACGTTTCAATTCACGTTGCCAGCGGCCCGCGCACTCTGGCTCAGTTCGCGGATGTGGCGTGAAATCACGGTTATTGACGAGGACGTACAACGCCCGTTGGCGGCGGCGGACTACCACGAAGACAGCCTGGTGTTTCTGTCACGAGGGCGTGTTGCGCGAATAAGCTGGTGGGAACTGCCGGACTGGCTTGCCGGCCACCCGAACGGGTTGGCGGTCACTGAGCGAAAGCCCTATCTGGCGATCCCGGGAGTTCGCGAACTGGTGAGCATTCGCGGGCTCAACTACTCCAACGGTCGCTGGCAGGAACTGGTGCTGATCGAGGCCGACCGCCAGTCAGTTTCACCATAACGCGTAGCGGCCGCCCCCTGAGTCTGGCCGTGACTGCGAGAGGATACACATTCTCCAGAAACGTCCGACTCGGGGGTCGGACGCCACACGCTGCGCGCGGGCGTCGTCGCCACTATGCGTTTGAATCGGCATTAATCGCGGTGCCAGAAGCGGGGGCTGAACAGCACGATGATCGCGAAGACCTCGAGCCGGCCCAGCGCCATCAGAACGCACATCACACACTTGGTGGCCTGCGAGAACCAGCCGTAATGTTCGACAGCGCCGACTTTGCCCAACCCGGGGCCCACGTTGAAGAGCGTCGCGGCGCAGGCGGTTGCGGCCGTGGTAAAGTCGCATTCGCTGGTCGAGTTGACTTGCTCGATCAGCATGATCAGGCCCGACCCGACTCCGAACAGGATGATCATGCCGAGTACATAGGCGACCGCACCCAGCCGCATCTCGCTGTCGACGACCGATTGCCCCACCCTCAGCGGGCGCACGACGTGCGGGCGAAAGACGTGCTCGATTTCGGCCAGCAGCACTCTGGCCGCAACCCAGACGCGGATGATCTTAATGCCGCCGGCGGTCGAACCTGATGATCCCCCGATGAACATCAGTAGCACAAGCACGGCCTTGGCGAGAAACGGCCAGCGGTTGAAATCACTCGTGCAGAAGCCGGTCGTGGTTTGAATCGAGACGGTGGTGAAAGTGCTCTGGCGCAGCGTCTGGCCGATGGTCGCGTTCACCACCGTACCGTCGGTCAGGTAGATCGGCTCGGCGCTGAATGCGACGGTGGCGGAGACGATCAGGATCCCGACCACCAGCAGCGAGACGTACACGCGCAGTTCGGTGTCCTTAAACAGCGAATCCAGCCGGCCGCGACACAGTCGGTAGTACAGGGCGAAGTTGATGCCGGCCAGAACCATGAAGGTCGTGATGATGATGTCGACGGCGGGCGTGCGATGGAATGCACCCACGCTGGCATTCATCGTGCTGAAGCCGCCGGTTGCGAGCGTGGCGAACGTGTGGCACACCGAGTGGAATCCGTCCATTGGCGTGAAGATCCACAGGGCGGCGATCTCGAGCAGCGTCAGCCCCAGATAAATGAACCAGAGCCAACGCGCCGTCTCGCGAATGCGCGGCTGCAAGCCCTGCGGCGCGGGGCCGGGTGATTCGATCTGAAACAGCCGCTTGCCACCCACGCCGAGCCCGGGCAGCACCGCCACAAACAGGACTACAATGCCAAGTCCGCCCAGCCAGTGCGTCAGCGCACGCCAGAGCAGCAAGCTGTGCGGCATCGTCTCCATGCTGGTGAGTACGGTGGCGCCGGTGGTGGTCAAGCCGCTCATCGACTCGAAATAGCAGTTTATCAGCGACTGAAAGGGGTGCGATTGGCCGGCGTCGAAGTGCAGGTTGGCCCAGATCCAGAACGGCATCGCGCCCAGCAGGGCCCCGCCGACCCAACTCGCCGCCACTAACAGCAGCGCTTCTTTGCGTCCCAGAAAACGCGATCCGCGCCGGCTGAAGTACCAGGTTGCCCCGCTGATGAGAATCCCACCCAGGCCGGTCACAAACAGGGCGGCGACGGCGTTGTTGTCAACCTGGCGACTTGACAGCAGCTCGGTCGACAGGAAGACCCCCGACATCACAAGCAGGGCGCTGCTGACCAGGATGCCCAGGAGGCCGAGTTGGTTGGCAACGGTGCGGTAGTTCATGTTGGTCAGTCGCCAACGAACAACGTGTGCAGTACCTGCTGCCGGCCGCTCCGGCCGATCAGCAGCAGCGAATCACCCGCCTTGACCACATCATCGGCCCCGGGTACCCAGACCTCATCGCCGCGTTTCACCGCGCCGACCGCCCAATCAGGTGACAGACTGATGTTGCGCAACGCCTGCCCCTTCACCGCCGCGCCGGGGCCCACGCGCACGATGTACACCTTGATATCACCGGCCAGCGTGGCCGTGAGCCGCAGTGGGCTTTCATCCAGCAGTTCGAGGATTTCCTTGGCCGCCGCCATCCCGGGACTGTACGATCGGTCGACCCCGATGTGATACAGCAGGTCCAGGTAGCGCGAGCGCTGCACGACCGCGATGGACTCGGTCACGCCGCCGGCCTTGGCGAGCACGGAGCCGACGATGTTGTCCTCGTCGTGGTCAAGCAAGGCCACAAAGACGTCGGCCAGGCCGATTCGCTCCTCGGCGAACACGCTCTGGTCGGTGGGGTCGGTGTTCAGCACGGTGACCCAGTTGAGCTTGTCGGCCAACTCCTCGGCGCGTGCGCGCCTGGTTTCAAAAAGCCGGATCGACCAGGCGCGGGCGCGCAGTGCCCGACACAACCAGACCGCCATCGGCGTGCCGCCCATCATCACGACTTTCTGCCGTTGGGGCTTTTCTATGCGGAACTGCTTGCGCGCATCGTCGAATACGTCGCTGTTCCCGATGAGCACCACCCGGTCACCCTTCTGAATCAGCGTAGCCGCATCGGGCAACAGCACCGTGGGACCCCGGCGTACGGCGGCCAGGCGCGTGCGCTTGGGCATGCGCACTTCTTCCAGCGGATGCCCGACTGCCGGCGCGTTCTCACTGACCGGAAACTCATGCATGTCTATCTGCTGGCCCGCGAAGTTCTCGATCGCCAACGCCGCCGGGTTGCGCAGTGATCGCGCGATGGCATGGGCCGTGGAATATTCGGGGCACAGCAGGCGGTCGATTCCGAAGTGTTTTTCGTAATCCAGGTCACGCTGGTCAAAGAAAGCCCGGTGATGCAGCCGCGCAACCGACTTGCGCGCCCCCAGAGCGCGGCTGACCGAGGCGGCCACTATGTTGGCCTCATCGACGTTCGTGGCCGCGATGACCACATCCGCTTCGTGTGCGCCGGCGTCGCGCAGCACAATCGAGCTGGCGGCGTTGCCCTCGAGCGTACGCACGTCAAGGGCCTCGGTCATGGCGCGCAGCCGCTCGGGATCCGTGTCGATTACCGTGACCGAGTGTCCCGCGCCGGCCAGCACCTCGGCGGTATGCCCGCCAACCTCGCCGACCCCGCAGATAATGATGTTCAGCGAACTCACCTGTCGCGGCCCCTAGTCGTCCATCATCGAGGTTCACCTGCCAAATGACGGTTGCTAAGAGTACCTTAACGGCGCAGTGGCAACAATGCGGCCCGAAGCGCCAGGCCGTCACCGGCAACATCTCACGCACATTTGCGGCTTGGCGCGGGTTTGCGCGGAGCCTGGATCGGTGGTACAATCCCGCGTCGGAGCGAATGAAGAGGCACGGACAGCGCGTACGCCGATGCACCTTCGGGACATTCGAGGGGGCATAACGGCGAAAATCACATTGACCGGTGCTCGCGGCCGGGCCGACAAGACCACGCGGGCGGCGCTGCCGTCGACCGTGACCAGTACATAGCAGCACTCGACGCAAGGGAGGCTTGAGGACCGGGTGTTCGCCTGACCAGGCGGGTGCCCGGCCCACTTTTCACGTCGTTCGGTCGGCGCTGCCGCCAGCGCTTAGGCGCCGGTTGCCGGAAACCGCGCTACACTGCGGGTAAGCCCGCATATACCCGACTATCATACTGGTCGGGTAGCATTGACTTGAAGACCATTGGCGGCCCGCGCCACGGGCGAGGCCGCTCGAAAGACCAAGGCCGATCACCAACCATGGCCCAGACCCCGCCGTTGCCGAACAGCCCGAATCTGTCGTATGTCGAGAGTCTGTACCAGGCCTATCTGAGTGACCCCGGCAGCGTGAGCGACCGTTGGCGGGTGTATTTCGAATCCGCAGAGTCGCCACGCTTTGCGGGAAGCAACGGCGTCGGACCCTCGCTTCGGCCCGACAGTATTTTCAACCCCGCCAGCGGTGCCTCGTGCGGCGCGCCGGCCGTGCCACATCGTCAGGACCGCGTGGACCAGTTGGTGCGCGCGTATCGCGTGCGCGGCCACATCATCGCGCGACTCGATCCGCTGCGGCGGAGTCACCAACACGTGGTGCCGGGGTTGAAGATCAGGCACTACGGGTTCACCGTCGACGACCTGGACCGGCCGTTTTCCAGCCGCACGATCGCCGGAAAGACTGTGCGCACGTTGCGCGAGATCGTGTTGCTGCTGCGCACCACCTATTGCCGGCAGATCGGCGCGCAGTTCATGCACATTGATGATCTGCGCGTGCGGCACTGGCTACAGGACCGCATGGAGAGCACCGGCAACCGGATCGCGCTGGCGCGCGACCAGCAACTGCGCATTCTCACACGCCTGACCGACGCGGTTATCTTCGAGGAGTTCATCCAGCGCAAATACCTGGGCGCCAAGCGCTTCTCGCTCGAAGGCGGCGAGAGTCTGATCCCACTATTGGATCTGGCGATCGAACGGGCCGGCGAGCACGGCATCGATGAGATCGTGCTGGGCATGGCCCACCGCGGGCGCGTAAACGTGCTCGCCAACATCCTCGGCAAAAGCCCGCGGCGCATCTTCCGCGAGTTCGCCGACATCGACGCGCAGTACAACCTCGGCGGCGGTGACGTCAAATACCACCTGGGGCATCACTGCGACTGGGTCTGTGCCAACGGGCAGACCATTCACCTGGCCCTGTGTTTTAACCCCAGTCACCTGGAGTTCGTCAATCCCGTCGCGCTCGGCCGCGTGCGCGCCAAACAGGACCGCCTCGGAGATGTGCAACACGCAAACAGCATGGCCATCCTGATTCACGGCGACGCGGCCTTCGCCGGCCAGGGTATCGTCCAGGAGACGCTGAATCTCAGCGAGCTGCCGGACTGGCACGTCGGTGGCACGCTGCACGTCGTCGTCAACAACCAGATCGGATTCACAACTCTGCCCGATCAGAGCCGGTCGAGCATGTACTGCACCGGTCTGGCCAAAATGCTGCAAAGCCCGATCTTCCACGTCAACGGCGAGGATCCCGAGGCCGTCGCTCAAGTCATCCGACTCGCCATGGACTTCCGGCACGAGTTCAGGCGCGACGTGGTGGTCGATATGTATTGCTACAGGCGCTACGGGCACAACGAGGGCGACGAGCCGGCGTTCACCCAACCACGCATGTATAAGGCGATCAAGGCGCGCAAGTCGGTGCGCGATGGATATCTGGATCACCTGCTCGCGCTGGGCGAGGTCACCCGCGCCGAAGCCGACGAGATCGCCAAACGACGGCGCGCCGCGCTCGAACAGGAACTTGACGGAATCACCGGCGAGGGCCCCAGCGTGCCCGTGCGGCCCAGCGTTCTCGGAAAAATCTGGAGCCAATACGCCGGTGGACCGGACACCGCGGTTCCCGAGGTCGAGACCGGTGTCAGTGCCGCGACGCTTGCGAACCTCGGCACGCGGCTGACCGCTTTGCCCGGGCATTTCACACCACATCCGAAGCTGACCCGTATCCTGAAAGCACGGCGTGACATGGCGCAGGGCCAACTGCCGGTCGATTGGGCCACGGGCGAGTTGCTCGCGCTGGCTTCATTGGCCGCCGAGGGCACGCGTGTGCGCTTCACCGGGCAGGATGCCGAGCGCGGCACATTCAGCCAGCGTCACGCGGTCTGGCACGATTTCAAGACCGGCAGACCACATCACGTCCTTCAGCACATCGGCGCCGAACAGGGCCCGGTGGATATCCACAACTCGGCGCTGTCAGAAGCCGGCGTGCTCGGGTTTGAATACGGCTACAGCATCGCGTATCCCGACGGGTTGGTGGTATGGGAGGCCCAGTTTGGCGATTTTGCCAATGCGGCCCAGGTGATCATCGATCAGTTCATCGCCAGCGCCGAAGACAAGTGGCATAGCCTCAGCGGCCTGGTGATGCTGCTGCCCCACGGATTCGAGGGACAGGGGCCCGAGCATTCGAGTGCCCGGCTCGAACGTTTTCTGACCATGGCCGCCGATGACAATATCCAGGTGGTGTACCCGACCACGCCGGCGAATCACTTTCATTGTCTGCGGCGTCAGGTGCTGCGCAAGTGGCGTAAGCCGCTGATCGTCATGACGCCCAAGAGCCTGCTGCGCGATCCGCGCGCGACGTCGCCGATCGAAGATTTCACGCACGGGACATTTCGGCGCTACATACCTGATGATCTTGATTCCAAACGTGATATTCGCCGCGTGATCATGTGCAGCGGAAAGGTATTTTACGATCTGCACACAGAGCGTGAGCAGCGCGGCCGCCGGGATGTAGCGCTCATTCGGCTGGAGCAGCTCACGCCGATGCGCCGCGAGGCGTGGCAGGAAGTGCTGGCGCCTTACGGAAGTGATATCTCGGTATATTGGGTCCAGGAAGAGCCGCAGAACATGGGTGCCTGGCGACACGTTCGGGGAGAATATGGCGACGTGTTTCCGGATCGCCGGCCGCTGGTTGGCGTTGCCCGGGCGGCCTCGGCCAGCCCCGCGACAGGTTCGGCGGGCAGTCACAAACTCGAGCAGCAACGATTGCTGGAGGAGGCGTTTGCGGAATGACCGTTGAACTGAAGGTGCCCAGCGCCGGCGAGTCGATCACCGAGGTGATGGTTGTCGAGTGGCACAAGTCCGTCGGCGACTTCGTTGAGGCTGATGAGACCGTGGTTGAGATTGAGACCGACAAGGCCTCGATGGAGGTGCCCGCGCCGGTGAGCGGCACGTTGACCAAGCAGTTTGTCGAGGCCGGCGGCACCGCCGCGCCAGGCGATCTGCTCGCCGAGTTCGAGCCGGGCAAAGCCCCGGCCGGTGCGAACGACAACAGCGCCAAGGCGAAACCCGTTGCAGCCAAGCCGGCCGCCGGCGATTCCGATCAGGCTGCCGCCACGACGACAGAATCCGGCGCAGCCTCGCACGTAATGCCCGCAGCCCAACGTCTGCTCGCCGAGCATGGTCTTGAAGCCACGCAGGTCAAAGCTACCGGCCCCGGTGGCCGCTTGCTCAAGGAAGACGTCCAGCGTCACATCGCCGGCGACGACGGTCGCAAGGCGCCGAAGACCGAATCCCCCGCGGCGCCGCCCACCCCCGCCGGGCCACGCCACGAGGAAGTCGTGCCAATGACGATGATGCGGCGTCGCATCGCCGAGCGCCTGGTTGACGCCCAGCACACGGCCGCGATGCTGACGACCTTTAACGAAGTTGATATGTCCGCCATCCTGTCGCTGCGCGCGACGTACAAGGAGCCGTTCGAGAAGAAGTACGGCATAAAGCTGGGCTTCATGTCATTCTTCGTCAAGGCCGCGATTGATGCCCTCAAGCTGGTTCCGGCCGTAAACTCCGAAATCCGCGGCACGGACGTCGTTTACAAGAATTACTATGACGTGGGCGTGGCGGTGAGCACCGACAAGGGGTTGGTCGTCCCGGTGCTGCGCAACGCGGAGCGGCTCAGCTTTGCCGAGATCGAAGTCGCCATCGCCGAGCTTGCCGCGCGGGCCCGCGATCGCAAGCTCGAACTCGATGAGCTGCAAGGCGGCACTTTCACGATCACGAACGGCGGCATCTTTGGCTCGCTGCTGTCAACGCCCATCCTGAACCCGCCGCAAAGCGGCATCCTGGGCATGCACGCCATCAACAAACGGCCGATGGCACTCGACGACCAGGTGGTGATTCGTCCCATGATGTACGTGGCCCTGACTTATGACCACCGCGTCATCGATGGCCGCGAGGCGGTGATGTTCCTCAAGCGCATCAAGGAGTGCATCGAAGACCCGTCGCGCATGCTGATGGAGGTTTGAGGCGCGCCCGCTATCGCCGCGCCCGGGTCATCTTGGGGCCCCGCGGCCGAATTCGCGCGACGCGTGGTAGGTGGCCTTGTCGAAGAAAAGCGCGACGCGGCGATTGAGCTCGAGTCCGCGGTACACGTCGATAGTTCGCTCCCACGAGCCATGCGAGCGCACGAACTCCCAGATGTGTTTCTTGAGCAGCGCCAGCGAGCTGATCAGTTCGTGTAGCTCGATACCCTGGGCTTTGTGCTGGCGCATCAGCGTTCGGTAGAACGCCGCCACTTCGCGGGGTGCCTCGGTGCCCCTCAGCCAGCGGCCGAGTTGGGTAATGACCCCCACCGCCGCCCCCAGCAGCGGGTCACGCTTGAGCGTGTGGTATGACGGCGTGGTTGCGTTGCGGCGCACATCTTCGAGCCACTGATGCGCGACCGTCTCGGCCCCCGCCTGGATCAGCTCCACCAGCGGATCGGAGAGCATCGCCTTGTCCTGGTGACTCTGTAGCGCGATGAACGAATCCTGTATTTCCCATTCCTGCATGTGCTCGTCGGCAAACCGCTCGAGCGCTCTCTCGTTGGCACTGAACGCCAGCGGCGGGTGGGCGCCGATCGGGAAATGGCTGACCGCCGCCGCATCATCCCCCGGGTGCGGCTCACCTCCGGTGCGGCTGACCTCGAACGTTATCACCAGCAGGTCGCCGTAGTAGTCGCTGTACACCGAGTCCGCATCGAGCAGACGGCGAACACACCCTTCCACGCCGGTTTCTTCGCGCAATTCGCGCAAGGCCGCATCCGCGATTGACTCGCCGGTCTCCGCGAATCCCATGGGCAAACACCACATGCCCGCGTGCGGCTCGTTCTTGCGGCGCACCAGCATCACCTCACGCCGGTTGTTGCAGACGATCGACGCGGCGACCGGCAGTGGATTCTCGTAGAAGATAGTGTTGCAGGATGGGCACACGACTCGCCGCCGGCCCTCGATCTCGCGGGTCGTCACAGATTCACCGCAGTGCGCGCAATACTTGGGCTTCAGCGGCATTTGGATCCCTTGCAGCGAAAAATCACGTCGCTTTTCTCGAGCGCCAGTATGTCCGCATGATCCAGCGCGCGCTGTGCTGCCCGCGCCAACTCCGATGGCAGCGCGTCGCCGGCGCGCGAGCCGGGTGCCAGCAGTGGGAGCTTGAAGCGCAAGAACGTGAGCCAGTCATCGCCGTGCCGCGCCGAGAACTCGAGCGTGTTGTGAAAGTCGATGCGCTCCATCGATCCCAGTGATGCGGACAGCAGATCCGCGCCGTTCTCGGCCGAGAACCGCTCAATCAACGCCATCAGCGGCGAGTCTCGTTCGGGCAATCCCAGTGTGCGCAACAGCCCGCGGCACGAGTCCGCCGTGTGCGTCACCGCGATGAACAGGCCGGCGGGTTTCAGCACGCGCGCGATTTCCGGGATAAGGGCGGGGAAGAAGTACAACGAGTATGACGCGAGGACCAGATCGAATTGGCCATCCTCGCACGAGATGCGGTCCTCGAGCGAGTCTTCGACAAAGTTGCACTGCACGGGATATTCGCTCATGCGGTCGAGAAACGGCTGCCGGTTGCCGGCACAGGCATCGACGCCGACGATGCTGGCGCCGGACGGCAGGCGTCGCGCGACGGCGTCGGTCATGAAGCCGTACCCGCAGCCCAGGTCGAGCACGCTGCGCGTGGACGACAGATCAAGGCCGCGCAGTGCCTCCTCGCGCACGTCGGCGCGGTTGGTGGACCGCCGCCGTATCAGCGCGGAGATTCCCGCATGGAGTGCCGTGTCCTCAAACGCAGATAGAGATTCGCTGGCCATCGCGCGGATTATCCCCCGAATCGGCGCACGTTTCAAAAGCAGGTTCCGGTAACAAAGATGCGTCGGGTGGGTCGAGCGCAGCGAGACCTGTCGTTGTGGTCTATACTTGGGCTTTCGACACGTGGCGGATGTTTACCCCCCAGGAGGTTCTTGTGCCCTACGAACGCGAGCGCGATGTGGCGGTGGAAGCTGTGGTCCAGGCGTGCCGGCTTTGCGCCGCGGTGCAGGAGAGTCTTGTCTCGGCGGACACGATCGCGAAGAAGGACCGTTCGCCGGTCACCGTGGCGGACTTCGGCGCGCAGGCGCTGGTGTCGCTCGAACTGACCGACGCGTTCCCGCGCGTCCCCCTGGTGGGCGAGGAAGACGCCGACACGCTGCGTGGCGCCGATGGTGCCGGCCTGCGCGACCAGGTGTTTGCGCGCGTCAGCGCCCTGCGCCCCGCGCTGACATGCGAGCAGATGCTGGATGCCATCGACTACGGCCGACACGCCGGCGGGGCCGCCGGACGCTTCTGGGTGCTCGACCCCATCGACGGCACGAAGGGCTTTTTGCGCAAGCAGCAATACGCGGTTGCGTTGGCCCTGATCGAGGACGGCCGTCCCGTGCTGGGTGTGCTGGGCTGTCCGAACCTGCCGCTCGACAGCGCTGACGACGACGGCCCCCGCGGATGCGTTTTCCATGCAATGCGCGGCGACGGCGCGTATGTCCGCGCCCTGGATGAGACCGCCGCGCGGCCCGTGAGCGTCTCCGACATTGCCGACGCGGCCGGGGCCAGCTTCTGCGAGTCTGTCGAGAGCGCCCATACCAACCAGAGTACCAACGCACGGATCGCGGCTGAACTGGGTGTCACCCGGCCGCCTTTTCGCATCGACAGCCAGTGCAAATACGCGGCGATCGCGCGCGGCGACAGCTCGATCTATCTGCGCATGCCTTCCCGCAAAGACTACACCGAGAAAATCTGGGACCACGCCGCCGGCTGGATGATCGTCAAAGAGGCGGGTGGCGAGGTATCGGACATCCACGGCAAGCCACTAGATTTCTCCCGCGGTCGCACGCTGGTGGGGAACCAAGGCGTCGTCGCCACGAATGGCAAACTGCACGCCCAGCTAATCGCCGCCATCCAAAGCGTCGCCGGCGCATTCGGTTGCCAGTGATTGCATGAACTGATCGATTGTCGCCAGGCGCTGGCGGGCCATTTGTTTGGCCGTGTCGGTGCGCAGGCTGTCGCTGATGCGCGCCTCCCAGTAGCGGTACTCTTTCTGGCGTTGCCACTTTTCCAGCAGGTCGGTGAGCGGCCGGCCTTCCCACTCGTATTGGCGGAACTGCCGCAGCATGTGCGCGACGCCCATTTCGGCCAGGCTCTCGGCTTCGCTGAGCACGTGCGTCTCGGGCATGTCCGCCTCGCGATCATTGCACTGGCGGATCGCGTCCATGGCGACGAATAGCACGTCCGCCGGCACCAGCGGGCTGATGTGCTCTTTGAGCATCGAGGCCGCCAGCTCGCGCTGTACATCGCTGGTCGGCCGGCCGAGCATCTGCCAGTGATTCACCTCGCCGCTGCGGACATGCGTGGCCCACCCGGCGTTGCTGAACAGCCCCGCCAGGGCCGCCGCCGTGCGGTTTATGCTCACGGCGGTGCGATCGGGCAGATTCGCGAGAGCGTGCGTGAGCAGCATGACGCGCTCGCTATGTTCCCATAGCCAGAGATCCTCACGCCCGGATGGCGTCTGGACAACCAGCAGTTCACGTGCCCGCTCACGGACGCGGTCGAGCGTATCCACGATGTTCTCCCAGGACGACACGTAAACCGGCGGTTGTCGGCCAAGCGGGCCGTCTCGCACCGCAGCAGCGGCGATTTGCCCCCCCGATCTCCGCGCACAACATCATACCGGCCCCGCGTGGCGCGCCAAACGGCGCCGGCAAGCCGATATCGGAAGCGGCGTGGACGCGGCCGGCCCCCGCCGCCGATAGTGCGGATGGGGCGCGCCGCAAAATGTTGCCCGCCCCAGGTAAAATCCCCCCGTGAATCGACCGATCAGACTACTGGCCGGCGCGATTGGTATGTCGGCTTGGCGGGGGGGCCAAGCGGGAGTGGTTGCCGGAGGGTCATTGGAGCGCGAAGCACCATACGTACAGGGAGCACTCAATGGGTTTGTTGACCACATCGTCGAAGACAAGTAAGCCCGCACCGGCGTCGCCCGCGACTGGCGGATTGCCGGAGCACTTGCAGCGCGCGATGGCGAAGGTAACCGAGCTAAGCTCGCTTCCGGAGATCACGGCGCGGATTGTGGAAGTTGTCGAAGATCCCCGCGCGACCGCCAGCGACATGCACGATATAGTCAAGAATGATCCGGCCCTGGCGTCGAAGATTCTCAAGGTTGTGAACTCGGCGTTCTATGGCCTGCCGGCACAGGTTGCCAGTCTGGATCGTGCAATCCTCATGCTCGGCCTGAGCGCGGTCAAGAACATCGCACTGGCCGCATCGCTGGCACGCCTCTTCAAGCCCGGCGCACTCTCCGAGCAATTCACGGCCCGCGATTTGTGGCGCCATTGCGTCGCGGTCGGCGTGTGCGGCCGCCAACTGACCAAGGCTTCGACCGGGATCCAGGACGGAGAGGCCTTCGTGGCGGGGCTCGTTCACGATTTGGGCCTGCTGGTCGAGTATCAGCTCTTTCCCGACAAGCTCAAGGAGGTTATCAACCGTTCGCACGCGGACGAGAAAACTTTCTGCGAGCTCGAAATGGCCGTTATCGAGGCCGATCACCAGGCCTTCGGAGCCGCGCTGGCGGCCAAGTGGAAATTCCCCCCAGCGCTGCGCAGCGTGATTTCGCACCATCACAACCCGCTTACGCTCAAGCCCGAGCTGATGAAGATTGCCACCGTAGCCCACATCGCCGACACCATCTGCTGCGAGCAGCAACACGGCTTCTGGCTCACCGCCGCGCGCCAGACCGTCACCGACGAAGTGTTGGAAGTGCTCGCTATCAGGCGCGAGACGCTCGAAGAAATCGCCGAGAATCTGCCCGAGCAGGTCGAGGAAGCCCAGCGCGTCTTCGGCGACTAAGCGCGAGACAACGAACTGGCATCGAACGCGTTGCGGCCCTCGTGTCAGAAGGCCGTAACGCGTTCGCCGTTAATGGACCAAGCGGCACTCGTCACACGGCGGATGGTGCCGCATCGGTGGCGTAATCCGGCATCTCCTCGATCTGTGCGTAGTTCTTCTCGAACAGGTCAGCCAATTCGCGAGCCTTGGCATCATACTTATCGCCATTGTCCCACGTGTTACGCGGCGTGAGGAGGTTTTGGGGAACGTTGGGGCAGGCGCGCGGCATTTCGAGGTCGAAAACGGGATGGGTCTCATAGTTGACGGCGTCCAATGCGCCGGTCAACGCCGCGCGTATCATGGCGCGCGTATTGCGCAGCTTGATCCGGCTTCCGACGCCGAACGGGCCGCCGCTCCAGCCGGTGTTGACCAGCCAGACCTTGACGTTGTGGGCGTCGATTTTTGAGCCGAGCAGTTTGGCATAGATGCTAGGTCTCAGCGGGAGGAACGGCGCGCCGAAACACGACGAGAAAGTGGCCTGTGGTTCGCTGCCGAGGCCCGCCTCGGTGCCGGCGAGTTTGGCCGTATACCCGGAGAGGAAGTGATACATGGCCTGATCGCGTGTGAGCCGGGAAATTGGGGGCAGGACGCCGAAGGCATCGCAGGTCAGGAAGATGATGTTGTTTGGGTGGCCGCCGATGGATGGTTCGCAGGCGTTACTGATGTGGTGCAGCGGGTATGCGGCGCGGGTATTCTCGGTGATGGAGTCATCGTCGAAGCAGATGGTGTGGGTGTATGGAGCGATGACGACGTTTTCGAGGACGGCCCCGAAACGGATGGCGTCAAAGATCTGTGGCTCGTCCTGGGTGGAGAGCCCGATAACCTTGGCGTAACAGCCACCCTCGAAGTTGAACACACCATCCGCGCCCCAGCCGTGCTCATCGTCGCCGATCAGGCGCCGGTCGGGATCAGCCGAGAGGGTTGTCTTGCCGGTCCCGCTGAGTCCGAAAAACAGCGTGACATCGCGCTCGTCGCTGATGTTGGCCGAGCAGTGCATCGGCAACACGTCGCGGAACGGTAGCAAGTAGTTCAGCACCGTGAAGACCGACTTCTTGATTTCCCCGGCATAGCCCGTGCCGCCGATGAGCACCATTTTCTTCTCAAAGCTGAGCAGCACGAACGCCTCCGAGTTGACCCCATCGTGACGCGGAACGGCGCGGTAGTTGGGAGCGCATACGATCGTGAAGTCGGGCTCGAAGTCGGCGGTCGCACCCACTCCGGGCCGAATGAGGAGCTGCTTGGCGAAGAGGCTGTGCCAGGCCAGCTCCGTGATCACGCGGATTTTGAAGCGATGCGCAGGATGCGCACCCGCATACATGTCCTGCACAAAGACATCCTGGTGGGCGAGGAAGCTGTACATGCGATCGCGCAAGGCGTCAAAAGAGGAGGCCTCAATAGCGCGGTTGACCTTGCCCCAGTGGATATTCGCCTCAGTGGCCGGCTCGCGCACCAGGAACTTGTCGTTTGGAGAGCGGCCCGTGCGCTCTCCCGTGCGGGTCACCAGCGCGCCGTTTACCGATAGGCGGCCCTCGCCGCGCGCCAGCGCCTGCTCCATCAGCGACGCGGGTGAGAGATTCCAGAAGGCGCGCCCCTGGTGCTCGAAGCCGATGGTCTCCAGGCCGTAGCGGCTGGGAAACAGCTCCTGCTCTTTCATGTTGGCTCCTCTATTAACCGGGATTGATACCCGTTTGCCCAAACACCGCCCGCGGCCGGGGCCACCATCGGGAACCCGGCCTGAGACCGCATGCGTCGTCACCGACAGCTTTAACCCCGGTGTCCATCATGGGACCGCCGCGGATGTTCGATATTAGTCGTAGAAGCAGGAATGATCCGGAGACACTCTATGGACCCGCTGGCCATTGGGTATGTTATCGGCGTGCGCGGCGACGAGACCGATGTGCAGGTCTCACGCGAAGATCTGCGCATTGATTACCACGGCATCACGTATCGAATCGGTCGCCTCGGCACCTACGTTACCATACCGATGGACCGCAAGCTGCTCGTCGGCTACGTGACGAGCGTCGGTACGCAAGGCGATCTCGAGCCGGGCCCAGACCCTGGCGCGCCGCGCCGTATCACGATGACGGTGCAGCTTCTCGGCACCATCCAGAACGAGCAGTTCATCCGCGGGGTAAACGAGTATCCGACGATCGGCGATCCGGTGCGCCTCGGCGTCGATGAGGATTTCGAGCTGATCTTCGGGGCTTTTGACGCGCTCACAACGGGTGGTGACTACCCGAAGTCTTTTCCGATGGGACGCTTTGCCGTTGATACCGACTTCCAGGTGCGTGTGCTGGGCAAAGACTTCTTCAGCAAGCATGTCGCCGTAATGGGCAACAGCGGTTCAGGCAAGAGCGTCACAACCGCCAAGATTGTCCACGAGGCGCTCAAGCTCCCGCACTCGCAGGTGATCATTTTTGACATGCACGGCGAGTATCGGAACGCATTCTCCGATGATCAGGGCAACCCGAATCCAAACGTGACCTACCTCTCGGATAGAAACCTCGTGATGCCGTATTGGATGCTGCGGTATGACGAGTTTGAAGAGCTGTTCCTCGACACAACCAATCCCATGAATATCAACGCGCAGAAAATCTTCCTACGTTCGGCTTTTGAGAAGCTCAAACGGCCCGCCGCCGAGGAACTCGGGCTGGCCGCCGAATACACCGTTGACACGCCGGTGTATTACGGCATGGAGTCTCTCCAGATCTTCGCCGAGAACATGAACGATGCGCGTTTTGTGCTGAACACCGACACATACGCCTTTGCCCGTCTGCCGCAGCGTTCCCTGCCGGTTGAGGAACAGGAAGCTCTGTTGATGGAACGGCGGATGGAGTTCAACCAGGGCAATCCTGAAGGCGAGCTGCCGCACGCAACGTACCACGGGGCCCTGCTGGGCCTGGTGAACCAGATCGAGACGCGGCTGAATGACCGCCGTTACGATTTCCTGCTCAAGCCATTTGAGCAGGCCAGCAAGAACGCGGAACTGTCGGGGCGCTTGACCTGCGATCGCTCTCCCGGCGAGTTGAGCAAGAGCGTCAGTTGGGTGATTCGGCAGATGCTCGGGCGGCTGGATACGCGTAAGAACCTCACGATAGTCGACCTTTCGGGCCTGCCGTTTGACGTGGTCGATATCACGGTGGCGGTTCTGACGCGAACGTTGTTTGACTTCAATTTCTGGTCTCCGCCCGACGTGCGTCGTCCCTTTGTGCTGTGCTACGAAGAGGCGCACAACTACCTGCCGCGCGATGCGCAGGGCCGGCGCACATACGCGCGCAACGCCGTCGAAAAGGTCGCGAAGGAGGGGCGTAAGTATGGAGTCTCGGCGATGGTGGTCTCGCAGCGGCCCAGTGAGATCTCCGAGACAATCCTGAGCCAGTGCAACACGATGGTACTGATGCGGATGAACAACCCCGATGACCAGGAATACGCCGCCCGAGTGGTTAGTGATCAGTTTCGCAGCCTGATCAGCATCCTGCCGAGCATGCGACCGGGTGAAGGTTTCATAATCGGCGATTCGGTGATGATGCCGATGCGTACGCTGATCGACATGCCGCCCAAGCTGCCGCGCAGTGGTGACGTGGACTTCTTCAAGGAGTGGTCGCGCGATATGTATGGCGGCGACGTCGAGGTGATTGTGGATCGCTGGTGGCGGCAGGATCGGTCGGCGTTGCACAGCGAGAGTGACGAGGTGGTGTCCGGCGAGCAGCGGACAACAGGCCCCAGCGCCGCCGATCAGGCACACGTGGAGGCCGGGGAGGCGCCAGACCACGCGGCGGAGCCCGGCTTCGTGTCGGAGGGGGGCCGGTCGGTTGCCCCGGCGGATGGTACACCCGCCCAGCCCGGTGGCGTTCCCAACGCGCCGCAGAAGAAACGCTCGCGCGCGGCGGAAAAACTCGCCGAACTGGCGGCGCTGTTTGATCGCGACACGCGCAGGTGAGCACGCGCCCGGATGGCAATCGCGCGCCAGCTCCGGGCAAGATCGTCACGTGATCTGCAACGGCCCATCCGGCAGAAGCGGGGTCTGCCCGGCTCCGAGTTCATCAGCGAGCGTAACGAACCGCACGCGCAATTGCTCAAACTCCGACACCAGATCGTCCGACACCGCGTCCTTCAGTGCTTCGTCGTCGCGGGCCACAGCGTCCTTGCGCAGTTGGTTCAGGTACTTCTGCTGCACGATCAGCATACGTTCCGTCCAGAAGGCCGGCCGACGCGGTTCCGGTCCCGGCGCGTTCAGGCAAAACCACCGGCGGAGCGTGCCATAACGGTCGGCGCTCTCATCGGCGTGCAGGACCCTGGTCGTGCGCATCGATTCCAGCGCGCACCTGATTGATTTGAGCTGGATGGTGGCCAGCAGACGCAGATAGGACAGCACGTCCGCGAACAAGCGCTGACTGACCGAGCCATCGGGCGGACAGGTGAACACCGAATCGCCTTCACGCACTCGCACACGGGCGCGTGCCATCAGTGTCGCAACGTAGAAGAAGCGGCAACTCAGGTGTTGCAGCAACTGGCAGGCGCGATCGGTAAGCGTAACTTCGTCTGTCCCATCCAGCAGGATACCCTCTCGGATTCGGTAGTAATTGGTCGATTCGATCATTCCCGAGGGGCTCTGCGGCGAGACGATCATCATCCGGATCACCTCCAGCACGGTATCCTGCGGCAATCCGACCGCGCGGCAACGGCGAACCACCTCCGCGACCCGCGCGCGGCCGGCTCTGTGACGATCCCACGAAAGGCCGCACAGCTTGAAGATCGCGGCGAGGATTATTTCGTGTCGAAAGCCATGTATCCACACCGGGCAGTCATCCACGACCTCCTCCTGACTATGCCGAATCTCCTCGGCGGCGCGCACCGGATTGCACAGATCAACCGCCTGCTCGATGTGCGCCGAGCGCGGCAGCCACTGGTAGAACAACGATTCAACCTGGAGTCGCCGATGTAGCGTCAGATCCTCGTCCGCGCCCAGTGGTTGCATCCCGTAGTTGGCGATCAGGTGCTCAACGAGATTTCCGGCGTTGACCAGCTTGTCGCGACCATTACCGTTGCCCAGCGCATCCAGCTCCCACCCGAGACGCAGGTACTCCTTGCGGCGGAGTTCGCAAATCATGCGTTCGATCATCCGCAGGCCATCCAGATTTAGGACGGTGCCGTCGGACATCTGGATGGGCTCGCCGCTCTCCGCCCGTCTTCTGACGTATTCGCAGCGCCGGCGCACCATGGCGGCATCGAAGCTGCGCCACGTGAACACTTGTGTTCCTCTACGGGCCAGGCCATCGGCGTCGCGTGTGTTGAACCTCAGCCACTCGAGCACTCGGGCCTCCTCGTCCGGTGGCAGGGCGTGGCGGCTGGCATCATCTGAATTGACCATTCCCACGTTGACCGAGTTGGCGTCCTCGCGCTGGACGTCGAAGTCGGCCACCTCATCACCCGTCTGTCGGCGCGCATCCTCGACGTAGCGTTGCTTGTTCTCCGGCCGCACGGCCGCCACGAGCGTAACGGATGCTTGCAGGCGGTCGATCCAGATCAGCATCCACTGGCACAAGTTGGCGCGCAGCCCAAGGCACCAGATCGAGTCGAGGTTGTCCAGGTGGACGATGATCGGCTTGTCAAAGACCGCCGTGTTCGGCAGGCGCGGCAGTGCGTACAACAGGTCATCCAGGCGCAACGCGTCGACGAAGGCCAGGATCTGTGCTTCGTGAGGCCCGCCACGCTCCCGGACCTGTGCGGTCAGCCAGGCCTGGAAGTGTGCATCGTCCGAGCCCTCGGTGGCGGCCGCGCTCCCGCCGAAACGATTGCGCAGCGCCCGGCGCGCCGCAGCCCCATCCTCGGACAGCATATGGTCGCTGACGGCCAGCACCGGCAAGAGATGGCGGGCCTCGATTCGGTGAAACTCCATCACCGCCTCGAGTTTTTGGCGCAGGTTGCTCGTCAGCCAATCGGCGCAGGCCGAGAAGGAACGCGTGCGCGAGAGGCTCTCTTGCTTGAGGCGTCTGAAGTCCATGCTGAGGACCACGCGACCGTTCTTCTGCAAGTCGCGGAGCACATAACGCACGAACGTTGTCTTGCCGGTGCCGACGCTTCCGGAGATCCAGATGATCGGCTTACCGGCGACGATGTGGCTGCGGATTTCGTCGCGCAGTGCGGGCAGGTCTACGTACAGGCCTGTGCCCTCTTCGCCCTCGTTGTCCTCGTAGAAGCCGTCGCTGCTTAATCCCAATGTGCGTGCCACAGTCCAGAGGGGGTGTGATTCAGCCATGTCCACGCCATAGCCATTGACAGCCTCGACGGCGCGGAACTCGTTGTGGTGCCTTGCGCACATAATCTGGCCTCCCGTGCGAACATGCCGCTACGGCATGTGCCCGATCCCGCCGGCGCGCGCCCGCCATTCGTGCGCACTGCCCGTGACATTCATCCTATGATTCGCCGATACAGGTGTTTGCCCCCAAAGCCGCCGGTGCGGCGTCGACCTACTTCTCGCCCAGCGAGCGGCGGTGGCGGAAAAACTCGCGCAGCAGTTCGGCGCATGGCTCAGCCAATACGCCGCCAACTGTTTCCGCGCGGTGATTGAGGCGGGGATCGTCGGTGATCTCGAAGAGCGAGCCGCAGGCCCCGCCCTTTTCATCCGCGGCGCCGTACACGACCCGGGGAATGCGTGCGAGGACGATCGCGCCGGCGCACATCGCGCACGGCTCCAGCGTGACGTACAGCGTGCAATCGGCGAGCCGCCAGTGGCCGATGTGGTCGGCGGCGGCAGTGATAGCGATGATCTCGGCGTGGGCGGTCGGGTCTTGAAGGTGTTCACGCTGGTTGTAGCCACGCCCGATGATGTGGCCATCAAGCACGACCAGCGCCCCGACCGGCACGTCCTCCGACTCCAGGGCCCGCGCCGCCAAATCCAGCGCCTGTCGCATGAATCTCCGATCCACCTCGTCCTGGTGCATTCCGGGGAACATCGCCGCTCCTGTTGTGCTGGATTGTCCGGCGTTTATTATGCAGGCAGAATCGGAGTAGTGACATGCCTGACGAGGTCTTGCTCAAACTGTCGCTCGAGAGGTTTCTGGACCGTCTCGCTTCTGATGTTCCGACGCCCGGGGGTGGGAGCGTGGCAGCCCTGGTTGGAGCACTTGCCGCGGGACTGGGACAAATGTCCTGCGCGTTCACAGTCGGGCGCAGAAGATTCGCCGCGGTCGAGGCGCAGGTGCGTGAGGTCGCGCTGCGTCTTGAACGCATTGGCAACATGCTGCGCCGCCTGATCGATGAGGACTCCCAGGCCTACGCGGATTTGACGGCGGCCTTTCAATTGGACAAGGCGGATCCCCGGCGCGAAACACGCGTCGCACTCGCGGCCAGCGTTGCGGCCGGCGTGCCTTTTCAAACCGCCGCCCTCAGTCGCCAGGTTTGTCTCGATCTCGAACGGCTGATCGAGGTCGCCAATCCGCGGCTCAAGTCCGACGTTGAGGCCGGTATCAGCCTGGCGCGATCGGCGTTTGAAGCCGCCGTCGCCAACGTGCGCATCAATCTGCCCTACATGAACTCCGAGGATTCCGGACGGATGGAGCGAGAGCTTTCGCGATTGCTTAGTGGCGAATGCCCGCCCGGTCCGGCTGGTGTGTAGACAACTCCCCGCGATCACATCAAGTTGCTGCCGACGCCGACGTGGCACGCCGCGCTGGAAGCCAGAGCGGGTAGAGCGTTTGCAGGGCCACGTAGAGATATCCGACGACGAAGAGCAGCAGAAACGGCAGGGCGCCGAAGATTCGCTCGACCCACATGTCGTGGCGCGAGTAGATGACGAGGAATCCGACGAGCTGCAACCCGAGGGCGAGCTCGACCCACGCTTGCCACGCGGCGCGCCCGCGGAATCCGTGCAACCGTCGGCGCCAGCCCTGTCGGCGCTGGAGTGCGGCGTCGCCGAATTTGGGTGTGCGGACGAATTCGCTCTGCTGTCCCGCCAGGCCCTCGATGGCGGCGATTGCGTTGTTCAGGGCAATCCCAATACCGATCGCCATCAACGCCGGCACGAAGCGCAAGCTGTCCCACCAGCTCCTGGTAAGCTCGCGCTGGCTGCACACGTAGAAGCTCAATGCCGACCCTGTGCCGACAAAAAACAACAACATTTCCAGGCACCATTGCCAGGCGGGGTTGTACTCGGGCAAGACGACCTTGGCGTACAGGGCCGGCCCGAGCAGCAATGAGAGCAGCACCATCAGGATGTATACGACCCAACTGGTCAGGTGAAAGAACGCCTCCACCTTGACGCGGAACGGCCCCGGGCTGGCGAAGACCTTGGGCAGCAGTTTCAGGCAGGTCTGCACGCCGCCCTTGGTCCAGCGGTGTTGTTGTGCCTTGAAGGCGTTGATCTCGGGGGGCAGTTCGGCGGGTGCCGCGAGCCCCGGCAGAAACAAGAACCGCCAGCCGCGCAACTGTGCCCGATACGACAGGTCGAGATCTTCGGTGAGTGTGTCGTGCTGCCAGCCGCCGGCATCGATAATCGCCGACTTGCGCCAGATTCCGGCCGTTCCGTTGAAACTCATGTAGCGGCCGGTGCGATTGCGTGCCGTGTGCTCGACGACAAAGTGGCCATCGAGCAAAATCGCCTGGGCCTGGGTCAGCAGTGACGTGCCCCGGTTCAGGTGTTCCCAGCGGCATTGTACCATGCCGATGCGCTCATCGGTGAACTGGTGGATCGTGTCCTGAAGCACATTTGCCGGTGGCAGGAAGTCGGCGTCGAAAATGACGATAAACTCGCCCCGGGCTCGTTTCAGGCCCGCTTCGAGGGCGCCGGCCTTGTAGCCCGTGCGGTCATCCCGATGCACGTATTCGACGTTGTGACCGGCGGCCCGCATGCGCGTGACCGCGTCGAGCGCTATCTGGCGCGTTTCGTCGGTTGAATCGTCCAATACCTGAATATCGAGCAAATTTCGGGGATAATCGATGCGGCAGGCCTGCTCAATGATCCGGCGCGCCACGTAGCGCTCGTTGAACATCGGGAGCTGGACGGTGACACGCGGAAGCTGCGCGAACCGCCGGTCTGGTTCGAGGGCGCGTCCACGCACGCGATAGTACAGCAGCACGAGTGCGTAGCGGTGGAGGCCGTAGACACACAGCAAGCTCAGTACGACCAGATAGGCGAGCAGTGCGGCGCGAAGGGCCGGCTCAAAAGTCATGGCTGAACACTCCAGCCGCCGGTATGATTAAGGGTTAGCTACCCGCAAACCTCGCATGCTATGGACGAGGTATGGGGGTGTCAATGTGAGGGAGCGTGTTTTGGCCATGCATCGTGGCGTGGCGTACGCTCCGCCCCCGCGCCGTAGAGCTGTCAAAGATGTGACGGTCCGGCGCGTTTGCAGATTGGAGAGATGACTTTTGAGGACCAAATCACCAGTAACGGACAACGCTGCGCGCGCCGCCCGCAGTCGCGACATCGCCGAGTTTGCGAGCAAGTACCTGGCCGGCGAGAACGATGACCTGTTCCAGGACATGCTCGTCACCGTTTGCCGGCTGGCAAACGACGGCACCGATCGCGGGTCCGTCAAGTTGCTGCACAAGGCACTGGCCGAATTGCGCTACGCGTTCAAGGTCTTTGCGCCGTACAAAGAGGTGCGAAAGATCAGCATCTTCGGTTCGTCACGGACGGCGACAGATGATCCCGACTACCAGGCCGCGGTGGCGTTTGGCCGGCGAATTCACGAAGTGGGCTGGATGGTCATAACCGGCGCCGGCGGCGGTATCATGCAGGCCGGGCACGATGGCGCGGGGGCCAAGGCCAGCTTTGGTGTCGCCATCAGATTGCCCTTTGAGCAAAGAACCAACGACGTCATCGCCGATGACGATAAGCTCATGAACTTCCGCTACTTCTTCACGCGCAAACTGATGTTTCTGAAAGAAGCGTCGGCGGTGGCGTTGTTCCCCGGCGGGTTCGGCACGCAGGATGAGGGGTTTGAGGCCATGACGCTGATCCAGACCGGCAAGGCGCCGCTGGTCCCGATCGTGCTCCTCGAAAGGCCGGGCGGAACCTACTGGCTTCAGTGGCGGGCTTATGTCAAGTCCGAGCTGCTCACCGCCGGAATGATCGACCCGGAAGACATGGATCTCGTCTATATCACCGATGACGTGGAGGCGGGGGTCCGTGAGGTTGTTCAGTTTTATCGCGTGTATCACTCGATGCGTTTTGTGGATGAAGACCTGGTGCTGCGTTTGCAGCGACCGTTGGCCGCGGAGACGGTCGAGCGGCTCAATGACGAATATGGCTCGCTTGTAGCCGCCGGACGTATTGAGCAATGCGGGCCGCTGCCGGCCGAGGGGGATGAGTATGCCGACAAGCCGCGGCTCAAACTCAGGTTCGACCGCAGAAGCTGCGGGAGATTGCGGCAGATGATCAACCTGATCAACAAGGAGCCGGATGCCAATCAAGGTGTTTGCGGCTGAGCGTCGTACCCATGAAGTCCCCGGCAGCGCGGCTGCCGGGGCGGCTACAACCAGGGAAACCCCGGAAAACAAGCGGTCAAACGGCCGGGGAGCCCCGAAGACCCGAAAAATAAAGGCGAAAACGCCCTGTTTTACCAAACGGGTCTTGACGATTCTGAAGAAGCGTGCAACTTAATAACGCAGAAATCGACGATCGGCGCGGTCGAGTGCTCTTGCGGCGTGCAGGACCGGTCGCGTCGGTGTGGTTTCGTGCGGGATTCTGCCTGACAAGGCAGCCGAGGTCACGTCCCTTGGACGGCGCGATGGGTTCCCATCCCGCTCATGGAGGATAAAACACAATGGCGAAAACAAAGAAGGCAACTGCGGTAACGAAAGCCCGCACCAAGTCCGAGATCTTCGCCGGTCTTGCCGACAGCACCGGGCTGACGCGCAAGCAAATCTCGGCGATCTTCGGCGAGATGGGCATGATGATCAAGAAGGACCTCAGCGGTCGCGGACCGGGCATGTTCACCGTCCCGGGTCTCATGAAGATCAAGGTCGTCAAGAAGCCCGCCACCAAGGCGCGCAAGGGAATCAACCCGTTCACCGGCGAAGAGATCATGATCAAGGCCAAGCCCGCCCGTAAGGCGGTCAAGGTCACGGCGCTCAAGGGCCTGAAGGAAATGGTCTGATCGAGGAACAGCCCTAGCAGGCCAGGCTAGCGCCACAGCTTGGCCGGCAACCAAACCTGCGGGCGTGGAACCGTTATGCGATTCCACGCCCGTTTCTTTTCTTTAGTGTCGTCGAGCGCGGATCATCGCGGCGCCTCACCAGCCCCAGACGCGATCAGGCGTCTCCGACCGCTTGGGCATGTTCCCGCCGAACCCACATGTTCAGCTCGGCGAGCAGTCCCTGTCGCTTGGCATCGAGCGGATCAAAACCGTGTGCCTGCATCTCCGCCAGCGCTTCGGGCAGTTTCCAACCACTGACCGCGATGCGAAAGACGGCGCACAGGATTCCCGTGCGGTGGAATCCCTGCTCGCAGTGCACCAGCACCGGGTGCAGCCGGGGGTTTTTCACAATGTCCAGAAACCCTGAAAAGACGTTTTGCGGTTCGCTGCTGGTGTCGGACATGCGAATGTGTTCGAGGTGAATGCCGTGCGACTGGCAGTAGGCGCGCTCTTTGCGGAACCAGCGCCCGCGCAGCGGATGACGCGTGCCGCCGCGGGCGCAAACGACAGCGCCCAGGCCGTGCGTGCGGCGAATCTGTTCGAGGTCGCGGACGCGTGGCTGACCGGCGCGCATGAGCACGCCGGGCTCGACGATCGCGAAGTGTGTGAGCCCGTCGTAGCGGCTGCCGACCAGTCCGGCGAGCCACAAGCGCCATTGATGCGCGCTGCGCCAACCCGTCTTAACCGGCATCGATGAGAGTTCCCAGCGACTCGCCGGCGACAATACGCTGCATGGTGTGCGGCTTGAAGAGGTTGAACACGATCACCGGCAGGTTGTGCTGCTGGCAGATGTCGATGGCGCTGAGGTCCATCACTTTGAGGCGGCCGTCAATCACCTGGTCGTAGCTCATGTGTTCATAGAGCGTGGCCCGCGGATTGGTTTCGGGATCGTCGTCATAAACGCCGTCGACCTTGGTGGCCTTCAGCACGAGTTGTGCGTTCAGTTCGGCGGCGCGCAGGGCGGCGCAGGTGTCAGTGGTGACATGCGGGTTGCCGGTACCGCCGGCGAGGACCACGACACGCTTCTTGTCCAAATGCCGCAGGCAGCGCAATCGGTCAAAAGGCTCGCACGCGCGGTCGATGCGAATGGCGCTCTGCACGCGCGTCGGCTGGCCGAGGCGCACCAGCGCCTCCTGGAGCGCGAGCGCATTCATCACCGTTCCGAGCATGCCCATGTAATCCGCCGCCGCGGCCGGGATATCTAGCTCCTCTCGGAAGCGCGCTCCGCGCAGCATGTTTCCGCCGCCGACCACGACCGCGACCTGGGCGTCAAGCTCGCAGACGGCTTTGATCTCGCCAGCGGTGCGATCCAGCGGCGCGCGATGTATGCCGAATCCGCCCGGCGGGCAGAAACCCTCGCCACTGACCTTGACTATCACCCGCTGATACCGCGGTTGTGCTCGGCTCATGGTTGTCCTCACGCATGTCTCGAAACAACACAATTGTGCTCGTGCCCGGCCGTCGCAACGCGCGCTCACGATTGAAGCCCGCGGCGCTACATCTGGAGTTCGGAATGCGCTGCCAACGACCGCACCGGCGTGATCATATCGCCCGCTCCGCCCGTCCGCCACGGCGCGAATCCGGCGCCCGCGGCTGGCAAGCCGCACACGCCGACAGCATAATGCGTGCTGGAAACCAAACACGGCGGCACGGGCGCAAGCACTCTGATGTCCAGGCGAAAACGAGGCAGCAAGACCAAGACCCACACGTACCGCAGCGCGGGTGTAAGCCTACAGGCTGCCGACCAGGCTGTGTCGCTGATCGCTCCGCTGGTACGGCGTACATATGGGCCGCGCGTGCTGCCGTCACACGGGGGTTTCGCCGGCGCGTTCCGACTCGATTTCGACGAGCGCCTGTTCGCCCACAATTACCGGGAGCCGGTGCTGGTGGGGTGTACGGATGGCGTCGGCAGCAAGCTGATGGTTGCGATCGAGGCCGGCAGGTATGAGACAATTGGCATCGACCTCGTGGCGATGAATGTCAACGATTTGTTGTGCCGCGGGGCCGAGCCGCTTTTCTTCCTCGACTACATCGCGGTACACAAGCTGCGCCCCAAACGCGTGATGGAAATCGTCGCCGGGGTCGTTGCCGGCTGCGAGCAGGCTGACTGTGCCCTGCTTGGCGGTGAAACCGCCGAAATGCCGTCCCTGTATCGCGCCGGGCAATTCGACGTGGCCGGTTTCGCGGTCGGTGTCGTCGAGCGCAAGCGGCTCATCGATCCGCGGCATGTCAGGTGTGGTGATATCGCGATTGGTGTGCTCTCAAGTGGGTTGCACTCAAACGGCTTCGCGCTTGCGCGCCAGACGCTGCTGAAAGAGGCGCGGCTACCGCTGATGACGCACCATCGCACTCTCGGTGAGCCGCTGGTGGATGCCCTGCTTCGCCCGACACGTATCTACGTGGCGCCGGTGCTGAGTGTCTTGCGCGGATATCGCCGCGTGCGCGCCGTGACGGCGATGGCGAACATCACCGGGGGTGGATTGCCGGGTAATCTGCCGCGCGTGCTGCCCGACGCCTGTGATCTCGTAATCGATCGCGGGAGTTGGCCGATTCCCCCGATTTTCGCGTTGCTTCAGCGGTATGATATTGCCGAAGAAGAAATGTACCGGGTTTTTAACATGGGGGTCGGTTTTGTGCTGATTGTGCGCCCGCGCTCGGTGACGCCGGTGCTGAAAACGCTGGCACGAGCCAAGGCGCCGGCATGCGTGATCGGTCGAGTGCGGCGTGGGCAGGGCCGCGTGGAGTTCCGGTGATAGGTGTCATGCGAAAGGTGAGCGGCTTCGGCGTGGCGCTGGCGGCCGCGTGCGGCTGTGGCGTGTGGTGTGGTTGTGCCGCGAGCGGCTCCGGAGTGCCGATCACGTTCGAGCAGGAGGAGTGGTACTACGCCGGCCACGAGGGATACAAGCTCACCACCGAACACTATGAGATTCACACGACCATTACGGATGACAATCTGGTAAACACGTTTCCGCGGCTGGTGGAGACGGCGTTTGCGCAATACACCTCGCTGGCCCCGCCAGCGGTGCCAACGCAGGCAAGAATGCCGATGTACCTGTTTGCCACGCGCGGGCAGTGGGCCGATTTCACCAAACGCACGTTTCCGCCCCAGCGCGCCAAAGCGCTGCTCCGCATTCGTAACGGCGGCTATTCGGAAAAGGGACTGTCGGCCACGCAATACGTCACACACGCCACAACTTTCCCATTGCTGGCTCACGAGGGCTTTCATCAGTATCTCCACGTGTACGTGGGGCAGCGTGTGCCGGCATGGCTCAACGAGGGCCTGGCGGTCTGTTGCGAGGGCCAACGCTGGCGCGGTAACCAGAACGTCGACTTTGAACCCTGGAACAACCCGCTGCGGCGCAACAAGCTTGCGGAACGGCTGATCCAGGGCCGGACCGTCGCGCTGCGCGAGCTACTGCGAACGCATCCCGGCCTGGTCATCTCGGGGCCGCCCAGCAAGGTGGCGGCGTATTACAGCCAGGTGTGGGCGCTCATCTGGTTCTTGAAGGAAGGGCAGGATGGCAAGTACGCGGAAGGGCTCGATCGCCTGATCGCCGCCCTTTCCGACCCGGATGTCGAGCGCTACGCCAAGGCCGCGTTTATCAGCGCCGAAGCGGACGAGTATCACTATGGTGAATACCTGTTTCGCCACTTCATCAGTGACGATCTGAATACGATTGAACGAGAATATGTGGCGTTTATGCGAGAGCGCGTGCTGGGCGAGCGCTGAGCACGACAGTGAGGACTGTTGTCATGTCAGATGAGAAACCCGCGGAAATCCAATTCGACGACTTTACCAAGCTTGATCTGCGCGTAGCGACAATCAAGCACGCCGAGCCGCACCCCAATGCCGACAAGCTCCTGGTGCTGCAGCTCGACATCGGCGCCGACGAGCAGCGGCAGGTCATCGCCGGGATTCGCGGGCACTACGAGCCAGAAGAACTTGTCGGCCGACAGATCGTCATCGTGGCCAATCTGGCGCCGCGCATGATGCGCGGACTGGAGAGCCAGGGCATGCTGCTGGCGGCGGTGAGTGAAGATCACTCGGCTGTGATTCTCATCAGTCCCGAGAAGCCCATCGCCCCGGGCGTCAGCGTAAGCTAGAACAGGCTTCATCCAAGGCGGCCCGCACTTCGAGGCGGCGGCCGTCGCACGGCTGAGACAGCTCGGCTCCCTCGGCCGCCACGCTGTTTGTCGGGGGGTGGCATCGGCATACACAGCGTGGCTATTCAATCACGAGGATCGTCCCCATGATCAGCGAAGCCGGCATGCCAAACCCGCAACGCCTGCTGGTTGACGACATCGGGCGGCTCATCATCGTGCCGCCAGGCCCACTTGCCGGACCGGCAATGCGGAGCGGCGGCACGCTCGAAAACGCCGCGCTGCTGGCCGAGGCCGGCAAGATTCGCTGGTTTGGCCCGGCACACGATGCGCCACAGGTAGAACCGTCACAACGAATTTCGGCTGACGGCGGGACGGTCATTCCCGGCCTGATTGATCCGCACACTCACATCCCGTTCGCCGGCGACCGCAGCGATGAATTCGCCCGGCGATTGGCCGGAGAGTCATACCTCTCCATCATGCAGGCCGGCGGCGGAATCCGCGCCACAACCCGCGCCGTCCGCGCGGCCACTGAGGAGCAACTGGTTGCGGAGAACCTGCCGCGCTTGCAGCGCATGCTGGCCGGGGGCGTCACCACGGTCGAGTGCAAAAGCGGGTATGGACTGGCGCCCGACCACGAGTTGAAGCAACTCCGAGCTTTGCGCGCGCTCGACGCACAGCAGCCGATCGACATCATCCCCACCTATCTTGGCGCGCACGCCTTGCCCGCGGAGTTCGAAGGCCGGGCCGACGAATACATCGAGACTATCAGCGATCCCGCACTGCTGAAGGAAATCGCCGACAGCAATCTGGCCCGCTTCTGCGACGCATTCTGTGATGCGGGAGCATTTGACACGGCTCAGGCGCGACGCGTGCTCGAGCGTGCCGCCGCCGCGGGCCTGAAGCCCAGGCTGCACGCCGACGAGCTGGCCCAGATTGGTGCCACCCGGCTGGCCGGCGCGCTTGGGGCCGTCTCCGCCGATCACCTTGAGCACATTGACGACGAGGGGATTGCGGCGCTCAAAGCGGCGGGCACGGTCGCGGTCGTTCTGCCCGGCACATCGTTCTTCCTGGGCATCGACCACTGCGACGCGCGTCGCTTGATCGAGTCGGGCCTGGCTGTGGCCCTGGCGACGGATTTCAATCCCGGGTCGTCGATGATTGAGTCTCTGCCGCTGATTATGGATATCGCCTGTTGCCAACTCCGCCTGACGCCCCGCGAGGTGCTCGGCGCGGTGACCGCGAATGCGGCGGCCGCACTCAACCTGCACGGGCACACCGGCGCGATCGAGGTCGGCTACGACGCTGATCTGGTCATTATGGATGTGCCCACGCTCGAAGCCCGTTTTTACACGCCGGGGCGCTCATATGTGCGCCGAGTTATCAAGCGCGGAGAAGTCGTCTTCGACGCGTAGCGGCCGCTGCGTGTGCCGGAAACCGCCGCGCGTTGCCTGGTCCGCGACGCAATCGGTGGATCGTAGTCAGGCCGTCCCGCAGGGACGCAATGAACTTAGCCCAGTACGAAGTACTGGGGCAATCGTAGCCACGTGAAGACCCAGTCCCACCGGGACGGCTGAGCTTTCAGTCGTCCCTGCGGGACTCGGCGGCAACGTACGCGATCCAAACCCAGCACTGCGTGCTGGGCTATATTCAGATGCCCCTGCGGGGCAGATGACTCGGAAACCGCGCGCTGAATGCCCACTGCAAGTGTCACGGACGCCGCGTTGCCTGACACAGCGCCCGGGTACCTCTTTCATCGCTCACTCGCTATGATCAGGGGTGGTCAGCGATTGATGGGGCGTGAGGCTACGGACAACGGAAAATGCTGTATCAACTACCGCTATCAGCAGAGTATCAGCAACTCAGCGACGACGATCTGCGCGCCGGCATCCGGGAGTTCAAAGACCGGCTCGGCGACCGCTTGGTCATTCTCGGCCACCATTACCAGCAACAGGACGTAATCGAACTGGCCGATCTGCGCGGCGACAGTCTCAAGCTCTCACAACTGGCCGCCGAGCAGACCCAGGCGGAGTACATCGTCTTCTGCGGCGTGCATTTCATGGCCGAATCGGCCGACATTCTTTCGAGCGACCGGCAGGTCGTGATTCTGCCAGATCTATCCGCGGGTTGCAGCATGGCGGATATGGCGGACATCGACGACGTCGAAGACGCGTGGGGGTTCCTGGAACGCGCTGCGGATGGTATGCCGATCACGCCGATCACATATGTCAATTCATCGGCGGCGGTCAAGGCATTTGTCGGTCGCCATGATGGCGCGTGTTGCACGAGCTCAAACGCGCGCATGGTGCTGGAATGGGGCCTGCACGGGGCGACGGCGGATGGTGATGCGCGCGCGGGTCACAAAATCCTCTTCGCCCCGGATCAGCATCTGGGCCGCAACACCGCATACGCGCTCGGGTGGCCGCTCGAAAGCATGGTTGTGTATGATCCTGAGCTGCCCGACGGCGGGCTGACCGCCGAGCAGGTCCACAAAGCACGCTTCATCCTGTGGAAAGGACATTGCTCCGTACACGGCCTCTTCAACGTGCAGCAGATCGAGAGCGTGCGCGCCGGCGACGACGCGGCCACGATCATCGTGCATCCGGAGTGCTGCTGGGAGGTCTGTCAGGCGGCGGACATGGTCGGGAGCACCGAGTACATCATCAACGCCGTCAGTCGGGCGCCCGCTGGCTCGCGCTGGGCGGTGGGCACTGAGAATCACCTGGTCCAGCGGCTGGCCCTGGAGCACGCGGATAAGCAGGTGCGTTCCCTGGCGAGCATTCAGTGCCTGTGTACCACGATGTACCGCATCGATCTACGGCATCTTTATTGGTGCCTGGATCAACTGACGCGCGGGGATGTTGTTAATCGGGTCGTCGTTGATGAGGACACGAAGCGCTGGGCAAAAGCCGCCCTTGACCGCATGTTGGCTTTGCGCCCCGCACAACCCGTGTCGGCCAAGTAGCCCACGCCGGTTGCGACAAAACATCGATACGTCTGACGGCTATGGTCCAGCGGTGCGGTGCCTTGCGCGCCAGGCCATGTCATGGAAGTGCAGGAAGCTCTCGCGCGCCTGTGGGCCGTGACATTCGGAGCACACGTTCGGCGTGGCGAAGTGGCGCAACTGGAGTCGCAGCGCGCCCTGCTCGGCTTCGGTGAGCGTCTCGTCGTCCTCGACGCGCTGCAACAGATCCAGCCGACCGTGCGATAGATGACAAGTCCGGCACGCGACACGGCCTTGACGATCCACGCGCCCGTCAGCGCCGAACAGCGGCAGATAGCCGGGAGCGTTCGGATCAATGACGTTCATCATCAGCACGTCCGGGTGGGTGGCGATATCTCGGACCGGTGCCGGCCCCTCGGGGTGGTGGCAGGCCAGACACGGCACGCAACTCACCTCCACGCCGCCGACCACCCGCTCGCAGCGCTCCATCAGGAACCGCGGTGACAGCACCTCGCCCCATACCGAGTCGGGGTAGGCGTGCATCGCGTGGCAGGGTTTGCACGAATCGACTTCGAACCCGAATCGTCGGAGGCTGATCGCCGAGTGCCCGGTGTGGCGAACGAGCGTCTTTTCCTTGTGACAGTGCAGGCACAATTGCTCGGCGGGTTCGTCAATGTCAACGCGCGCCAGATTGCGCGGTTCCGGTCCGCCGTGCGGATTGTGGCAGGTCTGGCAGCCGAGCTGCTTGTTGCCCTGTTCGTCGGATGGAATCAGGGTGACGTCAACGTGCGTGTGTTCGATGGAGACCTGTCGGGGATGCACAGCCGCGATGGTGGTTGACGCGTTCCAGGCCGCGTCGGCGTGGCACGCCAGGCATGCGCCATCATGCGGATTGGGCGCGTTCGCATCACGCTTGCGCAGCAGATCGGGCTGCTCGCCCCCGTGAGCCGTGTGGCACGTCAGGCAAAGGCCGCGCGGTTCCGCGTCCGCGGAACGCCAGGGCTCTTCATCATGGCTGGCATCGTGCGGGCCGCCGGCGACCAGCGCCTGATCGGCGTGGCACGCGATGCACGTCTCCGCCTGGGGCTTGGCCAGGTAGTCGCCGAAGCGCTGCTCATGCGGATCGTGGCACTCCGCGCAGGTCGTGTCGGGGTGCAACGGCGCACCGGCGAGCAGCGTCTGGCCACAGCTCCCGTCCTGATGGCAGGTGGTACAGCGTCCGGATTCATCTCCCGGTGCGGGAACCGCGGCGCGGGCGAATCCATGGCCGGCGTGGCAGGCACTGCACGGCCCGCCGACGAGCGGCGTCTGATCGGCCAGATTCCGTTCGCCCGGGAAATTGGTGCGCAGATCGTGCGTGGTGCCGACCACCGCCGTCTGGGACTCGTGGCAGGTGCTGCACGCCGCGTTGCCTTCGGGCCGGAACGCCAGCAAATGCGCGTTGCGCTCCGCACCGTGAACGCGGTGGCACGAGACACACAGCAACTCGCCGCCCGGCCCGCTGGTTGTATTCCAATCGCTGACCGCCTGGAGTTGCACGTCATTCAGCGCCGGCTGCTGCGCGTGTTTGTGCAGCAGACCTTGCGGGTGCTGCTGGGCGAGCTCGTCACGGTGACAGGTAAGGCACGCATCGTTGGACTGTGTGTCAAGTGTCAACAACGGGCCGTATCCCGCCGTGTGCGTCGAATGGCAGACCAGGCAGGTGAGCTCGTTGGGCTGCGTAATGACGGCGCCGGCGCTGACAAACTCCTCGGGAACCGGCCGGTCCATCGGGCCCACCGGGTGCATGCCGGCCGCGGGCCCGTCGCCGAATTGTTCGTGGCACGACACGCATAACTGCGACGGTGCGGCCTTGAGGAATTCGCCATGGGACATGTCGTGGGGATCGTGGCACTCGGCGCAGCGCGACTCGGGATGGTCCATGGACATGCGCGGGTGATTAGCCGCGCAGCGGTACATCTGGTGGCAGGTGATGCAGCGGCCATCGGGATCGAGCGGGCATGGCTCGAACTCGCGCGCGTAGCGATGGGCGAGATGGCATGCGCTGCAAGGCCCCCCCTCGAGCGCCGTCTGGCCCAGGCGGTTCTGCTCGTGCGGCGCCGAGACGCGCAAGTCGTGGGGCGTATCCTGGGCGTAATGGCCGGGATGGCAACGGCTGCAAAATGCCCCGTCGGCCAGCGTGTCGGCCAGCATGTGCGAGCCGGCTTCGTCATTGCCGAGCTTGTGGCACGACATGCAGATCAGCGTGCCGCCCGGCCCGGCGACGGTGCCCATCGCGCGGACCGCCTCTAACTGGTCTTCGCTGAGCGGGACGTTCTGCGAGTGTCCCTGTTCGACGTCGCGGCCGGCCATCGCCGGCGCCACCTGCCGATGGCACGCCAGGCAATACAGCGAGCTGTCGGGGCTCGCCCAGTTGACAGCCTCCATTGTGTGTGGCAGTTCGACCGGGCGCGGCTTCGAAAACGCCCTGATCTGCGGCACAGCCGCATACACAATCGCCGTCAGGCCGCCCAGCACGAGAATGACGTGTACCACGTTGATCAGCGGATTCAACGCGCGCATCACACCCGCCGGTCGTGGTGGCGATGCCATGGGCTTCTCATCTCGCATGGTCAATCTGCTCCCGCGTCGGTCGTGGCCGTGGCTCGCGGTGCGATGGCAGCGCTGTCCGGCGGTGGCATGCTTACGGTCTGAAAGCCCGCATGGTCCTGTATGTGCCCGGGCGGCATCGGGACGTAGGGTGCCATGCGGCGGTGGTCGATGTCTTCGAAGTCTCGATGGCAGGCATCGCAGCGGCCGAAGGCCTCGCTGTAGATGCCGGGTTCCTCCTCGGCGAGGCGTTGGTGGCACGGGACACACAGGCCGTGCATGGCGTCCATGTAGCCCGGCGCGAAGCCCACCAGCCCGTTCTCTCCGGGTGGCACGAGGGAGCCCTCAACCACCATGTCTCCGTGACATTGCCAGCAAGCCAGCGCGTTGTCGCGTGACTTGCGCACACGATACTCGGCGTGACAGACGGAGCAGGCGCTGTTGCCTCCGAGTTTGTATATATGCCAATTGTGGTCGAACGTGTCGGTGGTTTCATACATGTCGCGATGACATTGCGAGCACGCCGTGTTCTGGTCGAAGGCCATGTTCTGGTGATGGCACAGCCGACACGATTCATCATCGCCCAGCGCGCTCACGTGGTCGTCATGGGCAAACGGCACGAAGCGCCAATCACGATTGCCGTCAATCAGCATCACGCGGACGGGCGACGGTCTGAGCGCGGCCGGCACGTTGCCGGACAGACTGGATATGTGAAAGATGCGCCGCTGGGGCGCGGGCGCGGGTGTGGCCAGGGCCTCCACCGTGCGCGACAGGTGTACCGGCGTGGGCCGCGGCTTGGCCCCGAAAATGGCGTCGCGGGGCAGGCATCCGATCGCCAGTGCCGCCGCCAGGATAAACACCAGCGAGTGTCGTCTGAACGCCGGTGTGAACGATCCTGCCCGCTCCGACTGGCGGAGGTCGTCTTCCAGGTCTCCGCCACTGGTCGGCGCCGGGTGATGGTCGTCGATGATCCGCAGATTCTCGTTGAAGAAGATGAAGACCAGCGCGGCGCCGGCGACAATCCCGCAGCTCACGGCCAACTCGATCCAGGTCGGGAAATACGCCATACCCTCGGGGCGCTGGAAAGCGACGATGCAGATGTTGAAGCGATAGCCAATCGCGCCGAAAACCGTCATGGTCGATGTGGTTGCCAGCCCGGGGATGCTGGAGCGCACGCGCGGGATCGCCAGCAGCGTGCCGGGGATTACCGCGCTGAGCAGCATCTCGACCAGAAAGACCCCGGCCTGCCACGAACCATCAAGCGCGCCGGGCAGCACGCCGCGATACCACAGGTCACCGATGCGCATGAGCGCGTAGACCAGCAGGACGATCGAAGCGAGCCGACCCAGGCCCGCGAGCAGATCCACCTGCACCTTGTGGCCAAACAACCAGGCCGATAGCAGGGATTCGAGCGTTACGATCATTAGCCCGAGGCCTGTCGCGGAGACAAAGAACAGAATGTAGACGATCGGGCTGTACCAGAGCGGATGCACGCGGAACGGCTGGATTAGAAAGAGCGATCCCAGTGACGACTGGTGCAGCGTGGATAGCACAATACCGGCGATGACCAGCGGAATGGTCAGGGCCTTGACGATCGACAGAATCTTCTGAAACAGCGGGCGGTGGAACAACGGGTGTTCGAGAACCGCCGGGCTGAACTCCAGCGCCAGGACCGTGAGATAGCACATGACGCACATGGCTACTTCAAACAGCACCGAGTGGTGCTGCGGGAAGATCATAGGGTGCCAGATGTTCCAGGGGATACCGAGGTCGTACAGCAGGCCGACGGCGACCGCGATATAGCCGAGCAGCGCCGTTAGAATCGCCGGGCGTGCAAAACCGTGATAGCGTTGGAATCCGAAGATGTAGACCAGGGCGGCGACGACGAACCCACCGGCGGCCAGGGCGACACCGGCCATCACATCGAATGCGATCCAGAAGCCCCAGGGGGCCACGTCGGTCAATCCGCTGGTGGCGCCGATGCCGTGGGTAAAGCGGGCCACGGTAACCACCGCCCAGACCCCCATAAAGGCCCAGAGGATGGTCTTTACGCGCTCCAGATTACGGTTTACGACCGTTTTAATCATATCGATCGTCCAGGGCGTCTTCGCGTGACGCCTGCCCCGCGGCGTGGCGCTCAGCCGCCTCAGCCTGAAGTTTCATACGCCTGCCGATGATCCAATAGATCCCGCTCATCAGCCCCGCCACGCCGAGCGCGATGGGCGGCACCTTCGAGATTGCGGCCCAGGTTCGTTCGGGCAATGGCTCGTCGCCAAGTTCCGGCCGCCAACCGAGGAAATCGAGCGGGCCGTCTGAAATGTAGAGCACGGACACCCCGCCGACCTCGTACCAGCCGAAGATGTTGCGCTCGGGCTCATCATGCGGCTGGTAATAGCGCTGCGGCTCGGCCTTGAACCGTCGCAGAGCCTCGGCGCGCATCTCGTTGCGCGTGCCGAATATGGTGGCATTGTAGGGACAGGCCTCGGTACAGGCGGGTTGCTGGCCCTTCTCTATGCGCTGGTAGCAGAGAATGCACTTGCGCACGAGCGGAACCGGGCTTTCCCACTGGTAGCGCGGAATGCCGTAGGGGCAGGCCATCATGCAGTAGCGGCAACCCATGCAGCGCCCCTCGTCATAAACCACGGGGCCGTTGGGGAGCTTCTGCAGCGCGCCCACAATGCAGGCCGACACGCAGGCCGGCTCAGCGCAATGCCGGCATTGCTGCCGTACATAGCGGTTCCCCGGTCGGCGGAGAATCGTGGTAAAGCGCGTCGCCGACAGGTCATCGATCTTGCGCTTCCAGCGCCACGCCTGGTCACGACCCAACTCATACGTCTGCTGGCAGGCGTGGACACAGGTCTCGCACCCGGTGCAGCGCGTAGTGTCGGTCAGAATCGCGACCATCTTGTCGTTATCAACGGTGTGATTCATCGTCTCAACAGCCTTATGCTGCGCCGGCCGGTATTCCCGGCGCCGTTGGCGCCGGTGCCGACCAGGCGGCTTCCGGCACGGCGTCCGTTAAGCGCGTGTGCACGCACGTGAGCATACGCGCGAAGGGGATCATCACGAAGACCACGGCGGCGCTCACGAGGTGCAGCAGCAGCATCACGTGGTAATCCAGCGGGCTCCACGACGGGTGCATCGCCATCGTCCCGGTCGCAAACGGTACGATCATGACCAACGGGTTAAGGAAGCTCCACGGCGCTTCCATGGCGCGCAGCGTGGGTGAATACAGACGCATCAAGAACAGCATGACCCCTGTGAGAATCGTCACGACCGCGAAGGTGTCGGCGTATTTGACCGGCAGCGTTACCCACGACAAGCCGATGCCGCGCTCGATCAGGTAGACGTGTGCAACCATGAATGCGGGCACGATGATGGCGCATATCCGAAAAATCAGAGACACGGCGCAGATAGCCAGGTGATAGCAGAACATGCGCGTGCTGCCACCAGGGCGCATCCGCCGCAGTACGATGCTGGGCAGGAAAAACCAGAGGAGTCGCATGCGCAGCTTGCGCCAGAAGAGCGCGCGATCGGACATGGTGAGGTAGGCTCCGAGCGCATCGGAGAAGCTGAACGCCGCCTGCCGCAGCAGCCCAAAGATCATCAGCGCAAAGGCAAAACGAAAGAGCGGCCCTTGGGCTACTTCAAGAAGAAAGAGAATCGTCTGATTCACGAGGTCACTCGGATATGTTCCGTAGCTGCGCGACCAGGCCGGCCTGGCCGCGGCTCGTAGCTCAGTGACCGTTGGACCACATTCCAGCGACAAAACTGGAATTAATGCTCCACGTTCTATCGACATTGTGACGCGCTATCGTTCTGTCCGCAAGGTCTCGCGCCGCGGGTCGCACAATGCCCCGTCGCTCCCGGCTAATCCTCGGGATCGAGGACGGTCATGAAGGCCTTCTGCGGGATTTCGACCGAACCGACCGTCTTCATGCGCTTCTTGCCGGCCTTCTGTTTTTCGAGCAGCTTGCGTTTGCGCGTCACGTCACCGCCGTAGCATTTGGCCGTTACGTCCTTGCGATAAGGTTTGAGCGACTCGCTGGCGATGATCTTTGAACCTATCGCCGCCTGGAGGCGGACCTCGAACTGGTGGCGCTCGATCTGTCGCCGCAGCTTGATCAGGAAGCGACGCCCGCGACGCTCCGCGACCGAACGGTGACAGATCAGGCTCAGTGCATCCACCTTCGTCTGGTTCACCACGATATCAAGCTTGACCAGGTCGCCGGACTTGAAGCCGGTGACGCGGTAATCCATCGTCCCGTAGCCTTTGGTCGCGCTCTTGAGCTTGTCATAAAAGTCGTAAAGCACCTCGGCGAACGGGAAGTCGTAGGTCAGCATCACGCGCTGCGGCGACAGGTACTCGGTTCGCTTGTAGACGCCGCGGCGCAACTCGGCAAGCTGCATGATGTTGCCGACAAACTCGGCCGGCAGAATGATCTGCATCTCGATCCACGGCTCGCGCAGCTCTTCAATAGCGCTGGGATCGGGCAAGTCGCCGGCGGCCTCCACCAGCTTTGTCGTTCCGTCGCGCAGCTCGACCTCGTAGGTCACACTCGGCGCGGTCTGCACCACGTTGACGCCACATTCGCGTTCGAGTCGCTCCTGCACGATCTCCATGTGTAAAAGCCCCAGGAACCCGCAGCGAAAACCGGGGCCGAGCGCGTCGCTGTGCTGCGGATGGAAGGTGAACGACGAGTCGTTGAGGCTGAGGCGCTCCATCGCCTCGCGCAGGTTGTCAAATGTCTCGCCGCTGGAGGGATAAAAGTCGCAGAAGACCATCAGGGCCGGCGGCTGGTAGCCGGGCAGTGGCCGAGGGGCCTCGCGCAGCGCGTCGGTGATGGTGTCGCCGACAGTCACGTCCTTGAGCGTCTTGATGCTGGCGACCATGTAGCCGGTTTCGCCGGCCACCAGTGTGTCGCAGGGTGTCATGCGTGGGCGGAACTTGCCGAGCTCAGTGATCAGATAGGTGCGCCGGCGCCCCATCAGCAGCGTCTTCTGGCCTTTGCTGATCGTGCCCTGGAACACGCGGATGTAGCAGATCACGCCACGGTAATCGTTGTACTCCGAATCGAAGATCAGGGCCTGGAGGGGGGCCTGCGGGTCGCCGCTGGGGGGGGGCAGGTGAGTGACGATGGCGCGGACGAGTTCGTCGATCCCATCCCCGCTCTTGGCCGATACGAACTGCACGTTGTCGGCGCTGATGCCCAACACGTGCTCGATTTCAATGGCGGTGTCCTCCGGCGAGGCGCTGGGCAGGTCAATCTTGTTAATGACCGGGACGATTTCAAGGTCGTTACCGACCGCGGCGTAGGCATTGGCGACCGTCTGGGCCTGCACACCCTGTGTCGCATCAACCACCAGTAGCGCGCCGTCGCACGCCGCCAGGGCCCGATCAACCTCATAATGGAAATCAACATGCCCGGGCGTGTCGATCAGGTTGAACATGTAGGTCTCGCCGTCAACCTCCATGTTGATCGTGACGGCGCTGGCCTTGATGGTGATGCCGCGCTCGCGCTCGAGATCCATGTCGTCCAGGAGTTGTTCCTTGAGATCACGCGCGGATACGGCGCCGGAGCGCTGCAAAAGCCGATCGGCCAGCGTGCTCTTGCCGTGGTCGATGTGGGCAATAATGGAGAAGTTGCGGATGTTCTGCTGCTTCATGAAGCTCACTAATCACGCGTCGCCTCGCCGGCCACGCGCCTGGTGCGCTCCGACCGGCCGGCTGGAATCCGGCATTATAGCGATTCGCCCGCGTTATGCTGGCCCGTCCGCGAATCGGGGAGTCAGCCGGGGTGCGTGACACTTGGGGCGGGACGTTGGCAGGGGTGGTCCGGTGAAGCTTGCCCCAGAGGGGCATGGGGCCGGTGCCACGGGTGGCAGCGCAGCGTAACCGGTGAGCGCAGTCTGCTCAGCCGCGACTCCTCGCCCTGAAGGGGCGCAGGCGCATGGCCACGGGTGCAGCGCAGCGCAACCCGTGGATCGGATGCGGGCTGACATGTCATTCCGCCCCGCAGGGGCGGGGGAGGCGCGCAGGCCGGGGACCTTCACGGGATCGAGCACGACGCGCGATACCTGGAGGGCTGATCGCATCTTCCGCCGCCCCTGCGGGGCGGAGAGCTTGTGGTGGCGGACCGTGTCCACGGGTTGCGCTGCGCTCCACCCGTGGCTACGCGCCCACGCTCCTCCGGAGCGAAACGCTCGTGCCCGGGCCGCTGGCACGGATGACCACACACCGCCGATTCTGTCACGGACCCGCCCCTCCCCGCGTGAACGCGCTGCGCACCCGGATGACCACACGCCGCCGATTCTGTCACGGACCCGTCAGCCGAACAGCAGGCGGTACAGGGCGATCGAGGTTGGCAGCAGGAAAATCACCAGCAGCCATTTGGCCCTGCGACGTGATGTCGAGCCGGCACCCGCCGGACGCGTGATCCACCGGTCGCAATACGGGCACCACTCCGTATCCTCGTAAATCTCACGCTGGCAATGCGGGCACGTGACCGTGGCGGTATCACCCCCATCTTCGCCAAAACGCCGCAGGTCGGCGTCCAACGGCTCCTCATCCAGCTCGTCGTGCTCGTCGTAGGGCGATTCCGGGGACATATCGGTTTACTTGACGATCGGCAGCATGCGCTTGAAGAGCTCGGTACCGGCCTGTTTCATGAGCTCGAAGATCGCCGACTCCACGGTTGTTACGATCACCCCATCCGCCCGCATGCGCTCGAAGGCGACCTGGCGATCGCTCGGCCGGCGCGAGCTGACCGCGTCTGCCAGCACAAACGGCTGCATTTGGAGATCGAGCAGATCCAATGCCGTCTGCTGGACGCAAACGTGCGTCTCTACGCCAACGATCAGCACTTGCGATCGCTTCTGCGCGGACAGATGCTCGCGCGCGCGTTCGTCCGCACAGACACTGAATGTCGTCTTGGTGATCTGTGGCGTTATGCCGGCGGCTTCGAGGACGCGCCGGTCCGTGGGGCCGAGGCCCTTGGGGTACTGTTCGGACAGCGTCAGCGGGAGCTCCATCACGCGCGCGGCGCCGATCATCTTGATGGTCGCCGTCGTAATGCTGTCGCAGTTGTGTATGTGTGGCAGCATGCGCTCCTGCATGTCGATGACAAGCAGTTGCGCGTGTGCCGTGTCGAGTCGCGTGAGTGGGGCCATGTAGTGCTCCTGCGCGCCGGCCACAAATGCCGCGATAAGCCGCCGGTAGTGTGCCACAGGCCCGGCCGCGTGGCAAAGGTCTGACGCGCGTGTTGCTCAATTCGCCGCGCTTTGTGCTGGACCGTGGTTGACGACTACGGTAGCATTCATGTCGGTTTTCGAGTGAGGAGTGCGTCATGGACGACCGCTTGGAGGCGATGGATCGCAGCGGGGAAGCTGTAACCATCGACACTAATCGACAGATTGACATCGACTCGGCCTTTGCCGCGCCGGTTGCGCCGACACCCAAAGCGCCGCGACGGCCAAAACGACCGCGTCGTCCCGCGGCCGAGGCAAAACCAGACACCGAGTCAACAGAGTCCGAAACCGATGGCGTGGATGTCGTGCGCGTGGTGGAGGCACTGCTCTTCTCGTCCGACGCGCCGCTCAGCGCTGCTCGATTGGCCGAACTGGCCGGCACCGGTACTCCCGGCGTGATGCGCAAGTACATCGACGAGCTCAACAGCCAGTACGCCGCCGCCGGGCTTTCCTTCCGCGTGGAGAAGATCGCCGGCGGATACCAGTTGCTCACTGAGCCGGTGTATCGGCCGTGGCTCGCCAAGCTCAATCAGCATCGCCGGCGCACACGCCTCAGCAATGCCGCTCTCGAGACGCTTTCAATCGTCGCGTACAAGCAGCCGATCATCCGTGCCGAGATTGAGGCGATCCGCGGCGTGGCGTGTGGGGATTCGCTGAACCGGCTGCGCGAAATGGGACTCGTCAAGGTCATCGGTCGCGCGGACATGGTCGGCCGCCCGATGCTCTACGGGACGACCAAGCGCTTCCTGGATCTGTTCGGCCTCGGTGATATCGAGGATCTGCCCGCGCTCGAGACGATCGTCCTGCGCCGCGCCCCCGACGACGCCGAAGACGAGCAACCCGAACCCACGGCCGCCAGCGCGTAGCGTCCACGCCTTAACATAGCGGCCACCCCCTAACGTAGCGGCCATCCCGTAACGTAGCGGCCGACGCCCTCGTCGGCCGAAGAGCATGCCAACGCGAACAGCCGTCAGCATGGCACCCCTGAATTCGTAGCGGCCGCCCTCCCCGAGCCGGCCGTCGAGGACCCAGACAAGCCGCGGCGCAGGCGCCCGTTGGTTCGCCCACCCAAGCTGCGAACCCCATTCGCCATCGCCGCTACGACCAGCCGGCACCGCTCTACAATCACCGTTGAAAGGCACGTGTGAGATGAAGCCACTGATCGTAATGCTGCTCGGAGCCGCCGCTGGCGGGGCGCTTGGCTATTCGCAGGTGCTCTGCTGGAACGGGCAGTGTATCTTCCTGGGTACCTGGTACGGCGGCGCTCTGCTCGGCGGCGGTCTCGGATTGATGCTCGCCAGCAGCCGCACCATCCCCGCCACCACCCCTCCGGATTCCACCCGGCCGCCGGACGACCAGTGAGCCAACGGCGGCATCCTGGGATGCAGACTACTGACCAGCGGGCCAGAACGCCACTTGACCACGCGCCAAGCCAGCACCCGCTGAACGCGCAGGCCGGTCTTGGCGAGTCGTAAATCTATTTATAGCAAAGTTTTACGCCGCCACCCACCCACCGCCGGAGTGCATTGTGGACGATATTTGGCGCGATTCTCACCTAAATATCGGCGTTTTGTCGATGGCGCGATATAATCAGGCTCGGGCAGGGGTCGCGCACTCGGAGGGCGCGGCATGCGATCAGGCTAGGTGGAAAAGGCTACTCCAAGGAGGTTGCGAATGAGCAGGAAATCTGCGCTGATTGTCTCCCTATCAATCTTGGGCGTGTGTGCGCCCGCTCTATTGGCTCAGACCGTGCCCGGCTACACGGTCTCACACTATGCCACCGTGGAAACCGCGGACGAAATGACGTTCGCGCCCGATGGCACACTGTTCCTCGGCACGCAGCGGACCTCAACCGCCACCGAAATCAGCCGTGTTCCGGCGGGTGGCGGCGTGGGCGTCGCGTACGGGCCGACTTTTGTCGATGCTAACGCCGTGCTCTACGACGGCACCGGCGCGATCAGCGGCACCGCCGGCTCGGTGCTGGTGGCCGGTCAACGCGTCGTTGGCGGTCCCGGCGGCATCTTCGCGGTCTTGCCGGACGAGTCGATGGTTGACCTGGGAACGCTTACCACGTCCTACAACACCAACTCGATGGCATTCGACACCTTCGGTCGGGTATTGCTGGCCCACGACACGACCAATCCGAACATCAACAGTCAGATCGGGATTTGGGACGGCGTCGCGGAGTCGATTCTCACGAACCTGCCGGCCAACAACTCGACCGTGTGGACAGATTATGCCACCGGTCGTGTTTATGTCGGCTCGACCGACGGTATGGTCCACGTTTATGACGATGCGACCGGCGCTGATCTGGCTCCGGGTGGCCTTGTCACCGGCCTCACCACCGTCTGGACCTCTCCGCTGACGCTGGGACCCGGCGGCCCGCTGTGGGGCAATGACCTGTACGTGATCGATCGTGGGCCGGGCAACCTGCTGCGCGTCGATCCGTTCACCGGCGCGAACACGATCATCGGCACCGGCTTCGGCGACATCGTGAACGACATGGCCTCTGACATCGCGTTCGGTCCGGACGGCGCGATGTACGTAAGCATGTTCCAGCGTAATGAAGTCCTGCGCATCGTCCCCGAGCCGACGACACTGTCGCTGCTCGGCCTGGCCGCGCTGGGGCTGATTCGCCGCCGCTAAACCGGCGTCGAATTCGAGAATCGGAAATCAAACAAAGGGCGGACCGTCACCAACAGACGGCCCGCCCTTTGTCATGCGCGGATGACCGCAAGGGAAGACACGAAAAATCTTCCTGACACCTTTTCTTTTGATCACCTTTTCCGGGCTTTGCCCGGCCGCGCGTCCATTACACGTTTCGTCCGCAATTGAGTTGGCATCACTGCCATCGCCATGATACTCTGGAGATGTCGTGTCGCATGGGGAGCCGGCGCGTCGCTTGCTTGCCTTGCAGATCGGCGGTGGTTGAGGGGTGGTAAGTGAGTTCGATAGGTGAGTCCGTGTCGATCAAGTGCCGTTGCACCTGTGGGGCGTCGATCCGCGCGCCCCGCTCCGCGGTCGGCCGGCGAGTGCGTTGCCCGAAGTGCCGGAATGTGATGACGCTGGTACCGGAGAAGGGTCAGCAACCTGCTGCGAGGTCGGTGGCGGCCGCCGCGAAGCCGGCACCGCGCAAGACGCCCACCAAGCGGATTCACGCCAATTGCGAATGCGGCGCCAAGTTGGCGGTCCACCCCGATCTCGCCGGTCGAGTGGCCAAGTGTCCCAAGTGCGGCGGCCGCATCAAAATCCCTGGCAGGCCCCCGTCACGGCCGCCCGCCGTCGTCGAGAGCGATTTGGACGACGCGCTCGCGGCACTGGCCGGCGGCGAGAACCTCCCGCGTCCCGATCCCGCGCCGCCGCCGCTGGACCAAGGCGGCTATGCTCTCAAGCCCGAGGCCGCTGAACCACCGCCAGGCGGCGCTGCCCCGGAGCCAATGAAGCCATCCGGGCCCGCGATGCCGTGCAAGTGCTGCGGTAAGCAGTACCCGCCGGGCGTCAAAATCTGCGTTGAATGCGGCTTGGACCTGAAGACCGGGCGGCCGCTCTTGATGACCGATGACAACTCGCTCGACAAAGCCTACATCTACGCCGAGAGTATTCTGGGCTGGCTGAGCTGGCTGATCGGCGTTGGTGTGTATCCGATCGCATCGGAAGCGTTCGGCACGCGCACGCCGTGGGTCATTCGCGGTGTCGGCGCGCTGACCGTGGTGGTCAGTCTGTGGTTCTTGGCGTCATGGCTCACGGAAGGCGAGACCGTCGCCACGCTCAACCTTATGCTCTGGACCGGGGCGGGCGATCCGTCTGCTTTCTGGCCGGAGGGCGTCGGGTATCACAATTCGCAGCTCATCACGCATGCGTTCCTGCACGCTGACCCGATCCATCTCGCGGGCAACATGCTCTTTTTGTTCGTGTTCGGCTCGCGCGTGAATGCGTTAATCGGCAACGCGCTCACCGTCGCGCTTTATCCACTGCTCGCAGTGGCGGCGGGGTTGGCGCACATGGCGGCGACGGCGAATGACGACCTCGGCCCGATGCTCGGCGCCTCGGGCGCCGTGATGGGCCTGGCCGGGATGTACCTCGTGTTCTTCCCGATCCACAAAGTGCATATGGCCGCGTGGTGGCGCTGGGGGCTGCTGGGCGGATTTCAGTTGCACCTGAAGATTTGGTCGACGCGCGGCCTTTGGGTCGTGATGTTCTATATCGCGTTCGACATCCTTTACACCAGCATTGGCCTCGAAGACGACGTTGCGCACTGGGCGCATCTCGGCGGGTTCCTCACCGGCGTCGCGCTCGCGATCACGCTGATGGCCGCCCGGTTGGTCAACGCCCGCGGCGGCGACCTGCTGACGCTCACTCTGGGCCGCGCCGCATGGGCGATCATCGGCAAGCCGAACCGGCCAGGGATTGCACTGCCGTGATCACGCGTGCCAGCGCGCGCCGAGGATCTATACGTGGTCGATCGTGGGCCGGGCAACCTGCTGCGCGTCGATCCGTTCACCGGTGCGAACACGATCATCGGCACCGGCTTCGGCGACATCGTGAACGACATGGCCTCTGACATCGCGTTCGGTCCGGACGGCGCGATGTACGTGAGCATGTTCCAGCGTAATGAAGTCCTGCGCATCGTCCCCGAGCCGACGACACTGTCGCTGCTCGGCCTGGCCGCGCTGGGGCTGATTCGCCGCCGCTAAACCGGCGTCGAATTCGAGAGTCGGAAACAACACAAAGGGCGGGAACAGAAAAGGTGTCAGGGAACAGAAAAGGTGTCAGGAAGATTTTCTGGCGTCATTGGCGCTGGAAAAGCACGGCTCACAGAGCCGTGGCACACGTGTGCGTGGACGCTGACGGCTGATGGCTGACGGCTGAGAGCTGATCGCTGAAAGCCGACCGCTGATCGCCGAGCGCTCATTCGGCCCCCGCGTCATCTCTCGCCACCGCGTGCAGCTCGCCACTCTCGCGCAGCAGCTTCAACGACGTGTCGATGTCTTCGCCAAACTGGCGGTCGCGGTCGGCGTGGGGGATGTGTGCCCGCACCAGCTTGTGCAGGCTGCGCGGGCCGACGCCCGGCTCTATCGGCATGCGGAAATCGATGGCCTGGGCGGCGCACATCAGCTCTATCGCGTAGACGGTCTCCACCCGGTCCAACACCTCATAACACTTCAACGCCGACGTCGCCCCCATGCTCACATGATCTTCCTGTCCCAATGACGTCGGGATCGAATCGACACTCGCCGGCGTCGCCAGCACCTTGCACTCGTTCACCAACGCCGCCGCCGTGTATTGCGGCAGCATGAACCCGCTGTTTAATCCGGTGTCCTGCATCAGCAACGGCGGGAGGCCCTCGGCACCGGCCAACAGCGCGTAGATGCGGCGTTCGCTGATGCTCGCCAGATCGGTGAGCGCGATCGCCAGATAGTCGAGCACCAGCGCGAGCGGCGCACCATGGAAGTTGCCGCCGCTGATCGCATCATCTTCAAACACCAGCGGGTTGTCGGTGACGCTGTTGATCTCGCGCGCAACGGTCTGGCGGAAGTGGCAAAGCGCGTCACGAAAGGCCCCGTGTACCTGGGGCGCGCAGCGGAATGAGTATTGATCCTGCACGCGCTCGCACGTGGCGTGTGAGGCGAGAATCTCGCTTTCACGCATGTGCCGGCGGACGTTGGCGGCGACGGTTTGCGCGCCCGGGTGCGGGCGCAGATCGTGTAGGCGCTGGTCCGCCGGGCGCACGCTGCCGCGCATACCTTCCAGCGATGCGCACAGGATCAGGTCCGCCAGATCCGCCAACCGTGCCGCGCGCACGCCGACATTGGCGGCATAGGAGCTCATCAGTTGCGTGCCGTTGATAAGCGCCAGCCCCTCCTTGGCGACCAGCCTGATCGGCTCGATCCGCAGTTTCCTCAGGATCTCCGCCGCGGGCCGTTCACCGTCGCGAGTGTTAACCTGACCGCGGCCGATCAGCGGCAGAAACAGATGCGCCAACGGGGCCAGGTCGCCACTGGCGCCCAACGAGCCGCGGCCCGGCACGACGGAGAGCAGATCATGGTCCAGATGCAGGGCCAATCGCTCGATCACTTCGGGCCGCACACCGCTGTGGCCGCGCAGCAGCATGTGCGTCTTGAACAGCAGCATCCAGCGCACTATCTCGCCGGGCACGGGCGGTCCGACACCGACGGCGTGTGAAATCAGCAGATTTTCCTGGAGCGCATCCAGTTGGTTATCGTCGATGCGCACGTTCTTGAGATGCCCGAAGCCGGTGTTTATGCCATAGATTGCATCGCCGCGACGGGCCAGGGCATCGACCCAGCCGCGCGCGCGACCGGCGCGTTCGAGCCCGGCTGCCGCCAGGGTCACCTTCAGCGGCCGGCCGAGGCACTCGTCCAGCATGTCGAAGTCCAGCGCCCGGTCGCCAAGCTCCAGTGCGTAAGGTGTCATCAATCTCTCTCCGATGCCAAGGCGCTGACATCCGCGGTGACGTGGTCGATGAACTCGAGCAACGGCGGCAGCCCGGCCGCCACCATCCGCTCATCGATTTCCGCACGCAACGCCGCCCTGGTCTGTACCGCGTGATACTCCTCCGGCAGCGCCAGGTTGACCAGGTCGAGGGGCGCGATGGCGCCGTCGACGAGCTTGAGCCGGTACACCTGGCCACCGTCTTCCGGCGGTCGGGCGAAGTATACCCAGCGCTTGTCACGCCGGTCATAGGGCATTGTTTCGGGAATCAGCGCCGGGTATGGATCGTCGCCGGGCAGTGCGATGCGCCGAGCCTCCTGCTGACCGATGTCGAAGCGAATGAGCCCCTGATCGCTCGTGAGGAAAAATACCGGCGTCTCCCGGTCGCACAGGCCGCGGGGAAAGAGCTGTGTGAGTGTGGCCAATTGCAGCCGCTCGGCGATCCACGCTGACGACCAGATGCTCCCGCCGGCGGTCTCGATCAGGAACTGCGGACCGCCGCGCAGGGCGACGTGTACGATGCGTTTGTCCTCGACGATCGGGGCGATCCACCCGATCTCGGGGAGGTCGGGGTCGCTGACATATTCGCCGCCGGCGCGGATATCCGCGCGCAAGAACTCGGCCATTTCTGGGTAATCTGACGTCATGCGCGCGCCGGCCGTGCCGTCACGCACATCCGCCGCGAACTGAGCAAACACCGGGCCGACGTACCGATCAAACGCCGGGATATCCGTCGTGTGAATATTCAACCGCACGGCGTCAGTTACGCCGAGTTCGATGACGCGGCGCCGGCCGTACGCCCAGGCGCTGCCGTCGGCCCGGCAGTATCCGAGCCAGGGCCAGTTCAAGGGCCCGGCGTACCAGGAGGGTGTGGGTGGTGCCAGCCGGGTTCGCGAGCTTCCGTCCGCCGTGACGCGCATGAGTCGGTGATCGCGCATAACCAGAATCCACGCCGTGCCCATATCGATCGGCACGGCCAGCAGCGGACGCTCATCGTTGTCGGAAAGCTGCTCGATGAAGTCAATCGTGGATCGCAGCGCGTTGGCCCCCGTGACCGCCGGCGCGGCGGACAACGCCGCTGCCGCCTGCTCCACGCGGTCGGCCGCCAAGTGCCGCAGCACGTCGATCTCGGCGGTAATGGCGTCGTCGCGCGCATACTCCCGTGCGCTGGCGAAGATCCTGTCGCGGGGCTGGTCACGCGTGTATTCGAGCAGGGCCAGCGCCCGCGCGAACGTCGGGGCGTCGGCGCGCGGCAGGCCGGGGAGCAGCACCGCAAGGTGCTCCCGAACGGCTTCGGCATTCTCCGGCCGCAGGGCCATGCACATCCAGTAGGCGTACGCCGATCTGCCGCGCTGCCGTGGGACACTCATGATGCGCAGCATCTCCATGACGCGCGCGTCATTGGGAAACTGGTACAGAAAGAAGGCCACGCGCGCCGCAACCGCTGGGTTGCGGGTCAGTATCGCCGTGTCATCGGCCGGTAGCACGTGGGCCAAAACGTCGCGCGCGTCTGGGAAGAATTGATCGAGGGCCTCGGCGGGGCGACCCGCGAGAAACGGGAGCCAGGCGTCGGTGTCCACGCGCACCCACTTGTTGATCTGGCTGGGTGGCTGACGCAGGATCACGCTGCGCGGTTCGATCAGGCGCTGACATTCTGAGCGGAGGTCCAGCTCATGGCACATCCAGCTCACGACCGCCAACATGTTGCCGCCCTGTGTGATGTTGTCGAGACGGCGCCTGCGAGTGGCCTCATCGCCGGGCACGGCCTCTGGGCGATACTCGTGCCACCACAGCTCGGCGGCCCGCACGAGGGCGTCGATGTAGCGCCGGGCGGGCACGAGCACGCGCTGAACGCGCAAGTCAGGATCTCTACCAAGGTTGTAAGACGCAGCTTGCGCCTGTTCCCCAATAGCCCACTCGAGCGCGTACGGGGCCTTGAGTGGACCGTGTAAGTCCAGCGACGATGGGGCGTCCCACATGGTCTGCCACGGCACAAGCGGAACCGGCTCCACCAGTTCCGTCGCGTCGGCCAGCAGCTCGAGCGCGCGCCCGCGATCGCCGGCGGTAAACGCGATCTGCGCGCGCAGCGCCGCCGACAGCTCGTCTTCCGTGATCGGTGACGGCGCCCCCTTGGCCAGCTCCAGCAGCCGTTCATATGCCTGTTCGGCGTAGCCGCCCGCATACAGGCGCACAATCTCCGCCACGCGTGGGCCATGGGGCAGGCGATAGTTGCTGAATGCTTGAAGCTGGGCCGCATCATCGACGACTATTTCGCGCGGCCCGGTCGGTGTGGCAATGCGAAGCTCGACCCGTTGTCCCGTGTCGGGCATGGCGGCTTGAAGTTCACGCACGTTATGTACACGCCGGCCGGTCACGTGTGTGATCAGATCGCCGGGGCGCAGCGCGGCATGGGACGCACAACGCACGGCCAACACGCCACGTTTTGGCGGAACGATGTTCTCTATGACGTAGCGCAGCCGGCGGCGGACTTCCGGATCGTCGGTGTCGCGCAGGGCGACATTGAGCGCGTCGCGGATTTGCACGCCGCCCCCCAACAGCTCACGCGTCGCCGCTTCACGGACCTCGTAATCGTCCGCTCCAAGCCGGGCGACAAGCTCATCGATTGAGCCGCCCGCCGCCGGCATCGTAGACTGGGCGGACGCCGTGACTGCCAGGGCGATCAACAACAGCGAAAGCCGGTGTGGCGTTGTTGTCATGCAGGCTCCGTGTGCGGCGAAGACCACAGTCTATGATGCGTTCCCGCGGAGGCAAGCGATGGGAGATTGGGGAACAGGAGACTGGGCGCCGGGGTCAGTGATTATCGGCGGTTTGGCACGATCTGGGAGTTGTGAGATCAGCAATTTCTGTGCCAATGACGAGGCAGGTTTTTTCGCGTTGTGTTTGCAAGTCGCGATCGCTAGCTTGGGATTAGCTGGGGAGCAGCTCTGAGTGTTCAGCGAGACGGGAAGAAGCGCTGCACCGCCACATGAAGATGGCACAGCTCCCCCAGGTATAGAGGCGTTCCGGCGTGATTGTCGGAGCGCTTCTTTTTTTACGCTTCGCCGGCGCGGGAACTGTCCGGAACTCGACGGCCGGCGGGGCGCCGGCCGCTACTTGCTCCGGCGGGGCCGGCCGCTACTTTTTCCGGCGGGGCCAGCCGCTACTTTTTCCGGCGGAGCCGGCGGAGGGTGCAGGCGTTATTCGGCACCCGGCCGGGGCCAGTCATCCGTGCGGAATGATGACGCCGGGAGTCCTTCCTGGTTACACAAATTCGGCTGGTCGGCCGCGCCCCAGGCGAAGCGCACGGCGACCGGTTCGGCGACCGCCTCGCTGGACACGATGACCGTCTCGCCGTCGATTCGGGCTTCCGCCGGGTGAAACTGGCGATCAGCGCCGGCGATTGTGAAGTGCGTGAGGCTCTCACCAGCGCACGCAAGTCCGCTGCCGACGTGTTCGAACGCCAGGCGAATCTGATCGCCTTCCACCCGCATCGACTTGTACAGCGGTCCGGAATAGACCAGGTCGGCTTTGCCGTACGTCTTGGCCAGGGCCCAGAGTGCCAGGCGGCGGCCAACATCGACCTTATTGCGCGGGTGGATGTCGGCCGGATTGCCGATGTCCATCGTCACGGCCATGCCCGTGTTGGCGGTCTTCAGCGTGAGCATCTGGGCTTCGCGCAGCTCGGCGGCCTCGCCGGTATCCCCGCCATAGACAAATGGCGCGATCTGCACGTAGTAGAACGGGAAGTCACCCTGGTCCCACCGGTTGCGCCAATCGTTGATCAGGGCCGGGAAGAGGGTGCGGTATTGCCGCGCGCGGGTGCGGTTTGACTCGCCCTGATACCAGATCGCGCCACGCATGCCATAGGGGATCAGCGGCGAAATCATGCCGTTGTACAGCGCTGAAGGCCAGTTCTGGTTCAACGCAGCGCCGTGCGGCCAGGGCGGCAGGTCGCGTTGTTTCACGCTTACCCGATAGCGCCATGGGCCGGCCAGCGAGAGGGCCGCGGTCGGCCCGGCGTCGGTCGGGTAGATGCGGAGATCCTCGGGCTTGCCGCGCATGCCGCCGGGGCCGGTGATGTCCACGACACGGATGGCGATGACGTTGCGACCCGATTCAACCGCCGATGCCGGCACGGTGTACTTGCGTGGTGTGTACCACGCGCCCAGGTTCTCGTGAGCCCCCACCTGCTTGCCGTTAAGCCAGGTTTTGTCCATGTCATCGATCGGCCCCAGCTCGATGGTCAGCGCTTCGCCGTCCCATGCGTCCGGCAGCTCGATCTCCCGGCGGAACCACACGACGCCATCGTGATCCCGGAGGTCATCCGCGTCCCAGTCGCCGGGCACGTCGATTTGCGCCCAACTCGCATCGTCATACTGCGGCAGCTCCCAGTGCTCGCCGGTTCCCTTATCGCGCTGGTTGAGTGCATCCCAGCACCGGCGCATGGCTTCTGCCTGTTGCCTTTCGAGCGCACCGGGGTTCGTGCGCTCCTGTTCCAGCGTATGAAGCGCGTCGTCGAAGTCCTTGAGCGGGCGCAGCGCGGATGCGCTGGTCCACGCCTCGGCAACAGTCCCGCCCCAGCTTGTGTTGATCAGCCCGACGGGCACGTCCAGTTTGCCGTGCAATTCGCGTCCGAAGAAGTACGCCACGGCGCTGAAACGCCGCGCCGACTCAGGGCCGCATTCGATCCAGCGGCCTCCGCAGTCCGGTTGTGGTGTGGCGGCGAATTTCGGCTGAACGGTAAACAGGCGTATTTGCGGACAATCGGCGGCCTTGATGACTCGCTCGGCATCGTCAGTGGCGCTGAGTGGCCAGGCCATGTTCGACTGCCCGGAACAGATCCAGACCTCGCCAATCATCACGTTGGACAACGTGAGCGTGTTTTCGCCGGTGATCGTGATCCGGTGCGGGCCGCCAGCGTCCGGCGTGGCGATCTTCACAGACCACTTGCCATCCGGCTCGGCCTTGGTGGCAACCGGCACGTCCAGCCAATCCGGCGCGACGCTGATATCTTCGTCCGGTGCAGCCCAACCCCATAGCGGTGCGTCCATGTTCCGCTGGAGCACCATGTTGTCGCCGATGACGGCGGGCAACTTGATATCCGCGACTGCCGGCGCGGCGTGGCCCAACAGTACCACGGTAGCTGTAAGCAGGAGGCCGGCGATGTGGCGTTCGTGCGCAGTGCGTCGTGACATGGTCGTTCTCCAATAGGCGGTGATCACGACAGCGTAGTTAGCCCGGGCGCCGTGTCAATCGCGCGGCCACGGGGTGTAACGCTCGATGTGCTCGGCAACGCGGGCAGGGTGGCTACGGTGGCGAAGCCGCCGGCGCGCTGGGCATGGGGAAGAGCTCCGATTCTGTCCGATCCGTCGCCATTATGTCGGCGATCTGCTTGACGATCTGCGGATAGCGGTCGGCCAGGTCGCGCGACTCGCCGATGTCGCTATCGAGATCGTACAGTTCGATCGGCGCTCCGGGACGTTTGGCGATTTTGGTGCGCACCCCCTTCCAGCGGCCCATGCGGACCGCCTGTTTCCCGTCGCCGCTGCTGTATTCCCAATAGAGATGATGATGTTTCCGTTGCCCGGGCCGGGCCAACAGCGTTGGCAGGAAACTGATCCCATCAATGTCGGCCGGCGGTTCGATGCTGAGAAGCTCGGCGACAGTCGGCAACAAATCCCAAAACGCCGAAATGTGGTCAGAGACGGTGCCGGGCTTGATGTGGCCCTTCCAGCGTGCGACAAACGGCACGCGAATCCCGCCCTCGTAAACATCGCACTTCAAGCCACGCAGCGGGCCGGTGCTTTGGAAGAATTTGGAGTCGGTGCCGCCGTTAAACGTCGGCCCGTTGTCGCTGCTGAAAACGACCAGGGTGTTTTCCTCAAGCCCGAGCTGCTCAACCAGGCGCAGCATCCGGCCGACGTCGCGATCCATGCGCGTGATCATGGCGGCGTATCCCGCTCGCGGTGTCGGGTGTGGCAGATATCCACGGCTGCCATCGTAGGGCTTCTCCGGGAACTTCCCGGCGTATTCATCAAGCGAGTCGCGCGGTACCTGGATAGCCGCATGGGGGACGGGTGTGGCGAAATACAGGAAGAAGGGGCGGTCCCGGTTGGCACGGATGAACTCAAGTGCTTCCGAGATCATGAGGTCGGGAGCGTACTGCTCGCCCCGGTACCGGTCATAGGCGCCGGCATCGGCGGGGGGCCCGTCGATGCGCTGGTGCGCGCTGAACCACGGATTGCCGTCGAGCAGGTCTTTGTCGCCGTTGCGCCACAGATGTGTCGGGTAATAGTTGTGGGCAACGCGCTGGCAGAGATATCCGTACCAATGATCGAAGCCCTGCCGATTGGGCTGGCCGGTCGAGTCGGGGCCGCCGAGTCCCCATTTACCAATGGCACAGGTTGTGTAGCCGTGCTGCTTGAGCAGTCTGGCGAGCGTGAGCGTGTCTGCCGTCAAAGGGCGCTGGCCCTCCCTGGCGTCGCGCTCCCAGCCGCCCATCTCTGCGTTGTTGCGAATCTGCGCGTGGCCCGTGTGCTGGCCGGTCAGAAGTGTGCAACGCGACGGTGCGCAGACCGGGCTGCCTGAGTAATGCTGCGTGAACCTCACGCCTTCGCCGGCCAGCCGATCGATATTCGGCGTGCGGATCTTGCGCTGGCCGTAGCAACCCAGTTCGGCGTAGCCAAGATCGTCCGCAAGAATGTAGATGATGTTGGGGCGTACTGCCGGTGCGGCGGTGGCGACTACCGCGGCACTCGTCAGCCAGAGGATCACGACGACCGCGGTACGCAGTGCACGGCCGCGGAACTGGTCTGCTGCTCGCATGCGCATCTCGTACGGCGGTGGCCGCGGCGGAGAGACCGCTCTGTTGCCAGACTCGCTGGGTGGTCTCACTACCGCGCGAAAGGTTGATTGGCTGCCGGCCCCGGTCAGCAAGCCCGTCAGGCGGCGGGTTAACCACTATTCGCCGGACAGCTCCTCCTCGTATTTCTTCAGCGTTTTCTCGACATCGTCGCGCATGGGCCCCTCGGCGGCGAATTTGACCGCCCGCTGCTGGACCTTGATGGCCTCTTGCTTTTTGTCGCTATCCCACAGAGCACGGGCGTATGTGTCGAGAATAGCGGCGTTCTCTCCTTCGGTCAGGTCGTTGGCCTGCTTGGCGGCCATGCGCGCGAACTTCAGATCGCGCGTCTTGACGTTCTCATCCGTGAGCACCTTCCAGGCGACCTCGTTGAGCATTTCGGAGTCATCTCTGATGGAGGCGTATAGCTCCTTGGCCAGCGCGCGGGCGGCCTCCGCGTCATCCGATTCGCTGACCAGCTCGAGGTACTTGACCACCAGGTCATACTTCTTCTTGAGTTTGGCCATCTCCTTCTCGGCGACCTCGTCACCGATCTTCTTCAGCGTCTTGACGTCATACTCTTCGGTGAGAATTTTCTGGATGACCTCCTCCAGCCCGAACATCGGGTGGCCTTCCCAGACGATGTTGCCCTTTTTGTCGACGACGAAACACTGCGGGATGCCGTTCTTCTTGAAGGCCTTCATATAGCGGTCGCTGGTGGCGCTTTTGTCATCGACGGCCACTGTGTAGTCCATCTTGTCGCCCTGCTTTTTGACAAACTCCTGGACAAGCTTGGATTTTTCGTCGGAGACGCCCACGAATACGACGCCCTTGTCCTTGTACTTGTGCTGCATCTCGGTCATGTGCGGGATGCCCTTGATGCACGGGCCGCACCAGGTCGCCCAGAATTCGACGATATAGATGTTCTGGCCCTGGCCGGCCTTCAGATCGACCGGGTCGCCCTTGACCCACTCTTTGATCTTCAGCTCCGGCGCCGGATCACCGATCTCGATGGCAAGCACGGGCGCCGCGACGAACAGCAATGCCAGGACCGCCGAAACGGCCACTTGTCGATTATTCATGATTGTTCCTTCCGCTGGTGAAAACCCATTTTGCGCACCACGGCGATCGCGTCCGATCGCACAACGTCCGTACGCAACCCAACTGCGTGGATTATAAGCAGATTAGGCCTATCAGTGCCCCCCCAGGACGGCCGCGTTGTGTAAATCGGCCCCGTGGTCGAACACGCCGGAGCTGCTCACTCTCGCGCCAGAATCTGCTCATCAGCGATCAGCCGCGCGCGCAAGCGCTCGTAGGCCACGTCCTGAACCGCGGAGCGCTCGTCGATCGCATGGACGGCCGCGGTGGCGGCGGACTGGCCGAGGATCATGAACACCGGTTCCATACGGATCGACCCAAAAGCGATGTGCGACGCCGACAGGCACACCGGCACGAGCAGATTGGAGCACTCGGCGCGGCGCGGGACGATGGCCCCGAAGCCGATCGGGAAGGGCGGGAAGCCGCCCACCTGCACATCACCCTCGTTGCGCACGTGGCCGTTTTCATCGACGTGGCGCTGCACGTTGTGCGAATCCATCGTATAGGCCGCCATCGCGATCGGGTCCTTCGCAACCTCGCGCCCCTGGCAGTGGTGCTGGGTCATGACCGACACGCCGACCATACGCCGAGCCTCGCGGATATAGAGTTGGTGGGGCCAATGACCGTTGTCCACAAACTCGTCGCGCGGCAGCCCCCACTGGCCGTACTTCTCGCGGATGGTCGGCGGCACGCGCGGGTGATGCTGAAGCGTCCAGAGCAGGCCCTTCTGCCACGATTCATGGGCCGCGATGATGCGGGCGCGCGTGTCGTAATCGGCTTCCGCGTATTCGTAGTTCATCCCGATGAAGTCGTTTGAGATGCCCCCCGAGTTGTTCGAGTCGGTCTTGCGATTGGGCATCAGACTGAGCGTGAAAAACCGATCCTGCTGGCCGGCTTCGATGGCCCGGAAGAGTATCTCGTATCTCGCCTCGTCGTAGTCGGCGGGCTTGTCCACCGGCACGCGATTACGCGGCACGTCAGTCAGGCACATGCGGAAGCAGTAGGCTTGCAGCCGGTGATCGCCGCTGCCATCTTCGCCGGGGTCGGTGTTGACTCCAGGTAGCAGTCCACTGGCAGGGTCACCCTGGCGGACATACGCGTCGATCCCGCCCGGGAGCTGATTCTTGGTGGCGCGTGCCGTTTGGACGCCGTTCAATGTCTCGTCATAGGTTGCGTTTGACTCTCTGCCAACCACATATTTCACGCCGGCCCGGGCCATCAGGTCACCTTCGTACGTGGCGTCGATGAACACCCGGGCGCTGAACTTGCGACCGTCTTCTGTGCGCAGCGCCACGATGCGGGCCCCGTCCTTAAGAACACCTCCGCCGAGATCCAGCCGCGCGTGCATGACCGTGACGCCGGCTTCGGAGATCATGTCGTTGAAGACCTTCTCGGCGACGTGTGGCTCAAAGACCCACATCGATGCGTCTTCCGGCCCAATCCGCGCACCCTGGGCCTGACCGCCAAACTCATCGCGAGCTTGCCAGCGCCACGCATCGTCGTCGCGGTAATGTCTCCAAACTTGACGGTAGAATTGGCGGCTGAGCCCGCCGATCACCTGCTTGTTGCCGATGTCGGTCCAACCGAGACCGCCGCTGGACATGCCGCCCAGGTGCCGGTCTGGCGAAATCAGCACAACCTGTTTGCCCATCTTCGCGACCTGCACGGCCGCAATGACGCCGGCGGACGTTCCACCATAAACGACCACATCCGCGGCCTGAGACGCCGGGAGCGGTGTAGCGGCGCGGGACGTTGGCTGGGCGCTGGAGAATTGGCATGTGGCCGCCCCAATGAGGGTGACCGCCAACGATAGATGGTTTGTCAGGCTCATGGCTTGCCAGTCCCGTTCGGAAGATGGGGTTGGGCCGCGGTATCGGGTTGTTCAGGCAGTGAAACCCATTGGGCACAAACCAGTGCCACAGCCTTGGGATTGGTCCTAGCGTTTTCGCAGCCGCAGGAGGTTCTGGACCAGCTCGACGAGTTCGAGCTTATTCACGGGTTTGGTAATGAACTCGTCAGCGCCGCACTCGCGAGCACGCTCCAGGTCACCGACTTCGTTCAGCGCCGTCACCATCACCACCTGGATGTCGCGGCGACGGGGATCTTCCTTGATCAGACGGCAGACTTCGTAGCCGCTTTTCTTTGGCATCATGATATCCAGCAGGATCAGGTCGGGCTGATGGTCTTCAATCGCCGCCAGCGTCGCCTGGCCATCGCTGGCGGTGACCACGTCGACGGGTAGCTGTTCGAGGTAGGCCTCCAGCAATTCGAGAATCTGCGGATTGTCGTCGGCGATGAGCACCCTGGCGCGCGAAGCAGCATCGGCGTCACTGGTCGGCATCATGCACTCCCTTGGGCTGTTTCCAGCGTGCATTCTTGCGGAAAGCGACCCGGAATGTAAAGGCAGCGAACCGCAGAAGTAGGAAGCCGGAAACGCGCCAGCGCAGACTCTGTCCACCCGGGGCCGGCCCCGCTGTCTCGGGCACCTCATATTTCGGCCTTCTTACTTCTGACTTCTAACTTCTTACTTCTCAAATATGCTCCCCGCGCCTTTGCTTGTCTGGAATCCTGGGGCCGTATATAGTGAATGTGGCCCGGACAATCAGCGCTCCCGGTAGGTGCGGGGACGCGCTTGTGTATTGACCATCCGGCGATTCGAACGGAGAGCACAACCATGTTCAGCACGCGCCCGACTGCGGGACTTGTCTCCGGATGCCTGGTGATGGCGGCATTGCTTACCGCCTTGGTAGCCACGGGTTGCGCTTCCGGTCGGAATGGGATCGACGTATTCGGCTCGCCGTTCCAGAGCAGCAGCGGAACCACCAGCACAGGGACCACCGGCCCCGGCAGCACCGGCATCGGCATTGGTGCCGGAACCGCCAATACTGGAAGCCGAGCGGACGTGGACCCGTGTACCGAGACGGAAGAGCGCAAGTACATCCGCATCAGCATGCGCAACGACATTCCGGTCGACAATGTTCACTATTTCCTGACGTTTATCGCGTACATCAACGACCCGAACGGCGTAGACGGCTATACGGACGGCGCCGTGTGTCCGGCCGATGAAGCTCTCTACCGCTCCAACGGCTACTCGATCAAGGTGAACGCCGGCGAACAACGCGTGTTCGGCAACTACTGCATCGATGGCCCCGCGCTGATCTGGTACTATCAGAGCGGGCGTTTTCGCAGCACCGGCGTCGGGAGCACCGATTTCGCCTCGGCCATCGGTCAGGCGCGCGGCACGGTGCCGACCTACGACGCGTTCTTCAGCAGTGCCGGCGCCCGCATCCCGGTACCCAACATCATAATGTTCCACAATCCCGGTACTGGTGAAGGGGCGGCGCTGATTGTCGACGAGCCAAGCGCGAACCCATGCGACCCCGCGGCGGTTGACCGCACCTCAAATTGCGCGCGCGATGCCTTCTACTACGTTGACGACTCGGACCTGATGTCCGGAACGCCCACCCTCGGCCCCGGGTCGGGCAGGCGTGTCCCCAATGAGATCCAGGATACGCTGTGTGTCACCGAGGGGGATCTGACGCGCGGCTATCACACGTTGGCGCCGTCCGGCGTCACGCCGGCCACCGCGCTTGATCACGAGTTCCTTCGCGGCGGGAAGATCGAGTACGTTTTCATTCGCGCCGACCAGGATCCGCCCATCCCTCAGCTTCTGTGGAAGGTAACCGACGAGCGCGGCGCGCTGGTCCACGACTTTGATTCGCGCTCCGGCACCAACTAGCGCAGTTCCAGCAATCATCTGGTCGGTGCCACGGCCCTGTGAGCCGTGAGTTTCGTATCGGAACCGCACTGCTCGAGTGCAGTGGCACAGCGAGCCGATTTCGACAGCGCCAGCTCCTCATTGAGTACGCCCGTCTTGTGAAACGCGAACCGCCCACCGGTTGAAGCGGCGTTGGCGCGCACGTCCGGCTTACTGCGCGCGGAGGGCCGAACTCCGGGCTACGGTGCGGGATTCGTGGTCGGCGTTGGCTGAGTCTCCGGCGATTCCTGCGCCTCGTCGGTGGGCGGCGGCTGAACTGCCGGCGCGGTGAGCGACACGCCCAGCGCCTGGAGTTGGCGGCGCGCCACATCGTCGTCGGGATTCAGCTCCAACGCTCGTCGCAGCGGCGCGATCGCCGCCTCGGATTGGTTGGTTCGCATCAGCAGCAAGCCGTAATCGCGCTGATAATCCGCATTATCAGGCACGTACTCGATCGCTTTCTTCATGAACTCGAGAATCTGGTGGTATGAAATCAGCCGCGCCGTCTCGGCCTGCATCAGCTGCAGTTCAGCAACTTCCATGCTCAGTGCCGCGGCGCGCGGCTTGTTGACGTCGAGGACCTGGTCGGTCGGTTGTCGCCCGGGCCCCATCACGGCCAGTTGCTGGAAACTCTGCTGGAGCGCGAGCATGTGGACCTGAAGGGCGCTCAGCAACTGCTGCAATGCGTCGACGTCGGCGGCATCGGCGGCGATCCGATCGCGCGCGATCTGTTCCAGGTTCACCGCCTCTTCCGCGGCCCGCTCCAGTTGTGCGGCTTCCACCAGCGTCATCACCAGCGTCTGACGCGTTACGTAGTCATCCGGGCGCCCGTTCACGGCCTGCTCCGCGAGCTGAACGGCTTTCAGTGATTTCTTGAGCCCACGATAGGTCTCGGCAAGCAGACGTCGAACCAGTGATATCTGGTCCTGCGCGGCGCGCTGTTCGGCCTTTTCCAGGTAAATCTCGGCCTGTTTGAACTGCCGCGTCGCCAGGTACAGACGCCCGAGCCCCAGATTGGCGTAGTAGTCGTTGGGATTGGCCCGGTAGACCTCCAGGAACAGCTCGCGCGCTTTCTTGATGTCGCGCTTCAGGAGGGACAACTCCGCGTTCAGCGCTTTGACCTCCTGATCATCCTCGGCGCGCGAGCGCGCGACAACGATGTACGGCACGGCGGCTTCGTATTTCTCGCTGTCCAACAGGTCGCGCGCGTTGCGGACCAGCTCCTCGAGGGACATGCCCTGGAGGCGATCGATCTCGGCCTGGTCGAGCTTCTCTTCAGCCGGGCCGGGCTCAATCTGTTGAGCGGCCGCTGTCACCCCCAGCAGCGGGAGCACACACACCAAGGCTATCCACCGTCGCATCATCGTATCCAACTCCCGCGGCTCTGCGCCGCCATGTGAGCACTGTTAAACGCACCGCCAGGCCGACCCGCGCTGAATCCGGACGACGGCGACAGCATTATGGGCGATTTTGGGCGGCGCTGTAAGGTTCGGCGGGCGCTATTACGTTGTTGTCGCGCGCCAACGTTAGTCGCACGCTGTTCAGGGCCACATGCGCCGTCCGCAACCGGATTACATCGCGCGGGAGCTGGCCGAAGCGCTGCTCATGAACCGTGACTGCGTCACGCGTCGCCAGCCCGATGTAGACCAGCCCCACGGGCTTTTCGACCGAGCCGCCGCCGGGCCCCGCAACACCGGTCACCGAGATTGCCAGGTCGCTGTCGAAACGGGCGCGACAGCCCTGCGCCAGGGCACTCGCGACCGGCGCGCTCACGGCGCCGTGCTCAGCGAGCATGCCCTCCTCTACTCCTACGAGTGCGCGCTTGGCTTCGTTCGAATAGCACACTACGCCACCCAGCATATAGGCGCTGCTGCCGGGAATATCGGTAAGCTCCTTGGCAATCAGCCCGCCGGTGCATGACTCGGCCGTGCTCACCGTCATCCGCTTATCGGCGAGAAGTCGGCCCACCGCTGAAGAAAGGGTATCCTCGCCGTACCCAAAGACCACCGCACCCAGGCGGCTCTCCACGACTTGCCGGGTATGTGTCAGGAGTGCATCGGCCCGTTCACGGGTTGCCGCCGTCGCGTTGATCCGCACACTGATGATCCCCAGCGCGGCCGTTGTGCCAAGCTCCGGGTTGCGTCCGCGCTGCATCAGGTCCGCGAGGCGCTCGCCGATGGCTGACTCGCCCATGCCGAAAGTGCGGATGGTACACGTGCGTAACACGCCGCCGCGCGCGGCGGCGGCCAGCGCCGGAGCCACATCGCGATCGAACATCGCCTTCATCTCGAATGGCACACCCGGCAGGGCGAAACACGGCCTACCCAGCAGCGTCATGGCGAGGCCTGGCGCCGTGCCACAGGTGTTGGCGATTGCCGCCGCGCCGCGCGGGCGCATGGCCTGGGCCCGGTTGGGTTCCGGCATGCGGCGATTGCGCTGGGCGAAGTATGCGCGAATCTGCTCGAAACCGGCCGCGTCAAATACGAGCGCTTCACCGCTGGCGGTCGCCAGGGCCACACGCGTCAGGTCGTCATCGGTCGGACCCAGCCCACCGGTCACGATCAGCACATCTGAGGCTTGCGCCGCGCTGGTCAGTGCTTCGCAAATCGGCAGAAGCTCGTCCGGGACGGTCACGTGGCGCTCGGCGCGCACGCCCAACGCGGCCAGTCGCGCGGCGATCCAGGCCGAGTTGGTGTCGACGGTCTGCCCGAGCGTCAACTCGGTGCCGATTGAGACAATCGAGGCTGTCTGCACGCGCAACTCCCGATTCAACTCCCCGGGGCGAAGTCTATCCGATCTGCGGAACCGGCGAGGAAGAGCAAGGGCGCATTTTTCGTGCTAGAATGACCCCCTGTCCGCGGGAAGCCGGGGCCAGTAGCCCAACCGGCAGAGGCACAGGACTTAAAATCCTGCAAGTGCGGGTTCGAGTCCCGCCTGGCCCAGTTTGGAATGTTTGCGGCGGCGCTGTCATTCGATGACACGAGCGTCGCCCCACAGTCGCGATCGCACCGAGGTTCTTCGATCGCCACAGGAGATTGTTTATGTCGGATCAGCCGTCACTCGAGCAACGCGTAAGAGCCGTAATCGATGAATTCCGCCCGCTGACTCAATCCCATGGCGGTGACGTCGAGTTCGTCGAGATGGGCAGCGACAACATCGTCAAGGTACGCCTCCAGGGCGCCTGCCACGGCTGCCCGGGCGCCACGCAGACACTCAAGATGGGGCTCGAACAGTACCTGCGCAGCAAGGTCCCCGAAATAGGCAGTGTCGAACAGGTGATGTAGCGGCCTGCGCCTCGCAGGCCGTCGCCGCCAGCCAGGGCTCTTTATGCTCGGCGTCCGGCGAGGCGGCGGCCGTTACGCCTTCGCCGAACCGCAACGCCAAGCGCGACATTCCTCCGGTGGCGACGGACCTAAATTCCGTACAGCGGGCCGAACTTGGCGCGCAGATACGCCATGAACGGCTTGGCCGTAAGACCCTCGCCCGTGACGACCTCGGCCAACTCGTTGGCGCGGTAGCGCATGCCGTGCTTGTGGATGTTGTCGCGCAGCCACTCGCGCAGCGGCCCCAACTCGCCGCGGCGGATCTGGTCATCCAGATCGGGCAGGGCCTGCTTTGCAGCCGCAAAGAACTGCGCTGCGTACAAATTCCCCAACTGATAGGTCGGGAAATAGCCGAAGATGCCCATGCTCCAGTGGATGTCCTGCAAGCACCCCTGGGCGTTGTCCGGCGGCGTGATGCCGACGTATTCCTCGAACAGACTGTTCCACTTGTCCGGAACGTCGCGGGTGGCGAGTTTGCCCGCGATCATCTGCCGCTCGATGTTGAAACGCAGCATGATGTGCAGGCCATACGTAACCTCGTCGGCCTCGACGCGGATCAAGCTTGGGCGGACGTTGTTGATCGCAAAATGGAACGCGGGCAACGGCACATCCGCCATGACCGGGAAAGTGCGCTGGAAGTCCGCGTAGAAATGTTCCCAGAAAGGCAGGCTGCGACCGACCTGGTTCTCCCAGAGCCGTGATTGGGATTCGTGAATGCCCAGCGAAACACTGCTGCACATCGGCGTCCCGGTGTGCTGCGGATCGAGCCCCTGCTCATAGAGCCCGTGTCCGGCCTCGTGCATGGTGCCGAACAGCGCCATGGGGAAGTAATTCCGGTCATAGCGCGTTGTCAGGCGGACGTCGTTGGGTGTCGCCCCCGAACAGAAGGGATGCACGGCCACATCCAGACGACCCGCCTCTTTGTCGAAAGTCATCGCGTCGAGCACGCGACGGCCGAACTCCTGCTGTTTGTCCACCGGGCAGTCGCGTTTCAGAATCTCCAGATCAGGCTGGCGGGGTGCGTCCTTGATCGCCGCGACCAACGGCACCAGATCCTCTTTCAAATCATCGAAGACGGCCTGTACGTCCGCGGCTCGCGCCCCCGGCTCATACTCATCCATCAGCGCGTCGTACGGCTCCGTGTCCCAGCCGATCTTGTCGGCGACCTCGCGTTTCAGATCGAGCAGCTTGTCGAGGTGCGGTGCGAACTGGTCGAAGTCAGAATCGGCCCGGGCCTTGGCCCAGGCGGCCTGAGCGAGAGAGGTGGCCTTGGCGATGTCCTTCACGAGCTGAGTAGGCAGCTTCACGTCGCGGTCATAGATGCGGCGGGTCTCGCGCAGATTGGTCCGCACCACGAAGTCGTCGTCCTCTTCCTGTTCGGCTTTGGCCAACAGGCTGCCAAGCTCGGGGCTGGTCTGCTTGTCATGGGCTATGCCGGCAATCAACGCGAGCTGGTTCGCCCGGTTGGCGGAGGCTTTCTTGGGCATGTAGGTTTCCTGATCCCAGCCCAGCAAAGCGCCAACCTGCTGCACGGTGGCGACGTCCTTGACCAGTCTGATCAGTTGTTCGTAGGTTTCACTTGGCACGGGGGGTCCTCCACTCGCCTGATCCTGATGAACCGGAACCGCCATCTTATCAATCCGGTGAAGCCGGGTACAGGCATGCCGCGGCGGGGGTCACTCATCGTTGCGGGGTGCAAAACTGCAGACCAGCCCGCCGGCCGGCGCGCGAGTGATCCGCATGTGGCCGCGCAGCAGCGCGCCGGCCAGCTCGGCGTCGAGGGTGTCGGTGGCATAATGCTCCACTGACGCGCGGCCACTATCCAACCGGCGCACATGTCCGCGGTCGCCGCTCAATTCGCCCTCGAAATCAAGGTACACCCGGCGGTGGTCGTGGATGCGCTCGGCGGGGATCGGCTCGGAGGTCGTCAGCGGATTATGCGCCAGACGCCATGTCGCCAGCAGCGGCAGCGCCGGCACCTCGAACAGAACATCCCAGTGGATGCCAGGGTCCGGCACCGAAGATCCGGTCGTATCGTGTTCGAGGACAACGAACATGCGGCCTTCCAGTTCGCCGGGCGCATTGTCCGGGCGGGCCCGCCGCCGTCAGTGGGAAATGGGCTCGGCCTCGCCGAAGAGTCTGTCGATCTCGCGTGACAGCTCGATGGCCTGGCCCGCGTTATCGCGCACGTGCAGAACGCCCGCGAACTCCAGGGGGCCGAGCAACTCCGGCGCAACGCCAAGCTGGGCCACGGGTTGCAGCAGTGACCGCTCGAGCTTGACCTTCAGTCTGTTGCCGGACCTGCTCCTCTTCGGGTATGCGAAGCCGGTCCCGCGATATACCGCGTGTCCCTCGTCGGACAGGACGACGTAGCGCAGTGTGGCGTTGGTCATGGAGCTGTGAGCGAAGGTCTTGCCCGGGCGTGGGCGCCAGAACATGTGAATGTGCAACAATTCGCGAACAGCGCCGGTGACGCGCGAGGCCATGGTGGCTTCGGCGAGAATCTGGTAGTCGCCGTTTCCACAGGCCTGGTATACGCAGTCAGTGATCTCGATCTGGTAGCCGGCAAGTGTCGAGGCGTGATCCCGTACGAGCACGTTTATCGACGACCGGTTGTCGGTACAGGCGGAGCAACTGACCAGCAGGGCGGCTGCGCCGAGCAGGCAGAGGTGACGGCATTGGCGGCGACGATCAATCATCGTCGGTCAGTATCGATTGTCTACGCGGCCGACTGGAACCAAGGGTGTGCTCGATGCCGAGCAATTCGAGCGCGTCACGCTCGACGATGCCGCGCAACTGCTCACGCGGGATGGTGATCAGGTTGGTGCCATGGCTGACCTGGTTGACTGAATACAGCGCCTCGATGCCCGCCGCCGGCGAGCGATATGGGAAGTCGCTGCCGAACAGCAACTTGTCCATCACGCCGTATTCGTAGGCCGCCAGCAGGGTGTTGTAGGCCAGCCAGGGACGCCGCAGCAGTCCGGCGATGTCGGCGTACACGTGTTGATGCTTGCTCAGGACCGCGATGGCCTCTTCCGCCCAGGGGCAGCCCAGGTGCGACATCACGATGCGCAAGTCGGGAAACTCGCGGGCGACCTCATCAATCAGCAGCGGGCGCGCGAATTCCATTTTCGCCGACGGGCAGCGCAGGCTCTGGTCGACAAACACCGGCAGGCCGCGTTCCGCGCACGCCTCGTACAGCCGCATAGCTTGCGTCGCGGCCGGGTGATAGTTCTGCATGGGCGGGGAGATGGTCACGCCCTTGAGCTGGAGCTCCTCCTGAGCGGCGCGCACCTGCCCGATACAGTCGGCATCGTTCGGATCGATCCCCGCAAAGCCGATCATCTTCTGTGAGTAGCGCTTGACGTATCCGGCGACGAAGTCGTTAGGGATCTCGGCATCCAGGTATCGGCTGGTGAGTCCGTGGACGATCGCCAGATCAACGGGGGCGACCGCCGCGAGATGCCGCTCAGCGTCGGCGTGCAACGGCCGAGCTTCCTCGACGCGCACGGTGCGTCCAAGCCAGTCCAGCGAATCCCATACCTGCGTGTGACAGTCGACGATCATGTTCGGCGATCAGTGTCTCCGCGAATTCACGACCGTGGCTACATGCCCGGTGTGCCGCCGCGGACCGCGTTCATCGGAGGTTCGGCTGCATCCCCGACTCCGCCACCGCTGCGCACGGCGCTCGATATTGATGGCGCGCGCACTCGCGACTCGGGATTGACCGCGCGCTGCCCACGCCCCACATGCTACCTTGCCGCAGGCGCGGCGGTCAAGCATCCGGGTTGTGATCGTCCGTGTTGGGCTGCTGGCGCAGCAGCGTGACGGCCTCTGCGGCGCTGCCGGCGACGAGGGGCTGGGGGCTGCCCGGCTGGTGGTTACCGATGATCTCCACCAGCGAGCGCCAATAATCGCCGAGCAGGACCAGCGGCCGGGCCGGGCGCAGAAAACGCTTGGCGGCAAATTCCCAAACGGCGGCCAGTTCGAGCAGGGTGCCCGTGCCGCCCGGCAAGACTACATACGCGTCCGCCAGGCGCATCAGCGTGTTTACGCGTTGAAAGAGGTCAAACGTGGGGATTTCCTGTCGAATGTGGCGATTGGGACCGCTTCGTCGCCGGATTGTGGCACACGTAACCCCGATGGTGTGGCCACCCGCCTCCATGGCACCCTCGGCCGCGGCGGCCATCGTGCCACCATATCCCCCGTTACACACCGTCCACCCGGCTTCCGCTATCGCCCGACCCAGCCGGCGGGCCTCTGCGTAAGCCGGGTCGGCCGCGACGACAGTTCCCGATCCGAACACCGTGATGACGGTCCGTCGTTGCATCAAGAATCTCCGGCGATGCGTGGCCTGCGTAGTATAGCGAATGGGGCAAGAGAGCAGGGAACAGGGAACAGGGAACGGGGAACAGTGTGATATCCCGCCGACCACCGCCCTGTTCCCCGGTCACTGCCCTTTGTCCCGGCTACGCATCCAGCAGGATAATCTCGACGTGGCCGGGGCCGTGTACGCCCGTGACGAGTGTGCTTTCGATGTCCGCGGTTTTGCTCGGGCCGGTGATCAGGTTGATGTTCGCGGGTAACGGCGGGCCCTCCGAAAGGAGCGCGAAGTAGTCGACCAGGTCGGGCAGTATCTGCTCGCCGCGGACCAGCGCGATGTGTACGGGTGGGGCGAGTGTCGCCGAGCGTGGGGCAGTCTCGCTCGACGCCCAGATCAGCGAACCGGTCTCGGCGACGGCGCCGGCCACGCCGGTGATGGCGGCGTCCACATCGAAGAAAGTGGCCTTGTCCATGGCGGACGTGACCGTCAGCCCGGACGCGCGCAGCGCGTCGGCCAACCGCGCGCCGCACTCCTCGCCGCCGATGACCATCACGGTGGCATCGAGGTAAACGGCCTCCACGTTATGCTCGCGCAAGACTTCGCGCAATATGGCGAGCCAGTCCGCGTGCCGCGCGTCATGGACGCCGCAACCGGCCGACCGCGCCTCGCTGATGAATCGCGCTACGAGATCATCTGCGCGGCTAACCTCGCGCGCTGCCTCACCGAAATCTTCTTCCTGAGCACTACGCGCCGCCGCCGCCTGCTCGCGCGTCTGACCTCGCCCGCCGGGCCGTTTGTCGCGGCGTTTGAGTCCGGCGATGAACTCGCGCAGCACGGCATCCGCCGCCGGCGCCGGTCGGTCATTACCGTCAGTCGGGTGATTCATCACCCAGTCCTTTCAGCCAACGCTTGCGGAAACTGTCTTTCGGCGGCGTCGGCATATCCCGCGACCGGGTCCAGGCCTTCAGCGGGCCGATACCGGTGTGCGACCACTCGCGACCGCCGCGGCCTAACCAGCTACGCATCAGCCATTGTCCCAAACGGTAGAGCTCCGGCCGGCGCATCGCGGAGCCCCACAGCCACATGCCAAGCCGTTTCGATAGCGGCTGGGTGTGCGTCGCGCGCCCGCGCAGCTTCAGCAGCAACGATGGTATGTCCAGCTTCACCGGACAGGCAACGGCACACACACCGCACAGGCTTGATGCGCGCGGCAGGTCGGCGTGCTGGGACAGGCCGCCAAGCAGTGGCATCAGCACCGAGCCGATCGGTCCCGGATAGACGCTGTTGTAGGCATGGCCGCCGACGTTGCGATAGACCGGGCAGGCGTTCAGACAGGCGCCGCAGCGGATGCAGCTCAACACGGCGCGAAACTCGCCGGCCCAGATGTCCGATCGCCCATTGTCCAGCAGCACGACGTGCAGATGTTCCGGGCCGTCGGGGTCGGCGGGGCGCTTCGCGCCGGTGATCAGCGTCGTGTATACCCCCATCGGCTGACCGGTCGTCGAGCGCGAGATCAACTTCAGCAGCACCGGCAAGTCACTCAAACGCGGGACGAGCTTCTCGATACCCATCAAGGCCACGTGTACGCGCGGCTGCGTCGTCGTCATGCGGCCGTTGCCCTCGTTGGTCAAAATGCAGAGCGTACCGCTCTCGGCGACGCCGAAATTCACGCCGGTAATGCCGAGATCGCAGCGCCGGAAGATGTCCCGCAAGTGCGCGCGGGCGATCATGGTCAGCGCGGTGGGGTCTTCCGTGTATTCGCAGCCGATCTCGCGCGTCATCGCCCTTGCGATCTGCGCGCGGTCCTTGTGGATGATCGGGCTGACGATGTGACTCGGGCGATCGTGATCGATCTGGACAATGAACTCGCCCAGATCAGTCTCGACGCAGCGCACGCCGGCCGACTCTAACGCGTCGTTAAGCCGTACCTCCTCGGTGGTCATGCTCTTGGCCTTGACGGCCAGCCGTGATTCGTGTTGCCGGGCAATGTCACAGACAATGCGCCGGGCGGCGACGGCGTCTTTCGCGAAGTGTACGTGCCCGCCATGACGCTCGACCTGGGCGGCGAACTGTTCGAGATAACGCGGCAGCTCGTCGAGTGCGTGACGCTTGATTTGCTCGGCCATCGAGCGCAGCGCCTCGGCATCGCGCAGCTTGGCGAGCGCGTCGACGCGCTGCGCGACCTTCTTGAAGGTGGTCGAGTGTACGGCGCGCATCAGCCGCTCGTCGGCCTGCGCTGCGCAAACGCGCTCGCGGAATGTGCTTGGCGCGCTCATCCTTCCGGCTCCATGAGTCCCAGGGACTCAGCCAGGCACTCCGCCAGGTGCTTGAAACGCAGATCGAGTTCCCGACGACGCGCCCCGCCCGCGAGATTCAAACCACACCCCCCCTCGTTGCAGATCACCAGCCGCGCCCCGCTCGCGACCAGATCGTCGAGCTTGTCTTCCAGCATCGCCCCGCTGATTTCCGGAAAATCAACGGCGAACATGCCGCCAAAGCCGCAACACAAGTCGGCGTGCGGGGGCGGTTGCACGCGGTTACCCTCCCCGGCCAGCCAGCCGCAAAGATCGGCAACCGTGTACACCCCGCGCGCATGGCACGGATAGTGATACGTGACCGGCTCATTGAATCTGACGTGATCGGCGATGTCCACCGCGATCCGGTCCCGCAGAAACGTGGCGAACTCATGCGTCTTGTGTGCGAGACGTTGGGCCGCGGTAGCCCACTCAGCTTCATCGGCAAGCAGCTCCGCGTAGTGGTCCTTCAGCATCGTCGCGCATGACGCGGACGGCGTAACAACGTGCTCGTACGGCTCGAAAATCTCAATCAGGCGCCGGGCCAGTGGTTTCGCCGCGTCACAAAAACCGCTGTTGAACGCCGGCTGGCCGCAGCAGGTCTGCTCGGCGGGGAACTCAACCTCGCAGCCGAAGTGGCGCAGCACACGCACGACCGCTTCGCCAACACGCGGATAAAAAGTGTCCGTCAGGCAGGTTATGAACAGCGCCACGCGCATGAAAACTCCGGCCGGGTTTCCCGGGCAAGCGTGGCGCGGCAAACAAAGGCGACCGCGCATGCGCCGGTCGCGCGCATTGTAGCGGCGGCGGCGACTCTGCGGGAATGTCACGGCCGGTTAGTGCAGAGCAGTATGGAAAATTGGGAATGCGGGTTGAAGGTCTCATGGGGACTGGTGAGAATGACGCGTAGATGAGTGGGTATGGTGTGCGCGTAACGTCTGTTCACCTGGGCTGTCTGGGAGGTGCTTGACCGTGACATCACGACAATGCTGCCGTCGCGCCGCATGGGTTCCATGCGTTGTGCTTCTAACCGTCGTCGGCTGCGTGATCACCACGCCCACGCCGATCGAGATCACGCCGACAGTGCTAACCGCCGCGATTGAAGGACGGGCATACTCGGCCGGGCTGATCAACACCGGCGGCGGCGACACCACCTGGTCGATCGCCAGCGGCCAGTTGCCCGACGGACTGTTTCTGGGCAGTGAAAGCGGCGTCATAACCGGAACGCCCACACTGCCGGGAACCTACTCGTTCACCGTCAAAGCCCGCTCCGGAACCCAGTCGGGCGAAATAAACTACAGCCTGCAAGTGATCTCAATGCTGCGCGTGCAAGCCAGCCTGGCCAATCCGCAGGTGGATGTGGCTTATAGTGCCGCATTGCTGCCATCGGGCGGTCTCGCGCCGTACACCTACTCGTCTGTAGGGCTGCCGGCGGGATTGAGCCTGGACTCTGATACCGGCGTAATCTCGGGTTCACCCGTGGTTCCCGCCCAGAGCGTACAACTCCAATTCACGGTCACCGACAGCAACGCCGGCGCGTTGCGACAGACCGCGACCACAACCGTGTTTGTGATGGTCCGCCCGCGGCCGGTGAGTATCACGACTACGGAACTGCCGAACGCCACGTTGCACACGGCATATACGCAGGCCGTTGCCATCGCGGACGGGCTGGGGCCCTACAGCTTTGCAATTACCAGCGGAACTTTGTCTGGCAGCGGACTGCGCCTGGATACGAGCACCGGAGCAATCACGGGCACTCCGGCACAGGCCGGCATCTTTGAATTCACCGTCCGCGTGACGGATAGTGACGTGCCGCCCAACGTTGCCTCGCAGGCGCTGTCAATCGTTGTTGAATAGCCGCCGGGGCCGATCAGCGCGCCCCGGACGCGCGCAACCGCGAATCACTCGCGCTCGGATGGAGCAGAACATGAACAGACTGGGCATGCTAGTAACACTGGGCATCATGCTGGGGCTCGTATGCGGCGGTTGCGCCATTGAAGTCGATGTCCCATCTGATGGCGGCAGCGCGATCACCGCGCCGCTCGATCAGGCCAACGCGACGATAACGATCGAAGGACTGGCCTCTACCGGTCAGGCCACGGTGACCGCGCGCCTGACCGATTCTCGCGGCCGGCTGATCGAGCTCGGCAGCGGCCAGGCGGTATTCGTCGCCGGCCAGCAGTTGACCGGACCGAATCTCAATGGTGACTACGTGGCCACCATCGGCGCCGCCGGCGAGTACATCATCGAGGCCTCGGAGCCGTCGCTGGGTATCCAATCGACCACGGTGTCGGCGCCGCCGGGGTTCCTGATCCTCACGCCGGAGCCGCAGGACACGGCCTCGCTGGCCGGTTTCACGATGACCTGGGATGGCGCCAACCCGAATCTGACTGTAATGATCAACCTGCGCCAGAATGTCTTCGGCCAGGATCGCGAACGCAGCTTTGGCCCCTTTGCCGACACCGGCACTCAGACGTTCGGCGCCGACAATCTCAGCGGGTTTCAGCAAGGGGCGCCGTTGGTGGCCGAGGTGGTCAAGAGCACCACGCGAAGCAGCCTGAACGGTTTCCAAAGCGCGACCGTGGAATCAACCTTCACCCAATCCGTGCTCGTCAACCCCGGCCCGTAAAGGCCACCCACGCCGAACGAGTACGGCACGGACAGGCGGGGCAAGCCTGTCCGTGCCGCTCGGCGAGGTAAGGGGTTAAGCCAGTCATAAAAGCGTGGGCAGCATCACTCGGTCTTGCCGGGAGGCAGGATGGGATCTGCCGTGTCGTTAAACGCCAGGTCCGTGTCGGGTTCGACCCAGAGCCGCAATTCCGTGATCTCGTGGGTTACGCGTGCTTCTCGCGAAAGCTCACGCCCGCGCCCGAAGCCATATCCGTTATCAACCACAAAGCGGCGTACGCTTCCCGGCAGCAGCGGCCCCCGGAATAGTTCGTGATCAACCTCAAACGCCAGCGGCGTGGCAACCGCCGCGACGATCTCCCGGTCGGGCGCTGCACCAGGGTTGCTGACTGAAATGCGCGCCGTCAGGAGTGAGACGGTTTCCGCGCCGTTGTTGGCCACCTCGACAATCACACAGTATCGATCGCTGTCCTCGCCATACGGAGCGATGCTGGTGCTGAAGTCGAGCTGGTCGCGATAGGTGGGATCGCGGCGATCGTTGAAGGCGTCGGCGATCAACGGTGGGGCGATCTCGCGCCAGTTCCGAAGTTCCTGGAGCACGCTCTTCGCCATGTCGGCCGAGTCGCCGGTCAGACGGGCGACCAGATCCAGCGCCACATCCGTTTTCTTGTCCGCCACCCATAGCCCGTACATTCCCAGGAGAGTCGCACAGACAATGGTGACAATCAGGAATCCGAAGAATCCCTGCGCGATCGCGGTGAAGAACCCGCCCTTCTTGTTGACCACGACTGATGGCTGCGTGCTCATGGCCTTGCTCCTTCAGTGTCGGCGTCTTGTCGCGGCCGGCTGCCGGCCCGCTACGCCTACTGATACGTTCCAACGTGGACTTCGCATCTGGACTGGTATTATTGCCCAAGTGGCTCAGAAATACCGTCGGAAAACGTCGGCCCCGCGCGGGGACACGGCGCCCACTTGCCGATCGTGTACAATGTGGTCGGCGTACGTGGTGCGGACCGCTGCGAGGCGTATCATGCGACATCAAAAGACCATCATTATCGGCTGTTTGCTCGCGTGTCTATCGACACTCACCGCTTGTGACCTGCCAATTGTCCCGATGGACGAGTTCGTCAATATGGCCAGCGAGCTGGCCCTGTTGCCAGAGGCCACCTGCGAAGAGCTCAAGGTCTCCTTCGGCGTGCCGCATCTCCAGACCGTCGATGTTCCTTCCGAGGCCGGCATCGCATACGAAGAGGTCATGCTCGAGAACATCAGCGGCGAGTTGATCCGCGTCTGGTACATTCCCAGCACGCTCGATCGCGGCACGGTAATCCTGTCAAACGGCGCGGTCGGCAACATGGCCTGTTTCCTCTACGTAACCCACATGCTGCGCGCCGACGGCTGGTCCGTGGTCATGTATGACTTCCAGGGCTTTGGCGGCAGCACCGGGCAGCCTTCGCTGCTCTCGCTCTACGGCGATCTCGATGTCGTGCTCGATTGGACGCTGGCGCGCACCGGGCGCGAGCAGGTGACCTTGATGGGCGTGTCGATCGGCACGATTCCGTCGGTGGCTCATGCCGTCAGCCGCCCGGATGACGTAAACGCCATCGTTCTGGATGGGCCGATCTCGTTGACGGTTGAGGTGGCCGCCTTCGCGGCACTGCTGGGTGGCGATATATCGCCCTATATGGCGCTGCTGGGCGACGAGGCCCTGTTCCAGGCTCAGTTTCCCCGCGTCAGGCAGCCGACGTTCGTGTTTCTCTACGGGCTCGACGAATTCGCCACCGCCGAGGTGTTCGAAGAGATTACGGCGGACCTGCCGCCGCCGATGGAGATCATCAAGTTCCCACACCTGCCGCACGCGCGCGGACCATATCTGGAAACGGCGACTTATTTCTACCAACTCGACCGGTTTCTGGCCTCGGTCTGGTCGGACCTGGCGGAATTTGTTCGGTGAGTCTCGCTGCGCTCGACCTCCGCTACCCGGCTGAGTACTGATGACCTCAGCCCCTTGTCGTGACGCTGGCGAGGCAGTAGTTGGCGACGCGACGTCACTGGCTGAAGTCTATTGCCTCTCTCGGCGCCAACCTGCCGGCGGTCACTTGTCGGGCCGGCGCCTGATCCCCTAGAATGAACCACCCCGCCACCCCCGCTGGGACGGTGGGCGGCGTGACCCCCGGGCACCCTGGTTTGGAGGAGTCGGTCTGATGGCGGTTCCCGCAGATTGCAAATTCGCTCAGACGCACGAATGGTACAAGGTGGACGGAAATGTCGTGACCGTCGGCATCTCCCAGTTCGCCGCCGACGAGCTCACCGACATTACCTATGTCGAAATCCCCGAGGTCGGCACGGCCGTCGAGGCCGGGACCGGGATCGGCGAGATCGAGTCGGTGAAAGCCACCAGCGAAATCTACGCCGCCGTCGGTGGCAAGATCATTGAAATCAACACGCGCCTGGCCGACGAGCCGGAGTTGTTGAACACCGATCCATTCGGCGAAGGGTGGATAGTGAAGATTGAGACCAGCGATTTGTCCCCGCTCGAAAAGATGATGGACGCCGCCGCGTATGAGAAGATGATCGCGGAATAAGCGTCGGTCGATACGGCGCGGTTACCCGTGGAACCCACAAGCAATGGACTACCTGCAACTCAGCGGACAAGACCGCCAATCAATGCTGGCCGCGATCGGCGTACAGCGCGTCGACGATCTGTTCCAGGACATCCCCGGACAACTTCGCGTGCGCGGGCTGCTCGAAATCCCGCCGCCGCTGAGCGAGCCGGAACTCCTGGCCGATCTCAATCAGCTCGCCTTGCGGAATCGAACGGCGGACTGCGCGCGCTGCTTTCTAGGCTGCGGCGCATACGACCACTTCATTCCGTCGGTCGTTGACAGTCTGGCCGCGCAGAATGGTTTCCTGACCGCCTACACGCCTTACCAGGCCGAAGCCTCACAGGGCATCCTCCAGAATTTCTTCGAGTTCCAGACGATGGTCTGCGAGCTGACCGGCATGGATGTATCCAACGCGTCGCTTTACGACGTCGCCACCGCGCTGGTCGAAGCCGTGTTCATGGCGCGCAGCGCCACCAAGCGGCCGAATGTGGTCTGCGGCCAGGCCGTGCATCCCGATTGCCTGCGCGTGCTGCAAACGTACCTGGCCGAGGAGCCCGGCGAGGTTCGCGTTGCGGCGGAGGCAGTCGGGCGCATCAACCCCATGACGCTGTCAGACCTGGTTGATGAACGAACCGCCGCCATAGTCGTGCAATCGCCGAACCTGTTCGGCCAGATAGAGAACCTGGCCGACATTGCGACGATGGCGCGGCAGTGCGGCGCATTGCTGATTGTGGTGATGGATCCGATCAGCGTCGGCGTGCTCAAGCGGCCCGGCGACGTCGGCGCGGATATCGTCGTCGCCGAGGGCCAGCCGCTCGGGCTGCCGCTCCAGTATGGCGGGCCGTATCTCGGTCTGTTGGCGTGCAAGCAGAGCCACATGCGCCGCATGCCCGGGCGTCTGATCGGGCAAACGGTGGATGCCGACGGCCGCCGGGCGTTTTGTCTGACTCTGCAAACACGCGAGCAGCACATCCGCCGCGAGAAGGCCACGAGCAACATCTGCACCAACCAGGGGCTGATGGCCACGCGCGCGGCGATCTACATGTCGGCGGTCGGCCGCGGCGGCCTAAGGCGTATTGCCGAGCTTTGTGTCCACAAGGCGCACTACGCCGCCCAGCGCATCGCGACGCTCCCGGGCTACACCCTGCGTTTTGATGGACCGTTCTTCAAAGAGTTCGTGGTCATCAGCGAACGGCCGGTGGCAAAGGTGCTGGCGCACTGCCGCGACGCGGGAGTACACGCGGGGGTGCCGCTGGGCCCCTGGTTCGACGAGCTGGAAAACTGCTTTGCCGTGGCCGTCACCGAGAAGCGGACAAAGGATGATATTGACGCGCTGGTGGATGCGCTGGCGACCGTGGATGGGTAGTGGCGTTTCAGGCCGTGAATGAGTGAGAACAACGCATGCGGGACGATCCCAAACGAGCCTTGCCGCTGATATTCGAACAGAGCCGCGCCGGGTTGTGCGCGGTCAGCCTGCCGGGGTGCGATGTGCCGGCGTGCGACCTGGAGACCGCCATCCCCGCCGAACTGCGTTGCGAGCAGCCGCCGGCGCTGCCGGAAGTCGGCGAATTGGACGTCGTTCGGCATTTCACGCGGCTCAATCAACGCGCATTCAGCGTCGATACCAATTTCTACCCGCTCGGCTCGTGCACCATGAAGTACAACCCGAAGATCAACGAGCGGGCGGCGGCATTACCCGGCCTGGTCAACCTGCACCCCTACCAGGACGACGCCGATGTGCAGGGCATGCTCGAGTTGCTATATCGCACCCGCGCTATGCTCGAACAGATCACCGGGTTTCATGAGGCGTCACTGCAACCCGCGGCAGGAGCCCATGGCGAGCTCACCAGCCTGTTTGTCATCAACGCCTTTCACCGAGACCACGGCGGGCCCCGATCCAAGGTGCTCACGCCCGACTCGGCTCATGGCACCAACCCGGCTTCATGCGCCGTCTGCGGTCGCCAGGCGGTGCCGGTCAAATCGATGGCGGATGGCTCGGTTGATCTGAACGACTTGCGCGCGCTGGTTGATGAAGATACCGCCGCCATGATGCTGACGTTTCCCAACACGGTCGGCAAGTTTGAGCGTCACATCGCGGAGATCGCCGAGATTCTCCATGCGAAGGGCGCGCTGCTCTACGTTGACGGCGCGAATCTCAACGCGATCTGCGGTATTACGCGCCCGGCTGATCTGGGCGCCGACATCATGCACTTTAACACGCACAAGACCTTCAGCACGCCGCACGGCGGCGGCGGTCCGGGGGCGGGCCCCATCGCCTGCGTGATGAAGCTATCGCCCTACCTGCCCGTACCGCAGGTGATGAAGCGCGATGATGGCAGCTTCTATTGGAACGCCGATCGCCCGCGCTCGATCGGGAAAGTGCGCTCATTCTATGGCCAGATCGGCGTGCTGGTGCGGGCCTATACGTTCTTGCGCGCGCTTGGAAACAGCGGGTTGCGCGCCGCCAGCGAGACCGCCGTGCTCGCGGCGAATTACCTCGCCGCCAGGCTCAAAGACCACTACACCCTGCCTTACGGCGGTCCGTATGGCCACGAGTTCATTCTGCTGCCCGAAATGGAAAAACAGGGCATCAGCGAACTCGACGTGGCCAAGCGTCTGATTGACTATCGGTTTTCACCCGCCGACGATGAGTTGGCCGGTGCCGCACTGTCTGATGATCGAGCCGACCGAGACCGAGTCGAAGCAGACGCTTGATGACTTCGCCGACGCGATGATCCAGATAAAGCGCGAGGCGCTCGAGGAGCCGGACAAGGTCAAGCGCGCGCCGCACAACGCGCCGGTCCGCCGTCTCGATGAGGTCGCCGCCGCCCGCAAGCCGATTCTGCGCTGGCAGGCTGAGTGAATTCGCGCGGGTCAGCCGACGATGCGCTGACACAACCGCTTACCACACCCCCGGGATCTTCGTGCCGCACTTCGGGCAGTGGCCGGCTTTCATGTTGTTGGCCGCCACGCGGAAGCCGATGCGGCGGATTAGGTCGTGGCCGCAGCCGTGGCAATACGTGTTCTCGCCGGGGTGCATCGGCACGTTCCCCGCATATACGTAGCGCACACCGGCGTCCAGCGCGATCTGGCGGCAACGCTCAATCGTCTTGACCGGCGTGCTGGGCAGGTTGGTTACCCGGTAAGTCGGGTGAAACCGTGTGAAGTGCATCGGTACGTCCGGCCCGAGATGTGCGACGACCCACTCGCTCATTTCCCTGATCTCGGCGGCCGAGTCGTTCAGCGTCGGGATGATCAGCACCACCATCTCAAACCAGATGCCGATGTCCTTCAGTGTCTCCAGCGTCGCCAGCACCGGTTTGAGCTCGCCATCGCACGAGTCGGCGTAGAACTTCTGCGTGAACGCCTTGAAGTCGATCTTCACCGCCGATAAGTGGTGGCAGAGTTGACGCAGCGGGGCTTCCTGGATGTAGCCGTTTGAGATCATCACGCTGCCAATGCCCGACTCGCGCGCCAGCTTGGCCGTGTCGTGCATGTATTCGTAGAAGATGACCGGTTCGGAGTAGGTATATGCGATCGTCGGACATCCACTGGATTGGCAAGCGGCGACCAGGCGAGCGGGGGTTACCGGCGTGCTCTCCACCTGCTCCGGGCGGAACTGGCTGATCCGCCAGTTCTGGCAGAACTTGCACTCCATGTTGCAGCCCGCCGTCGCTATCGAAAACGCCTTTGTCCCTGGACGGAAGTGAAAGAGCGGTTTCTTCTCGATCGGATCCACGTTCGCCGAGCAGAGCGCGCCATAGACCAGCGTCTGGTACTCGCCGCGCACATTCTCGCGCACGCCGCAATAGCCGCGCTCGAGTTCCGCGACGTGGCACTCCCGCGGGCACAGCACGCACTTGATTTCGTCAGTCGCCGTGTTGTTCCCAGAACATCGCCCGGCGGCGCACGACGCCTTTCAGTAGCGGCCCCGAAAGAGCGCCGGTGCCGGCCGTATCCTGTGCAAACACGCAGCCGGCACCCAACGCGCATGCACCGCCAGCAAGCCCCCAGCGCAGCAGTTCGCGGCGCGATGGCTGTGAGAAGACGTCGTCGAGGTTGTCCACGTCAGACCTCGATACGTTCAATCCTCTTCAAGTCACTGACGCCCAGGCCCTGCGCCCCCGCCGTGGCAATGTACGTCGGCGGGCGGCCGGCATCGGCGAGGGACTCCATGCCCTGTGCGGCGCGGTGTTTTTCGAGGTAGTCGACACCGACAGCATCCAGCGCCACGAAGTCGGTGCTGGTGATCATCCCGCCGAATCGCCAATCGTAGGCGCGTTTCCTCATCGGCCCGCCTTCGTACTGCCCGAGCGTTCCATCACAGACGGTCAAGCGCCACTTGTCGCGAATGAACGGGTGCCTGACGATGTCGGCGATGTATGGATCGCAACGGTTGCCGTGATACTTATTGGGGTTGTGGATCGCGCCGTAGAAGTTCTTCATGCCCAGCGAGGCCCCGGCAATGCCATGGTCCTTGAGCACGGGGGCCGAAATGAGCGCGTCGATGCGCTCGGCCAGAATTTTCGAGAAACAGGAGCCGATCTTGCCGCTGGTTTGCACGTCGCGCTGATAGCCTCCGCCCAGCCGGCTGGCGTCGGTTCCGCGACACTGCACGCCCTTGCCTGACTTGTTGAGCTTGAATCCCGCGCGTTCCAGCTCGGAATCGAAACGGTCCCAGATGACAATGTTCTCCGCGGGGACATCCGCCTGCCGCAAGCCGGCGACGATGGCATCCACGACCGCCGGCTGTGTTGTGCGGCCGAGGCAATTGACCTTGATACCAATGCGTTCGGTCGGCTTGAAGAGCTTGCGCCACGCGCTGGCGGCATCCGCGGACTTGGTCAGCTTCTGCATCGACGCATCCAGCATCTTGCACAGCAGATCCGCGTGCTCGCTTATCTCCCCTTTCAGCAGGGCGTCGTCGCGGGCGATCGCGACCAGCGCGCCCGGCGCCGCGGCACCCTCCTCCGCCCAGACTTGCTCGAATGGCACCGCGGCCCCGGCGACCACCGCCCCTACTTGTGCGAGAAACTGCCGTCGACTCGTGAGATCTGGCCCATGCATCAGCATTCCGCCTTTCTGCCGATTGCGACACTGCCGCGACCGGCGGGTCTAATCACACCCCGGCTCGCCGAAAACTTCCGCTTCAAACGAATATATCTCCGTGTCGCGTTGCTTCCAAGCATCATTTGGCAAACCTGCCTTGCGGCAGGTCTGCGCGAGGAACTCTTCCCGTCGCCAGCCCCGCTCATAGGCCACCTGGGGCAGCAAAACGCCGCGCCGTCCGCCGCGCGCTATCAGCAATCCGTGCTGACCAATGATGATGTCCCCCGTGGACTTCATGCGTTGCATCGGCGTCAGGTAGCTGATTTCAATGTCCAGATCGTCAAGCTCGCCGGCCGTGACCGGATTGTGTACAAAGCGGCGATCGCGACACGCCGCCACCGCGTTGCTGATTACAGCCTCGTACAGCGGCCCCGTGGCCAGCATGTTGCCGATACACCCCCGCAGCTCGCCGTGGTTTTGCAGCGTCACAAAACACGCGCCGTCGCCGCGCAGCTTGGCGGGCAAGTCGGCGGCGCTCGCCGCGGGCACTTCCTGGCTTTGCAGATAGGCCTTCACCGTGGCACGGGCCATCTTCAGCAACCTGTCGCGCTCGTCGGCCGCCAGCGTGCCTTGCCGCGGCGTGAAAACGAACGACTGGTAGGTGACGCTGTTGGTCCAATCACCGGTGATCTGGCCGGATGTGTCAAAAGCCGCGCGCGTTGCCCGGGCACCGCCGCGCATCGACAGCACACGCAGCAGGAGTCGTACGGCACCGCGCCCGCAAATTGTATCGCTTGTCTTGTCGAGGTGGGCGGCGAAACCGTCGTAGTCGCAGCGCTCAATCGCTGTGGCGGCTTTGTCCGCCAGGTCGCGCAGGCGCGTCGGCACATCCTCGCTGAATGGCTGGTAACCGTAGTTAGGCCCGAAGTGAGTGAAGTCAGTGCTGGCGACCAGCAGCGTCTCGTCATCAATCAGCGGGAGCAGGGCGTGTGCCGCTCGCGCGCAGTCATCGTCAGACATCCGCCCGACCAGGAGCGGCACCAGCGAGAAACTGCCCAGCGCGCGCTGCAGGAAGGGCAATTGCAGTTCGAGCGAGTGTTCGCGCGCGCCGACGCCGGTGTGTGCGCCGTATAGCTCCGAAGTCCGCAGCGCCGCAAATGCTTCGCGGTCGAGGGCAACGTCTCCCAGCGGCGTCGCATAGGCGGACAAGTCGTCCGGCACATCCACGCCCTTGTACGAGCCCGCGTAACGATGATCCAACGCCAGCACGATCACGCGCTTGTAGGTGTGCCCACGCAGAGCGGCGTAGGCCGCCGCCGCCACCGGTGCGCTGAACCGGTAGCCCGCGTGCGGGCTGATCAGCGCGACGGGTTTGCCTGTTGTTTTGGGGGGGCCGTGCTTATCGAGCAGGCCGTCAATCTGCTTCGTGAGCTCAGCCGGGTCAGCCGGGTACCAGGTCCCGGCAAAACCTGCCGGTCGGACCTTCGCCTCATCTTTGGCACAGGCGTGCCCGATCGAGGCAACACCTGCGGCCGCCAGCAGAACAAAGACAGCGCTAATTCGTGCCGCGGGCATGGGATACGCCTCCATCACCATTCACTGATGGATTGTACCGCGAGGTCTCCCGGAGCGCCGGTCCGCGCCGTGCGACCTGCCTGCTAAGGTGTCGATGGCTCGGCGGGGCGCTCATTCTCCGCCGGCGCGGCCTCGCGACTGATCATCGGCAGCAAGGATTTGCAGATACTGACAACCTTGTCATCAACATCCAGGAACCGGTCAAAACCGAGTGGCTTGAGCGTGTCGGGGTGTTGCGTATGTACCGTCTGGAGGAATATGGCGGCCTTCACAGCTATCTGGCTGTCCAGCGCGGGCGAAGCCAGCACCAGCAAGTCCGGAACGGCTTCCGTGCGCGCTAGTGTCGCCAGCTTTCGTTGACAGGGCGCATCTGGTCGCTCGTCGGACAGCGGGTAGTGCAGCCAATCAGTCATGTCGACGAAAGCCGCGTCGACCGTCCCATCGAGCACCAGCTTGGCCCGACGTTGTGCATCGCCCACATGACGCCAAAGCGGCAGATCGAGCAATTCATAGCCGGCCAGGTCGGATTTCTGTAGTCCGTTGGCCGCTAGCAACGCCAGGGCGGCGTAATGGCACCGTGAATCGTAGGACGTGCCAAAAGCAACGCGCTTGCCACGCAGGTCATCGATCGACTTGATCTCGCCGTCAGCCCGCACGATCAACAGTGCCGGATACACCGCGGGTTTGCCGCATTTCGCCGGCATCGCCAGGACACTTACGTTGTCCACGCCCTTCAGTTGGGCGAATTGGGCCGGCGTCGCAACGGCCAGCTTGTACCATCCGCTATCAAGTTGCGCCACCGCCTGAAACGTGAAACATGGCTCCAGGCGCACGGGGCGCCCGATATCGTCGCTCAACTTGGCTAACAACGGATCGTAGGGTGAGAACGGGTTTATCAGGTTCACCGCGTCGTCGGTTACCAGCGCCATACGCAGGGGCTGGCCGAGCCCGAACAGGTTGATGAACGTCCGACACCCGGTGCCGGCCGCGATAGTTGCGGCCATCAGCGATAAAGCAATCGTTATCCGGATTCCTCGCATGGTAAACTCCTCGTGACTACTCCGTTGTCAGCGGTCAGGATTCCATGTCAACCAGCACATCTCGATCAAATACCGGTCCTTCGGTACACGATAAGGCCCAGCGCCAGCCTTGCGGCGCGCCGGCGTCGTGCGCACGCACAACGCAGGACAGGCACGTCCCCATCCCGCAGCCCATCATCCGCTCGATACACAATTGACAGTCCATGTCAAATGCGCGCGTCATCCGCGCGACGCCGCGCAACATCGCCTCGGGGCCGCAAGCATACACGATCGGGCGTCGTGCGGTCCCGGCGAGCTGCTCCCGCCAGCACGACAGTCCATCCGTTACGCGGCCGCACAACCCCAGCGAGCCATCGTCAGTGGTTAGAATGGTACCGTATCTGCCGCCGTTCGGAAAACGCACGCACGATGTCGGCGTGGTCGGATCCGTGGGATTGTCAATGACCCGCACCGGCATCAGAGCGCCCGTGGTCGCGCCAAACACAGCGGTCACATCGCGCCTGCCCGCCTCGCACAATGTGCGCGCGAGGTAAAGCAGTGGCGGGATGCCGACACCGCCGCCCACCAGCGCGATTGGCCGTTCAATATTCGTAACAGCAAAGCCGTTACCGAACGGACCGCTGACGTTTACCACATCTCCCGCGCATCGAGTGGCCAACCAATGTGTCCCTGGACCGACCGTTCGCAGTATGACAACCAGGTGTACTCGGCTGTCGTCGCCGGTCCAGCGGTCTGCGATGCTGAGCGGTCGCCGCAACAGCACTTCCCCGCCACACTTCGTGTTGTCGCTCAGCCCAGGCAGTGTGCCGTCACGCCACTCGCATGTGGCTGTCGGCGTAGCGGCGCCCTCGCCGCAGCGCACTTGAAGAAACTGCCCGGGCCGCGACTCGGGAAACTCGTCGGCGAGCAGTTCGAGCGCGACGTGCGCTTTGCACAGCGGCGTGTTGCGCAGCACCCGGGTGTCGATCGCGCAGGCGGTCGTGGTCTGCGTGTTGCCGGTCATCGGCCTGGTCGCTCCGGAGAGGCCACTGCGCTATTGTTTCACGCGCGTGCCATGCCTTATAAACTCCGTCGCGCGACAGTAAAGCTCACCGCGTACGCGCTGCAAAAAAAACTTCCGGGACCAAGCCTGATGGTTGGTCCCGGAAGCGCGCCACGGCTAGAACAGCCGCAAATTCCGTTCTTCTCTCCTGGTCGAGCCGGTCGCCCGACCACCTGGAATATACTCGATCGGTCAACGGGTGTCCACTTGCCGACTGTTTTTTACGCGGAGCGCAGTCAGTTGTGTAATGTGTTGCAAATAAAATACTTACGCGCCGCGACATTCCCTCTAGAGGTTGTGAATACCCAGCCGGCAGCCGGGCGCGCAACCGCGCACGAAATTGGTCAAAAAACCCAAGTCGTGACCTGTCAGCAGGTTGTGAAAGCGTCAAACCTGGCTTGTGTCCCGGCGACGGTCCGCCACAATCACCGACATGGACCAAAAGCCGGTCAACGTTGCGCTTGCCCTTGTCCACTGTGATGATCGTTGGTTGGTTGCCCGCAGAAAACCGCGGGCGCATCTGGGCTCGCTTTGGGAGTTTCCTGGTGGGAAGGTCCAGGCCGGCGAGCACCCACGCGACGCCGCGGCGCGTGAGTTGCGCGAAGAGTGCGGCGTGGAGGCAACGCCGGAGCGTCTGCTACGTGCTGTCCGCTGGCGTTACCCCGATCGCTGCGTGTTGCTGATACCGGTTGTCTGCCGCTGGGTGCGCGGCGCGGGCCGGGCGCTGGAGAGCGATGAGTGCCGTTGGGTCTCTGCCGCGGAGCTGGCGCAACTGAACATGCCGGCCGCGAACGACGGCATCATCGCGCAATTGGCCGCACAGGAATCGCAATTGCACTAAGTGATATCCAGGAGTGATTCACCACACGGGAGACACCATGTACCGACCATTTGTTTTGGCTGTTCTGCTGACCACCGTGTTCGCCGGAAGCCACCCCACCGCGATCGCCGCCGGCCATCGTGACTGGACAGTTGTCCCGTTGGGTTCGTTCCAGTTGGACCAGGATGAGCAGGATATCGTGATTCGCCGTCCATACGATCGTTTCGGCGTAATTCAAACGCCGATCGCGTTGCTGGCCGTGCCGGACCGGGCACAGATTGCATCGGGCGAACCGATGAAGATCACGATGTCGATCGGGGAGACAACCTTTCCTGAGTGGAACATCGACTCGCCGGGGCAGATCTACGTCATCGGTGTCGAAGTCCAACAACGGCATGCCACCCAAGCAAACGCCGCCCTGACAATGCACGTGCGTGTTGAAGGTGCGGCGGCGCCGGTACAGTTGATCGCCAGCGCCCCACCAGACCTTTGTCTGGCCGGCGCCCACTGGGTTGGACCGCTGGCCGCGCGTGTGGAGCAGTTGGAACGCGGGTTGCCTCGCGAGTACCTGACCGCGGCCCTGGCGAGCAACGTTGTGCCACTGGATCAGGCGCGGGCGGAGTTTGCCCGCCTGTCCGAATCCGCCGATCCGCGGATCGCCAGATATGCCCGCGAGAAACTCCGGCGGATCGACTTCGTCATCGCGGAGCGCAGTGCATCCGAGGATTTCGCCGGCCACTATCGCCTCGGCCTCTACGCACAGCAGTGCGGGCTTTACCGACACGCCCTGACGCACTTCGCCATGGCGACGTCGTTCGACGGTGCAAGTGCGTTTGAACGCAGCGACGCTCTGTACCGGCTGGCGGAGGCGATGATGCGCTGTGGGGAGCCCATCAGCCGCGTGGCCGACGTGGCGGAGCAGGCCGGCATCGCGGCGGCCGTCAAAGCCAACACCTGGGATGTCTGCCTGGCCGTCCTGATGGCCGAGCACACCGACGAGGTCAGTGAAGACGGGGCCGCGACAGAACCGAAGCGCATGCGCCCAGATCAGATCGAGACGTTGAAGCGCGACTGGGGGATTGTGGAGAAGATGGTTTTCGGTGCTTCCGGCGGCTACTTGCGCCTCAAGACGCGAGTCATCCAGGTACCCAGCAACCAGCGCGTTGCTTACGACGTCTTCGGCGGTTGGTTACCGGGGCCGGCCGACGGGTTTCTCAGCCAGCGTGGCGATGTTGACGTTGTCATGTCGTTTCGGCCCGGAGGGGCTTCGGTGACAGGCGGCGCCGATTGTGGCCCCGACGGTTCCGCAATGGTGGACATTGGCCCGGAACGCGGATGGGAGGTCTTTCTTCACGAGTGGAACCACTCGTTCGACTGGGCACGCATCACCGGGGAGACTTGCGCAGGCTATCCAATCACACACCATTCAGATGGTTGCGGATACCAGCCCATTCCGTCCATGGGCTATGGACATCTTTCCAGTATGCGCTACTGGGCCCCACCGGGCATGTACCAACGCACCGAGCTGGCGGATACCGACCCCGGCACGGGTTATGTCCGCAACTGGTGGCTGGGCCAGCCGCACGCCATTGACGATGATCCCCCCGCCCAGGGCACGCCAACCGCACGACACGCGCGTGAATTCGGCCCGGATCGCTTCAGTGAAGCCGACAGAGACTACAGCGGATTCGACGGCAACTTCATCGACCTGCTTCCCCATCTAACCGAGACTTTGGGCGCCGAGCGCCCCGTCTGGTGTGTCACGCAGGCGACCACGCATGTCTGGTCTCCCGAGCGGCGCGCCGTACGCCTGTGGCTTGGTCACAATGATGGCATGGCGGTCTGGGTCAATAACGAGCTGGTGCATCGGGGGGATTACTACGCCATCGCGAAGTTTGAGGACCAGAACTGGCCCAACATGGCGTGTACGGGGGCCCTGCTGCTGCAAGGTTGGAACCGGATTGACGTGGCGGTCGAATCATGGCCGGCGCCGTTCGACAAAGGCTATGGGTTCTCGGTTCGCATCTGTGATTACGACAACCATGAGATTCCGGATCTGAAGATCGCCACGGCGGGCAGTGACGCACCGACGACAATTGCTCCCGACGCGCTCGCCCCGCGTTTCGGGAGGTTCTACAAGTGGGATCAGGTGCGCGACGACTACTACTGGAAACTCCCGCGCATTACCGCCGAGGACTTGCGCGATCATTGCGGGCTGGCTGACGGCGCCACGCTTTCCGTCGTGAGCAACATCGGCCCCACCAAGGGCTTTCTGGCCATTGGAGCATCGTCGGACAAGAGCGATGGCACGCTGCTACCGATCCCCGACGATTGGGACCGCGAGCGCGATCGTGACGAGCGGGTCAACAACATCATGGACTACAACCGCGAGGCGATCGCGGTCTACCCGTTCGAGATGCGCGGGCAAACTCGGCATCTGCTGATCATGCGGCCGGAAGCGGTCGGCCCATATCTCAAATGTCTCAACGAAGCCCCCGACGCAGCACGCGTGTACGCGGATAAGCCGGTGAGCGATCGCATTGTCGGGTATCTGCTGACCGGCCGGAACATCGGTGAGCAGGAGGGTGTCCGCGCCTGGGTTGTGGCGGAGGCGATGCTGCCCGCGCCGCTGCCGCTTGATGAGGAAGATCTGCTGGCGCCGCTGCCATAGGTAATCGGCGACCGGGTACGATGAGCACCGATGGCTCCGGATTCGGATGCAAACGAACGCAGCGCTGAGCGCGAGCGGATGGTGCGCGAGCAGCTTGCAGGGCGGGGGGTCGCGGCGTCGCGCGTGTTGGACGCCATGCGTAGCGTTCCGCGTGAGTGGTTCATGGCCGCCGACCTGCAAGGGCGGGCGTACTCCGACGCCGCCCACCCTATCGACTGCGGGCAGACGATCTCCCAACCTTACATGGTGGCGCGCATGACTGAGTGCCTGGCGCTCAGTGGCGGCGAGCGCGTGCTGGAAATCGGGACGGGCTCCGGATACCAGACGTCGATCCTGGCACTGCTCGCCGGCCACATATACACGGTGGAGTGGCACCTGCTCCTGATGAACAAGGCGGCCGACTGCCTCGCGCGACTCAGTCTCGCTAATGTGACCTATCGCTGCGGCGACGGTTCAGTCGGTTGGCCCGAGCACGCGCCGTATGAGGCGATCCTGGTGGCGGCCGGCGCTCCCGAGGTGCCCGAGGCGCTGTGCGAGCAACTGGCCGACGGCGGGCGTCTGGTGATTCCGGTGGGCGATGCGCACGAACAGACACTCATCACGGTCACCAGGTGCGGGGATCATTACGAGCGCGACGTGGGGCTGCGCTGCCGGTTCGTGAAGCTTGTCGGGCAGGCCGGCTGGCAGGCGCGTTAGACGTTGAACTTGAACGTGATAAGATCGCCGTCCTGCACGATGTAGTGCTTGTGCTCCTGGCGCACCACGCCGGCCGACTTGGCCTCTCTGAAGTCTCCGGCGGCGAACAGGTCCTTGAACGCCACCGTTTCGGCACGGATGAACCCGCGCGCGATATCCGTGTGGATTTTGCCGGCGGCATCCACGGCGCAGGTGCCCTTGGGAATGGCCCAGGCGCGGACCTCTTCCGGGCCACCACCCGTGAGGAAACAAATCATGCCGAGCGCATCGAAGCAGGCGCGGATGATGCGATCACGGGCCAGGGCGCGAATTCCATAGCCATCCATGAACTCGCGCCGGTCCGCCGGATCGACCAGCGCGATTTCGGCCTCGAGAGCGGCGGAAAGCGCAAACGTATCCGCCGCGTGCGGGTCACGAAACGCCGGTTCCTGCCCAATCTGGTCCTCGCCGATGTTGATCAAGGCGACCAACGGCTTCTGCGTGAGAAAGCCGAAGCTGCGGAGCATCTTCTCGGGCTCGCCCGGTTGGACGATCTCGCTGAGCGGGCGTTCGCGTTCGAGCGCATCCTGGCAATGGCGCAGCAGCTCGAGCTCGCGTTTCTGGGTGTCGCGGTCCTTGGTGGGTTTTCCGATCGCCTTCTCCAGCTTTTCCACGCGGCTGGAGCAGATCAGAAGATCCGCCAACAACATCTCGTCACGAAGTTGTGAGAAATCTCGCTTTGGGTCAATCGTGGGCGCGTGGCTCGGAACCGATTCCGACTCGAATGCCCGGAGCACCACCAGCAGCGCGTCCGACTGGCGCAGTGTCGGCAGGTGCTTCTCCAGCCCCGCCCGCTCACCGTCACCTTCACCGCTGCCGGGGAGGTCGACGAACTCCATCACCGCTTCGGTCAGCCGTTTGGGCTTGAACAGCTTGTACAGAAACTCCAGGCGTGGTTCGGGGATCTTGACGGCGGCGAGCGTCTCATCGGCCATGTGCGCCGGATCCACCGTGATGCCCGAGACTGCCGTAAAAACGGCCGATTTCCCCGAATAAGGGAATCCGACAATTGTCACGCGCATCGAACCGCTCCTCGAACCGTATGGCCAGTGCCCAGGAACCTACAGCGATACCAACGCCCCACAGCGGCCTGCGTTTTGCAGGCCAGTGCGGCAAACCGGCGTTTCCGCCGTCCTACGGCCGGCGGGGCGCCGGCCGCTACATTGCAGCACGCCGCAAACGATCACTACACCGGACATCCAGGTCCACCATCGCGAAGTACACGCATGATTCGCGGCCGCGCGAGCGCGACGGACCGCTAAGCCTTGTCTGTCATTCCGGCCGATGTACAATAGCGTCGGTGATGGCGCGTGGATAGGCAAGCCATCAGATTCGAGTCCTGTGGGGATCGGGTGTCTGTGCGCAATCCACTGAGCGATCTGAGGATACAGTTCCTCAAACTGGCGGGACTGGCCGTCCTGGTGCCGCTGTTGCAGGGTTGCCCGCCAGAGGACTTCCCCAACGCCATCGATGCACTTCAGCCTGAAGTGGATGAGATCATCAATGACCCGGTGAATACGCCCCAGGAACGACGCGAGGCGCTGGCGGCACTTGGTCTGAGTCCGGCGACCATCAACGGGCTGCTGCAGTCGGAACGAACCGGAAACCAGTTCGGCGGCACCTTGAGGTCGGCGTATGCCAAAGTGACCGAGCCGGCGTTCGCCGAATTGACCCCCGACGAGGTTCAACTCTACGCCGACGCTGTCGCCGAGGCAGATTCCACCGTGGCGTATAGCCTGAGTGACGTACAAGCGCAGGAAGTGCAGAGCGCGTTTGTGGCAAACGCGCTGAACTCTCCGGCCGACGTGGAAGCGTTCCTGTCCGACCCCACCAAGGATGTGCCGGGGAGCACTACCGTTGCGGTGCTACAGGATGTGTTCGTTGACTTCGACCCAGAGGAAGTTGTGGACCAGATACCATAAGGAGATGGCGCAATGCTTTGTAAGCGGACTATCGCAGTTACCCTCGTGCTCGCGACGGCACTAATGATCGCCGGGTGCCCGGCCGCGGCCACCGACAACTCGAATCCCGTCACGCGATTGGCCAACGCCGCCTCGGGCGCCGGTAAGATCGCCAACGGCGTCATGACCACGGTGACCCCCGCGGAAGTCGAGGCGATGGCGATGACCATCAACGAGTTCAACCCGGAAGTGCCGGCGATCAGCCAGGCCGAAGCGCAGGTCATCATCAATTTCCTGATTGCCAACAACATCAACACGGTGGAAGACGTCGAAAACCTCGACCCGGCGACCGTGGAAATCCCGGAAGGGCTCGAGGACCTGATCCTGCACTACACCGAGATCTGATCGGCTGACGGTTTCTGCTGTAACTGTCAACGTAATCCGGAATCCGAGACGACGAACATCCCTGCTTGATAGCAGGGGTGTTCGTCGCGTCTAATATTGGCGTAGCGTCACGCATGGTTCGATCAGCCGGCGAAGGTTGCCCGCACATGGCGTGGCGGCCGGCGCCGCGCCGGCCGTGGAAGATCGGTGACGCCGTTTTGTGGCGACGGCCTGCGAGGCGCAGGCCGCTACGGTGTTGCAAGTGCCAGGCGGTTTGATCGGAGGCGCGCTCCGGAGACCCAGGCGGATGTTCACAGGCATCATTGAGACTGTCGCCGAGATCGTCACTGCCCGGCCGGGCAGCGCCGTGGCCGGCGCCTCGACAGGTGCGATGCGTCTTGAACTGCGCCTGGGAAGGATGCTCGACGAGATCAGAGACGGGGCCAGTGTGGCGGTCAACGGCGTGTGCCTGACGCTTGCCGGCCGACGTGGGGAAATCGCCTGCTTTGACGTTGTCCCCGAGACGTGGCAACGCTCAAACCTCCGGCTTCTGCGGCCGGGCGACGCGGTCAATATCGAGCGCGCACTTCGGATGGGGGACCGCCTTGACGGTCATTTTGTGCAGGGACACGTGGACGCAATCGGCCGGTTGGACTCGATTGATCGCGCCGGCGCGGAGTGGAAACTGTGGGTGGCGCTGGCGGCTGAGCCATTGACCTATATCGCTGCAAAGGGCTCTGTCGCTATCGACGGAATCAGCCTGACCGTCGTTGACGTCGAGTCCGAGCGGTTTTCCGTCGCCATCATTCCCACAACACTGCGCGAGACAAACCTGTCGCGCCGCGCCCCGGGTGACCAGCTCAACATCGAGACGGACTATCTTGCCCGGCTGGTAATAGGCCGACTGATGGCGCCGCGCGCCACTGGTGGTGGCCTGACACTGGACAAGTTGCGCGACGCGGGATTTGCGACATGAACGCGCAGCCCGAAAACACTGGTGGCCGGCCACTGATCGGCATCACGATGGGTGATCCGCTGGGCATCGGCCCCGAGGTGATTGTCAAAGCGCTGGCCGACGCCGACCTGCGCCGCAAGGCGCGCTACCTGGTCTATGGGTTCCATGACGCGCTGGAACTGGCGGCGGACCAGGCCGAGATCGATGTGTATTGGTGGCGCGAGCCGTACGATCACGGACCGCGGGTGGGCAGCGGCGTGCTGGTGGCCGATTTCGACGACATTCGTCCGCCGCGGATAAACGGCGTGCGCGAGGCGGACGCACTGGCCGGCAATGCCTCGCTACAGTTCGTTGAAGAGGCGATCCGCAATCTGCGTGCCGATGCGATCGACGCCCTCGTGACGGCCCCGATCAGCAAAGAGGCCTGGAGCCTGGTCAAGCAACGCAGTACCGGTCACACCGAACTGCTGGCGCGACGTTTTAACACGCGGCGGGTGACCATGATGTTCGCCGCCCCCCAGTTGCGCGTAGCCCTGGCCAGCACGCACGTGCCCCTCTTTGAGTTGAGAAATCACTTCACCATCGGGCTGGTCCATCAGCCAATTGACCTGCTGGATCGCGCCCTGCGCGAGTGGTTCGGCATCGCGCGACCGTTGATTGGTGTGCTGGGGCTGAACCCACACGCGGGTGAGGCCGGCCTGCTCGGCGATGAGGAGCGGCGCGTCATCGAACCCGCAATTGCCATGGCGCGCAACAGCGGCATTCGGGTCAGTGGCCCCCTGACCCCCGACACCGCTTTCTCCAGCGCTTCGATCGAGCGGTTTGACGGCTTCGTGGCCATGTACCATGACCAGGGATTGATCCCGGTGAAACTGCTCGCCTTCCATGAGGCCGTCAATCTGACACTCGGCCTCGGCGCGATTCGCACCAGCCCCGACCACGGGACGGCGTTTGATATCGCCGGCAAAAACCTCGCCCATCCCGGCAGCATGCGCGCCGCGATCGAGTTGGCAATTCGCTTGGCGCAGGTGCGCGGAAACGCGACGGCCACGGCGTCAACAGTGACACCTTGACTCGCCGCGTTGGGCGTACAAGCTTGTGAAATGCTACGAGCGGGCGCGCGTCCTTAAACTAATGGCCGCTGCCGAGACGCTACACCATGGGCAGGTCAATGGCGGCTTCACCCATCAGGTACTGCACCAGGGCCGCTATGGCCGTCGCCGCCAGACTGGTTCCCGCCTCACCCGCCCCGGTGAGCACCGTTTCGCGCACATCAGACTGGCAATTGGTGAGAACCGCGGCCAAGCCACCGGTGGCGAACACAAGCCAGCGTAGCTGAGCACTTCTGAACCACATACGCATCGGACAACTCCTGCATTCCGCGGCTGCACGACAGCGCCAGCCGGCTTGAACGGTTCGTACGCGTCCCCTGTCTCTGTGCGTATCATCGGCCAGTCCGGCAGGGCGGATTAGCACTCGGCGGGGGCACACTGTGAGGGATATGGGCGCATTAACTGCGCGACGGCGATCCGGCTTGCGTCAGTTGGGACGACGCGGAGCTCGTATTCCCGGCAACCGATCCTTGTGCATTACGCCTCAACCTGCCAGCGCGACGACGAAGGGGTCGATGTCGCCATTGTTCACCAGACCGTCACCGTCGATGTCGGCGTTGTGACAGCCTGGATAGGCGTCTGCGTAAGCGGCGTAGTCGGTCAGCGCCAGCAGGAAGGGGTCGATGTCGCCGTTATTCACGAGGCCATCGCAATTCGTGTCGCCGACCAGATAACCTGTCCCGCCTTCGTCGGCGCCGGCGTCGTAGTTCTGCTGCACTTCAGCGGGGCTGAGCGCCCGGTCGTAGATCGCGACGAGACGATACTCACCCAGCCACGGACGCGTCAGCGGATACTCATCACCCAACAGCAGCCGATCGACCTCAGTGGCATCCCACGTCGAAAAATCGCCCGTCTTCGTGCCGCTGGCCACCGGGACCGCGGAGATGTAAATGGTCTCGCTGCCCGTCCATTCGCGGGTATAGACCACGTGCTGGATAGTCGGCACGGCGGAGCCTGGGGGCGTCTCCAGGCCCGGCGAGCCGGTGGTGTCGGTCTCCGAGGTGCGGAGTTTCACGTCGTAGCAATTGCCGAGTGACTCATCATCACGGCCGTGGCCGAGCGTGAAGTTGCGCCCGTTGGCCGAACGTGAGAACGTGACTATACGCCCGGGGCCCTCCTGGTATTCGAGCGCCGGCACAATCCACGCTTCGATGGTGAGTTCATTTGTGGCCTGGCAGTATGTGGCGATTTTCGCAGCAGCCCCCGCCGTACATGCCCGCGCCCCGTCGAACCTGAGCCCCCCAGTCGTCCAGGTGACATCCGCCGGTTCGTTGATCGTCAAATGGAGCGGCGTTCCGACACCCGATACGTCGTGTACGATGGTCCCGTCAGCCTCTTCGAAGTCGTACATGGCCACCAACCCGTCGAACACGCGATTCCACGCCCAGTAGGTAAACTCGACCGAGGAGTCTGGCGCGATGATGTTCGGCGGTGTGGCCTGGTCGTAGATATTGTTGACGGTCAACGTGTATGTGGCGCCGGGTGACAGCGGCGAGACAGTGAGCGCGACAATCGACTCATCAACCTGTTGCACCGCGGCCGCGACGGTCACGCCGCCATCAATCACGTAGTTGCCGGCCACGGCGGCCGAAGTGGGATCGATCGGTTCCGAGAAATAGACCATGACCTCTGTTGGTGCGCCAAAGGAAGACGCCGCGTCCAGGCGGGGAGGAATCTGGTCGGTGTAGGGGGAGCCGGTCCAATTGGCGTACAGGAAGGGGTTGCCGAAGAGGTTGTTTCCCGACAGCTCTTTGTGGATGTCGCGGTCGGCGTAGCGCTGATGAATGGCGACCGAGTTTTCGCGCGTATCAAGCAGGTATTTCCATGATTCGCCCAGGTACCAGCCATCACGCATCTGTTCGGTGATGTAGTTCATACCCTCGGTGCCGTAGCTCCAGCTTGTGCCGCTTGCGGCCTGGCCGGCGCCGGGGCCAAAGGCATATGCGACCGCGATATTGGTGTTGCCGGCGCTCGCGCCTTCGGCGTAAATGAAATCGCCGCTGTGACACCCGTAGATATGGGCGATCAGCGGTCCGGTGCCGGGCGCGGCCGCCATCACTACGCTGGAATACAGGTTGCTGGACGGAATCCCGGTATCCCACTGCTGCAATGTGCTGCTGGCGTGACTCCAGAAGTGGATTATGTCGTAGCTCTGACTGAATATCTGCGCGCTGAGTTCGGTGCAGTCGACCAGGTCACTGCCCTCGCCGTCGGTTCCGACATTTGCCGAGCCGTAGATGTCCACCAACGCGGGCATGGAGGGAATCGTGCCGCCCCAGAAGTTACCGTCGTAGTCACTATGACAGGCGACGTAGGCCTGCTTTGTGACGGTGAAGTCGCCCATGTAATAGTCGTGGATCTCGTCGAGCAACGCGTTCAGATAGCCGGCGCTGTCCATGATCGGCGGGCGCATCCAGCAGGACCAGATTTCCGGGCCATCGAGCGTGCCCCAGTCGTGGTAGTCGTACCAGCCATCGCTGTTCAGATCGGTGAACAGGCCGTCGAGGTCTTCGTAAAAGAACGACAAGATGCCCTTGTTGGTACCGAAGGCGGGGTCTTGTTCCCACAAGGCGTAGGGAATGTGACCGGCCAGGATCACACCGTCTAGCCCGGTGGTGGACCATTCGCTCTGAAGGTATGCCCGAATGTCTTCGGGAGACTGACTTTCAAAGCTGCCGGTGTGGATTTCCAGGTCGACGGGGAAGCGCGCTTCGACTTCGCCCGCGTAGCGCAGAAGCCGAGTATCGACCTGGTTGTAGAGCGTCTGGTCGATCAACAGAATGACCCGGTCGTTGACAGCGAAGGCCGCGGTTGCTGATAGCAGGATCAGCGCGACAGCCACGCCGTGGACGTTCTTCACACTCACCAGCGATCCTCCGCACGGGGCCGCCGCGGTCGGTGGCGGCGCGGCGCATAAACGGTTTCACCTCCCTTATATCACAACGGCATCCGCCATTGCAATCAGTATGTGGCTGGTGCGCATGATCTGGCCGGTATGCGCCGCAGTGATGTACGTCGGCTTACGGAACAAGCTGCCTGGCCAACTCGGCCGGCGATGTCACCGGCTTTTGGCAGACGTTGTTCCGGCAGACATAAGCCGCCGGTTTGCCGGCGACCATCTCGCGCGATTCGAACAGCGGCGACGAGATCGCGGCGTCGGCGGTGGCGGGATTGCGCAGCAGCACGACGTTGTTGGGAACGTATTGCTTGCGTACGACCTCCAGCAGCGCCCGCGTTTGAGCGTCTTGGGGATCGCCGATGACGACGATCTCCAACGCGCCGGCCAGGGCGAAATCGATGCCTGACATGAAACACTCGCCGGCGCCAAGGTTGCCGGCCAACCGCGGGCCGAACAACGCAACCATGCGTTCCGCCCGGGCCCGCAGCCCCGAGTCGCCGAGCATGGCGGACAGGCGCAGCAGGTTTATAAGCTGAACTGAATTGCCGCTGGGCGTGGCCCCGTCATTGACCTCTTTGCTGCGGGTCAGCAGTTGCTCGTGGTCGTCGGCGGTGAAGAAGAACCCGCCCTGCTCCTCATCCCAGAAGCGCTCGATGGCGGTGTCGTTAAGCGCTACCGCCGTGGTTAGCCAGCGCTTGTCGAACGTGGCTTCGTACAAGTCGATCAGAGCCTCGATCATGCAGGCATAGTCAGTAATAAAGGCCGTGTCGACGGTTTTGCCGTCACGGTAGGCGCGTCGCAGCCGGCCGTCGGCGTACTGATGCGTCAGAACAAAATCCGCGGTGCGCGCGGCGGCCTGGATATATCGGGGTTCACCGAGCGCCACGCCGCCACGTGCCAGGCTGGCGATCATCAGGCCGTTCCATTCGCAAAGCACCTTGGTGTCCAGGGCCGGCGCCACTCGTTGAGCGCGCCGCGCCAGCAATTTCCGCCGCGCAGCCTTCAAACGCAGCTCCGCCTCTGCGCGCGAGAGCCCGCGTGACTCCGCGACGGTTTGCAGCGGACGGGTCACGTGCAGAACGTTCTTGGCCTCTCCCGGCGCGTGGGGATCCTGCCAGTTGCCGGCGTCACTCACGTTGTAGTAATCGCAGAATAGCTCGGCGTCGCCAGCGCCGAGGGCGTCCACAACCTCGGCCTTGGTCCACACATAGTACCGGCCCTCTTCATCCTCGCTGTCGGCGTCGCGTGCGCTGTAGAACCCGCCGTCGGGCGATTGCAGATCGGCGATGACGTAGTTGAACACCTCGCGTGCCACGTCGGCGTGCCTCTGCTGGCCGGTGTACAGATACGCGTCAATATAGATGCGGCTCACGAGGGCCTGGTCATAGAGCATTTTCTCGAAGTGCGGCACGTGCCAGCGGGGATCGGTGCTGTAGCGCGCGAAACCGCCACCCAGATGATCGCGGATGCCGCCGTTGGCCATGTGGTCGAGCGTGTTCACAACGTGGCCGACGAGCTTGTCGTGGCTGCTCTTATCGTCCTGGCGCCGCCACGCGGAGCGCAGCAGGAGCTCCAGCGCCATGCTCGGCGGGAACTTGTTGGTTGTGCCGCTGAGCAAGCCGCCATGCTCAGGATCGAAGGCGCCGGCGAGCGCGTCGGCGGCCTGGTCTACCTGCGCCAATGTCGGCGTGTCGCCCGCCGCTTCGGTCGCCATTGAGCGCGTCAGCGCATCGGCCAGTTGATCGCCCGCACTGACGAGGTCATCCCGCTGGTCTCGCCATGCTTCGTGCAGCATCCGGCACAGGCGTTTGAAGCCCGGTCGGCCATAGCGGTCGTCGGGCGGGAAGTAGGTGCCCGCAAAGAACGGCTTGAGATCGGGCGTGAGAAAGACGCTCATCGGCCAGCCGCCATGGCCGCGCGTGTAGAGCACGGTGGCCCGCATGTATATCTCGTCGAGGTCGGGGCGTTCCTCGCGATCGACCTTGATGCACACGAAATACTCGTTCATGAGCGCCGCAATCTCGGCGTCTTCAAAGCACTCGTGGGCCATTACATGACACCAGTGGCACGCCGAGTAACCGATGCTCAGAAAGATCGGGCGATCTGTGCGGCGGGCGGCCTCGAGCGCTTCCGGCCCCCACTCGTACCAGTCCACGGGGTTATGCGCGTGCTGAAGCAGGTAGGGCGAAGTCGCATGGATCAAGCGGTTGGTGTGGGCTTGCGCCCCCGGTTGCGTGGTTGCTGCCATGTCAGCCTGCTTTCCTTCCGGGGCGCCTGCGGCCCAACAGGTTGTGAATATCGTCGCCAGCGTGGCCGGTGCGATACCGATCGAAATCCGACTGCCGTTCATGCACTCCTACCGGTCGAGTCGCGGCGCGCCATCCGCGTGGCGCGCGTGGTGCGAACATGCGGCGTGAGCTTCCGCCTCCCGACTCGGGCGCGGTGGCCTTACGGGGGTTCAACGGTCGCCACGGGGAGCGGCCGCTACGTTGAGAGATTGTATTTCGCGATCTTGTCACGAAGCGTGGTTCGCGGGATTCCCAGGCGTTCGGCGGCGCGCGCCTGGTTACCGTTGCAATGTTGCAGGGCCATCAGGATCATGCGCTGTTCCACGTCGGCCAGCACTTCATTGAGCGCCGGCTGCGCGTTACCCAGGAACTCGCCGGCCAGCAGTCGCTCCGCTCGATGGTCGATGGGAGAAGCCGGTTGAATATGCTCCGGGCGGATCTCGCCGCCACCACAGAGGGCCGCCGCGCGCTGAATGACATGCTCCAATTCGCGCACATTGCCGGGCCAGCTCTCGCGCGTCAATTGCTCGCACGCGGCGGGCGAAAACGCGACGGGGGCGGTACCGCGCGTGATTGGCTGGGCTTCCAGCATCCTGACGGCGATCAACGCCGCGTCCGACGGCCGTTCGCGCAACGGCGGCATATCAAGGCGGACGCATGCCACGCGGTGGTAGAGCGCCGCATCGAAGTCGCCGCTGTCGGCCAGCGCGCGCAGGTTGCGGCGCGTGGTTGCGATCAGACGCGCGTCGCGCTGTCCGGGCGGCGTCTCGGCCTGGCGCAGTAGTGCCGCTTGCAACTGCTCGGAGACGGCGTCCAGATTGTCCAGAACCAGTGTGCCCCCCCGCGCCTGCTCCATCAGCGAGCTCTTTGGCCGGGCGGTCCGTTGATCCGCGGGGCCGAACAGCAAGCGTTCGACGTCCGCGGGCGTGGCGCCCGCGCACTGACAAACCACCAGCGCCTTCGTCGATCTGGGGCCATGTTGATGAATCGCCTTGGCCAGCGCGGACTTGCCGCTGCCGGTCTCTCCGGTGATCAGGACCGGCTCGACGGTCTGCGCGGCCCGCCGTGCCAGCGCCAGAACCTGCTTCATTGACGGGCTGCGTGTGACGAGCTCGCCAAACGACATTGTGTCGTCACCGCCGCTTACCGGCGCGTGTTGCGCAAAAAGGGCGGCGACTTTCACCAGCAGGTCGCGCGTCGCGAAGGGTTTGGTGATGTAGTCATAGGCCCCACGTTTGATCGCCAGCACGGCGTCATCAATCTTGCCGTAGGCACTCATCAGGATCACGGCGGTTTCGGGCCGCGCTCGCCGAATCCGAGTCAGCAGCTCCAGTCCGGGCCAATCGGGCAGATCAACCTCCGCCACCACCAGGTCAAGCGGCGTGCTATCGACAATCCGCCAGGCCGTGGCCGCGTCGGCGGCCTCGAACATCTCGTAGCCGTGTTCGCCCAACTCGAGCTGCAACGTCGCCCGTTTCAGCGGTTCGTCATCAACTACCAGGATGCGGCGTGACACGGCGGCTTTCCTGCCAAGGCGGTCCGGCTCAAACGAGATTACATCTGCCTATTGCAACCGCTATGCACTCAGGGTTCAATCCAGTGCGCGAGAGGATTGGGCCGCGTATTGCGGTCGGCCATGTGCGGAAGAGGCGCCCAAGATGTGTGTTGCGCTCTCGGGCCGCCAGGCCGCCCCGCGCCCGATGGAGGACCATGCCAAGATCAACCGGCACAACCCGTTTGTTCGTTGACGAAGCCAGAATCCATGTCAGAGGTGGCAAGGGTGGTGATGGGTGCGTGAGTTTCCGGCGCGAGAAATTCATCCCCAAGGGCGGTCCCGATGGTGGCGACGGCGGACACGGGGGCACCGTGTTTCTCGAAGCGCGCGCCGAGCTCGATACGCTGCTGGATCTAACCGGTAGACACCACTGGCGCGCCGACAATGGACGCCCGGGGGAGGGTGGTAATCGCCACGGCCGCCGCGGCAAGGATGTGCTGGTGCCGGTCCCCGTTGGCACGCTGGTTTATGATGAGGACACGGGCCGACTCATCTCGGATCTGGTCGAGGACCAGCAGCGCGTGTGCGTCGCGCGGGGCGGGCGCGGCGGGTATGGCAACACGCACTATGCCAGTGCGACGCACCAGACGCCGCGCGAATATCAACCCGGCCAGCCCGGTCGCGAACGGACATTGAGACTGGAGCTCAAGCTCATCGCCGACGTGGGTTTGGTGGGTCTGCCCAACGCCGGCAAAAGCACGTTGCTGGCCCGCGTCACGCGCGCCCGGCCCAAAATCGCGGCCTATCCATTCACCACGCTGGAGCCGCAGCTCGGGATTCTCGAGCTGCCCGGTTTTCGCCGCATTGTTTTGGCTGATATTCCGGGGTTGATTGGCGGAGCGCACGAAGGTGTCGGCCTGGGTGATGCCTTTCTGAAGCACATTGAGCGCACGCGCGTGCTGGTGCATTTGATCGACTTGTGTCCGGCGCCGGGCAGCCCCGCGCCGGCCGAGGCCTATCGGACCATCCGCCATGAGCTCGAACAGTACAGCCCGACACTCGCCACGCGCCGCGAGATCATCGTGGGCAACAAGATGGACCTCACCGACGCCGACAGTGCGCTCGAGGAATTGCGTGGCGAGCTCGGCGCGGATGTGTTGGGAATCTCGGGTGTTACCGGGGCGGGTGTGCGCGAACTCGGCGAGGCCATGTGGACGGTTGTGGCGGATATTCGCGCTGCGGAGCCGATTGAACGACCCGGGGCGCGCATCGACCTTGGTGACGTGTTCGATGACGACCCGGAGGATCGACCGCCTGAGCCGCCGGTCAGCATTGACGATCCGCCGACCGCTGGCGACGATGCGTAGCATCCGGACGCGCGCCCGCTAGTGCGAGACCGCAGGTGCGAGATTCTGCCGCTGGTGCGAGATTGCGCCGCTGGTGCGAGATTCCTATCTCGCATCAGCCCGCGCGGGATTCCTCTCCCGCATTCTCAGACTGTGGGAAGGGATTCCCGTTGAGGAACGTGCGAGAAGGGATTCTCGCACGAGCGATAGCACGAGCGTGAGCAGATTCTTGCACGCGCGTTCCGCTGGACATCAGGAGCGATACACGCATGGCAAAGATCAAGGCGGCTGATGCTCTGCTGGTGATCGACATCGGCAACACGCGCACCAGCATGGCGGTATGCGACGAAGACGGCATTCACGACGTGACGCACGTGCCGACCGCCGATCCCGATACCTGGGCGCCCGTCGTGGACCAGACGTGGAGCGCGTGTGGCGGGGCCGCGCATCGTGATATTGTGATTGCCAGCGTCGCGCCGCGCAGAACCGAGCACATGCTGGCGTGCATCGACAAGACCTGTGGCGTTGACGCGCTCGTCGTGCGCGATGATCTGCCGCTGCCGTTGGAACTGGCGATCGACAACCCACGCGAAGTCGGCGTTGATCGCATCTGCTGCGCCGCCGCGGCGTATGAGCGCACTCATTCCGCGTGCGCTGTTGCTTCGCTGGGGACCGCCACGACGATCGACTGCGTTTCCGCCGACGGCCGGTTTCTCGGTGGCGCGATCCTTCCGGGTGTGGAGATGTGCTTTGACATGCTGTGCGAGCGCACCGAGCAGTTGCCACGCGCCGCTTACACCGCGCCCGAGCGTCCCTTCGGCCGCAACACGCTCGAAGCGATCAACTGCGGCGTCGTGTATGGCACGCTGGGGGCCCTGCGCGAAATCGTGGAAAGATTCGCCACCGAGCTGAGTGAGTGGCCGCGCCTGGTGGTCACCGGCGGTAACGCCCCCGTCATAAGCCGGCTTTCGGATTTCGTCGACGCGGTCGTGCCGAACTTGTGCCTGATCGGTATCGCACTAACACACCGCCGCGCATCAGATCAGCGATGAGCAGCCCGGAATCACAGCCAACCAGCTTCTTCCAGCGTCTGACAGCCCCCGGACCAGCGGCGATCGCGGTCGTGCGCATGTGCGGTCCGGCGGTGAGCTTGTTTGTCCGCGACCGGCTGTGCCTGCGCCGTGAGTTGGCGGCGGCCACGCATCCGCCGGGCAGTGTCGTTCGTGGGCGGTTGCTCGACGAGACGCGTGAGCCGATCGACGAGATTCTGCTATCGGTACACGCCGTCGAACCGGCGTGGGACATCCGCTTGCACCTGCACGGGAGCCCGTTTCTTGTGCGTCGTTGCGAGGAGCTGTTGTGCGCGGCCGGCTTTCGGAGCGCGCCTCCCGCGGAGGCCGATCTCTGGCAGGCGGATGATCTCATCACGTCCGAGGCCTACGCCCTGCTGGCCGAGATGCCGACTGAGCGGGGCTGCTGTTGGCTGTTGGGGCAGGTGGCGCGGCTGCGCAACACGCTGGGGGAATTGGGCGTTCAATCGTCGTTCGACGCAGCGCGAGCCGAGTGCCGGGAGATCGCGGCGCGGATCTACCGTGTCGGTTGGTTTACAACGCCGTTGCGGGTCGCACTGGTTGGCCCGCCCAACTCCGGCAAGAGCACGCTTGCGAACGCGCTGGCCGATCATCCGGTGAGCCTGGTCTCGCCGCAGGCGGGCACGACGCGCGATTGGGTGGAAGTCCCCGGCGAGGCCGCGGGTTATCCGCTGACGTGGCTCGATACCGCCGGCCTGCGCAGTACGGCGGACTCGATCGAGTCGGAGGGCGTGGCCCGCACGCTGCGCCTGATGGAGCAAGTTGACGCCGTCGTCATCGTGCTGGACCGCTCGGCCCCGGCGGCGGTGAATCAGGAGGCCCTGCGATTGTGCGGCGCGAGCTCCGCCGACACGGCCCTGATCGCGTGGAACAAGTCAGACATCGGCGGTTCCGCGGGCGACGGACTGAGTATTGACCTGACCGGGGTCGAAGTATCCGCCGTTAACCGCACCGGGCTGGATGAGCTGGCGGACCGGCTACTGGAGAAGGTGGGGCGTTCGGGGGAGGCGCTTGACAGCGCGACGGCGTTTACAGCGCGGCAGGCCGCGCTGCTGGAGGGTGCAGCCGGGGCCGCCGATCGAGAGCGCTTCCGGGCCGGGCTGGCCGCCTGCTTGGGCCCGGCGTAGCCGTACGCCTCCCGAATTGCGCCTTGTCCGCGGGCCCTGACCGCCGATATAGTGGTGTGGCACGTATGCCCCAAGGCAGACGAGGTGTGTACCCGCCGACGCCTGGGAAGCTGGAGACTCCACCGTTGTACGCACTGCTCGGGGGTTTGGCCGGGCTGGCCATTCTGAGCCTCTACGCCTCCACGCTCACCAACATACTCCGGTCGTATTCGCGGGCGCGGCTTTCTGACTGTCTGGGTTCGGACAAGCAACGGCACTGGCTCGATTGGCTCGATCACCACGAGGGACCGCTCATCGTCGGGATGAGCTTCTTTCGAGTTGCCTGCAACCTGGCCATCGTCGTCCTGATTATCGGGTGGTATGTCACGCCCGCCGACGCCACCCCGCGCTGGCTGGATCTGCTTATCCCGACCCTGCTGGCGCTGGTGTTACTGACCCTGCTGAACATCGGTCTCGGGCACGCTCTCGCCGTGCATGTTGGTGAGTATCTGTTGGCGCGCAGTTTGCCCGTCCTCGCCGCACTGCGACTTGCGCTCTGGCCGGTTGCACAGGTGTTGATGGGGTTTGAATTTGTGGTGCGGCGGCTGCTGGGCAAGAGCGAGTCAACTCCGGAGCAGGCCAGCGAGCGTGTTGAGGAGGAGATTCTTGACGCCGTGTCCGAGGGCAAGGCCGCCGGCGCGGTTGATGAAGAGCAGGAGGACATGATTGAAGCCGTGTTTGCCCTGCACGACACGGCCACCAGTGCGATCATGACACCGCGCACCGACATTATTGCATTTGAAGCCGATGCGTCGCTCGATGAGATCCGCAAGCTGGTCGTCGGTGCGGGGCACTCGCGCATCCCGGTGATTGAAGATTCGCTCGACGAGATCATCGGAATTCTATATGTCAAAGACCTGGTTTCGCTGTTGCCGGACGAGGCCTTTGATGCGCGCAAGCTGATGCGCCCCGTGCTGTACGTACCGGAGGCCAAGACGATCAATGAGCTGCTGCGCGAGTTTCGGCAGAAGAAAGTGCATATGGCGGTCGTGCTCGATGAGTATGGCGGAACGGCGGGGTTGGTGACGATCGAGGATATCCTGGAGGAGCTCGTCGGCGAGATTGACGACGAATACGACGCGTCCACGCCGCCACCGATCAGCCGCATAGACGCCAACACGCTCGAAGTCGACGCGCGCGTACACGTCTCTGAGGTCAACGATGAGCTCGAAGACCTTGAAGTGGAACTACCCGAGGATGGTGACTACGAGACTATCGGCGGGTTCATTTTCGCCGCACTCGGCAAGATACCGGCCGTCGGTGAGGAAGTCGCACACGAGAACATCCACATCAAGGTGGTATCCGCCGAACAGCGCAAGATCAACCGCGTACGAATCCACGTGATCAACACGGAACGCCAGTCGGCGTAACCGCCGTACACACCGATCAATCTCCGCGCCAGTCGAGGCCGCACTCTACGGCGCGTTCAACAACTCGACAAACGCGTCAATGTCACCGTTGTTAATTGCACCGTCGTCGTTGCAGTCGGCGAGCCAGCGGTCGCAGTCTGGGTACGCGATCAGATAGCCGAGTGGGCTGGTGATAGCCAGCACGAAGGGGTCGATGTCGCCGTTGTTGACCAGGTCGTCGCAATTGAGATCGCCGAGTAGCACTACGGGGCACTGGTTCAGCAGCACCGAGATGTAGTCGTCGTAACCACCGTCAGCGACAACCAGATCGGCTGCCTCGTCACCGTTCAGGTCACCAATCGCGACGGAGGAGGCTGAGCCGGCACTGGCGTAATTCAGCGCGTCGGCGAACGTTCCATCGCCGACACCCAGCAGCACCGAAACACTGCCGCCCCCCGCCACGGCCAGGTCGGGCACTTCGTCACCGTCCAGGTCGCCGATCGCGACGGACTCGGGCCAATAGCCGCTGGCGTAGTTCACCGCCCCGCCGAACGTGCCATCGCCAAGACCCAGCAGCACCGAGACGCTGTCGCCGCGGTTGTTCGCAACGGCCAGGTCGGGCACCTCGTCGCCGTCCAGGTTGCCGATTGCGACGGAGCAGGGTCGATCGCTGGTGGCATAGTTGACCGCCCCGCCGAACGCCCCGCCGCCGAGACCCAGCAGCACCGAAACGCTGTCGTCCCACGCGTTCGCGACGACCAGGTCGGGCACCTCGTCAGCGTCCAGGTCACCGATCGCGACGGAGTACGCGCCATCACCGGCACCGTAGTTCACCGCGCCCGCAAACGTCCCGTCGCCGACGCCCAGCAGCACCGAGACGTTATCGTCGGCCGCGTTCGCTACGGCCAGGTCGGGCACTTCGTCTTCGTCGAGGTTACCGATCGTCACGGAGCGGGAATCGCCACCAGCGGGGTATTGCGTCGCGGCGAAAAAGAGGCCGTTGCCGGCGCCGAGCAGCACCGAGACGCCTCCTGTGATGTCTGGGTAGTAATTGGGATCCGACTCGGCGACAGCCAAATCGGGAATCTGGTCGCCGTTCAGGTCGCCGATCGCGACCGAGTGCGGGTACTCGCAGGCGGCCCAGTCCAGCGCGCCAAGAAACGTCCCGTCGCCCGCCCCCAGCAACACCGAGACGCTGTCGCTCTCGTTGTTCGCGACGGCGAGGTCGGGCACCTCGTCGCCATCCAGGTCGCCGATCGCCACGGCTTGGGGGTATTCGCCGACGCCGTTGTGCAGCGCCGCGACGAACGCTCCGTCGCCGACCCCCCGCAGCACCGTGACGGCGTCGGAGGATATGTTCGCGACGACCAATTCGGGCGCCTCGTCGCCATCCAGGTCACCGATCGCCACCGACTCAGGCCCGGCGCCGGCGCCGTAGTTCACGGCACCGGCGAAAGTCCCGTCACCGACGCCCCGCAGCACCGAGACGCTGTTGCTGGACCCGTTCGACACGGCCAGGTCGGGCACCTCGTCACCGTCGAGGTCGCCGATCGCCACGAATCCGGCGTACTTGTCGCTCGCGTAGTTCGCCGCCGCGACGAACGTCCCGTCGCCGATCCCCAGCAACACCGAGACGCAGTCGTCATATGCTGGGAACGTGCCGAAGTTGGCGGTGGCCAGGTCGGGAACCTCATCGCCGTTCAGGTCGGCGATCGCCACAGAGGCGGGTGATTGGCCCACGCCGTAGTCGACGGCCGCGATGAACGTCCCGTCACCGACACCCAGCAGTACGGACACATTGTCGTCACCGTTGTTCGCCACGACCAGGTCGGGTACCTCGTCGGCATCCAGGTTGGCGATCGCGACGGACTCGGGCCATTGACCGGTACCGTAGTCCACCGCCGCGCCGAACGTGCCGTCACCAATGCCCAGCAGCACCGAGACGTCGCCGTCGAGCCAGTTCGCCACGACCAGGTCGGGCGCTTGGTCGCCGTTCAAGTCGCCGATCGCGACTGAGTACGCGCCACCACCAGCGTCGTAGTTCACGGCGTTGGCAAAGGTGCCGTCGCCGATGCCCAGCAGCACCGAGACGTTACCGCCGTAATTCGCCACGGCCAGGTCTGGCACCTCATCGCCGTTCAGGTCGCCGAGCGCCACGGCGTTCGGAGACGAACCGGCGTCATATCGAACCGGCGCGCCAAACGTGCCGTCGCCGGCGCCCAGCAGCACCGAGACGCCCTCGTCGTATGTCGGGTACCCGCCGGTGTTGGCTGCGGCCAGGTCGAGCAGCTCGTCGCCGTTCAGGTCGCCGATCGCGATGGAGCGTGGATAATCGCCGGCGGCGAATTGCCGGCCGGGAAACAGCGTACAGTCGCCCAGCGCCAGGTTGCTCCAGATCAACCCCAGCGCCACTGACATGCCGATACGAAGTCGTAGGTAGTGAGTGAACATCGCCAATCCTCCCTTGACGTGTGCGCGGATGCGCTCTACCCACCATGATAACCTCTGGGAGATGCGGGAGAACAAAAACTCTTGACAGAGAGCTCTGCGCGACGACCGATTGGCGGTCATCCAACAGCGCATCGCAGGTGCCATGGATCGCGCCCGACCGTTATTTTCTTAACTACAATCCTTGCATCGCCGACAGACATGTAGTATTTGTTAATATGTTAACGTAAGGAGTGGCATGCCGCGTAACCGCAGCGAAGCGCTGACAGACCGTGAAGCCCAGATCATGGCCGTGCTCTGGGAGCAGGGGCCGTCCACGGCTGACGTGATCCGCGAGGCCTTGGCCGCCGAACTCCACGATTCCACCGTGCGCACACTGCTAAGGGTTTTGGAATCAAAGGGTTACGTGCGACACGTCGCTCGGGGCAAGGCCTACGTCTATCGCGCCGTCGTCAAGCGCGCAAAGGCCGAACGCAAGGCCGTGCGCAGCATGTTGCAGCGGTTTTTCGGCGGATCGGTTGAGGCGCTCGTCCTACGCTTGATGGAAGACGAGCAACTCACACCGGAGCGTATTGAGGAGCTGAAAAAGCGGCTGCCTGACGATCGATCGTAGCCGGTAGCAAGGACGGCGTCGGCCCCTGCGGCCGGCGTGGATTGCCGACACCGCCTCGAAATCCGACGTCCGCCACCGGGGGCGGACGCGACGTTTTGCTTTGCGGCGGACTGCCAAGCGGTGTCTTGTTGAGGGAGCCATGGCCGGGCTGCCTGCGTTTGAATTGCCCACCCTCTCCAGCGCGGCGCTGGCCGCGCTGGACATTGCGCTCAAATCAACGCTGCTGATTCTCATTGCACTGGTGCTGAATCGTCTGTGGTCGCGTCCGGTGTACGTCCTGGCGCGAGCGACGATGTGGAACGCGCTGCTGATCGGGCTGCTGGTGATGCCGCTCATCACCGTCGCGTTTCCACCACTGAGAGTTCCGTGTTTATCCTCTGCACCGGGCGGGGCGACGACCGACGATGCGCGGTTGGTTGCGTCCGCGGATACCGAGACGATCGACTGGGCGCAGACTCCGGCGACGCTGCGCGCGCTCAGTCCGCGACAGCGCGCGATCCTGGCGGGGGATGCCGAGTTTGCGTGGCTGCCGAGTGCGACCGCGCAGGAGGACGAAACGGCCCCACCGCCTCTTTGGCAATTGGACTTGGGGATGTTCGCATTGGCCGTGTATGTCGGCGGCGTGGTATTCCTGATGCTTCGGCTGCTGGCCTCGCTGGTCGCCGTGGGGATTTTGCGCCGCGCGGTTGTCCCGCTGCGTGATCCATTCTGGACCGACGCGGTGGACGGATGGCGGCGCGTGCTGGGCATTCGTCGTCCGGTGGCCGTCGCGGAGGGAAGCCGGCTGAGCGTGCCGATCACGGTTGGCGCGCTGCGCCCCACAATCATCATTCCAAGCGCCATGGTCGAGGCGGCCGATGGCAGTGATCGCGACGCGGTTGTGCTGCACGAGTTGTCGCACATCCGCCGGGGCGACTATGGCTGGCAATTGCTCTCGGCGCTCGTACAGGCGCTGTACTGGGCGCATCCGCTGGTCTGGCTGACTCGCCGCGTGATTGGCGTCACGCGCGAGCAGGCATGCGATCAACTCTGCGTCCACTACCTCGGGGGCCCGGGCTACTACTGCCGGACACTGCTCGACGTCGTCGAGTCGCTGATCAGACGCCACCGGGCGCCAGCCGCGCGCGGGCTGACAATGGCGCGCTCTTCAATGATCGAACAACGCCTTGACTGGATCGAACGCGGACACCGCCGGGCCGACTGTGTGCCGCACTGGGCGCTGCGTATCACTGTCGGCTTGTGCGTGTTCATCGCGACCGGGCTTTTGGCGTCAATCCAGCTCAGCTATGTGGCCGGCGTGCGTGAGGCACAGGCAAGTTCGCGCTTGCAGCGCTGGTCGCGCGCACTGGCGGCGCTGAACCGGGCCGAGCTGACGCGTGAGCTGAGCTCCGCCGAGCTCGAGCGACTGTCGCGCGCGGGAGTACCCGCCCAGCGCGTCGGCGCCGATTTCCTGGCGGCGCTCGGCCGCGGGGACCAGCGCGCGATTGACGCTCTGGTCGTCGGCCGGCTCGCTGGATACCCGCCAGATGCGTGGGAGTCGGCTTTGAGCGACGTCCACGACGCTTACGGAAGCCGCCTGGCACAATCAGATGGCGAGATGAGCTGTCTGCGCGCGGCCGATCACATGGTGCTGCGCGGTGGCGTGCTCTCGAACGCCAGTGGACAACCGCCGCACGCGCTTGCGCTCGTGCTGACGATGCAGGACACCGGCAAGTGGCGTGTCATCGCGCTCGATGAGGTCTCGCCCGATGCCGAGTTGGAGTCCGTACTACATGACGGGCTGGAATGGGCCGCGGGGCAGGCCGCCGACGGCAGGATTCTGTCCGTGCGTACCAGCATTCACATCGGAACGTAGCACCGTTTGCGCCATAACGGCCGTGGCAAGCGGAAATCGCCGTTTTGCACCGACGGTCCACGGGACGCCGGCACATCTGTGATCACTTGCCGGCGGGTCCGGGCCGGGTCTTCCTGATTCCAGACGCACTTCGCGGAACGGTCCCCTCGACACTGACGGCGTCAGCCGGTAGTTCGCCGGTATGAGCGGGGCCGACTGTTGTGCCCGTGACGGCGCGTCCCTCGCGGTACGCGTCGCTGATGGAGGCGACGGCCAGGTCGACATCGTCGGTGACCGTGAACAGGTCGAGGTCTTCCGGCGAGATGTTGGCGTGGATCGCGAGCATATTGTCCCGCAGCCACGCGATGAGGGGGTTCCAGAATCGCGTGCCCACGAGCACCATGTGCATGGGCGGCACACGCTGCGTCTGGATCAGCGTCACCGTTTCAAAGAACTCGTCCATCGTGCCGAACCCGCCCGGGAAGCAGACCACGGCCAGTGCGTACTTCAGAAACATGACCTTGCGCACGAAGAAGTAGTTGAATTCGATCGCGATGTTCTGATACGGGTTGGCGTCTTGCTCCATCGGCAGCCATATGTTCAGACCGACACTCTTGCCGCCGGCCTCGGCGGCCCCGCGGTTGGCGGCCTCCATGATGCCCGGACCGCCACCCGTGATGACCGCGAAGCCCTCGTGTGAGAGCTTGGCGGAAAGCTCGAAGGCTTGTTGGTAATAGACGTCTTCGGGCGGTGTGCGCGCAGAGCCGAAGACCGTGACGGCCGGTCCGACCGTTGACATGACCTCGATGCCGTCGACGAACTCGGCCATGATGCGGAAAAGCCGCCAGGTCTCCTCTGCCGCCGCCCGGGGCGTGAACTCGCCATTGCTCATCGGGTATGTCTCCTGTGTTGCTGGGTGCGTCGGGCCGTGGCGGTCTGCGCCTCGCCGACCGTCGCCGCCAAGCAGCATTCGCAGTCATCAACGGCCGGCGGGGCGCCGGCCGCTACTGATCATGGGCGTCCGCAACATCTGTGGGACCGGCTTCCAGCCGGTCAGACTGCCGGCCGGAGCGCCCACCGCCACGGCGCCCGGCGCCGGGCCGTCCGCCACCGTCGGCGATCTGTGCCGGGGGGCGGCTATGCGCCCTGGAACAGCGAGATCACGGCGCCGGTCGGATCAGCGATCACGCAGAATCGCCCGACCGTCGGAATGTCCATCGGCGGGACCTTCACGGTGCCTCCCAGCTCGACGCACTTCTTCGCCCGATCGTCAATGTCGTTGACGGCGATATAGGGCATCCAGTGTGACGGAAGGCCTTCCCACTGCGGGCCGTCCATCGCCATCATGCCACCCACGGAGCATTTCTGCCCCGGTATCTTCAGGACTGTGTATTTCCCCTCACCAATGTCGGATTCTTCAGTCTCCCAGCCGATCAGCTCTGTATAGAACTTCTTGGCGGCCTCGACATCACGCGTAGCCAACTCGGTCCAGCAGAACGTCCCCGGTGTAATTGCGCACTCATCGCCCATGACATCTCCTCTGTCTTCCACGACATGTTTACCCGTCCGGCCCACGAATGGCGGGATCCAGTGGCGCAATTGTATTGGGGAACGCTTGTGCCGGACAGGGGCCGCGGAGAACACTGGACGCGTCGGGCGTCAAAAGCCGCTGAGGGAGGCGCGTCGCACTGGTCGCGGCGCTCGTACGCCGGACTGACGCGCCTCCTATATGCATAGGACGCGCGCCTGGGGTCCGTGAACCATCAACTCACCGAGGATTGTGAGCCTGGGCCTACTGGAACGCGCGCGGCGATTGCGCGCAGGCGGCTGATGTTTACCTCGTCCCAGTCGCGGCCGCGGTCGTCCTGGCCCTTGGGCGTCTCCAGGATCATCGGCACGTCGCGAAAACGGGGATCTGCCAGCAGGTTGCGGAATCCCGCCATCCCGATATGGCCCCGACCGATGTGTGCATGTCGATCGCGGTGTGAGCCCAATTCGCGAAGGCTGTCATTGAGATGCCAGCAGCGGATGCGGCGTGACCCCACCCCGCGCTCGGCCTCGGAGATCATCTGCGCATAGGCCTCTGGCCGCCGAATGTCATAACCCGCGGCGAAGACATGGCAGGTGTCAACACACACGCCGACGCGCTCGGGTTGGGCGAGCTTATCAAGGATCGCGCCCAACTCATCAAACGAGCGGCCGAGCGTCGTGCCCTGGCCGGCCGTGGTTTCCAGCAGCGGCATGGTGCGCAGCCGCGGATGGCGCTTGAAGATCTGGTCGAGCGCCTTGGCGACGCGCGCGGTCGCCTTGTTAACCGGCGCCGTCCCAGCGGCCCCAGGGTGCACGACCAGGTATGGGATGCCCAGCAGGTCACAGCGCGCGAGCTCGTCGGCGAAAGCGTCGCGGCTCCTGGTCCTTAGCTCCCGGTTCTCCGAAGCGAGATTAATCAGGTAGGACGCATGCGCGACCGTGGGGCCAAAGCCCGGCGTGGCGATCAGCTCGCGCCACCGCGCGACATCATCCTCGCGCAGCGGCGGCGCACGCCACTGGCGCTGGTTCTTCACGAATATCTGGACGGTGTCGAATCCAGCTTGTAGTGCCGATTCGGCGGCGTGGTGAATGCCGCCCGCGACCGACAAGTGAGCCCCAAGCCGGTGTCGCGGTCTCGCGGCGCATGACTTACGCGATTTTCGCCGATTTGTAACTGCCGAACGGGTCATCACCGGTTACGGTATAGGGCGCGGGCGGGAAATCAACCAATGCCCGGAACGGAGTCCGGCCGCGCGAAAGCCCCGCACACGGAGCAGGTTGTGAGTGACGGAATGCTGATACTAGCGTCAGCCAGTCCCCAGCGGCGAATGCTGCTGGCGGAGCTGGGCGTTCCGTTCGAGGTGCGCCCCAGCGACCTGGCCGAGCCGACCCGCCGCGCCGCGCACGTGCCGCCCGTGAATTGGGCCGAGGCCCTGGCCTACTTCAAGGCCCGGGAGGGCGCGATGCGACAGCCGGGGAGTTGGGTGCTCGGCGCCGACACCGTGGTTGCTTGTGCAGGTGAGTTGCTGGGCAAGCCGGTGGACGAAGCCGACGCGCGACGCATGCTGCTGGCGCAGGCGGGTCGCCGTTGCGACGTGATCACGGGGCTGGCTCTGGTGCGCTATGACGCTGAGGTGCTGCGGCATATTCGACACGCGATTACCCGCGTGTGGCTGCGCGATGATGCGGACGCCATCGATGACTATCTGGCCGGGGGCGAATGGCGCGGTAAGGCCGGCGCATACGGCATTCAGGACGTCCATGACCGATTGATCGAACGGATCGACGGCAGCTTCTCAAACGTTGTCGGTTTGCCGGTCGGCTTGACTCGCGAGCTGCTGATCATGGCGGGATTTCGGCCTCTATCTCCCGGACGACCGACAGAACCCGTGCCCGCCGCGTGATCGGACTTGGCGTGTCGGCATCGGGGGCGAAAGCGTGATAAGTTGTGGAATCACGGGCGGCCGGGGGATATAGTGTGTTTGCGCTGAATGCGCGGCGTTCGATCGTCGATACCAGTTTAGTGTCGAAGCTAATGCACGCGGTTATTAGCGGACCGCCTATGTGGGCCGTTGCTGTGCCGTAGTTACAGAAGGTAGTGATCCATATGGCTGGCAAGGCTGATCCGGGCCTGGGGGATTACCTGAAGCAGATCAAAGATTACGATTTGCTGACGGCGGAACAGGAACGCGAACTGGGTACGAAGATTCGCGCCGCGGCGGAGTCGCGCGAAAAGCTCGCCAGCCGCGAAATCACGATCGAGGACTACAACCGGATCCAACGCGAGGCGGCTGACGCGCGCAGTCAGATGATCACGGCGAACCTCAGGCTGGTGATCAGCGTCGCCAAGCACTTCCGCGACCGCGGGCTGCAAATGGAGGATCTGGTCAACGAGGGAAACGTCGGGCTGGTCAATGCCGTTGACCGCTTTGACCCGAGTGTCGGCTCGCGTTTCAGCACGTATGCGAGCTACTGGATTGACCAGGCGATTCGCCGGGCTATTCAGAGCGCCACGCAGATGATCCACATTCCCAGCTACCTGATGGAGCAGATCAGTCAGATGCGTCTGGCTATGCGCGAGCTGAGTGAGAAACTGGGGCGTCATCCGTCGATGAAAGAGCTCGCCGACCACCTGGAGATTACGCCGCGCCGCGCGCAGGCAATCTCCAAAGCGATCAAGGCCTGCACCTGTCCGACCCAGGCCGGCAACCCTGACGATGAGATGTCGATCACCGATTCGTTGCCCGATACGCGCACGCCACAACCGTTTGAGACGATGTTCTCCGAGTCCGATGCGGACTTCGTTAGCCAGATGCTGTCGCGCATCACGGAGCGCGAGGCAATGGTTCTCAAGCTGCGGTATGGACTGCGCAACAAGAAGGGCAAGCAGATGACGCTCAAGGAGATCGGTGAGACGGTGGGGCTGACCCGCGAACGCGTGCGTCAGATTGAGAAGCAAGCCAAGAACAAGCTGGAAGAGTACGTCAAAGAGTATCTCTAGCCGGACTGCGTGGATTCATAACGGCCGCCTGCGGGTAACATATGGCGGACACGCAATGTCGGTCTTGTGTGCAGCGGTTGCTGGCGGGCATTGCGACCCACCGCCGCGTGACTCTTGTATCCGGTTGTAACTGATCGCAGGCCAGCGACTGCCGGACATCTCCCGCATAACGAACTCCCCCGCGATACGAGCAACGTGTGTGCGGGGTGGTATCAGTCCGGCCTGGTGCCGGCAGCGCGTAGCGTGCGGTTAATGAACCGATTGCTTAACACGAGTTGACTCGCTGGTTGGACGGCAGATCCCGCCGAAAATTCCGGCGGGCGCGCAGGCAGAGCCCGATAATGGCTAGCTTCGTGCACCATGAATCGCGTGGTTCACTTATCAGTTAGGTAATTATCCGTATTGAGTGAGCCGGTTCATTAAGGCTATCATGTAGGGGCAGTACTCTTAGCCCGGATTATTCACGGTTGAGTTGAAAGAGCGGCCTTCGTGTGGTCTAACTGGTTTTGACCAAACAAGTTGGACCGAGCACGGAGGCCGCCGATGTTTGAACAGACTGAAGCTCAGTTGTTCTTCTCGTTTTTCGCCGATCGCAAGCTGATTGTCCAGCGTCACGCCGGACAAATTTCCTCGGACGCCGGGCTGTTGCCGATTCGGCAGTTGGACCAGCGGCTGCGTTTTACCGCGCGGCTGGTCGCCGGCCTGAGCGATGACCGTCACGAACCGCGGCACACGCAACTCGAGATGCTGCGGCAGCGGCTCTACGGGGTGCTGGCCGACTATGAGGACTGCAATGATCACGACACGCTTCGCGACGATCCGATCTTCAAGATTGTTGCGGATCGGTTGCCCGAAGACGATCCGCTCGCCAGCCAGCCCACGCTATCGCGTTTCGAGAACGCCGTCACGATCGACACGCTGTGGCAAACGCTCGACTTCCTGGTCGCGACCGGGATCGAGCGGCTGCGGGAGAAGAACGAGGGCCAAATGCCCGATCGCCTCACGCTCGATCTCGACGCCACCGACGATCCGGCGCACGGGCAGCAGCAATTGGCGTTGTTCCACGGCTACTACGAGCAACACCAATACTTCCCGATCGTGATCAGCGAGCCGACCACGCAGCACGTGTTCTACGCCGCCCTGCGGCCGGGCAGTGTGCACGCCGCTCACGGTGCCGACGATGACCTGGAATTCGTGGTCGAGCGTCTGCACGCCGCCCGCGGCGACCTTGCGATTCACGTTCGCGGCGACAGCGGCTTCGGCGTGCCATCGATGTACAAAATCTGCGAGAAAAACCGACTGACGTACACGTTCGGCATCGGCGCCAACAAACGGCTGCAGGCCCTGGCCCAGCCGTTACTCGACCGAGCCGTCGCCGAATACGAACGCACCGGCGAGAAGCAACGCCTGTTCATGCACTTCAACTACCAGGCCGGCTCGTGGGATCGGCCACGCGCCGTGATCGCCAAGGCCGAGTGCCAGGCGGCCGGCACGAACCTGCGTTTCGTGGTCACCAATCTACAGGTGAACTCCGACGCCGACGCGCAGCGTGTTTACGACGACTACATCCAGCGTGGTGCCAGCGAACAACGCTTCGATGAACTCAAGAACGGTCTGCACGCCGACCGGCTGAGTTGTCATCGCTTCGTGGCCAACTTCTGGCGTCTGCTGCTGCACACGGCGGCGTTCAACCTGTTGAACTGGTTGCGTGATGACGAGCAGGTGCCGGAGACGTTGCGTACCGCCCAGCCGGCCACGTGGCGGAGTCGCGTGATCAAAGTGGCGGCAACGGTCATCCAGTCGGCTCGGCGGGTGGTCGTGGCGATTGCTGGCCAGTGGCCACACTGGTCGACTCTTCACACCGTCGCCGTCCGCAGTGGTGCCATCCCCGCAGGCCCGTAACCCCGCCGACAACGTGTTTGCTCGTGGGGGTAAGGGGGAATTGCGCGCGTCCTGCATCCGAGAACGTCATCAGCCCCTTGCAAAACCGCGACGAACAACAAAAACCCGAACGGCACCCTACCCGTGAATAATCCGGGTTAGGCTGGCATCGATTGGCCGATCCAGTTCCCCGCATGGGCTGTTGCCCGCTACCAAGCGGGCACGTACTGACAGGCATGTCTCACTTTAGGAGGTACGAAGGGATGAAATATCTAATTGTCTTGTTTGCCATCTGTGCCGTGCCGCTGGCGACGGCGGACTATCTGGACGAGGATCTGAACTCGACAAACGCAAACGTTTCATTTTCGGGCAATACCGGGTTTGCCGTCGACGACCAACTGGGCGTCGAAGTCGTCGAACGCTTCGGCGATTTTGCCGGCTGGGTATGGCCTGCCATGACGATCACGTTCCCGGATACCGTCATTGAGGCGGGCGCCTCGCTCGATCTCCACGGACGTTATCACCAGGAAGAGTACACCTGGGACCACGACGCCGACCCGAACACGCCGGACTACACGCGCTATCCATACAGCGACGCGAATGTCTGGTTGATCCTGAAGGGTCCCGGCGGCGACATCGATCTGGCCTGGGCCGACAACGACGGCTGGAAGCACATCGGCGACGTGTGGCGGAATGTGATCATGGATCTCAGCGCCCACGCTGGCGCAACCGTCAACGGTCTCGAGATTCGCAGCACCAACTGGCAGGCGCCGCTTCCCAACAACGACTTCTATCACTTCTCGAATGTCACGATTACCCCCGAGCCGACCACGCTGGGTCTGTTCGGTCTCGGCCTGCTCGGCCTGTTGCGCCGCAGGTAGAGGAACTGCCTTACAGTATCGGAATTGAAGACGCGACGCGACCCGCGGCCAACCGCCGCGGGTCGCGTTGTCTTGTGGTGCGCCAGCGTTGCCCGTCTGAATCCGAACGCTTATTTGCGGTCAATTGTGCTTGCGCCCTGCTGACAGGATGATTGTTGAGGCGAGCTTGATTGCGGCGAGGAGGCAGGCCGTGGTCGTGATGCCGAAGACCGGTATCAGCAGGATTCCGCAGGTCAGCGCGCCCAGGCAGGCTCCGGCGTGGTCCGGGCCGACGATGCGCGCAGCTACGACGGCGGGATGCTGGTCCATGTTTCGCCGCAGGTGCCCCGCCAGCGCGAACGCGGCGCCGCCGAGCACGCCGGTTAGTAGCACCATGATTGAGATGCAGACCTCAACGAGCGCGAAACCGGGCGAGTCGGCATTGAATGCGCCGAGCGCCATCAGCAGTGGCGACGCCGTGAGGGCGAGGAGCGTTAGAAGCAGGTCGACCACGACTAGCGCATGCCATGATGAGGACCGGCGGGCAGGTGGTTCGGTGGTTGGTTCGGCGGGCTGGGGTGGGAGATTGTGGGTTTGCTCTACTTCCACGGCCGGCGAGGCGCCGGCCGCTACGTTTTGTGGCGCGGCGCCGCCTGCTGCATTCGGTGGCGACATGTCGGCTGGCACATTTCGTCGTCGGCCGGCCAGCGCGCAACCTATAACCAGGCCGGCCATGAACAGTGCGATTATCCAGCCGATGCGCTGATAGACATAGCCGTACAGACTCTGAAAGGCGAAAAGCCAGACCATGCTGAGGGCCATGGTCACAAAGCCGGTGGTGCCCACGGAAAGCGTGACCGCTCCGGCCGCCCATCCGTCACCCGCTCCGCGTCGCAGGCGCGTCAGCAGTAGCGTTGCGCCGCCGAGAAGAGCCAGTGCAACGGCGACGTGCCACAGGTGGATTGAGCGCAGGGCCGCAATCGGGCCGGCTGCACTGCGTCCCGGACCGCTGCCCCCACGGGTGATCGATTCCCACAGCACCAGTCGTTGCAGGTAGATCGCCGGGTGCAGGTCGGTACTGATTTGCACAAGGTCGGCGCGATCAAGATCAGCTCGGCGGCCAGCAATCTTGGATTCATCGAGCCAATCGGTGCCGCCCTCAAACCACAGCGGGTCAAACAACTCCGCCGCGACATGACGCCGAGTGTAGCGCGCTGCCAGCTCCGCCGGATCGGTGCTGAGCAGTTCCCGATCGGTTGCGGCGAGAATCTGGGCCGGGTTGCCCCACCCGATCAGGATCTCGCGGAAATGTCGGGCCAGTGTAGCGCGCAGTCCGGCCAGGTAGTCCCGCGCCGCGGGTGAGAGCGCGCCCTCAGACGCCGTCGCATTTGTGCAAAACACGGCCCGGGCGGTCATGGCATTGCGCAACTCGGCGAAGAACTCGTCCGTGTAGAATCGCGCGCGCTGTGCCGACATCGGCTCGGGCAAGCGCGCGATGACGAGGTCGAATTGGGCGCGTTGCGTCTTGATGAAATGGCGCGCGTCGTCGTGGTGTACCGTGACGCGCGCATCGACGAGCGCCTGCCGGTCGCGGTCGGAAACATAGGGTCGCACCAGCTCGATGAAACGCGGGTCCAGCTCAACGTAGTCCACGCGCTCAACCGGGTGCAGCAGAACCTCCGCCAACAGCCCCTCGACGCCTCCGCCGAGAATGAGCACGCGGCGTGGCAGGGGATGCTGACACATCCAGAAGTGCGCGCGGGGGGCGAATGTAAATGGATCGGGGAAGTCAGCGGCCACTTGCCCGTCACAATAAAGCGTGTATTGCCCGGCCCGGTGCCCGATGGCCAGATTTTGATAGCGAGACTCGGCCTCGGCCACCAGCCTGTAGCCGGGGGCGAGCGTTTGCCAGCGGCGTTGCACCAGACGGTGGTCGAGCCGATCGCCGGCCAGCAGCGCCACGCCGGCGGCGCCGACCGCCAGGCCAATCAAGGCCCAACTCGGTGGCGATGCGTACCACGCGCGGCCCGGCGCGCGGCGTAATAGTACGGCGCACGACGCGGCCGTGATCGCTCCGCAGAGCAGGGCAATCTGAATCGGGCGCAAAGACTCGACCGCCCAGAAGCTGAAGGCCGCGCCGCCAATCAGGCTGCCGACACATTCCAGGGCGTAAACACGCGCAAACGAGAGCAGCGGTGTGCGCGGGGCACCGGGCGCTGCGCTGATCCCCCCCGTGTTGCACGCCAGTGGAAACGCCATGCCGACCAGCATGCTGGTCGGCGAAACCAGGAGCATGGCCGCGAGTGCCGTGGTCGGCAACGATAGCAACTCGCCGGCCTCAACGCCGAGCCACGCGCGGGCGCCCCGAAAGGCCCAGAGCTCGACACACGCGGCGGCACTCAGGGCCAGCAGTACGATCGCCAGGCAGGTTCCCGGCGCGCGCGTGCCGGCGCCTGTTCTGGCGATGCCCTCACCGATGTACGCACCGACCGCCACGCCCAGCAGCCAGGCGAACAGCACGATCCCCCAGGCGAGTTCGCTTCCGAACATCAGCACCAGGGCCTCGCGCAGCAATAGCGACTGGGTGACGATCGCCTGCGCCCCCCAGGCCACGACGACCACACTCAGTCCGAACCGGGAGGCGCGCTCGGATCGAAGGGCTGCTGGCGTTGGCAGGTGCGCGCACATCCTGGTGCTCCTTCGTCCCGCGCGACAGATTGCGGGCTGCCGGCGTGGCGCGGTCGGGGCCACATTCTGCCGCGGGGCGTGTATAGTATGACGAGCAACGGGAGTCGTGCGCCATGCCACGTCTGTTTGCCAAGCAATACATGCGGCCGGTGACGGCGATCAGCCGTACTGAAAAGGCGGTAGGCGCCGGCATTCTGCTGCTGACGGCGACGATTGTGGCCGCGTTCTTCATCCACGTCGCGACCCGACGAGAAAGCCCGCTGAGCGCTGACCCGGAGATCTACGGCACCGGGGCCGAAGTTGACCAGACACCGGGATCCCCGCCGGCAGCAACAGCCGAACCGTCCGGCGGTTTCCCGGAATCAGGTCTGACCGATTGGCAACGACCGTCGCGGCTCGAGCGCTATGCACCCGATGAGCTGTACGTAAAGATCAACGGTCAGGCGGACGCGTATATCGAGAGTGGCTGTGTGGGATTGACGTTCGGAAGCTACAGCTCCCGGGCGAATGCCGAGGATGCCATCGACGTTTATTGGTACGACATGGGCACTGCGGCGAACGCGTCGGCGGTATACGAAGACGAGAAGCCGCCGAACGTCGCCGCGATCGAGCTGGGAGGCGCGGCGTACCAGGTTGGCAGCGCGGTGTTTTTCTGGCAAGGCTCGGGCTATGTGCAGGTAATGCCGACCAGCTTTGACGATTCGCAGGCCGGCGCGGCCCTGGCGATTGCCCGCCGCCTGGCCGATTCTCTCCCCGGTGAATAGCAACGTATCACGTGGCGCGACTGAGCGCGCCAGGCACAGGTCATGACGGATAGGCGACTGACACGCAGGGAATATCTCAAACGTGGCGCCGGCGCGGTTTTAACCGCGGGGGTGGCCGCGGCGGGCGGGTATTTGCTGTGGGATCCCACCGGCGATGCGGGGCGCGCCGGCGCGGCCCAATCCACACCGCTCTGGCAACCGACGAACTACTTCGCTGATATTGAATTGCCGCCGTCAGCTCCGCGGATCAGCGTCGCAGTTGGTGATGGGCAGCAGATTGACCGGCTGGTTCGTGCGGCGCTTGAGGCATTGGATCCCGGGGCCGGGCTGGGTCGATTCATCAAAGCCGGCGACGTCGTGCTGCTGAAGCCGAACGTCGGCTTTGACCGGCCGTCGCAGTTGGGCGCCACAACGCATCCTGAGGTCGTGCGGTCGATGATTCGCTTGTGTCTGGAGGCCGGCGCGCGAGACGTACTGATCACGGATAACCCGATCGAGACGCCGCAGGCCTGTTTCTCGCGCAGCGGAATCGCGCGTGTCGCCGATGAGGAGGGGGCGCGCGTGGTGCTGCCGACGGCGCAGCGATTCGAGACGCTGGTGCTGCGCGATCGTCCGGTTGACCGAGCGCGTGGAGAGGCGCTGGAACGCTGGCCCATCCTGCACGCTCCCCTCTCAGCCGCGACGAAGGTCATCGGCATCGCGCCGATCAAAGACCACAATCTGTGCAGCGCATCGATGAACCTGAAGAACTGGTATGGCCTGCTTGGCGGGCGCCGAAACCAGTTCCACCAGGTGATTCATGAGATCATCAGCGACCTGGGCCTGATGATCAGCCCGACGCTGGTCGTTGCCGACGCAACGCGCGTGATGATGCGCAACGGTCCGACGGGAGGACGGATCACCGACGTCCAACCGGGCGGGCAACTGGGCCGGCCGGCGATCATCGCGTCGGCTGACCCGGTGGCCTGCGACGCGTGGTGCTACGAAAACCTGTTGGGGCGTGATCCCGCCGGGTTGCGCTACCTCGATCTGGCCGGCGACAAAATCGCGGCGCACCGATCGCCGCCGGACAGCAACGGCTCGGCGAGCGTGATTGGCGCGTATACGATCGCGCCGGGCTCGTTGTAACGACACGTGTGTAGAGGCCGACTCCCGAGCCGGCCGTGGCACTCAGGTGAACCCTCGTCGGGCGTGGAGGCCCGACGCCCCAGCGGAAGAGGCACTGATGGCCGAGCCGGTTGAACGAGTGCGCCCCACGCGGTTCCGTGACTCGTGGCTGAACTGGACGCGTATCACGGTCGTGCGCGTGATCGTGCAGACGGTCATGTTCGCGCTGTTCAGCGCATTCGTGCTCCTGACGACATTTGCCAGCCTCGATCGCTGGCCGGCTCTGCACTGGTGGGTCAGCAAAGTGCTCGAGGTCGACCCGCTCATCGCGTTGGCGACCGCGCTCACAACGCACACCGTCTACAAGGGGTTGTTGTGGTCGTTGGTGATCCTGATCCCGACCCTCTTCCTCGGACGCTTCTTCTGCAACTGGATCTGCCCGTTCGGGGCACTGCACCAGTTCGTCCGCTGGGTGTTCTGGAACGGCAGTGCCCGCGAGATCATCGCAGGCAACAGCTACCGCCCCATACATGCGGTCAAGTATTACGTGCTGACCGGCCTGCTGCTGGCCGCGGCGGCCGGCAGCCTGCAGATCGGCCTGTTGGACCCGATTTGCCTGCTGTATCGTTCGATCACCGGCGTGGCCCTGCCCACGCTGGGGATGGCCGCGCCGGCGCTGGCGGGTGAGACGCGCTTGTATCAGGGGGCGTGGTTAATCGGCTTGCTCCTGGTTGGCCTGCTGGCCGCCAATCTGGTCATGCCACGTTTCTTCTGCCGCGTGTTGTGCCCGCTGGGAGCGCTGTTGGGCGTGTTGAGCAGGTTTGCCTGGTGGCGTATCGAGCGCGACCCGTCCGTCTGTCACCAATGCGACCGTTGCCGGCTGCACTGCGAAGCCGCGTGCGACCCGCACGCCAAGCTGCGCAAGGCCGAGTGCTTCGTATGTCTGAATTGCATCGAGGATTGCCCCGAGGGCGCGCTGGCCCTGCGCTTCGCATTCATGCCACCGAAAGAGCACGAGGTGACCGGGCCGGATGTGTCGCGCCGCAAGCTGCTGCTCGCGGGCATGGCGGGGCTGCTGTTTTTCCCGTTCGCGCGGAGTTCGGGAAAAAGCACGCGTAACTTCTCCAGCTCGGTCGTACGGCCGCCCGGGGCCGTCGAAGAAATCGAGTTTCTCGAACGCTGCATCAAGTGCGACCAGTGTGCGCGTATCTGTCCGACAAACGTCATTCAACCCGACTGGTTCGACAGCGGAATCGAAGGACTCTGGACACCAGTTCTTAACTTCCGCATGGGATTCTGCCAGTTGCACTGCACGGCGTGCGGGCAGGTGTGCCCGACCGGCGCGCTGCAGCAGATTCCCGTTGCGCAAAAACTCGGGCTCGGCGAATTCTCAGAGCAAGGCCCGATCCGGCTGGGCACGGCGCACGTGGATCCGTCCCGTTGCCTGCCGCACGCTAATAACATCCCATGCGTGGTCTGCGAGGAAGTCTGCCCCACGAGCCCCAAGGCCATCTACGGCGAGCGCGTTACGCGCGTGGCCCGGGACGGCACAATGCTGGAGCTGACCGTCCCGCGCGTCGATGTCGATCGCTGTATCGGTTGCGGAATCTGTGAGCATGAATGTCCGGTAGTCGGCGACCGCCGCGCTATATACGTGACGGCGGAGGGTGAGACGCGTTCGCAATCTCAGCCGCAGCGCGATCGCAACCGCTCGGTGCGTGCCGTGCCCTGACATTGACGCCCCCTGATGTAGCGGCCGCCCGTTGTCCGCGACACACCGCCGGCCAATGCGGTAAGCTGTCCGCATGGAGACGATCTCAGCCAACTGGTACGACTACCCGCATCTCTACGACATCGCCTTCTCGTGGGACGCGTCGCTCGAGATTGACTTTCTGGTCTCGATGTTTGAGCAATATGCGCACGGGCCGGTTGAACGCGTCTTTGAGCCGTTCTGCGGCACCGGGCGTCTGGCGATCCCGCTGGCGCGGCGCGGTTATCGCGTTTGTGGTATGGATATCAACTCCAGCGCGATCGCGTTCGCGGAGCAGCGTTGCGCGACAGAGCGCGCCGAGGTTGACCTGAGCGTTGGCGACGTTGCCGCCTGGACCACGCGGGAACCTGTCGATGCGGTGGTAACGCTAATCGACAGTTTCCGCCACCTGACCAGCGCCGAGCAGGCGCGGGCGGCGCTGCGCGCGTTTCATGTCGGCCTGCGGCCCGGTGGCGTATTGGTCATCGGGTTGCAGCTCGGCGATACGCCGATCGAGGCTGATGACAGCAACCACTGGGAAATGGAACGAGATGGTACCGTCGTAGAGACGATCGTGGCCGGCTTGCGCAAGGCGGGCCGGACACCCGGAACGACAGTGGTGCGCTCCGTGTTGCGAGTCACCGAGGCCGGCGGCCGTCAATATGACATAATCACCGACGACGAAATGCGCGAGTACACGCTGGCTTCACTAAAGCAACTGGCGCACCAGTGCGGGCCGTTTGAGTTTCAGGCCGGCTACAGTTTCGAGGATCTCGGATCGAATCAGATCCTGGACTCGGATGACCCGCAAGGCAACACGGTCGCGGTGTTTGTGCGCCGTTGACGAGATACCGAGCATTATGAGAATCCTGGCGCTCGAACCATACTACGGCGGCAGCCATCGCGCGTTTCTCGACGACTGGCGCGCGCACAGCGCCCACGACTGGACATTGCTCGGACTGCCTCCGCGGAAATGGAAGTGGCGCATGCGTCACGCGGCCGTTACGTTTGCCGACCAGGTGAGTGCGCTGGTGGCCGAGGGGGCGCGCTGGGATGCCGTCTTCTGCTCGGACATGCTGAATCTGGCCGAATGGCGCGGCCTGGCGCCCCAGGCCGTGGGCGCGTTGCCGTCGATTGTCTACTTCCACGAGAATCAACTGACCTATCCGTTCCGCTTCATGGGTGAGCGCGACCTGCACTTCGGGTTCATCAACATGACCACCGCTCTCGCCGCTGAGCGGGTGTGGTTCAACTCGGCGTTTCATCGCGACGATTTTCTGGGGGCCTTGCAGCGCGGTCTGCGCAAGATGCCGGACTATCGTCTGGATGATGTTGTCGAGCGTATCCGCGCCAAGTCAGCGGTTGAGCCGCTCGGCGTTCGCGACATCACGCCGGCCGCCGGCCGTGTTGATGGACCCTTGCGCATTCTGTGGGCGGCGCGGTGGGAGCACGACAAAGACCCTGACACGTTCTTCGCGGCCATCGACGGTCTGGTTGAACGGGGCGTGGATTTTCGCCTGAACGTGATCGGTGAGCGCTATGCCGAGGTGCCCGACGCGTTCCCCGCCGCTCGCGCACGTTTCTCCCAGCATATCGACCGCTGGGGCTACCAGCCGGATCGGGCAACGTATGAAGCGGCGCTGCGCGAGGCCGATGTAGTGGTCTCGACGGCACAGCACGAGTTTTTCGGCGTCAGCGTGATCGAAGCGATCGCGGCGGGTGCGTTTCCGCTATTACCGCGGCGACTTGCCTATCCGGAAATCCTCAGTGCCGACGTCAGCGCGGAACCAGACGCTTTCTTCTACGACGGAAGCGCCTTGGCTCTCACCGAGCGGCTGGCCGTTCTCGCCGGTGCGCTTGCCGCCGGCGACCTGTGGGGCGGCGACCCGTTGCGGGCCAGGCGGGCGGCCGAACGTTTCTTCTGGCGAAAGCGCGGCCCCGACCTCGACGCGGCGCTATGTCGCGCCACGGGCAACTGACAGCCGGTTTGCCAGCGCTTACACTGTCGCGCCAACACGAACGGCCGTATTTGATCCGCGCGGCGTGATTGCTGTCGGGCAGGAGCAATGTATGAGAGTCTGGCCTGGTCACCCGGCCCCACTGGGGGCCACCTGGGATGGAGTGGGTGTCAATTTCGCACTGTTCTCCGAAAACGCGACCGGTGTCGAACTGTGCCTGTTTGATGCGCCCGACGCGGCGCGGGACGTGGCGCGAATTCCGCTGACCGAGTGCACCAATCATGTGTGGCACGCATACCTGCCGCAGGCTCGCCCGGGACAGCTTTACGGCTATCGCGTGCACGGCCCGTATTCCCCGTCGATCGGCCAGCGATTCAGCCCTAACAAACTGCTGCTGGACCCCTACGCTAAGGCCGTCGCCGGCGAATTGCAGTGGCACGAGGCGCTGTACGCCTATCCACCAGGACGGCCGGATGAAGAACACGAGTCGGACGAGCGCGATTCGGCGCCCTATGTGCCCAAGTCAGTTGTGATTGACACGGCCTTTACCTGGGGTGACGACGAACCGCCGCGCACGCCGTGGCACCAGACCATCATCTATGAGCTGCACGTGAAGGGCTTCACGGCACGGCACCCGGATGTGCCGGCCGCCACGCGCGGAACTTATGCGGGGCTGACGTCGCCGGCGGCGCTCGAGTACCTTCGCGAGCTGGGAGTTACCGCGGTCGAGCTCATGCCGATCCACCAGTTCATCTCGGAGCACGCCCTCGTCAAGCGCGGGTTGACCAATTACTGGGGATACAACTCGATTGGGTATCTCGCGCCCCACGCTGGTTATTCAAACTCGGGAGCGCTCGGCGGGCAGGTTACGGAATTCAAGTCGATGGTCAAAGCCCTGCACAGCGCGGGGATCGAGGTGATTCTCGACGTGGTCTACAACCACACCGCCGAAAGTCACCGCACCGGTCCGACGCTCTGTTTTCGCGGAATCGACAACGCGGCGTATTACCGCCTTCAGCCGACGGATATGCGGCGTTACAGAGACTATACCGGCTGTGGCAACACCCTGAACATGATGCACCCGCGCGTGCTCCAGCTCATTATGGACAGCCTGCGCTACTGGATTCAGGACATGCACGTCGACGGGTTCCGTTTTGACCTGGCCTCGGCACTGGCCCGCGAGTTGCACGAGGTGGATCGCCTGGGCGCGTTTTTCGACATCATCCACCAGGATCCGATCATCTCTCAGGTCAAGCTGATCGCCGAACCGTGGGATCTCGGCGAGGGCGGCTACCAGGTTGGCTGTTTCCCGGTGTTGTGGGCTGAATGGAACGCCAAGTACCGCGACACGGTGCGTCGCTACTGGAGCGGCCACAAGCGGCAGGTTGCGGACCTGGCGTATCGCCTCACCGGCAGCAGCGATCTCTACGAGCAGGCCGGACGCCGACCCTATGCCAGCGTCAATTTCGTGACCGCCCACGATGGCTTTACGCTCAACGACCTGGTGACTTACGAGCAGAAGCACAACGATGCCAACGGTGAGAACAACCGCGACGGCCACAACGAGAACCTGAGCTGGAACTGCGGCGTCGAGGGGCCGACCGACGATCCACAGATCATCGAGCTCCGCCGGCGACAGAGGCGAAACTTCCTGGCCACGTTGATCCTCTCGCACGGCGTGCCGATGCTCACCGCCGGCGACGAAATCGGCCGCACTCAGTTGGGCAACAACAACGCGTATTGTCAGGACAACGAGCTGTCGTGGCTGGACTGGGAGATGGACGATAGCGCGAGGAAACTGCTCGAGTTTACCAGGCGCGTGATCGCACTATGTCACAGCCATCCGGTGCTCCAGCGGCAGAAGTTCTTCCAGGGTCGCAAGATCCGTGGTTCACGCGTCGAAGACCTGCTCTGGCTGCGTGCCGACGGCAAGCACATGACCGAGCGCGACTGGCGCAACGCCGAGCTGCGCTGCTTTGGCCTGCGCTTGAACGGGAATGCGATTGACGAACTCGACGAGCGCGGGCATCACATTGTCGACGATACTCTGCTGATACTGCTCAATGGCCGGCCGGATGATTTCCCGTTTATGCTGCCCGGCGACGAGCGCGAAGCGCGCTGGGAGGTTGTGCTCGATACGCGCGAAGCCACCGGGCAACGTGACTGCTGCGTGTTGCCCGGCCAGAGTGCTTATGAACTGGTCGGGCGATCGCTGGCCGTCTTGCTGCTGAAGATATAAGGCCGTCAGGGCCGCCATGACCGCTGGCACGCGGCTACGGCAGGAATCTGGGAGCTGGTCGAGCACCGGATGGCAACGGCGCGGCTTTGGCACGATCGACGTGGCGCACGCGCGGATTGAACGGAATGTCGAGCGGCGCGCGGCGGACAACCGGGGCGCTCTCCAACAACGCCCGTAGCTGACCACCCGTCTGCAAAGCCAGCAACCCGATCCATGCGATCGCGATGAAGGCGGCCGTCGCCGCGTAGTGCCAGCCGTGGCTCTTATGCTGGTCGGGCCGCCACAACGATGGTCCGGTATCCGCGCGGGCAACCGCGGCCGCGGTCCGATTTGCGCGGCCATTGTGGCACTCGGCTGTTGGCCAATCATCGGGAAACAGGTTCGCGAGAGGAACGTCCGGCTCCGCGGGAACGAGGAGTCCCGCGCGTGTCGGCGGCAATAGCGAATGAGGGTGATCGGGGGCATCGTGCGATGCCGGTTGGACGGGTACATCATCGTTGCCGATCGCCGGCCGGCGCAGCGCTGCTTGCGCGAGGATACGCTCGACAACGTCGCGCCCCCACTCCCGCTCCGTGGTCCAGACCGGAGTATCACAAGGTTGTCCGACCACCGGTGAGGCGGACATGCCGGCGCCGTTGGAGTTTGAATGCTGCAAACTGACGGTTTCGATGACGCCAAGTGGTGCGTAACGGCTCACGACCGCGGCCACCTGTGATTGCGCGTGCTCGTAAGCGTGAAACGTCGTGGTATCCCAGACAGCACCGCGCTGGCCGACGGTTACAACGAGACGGTATCGCTTACCATTCCGGCGACACAAATGCACAGAACGACCCCTCAATCGTCCAAATGGATCGGAAACATCCCCCGCGCCCTAGCCATTGCGGGAGCAGCCAGTCTATCGCCGAACAAACGACAATGAAAGTGGCCGACGTCACGCGGCAGCCAGGCCGATCCACCCCCCTTTTTAACGCGTTGGTGAGAAATTGTTTGCATTGTCGGCGCGCGGCGGTACGATGCGCGCGGCCCGTGAGAGGCGGTGACACGCACGAAACACATCTGGGCCGAGCATGGGAGCATAAGTCATGTCACAGATCACCGAATTGGATGCCACCACCGCCGCACCCGAGTGCGACCGTGATGTGGACATGTCCATAGAACGCCTTGTGCCGCTGCTACGGCAACTGACGGTCGAGGAGATCGAAGCCGCGCGCGTGCGGCTCCAGGCGCTGCTCGACCGCCGTACCGATGATGTCGACTGCCGGTGCGGCTGCGGCAGCGTGTAGGCGCCATCGGCGTCGCTGTACGGACTTTACCGTATCGCAGCGGGGGTTTTCATCTACTTGAATCAGCGCGCCTGAGCTACTAGTGTTCGGCACGGAATTCCGGGCCGACGACGGCGTCGAATTGCCCCAGATAAAGGCGGACCTCCCCGGGCGCTGCATGCGAGTGTCAAACGTGACCGGCAACGAACCTGAATACGCCGTACCTGGGCCCGCACGGGTGCCGGTGAGTGACTATCCGGCACAGATGGCCCCGATTCCGCCATCGCGGATGTTCATCGTCAAGAACTCGCTGAATGCCTTTCGCGAGCGTTTTCCCGAGCGCGAGACATTCAATGCCTCGCAGGGCGATGGTGGCGCCAGCCTGCCCGGCGTGCCGGCGGAGCTGCTCGAAGCGGCTCACAGAATGCAGGTGGACCACGGGACCGCCTACGATCTGCCAGGCGGCTGCGCTGAGTTCCGGCGGGCGGTTGTCGAGGACTACTGGCAGGCCACTACCGACACGCGGCTGACGCCCGATAATGTGCTCGACGGCGCCGGCGGCCGCGATGTGCTCGTGAAGGCCTTCGCTGCGATGCTGAGCCTCGGTGCCGGACGCGTCGGCGACGTTGTCGTCACCAGCCGCGTCCCATGGATCAGCTACAACTGGGGGCCGTATGGCGTCGGGGCGAACGTCATGCACGCGCCCGGTGACGCCGCCGATGGCTGGGCCCACACGCCTGACGGAATTCAAGCTTGTGTAAACCTGGCGGCGCGCGAGGGCCGAGAAGTTGCCGGCGTTGTGATCACAAGCCCCGACAATCCCACCGGCAGAACGCTGAGCACGGATGAGCAGGTGGCGCTGGGAAAGGCCGCACTGCGCGCGGGTGTGCGCTTTGTGCTGTACGACTGGATCTATCACTGGGTCACCGACGATGCCCCGACTGACATAAACGCGTTTTTGCCACAGTTCGACGTTGATGAACGCCGGCGCATCATGATCATGGACGGCATCACCAAATCGCTCGGCGGCTCGAACATCCGAAACGCGCACCTGATCGCACCCACCGAGGTCGTCCGCTTCATTCAGAATCGCGCATCCCACGGCGTAATCCCGAGTTTCCACAGCCAGGCGGTTGCCATCGCGGCGTTTCGTGCAGGAATGGCCAAAGCGGCGGCCGGCATCATCGAACCCACTAGACAGAGCCGCCAACTTGTCCGAGAGTTCGTGGCGCACCGCGACATGAATGCCATCATTGGCCAGGGGTACTACGCACTGATTGACGTCACGCGTTGGCTGCGCGCCGCCGGCATGGCCGACAGCGAGGCGCTCGGAGCCCATCTTGCCGAGAACCACGGCGTGGCCGTTGTGCCGGGCGTGTTTTTCTCGAAGCATGGCAAAGACTGGGTGCGTTTCTCATACGCGATGCCGCCCGACCACACCAAGGGGGCGCTCGAGCGTCTTTGGGAAGGGTTGTGCGCCCTGGAATCTTAGACCAGTTTCAACAGAGGTCGGTCACCTGGCAGCGTGCCACGGCTCTGTGAGCCGTGAGGTTCCACGTTATAAGCGCCCTGCTCATAGAGTAGTGGCACGCCGGGCCGATTCCGGAGGCGTTCTGGCCGCTATTGACGGCGTTTCTTCGACACGAACTCGCGGATTCTGTCGAGCGGCCACGTGTTGAGCACGTCGGCCGTCCGTAGACCAGCACGGCGGGCGGTCATCACGCCGAACTTCATGTCTTCGAAGTCGTCTGTGTTGTGTGTGTCGGTGTTGACTGAGACAACCGCACCCAGCTCGTGGGCCAGGCGGGCATGCGTGTCCTTCAGGTCCAGCCGATATGGTGAGGCGTTGATTTCAAGGGCGGTACCGGTGCGGGCGGCTTCCGCGCAGATGGCCTCGATGTCGAGCGGCATGGCCTCGCGACGATTGAGCAGCCTGCCGCTGGGATGTCCGATGACATTGACATACGGATTCCTCATGGCGGCCAGCGTGCGCTGCGTGTTGACCGCGACGTCCCGCCCCATGCCGTAGTGGATCGAGGCCACCACAAAGTCAAGCTGGGCCAGCAGATCATCAGGGTAATCAAGCCGACCCTCGGCCAGGATATCAACCTCGGCGCCGATCAGGACCGTGATCTCAGGGTTCTGGCGATCCGCATCGCGCACGGCGGCGATGTGTTCGCGCATGCGCTCGGCCGAGAGACCGTTGGCAATCGTGCTGGACCCGGAGTGGTCGGTGATGCAGATGTATTCATAGCCGCGCCGCCGGGCGGCATCGGCCATCTGCGCCGGCGTCGCCGTACCATCGCTGGCCGTCGTGTGCATGTGCAGGTCGCCGCGGATGTCTGCCAACGTGAGCAGGTCGGCGGGAATTTCGTCGAGTTCGAACTCGAAGCGGTCTTCACGAAACTCGGGCGGGTAGCACGGCAGGCCCAGGGCCGCATAGATGTCGGCCTCGTCGCGCGAGGCGATCACGCGGTCACCTTCGCTGAGCCCGTACTCGTTCAGCGACCAGCCACGCTTGACGGCTAACTCGCGCAACCGCACGTTGTGCGCCTGGCTCCCGGTGAAATACTGCCATGCCGCCCCAAACGATTCCTCGGGCACGACGCGCAGGTCAATCTGAATCGTCCGCCGCGGGCGATATTCGTAAAGCACCGAGCCCTTGGTCGCCCCGGCGGCCAGCACCTGCGTCACGCCGCTCAGTTCCGTGAAGCGCTTGATGATCGACGCACCATCGTCGCTTGCGCACAACAGGTCCAGGTCGCCGACGGTCTCGCGCCCGCGACGCAGCGAACCCGCGTACTCAACGCGCCCCGCGCCGGCGAATCCGCGCGCAGCATCACAGAGCTGTTCCGCCACCCTCCGCGCGGTGCCGATCAAACGACGGCCGGCACTGCTTTCGAGAAACGTGATCCCCTGGCGGATCTGTTCGATACTCTTCTTTCCGAAACCCTTGAGGCCGGCCAGGCTGTCCGTGTCGATCGCGTTTTTCAGGTCGGCTATGGACGATATCCGGCGCTCGCGCCATAGGACGGCGACCTTCTTGGGGCCGACGCCGGGGATCTTCAGCAGCTCCAACAGCGATTCGGGGACTTCGTCTATGAGACTCTCGCGCAGTGCCATCCGACCGGTGTCCAGCAGCTCCTGGATCTTCTCGGCCGACGATTTGCCGACGCCGGCAAGCCCGGCGAGTTCTCCGCGGCCGGCGAGATCGTTGATATCGCCGGCCAGGTCGTCCAGCGTTCGCGCGACGCGGCGATAGGAGTTCACGCGAAAGGCGCTCTCGCCTTTGATCTCCAGCAAATCCGCGATCTCACTGAAGACGCGCGCCACATCTGCGTTGGTGAATGTCGTGCTCATCACCGGATGATTGTAGCGGGAGACGGCGTCGATGGGTGGTCCGCTACCCGCCGGAACTTCGGCCGGTCTGGCTCGGTGCTCTATAATCACGCGCGGCGATAATCGGGCCGCGGGTATACGCGCAGATCACCATCCATGAGGATTGCCATGGCTGAACCCAAACACGGCAACGCTCCGATGCCGATAGACGAGACCGCCGGCAAGAAGGCCTATTGCACGTGCGGGTGGTCCGAGAAGCTGCCCTATTGCGACGGCGCCCACAACCGCCTCGAGACCGGGTGCAAACCGGTGGTTGTGGCGGTAGACCAGCCGGGCAGGAAGTTCGTCTGTCAGTGTCACCGCAGTGCGAGCGCGCCCTGGTGCGACGGCACGCACCAGACACGCGCCTGACCCTCCCGTCGCTTACCGGCCCGGGTGATTGCACGATATCGGCGTTCGTGCTATGCACGCGCGGCTGGATTGCGCGAGTGCAATCATGGTGCGCGAGAGGAGTGTTCTTGTGGCGGAAACCGGGCAGAGCTGTGAGATTGAGATTCGTGTGCGCTACGCCGAAGTCGACGCGATGGGCTTCCTGCACCACGCGCGCTACTTTGTCTATTTCGAGATGGGGCGGACCGAGTTGTTGCGGCAGTGCGGGATTCGCTATCGTGACATGGAGCAGCGCCAGCTCTATTACGTTGTCGCCCGGCTGGACTGCCGGTTTCGCGCGCCGGCGCGCTATGATGACGTACTGACGCTGCTCACAACGACCACGCGCGTCTCTCCGTTCCGCGTCGACCACAGTTACGAACTCAAACGCGACAGCCGCCTGCTGGCCGAGGCCCACACCACCTTGGGACTGATCGGCGCGGATGGTCGCCCAACGCGCCTGCCGGACGATCTTCACGAGTTGCTGGGTGTCAGCTCTTAGTCACTAGTTTTCAGAGTTCAGAGTTCAGTTTTCAGGAGAAGAAACAGCAGGCCGCCACCGAGCCAGAGGATGGTTGGCCGCTTACCGTTCCCTGAGTGTTGTTGTTCCTGAAAACTGAACACTGGAAACTGAAAACTTCCTGCGCGGCGCATCCCCCGGTTCTGCTCAGTCCTTTGCAGCTTCGCGTTGCGCCCGGGTGGGTATGCGGTCGAGCCGGCTTTTGAGCTGCTCGAAGATCTTGTCCACCGCGGCCGTCTGGTGATCTTCGAGCTTTTTGACCTCCTTGGCCATGGCCTCCGAGTCTTTACTCATCCGTGACTTGACGTTGTCGATTTGAAGGCCGTAACGTTTGCGCACCTGGTCGGCGCGAGATTCCATCGCGTGGTGCAGGCGCCAGGCCGTCGCTTCCTGGTCCTTGTTGAGCTTGAACTTCGCGATGAACTCACGCACGTACTTGGCCCACGGACCTTCCTTCTCCGGCGCGGGCTTGGCTGTTTCAGCCGCCGGTGGTGGCACCGGCACGGGGTGCCGCGCCCCTGGCGTCGGCGTGAGCCGCGCACGATCCTCAGGGCGAGGTGACCTTGGTGTACTTGCTCCGGGACGTGGCGCGGTTGGCGTTCGCGTCACTGGTGCAGCCGTAGCCGGCTTGGCCGCCGCGGCCTCTGCCGTCGCACGCTCCTCTGCCACCGCACGCAACTCCGCCAGGCGCTGTTCACCGGCCATTTGAATCGGGTCGGTGTCGAGCCCCCAATCGCTGGCCTCCCACCCGCCGCGCATCCAGCGGTCGGTCATCGCCTCTACCGTGTCGGCGCGCGCGCGTCCGGCATCCAGGTCGCGGCGCGCAAGCTCCTGTTGGTCCGGTCGCAGCGTGGCGATAAACTCCTCGGCCGCTGCCTCGAACTTCGACCGCGAATCGTCAAACACCGGGCGTGCCAGCTTGGCCCACTGAGCGACCTTTTCGGGTGTGAACGGTTCGCCGGCGGTGCGCGTTCGAATCGCATCCAACGCGTACTGCATGATCCGCGGGGCGTTACGTTGAAACACGCCGTTCGCCTCGCGCGCCACGGTAACGCGCAAGCGCTGCTCCTGCTCTTCGTCCAGGGCATAGCGCTCGCCGAGCATGCCGATCATCGTGTCAAAGCGATCGCGCATCTGCCACGGCGGAATGGCCGCCACATTGCGGATCATCTCCAGCGAAAACTGGTCGGATTCAGATACCCAGCCGTTGTTGTCGTAGACCTTCTCGGTCGCATCCATGATGTAGCCGTAGTGTTCATCCCACGGCCCCATGCTGCGAAACCCGTCCATCAGATCACGCACGTTCTTGAGAAACCCGCTGGAGGGCTGACCCGGCTGAAGACCTCGGCGCGCACGGCGGGGTGGCGCGTCGTTCGGATCGTCAACGGGCTGGGCGTGCGCCTGCGCAGACAGCACCGCGCTGAGCGCCAGCAATATCAGCATTCTCACGGGATGCCTCCTTTCAGGGTCGCGGTCGTCCCTGAGCCGAACATCGCGCCGTGCCAAGCGGCCTGAGACCCGTTACATTGTAACCGTACGAGGACCGTCGGGCTGCGGTTCACCGAGAGGATTCGCCAGCCGATGTAGCACTGCAGGTATCCCGGCACGCGTGTGCCGCACCGGCGCCGGTCTCGAACCGGCTCAGCGCGCCTTGTCCGGCAGGTGAGTTCCATCACACAGCGGATACGAAAACGACAGACCATGGCTGATGTTCGCGTGATGATTCTGCGGGCCGCCGGCACCAATTGTGACGGCGAAACCCGCTATGCCTGGGAGACCGCGGGAGCGGGCGCCGAAATCGTGCACGTGCGTCGGTTGATCGAATCCCCGAAGCTGCTCGACGGCTTCCAGGTGCTGACGTTGCCAGGCGGCTTCAGTTATGGAGACGACATCGCCGCGGGCCGGATATTCGCGCGACAGATCGAGCGGCATCTGCTTGAACGCGTGCGCGAGTTCGTCGAGCGCGGCGGTCTGGTGCTCGGCATCTGCAACGGCTTCCAGGTCTTGGTACGTTGCGGCCTGCTGCCCGCCGCCCCCGCCGACGGAAACCGCGCGTGCTCAATCACACACAATAGCCCGCCCGGTTTTCAAGATCGCTGGGTCTGGCTGGAGGCCGGTGACGGCCCGTGCGTGTTCCTCGAGGGCGGCCGGCGCTATGAAATGCCGATCGCGCATGGCGAAGGGCGTGTGGTGTTCGCGGATGACCAGGGCGATGGCGGCGTGTCGACAAGCGCGCACGATGCCCTGCGTTACATCGCGCCGCCGGACGGCTCGACCTCCGCTGGGTTACCGGCGAACCCAAACGGCAGCGCGCGTGACATCGCCGGGCTGTGTGACATCACCGGGCGCGTGCTCGGGCTGATGCCGCATCCGGAGCGCTTCATTACCTGGACACAACATCCGGCATGGACCTCGCGCCCGCGGCGCGATGCGGGTGACGGCCTGGCGCTATTCCAACGAGCGGTGGACTACTTTGCGTAGTGGTATGGCATGATGACGGGAACAGGGAACGGGGAACAGGGAACGGGTGACCAGGCGTTGTGCTGGCTCAGCGCGCTGGCCGGTGTTCCGCTACTGGCGCTGTTGTGTGGCTGCCCGCCGCGCGAGACATTCTCCCCGCCGGGGAGCCTGGCGGATTTTAATGTGGGCGTGCCTGTGCCGATTGAGATCGCCGGCGACCCGGTGTACCACGACGAGCCCTTGTTCGAGAGCATACCCGGCAAGGCGGGCAGCCATGCGGCCACGATCACCGCGCTGCCGGATGGAGAGCTGTTGGCGGCGTGGTACTCCTACGATGGACCACATGAGCTGGACGGGGCCGCCATCTACCACGCGCGTCGCCCCGCCGGCGGCGCAACGTGGTCTCTGCCGCAGCTTCTTGTGGATCGCCCCGAGGCTGACGGCAACCCGGTGTTGTACAGTGAGGGAGAACACGTCTGGCTGTTTCAATCCGTCGTGCCCTTCGGCTGGAGCACCGCCCACATCGAGGTGCAAACCTCCGAGGATCGCGGCTACACATGGTCAAACCCGCGCGTGATCACGGGGCCGATCGGTACCAACACGCGCTATCCGCCTATCCGCCGCGCTGATGGTGGGCTGCTCCTGCCGGCCTATGACGATCTGCTGACCAGCTCGCACTTCTTCGAGTCTCACGATGGTCAGAGCTGGCGGCTGCTGTCGACCGTCACATCCCCGCTGCCCGCACAGATCATTCAGCCTTCGGTGGTGGAGCTAAGCGACCAGAGCCTGGTCTCGGTGATGCGCGGCACGGCGGGCTGGTTGTGGGTCACGCGGTCATCCGACGGTGGCGACACCTGGACGGCCGCGCGTGACAGCGGTTTTCCAAATCCCGGCAGCTCGTCGCAGATTCTGCGTCTGGCCAGTGGTAACCTGCTGCTGGTCTTCAACGACGACACCACGTTTCGCAAGGAGCTGACTGTAGCGCTATCGGCCGACGACGGATACAGTTGGTCCCACCAGCGTCAGTTCATCCAGAGTGAGTCGGACGTCATCTACCCGTCGGCCGTACAGTCGGCGGACGGCCTGATCCACATCGTGTACTCGTATGGCCGCGACCAGATTCACCACACGACGTTCAATGAGGCGTGGATTGTCGCTGGCGAGCAATCGGAGTGATACGCGCCGCCGGTCATTTGGCCGGGCGAGTGCCGTCTCAACCAACGAAGTTCTGCGAATCGCTCGACGCTTCCGCGTGGAGGGCAAAGGCCGGCGCCGCGCCGGCCGCCGAGCGTCTAAAACGCCGTTTAACGCCGACGGCCTGCGAGGCGCAGGCCGTTACAGCGCTGTACGCACGAAACAGCCGAGCTGGAAACTGCGTTTCGTTCCTTCGCGATGATGGGCTCGTCCCGCGCAAAGAAGACGACGCCAGCGACGGCAATTGTCGCTGGCGTCTTGAGGGCCGAGGAATCTGATCTGGCATCAGCGGGGCCGTGGTGCTTTACGCGCCCGCTATCGAATGCCCGTTTGTTTAACCCGGTACGGCTTGGTCAATGCTGTCATAAATGCCCTGCATGCTGCGGCCAATTCCGGCGACCGTGCCCATGGCGACAAGTACCAGTAGGGCGAGCAGGATTGCGTATTCGGTCGCTGATACACCCGCATCCTCCAGGGCAAATCGACGCCACCACGTGGCGCTGCCCGAGGTTCCGCGCATTGTCACACCTGTCCTTGCGTGGCCGCGTGTCCCATTCATACCAAGTGTGGTAAGTAAACGACGCTAACGGCAAATCAACGTCGGCTTCAGATCGCGCATTTGCCACGCGCAGGCCTTATCGGTCACGAGAAAGCCAGACGGACCCGCCACCCTGCGGTTGCCGGCCGTCACGCCGCATTTGCACACCGGCGGCATCCGACTACAATTGCCCGACTTGGCCGCGAACGCGGCACAGCTATTGTCACTGGCAAACCCAGGGAGCGTCGTCTTGGCATTGAATATCGGCGTTGCGGGCTACGGCGCGATGGGCCGTTGGCACACGGAGGCGATTCAGCGCACGCCCGGGCTTGGCCTGCGCAGCGTGTTCGATATTACGCCCGCCTGTCGGCGCGACGCCGCCAAGCGCTATGGTTGTGCCGTCCATGATGAGCTTGGTTCCTTCATCGCCGACGAACGGCTCGATGCCGTCGTCGTGGCCACGCCGTCACACGCGCACGTGGAACCCACGCTGGCGGCGCTGCGGTCCGGTAAGCACGTCATGTGCGAGAAGCCGCTGGTGCGCAGCGAACGCGAGGCCAAGCGGCTTTTTGCGGCGGCTGAGAAAGCCGGCCGCTGCCTGATGACCTTTCAGAATCGACGCTTCGACGGCCCGTATCTCACGACGCGCAAGGCCCTCGCCGCGGGCGGGCTCGGCGAGTTGCAGGATATTCGTTTCACCGAGTGGTGGTACACCGACGCCATGCGGACCTTCGGCGTCAAGCACTATCGCCCCGCTTGGCGCACAGAGGCCGCCTACGGCGGCGGTGCGCTGTACGACTTCGGCCCGCACTTCGTCGATCAACTTCTGCTTTTAGCGCCCAATCCGGTCGAGAGCGTGTACGCCATCCTGAATCACCGGCGCTGGACGACCGATGCGGACGACCAGTTCATCCTGACGCTGCGGTTCGCCGGCGGATTGGTGGCCACCGTCGAAGCGGCTCTTGCCGCGCAGACCGGATTGTCCGTGACCTGGGCCGTTAACGGCGCGACCGGCGGCTATCGCTTTGTGGATGATCAGGGCCGGCTGTCCACGCGCAGCGCGAGTGGCAAAGAGCGCGTGCGCATGCTTCGACGCGAGAAGGACAACTGGGACGTGTTGTATCGCAACTTCCGAGACGTGATCCGCGCCAAGGCCGAGCCGCTGGTAAAACCTCGTGAGACGCTGCGGCTGATGCGTGTATTGGACGCCGCGCGGCGCTCGGCCGAGTCCGGTCGCGTCATCGCGATCAAGGATGAGTATGCGGCCACACCGCCTCGTGGCGGCGGCCGCCGCAAGTAGGAGATCATGGAAACCCGTCGACTCATAGTTGCGATGATCGCCGCCCTGACGGTGTTCTTCGCGTATAACTTCGTCCGCGCCCGGTTCTTTCCACCCAAACCGGTGCAGCCGACGGCGGCGGCGCCCCAGCCCGCGGCGCCGATCCCGGCCGTCAGTGCAACTCAGCCGGCATCAGGACCGACCACCAATGCCGTTGCTCTGGGGCCCGAGTACGTATTCACGCAGGGCCCGAGCGTGGACAACGTCACGCTGGGCGGCGGTCCGCGCGACAAGCTCACCGCGACCTTGTCGCCCGTCGGGGCGGCCATGGAGAGTCTGTGTCTGACCGAGCGGGTCAAGCCGGAGGCGACAGCCCGGTATCGCTATCGCGCCGCGCCCCGCAAGCCCGAGCCATACCAGTTGCTCTATTCCGTCGAAGACCCGGTCTTACGGCGGACCAGGCGCTCATACGAGACCCCCCGCATCTGGATCGGCGACCAGCCACGCTCGCTGGAGAGCCTCACGTGGCGGATGTTGCCGAGCGACCCGGAGAGCCCGGATCAGAAGGTCGCGTTCCAGACCACGCTCCAGGCCGCCGAAGATCCCGGCGCCGCCGTGTTGCGCATAACCAAGACGTATACGCTGATACCCGATCAGCCGCTGATCGACCTGTCGCTGGAAGTCGAGAACCTCGGCGAAAGCCCGATTGCCGTGGCCCTGGAACAGGATGGCCCGCTCGGAATTCCGCGCGAGCAGATGCAGTACGACATGCGGCGGTTGATGACGGCGTTCGACGATGGTGAAGTGGTTACGCTGGCCCACGTCAAAACTCGCGCCAACCTCGCCGTCGGGGAGCCGGTGAAACTCCCGCCCAAAACGAGTACACAGCGCTTCATGTGGGCACTGCTATCGAACCGGTACTTCGGCGTCTTCACCAGACCTCTGCCCGAGGAAGGTGAGTCGCAGCAGACATTTGTCTTGTCGGTGTCCGGCACCGTCGTTGTACCCGGCCCCGCGGACCACACAGGTGATGGCGACCTCATCTCACAGATTGTCACAACGGCGCTGATGATCAACCCGCGTGACGCGAAGCGAATCTCTTTTGAGATCTACGCCGGATCAAAGAACGCGGACGACCTTGCACTGGTGAACCCGGCTTATGCCGACGAAACCAAGCTCGGCTATGGCATCGCCCAGTTCGCCGACCGCACGTGCATGTGTACCTTCGGCTGGCTCACCCAGGGGATGTCGTGGCTGCTGCACGGAATCCACGCGGTGGTGCGCAACTACGGCGTGGCCATCATCATTCTGGTCATCATCATCCGCACGTTGCTGCATCCGCTGACCGTCTTTCAGCAGAAGTCGATGTTCCGCACCCAGGAAGGCATGTCGCGAATCCAGCCCAAGATGCAGGCCATCAAGGAGAAATACGCCAACGACAAGGCCAAACAGAACCAGGAGACCATGAAGCTCTTCAGCGAGGAAGGCGTCAACCCGATGGCGAGCTTCGTTTCCATGATCCCGATGTTCATCCAGATGCCCATCCTGGTGGCGATGTGGATCTCGCTCAACGGCGACGTGGCCCTGCGCCATCAGCCGTTTGTCTTTTGGATGAGGGATCTATCCTCGCCGGACGCGCTGATAACCTTCGGCGGTGCGGGCTTCACCATTCCCATCCTCGGGCAGATTCTGCCCTCGTGGTTTGCGCACATACCGATGCTCAACGTGTTGCCGATTCTGATGGGCGTCAGCATGTACGTGCAGCAGAAGTACATGCCCAAGCCCGGCCAACAGGCCCGCCGTGATCAGGCCCGCAAGAGCGCAGAGTCTGGCGGCAATGTCTCGCAGTTCGAAGCCCAGATGAAGCAGCAGCACATGATCGCGGTCATGATGAGCTTCATGTTCCCGCTGTTCTTTTACTACATGCCATCGGGGCTCAATCTGTATTGGATGTCGACGAACGTGTTCGGCATTTTTGAAACGCTGGTGATCCGGCGACAGCTCGAAGCCGAGAAACAGCGGAAGAAGGACAAACCGCCACCAGACAAGCCGCGGAAGAAAGGGCCCCTCGCGCGTTTCTTCAGCCACCTAGCCGAGCAGGCTGAGGAGATTCAGAAGAAGGCCGATCAGGCCACCAAGCTCGAATCCGGCCGCAAAGGCAAGGATGGCAAGGATGGCAAGAAGGGCAAGTGAACGGCACCGCCAACGAAACGCGTAGCAACACCGACCTGTCGGCTCTCCGTGTGCTGGCCGCGCGCGCCGCGCGCGCTGGCGGCCGGATCGCCCGGGAGCGCCACGCCGGCACGCTTGATGCGCGCCTCAAGCCTGACCGCAGTGAGGTCACTGACGCGGACGAGGCTGCCCAGGCGGCGGTGATCGCGGTCATACACGAGGCGCGCCCGGATGACGCGGTGATCGCAGAAGAGCAGCTCGCGCTCGAGCCAGCGCTGCCGCCCCCGTCGAACAGCAGCCCCTGCTGGGTCATCGACCCAATCGACGGCACGCGCAACTACGTCCGGCGAATGGGCGATTACTGCACGAGTGTGGGCGTGCTGCTGGAAGGTGTGCCGGTGGCGGGGGCTATTTATGACCCGCAGCGCGACGTGCTCTATTCTGCGTGCGCCGGCGGGACGCTATTGCGCAATGATCAGACCCTGCCGGCGGCCGACGGCGACGCGCCGCCAAACCGCAGCCTGGTCGTGGGGATTCCAAGCACCGCCGCCGGTCCGGTGCGCGACTACGTGCTAGACTGGTTTGACCGCTGCATCACGCGCAATTTCGGATCAACGGCGATCCACCTCGCGCTGGTCGCCACCGGCCAGCTCGACGGGGCCATCGCCGACAATCCAAAACTCTGGGACCTGGCCGCCGGTTGGGTGCTGATCACGGCGGTTGGCGGGCAAGTGACCGGCCCGGACGGCGCAGCCTTGTTCCCGATCGATGTTGGCGCATACCGGTGCGAGGAGATGCCCCTGGTCGCCACACATCGCAGAGCCGGCCAGCGCCTCAGACACCTCTGAATGCCGTCGTCCTGTTCCCCGTTCCCTGTTCCCCGCTCCCTGTTCCCCGTTCCCCGTTCCCTAAACAAAGACCCCCGACGCGTTGAGCAGACGCGTCGGGGGATTGTGAGCAGTCAGGGTTGCCAGGCGGCACGTCCCGGCAGTCTTTTGAGAATCGACTAGCGACGGCGAATCAACGTCGCCAGCGGGAGCAGCAGCAACAGCGTGCTGGGCTCCGGCACTCCGCTCAGACGGAACGCCATATCGACTGAATCCCAGCCCGCCGGCAGCAGACCTTCATAAATGTCGGTGCCATAAGGAATGCCATTGGGGTCAAGGTTGTTGTTGTAACCCCAATGCGCCCACGGAGCGAAGCCGAAGGTGTCGGATTGGAACGCCGCGTCGTCGCCCCAGTTCAGGCCATAGTTACGGAATCCCCAATAGAAGTAATCGCCGTAGCCATCGTCGACCATGACGCCCTGGATGCTGAGCCAGAGCACCTGCTCCGTCAGACCCTGGTCAAACCACTGATCTTGAGGCAGGTTGATCTTGTACCCTGAGGTGAAGTCAACGCCGTTCGTGTGGTAGAAGTCGATCGCCTGCCAACCGATGCCGTTCTGGTCTGCCGGTTCCACGTCGTACTGGTACAGCAACGTGCCGGGCATGCTCTCGCTGACGCCCGGCACCGCCGGCACGTCGGTGTAGAACGAAACGCGGATCTTGTCCAGGTATGTATCACCGTAGTACGAGAACCCGGGGAACTCGATGTCGGTGATGAACTGCTCGCTGGGCAGTCCGCTGCACAGGAAGTCGTCAACTGTCTGGGCATCACTGGGCGTGTCGTTGTCGATCCAGCTTGCGGCTGAATTACCACTGAGATCAAACTCGCCCTGCTCCCACTTGATATCGTGGGGCCAGTCTCTCGGCTGTGGCGACGTCCCGAAGGCGCTGTTCTGCGCAAACATGCCTTGCGGCACGGCGCCGGGTGGTCCTGCCAAGGCGGGCGCTGCCACCACGGCCAAGACCAATGACATTAAAGCCAATCTCCTCATCACGTTCTCCTCCATCTGACTGTGGTGGGATGCGGGCTTTGCGCCGACAGTGGAATGTCGTGTGTCATTCCCTGTACGGCTGCGTTAGCCCCCAGCCCAGACCCTCTCCCGAAGCACACGACCGTGCGAGAACGCCCCGCAGATTTTCAGGCTCGCGGCTTCGCCTCTTCACCTCTCTACTACAGCGCGCCCATGTCCCTGAAACCAAACCCGCGACCACCACTTGGTCGTCGCGATCTACACAGCCTCCATTTGGCCAACGGCAATAGCGACCCGATCGCGCAGGCGCGCCTCCTCTCCGTACGTCCAGCATCCCTGGTTTATGCGATCACGCCGATATGGAATTGGCCCCATGGAAGGCATCCACCACCTCCTCCCACTCTATGCCCATAAGCACGATGATAGGCCTGCGTAGGCCGAAATGTCAAGATTTTTTCAGCCGCCACGAAGTGTCGACAATATACGGGACATCGTGCAGAATTGCCCACGAAGTCCATCGCCAATTCGCGCTCCGTTCCCCGTTCCCCGTTCCCCGTTCCCTGTTCCCTAAAAAAAGGACCCCCGACGCGTTGAGCAGACGCGTCAGGGGGTTGTGAGCAGTCAGGGTTGCCAGGCGGCACTTCCTGGCAATTCTATTAAGAGTCTAGCGACGGCGAATCAGCGCCGCGCCGAGAACCAGCAGCAAGAACGAGGCCGGCTCGGGAACCAACTCATACTCCCAGAACAGGGCCATTTCGTTGTAGTCGAACCCACCAATGTCCGCACCACCAAGGCCTATGACGCCAACACCGCCGAGTTCGTTGGTCGCGTACGGGCCTTCGAGCGTAAGGGGGAATGTGCCGAGCAAGCCGGTGCTGTCCCAGGCGGCCTGGCCACTCTGCAGCACGTTAATGCCGGTGAACCCGGTCAGATCCGGCGCGAGCGTGTCGACGCCGGCTCCCTGAATGCCCACGTCCATTCGCCAACTGTTGTACACGACGCCATTCGGGCTGAGCGCACCGACCGGCACCCACGGACTGCCGTCGACAGTGTAGATGTTGGCCTGCACAAAATAGGTGTTCGGGGCGGTCATGGTTTCGGTGAACGCAATCTCCATATCTGCAGCGGTTATCAGATTCGCGCCGTTGTCCGTCGAGGTGCCGGCCACAAACTGGAAGTTGTCCGGATAGTCGTCGAGCCAAAACGCGTTGATCCCATCCTGCACCATGGCAACCGCGTCAAACGTGTCACCCTCAACCGAGCGACCCACATTGCCGGACATCTCCGAGGCGCGGACCAGTGCCGCCGGTGGCGCAATCCCGTCGCCCATATCCTGTGCCGTGAGTGGCGGGAGCGCCAACGCCTGCGTGGCGATGGTGAGCACGCCAACCAATACGAGTGCTTTCCTCATCTCCTACTCCTCTTTCTCCATAATGTGAACCCTCGAGCCGCGCCGCGGGACCATCCCGCGTTTTCTTCCCGAGCTCGTGGCTTCGCTGTTTCTCCACGCAGCGCACCGCACCTGGGCCGAACAGCAAAACCACGGCACCCTCCTCGGTGCCATGATCCAGACGTCCTCCATTCGACCAACGGCAGTAGCGGTCCGGCCGCGCCGGCGCGCCTCCTTTCTGCACGTCCAGATTTCCTGGTCTGTGCGATCTAGCCCACGTGGAATTGGACAATGGGAAGGGACGTCCCTTCCTCCTCCGCTTCAACTACAAACTCGATTTTAGGCATCGGCGTGTCGGAATGTCAACGCATTTTTCACGCGGAAAAGCCCGTATTCGGCGAATCGACATCGCTTACGGGACCGCTTGCGAATATCGTCTGCTAGCCGCGGCCGATAACCTTGATCAGAAGCCGCTTACGACGCCCGCCGTCAAACTCGCCGTAGAAGATCTGCTCCCAGGGCCCCAGATCGAGTCGCCCCGCCGTCACCGCCACGACAACTTCACGCCCCATGACTTGACGCTTGAGATGGGCGTCGGCGTTGTCCTCGCCTGTCAGATTGTGCCGGTACTGCGAGGTCGGTGCATGCGGCGCGAGCTGCTCAAGCCATTTCTCGTAGTCAGCATGCAGACCTGGTTCGTCGTCATTGATGAACACGCTGGCCGTTATGTGCATCGCATTCACCAGCACCAGGCCCTCCTGAACGCCACTATCGGCGATGGCCTGCTGCACCTGCGGCGTGATATTGACGAATCCCCGGCGCCCGGGGACGTTGAACCAAAGCTCCTTGCGGTGTGATTCCATGGCTGCCTCGCGGTTTGGGTGGCGTTGAATGGTAGCGGTATAGCGGCGAGCTGTCAGCGGTCAGCATTCAGCGGTCGGCGGCCAGCTATTGGCTGTCAGCGATCGGTGCCGGGTTTTCAGTGTTCAGAGATCAGTTTTCAGCCGAAGCGAAGAAAGCCGTCAGCGACGGGCACCGACGTTCGGCAGTCCGTTTCTGCTCCTGGAAACTGAACACTGAACACTGAATACCGGAAACAGCAAACTGGCGTCAACGACGTGAGTTTTTGTTGTATCGCCCTCGGCACGGTTGTAGGATTACAATAGTAAACGGCTTGAACCGGTTCATTGCACATGGGCGTTGCAACCGGCTTCTGGCCGGCGGCGACGCTCTGTGGAGATTTCGCATGCACCGTGCCCATCGCTCGGCCGTCATCGTGGCGCTCACGCTACTGCTGTACCCCTCGCTCACGCTCGCCCAGCCGGCAACCAGACGTTGTCCACGTATGTACACCATCAACTACGACCCCTGGATCGAGGCTCAAAGCAAACGGCTCCACGCGAACAACATCGCACCGTGGAACGACCCGGTCTGGCTCAACGGCGAATACGTCGCCGACCTGCAAGCCTCCAGCCACGAGCTGGTCAACTTCCGGCAGACCGTCGAGCTCAGCGTCGATGAGTATCCGCTCCAGGAGGATGGGTTCCGCTACGACGACGTTGTTTACATGAACTGCGTCTCGACGTGGAGCGGCTGGCACACCGGGACCATGGTCAACTACAAGTACATCACGCGCAATTTCGATCTCGCGCGCCGTGTCGACATCGGCGAGATCGATGAGGTCAACAATAACTGCGCCCCCTACTTCGGCTACTGGGAAACCACCATGTGCGGCTATGGGGGATACTGGTGCAACTCTGGAGCGCAACAGCGCATCCCCAGCGAGAACGTCTTTGTTATTCTGGGTTTCAACTATGAGCGCGGCGTGGCGGAGATGCTGCACAGCAATTGCCACCGCGACGAGTCCATCATGCGCCAGGTGTACGGATCCTGGAGCATGACCAACCCCCAGCACCTGTGGGATCGCTACACGCTGAACATCGGCGTCTCCGGCTCAGCGGGGCACACGGTCTTCGGCATCGGCAACTGCCATTTCCCGGCAAACGGTGACTCCGATTACGACTACGCGAATACCCAGGAAGTGCAAAGCACGGCAGGTCTGTGGCTGACCATGGATCCCAACGACCCCGATGATTTCCCGGATCTGACCGGTGCGCCGCAGACTGTCTCGCGCGCCACGTGGGGTGGCCCTGATTATCACCGCACTTACATGAACTGGTACTACTGGCACCACCCGCACTTTGACGGAACAAACTCGCAGGACGGCCGTACGCGGCTCAACAACTGGTGGGAGTATATTTTCAACTTCAATGCCCACTACGACAGCAACGGCCACGACAACACGGTCAACGGCGCGCCGCCGGCCGCACAGCCGTACGCCGGCCCCAGCGGCAACATCAGCAATAACGGGACCGACGACTGGCGCCCGGGGATAAACGCCGCCGGTCGCGTGGTCTGGGCGGGGCTGGACGGCTTTGGTGGGATGACGATCTGGTCATCCAACGCCGACGGCAGCGATCTGACCGACGTGTCCAACTTCACGTTGTTTGTCAACGAGCTGCCGCAGATCAACGCTGTCGGGCAGGTCGTCTGGCAGCTTTTCGACGGCAAGACATTCTGGGTTCTGACCGGCTCGGCCGACGGTTCGGGCTCGCAGAGCTACTTCAAGGAAGGGCCGGGCCATAATTGGCACGCCGACATTAACGACAGCGGCCGAATCGTCTGGGAAGCCTGGGATGGCGAGGACTACGAGATCTACAGCGCCAACGCCGACGGCACGGACATTACGCGCCTGACGGACAACACTCACGGTGGTAGTGGCAAGCCGCGCGATGACATGTGGCCACGGATCAACAACGCCGGCCGCGTGGTGTGGATGGGCTATGACGGGGTCAACTGGGAGATATTCGCGGCGGACGCCGACGATCCGGGCTCGGTCATCAACATCTCGAACAACAGCTATGAGAACGAGTACCCGCAGATCGGCGCGGGAGGCAAGGTGGTCTGGCAGGCCTGGATCAGCAGCACCAACGCTGAGGTCTATTCCGCCAACGCCAACGGCACCGGCGTCCAGCGTCTGACGTCGAATGCGGTGATGGACTGGTGGCCGCGCGTCAACACGGCGGGCGACGTTGTCTGGCAGCAACGCAACACGGATTGGGAGATCGTGCTGAACGGCACACCCATTACCGCCAACGCAACCCACGACATGCACCCGGTTATTGATGATGACGGGCGCATCGTGTGGTTTGCCTGGGACGGCACGGACTGGGAGATTTACAGCTACGAAGGCGGCACGATCTACCAGATCACCGACAACGACTACGATGACCGCGCGCCCGACATCGCCGCCGGCCAGCCAATCGCCTGGCACGGCGAGAGTGAGCTCGGCGATCCGAACGAACCCGGATACGTGGGCCCCACCACAGAGATTTTCACGACGGCGTCGATGGCGTTCGCGCCGGGAGATGTTAACTGCGACGGCTTTGTGAACAACGCCGACATCGACCCGTTTGTCCTCGCGCTGTCGAACCACGGCGGCCCGGGCGGCTATCTGGAGACGTACCCCGGATGTGACAACGCGGACGTGAACGGTGATGAAGCAGTCAATAACGCGGACATTGATCCGTTTGTGGCATTGCTGGCGGGCGAGTAGCAGCACTTCAGGAGTGTGCGAGAGGAGCCTTGGCATGATTCGATGGAATTGGGCAGCGTTGGGCGTGGCGAGCTTTGTGATATGCGGCGTCGCAAGGGCCCAGCCGGCGGTGAAGCAGTATCCGCGTTTCACGACGATCAGTTACAACCCGATCCTGACAAGCCAGGGCAATCAGCGCCTGCACGAGTTCTGGAATTGGTGGAACCCGCGCACCGAAGTGGACGCGTTTATCGAAGGCATGCAGATCGGCTCGCACGAGCGTGTAAACATGCGCCTTACGTATTACCTCGAGATGGACTTCTGGCCCATCAAGGAGGATGGGTTCCAGTACACGGAGGCCGAATACCTCTCTGGCAATTGGCACATGCCTGATGGCGTTGATTATGCCGCCATCATACGTAACTACGACCTTGCCCGACGCGTTGATCGCGGTGAAATCGACGAGACGGCGATCTACGGTGCGCCGTATTTCGGCTATTGGGAAACGACGATGGCCGGCTACAACGGGTTTTACTGCAATTCCGGCCCGCGTCCGTATGTCGCCTCGTCGCAGATTTTCTGCGTAACCGGGTGGAACTACGAGCGTGTGGTCTCGTTGCATGCGACCGGCCATCGCGCCGAGTCGACCATCGAGCTTGTTTACAACGGCTGGGACGTCAACGGCAACCGCACGATCTTTGATCGCTTCGGCTGGAACATCGGCCAGACGACCATCTCGTCGGTCTACGGCATCGGATCGGCACACCTGCCCGCGAATGGCGACGACCACTACGACTACGCCAATCCGCAAACAGTCGACAGCTACGCCCCGCAGTGGGCCACCATGGATCAATACGTCGGCAACGCATCTTTCCCCGACCCCAATGGGCCCATCGAGCAGGTAAACCGCCAGACCTGGGGGCTCGGCGAAAGCGGCAATTACGAATTCGAGTACTTCAAGTGGTGGTACGGTCACATGCCCCACTTCGACGGCACCAACAACTTCGACGGCTATAGCCGCCTGAACAACTGGTGGGAGTATCTCTATAACTTCAACCAGCATTCCGAGAGCAACGGCGACTTTGAGCGCGGCGCCCCCGCGCCGCCGGCGGTGCCCTACGGCGTGACGCCCGTCACCATCACAAGCAACAACGTCGATGACTGGACCCCGCGCGTAAACGACAACGGCCGCATGGTCTGGAAGGCCGATGACGGTTTCGGCGGGCGCGTCATCTGGTCGGCCAACACCGACGGCACGGATATCACCAACGTGTCCAACTTGACGCTCTACCTCAACGACGCGCCGCAAATCAACAATTCAGGGCGGATCGTCTGGCAGCTTTTCGACGGCAAGCGCTTCTGGGTGGTCACCGGCAACAGCGACGGCAGCCTCACCGGTCAGGCCTTCCTGTCCGAAGGCGACGGTAATAACTGGCACCCGGATATCAATGACAGCGGACGGATCGTCTGGGATGCCTGGGACGGCGAGGACTACGAGGTCTTCAGCGCCAATGCCGACGGCACGGATATTGTCCAGATCACCAATAACGTCTACAGCGGCACGGGCAAGCGCCCCGACGACTGTTGGCCGCGGATCAACAATGATGGCCGGGTCGTCTGGATGGCCTACGACGGCTACAACTTCGAGATCCACAGTGCCAACTATGACGGCAGCGACTTCCAGCAGATCACCAGCGGCAGCTACCACAACGAGTATCCGCAGATCAGCGATTCGGGCAAGGTAGTCTGGCACGCCTGGCACTCGACCACCAACGGCGAGGTCTACTCGGCCACTCGCGCCGGTGCCGGTACCAGCTACACGGTCACCCGCCTGAGCAACAACGCCGTGAACGACTGGTGGCCCCAGGTCAACGATGCCGGGGATGTCGTCTGGATGCAGCGCGACGGCAATGACTGGGAGGTATTGCTGAACGGCGCCTACATCACCACGAACAACACGCATGACCAGTATCCGGCGATCGACAACAACGGCCGTATTACGTGGCAGGGGCTCGATGGCGAGGACTGGGAGATCTACGTTTACGACGATGGCACGATTTACCAGCTCACCGACAACGACTACGACGACTGGGCGCCGCAGCCGATGACCGGCGGTGTGATTGTCTGGCACGGTGAGAGCGTGTTTGGCGACCCGAACGATCCCGGCTACACCGGACCGACCACCGAGATCTTCAGCGCGGTAACCGAAGACCTGTTGCCGCCGACGGTCGAATCCGCCGCCTCGGTCGGAGATGCGACGCGCGTCACCGTGATATTCTCGGAGGCCCTCGACCAGGTTACGGCCGAGGATCAATTGAACTACGCTGTCGACAATGGCATCGGCGTCAGTGCGGCATCGCTCGCACCGGACCAGCGCACCGTGAGCCTGACGACGTCCGAGCTATCGATGGGTGTGACCTACACGCTGACGATCAACGATGTCGAAGATCTGGCCGGCAACCCGATCGCGCCGGGCACACAGCAGACGTTTGATCATCAGGGCGCGCAGCGGGTCACCGATGGACTTGTCGTCCTCTACGATTTTGCCGAGGGTGCCGGCACAACCGTGCATGATGTGTCGGGCGTCGGTTCGCCGATGGACCTCGAGATCAGCGACCTGGGTGCGGTCACGTGGACCGAGGACGGCCTGCGCTTCGACTCCGCCGCCCGCGCGGAAACACTGGGTGCCGCCACCAAGGTTATTGACGCCTGCCAGGCCACCAACGAGATCACGCTTGAAGCCTGGATCATGCCGACACAGGCCACGCAGTCCGGGCCGGGCCGCATCATCACCATCGCGCGCACGGCGAATACGCGCAACGTCACGCTGGGCCACGGCTTTGACGCCGGCTCCGCGGGAGATTGCTACGCCGCCATGATCCGTACCTCGGCGGATATCGACGGTCTGCCCGGGCTCGTCACCGCACTGGGCACGGCGACGACGAATCTGCAACATGTCGCCTTCACGCGCGACGGCATCGGCACCACCGCGATCTACATCGACGGGGACCAGTCAATCACCGGATACGCCGGTGGTGATTTCTCCAATTGGCTGGATACCAGCAACGACCGCTTCATGCTCGGCAATGAGTACACGCTGTCCAGGCCCTGGTATGGCGAGTACCGGCTGGTTGCCGCATATGATCGCGCACTGAATCCAACCGAGGTGCAGCAGAATTTCCAGGCCGGCCTTGGCGAGGCGCCGACGTACGATCCCGGAGACACCAACTGCGACGGGGCCGTAAACAACGGTGACATCGATCCGTTTGTTCTGGCGCTGTCGAACTACGACGGCCCGGGCGGATATCTCGAAGCGTACCCCGGCTGCAACAATGCCGACGTGGATGGTGACGGCCTGATCAACAACGGCGACATCGACCCCTTCGTCGCCATCCTGACAACCAAGTAAGACGCTTGCGTAGCGGCCGACCCGCGAGTCGGCCGTTGTCGCTTCACAACCCCTATTGCCCGGCCAGTTCCGGCGATACGAATACCAGGATCATCGGCCGCGCGTTGAAGAGCGCGTGGATCAGCACGCACACGGTCAATGATCTGTACCGCAGGCGGATGTAGCCGAGCACCAGGCCGAAAGTGCACAGTGGCAACACGCTGGGCAGAACGCCCAGGTGCATGAACCCGAAGGCCAACGCTGATGTGATAACCGCCACCCACGCCTGCCCCGTGATTCGCCAGACAAGTTGGAGCAGGATGCCGCGGAACATCAGCTCTTCCCAGAGCGGCGCAATGACCACCGGCGAGACGATCAGCCACACGCGCCCCCAGTCCCCCCAGGCCGATTCGTTATACGCCTCGAAGACGGGATGGACCGCCTTGGCGTTGCCCGCCCATTCCCAAAGCCGGTTGGTGAACTCGAGTTGCAGCAGGCACACAGTCGTAACGGCCATAGTTCCGACAAACACGACACCCGCCAGCGCGACCACGTTGGCGCGGCGCTCTAACGCTGGAAACGCCGGCGTCTTCCACAGGATCACAACCATCAGCGCCGCGGATATCACCTTTCCCAGCGCGGCGGCCACGCCGGCCACGTGCCACGCGTGTGATCCGGGAGTCGCCAGCTCCGCTTGATCGGTGGTTGACAGCATGAGCGGAAGAACGGCCGCCGGTACGAGCAGGTACAGCGCCACCGGCGCCATGATCTCGAACAAGGCGGCTTCAGGCAGCACGCGCACCAGCCGTGGATGCACGCCCGACAACGGATTGCGCCAACGTCCGTTCAGCACGAGCCAGGCCACGTAGCCGGCGGCGCACAGCCCGCCGGCAACCAATAGCGCCGTGTTCGCGGCGCTGAAGATCGCGGGTTGCGACACACTCTCAAAAGCGGCTAGCATGTGGCTGATCAGGTTCCCTAAACGTACGGCGATTGGAGAGCATCACACTTGTCCGACATCCTTGACGAGATTCTGGCCAATAAGCGCGTGGAAGTCGAGCGGGACCGGCAATACCGCACGGTGGAGCAACTCCGCGCACGCCCCGCTTTTGCGGCGCCGACGCGCAACTTCTATGGCGCGATTGCGGCACCGGTACACAGGCGTCCCAATCTGATCGCCGAAATCAAGCTGCGCAGCCCGTCGGCCGGTTTGATCGTCGCGGATTTTGATCCGCCCCGGATCGCCAGGATGTATGCCGGGGCCGGCGCCGCCGCGCTCAGCGTGCTCACCGATGAAACGTATTTCGGCGGACGACCGGAGTATATCGAGCAGGTCAAGGCGGCGGTCGATCTGCCCGTGTTGCGCAAGGACTTCATCGTCGATGAGTACCAGATCCACGAAAGCCGCGCATTCGGCGCCGACGCGATTCTGTTGATATGCGAAGCACTGACCGGCGAACAACTGACCGTGTACACGACAACTGCACGCCGACTTGGCTTGTGTGTGCTGGTCGAGGTGCACACCCGCGCGGCGCTGATGAAGTTCATCGCCGCGGTGCCTGAGCCGCTTCGCGATCACGTGCTGCTGGGCATCAACAACCGCAATCTCAAAATCCAGCAGGTGGACCTGGCGACAACCGAACAGGTCGCCGAGGTCGTGCCGCCCGGCCTGCCGATCGTGTCAGAGAGCGGGATCAAGACGCGCAAGGATGTGGAACGGATGCACAAAGCCGGCGCGCGCGGGCTGTTGATCGGCGAGACACTGCTGCGTGCCGACGATCCGGGCGCGAAAATAAAGGAGCTGTTCGGCTAAACGTATGCGGTAGTGCGTCAGATCACACGTGCCAGCGCCTCATTCACCGCCGGCCGCAGAGCTTCGGGTATCGTGTCAAGCATCTCGCGCAGGGCTTCCGGGCCTTCGGTGAACTTCAGTTGGGCGGCAAGCCCGCGGAAGTGCGCGTCGCGCTCGGCGCGGAATGCCGCGAAGGCCACCCCCAACTCATCGCGATTCCAGTGTGACAACGGATCGGCGACCCCCGACTGTCGCCGGGCCCAGGTGACGAGCGCGGCTGGTTCATCAGTGTACGCATATAGCGGCAAGACCGCGGCCAGACGATCGCGCAGCGTCCCGAGCACGTCCGTCGCTGATTCGGGCAGTCCGCGCAATACGTCGTCAAGCGTGGAGTGACCGAGTTGGTCGAGCCAGCCGGCTTGCCGCTGTTGCTCTTCACCGGGAAATGAAAGCCTGGCCGGCGGCACCAGCATTGTTTTATGTCCCACGGCGAATTGAATCGACACCCGATGCGCGCGGTTGCCGGCGTGTGACACCTCCTGCACGCGCAGCACCTCGCCCGCGCCCCACTCCGGGCGGGCCGCGTTGCACACTCGCTTGCCCACCAGTTCCGAATTGACTTGCACTTCCGACATGCCGCGACTGTAACCCGGCCGCGCGGGCCGTTCAAACATGAGGTTAGCGGACGCACAATGGGGACGCCGGTCCGTTGGGCGGTCGCACGAGTCCGCCACGCCGAGCTATCGGCGCGAGGGGCTCCTTTAGTGCGGCTCCAAAACTCCACGCGGCGATGCGCGGCACACCTGATATCCGTGGCTGGCAAAAACGGACGCTGGAACGCGATGTTAGACCGCTGAGCCGGCTGTCTACGGTTGTCGTGGCCCTGCGGCCGGTATTACCGGCACCGTTGTATGACCGCGTCACGAGGATCTCGGCGTGTCAAATCTAAACCGCGTGTAGTGTGACTATATGGGCGCGTATTAGTTGTTTCTGGTGAGACAAGCTTTGACTACTTATTACTTGAGGTAGTGGTTTCGCCAATGGAACGAGGGTCAGGAGATGCAACAGGACATAACAGCAGCCTCCGATAACAAGCGACCGCATCGGCGGAGGCAACTCGTCATTAGTGCCAGCCTTCAGTGGAAGTCCGCGGCTTGGCTGATGATGGTCGTATTCGCCGCTTGCGCAACACTCGGTGTGCTGTTGCTTTGCATCCTGCAGCCGTTCGTGCGGGCGGGGATTATGGACCCGGCGGGCCACCACTTGTTGAAGGCGGTACTTGTTCTCATCGCGTTCGCAATCGGCTTTGCGGCAGTGGCGGCGACGTCGTTTGGCGTTTGGGGCGCCATGACGACGCAACGAATCTGCGGACCGCTGCGCGTCATCAGCGGCCACCTTAGTGAACTCCGCGCGGGACGGTTTCCGCAATGCCGCCCGTTGCAGCGCACGGATGAGTTAAAGGAGTTTTACGACGAATTCAGCCAGACGGTGGCTGCCCTGCAAGCACGCAACACCGAACTGCTGACCGCGCTCCAGTCGGTTCTTGTGCAGGCCTCGGCCAGTGCGAAGGACAACGCCGAGGAAGCCGGAAACGCCAAGCGTGTTTCCGACAGCGTCGCCGCATTGTGCGACGAACTCGCGAAAGCCGACCTGTCCGCATTGCAGGCGCGGCAGATGTGCGATGAAGGCCTGTCAAACGGAGCGTGGAGGTGCGCAGCCTACATTTCGGATGCGCAGTCTTGAAGGATGCGACAGCTATGAACGGGGCGCGTGTAATGCGATCACAACGACGCGGTGCCGTCGCCATATTCGTGATGGTCTCGCTGGTGTTGTTCATGGGGTTTGCCGCGATATCCATTGACCTGGGCCGCTATTACCTGGCGCGAACGGAGTTGCAGAGGGCGGCCGATCTGGCGGCACTGGCCAGTGTATCCGCGTACTTCACGGACACAGGTCTGTCCCAGGAGTATGACCAGATTCGGGATATCGCGTATTCACGCGGCGCGGAAGTCGCAAGCCGCAACTTGAGCCTGAACGCCGCGGTGATACTCGCGGAAGAGGATCTGGCCTTGGGGACGCACTACTGGGAGTATCCCTGGACAGACCTCGACACAACCGGCATCGACCCGTTCAACGCCGCCGAGGTTGAACTGAGCTACGGGCCGGACAGCCCAAATGGCAGTGTCCCGTTCTGGTTCGCCGCTGCCTTTGGCACGTTTAATGGCGGCACCACGGTCCGCGCGCGAGCCGCCATCCTGGACAGATTCTCCGGGCTCAGCCTCGAAGAACTGAATTTCCCCGATCTGATTCCGTTCACAATGCACGTAGACCAGTACGAGCAACAGTTTGCGTCCGGCGACGATAACTACTCGTATGATCGATTGGACGAGTGTGTCAGCTCGGCATCGGACGGTGTGCGCGAGGTCATTCTCTTTCCGGAAAAAGCGAAGACGAAGAAACCAGATAAAGGTGGTGACGAGAGCGAGTCTGACGGAGCCGGCAATTTCGGCTGCTTGTCCATCGGCGCGTTCAGTGTGCCTGAGTTAAGACCTCAAATTGAGGGCGGCATCTCGCTGGATGATCTCCGGAGTTTCTTCGGCGCAGATGAAATCACGTACGCTGACGAAAGTGGCAATCCCATCACCTACGCCACCCCTGGTCGTCCCGGGCTCGTGCGGCACTGGAACCTTCGGTTGAGAGCCGCGTCGGGGATGTGGTCGGGTTCTTCCTGCACGACAGTGTTTCTGAAGAGGGGTCCAACGCCGTGTTCCGGAACGTGGGCCTGCGATTCGGACGCGTGATGGCCGTCGAGCTTAATGGTGGAGATAAGCGCATCACCATACAGCCGGTCGCGTATACCGGGGCGGCGATCATTGTAAACCCGTGGGCCCCATCAACGTCAGGGCAGCTCGCACGCACCGCACTTGTGCGCTGAGCGGCGACATGACGACCGTAGAGCCCGCGGCCCGAAAGCCACCGCGGGTCTCAGGCGAGCAGCTCGGCAATCTGGACGGCGTTGAGCGCGGCCCCTTTGCGAAGCTGATCGCCGCTTACGAACAAATCGATTCCGCGGCCATCGGGCTGCGATAAGTCCCGCCGGATGCGACCAACAAGAATGTCATCGATGCCGCTGGCCTCGATCGGCGTCGGGAAATGTTGGGGTTCGACCTGATCAACCAGGCGCACGCCGGGAGCCTGCGCAAGTATCTCGCGCACCTCGTCAGGGCTGATCGGGCTTTCAAATGTGAGGTTGATGGACTCGCTGTGGGCGCGCAGCACAGGCACGCGAATGCACGTCGCGGTCACCCGCATCGAGTCGTCGTGAAAGATCTTGCGGGTCTCATCGACCATTTTGCGTTCTTCGGCGTTGTAGCCCGTCTCGTCGATACTCGAGTTGTGTGAGAACAGGTTGAAGGCGCACTGCACCGGGAAAGCCTCGGGACGCGGGGGCTGGCCATTCAGCACATCCTGCGTCTGCGTCTCCAACTCGCGCATGGCGCGCATGCCGGCGCCACTCACCGCCTGATACGTGCTGACCACGACTCGGCGCACGGGGTTCACGCGGTGCAGTGGCCAGACAGGGGTCACCATGATGATGGTCGAGCAGTTGGGGTTGGCGATGATGCCCTGGTGCCGGCGGGCGTCGTCCGGGTTGATCTCGGGAACAACCAGCGGAACATCGCGGTTCATGCGGTACGCCGAGGAGTTGTCCACCACAATCGCCCCGGCCGCGACGGCATGTGGCGCGTACTTGAGACTCTTATCTCCCCCCGCCGAGAACAACGCCAGGTCGACTCCCTTGAAGGAATCCTCGGTCAGTTCTTCGACCGGATAGTCCCGTCCCGCCAGGCGCAGCTTACGTCCGGCGCTGCGGGCGGAAGCCAGCATGACGTGCCGCCGCGCTTTCCAGCCGCGCTGCTCGATCAGCGCGAGGAATTCACTGCCCACGGCGCCGGTTGCTCCAACAATTGCCACCGCGTCAAACATGACCATTCCACACCGAAGAATCCCCGAAGTTCTGACAACACTATCGGCGAATCAGCCGTCCAGGCCAAACTCGGTGTGCAGTGCCTGCACCGCGTCGGCCGATGCGTCCGCATGGACCACAAAGCAAACGCTCAACTCCGACGACCCCTGCGCGATCGCCATCACGTTAATGTCCCGGGCGGCGACCGCGCCGAAGATCCGGGCGGCGATGCCCGGCACGCCGGCCATCCCGGCACCGACCACCGCCACGACGTCGGCGTCGGCCTGAATGTCGACACTCCTGGCAATACCGGTGCGCACCAGGTTCCTTTCCAGCGCGGCACGTCCCCGATCCAACTGCGCCTGTGGGATCACCATGGAGATGCCGGCCTCGGAGACGCTCTGCGAGATCACCTGGATGTTCACGCCAACATCAGCCAGCGCCTGAAACACGCGCGCCGCCGTGCCGGCGTGGCCGATCATCGCGGCGCCGGCGATCGTCACCAGGGCCGACCCGCGCAGCCGCAGGACCGACCGCACCGTTTCACCATCGGGCGTCCCCGTCGTGATAAGCGTGCCGGGCGACTCGGGGTTGAACGTGTTACGCATGCGAACCGGGACGGCGTACTCCGCCGCCGGCTCCAGCGCGCGCGGGTGCATCGACTTGGCGCCGAACTGACCCATCTCGATCGCCTCGGCGAATGTGACATGGTCGAGCAGATGTGCCGCCGGCACAATCCGCGGATCAGCACTCATCAGACCATCCACGTCACTCCAGATCCAGACCTCATCGGCCGGCAGGGCCGCGCCCAGCAGCGTCGCGGTCAGATCCGAGCCGCCGCGCCCGATCGTGGTGATCACATCGTGTTGAGTCGCCGCGATAAACCCGGTTACGACGATGCGTTCACCACGCTCCAAACGCGGCAGCAGGTTCTCTTTCACCTGGTGGAGCGAGAGCTTCATCAGCGGGTTGGCTTCCGTGTGATGGTCGTCGGTCACGATACCGACTTCGTGGCCGGTCATCGCGTGCCCCTCGAGAGCCGCCGCCGTGATGGTCGCACACATCCGTTCGCCGAAAGACAACACGGCATCACGAGAGCGCGGCGTCAACTCACCGACCGCGCCGATGCCGGCGATGAGCGTGTCGAGCTGGCCCAGCAGCGGCGCGATAGCCTCCTCGGCGCCGAAGCTGTGTGCGGCCTGTTCGTGCTTATCGTGCAGTTTGCCCAACAGTGTATGGACGCGCATGCGTGTGCCGGACGTCGCCGCCTCACTCAGCTCTATCAGCATGTCCGTGACGCCCCCCATGGCCGAGACGACCACCGCCACGCGCTGGGCGTCATGCGCGCGAACGATAGCGGCACAGCGGCTGATCGACTCCGCATCGGCCAGCGAAGAACCGCCGAACTTCATGATGACCGTCACGAGCGTTCTCCAATCGTGTGCCAGATATCCAACAAGTCGCGTAGCACCGCCGTGGCGGTCTCGACCCCGCCGGCGCCGCGGCCGATCAGTGTTACATCACCGGCCTGACGAAGCGACAGGCTGATGGCGTTGAGGTTGGCGGAGACATCGAGCGGGCCGTGAGCATCAACTTCGCCCGGGAATACACGCAACTGATCACCGATCTCGCCCAACAGCTTGACGCGTTTGCCCTGTTTGGCGGCCTCGGAAATCCGGGTTGCGGGCAACCCTCGAATGCCCTCAATCTCCACATCCGACAACGTCACCGCCCGACCGAGGATGACATTGGCGAAAATCACCACCTTGATGGCTGTGTCGATCCCGTCAATGTCGGCGCTCGGGTCCGTCTCCGCATAACCGAGGCGTACGGCCTCGGCCAGCGCATCGTCGAAACTATCGGCGGCCTGGCCCATTCGCCAGAGGATGAAGTTGGTCGTGCCGTTCAAGATAGCGCGCACGCCGCGGATTTCGTCACCCCGCGCGCATTGTGCCGCCAGGGCCAGTATTGGCGTTCCGGCACCAACGGTTCCGCTGAACCTGAACAGAACCCGGTTGTGCTCAGCCAGTTCACGCAGAGCCGGCAGGGCAACCGCCAATGGCACCTTGTTTACGGTTACCACGTGCGCGCCATGGCCGAAGGCGGCCTTGAGATGCTGTATCGCGGTGTCAGGCTCGCCAAGCGAGCTGGGAGTGGCTTCCACCAGCACGTCCGCCTGCACCTCGCTGATCATTCGCTCGGCGGCAACACCGGCGTGTCCGTGCTCGGCGATGGCCGCCACACTGCCCTCCGACTCCTTGGCGCGCAACAACGCGGGGATATCCAGACCTTTGTCGCATAATGCGGCCCCGGCTGAGTCGGCAATGCCGACAACGCGTGGCGCAAATCCGTGGCGCGCGTAGAGCCCTGCGCGGTTTTCATCGATGAGGCGCAGAAACGCCTGGCCGACGACCCCGCAACCAGCGATTAAAATTCGCATAACATCTCCCACATGCCGCAGATACAGGCCCGCGACCACGAGCATACTCGCGCACGCGACCTGCGCGAAGTGCCCCCGTTGCCCAGCGCCCTGCCCCCGTTCCGTTCACTGTGCCCCGGTCCCCGGTCTTCCAGACTTTTCCATAATTCTCTGTCAGAAAAGAACAACGCCGGGAGTATGTACCCATAGGAGCACGCGCCAAGCGTACGACGCAGCGCCGCCGGTTGTCCCGTACCGCGCCACGCGACGCCGGCGGGAGACGGTTCCATTCAGTGCGGCGTCGCTTGATGCTGTTCCAGCCGGTACTTATAATCGGGCCTGCTTGTTGCGGGCTGATCGACAACAGAGCTACCCTCGCACGGTGGTGGCATTTTGACGGGTGGATGCTGCCTGCCGGGGGCGGTTCGGCAGAAGAACCAACTCTAGGGATCCCAAATCATGTTTTGGACCAGAACAGGAGGATCAGTATGACACGCAAGGCGACCACACTTGGAACACTCCTCATCCTACCGGCGCTGATGCTGCTCGTTGCGGGGTGCCCCACGGGTACCATCCAGTTGCCGGATGTTCAGGGTGGGGACATCACACAGGGACAGTTGTTGAACCCACCCGAGGCCGACGCCGGTTTCGACAAGAGCGCGCGCGTGGGCGACACCGTGGCGTTGAGCGGGCGCGGCAGTTCAGACCCCGACGGCGACCCGCTGTCGTACCAGTGGGCGTTTAACTCCGGGCCGGTGACCCCCGAAATCCGCAACTTCAATCAGGAGACCGCCACCTTCGTGCCCGAGGCCGTCGGCGACTACATCTTCGTGCTGACCGTCGATGACGGCAACGGTAACACCGACGACGACACAGTCCGTATCTCGGTCGGCGAATTCGTCGCGGATGAAGGTGGTGGGGCCATTCCAGACACTGATGAGCTCGGCAAGGACGACGATCTCGATCCCTCCGATGACTTCGGCGAAGATATCCTCGACGATATCGACCAGGTGCTCGAAGACAACGAGGATCTCGAAAACCCCTTTGACCCGAATTACGGGGATGTTTCCGACGACATACAGGGTGATTGGTGGGGCGAGGCCGACCTCAACCAGATGCTGTACAACGAGTACGGCAACCTCGTATCCGACGAGACCGCGCCGTCTGAGTTTGGCATGTCCTTCGCCGGCCAGGTCATCACGTATTGGATCAACGGCGAACCGTATACGTACACCGCGGTCGGTGACGTCCTGTACGTTGATATGGGAGACGGCGCCGAGGGTTGGTTCGAGGTGCTCTACATGGAGGTCGGCTTTGACTATGCTTATCTCGAGCTCTCTTACATTGTCGACTACGGCATACTCGAGGAAGTCGGTGTGACCGAGGCCTACATGGAAGTTTACGGCGACCTGATGCTCTACTCTGAGTACGGGCTTTCAGACATCTACAATTACACGCCCGGTGGTCTGAACGGCTACCAGGAAAGCTACACCGAAGGTGTGCTCGTCCGCCTCGAGGACGGAGGCGTGTAGTACTCCGCGTCTGTTTGCCGGAATGGTGGACCGAACCGGCCGGCCCCGTCTTCGTGAACCACGGAGACGGGGCCGTGCCATGCGCGCTCAGAACAGCAGGTGCAGGAGATAGTCCAGCCGACCGCGCAGAACCATGCGGATGCCGGCGTATTTCATCACGGCCCGAATCTCTTCACGGTAGTGCGGCGCATAGCAATGTGTCGGGCAACGCTTGCACATGGGCTTGGGGTCAAGTGGGCAACTGGCGCGCTTGACGAACGCATGCGCGATGAGCTTCGTGCACGCTTGGCACAGCTGCGGACAGCGGATTCCCAGCGCGGCGACATCATGCGTGCGCAACGCCAGTGGGGCCTTCTCAGCGGTGGCGTGGCGGCCGGCGCAGTAGATGCCCACGAAGCGCGCCAGCAACCGCAGATCCTTGCGGAGCTTGCGATCCGTGACGATGGCACGCCGCCGATCGTTCGCGCGACTTTGTTTGTCGATCGCACCGGCCATGCTCGATCCAGTGGTGAATGTGGAATGCAGAATGATGAATGCAGAATGAGGACATCCCGGCGCTTGTGCAGCCGAGACACGGCTGCGGCGTTTTCCTCATTCCTCATTCTGCATTCATCATTCCACGCGGTGCCTGCTTCAGGCCGTGGGCGCCAGCGCCGCTTTCAGATCTTCCTGCGGGCTGCCACCCGTCAGCTTGAGATCATACTTGTCCTGCAGGATTTTGAACACGTTGGGCGAGACGAAGGCCGGCGGGTTCGGGCCGATACGTATGCCTTTCACACCGAGGTGCAGCAGCGTCAGCAGGACCGCAACAGCCTTCTGCTCAAACCACGAGAGCACGATGGTTAGCGGTAGCTCGTTAACCGAGCAATTGAACGCGCCGGCCAGCCCGACCGCGACCTGGATGGCGCCGTACGCATCGTTGCACTGCCCCATGTCGAGCAAACGCGGAATCTCGCCCACGCCGTCGAGCTCGATCGTGCCGAAATCCTCATCGCGAATCCGGTACTTGCCGCAACCCAGCGTGAGCACTACCGAATCCTTCGGCGTATCGGCCGCGAACTGCGTGAAGTAGTTGCGGCCCTTCTCGGCGCCGTCACAGCCGCCGATGACGAAGAAGTGGTTGAGGTTTCCAGCCTGGACAGCGGCCACGATCTTGTCCGCCAATCCGAGCAACACATTGTGGTGGAAGCCGATCGTTGTCTCGCGCACCGGCTGGTGAGGCAGCGGCCCGCACTGTTTGGCACACTCGATGACCGCCGAGAAGTCGTTGGTGGTCAGCCGTTTGCCACCGGGCACAGCCGTAACACGCGTGGTGAAGAGTCGGTCCTTGTAGACTTCGCGCGGGATCAGGACGCAATTGGTCGTGGCGAGAACGGGTCCGGTGAATTCGGCGAACTCGCGTTTCTGCTCCTGCCACGCGCCGCCGTAGTTGCCGGCCAGGTGGTCGTACTTGCGCAGCTCAGGGTACATGTGAGCCGGGAGCATCTCGCCGTGCGTGTAGATATTGATGCCCGTGCCCTTGGTCTGTTCCAGCAGATCGTACAGATCGACCATGTCGTGTCCGGTCACCAGGATGCCGGGGCCGGCCTTGGTGCCCTCGAACACGGTTGTCGGCGAAGGTGTGCCAAAACGCCGGGCGTGTCCCTCGTCCAGCATCTGCATCACGCGCAGGTTGTGCTTGCCGCACTCCAGCACGAGCTCGAACAACGTGTCCAGGTCGAAGTTGACGTTCGTGACCGTGGCGAAAAGCGCGTCTTCGATAAACGCGCTGACTTCCTCGTCAACCACGCCCAGACGCCGGGCGTGATGGGCGTACGAGGCCATGCCCTTGAGGCCGTACAGCAGGATCTCCTGCAACGATTGCATGTCCGGGTCCTTGCCGCACACACCGACGTCGACACACGCGACCCCCTTGAATACCTGCTCACATTGGTTGCAATGCATTGGTTCTCCTTTGGACAAGATCCCTCGAGCTCGGATCGTGAGTTCACAATCTAAACGGTGATGTCGGCGGGGATTTGGCGCTGTGCGAGTACGCTTCCCTGTGTGCCGATGACGATTTCGCTGATTGGTACGTCTACGCCGCTGCGCCGCCGCGCCTCCAGCGTGGCGGACAGAATGCCCATGCAACAGGGCACCTCCATCCGCGCGACGGCGATCTCCCGAAGTTGGTTGATGCGGATCATTTCCGCCAGCCGCTCAACGTACGTGGGCAGGTCGTCAAACTTGGGGCATCCGATCACAACCGTTCGGCCGCGCAAGAGCTCGCTGTGAAAGCCCGCATAGGCAACCGGCACGCAGTCGGCGGCGATCAGCAGGCGCGCTTCACGCAGCACGGGAGCCCCGGGCGGCAGCAGGCCGAGTTGAACCGGCCAGTGGGTCAGCTCGGAGTCAGGCACCTGCGTATCCTGATCGCCGGACGTCTCGGAGCGAGCTACGGCGCGATCGAATCTCATCATGCGGCTGCCGGGACAGCCACCGGCCGGCGGACCTGACGCCGGCGCTGTCGGACATGCTGGGTCCCCCACCCCATGGGGTGGGGGACTGAGTGTGGCCGATGTCGAACACGCCGCCGAAGCGTCCGCCCGACGCTGCGCATCGACGGCGTCTTGGTCAAACGCTTCCACGTCGCGCTTCTCAACCGTGATCGCGCCGCGCGGGCAGTGACCCAGGCAGGCGCCCAGCCCGTCGCACAGGCGATCGGCGATCACCCGCGCCTTGCCGTCAACCAGCTTCAACGCCCCCCTCGTGGCATGACGGTATGCACTCACCACAGCCGTCGCACAGCTCTTCATCAATCGTGACAATCTCACGGATCATGCATCAGCTCCAATAGTCGGGCCTGACTGTGGCGGCCGGCATCTGCGTCGACCGTTGACGCCAAACGACGACTTCCTGTAACGGCCTGCGCCTCGCAGGCCGTCGGTGTAGGACGGCTCCTCCGGCATGCCGTGGCCGCCACGGCGGCCGCACGTCCGTCCGGCGCTTGCCCGCCGCGCCCCAATGTCGGACAATTGCGGGCGAATGGCCTTGATGTGGATCAAGCCGCGGAGATTAATTAGGTGTACGCGCAACCAGCAACCGTCCGGCAGGCCGCGGACATTCTCCGTAAGTGCGGTCTGTTCAGTGGGTTATCGAGCGAGTGGCTGGAGCGGCTCGCGCGTGAAGCCCTGATCCGTCGCTTCAAAAAAGGCGGGATTATCCTTCGGCAGGGCGAGGAATGCCCCGGGCTGTATTGCGTCGGCAGCGGCCTCGTGCGCGTTTTCAAGATCGCCCCCTCGGGAAAAGACCACGTGCTGCACTTCGCCGAGCCGGGCAAGACGTTTGCGGAGATCGCGGCGATTGGCGGTTTCTCGTGCCCGGCGCACGCCGAGGCTACCGAAGATACGGTCTGCGCGCTGTTGCCCGCCGACCGCATCCGCCAGTTGCTGCGCGACCATCACGATTTCTGTCTGCAACTGCTCACCGGCATGTCGCTTTGGGTCCGGCAACTGATCGGGCTGCTGGAAGACCTCGTCTTGCGCGACGCCTGCGGCCGCGTTGCACGCCACATTCTGGCCGCCGACTCGACCGGCGGTTCAGGCGCCTTCACGCTGCCGATGCTCAAGCGCGACCTGGCCAGCCACCTCAACCTGACCAGTGAAACGCTCTCACGCACGCTGCGGCGGCTAGCGGAGAGCGGCCTGATTGAGCAGACCGGCGGACAGAAGTTGCGGATCGTCAACGCCCACGCGCTGCGCGACGTCGCCGACGGAATGCTTCCGGCGGAGTTTGACTGAGCCGAAAGGGGGTGATCGTGTCGGGACAGCTCGGACCGCTGTTTGACAGGAAGGACTACGCCGGCTTCTGGCGGCGATCACTGGCGCTGCTGATTGACCTGGTGTTGTGGAACGCGTTTGTCCTGGTCGAGATGTTGGCTCTGGCCGGCTTGTACGTGCCGGAGTCTGCGGTGCCGGCGGTTGAGGCGGTTGCCTCCATGGTCGCCTTTCTCGTCCTCGTCGCCTACAACCTCGCGTTCCGCATGACGACGCGCGGCACGTTGGGCTATCGAATCGTCCGTATCGAATACCGTTTCGTGCTGGATCGCCCCGCGCCGGGCTACATGCGGGCATATCGTGCGTTTATCGCCGTGTGGCTGATGATGATCTTTGGGCTGGATCATCTGTGGATCCTCCTCGACCCGAAGAAGCAAGCCTGGCACGACAAGGTCAGCGGTTTCTACGTCGTCAAGCGCGGCGCGCAGCCGGTTGGGCGGCAACACGTCAGCCAGCGGGTCGTCAACTTCATGGGATTCACGTTCTTCGTCTGGGACCCGACCGGTGAGCCCGAATCGGTATCCGCGACGGAAGAGGTGTGAGGGGTGACAATTCCGGTGTGCCGCGCTGCTACCCCTTGATCCGCCCATGTTGTACCGCACAATGATGGGTGGCGCACAGCACTGAACTCGATACGCCATCCGGATACTGCGCAGATGTTTCGCCAACACAACCAGCTCATGCTCTCGTTTCTGGTGCTCGCCGACGCGCTGGCCGTCACGTGCGCCTGGCTGGCGAGCTATTGGCTGCGATTCACGTTCCTGCACGTCGACCCGACCAAGGGCACGCCGGCCATCACCGACGCTTTCCTGCCCATGCTGCCGTTCGTCGTCGTCGCCCACCTGGTGATCTTCTGGCGTATCGGGCTGTATCAGCCGCGGCGGATCAACTCGATCTGGGCCGAAATTCGCGACGTCTTCAAGGCCTTCGTTGTCGCCATCGTGGCGGTGGTCGTGATCGACTACGCCTTTCCCGCCTCCAGCAAAACGTCCCGGCGGTTCGTGCTCACGTACGCGATCACCGGCTCGACCTGCTTTGTCATGTTTCGCGTTACCGCCAGGTTGCTGCTGCGGACGTTGCGGCGACGGGGGCTCAACCAGCGCACCGCGGCCATCATCGGCAGCGGGCGGACGGCGCAACGGCTGCTGCACGCCCTGCGCCGGCACACCTGGACGGGGATCGAAGTCGCCTACTTCGTGGACGATCGCCCGCGCACACAAACCGGCCGTCTGCGCGGCGTCCCCGTGCATGGACGCTCGATGCGTTCAGCGAGATCTTTGCGCGGCAACCCGTGGACTCGGTGTTCATCGCCTTGCCCGGCGAGCAGGCCCAGCGCACCAACGCGCTGCTGCGCGACCTCGAAACCAGCATGTCCGACGTGCGCATCGTGCCCGAGATGAATCCGTACTACGCCATGCGCCCCACCGTCGGCGAACTCGACGGCGTGCCAATCCTCTCGCTGCGCCAGACGCCGCTGCACGGCTGGAACGCCATCCTCAAACGCGGCTTCGATCTGACCATCGGCTCGCTTTGCCTCCTGGTGGCGGCCGTCCCGATGTTGCTGATCGCGGCGGCGATCAAGCTGACCAGCCCCGGG